>JABBOV010000009.1 GCA_012927625.1 Glaciimonas sp. | reverse complement strand
CCCGAACAGGACCGTGAAACGACTTCGCGCCGATGATAGTGCGTCAACACGTGTGAAAGTAGGTCATCGTCAGGCTGTTATCCCTAAAACCCCCGTACTCAGCGTGCGGGGGTTTTTTTATTTCATGCTGTGAAATAGTGCCGTTGTTTTTCCTGGTAACCTTAAGGTTAAACAGTTTGTCCTGCAAGGGCAACTCCTGTCCTCAAGGGCTACGGGCGTCGCGCCTAGCCAGTGAGCCGGAAAAGCGCACTCTAGACTTGTCCACCTATTATCTTGGCTTGCGAAAAACGTCTTCGATCCAGGCAGTGGCGCTGATGCGGTTCAGCTTGAAGTCCGGGGCGACCTGCACCTGGGCGATTTGGGTGTCGTCTTCACCGTGTGCGGAGAGCAGAGCGTAAGGATTGTCCTCGTCTGGAATGATGTCCAGCATGACGTTGATAAGTGTCGAGCATACAGTCACAGCGATGCTTTTGTGCAGCATTGCGTGCAACTGTTGCTCATGCCTGCGCAAGACTTCCGAGGCGGTCTTGATCAAGGTGCGGAACGCAGCGGAGTCTAGCGGCTTTGGATCTTTTTTGTTGCGGCCCATCGCCCAGGGGCCGACTAACGCGGGTTCGAATTGGTCGTCCCGGATCATTTCGACGGCCCAGCCTTCATCATCCTGATTTTTGATGACGCGTGCAGTCCAGCCGCTGTCGCGCCATAATCGGGGTTCTTGCGTGGTCGAATTCTGATCTTGCTGATTCTCATGCTCAAGCGGCATGGCAGGCAATTCGATAAGCATGCCGGTCACTAGGCTTGGAACTTGCGCATCAGCGCGTCCAGTTGGATTTTGGATGCAGAGTCTGTCTGGCTATTGCCGGCAGAAAAATCGGCTTCATGATTTTCGGAAAATTCGCTGGAATCTTCGTCAGAAAATTCTTCGGCAAGATTTTTCCAGCCCTTGCTGGCAGCAAACGTATTGAATTCTTCCGGTGCTTCCAGCGCAATCAGCTTGTCGTCTTGCAAGCCAAGATCGCCATGACCAAAATCCGGCCCGACATATCCGAGGAATCGGAGCCGTGCCAGAACCTGCCCGACCAGTACGGTATCTTTGTAAAGATGCTCGCCTGTTATCGACGATGCAAAATCTACATAGACGTCGATAATCCCGTAGCCTTCATCAAAGATCCGAATTGCCTGAATTTTCCGTGTCTGGCCGGCCGTATCGGTAACGGTGAATGGCCCACTGAGTTGGATGTCGGTTTCATTATTCATGCGAACTAGGATACACCAAACACGCTCCCACTGACTTAAAGCCAGCGCTAATTTGGTAAGGTAGTTTGCGCGAATCGGGCTGTGTGGGGAGGCACAGGCTACTTGGAAATTAGGTATTTTTCAAATAAGCAGCAGGCCACTTAAAAGCTAAAGACGGATTTAGAAACCATTCCAATGTCTCCGCCTGAACCAACCCGTAAGCGACAATCGTTCGCGGGTCGATGGCAACACTTCGTGCGGCATGTCGGCAGAAAGAAACAACGCCAGACGATTCGCCAATGGGGCAACATCCCGTGCATCCGGCACATCCTGCCCGTTTTTGCCACCCGGATACAAGCGTAGGGCGCCGCCATGCTCTGGCAACCAGGCATCATTGAGGTAGACGATCACCGAGACCGTACGGCAATCATCATCGTGAAAACGGTCCAGATGCTTCTGGTAGAAAGCGCCGGGCGGATACAGGGCAAAATGACACTCGTAATCCTCCAGCCCCAGATAAAGAGTCCGATTAAGCGCCAGGCGCACCGTTTCCATGATCTGTAAATAGCGCTCGCAAGCAGGCGATTGCCCTGGTTCCAGCCATTGAATCCGGTCGCCACGGACCCCTTCCTGTACCGCCATTGCAGCACCACGACCGATCCCGGCCGGTGTTAAAGCGCCTTGCGCCGCACGCGCACGGCATTCGCCGGCCAGTTGCAGTGTCAGTTCTTGCGGCAAAAAAGCGTCTTGTTGCGACCAGCCATGTTCGACCAGGTCGTCGGCAATCCGTAATAGCAATGCATTGTCGGGCAGCATGATTTTTATGCTTGAATTTTTCATATGGCAGATTGTAAACGGCGCCGGAGTGACTCTGACGGCTTTATGATTTTCCGGGTGAATGCGATAATCATCCTCTACGCTGCAGTTGTCATGGATCACCAAAGCTTGCCATCTTGCAATTTATTCTGAGGACTATCGAAGTGACTCAACAATCCACTGCCGACCACCGCATTTTGCCTCTGCTGCCGTTTCAATATCCACGCGTACTGAGTATTGCCGGCTCGGATAGCGGCGGCGGCGCCGGCATTCAGGCTGACCTGAAGACATTTTCGGCGCTGGGGTGTTTTGGAATGACCGCCATTACCGCCCTCACTGCGCAAAATACTTGCGGGGTAGTGGCGATTCATGCTGTGCCGGCCGAAATGCTGGCCCAGCAAATCGATGCGGTGGTCGGCGATATCGGTGTCGATGCGGTCAAGATCGGCATGCTGCACGATCCGAAAGTGGTTAGGGTGGTAGCGCAAGCGATTGAACGTTATCGCTGGCCGCTAGTAGTGCTCGACCCGGTAATGGTGGCCAGCAGCGGCGACCGCTTGATTGTCCAGGAAACTATTGCCGTGCTGGTGGCGGAATTGTTTCCGCTAGTGACGGTAATCACGCCCAATCTGGATGAAGCCGCCCTGTTGCTGGGACGGGTGCTGGAAGTCGAGGCGCAGTTGGCTGCGGCCGCGCACGATTTAATGCTATTGGGAGCGCCGGCCGTATTATTGAAAGGCGGCCATCTGCACGGTGAGGTAGTGGTGGATATGTTACTGCAACCGGGTCAAAAGCTACTGCGCATGGCGAGCAGGCGTATTGCAAGCCCTAATACGCACGGCACCGGCTGCACGCTGTCTTCCGCTATCGCCTGTTATCTGGCGCTCGACCATGACTTGAGCGAAGCAGTGCAGATGGCCCGCAGTTATGTATATCAGGCGATTATGCAGGGAGCCGATGTGCGCACCGGCCACGGCCACGGACCGTTGAATCACGCATTTGCACCGATGCTGATGCAAAAATTGCCGATCCCGCCGGCCGCCTGAGTGGTGGGTTGCACCCACTCTACGCCACTAAAAAACAAGGAGTATTGCCATTTATATAGTCTTTACCGCATATTTTAATTGCGCTACATAAATATACTATAGCATCGTAAGGTGGGTGCAACCCACCGTTTTTGCATCATCAAACGGCGTGGGTTGCACCCAACCTACGCCGTTGCGAGAATCGATACAGCGTCCCCAGCAACAACGTCAGCGCCAGACTCGGAAGCGCCGAACCGATCTCCGGCACCAGGCGCGGCGCGGCATGAAACGCTGCAATGCCGAGCACCCAGATCAGCACTGGAACCGTATTAATACTGTGCTGCGAGGCGCGGCCCTGCATGGTTAGCTGCGAAATCACCACGCCGAACAATGGCACAAAGATCGAACTCAGCAATAGCAGAAAAGGCTCCAGGCTGTGCATCGGCAACATGATGGCGCAACCAGTTGCCACGAGCGCCAGCGTGATGCCCCAGGTCTTGACGCTGAAATGACTACCAATGAAATTCAGCGACACCGCGCCCGAGTACACATCGCCGTAGGCATTGTCCATTTCATCGATCAGGATCAAACCCAACGCCACCAGTCCGCCCTGCGCCAGCAGTAACGCGCCGACCAACTCCACCCCAGGCGCGGTAGTACTGATCACCAGCACGCCCAGCGCATAGCACCAGATATTCGCAATCGTATAGCCGACCCAGGTGCCGCGCACCGTGGCCGGCCCGGTTTTGCCGTAGCGGGCAAAGTCGGCCACCAACGGCAGCCACGAGACCGGCATCGCCATCACCAGATCAATCGCGGCAATAGTGCTCATCGAGCCGTCGCCGGCTTTGTTCCAGAGCGCAGCCAAACCCTGGCTGTGCGCCCGCATCCCAAATTGATAGGTCAGCCAGAACAGCGACAAAACCACCAGCGGCAAGCCGAAACGCCCGACAAAGCGGCGCACCAGACTAATCATCGAACCATTCGCCAGGCTGACCAGCAATAGTCCCCAGAAAATCGAAGTCAGCACCGGTACCCAAGCCGCCTGGATGCCGGTACTCTCCTTGATTAGCGCAGTGCTGCTATCACGCATGATGACCAGTTCAAAAGCGGTCCAGCCGACCAGTTGCACGATATTCAGAATCACCGGAAGTTTGGCGAACGCGGTGCCCAAAGTCTGGTGCATCAAGGCTGGGCTGGACAGTCCGCGTTCGCAACCAATCAAGGCCACCCAACCGAGCAAGCCAGCGCCTAGCAGCGAGCCGATGACAATCGCCAGCAGCGCGCTTTGGGTGCCCATGGCCGGCACCAGATACGCGCCGACCTGCATTACCAGCAGGCCCACGCCCAGGCTGAACCACAAGGATGCGTGCTCGCGAAAACCGAACACTCTTTCGGACAGCGGGATCGGTATTAAGGCGGGATTGGCCGGGTTGGCCGGCTGTGCAATGTTCAAAGCCATTATTGTCTTTCACGGGTGATGGCAGGTCAGCGGATCTGGCGTCGTCATGAAGGGCGATTTACCGTTGGCTTCCCTGCGCGAAGATTATTCGTAAATAGTATTACAGCCCTGTTGCGACGGCCTTGCGCCGCTGCCGGCTGCGGTGCGCTTGCCACAAGCCTTCCGCCGAATATATGGCCAACGCGGCCCAGATGGTGACGAAGCCGATTAAACGCGCGCCGCTGAAGGGTTCGTGGTATAGCCAGACGCCGATCAACAGTTGCAACGTGGGCGCAAGATACTGCAGAAAGCCGAGAGTCGAGAGCGGAATCTGGCGTGCGCCGGCGGCAAACAGCAGCAATGGGATGGCGGTGATCGGGCCGGCCGCGGCCAGCAGCCAGCGGGTCGCAGCAGGCGCGCTGTGAAAGGCGTTCTGGTCCTGCGAGCTTAGCAGCGCCAAATACGCCAGCGCCAGCGGCACCAGCAGCAGGGTTTCCAGCGTCAAGCCTTCCAGCGGCCCGAGCGCGGCAGTCTTGCGCAGCAGGCCGTAGGTGCCGAAAGTGGCAGCCAACATCAGTCCGATCCACGGCAACTGACCGCTTTGCCAGGTCAGCCAGGCCACGCCCGCTGCGGCCAATGCGATGGCAACCCATTGCAGCGGCCGCAATCTTTCCTTCAGCAGCAGATAACCCAGCAGCACGTTCACCAGTGGGGTGATGAAATAACCCAGACTGGCATCGACCACCCGGCCGCTATTAACCGCCCAGATATAAATCAGCCAGTTTGTCGACAGCAGTAGCGCGCTGACGCCAAAGCCCAGCAAGACCTTGGGCTGGCGCACCACCTTGTACAGCCACCGCCACTGACGCCGCCAGGCCAGCACCACCAGCACGAAGGCCAGCGACCAGATGATCCGGTGCATCAATATCTGCTGGGCCGGAATGCTTTGCAATAGCTTGAAATACAGCGGAAACAAACCCCATAAAACATAAGCCGTCGCGGCGAAAAACATGCCAGAGCGCATCGTGTGCAATCAAAGGAAGTGGATCAGATTCTCTTCCGTGGCATCGACAGCAGGCACATGAAAGAGATGAAATAATATCAGGCGGCAATTATGGCGGTTTGCGTCACAACGCGCAGAGTAGCGGCGGGGATGCGGTTACGGAGGAAATTGTTTGTATTTACATATTAATGCATAGTATTTTTCAATAGGCAATAAATATGTGCGTAAAAACTACTGTTTATGATTATACTCCTAGGCTTTTAAAAAATAGATAACTCTTCAGGCAGCATATAAATTAAGAGTGAAATGGTGCATGTATGTAGATACTCTGTTCAGAATCCAGAATTCCGCGATCTTCCAATGCACGCAACAGCACCATGGTACTGGCAGCCGATAGCGTCACGCCAAAAACCAGGCCGGCGCCAAGGCTCCAGTCCCACAAATGCGCGATACCCATTGCCGTCGCCACCGCAATCTGAAATATTGCACCGGGCAAAGCGATGCGCCGCACGTCCAGCAAGTCATTGAGGGAAAAGTGCAAGCCTACGCCAAACATCAGCAGCATGACGCCGATCTCCGCCAACTGCCCTGCCAGCGCCCCACATCAGCGACAAAGCCCGGCGTCGCAGGACCGATCAATATGCCGGCGGCAAGATAACCGACCAGCGCAGGTAGCTTCAGACGTACCGCAATGAGACCGAAAATTAGTCCGAAACTGAGTGCTGTGGCAATCGTCGTAATAAGAGTGATTTCATGCAGCATTCGAAAAATTCTCCTTTTTGTTGCAATAACTTTTGCTCACCGACACAAAACAAGAACATTGGAATATCAGTAGTTAGGTGTGCAGTCACTGAGGCCTGCAAACCTTTCAGCACATTAGACGGACCGTTGCCCAAACGCGATAACGCCAGCGCCGCACAAAGCCAAAATCACGCCGACTACGTCGCTCCGCGTCGGCGCAATCCCGTCGACCGTCCAGAGCCACAGCAAAGCGGTAGCAATATAGACCGCGCCATAAGTGGCATAGACCCGACCGCTGGCTGCGGGATGCAGGGTAAGCAGCCAGACAAAAGCCATCAGACTAAGCGCCGCCGGCAAGATTAGCCAAACGCCCCCTTTGCCCGTTAACCAGAGTAGTGGCAGGTAGCAGCCAATAAGTTCAGCCACCGCAGTAGCGAAAAAAAGTCCAAGGGTGCGTGCCAAACTGTTCCACTCCATAATCATCCCCATTGGATTTTAGAAAAATTGGATGGTGTCTTAAGTTCCCACCGTCAGGAACGCCCAAGCGGCTAAAAACCCCAGGGACGCTGAAATTTTGCGCAGAGATACTGCAAAAATATCGCAAATTTTTGATTATATTACGGACAAAAATAGCAGTTTTACCGGCGTAAAACCTAATTCACCGCACTGCCGGACTGTAAAAGCCTAGAGCGTTTGTAGCCAAGTCGCTGGCGAGGATGAAGCAAGAAGTTCAACGATTGGGGTGAGCGGCGTCGTGATTAAGCTTGGCCGAGAAGCGCCGCAGCGTCTTCACCGGCCTATTCTCATCACACCAGTTAGTTAGACTGGTTTATAGCCGGTAATAAGCTAAAAACTAGATACAGCGGCGCTTAATAGTTGAATCTGCCGCCTGATTTAAAAAAAACTCAAAATATATCAGTTCAAATATTACAGAATACGTAAATATACTGAATATTAACTATGTGAATAAGGCGCTATTCACTAAAGTAATATAAAACAAAATCACAATACCAGGCCATCAAAATTTGACGCGCTACGTAGTAGCACTTATAATTCCGTGGCTTTTAAAAGCATAACACTGCAAGCAATTCCGCCTAACCGTTTCACTTCTTCGGCATTGCGGCAAATTCATAATGCGAAGGCAGGATTGAGGTAAGCATGGCGCGCATTGTGATGCTACAAATATTCGCAACAATACTGGTTACATTAGTGGCCGGCTTGCTCGGCGGTATGACGGTAGCTCTTTCCGTACTATTGGGCGGCATTTGTTGTGTTGTTCCAAACGGCCTGTTCGCGGTACGCCTTTTCATGGCAGCACATAGGCCCGGCGGGGCAGACCCGATGGCGTTTTTTGTCGGCGAGTTTATCAAGATTGCTTCAACGATGGCGCTGTTTGGGGTCGTCGCCTGGTTGTACCGCGATATCAACTGGCCTGCTTTTTTAGGCGGCTTCATCGTAGTACTTAAAAGTTATTTTATCCTACTATTTAGACATCGACCATGAGCGTAGCAGAACAAGCAGGGCATGTGCCTACCGCAAAAGAGTATATCGTCCACCATTTGGGCCATTTCTCCACGCAGCACCAGGACAAAATCGTTGATTTTTCTATAATCAATATGGACACCATTTTCTGGTCTATATTTGCCGGTGTAGTTGGTAGCTTGCTTATGTACATGGCGGCACGCAAGGCCAGTTCCGGCGTGCCCGGACGTTTCCAGGCTTTTATCGAAATGGTAGTTGAGATGGTCGACGACCAGGCCAAGGCCATTGTGCATGGCGACCGCTCTTTCATTGCTCCGCTCGCCTTGACTGTGTTCGTCTGGGTCTTGCTGATGAATTCACTTGATTTCCTGCCGGTTGACCTGTTCTCCAGTTTGTTCAAGCTGGCCGGTCTCGATAGGGTTATTCCTTATCACCGCGTGGTGCCAACTGCTGACCTGAATGGCACCCTGGGCATTGCGCTGGGAGTGCTGGTATTAATGCTTTTCTACAACCTGAAGATCAAGGGCTTGGGCGGCTTTATTCATGAATTGTTTGCTGCGCCGTTCGGTATCTGGCTGGCGCCGTTCAATTTGCTGCTGAACCTGATCGAGTTCGCAGCCAAGTTCCTGTCCTTGGGCATGCGGCTGTTCGGCAACATGTATGCCGGCGAATTACTGTTCCTGTTGATTGCGCTGCTGGGTGGAATGGCAACTGCGTTCGGCTTCGTGGGGCAAGTGGTTGCTGGCTCGATATGGGCTATTTTCCATATTCTGATTGTTCTATTGCAGGCATTCATTTTCATGATGTTGACGCTGGTGTATATCGGTCAGGCGCATGAGAAGCATTAAAATTGTAGTAATGAGTAAATTCGTTTTTTCGTTTTGAAATTTTTGAACTAACTTTAACTTTGAAGGAATTGTCATGACTGACGTCGCTTTGGTTGCACTGGCTTGCGGTTTGATCATTGGTTTGGGTGCTATCGGCGCCTGTATCGGTATTGGCATCATGGGTGGTAAATATCTGGAAGCATCTGCTCGCCAGCCTGAACTGATGAATACTTTGCAAACTAAAATGTTCCTGCTGGCTGGTCTTATCGATGCTGCGTTCCTGATCGGTGTCGGTATCGCCATGTTGTTCGCTTTTGCAAATCCGTTCGTTAAATAACCGACGTCCTTTTCTTGCCGATAGCATCATGCTGTTGAAAAGAGCCATTTAGATAAGGGATTAACCGTGAACATTAATGCAACATTGTTTGCTCAGTTCGTGGTTTTCTTCATCCTGTCGTTCTTCACGATGAAATTCGTGTGGCCGCCACTGATGAAAGCGCTCGATGAGCGCGCAAAGAAAATCGCGGACGGCTTGGCAGCTGCAGAGCGCGGCAAAGCTGAGATGCAAGCGGCAGAAAAGCATGTACTAATAGAGCTTGCTGCCGCGCGTGATGAGGGTCAAAAACGTATTTCAGAAGCAGAAAAACGCGGTCAACTGATCATCGAAGAAGCCAAAAAAACTGCGTTTGACGAAGCTGCTCGAATCATTGCGGCAGCGAGGGCTGATGCTGACCAGCAAGCTGTGAAAGCCCGCGAAGAATTGCGCGGTCAGGTTGCGACCCTTGCAATTCAGGGTGCCGAGCAAATCCTCAAGCGTGAGGTTAATGCGTCAGTACATGCTGATTTGTTGAACCAATTGAAAGCTGAACTGTAATCATGGCTGAACTCGCAACCATCGCTCGTCCTTATGCAGTGGCGCTGTTCCGCGTCGCGAAAGATGGCAACCTGTCGGCTTGGTCGGAACGCCTTTTCGAGATGGCGCAAGTTTCGGCTATCGCTGATGTCCAAGCTCTTGCGCACAATCCGAATGTTTCAGCAAAACAAATTGCTGATGCGTTCTTGTCCGTGCTGAAAGCTCCCGTCAATGAGGAAACCAGAAATTTTATCGGCGTATTGACCGATAACAGACGTCTGACTTTGTTGCCGGAAATTGCAGTCCAATTCGATGTTCTCAAAAACTCCGATGAAGGTACTTCCGACGTCGAAATCACCAGTGCATTCGAATTGACGAAGACCCAGGTGCAGGGATTGACTGTGACGTTGGAGAAAAAATTCGGCCGCAAACTGCGCCCAACTGTCACGGTGGATTCATCGTTGATCGGCGGCGTGCGGGTGATGGTCGGAGATGAAGTACTGGACACCTCCGTACGCGCAAAGCTGCAGCAGATGCAAGCCGCCTTGACCGCTTAATCGCGGCTTGGGCCAGAGAGTAAGCCGCAAATCAGCAGCAAGAACATAATTAGGAGTTAGTATGCAACTCAACCCGTCTGAAATCAGCGAACTGATCAAGAGCCGCATTCAAGGGCTCGGCGACAGTGCTGAGATTCGCAATCAAGGTACGGTTATTTCCGTTACCGACGGCATCTGCCGCATTCACGGTCTGTCCGACGCGATGCAAGGCGAGATGCTGGAATTCCCCGGCAACACATTCGGCCTCGCGCTGAACCTTGAACGTGACTCGGTCGGCTCAGTGATTCTGGGCGACTACGAGCATATTTCCGAAGGCGATATCGTCAAATGTACCGGACGTATTCTGGAAGTTCCTATCGGCCCTGAGCTACTTGGCCGTGTAGTTAACGGACTGGGTCAGCCGATCGATGGCAAAGGTCCGGTCAATGCCAAGCTCACTGCGCCGATCGAGAAAATCGCACCAGGCGTGATTGCGCGTCAATCCGTTTCACAGCCGATGCAAACAGGCCTGAAGTCGATTGATTCGATGGTGCCGATCGGCCGTGGCCAGCGTGAATTGATCATTGGCGATCGTCAAACCGGTAAAACGGCAGTGGCGATTGACGCCATCATTAATCAAAAAGGTCAGGGCGTCACCTGTATCTATGTTGCGATCGGCCAAAAAGCCTCTTCCATCAAGAACATCGTGCGTTCGCTGGAAGCACATGGTGCAATGGAGTACACCATCGTGGTTGCAGCTTCCGCGTCTGAATCGGCCGCGATGCAATATGTGTCGGCTTATTCCGGTTGCGCGATGGGCGAATATTTCCGCGACCGTGGCGAAGATGCGTTGATCGTCTACGATGACCTGTCCAAACAGGCGGTAGCGTACCGTCAGGTTTCCTTGCTGCTGCGCCGCCCACCAGGTCGTGAAGCGTACCCCGGTGATGTGTTTTACCTTCACTCCCGCTTGCTGGAACGGGCAGCGCGTGTCAATACCGCTTACGTCGAGAAGTTTACCAACGGCGCAGTCACCGGTAAAACCGGTTCGCTGACAGCTTTGCCAATTATCGAAACCCAGGCTGGCGATGTCTCCGCTTTCGTGCCTACCAACGTGATTTCGATTACCGACGGCCAAATTTTCTTGGAAACTTCGTTGTTCAACGCTGGTGTCCGCCCAGCGATTAATGCAGGTATTTCAGTGTCGCGGGTTGGTGGTGCGGCACAGACCAAGGTCATCAAGGGCCTGTCTGGCGGCATTCGTACCGACCTGGCGCAGTATCGTGAACTGGCAGCGTTTGCACAGTTCGCCTCAGACCTCGACGAAACTACGCGCAAACAACTTGATCGCGGCGCACGCGTGACTGAACTGTTAAAGCAGGCGCAGTATTCGCCTCAGCCGATTTCCTTGATGGCCGCGACCCTGTTCGCAGTCAACAAAGGCTACCTCGACGATATTGAAGTCAAGAAAGTTTTGCCATTTGAATCCGGACTGCATAGCTTCCTGAAGACCAGTCATGCAGCGCTGCTCGCCAAGATTGAAGAAACCAAGCAACTTGGTAAAGACGACGAAGCTGCCTTGGCTGCTGCGGTTTCTGATTTCAAAAAATCTGGCGCGTATTAAACTTAACTGGAGCTGAATACTCATGGCCTCAGGCAAAGAGATACGTGGCAAGATCAATAGCGTAGAAAATACGAAAAAGATCACCAAGGCGATGGAAATGGTCGCTGCTTCCAAAATGCGTAAAGCGCAGGAACGGATGCGGTCGGCCCGTCCTTACAGTGACAAAATTCGTAATATCGCAGCTAATTTGTCGCAAGCCAATCCGGAATATAAGCACCCATTTCTGGTCAAGACTGAAGCTGCCCGCAAGGTCGGTTTCATCGTGGTTAGTACCGACAAGGGTTTGTGTGGCGGCATGAATACCAACGTATTGCGCGCGGTTACCGCCAAACTCAAAGAGTTTGAAGCGCAGGGTGTCGGTATCGAGGCTACGGCGATCGGTAATAAGGGTTTTGGCTTCCTCAATCGTATCGGCACTAAAGTGGTGTCGCACGCGGTGCAACTCGGCGATACGCCGCACCTGGAAAAATTGATCGGCCCGGTGAAGGTGTTGTTGGATGCGTACCAGGAAGGCAGTTTGGATGCGGTATACCTGTGTTACACCAAGTTCATCAATACGATGAAGCAGGAGCCGACGATCGAGCAATTACTGCCATTGTCTGCCGGAAAGCTGGAAGGCGATAAGGATGCCCATTCGTGGGATTACATCTACGAGCCGGAAGCCGCGATTGTGATCGATGAATTGCTGGTGCGCTATGTCGAGGCTCTGATTTATCAGGCTGTGGCTGAAAATATCGCTTCAGAACAGTCGGCCCGAATGGTGGCGATGAAATCGGCTAGCGATAATGCAGGTAACGTCATTAAAGAGCTGAAGCTGGTCTATAACAAGACCCGCCAAGCTGCAATTACCAAAGAACTCTCCGAGATCGTCGCCGGTGCGGCAGCGGTTTAATAGCGCGCAAGCGTGAAACGAATTTAACTATTTGAAGGAACGAAAATGGCTGATGGCAAAATCGTTCAGTGTATCGGCGCAGTGGTAGACGTAGAATTTCCACGTAACGCAATGCCCAAGATTTATGACGCGCTGACGATGGAAGGCGCTGCCCTGACTTTGGAAGTTCAGCAACAACTTGGCGACGGCATTGTCCGTACCATTGCACTAGGAACTTCCGACGGCTTGCGCCGCGGCATGATGGTACAAAACACCGGCAAGCCGATTATGGTGCCGGTTGGCGTCGGAACTTTGGGCCGCATCATGGATGTGCTCGGTAACCCAATTGACGAGGCGGGTCCGGTCAAGTGCGAGGTACGCGCATCGATCCATCGTAAAGCTCCGGCTTATGATGATTTGTCACCATCGCAGGATTTGCTCGAAACCGGCATTAAGGTGATCGACCTGATCTGTCCGTTCGCTAAAGGCGGCAAGGTTGGCCTGTTCGGCGGCGCGGGTGTGGGCAAGACTGTCAACATGATGGAATTGATCAACAACATCGCCAAGCAGCACGCTGGCTTGTCCGTGTTTGCCGGTGTCGGTGAACGTACTCGCGAAGGTAACGACTTCTATCACGAGATGAAAGATTCCAACGTTCTCGACAAGGTTGCGATGGTGTACGGCCAGATGAATGAGCCGCCGGGCAACCGTTTGCGCGTCGCGCTGACCGGCCTGACTATTGCAGAAGGCTTCCGCGATGAAGGCAAGGACGTGCTGTTCTTCGTAGATAACATCTACCGCTACACACTGGCCGGTACTGAAGTATCCGCGTTGCTGGGCCGGATGCCTTCCGCCGTGGGTTACCAGCCTACGCTGGCCGAAGAAATGGGCCGTCTGCAAGAGCGTATTACATCAACCAAAACTGGTTCGATTACCTCGATTCAGGCCGTGTATGTGCCTGCCGATGATTTGACCGATCCTTCTCCTGCGACTACTTTTGCCCACTTGGATTCGACCGTGGTGCTGTCGCGCGATATCGCTTCTTTGGGTATTTATCCAGCGGTTGATCCACTGGATTCGACTTCACGTCAACTGGATCCGCAAGTAGTTGGTCAAGAGCACTATGATACCGCACGGGCAGTGCAAGGCATTTTGCAGCGTTACAAGGAATTGCGCGACATTATCGCGATTCTGGGGATGGACGAACTGGCACCGGAAGACAAGCAGTTGGTGGCGCGGGCACGCAAAATGCAACGCTTCCTGTCGCAGCCGTTCCACGTTGCCGAAGTGTTTACCGGTTCCCCAGGCAAGTACGTTTCGCTCAAAGATACGATCAAGGGCTTCAAGATGATTGCATCCGGTGAACTGGATCACCTGCCGGAACAAGCGTTCTATATGGTTGGCACAATCGAAGAAGCGATCGAAAAAGCGAAAAAGATGAACTAATCGCCTGGCATGCGGTATCTGTGAACGACGTTGCGATGGGTACACAGACCGCCTGCCATCTATTGGTCTTTGATGAATGAGAAGGTTCTAACATGGCACACACAATTCACATTGACGTTGTTTCCGCCGAAGAGCTTATCTTCTCCGGCGAAGCCGAATTCGTCGCGTTGCCGGGCGAATCGGGCGAGTTGGGAATTTATCCCAAGCATACTCCGTTGATTACCCGCATCAAACCGGGTGCGGTGCGCATCAAGATGGTTGACCGGGCCGAAGAAGAATACGTCTTTGTAGCTGGCGGCATCCTGGAAGTGCAACCGAATGTGGTTACAGTACTGGCCGACACCGCGATTCGCGGTGCTGACTTGGATGAAGCCCAGGCAATGGAAGCGAAAAAGCTGGCTGAAGAAGCAATGGTCAATAGAGAATCTAAAATTGACTATGCCAAGGCGCAGATCGAACTCGCCATTGCGATTGCGGAGTTGGCGACAATTCAGAAATTGCGTCAAAAACGCTAATCGCGACCTGGTGGCGCTAGCAGTAAAATGAAAGGCAGCTTTGGCTGCCTTTCATTTTTTTGGAAAGGTTTTTGTGTTTAGCCCTGCCAACCACACGCTTATGTAGGATTAGTCGCCATGCAACTTTCCGAAAAACCAGTAAAAGAAATTAATTTTCAGCAACTTTTTTCCCTGAATCGCACCATTGCCGTGGTTGGTCTGTCAGCCAAAAGCACCCGGCCCAGCTACGAAGTAGCTAGCTCCATGCAGGCTTACGGCTACAAAATTATTCCAGTCAATCCAATGTTAGCAGGTACTTACATACTGGGAGAATATTGTTACGCAACATTGAATGACGCGGCTGCTGCTTTGTGGGTAGAAGGAATTGGAATCGATATCGTCGACTGTTTCCGCAAATCGGCCGATATTCCCCCGATCGCAGATGCAGCCATCGCAATCGGCGCCAAGGTGTTATGGATGCAGATGGGGATCAATAACGAGTCGGCGGCGGCCAAGGCGCGCACGGCCGGGCTGCAGGTGGTGATGGATCGGTGCATCAAGGTTGACGCAGCCATTTACTTGAATCGGAGAACACAATGAACATCTGTGAATTGTTTCGCGCCAGGAAAAAAATGGACTTGCATGATGCCGATGCAGCCAGCAAACCATTGGCGTCGGCGGGGAAAACGAATGATAAATCCGAAGACAAACTGCAGGTAGTCAGGCTGGCGGAGCGCATAGCTGGCTATCAGGACGTGTTTTATGCTGCCCGGGAGCGGAAATTATTGGTGGTGCTGCAAGGCATGGATACCGCTGGCAAAGATGGCGCGGTGCGCGGTGTGTTCGGGCTGATCGATCCGCTCGGGATACGCGGCGTTGCATTCAAGACACCCACCGAAAACGAGCGCGAGCATGATTACCTGTGGCGGGTTCACAAGGAAGTGCCGGGGCAGGGTGAAATTGTAATTTTCAATCGTAGCCATTATGAAGATGTGCTGATTAGCCGCGTGCATGGCTGGATTGACGAAAAGGAATGTCAGCGCCGTTATGCCCAAATCCGGGATTTTGAACGTATGCTGGCAGAGAGCGGGACGGTGTTGTTGAAATTTTTTTTGCATATTTCAAAGGAAGAGCAAAAGCAGCGTCTGGAGGAGCGCATCAGTGACCCCGATAAACACTGGAAGTTTGACCCCAAAGATTTGGCGGAACGGCAATACTGGGCCGAATACCAGCAGGCCTACCAGCAGGCGATCCAGGAAACAAACGTCGATCATGCGCCTTGGTATGTGATCCCGGCCAACAGCAAAACTCACCGCAATCTGGCAATCGCGAGCATATTGGTGGAAGTACTGGAAAAAATGCAACTGACCTATCCGCCGGCCAATCCAGACTACGTCAAAATGAAAGTGGTGTGAGTCGGCAACTGCACCGATATCGTGCAGTCACATCCGCATAGAAATTGGACGGCGGTATATAAAGCGCATTTTACGGTTTGACTATGACGGCGTCTGCTCGATCTGAAGTTGCGATGCATTTGCTGCTTGAGCGCGCTAAATCTCTATCCTGCTGCCCTTTTATTTCTGACATTCACTTCGTGATGGATTATCGACTGCGCATCGTTATCGGCGATAATGTCAGATTGTTTTCGCCACCAGACGCATGCCATGACCCAATTTGCTCCGCTTCAGAATGACACTTTCCTGCGTGCACTGCTGCGGCAGAGCACCGACTACACGCCGGTCTGGATGATGCGCCAAGCCGGTCGTTACTTGCCGGAATACCGTGCTTCGCGGGAGCGGGCAGGTTCCTTCCTTGGCTTGGCCAAGAATCCAGATTACGCTACAGAAGTCACGCTGCAGCCTCTGGATCGCTATGCACTGGATGCGGCAATCTTGTTTTCCGACATTCTGACGGTGCCTGATGCGATGGGGCTCGGTTTGTATTTCGTCGAAGGCGAGGGGCCGAAGTTCGAACGCCCGCTGCACAATGAAAAAGATGTGCTGGCGTTGCAGGTGCCGGACATGGGTTCGTTGCAATATGTATTCGATGCAGTGACGCAAATTCGCACTGAATTGCATGGCCGGGTACCGCTGATTGGCTTCTCCGGCAGCCCGTGGACACTGGCTTGTTACATGATCGAAGGCGGCGGTTCGGACGATTTCCGGCGGGTCAAGACGATGCTGTACCAACGCCCGGATCTGATGCACCACATCCTGAAGATCAATGCCGCCACCGTGGCTGATTACCTGAACGCACAAATTGATGCCGGCGCACAGTCGGTGATGATGTACGACACTTGGGGCGGCGCATTGGCCGATGGCGTCTATCAGCAATTTTCGCTGTTTTATATGCGTGAAGTAATGCAACTCTTGAAACGCGATAAAGATGGCGTGCGCATTCCATCGATCGTCTTTACCAAGGGCGGCGGACTGTGGCTGGAACAGATCGCCGACATCGGTGCCGATGCGGTCAGCCTGGACTGGACTGTGAATCTTACCAAAGCGCGCGCGCTGGTCGGTGACAAAGTCGCGCTGCAAGGCAATCTCGATCCGAGCGTATTGTTTGCTAATCCAGACCAGATCCGCGCCGAAGTGATCAAGGTGCTTGATGCATTCGGCACGCCCTGCGACGGCAATGGTCACGTCTTCAACCTGGGGCATGGCATTTCGCAGTTCACGCCACCGGAAGCGGTGACGGCGATGGTTGAAACGGTGCATGACTACAGCCGGCAACAAAGGGCCTGATTGCGCTTGCCGCGTCGGCCTGTTGCCAGGTGCGGCTTGCAGCAGCATATTGCCTGCAAGGCCGCATTCAGTCAGTATTCCATGTTTGCAAACGGCTTCAGATTTACTTACTTATGCACAAAAATAATAACAGTAGGTAAATTTCGATAGAGGTGATGCATCTTTGGTAATCTGCTTTCCAAGTCATTGACTTTAAAGTGATTATTGTAATATTTCGAACAAAATTGCATGCTGGCAATAGATTTTGGTGTGCGACTACAGCAACTTAATAGACATTTGTCCACAAAGTTATCCACAGGCTATGTGGAGCAGTAGAAAAAATGCGCAGCGGCAGTGCAACCCACTCTGATAGGCCTAATTTCTTGACAATCATCCGAGTCGCGCTCGACACTCCGCTCGACTTTTGCTTCGATTACCGCTGGCACCCGGAAGATCAAGCGGCAGCGGCACCTTTGGTGGGCCAGCTGGCGTTGGTGCCGTTTGGCTCGCGTGAGGTGGTCGGATTGATCGTTGCGGTGAATGTCGAGACCACGGTCCCGCCTGACAAGCTCAAGGATGTGCTGGCGATTCGCAGCCAGTTGTCGGCGCTGTCGGATCAGTGGCGCGCGCTGTGTGTTTTCGCCGCCGATTACTACCAGCGCCCGCTGGGTGAAGTTGCGATTCCCGGCCTGCCGCGCAATCTGCGCGCTATAAAAACCACCGCGCTTGACCGCGCATTGAAAAAACTGGCAAAAATCGAAGCCCTACATGACGCTACGCCAGCCCAAATGCCAGTCCTTAATCCAGAGCAGCAGCAAGCGGTGGACGCGATTGCCGGTGCGCAAGGATTCACGCCGCATTTACTGTATGGGGTTACCGGCAGCGGCAAGACCGAAGTTTACCTGCAAGCCGCGGCACACGTCCTGGCGCATTTTGACGATGCACAAATCCTGATCCTGGTGCCGGAAATCAACCTTACGCCGCAGCTCGAGGGCAGCATCCGGGCCCGTTTCCCCGGCGTTGCGGTCGCCACTTTGCACAGCAGCCTGGCCGAAGGCGAACGCATGACGCACTGGCTGGCGGCGCATTTAGGCCAAGCTCGCATTGTGCTGGGCACCCGGCTGGCGATTCTGGCCTCGCTGCCGAAATTGCAATTGATCGTCATCGACGAAGAGCACGACCCGTCTTACAAGCAACAGGAAGGGTTGCGCTACTCAGCGCGTGACTTGGCCGTGTGGCGGGCGCGCCAACTGGAAATTCCGATTGTGCTGGGCTCCGCTACACCCTCGCTGGAGAGTTGGCAGCATGCGCAAACCGGCCGTTATCGCATGCTGGAGTTGCGCCAGCGTGCGGTCAAGGCAGCCGTCCTGCCTGTCGTGCGCCTGATCGACATGGAGCACAACAAGCCGGTTGACGGCTTGACGCCGGTTCTGATTGCCGCCCTCAAACTGCGGCTGGAGCGCGGTGAACAATCACTGCTGTTTCTGAACCGGCGCGGTTATGCTCCGGTGCTGGCCTGCGACGCCTGCGGCTGGATCAGCAATTGCAGCCGCTGCACTGCGTTCATGGTGCTGCACAAACCGGAGCATCGGCTGCGTTGTCACCACTGCAGCCTGGAACTGCGCATCCCAAGATCGTGCCCGACCTGCGGCAATGTCGACCTGCAACCGCTGGGGCGCGGCACGCAACGAGTGGAGGAAGGCTTGCAAGCGATTTTTCCCGAAGCGCGAATCAGCCGCATCGATGCCGACTCGACCCGCCGCAAAGGCAGCGCGCAAGCCGCATTCGACTCGGTGCACCGGGGTGAAGTCGATATCCTGATCGGCACTCAAATGGTGGCCAAGGGCCATGATTTCAAAAACCTGACTTTGGTTGGTATTCTTAATCCCGATACCGCATTGTTCTCGCAAGATTACCGCGCCAGCGAACGGCTGTTCGCGCAACTGATGCAAGTCGCCGGTCGCGCCGGTCGCGCCGCACAAAAGGAGGGCGGCAGCGTCAGCCAAGTATTGATCCAGACCCGTTACCCGCAACATCCGTTATATGCGGCGGTGGTGAATCACGATTACGATCACTTCGCTAATGCATTATTGGCAGAGCGCCAACAAGCGCACCTGCCGCCCTACTTGTATCAGGCGCTGCTGCGGGCCGAAGCCCGTGAACTGGAAATTGCGATTGATTTTCTCAAGCAGGCAGCAAGCGCAGTCGAACACGCCGGCATTATCATCAACGATCCAATTCCGATGACGATGACGCGCGTGGCCAATGTCGACCGGGCCCAGTTGTTGATCGAATGTCTCTCGCGCCCTGGGCTGCAATCTTTCCTCAAAATCTGGCTGGCCATGCTGCGGAAAATCAAGACCCGCGCCAAATGGTCGCTGGAAGTCGATCCGGTGGATATTTGATGTCACTCTGCTGACTGCAATGAGAGTAACTATTCAGCCGGCAAAGCAATTAAGAGTGGAATAGTACGATGTTGTAGGAGCGCACCTGGGCGCGATCAACGGCTGCAGTCTGGCGACTGCTTTCGCGCCCAGGTGCGCTCCTACAAAAAACCACTTCGGTTTGGAAGTTTCTTGGTGCGGGCTGAATAGTTGCCAATATAAATTATATGGGGAGTATGTATTAAAAGCATGGCATTTCCGCATAATTATATTGCGGTTATTAAAAATACATGGCTGTGTATAATTTTAATGTCAGATGCCGCTTCTAATGTAAAAGAGGGTGCCTAAACGGCACCCTCTTTTACATTCATACGGTCAGCTTACAACCGGATTGCGGCGAATTACAGCATCTCCACCTTAAAACCGGTGGCGCATGCCGATTTGAAACGCTTTGCCTGACACGCCGCCAGAAGTAGTGAAGCCGCCTGGAGCACTGGCTGCACCCGGTGCGTATTGTGCGTTGTTGTCATTTTTAATATAAGCCAACACGGTATAGATGTCAGTGCGCTTGGAAAGGTTATGGTCGTAACCAATCGCATATTGAGTGGCATCGTTGTTGGAGGCGGTCTTGTCGTTTTGACGGCTGACCGAACCCATGACGCGGCCGTTGCCAGTGTTGTAATGCATGCCGAGGCTATAACTATCCGCGTTCAGCTTGAAGTTTTGTTTCAACGTATTGATATATGAGTTGCGTAGCGCCGACTGTAATGCTGCCGGCTGTGCCGTTAGCGTAGGGGCAATACCGGCATCCCAAGTCAAGCTAGTTAACAGCGGTACTACAACCGAGTTTTCATTCCGTTGATTCAAGTAACCTGCGAAGAACTTGAACGGGCCAGTCTCGTAAGAGCCGCCGAGGATGGTTGAGATCAAGCCGCTATTGCCATTCTGATCCTGGCCATTGTTGTAGCCGAGGCCGACATTTAACCCATTGGCTTTGTACATCACATTGGCGGCATAGAAACGCTTGTCCAGGTCGATGTAGCCGGAATTTTTGAAGCCGTACATCAACGCGGCGGAGATGCCGCTCGGCAATTGAATCCGATATTGCACGGAGCGGGAGGAACGGATTGCGATCCCTGCCGTCAATAGGCCGCCGGAGCCGCCGGTGATGCCGCCCCAGGTACCGGCGGTACCGGTTTCAAAAGTGTCTGCTGCAGCAAATACTTCATAACCCGGCGTGTACATGCGCCCCGCCAGAACTGCGCCGACCGGCGTGATCATACCGACCATCGCAGTCCGATCGAACAGTGCACCACTGAAGTTGACGAGCTTTAACGCGCCCGCTTGTCTTAGTGCGGATTGGGAGCCGGCCAAAAGCTTTGCTCCCGTTGGGGCAACCGCAGCAGCAGTACGATTAGCAACATCGGCGATGCCGGCCGCGCTGGCGACATAGCCAGCACCTATTGCGGCTGCTTGATCTGCGGTAGCGCCGCCCGCCTGCGCTTGCGCCGCTACCGCAGCGGCAACGCCGGCTCTCACTGTTGGCGCGGTCGCTGCGGATAAGACGGGAATGAAATTCAGACCCCGAGGCAGTGCCAATCCTTCGTTGTCGCTAATATTGCCGGCTTGATTGCCGCCGGTATCAAGCTCAACACGCGATTCAAGGTTAAAAATGGTTTTGTAGCCGCCACCCATATCCTCGGTGCCCTTGAAACCCAGGCGCGAACCGTCGGCGATGCCGCTGACCAGTTTGGTTCTGGTGCCTTCGCCATTGCTGGACACATGAATACCGGCATCCACGATGCCGTAAATGGTGATATTGGATTGCGCCAGTGCTGGCGCAGCGAAGCAGGATGCAACCAAACCTGCGATTAATTTTGTTTTCATATTATTGTCTCCTAGGGGGTTTTACTACAAGCGAACGATCGTGCTATTAATCTCCGACTAATATGCCAGCAATCGGCTTGCCTGTATAGGTATTGCCAACAAATAAGGTTGTACTGCGTCAAATTAAGTTGAGATGTGCATTCAGGGAGCAACAAACCCTAGCGGAGCAATGAACACCCAGTGCTTGACACTTGGTGGGTTTGCAGTAAGATAGTAACTAATTACTTACATTAAGGTTATTCAGATGCAATCTCATCCTAAGCATCTTCCGGCAGATGAGCGCCGGGCCGTTACTGTCGAGGCCGTAATAGAGTTGGCTGGTTCGCAGAACCCCAGCGAAATCACGACTTCGGCTATCGCCAAACACATGAACCTGACGCAAGGTGCGCTGTTCCGTCATTTCCCGACCAAAGACGCTATTTGGCAGTCCGTTATGGAATGGGTGGCGGATCATCTCTTGGAGCGAATTGATAACGCTGCAGGGGGCATCGAATCGCCACTGGCGGCGATGCGGGCCATGTTTATGAGCCATGTCGAGTTCGTGGTCGAGCACCCCGGCGTACCCCGGATAATGTTCGGCGAGTTGCAACGCGCCGAATCGACTGCGGCCAAGCGCATGGCTTGGACGCTAATCCAGCGCTATGCCGAGCGTGTTCGGGCTCGCATCGAGCAAGGCAAGGCGGCAGGAGAGATTGCGCCTGAGGTGGACACCCAGGCTGCCGCCACGCTGTTCATCGGAACCATCCAGGGCTTGGTCATGCAGTCCATGCTGTCTGGAGACATTCAACGTATTCGTACCGAAGCACCCGGCGTATTCGCTATCTATCAACGTGGCGTGAGGAGCGCACCATGAAAAAATTCCTGTCGGCTCATGGGCGAACCCTGGCACTGATCGGTGTGCTGGTGCCGCTGCTCGCCCTGTTCGTCTATGTCGCGCTGCGTTCGGGGCCGCTGGCGCCGGTGCCTGTCACGGTCGCCGCCGTGGAGTCAAAGTCCATCGCTCCAGCCCTGTTCGGCATTGGCACTGTAGAGGCGCGTTACATCAACAAAATCGGCCCCACGTTTGCCGGGCGCGTTAAACGGCTAGACGTGCATGTAGGTGATCGGGTAAAGGCCGGGCAGGTGCTCGGAGAGATGGATCCCATCGACCTTGATGACCGTATTCGCTCGCAAGAGGCGACGTTCAAGCGCGCCGGGGCGGCTTTGCGCGAAGCCGAGGCCCGACAGGCCTACGCACAAGCGCAGGCGCGACGCTACGAGCAATTGCTGGCGGTGCGCTCGACCAGCGAGGAAATAGCCGCCGCCAAACGGCAGGAATTGCAGATCGCCGACGCCGCACTGTCCGCTGCACGAGAAGACCTCGCCCGGGCTCGGGCTGATCGCGCGGCAGTGGTCACACAGCGCAGCAATCTGCGCCTCATCGCGCCAGTTGATGGTTTGGTGGCGGTGCGCAATGCCGACCCCGGTACGACCGTGGTCGCAGGTCAGGCCGTGGTGGAAGTGATCGATCCCAAGAGCCTGTGGATCAACGTGCGTTTCGACCAGATCAGTGCCACCGGTTTGGCTGCCGGACTGCCGACCCGCATCGTGCTGCGCTCACGCAACGGCCAAATCTTGACCGGTCGCGTACTGCGGGTGGAGCCGCTGGCCGATGCGGTTACCGAAGAAACGCTCGCCAAGGTGATGTTCGACTCCCTGCCCGTTCCCTTGCCACCGGTAGGCGAACTGGCAGAAGTCACCGTCGCCTTGCCAGCGCTTGCAACAGCGCCAGTCATCCTCAATGCCGCCGTTCAACGCGTGGATGGCAAGTTGGGTGTGTGGCAGATCGTCGATGGCGATGCGCGCTTTACCCCCGTCACGCTGGGCGCTGGCGATCTCGATGGTCATATGCAAGTGAAAGAAGGGTTGAAGGGCGGAGACCGGGTGATCGTGTATAGCGAAAAAACACTGACCAGGTACAGCCGTATCCATGTGGTCGAGCGTATCCCCGGGGTGACGCAATGATCAGCCTGGCCGGGCGCGACATCCTGCACGCCTGGGGCAAGTTCGTCTTTACCGGTGTCGGTCTTGGGCTTTTGATTGGCGTGACATTGACCATGGCCGGGGTCTACCGTGGCATGGTGGATGACGCCAAGGCATTGCTCGACAACAGCGGTGCTGATTTATGGGTGGTGCAGAAAGATACGCTCGGTCCGTATGCGGAGTCCTCCAGCCTCAACGACGATACTTATCGCAGCATACTCACCATGCCGGGGATCGCCCAGGCCAACAACGTGTCCTATCTGACCATGCAGGTGCGCAGCGGCGATAGCGATGTGCGCGCCATGGTGGTTGGCATCGCGCCCGGCCAGGTGGGCCGGCCGGGTTGGCCGCCCTATCTCGTCGCCGGTCGCCAGCTTACCCGCAGTCACTACGAAGCCGTAGCCGACGTTGCCACCGGCTTCAAACTGGGCGAGCGCATCACGATCCGCCGCAATCATTACGCAGTGGTGGGGCTGACCCGGCGCATGGTGTCGTCGGGTGGCGACCCAATGGTGTTCATCCCGCTCAAGGATGCGCAGGAAGCGCAATTCCTCAAGGACAACGACGCGATTCTGCAACAGCGCCGCCGCACCGGCGAAAATCCGGCCTTCAACCGCCCCGGTGTACCCGGGCTGCTCGAAGCCGTGATCGCCTCGCAAAGCGGCAACCCTTATGTCAACGCGGTACTGGTGCGCATCAAGCCCGGCTATGCCCCGGACGCGGTGGCTCAATCCATCCAGCGCTGGAAGCGCCTCACCGCTTACACCCTGCCACAGATGGAGGCAATCCTCATCGGCAAACTGATTGCGACTGCGGCCAAGCAGATCGGCATGTTCCTGGTGATTCTAGCTATCGTCAGCGCGACCATTGTCGCTTTCATCATCTATACCCTGACCATGGACAAGATCCGCGAAATCGCGGTACTGAAGCTGCTCGGCACAAAAAATCGCACCATCGCCGCGATGATCATGCAGCAAGCCGTCGCGCTGGGTCTGATTGGTTTCGTCGTGGGTAAAATCACCGCGACCTTCGCTGCGCCGCTGTTTCCGAAATATGTATTGCTCATGCCGGGCGATACTGCTTTGGGCTTTTTGGCCGTGGTGGTGATCTGTGTGCTTGCCAGCATCATCGCCATCCGTGCCGCACTCAAGGTCGACCCGGCTGAAGCGATTGGAGGCTGACATGAGGGGCAAAGGCATCCGTATTGAAGGATTGAAAAAGCGCTACGGCAAGGGCGACACCGCGGTTGATGCGCTCAAGGGCGTGGACATGCAAGTGGCGCCGGGCGAGGTGGTTGGACTGATCGGCCCCTCGGGCTCGGGCAAGAGCACCCTGCTCAAGTGCCTGGGCGCGGTGATCGAGCCCAGTGCCGGTCTGATGGCCTTGGGCGACGAAGTGATCTACGACAACGGCTGGAAGATCAAGGATCTGCGCGCGCTGCGCCGTGACAAGATCGGTTTTGTGTTCCAGGCACCGTATCTGATCCCGTTTCTGGATGTCACCGACAACGTCGCCCTGCTGCCCATGCTGGCCGGAGTACCCAACGGCGAAGCACGCAAGCGGGCACTCGAATTGTTCAAGGCGCTTGATGTGGAGAATCGCGCCAAGGCCATGCCATCACAGCTCTCAGGCGGAGAGCAGCAACGCGTGGCAATCGCCCGGGGCCTGGTCAATCGCCCACCGGTCATTCTCGCCGATGAACCCACGGCAGCGCTTGACAGCGTGCGCGCACTGGCAGTAATTCACATTCTGGAGCAAATGGCCAGCCAATATGAAACCGCCATCATTGTCGTCACCCACGACGAAAAGATCATCCCGACCTTCAAACGCATTTACCAGATTCGCGACGGCGTCACTTATGAAGAAGCCGGCCAGGGGCGGCAGCTTAAGTGAGAAAGAGGCGCATGCCTGATTCGACGATGGCGCTGGATATTAATGCAGTAGCCTCACTCGCTCAACCGTGGCCAGGCGCCGAAAACCATTCGCCACCTGCCGCCTCCATCCACCCCGGCTCAAGCGATGCCGCTGCGGCATTTGTCATGGATTGCCCAGGCTGCATCGGAGCCAGTGCGCATGGCTTGGTGGCTGGACACGGCGTCAAATTGGCCGTGATGCGGGGTGTGCCGTTCACGAGAATTCGAAGAATAGGGGCCAACAAACCAAGTTTGTAGTTCTGTCACTCTGAGTGTTGAGCTTTAAAACGCATTGCGCACCTTGGCCCGCCTCCATTCAACGTTTGGACACACAAAGGAAGTAATCATGAACAGTCGAAATCACAGCCGTATGTTGCCTTTATTGGCACAGATATCTTTATTGACGCCTTTAGCCTTAGTCGCGGTGTTGGCGGGATGCGCGGCGGGACCGGATTTCAAACGCCCCGTGCCACCTGTCGTAACGGGTTATACGAGCGCTGCGCTGCCTGGCTTGACAGTTGCCAGCCCAGGGCTATATGGAAACCCGCAACAGCTCGTTTTGGCGCCGGTGCCAGTCGAATGGTGGAAAGAGCTCCGCTCCGACAAGCTCACCCGTCTGATCGATCAGGCCCTGCAAGCCAGTCCCACGCTGGCGGCGGCGCAGGCCGTCCTACGTCAGGCGCAAGAGGGCTACGCGGCGCAAGCCGGCTCCAGCTTGTATGCCCAGGTCGATGCCAACCTGAGTGGGCAGCGTCAGCATTCTAATTCCGCGGCATTGGGCCAAACCGGCGACGCCCGCGTGTTCAACCTCTACAACGCCTCGGTTGGCGTGCATTACAACCTCGATCTGGCTGGCGGCAACCGACGCGCGCTGGAAGCCCTGGCGGCACAGGTCGACTATCAACGCTTTCAGCTCGAAGGGGCAGGTCTGACCCTGGCAGCCAATATCGCCACCACCGCCATCACCCAGGCTCAACTGGCAAGTCAGGTGGCGGCCACGCAAGCTATTCTCCGGGCGCAGGAAACCCAACTGGAAATCACGCACCAGCGCCTGGCGCTGGGTCAGGCCTCGCAGGATGACTTACTGGCGTTGCAAACTCAGCTCGAGCAGACCCGCGCCAGCATCCCGCCACTGCGCAATAAGCTGGAACAGATCCACCACCTGCTGGCAGTGCTGGCCGGTCATGCGCCAGGAGCAGGGATCCCGCCGTCCTTTATTCTGGACGATTTCACTCTGCCGGCCGATCTGCCGCTGTTGGTGCCGTCCGAACTGGTGCGCCAGCGCCCTGACATTCAGGCGGCCGAAGCGCTACTGCATGCCGCCAATGCCGAATACGGCGTGGCGGTGTCCAGACTTTACCCACAGGTTGCGCTCAGTGCTAATTTGGGTTCGCAGGCGCTCACCACCGCCAGCCTGTTTGGCAGCGGTTCACTGGCCTGGGGACTCGTCGGCCAACTGACCCAGCCCTTGTTCAACCCCGGGCTGCCGGCCGAGAAACGGGCGGCGCTGGCCGCGTTCGACGCTGCTGCGGCCAAATACCAGCAGACGGTGCTGGAAGCTCTACGCAACGTCGCCGACGTGCTACGTGCCCTTGACAACGATGCCCAGACCCTGGCTGCGCAAGCCGCAGCCGACGCATCGGCGCAGGCATCTCTGAAATCCATACAGCGCCAATATGCATTGGGAGCTGCCAGCTATCTGCAACTACTCACCGCGCAGCAGCAGGCGCAACAAACCGGCATTCCCTTGATCGCAGCTAAGGCGCAACGTTTAGTTGACTCCACCGCGCTGTATCAGTCTATGGGAGGCGGTGTGCTGAATGCAGAGTCGCTCGTTGGACAAACCCCGGCTCAAGAACCGAGCTTGGATTAATTCTCCACGAAAGGTCTTGCTATCTGGTTAAAGAGGGGTTGTTGTGCGTGGCGAAACGTAAATGTGGTCTTGCTGAAAACAAGATTTTTTCATTTTTTGATTAATTTATTCTGGCTCGGCAGTCCAACTTTATTTTGCGTCAACAATTATCCGTGGTACTGCGTTACCGAAAATATTGCAAATGGCATTGCACCAATTAAATAGTGTTTGACAGAAAACATCAGAACCCAGTGGCAATGCGGCCTCCCATCCATTTTACAAAGCGAAGATTCCCCGGAATTTCAGTTTTCGGCGGATTTTTTGCGAATTTGCAGGGCAACGCAAGATATGGATTTCTCGCGAAATATTCGCCCCTGGTCCGGGCCGCATTTAGCCCGTAAACAATAGACAAGGGGCATCGAACTTACGCTTACTTCTGAGTGAAATCAAACGCGCCGGTCAAATCTCCCATAGGCTTGGAACCGCTGGCAGCCAAAGCCTTGTCGCGACTGACCAAACCATCTAGCGGTGGTAGAGAGAAGCGATGCGTAATAAGCCGCAGGATTGATGTCGTATCGTATTGGGCATGATCTACAAAGCCTTTCTTGGCGTAAGGCGAAATAATGATCGCAGGAACCCGGGTAGATGGGCCAAAAACATCGCCTTTTGGTGGGGAAACGTGATCCCAGAAGCCACCGTTTTCATCAAAAGTTACGATCACCACCATGTTTTTCCATTGTGGGCTGGATTTGAGCTTGTCAATAATGTCAGAAATATGCTGATCCCCTTTGGCGACATCCGCATAACCCGCATGCTCATTCAAGTCTCCTTGCGGCTTATAAAACGTCACTTGCGGCAGGGTGCCATTTTGTATCGCAGTCAGGAAGTCAGTGCCATCTTTCAAATGGTCAGTACGGGCCTGAGTGCCTGGCGCGAACTGCTTGAAGTAGTTGAACGGCTGATGATGGGCCTGGAAATTTGGAACCGTCTGGTTGTAAATATTTGTGCGATTACTGAGGGAGTCGTTCCAGGCACCGGCAAACCATGCCCATGACAGGTTTTTTACCGACAGGAGATCGCCGATTGTCGTCATGGTTTGCGGTGGCAAGGTAGTGGCCACATTTGGGTCGGCCAGTGCAGGATCACCTCCGGTAGCCGGGGTGTTGCCGCTAGGCTGATACGCTGGCTGCATGGTGTTGACCGCATAAAATTTATCAAAACGCGAATTGATCGGCGTGATTGCTCCATTGCCCAGGAAAGGTGGGCGTCCATTGCTGTTAAGCACCGACGTAATGCCCTTGCTCGTATCTAGCAACAGGCTGACGCCATCGGCACCCCCTGGGCTGGCTAATTTAGCCTTGCCCGGGCTGGTATCTGCATTCGGATATACCGGCGTACAGGCACAAATGAGCCAGAAGTGATTCAGAAAAGAACCACCAAAAGCGCCCATGAAGTAATTGTCGGCCAGTGTGTAATCCTTAGCTTTTTGCCACATCCGTGTCGTAGAGCCGTCGTAGTTGCCCATTACAAGGCCGCCAGCATCTGACGCAACTGCGAAGCGGTCGTTCTTGCCACCGTTGATTTGCATTTGGTTAAAGAAAAAGCTGTGATCAAGGTCGCGCGTCTTGGCGCTTAGCGGCAGATTGAATTTTGGGCCATCGATGCTGAAAGGCGCGTTTGGCAAATTCGCCGTATCGGCTTGCGCAACCACGGGCGTAACACCCGCTACACTTATGCCGCCCCAAGTCGGTGGCAATACCGGCAATACTGAGCCGTCCAGATCGATTTGCTTGTAAGCATTACTTTGAATGGCATTATCGAGGCCGTTAGCGCCTGGGAATTTGCCGAACATATTATCGAATGCACGGTTTTCGGCATAAATCACGACAATATTAGAGATGCGGTCCAGCGTAAGACGGTTGCGTAATGCCAGCGCGATATCGCCGCTCTTGCCCGCATCGGCCGTAGCTTCCGAGATCCTTTCAATCGACTGATCAATTTCCGTTTTCAGGATTGTCTTCGTTGTGGCGTCGGTTTCTTTGTTGTGATCTCCAAGGAGCTTGTCTTCCGACACGCCCAGGCGTTTGGCCAACGTGGTTTTTGCTGTCGCGAAATCACCGTTGTTGTCGTCCATCAATGCTTGCAACTCGGTGGAAATGGCACTCACCACATGATTCGCCTGGGCCGGAGCACGGAACACGAGTGGCTGGATAATGGGTGTTTCGATATTGGTGTCAGGATCAAAACGCGTCGCGTCAGTTCCTATTTCCACCACTACAGCAGCTGTCCCCGGCAAAGTAAATGCGCCGTTGTTGTCGGTGACAGTACTGGCCTCGCCCGCATCACAGCGGCCATTATTATTATTATCCAGACAGACTTTTGCGTGCCTGAAATAGCTGCCGGTCACCACTCCGCTGGTGGTCACGCCTGTAGAGGTGCTGCCACAGCCGCCAAGTGCCGCTGAAAGCAAGGTTGCCAGTGGCAACAATTGAAAAGTTCGGTTCATTCGCTACTCCATATTTGTTATCAATCTTGGAATAGTAACAACGCAATATTTCAATCGCGTGACTGATTTGTGAAGCCTATAAAAAAGAAACTAATTGGAAAACTTCCAACCTAAAGCAGGCGATTTTGTTTATTGCCCAAGAACGAGTGGATTTTCAAACAATCACCGTGATATTTTCTTTATCCGATAGTTCCACACTGACGGCAACGAAGCCGCCAAGCTCCGGTCATTCTCCGGCCCTAACTCGTTCATCGTAAGAGTCTTTGCAGTACATGCTTATGTCAGGCAAAGTCCATTTGGGGCGGTTCCGAGCCATTTTTGTGCAAAGACGTGCGCTGGTTCGGGATGACCGAAGTAATATCCTTGCGCCTCATCGCAACCTAGCGCTAGCAAGGCTTCCGCTTGCTCTAACTCTTCCACGCCTTCGGCAATTGTTTTAAGCCCAAGGTTGCGCGCCATGCCGATGATGGTGGTGACGATAGTGTAGTCGTGGCGACCTTTGAGCATGTCGCGTACAAAAGAGATGTCGATTTTGAGCGTGTCTGCCGGCAGGCGTTTAAGATAAGAAAGGGATGAATAGCCCGTACCAAAATCGTCAATCGATAGTGCAAATCCTGCCGTTTTCAGGGTCTGCATGATCTTGATCGTGCGCTCCACGTTACCCATCAGGCCGCTTTCGGTAAGTTCCAGCTCAAGACAAGCCGGCGTTAAGCCCGCTGCACGCACGATTTCCTGAATATTATCGGCAATGTCGGCATCTTCAAGCTGTTGGGCGGCAAGATTGATGGCGAGCCGGCCGGGGAAATGCAGGCCGGAGTCCTGCCATGCTTTCATTTGGCGGCAAGCCTCTTGCAACACCCACTTGCCGAGCTCACTCATCATGCCGCGTTCTTCAGCAATCGGGATGAATTGCGCCGGACCCACTCGGCCGCACTCGGGATCGTTCCAGCGCAACAGTGCTTCGGCACCGATCATGGCGCCTGTTTGGAGCGTCACTTGGGGCTGGTAATACAGTTCCAATGCCCCGGCATTCAGGGCGCGACTTAAGTTCCTGGCAATCGTCATCCGATCGGCTAATCCTGCGCTCATTTCAGGCTGGTAGAAGCGATAACCGCCGCCTGATTCCTTGGCGCGATACATGGCGATGTCGGCCCGCTTGAGCAAGTCTTCGGTGGTTGCGCCATCCTCGGGATAGACGGCAATGCCGATGCTCATTCCTAAGGTAAAGGTCTGCCCCTTTACCGTAATTGGCTCGACAAGCGCCTGCTGCAAGCGCTCGGCGATGAGGGTCGCTGCCGCCTGGTCGGCCCCCGCGGCGGTGACGCCGAACTCGTCGCCTCCCAAGCGCGCCAAAGTTTCTTCGCCTCGAGTAATGGCCTGGAAGCACCGGGCGACTTCGATCAGTACCTGATCTCCGACATTGTGTCCCTGGGTATCGTTGATCTCTTTGAAGCGGTTAATATCCATAAACAGGATCGCTACTCGCTGCTCATGCCGTTGGGCGACAGCCAAAGATTGCTTCAGACGATCCATGAATAGCGCCCGGTTGGGCAGGCCGGTCAGGGAATCATAAAAGGCGAGCTGCTCAATATGGGCGACATGGGCCTTCTGTTCGGTAATATCAACCGAACTGCTCACGTAGTGCGTGATTTTCCCTTGCCCATCGCGCACGGCGGAAATGGAGAGCCATTTCGGATAGCACTCCCCGGTTTTTTTTCGTTCCCATGCATCTCCCTGCCAGCCGCCGGTTTCTTGAATACTTTCCCACATGGTGCGATAGAAGGCGGTGTCATGTCGCCCGGATTGCAGGATGCGTGTCGTCTGCCCAATTACTTCTTCAGGCGGATAGCCTGTCATCTGCGTGAAAGCGCGGTTCACACTGAGGATGTGCTGCCTGGCGTCGGTGATCACGACAGCCGCGATGCCTTGCTCGAACACCACTGCAGCCAGGCGTAGGTTCTCCTGCTGCTGGGTGCGATCGATTACCAGGGCAGCGAACCTGGCCTCCCGACGAATACAGGCAATCTCATCCGGGGTCGGTGTGCGCGGTTTGCGATAGTTCAAGGCAAAGGTGCCGAGCACCTTGCCGCCGACTGACAGAATCGGCTCGCACCAGCAGGCATGCAGTCCGGCGCGGATGGCTAGTTCGCGCTGGCACACCCAGTAAGGATGGGTGAGCGCATCCTCTACTGTCCCGGCGCCGCCAGTAAAGAACGCGACAAATGCGGCAGTCCCGCAAGACTCGACACCCTCGCCGAGCTCGATGCCATTTATGCTGCTGTAAAACTCGGGCAGGCTGGGTGCCGCGCTGCATATCAGGCGTTTGCCGTCAGACGAAAGCAGGTGGATAGAGCAGAGCGCTTCCCCGCACTGCCGCTCGACAAACACGGCAAAGCCTTCCAGTACTGTAGCAAGCGGCGCATCTGCGGCGAGTAAGTCGAGCGTCTGGGTATAGTGCTGCTGCCATTGCTCAGAGCGTTGGTTCTCGGCGATATTGGTTTCGCCGATGGCAAGCATCAAATTGCATCGGATAATGTCGGCTTCACCGATTTCGCTGGCTTGAGTCAATGCAACTGGGCTCGTCAGAGATATCGGCTTGCTTGCTTGCTTGCTTGCTTGCTTGCTTGCGCAATATTTTTTCCACGACCCGCTCCCGACTTTTTTTTCATTGCTGGACTTACATAAAATGCAAACCGACCGTTGGATCTTTGAATGACTGATAAGAGCATTCCTGAAGTCTGCGTTAAACGGAGAATCTTGTTGAAACCGCGTAATTTCCCAATGTAAGCGCAGGTGCCCGAAGAATTTGGAGCGAGTGCAGATCGTTGTAAAAATACGGCGAGCCTTGGCAGCGCTTACTTAGAATTGATACTTATAGCCGAAATATTGTCATAAGGCAATCCGACAAAGATGCAGAAACGTCATCAGAAATTCGGGTCGTTTGTCAAGTCATTAATAAGATTTACGCAATAACTTACGCAATTTTAAGTGGTGCAGGCCTCCATGCCTATGCGGGGCCGCAGGCATGGAGGCCTGCACTTCTGGCAAACATCCGTATTTTGCGCAGATCTTCAGTAAGACTTTCAGGTATTTTTTTCAGTTCCTGTGCCTGATTCCGGTTCGTCCGCAGTTGGCGCTTGTTTCTGTCACGGACTCATGCGATTGCACGGCGGCGGTGCGCCGAATGTCTCGCAAAATACCCGGTACAGATCCCGTTCCACCAGGCGCCACCCGTCACTGATCAGGCGAAACCGCACCCGCGCAGCACCGTTTGCGATGTGTTTGTAAAGCAAGGTATTGTCGCTATTGCCGCGCAGGTGATCCCCCAGGCGCTTGCGCAAATTTGCAGTCGAGCCGATGTAGAGCACGCTGTGCTGCTTGGGCGGCACGTTTTTCTCTGCGCAAAGATCCTTTTCCTCGCTCGAGCGGGAAGTGAATGTGGTACGAATCTCATACACCCCAGAATGCACCGGTACCGACGCCCGCAGCATTTGGGTGGTCAGCGGCACCAGCGCGGAAAATCCTTCGGTCGCGGCCAGGTAATGCATGCGCAGGCTGCGGCTGCGGCAATCGGGAATTGCCAGGTCATGCCGGACATTCGCGATCGTGCGGCGCGACAAGTGAACGTCGTAATCGCGCTCGAGGATGGCAGCGATAGCCTCATCCGTCAGCGGCTGATGCAATAATCCTTGGAACATCCAGGCGGTTTCTTTTTTTATCATGTAATCCACGAAATGGCGATGAACCTGCCGTGGCTTGGCGAATAATGTGTTTAACGACACCTCTTGGCTGTTTGGAAGCGTGATCGACAAACCGCGCGCCAAGCGTGAGATCCGGCCCGGGTCTGCCACCACGGAAAGAGCCGCAGTCGAGCGCAGTCGGGCGGAAATTGCCGCCTGGGTCAGCGGCACAAGCATCAAGGGTTGCCCGGAACACAGATAGGCCGCCTGCGACGCCAGTGCCGCCTGCATCAGTGCGTGGGTAAGACGGTTCCGGGTATTGATGAGGCGCAATTTGCATAAAATGCTTGCCAGTTTCGTCGAGCAGTCTGGTTGGGAGGCCAGACGGGCCAAGCCGCCCTCATCGAACTGGTACTCGCGCGCATAGCTGTCGCGCTGGTAGATAAAGATCAGGCGGTGATCCACTTCGCGCACTTGCCCCAGCACTGCGGCTGCCTGAGTTGCAAGGCAATCACAGGTATCACCCGCCACCAGTGTGCCCGTCACCGACCCCGTAGTCACCCATGGGCTTAGAGCGAAAAACTCAGTGCTGGACTCGGTCTCGGTTACAAGGCGATCAAACGCCCGTAACGGCAATGCCAAAAAGCGGGCAAGCGTGATTTTACCGAGCAAAGTAGCGTCAATTTTATGGTTGTAATGTTGCAAATGTGGATGCAGAGATTGTGCACAAGCCGGCCATCCAGCACTGGTACTGGCAGCTTGTCGAAAGAGGAGGGAATATCAAGTGTGATTAAGTGCGTCTTTAAATGCGCCATCATGGCAGGCAGAATAATTACGCAATAATGTCTTTCTGAATCTCGAAACTGTATGCCGCTCCTAATAGAACTTACGCAGAATTCTGCTGTTCACAAGTGGCAGTAATGGAGGCGCCGAGGCCTGCACTACTTCATATTGCGTAAATCCTATTAGAAACTGCGTTAGTTATCGGATATCAGCAACAGTCGAAAAGATTAGGTTATGTGATTCTTTCATGCCTTTCGTAGCAATACGCAACATTATCTAAGCATACAGCATTGTGTATATTGTATAAATACAATGATTACATGCGTAGAATGCCATGATTTTTACCATACTCCTTATATATCAGGATATGGTGAATGGCTTTGCCAACCGCCATATCCTGAACACACGCAACCTCAGCCGCAACTCCCAATAGCCCCGCAAGCAGTACAAAAATCACAGCCATCTTTCTTGATTACCGTGCTGTTGCCGCATTCGGCGCACAACCGGCCTGCCATTGTGGTGCTGACTTTCGGCTGGTGGGTTGGCTCGTCGGTGACTACGCCCATGGCGTTGACCGGGGTGCCGGCTTCGGTCAGGATGCCCAGCATGGCGTAGCGGTGGATTACCAGTTGCGCGACGTAGGCTACGGTGGACGGATAGCTGGCCTGCTTTTCGTTGCCCGGGATGCGCGCCAGAAAGTCGCCGCGTGGCTCTGCATAGTTGAGCAGTTTGCGCAGCTTCATGCCGATCCAGGCTGGATCGATTACCCGCATGTCAAGGCTAAGTAGCTTGCATAGGCCGTCCAGCGCGCGCGGGTAGGCGCCGGTCAGCCACATGCTATAGGGGCGGCGGGTGCCGTCCGGCATTTGCAGCTCTTTGAGCATCAGTACGAAATCGTCCCCGGTGGATGGGTTCCTGACATCGGCCACCCAGGCCAGTGTGCCGTCGGTGCCGGTCTTCGGCTCGTGCGGCGCGAACAGGGCATTGAGCACCGGGCTAGGGTCGCCGGGCCGGACGTCGAGCGCGCCTAATTGGTTGTAGCGCCATTCCAGCAATTGGGCCAGCGCGGCAGTGGTGCTGGGCACTTGCACCATTGCACCGTTCGGCGGCATCGGCATCTGGAAGCCTTCGCCGTAGGCATGGGTAAGCACCGAGAGCTTCTTGCGCAGCCAGCCGCGATCGTTGGCGCGCATGTCGGTCGACAGGGTTTTGGCGATTGCGTCCAGGCCCCGCGGCGGTTGGCCACCGAGCACCCAGACTTCAAACGGCACATTGGCTTGATCCGATACCGCCACCGCAAAATCGCCTTGTGGCGTACGGATGGTGGCGCTGACCCAACCGGAAGTGCCGGCCGGCAAGCCCGGACGCGACGGCCAGCGCAGCGACGCCAGCGGCGGCGACATCGCAACTTCGGTTAGCACCAGCCGCTTGTCTTGCTCCGACAGCGTGATCGGCTGCGGCGTACTGACTTCTGCCGTAGTGGTAGTGACAGCAGCAGGGACCGACAATACCGCGCCCAACACGCTATTCGGGCGATAAGTGGTGATGCCTTTGAGACCCTTGCGCCAGGCTTCCATGTACAGGTTCTTAAACTCGACATACGGATAATCGGCCGGGACGTTGACGGTTTTTGAAATCGCGGCATCGACGTAGGGCGCGACCTCGGCCACCATCAGCATGTGGTCGATGGCGGAAATTTCCAGCGCCGAGATGAATGCCGGCGGCAATTGGTCGACATCGTGGCCGAGCGCGCGATACATCCGGTACGCGTGGTCTTCCACTGTGTAATCCTTCTTTGTGCCGTCGGCCATGCGCTTCATGCGGTTGTAGAACCACGAAAACGCCGGCTCGATGCCGTTCGACGCATTGTCGGCAAACGCCAGCGAAATGGTGCCGGTCGGCGCAATCGAAGTCAGATGCGAGTTGCGGATGCCATGCGTGCGGATCGCGTCTTTCAATGCATCGGGCAAGCGCGCAGCGAAGCCGCCTTGCAGATATTTTTCGGCATCGAGCAGCGGAAATGGGCCGCGTTCCTTGGCTAAATCGACCGAGCCGAAATAGGCGGCGTCGCGCATTTCGCGGGCGATGTCGGCGGACAATGCGCGTCCTTGTGCCGAGTCGTAACGCAGCCCCAGCATGATCAAGGCGTCGCCCAAACCGGTAAAGCCCAGACCCAGCCGGCGCTTGGCTTCGGCTTCGCGCGCTTGCTCTTCCAGCGGCCACTTGGTGGCGATCAGGACGTTGTCGAGCATGCGCACCGCGATCTTGGTTACGCGTGCCATCAGGGCGAAATCGAACGCTGCTTCGGGCGTAAACGGCGCGGTGACATAAGCGGTCAGATTCAGGCTGCCCAGGCAGCAGCAACCGTAGTCCGGCAGCGGCTGTTCGCCGCACGGGTTGGTGGCTTCGATGGTTTCACAGTACGACAGATTGTTTTCAGCATTGATGCGATCCATGTACAGCACGCCTGGTTCGGCCGCGGCGTAGGTGCTCTGCATGATCAAGTCCCACACTTCGCGCGCCTGCACGGTGCGATATACCCATAAGCCGTCGGCGCGCAGATAGGCGCCGCTGCGTTTGAGTTCGGCATTCGGTTCGTTCCCGTGCGCCAGTTCGAACGGCAAGTCAGCCTCGACAGCTCGCATGAAGACGTCGGTGATGCCGACCGAGACGTTGAAGTTGTTCAACTGGCCACGCTCCTGCTTGACCGTAATGAAGTCGAGCACGTCTGGATGGGTCACGTTGACTACCGCCATTTGTGCGCCGCGACGGGCCCCGGCCGATTCCACCGTTTCGCACGAGCGGTCAAATACTTTCATGTAGGAAATTGGGCCGGACGCGCTGCTGCCGGTGCCCTTGACCAGCGCGCCCTTGGGCCGGATCGCAGAAAAATTGTAGCCGACGCCGCCGCCGCGCCGCATGGTTTCGGCCGCTTGCGCTAGCGCAGTGTAAATGCCGGGCTTGCCGCCGACGCGCTCGGTGATCGAGTCGCCGACCGGCTGCACGAAACAATTGATCAGCGTACTCTGCAAATCGGTGCCGGCGGCGCTGTTGACGCGTCCCGCCGGGATGAAGCCTTGCTGCATTGCCCACAGGAATTCGTCGGCGTGTTTCTTGCGTTGCTTGGTTTCTTCGACTTGCGCCAGCGCTTTTGCCACGCGGGCACGGACTTCATCCATGCTGGTTTCGCCGCCCTTGGCGTATTTTTCTATCAACACTTCAGTGGAAATAACTTGTGGCTCGGCCAGTGCGATAGCGGTGTTTTCTAGTTTTTGCATGCTTGACTCCTTGGTGCCGGCGACGGCGTGCCGGACGTTAATCTGAATAAGATAGATGCGGCAATAACGTGTTGGTGGTACGTCCAAAGGCGATGATTGCCGTTGGAAAAAAATATTTGTCGCGACCGATTTTCAATATCTGAAAATGCCTGCGATGCAGGTTTTGGTGATCCGTATTATCCACCAATTTAAACAATTTCAGTAAGTTAAAACATCATATGCAGTGAAAATTATATAACCACTACTATATGTAGTGGTATAGAGAAAATTTCGCTTGCGCCAGCATAGGCCTGCTCAGGCACCGGTGCAAGCGCCTGCTTACCTCAATTTCTCGTCGTCAAACTGCTGCGGCCAACAGCACACCGAACGGCTGTGCTCTAATATTTGCCAACGGTAGGTCACACTATTTTCAAGGAATTGCCATGACATATGTCTTTATTACCGGTGCATCGAGTGGCATCGGAGCGGCACTGGCGCGCGAATATGCGGCACAGGGCGCGGTGCTGGGCTTGGTTGCCCGGCGCGGGCCGGCGCTGGCGCAACTGATTGCCAGTTTGCCCAACCACGAACGGCATCGCAGCTATGCGCTGGACGTGACCGACCATGCGGCGCTGACTGCGGCAGCACAGGATTTCATCGCTTATTCCAATACAGCCGGGGTCAATATCGTGATCGCCAGTGCCGGTATTTCGCAAGGCACGTTGACCGAGTACGCAGAAGACTTCGCTATATTCGAGCGCATCATGGCGGTCAATCTGAATGCGACGGTAGCTACCTTTGCCCCGTTCATCGCCGGCATGCGGTTGCAGGCGCAGTCGGGCCAGTGCAGTTGCCGGCTAGTCGGGATCGGCAGCGTGGCCGGCATCCGCGGTTTGCCGGGAGCGGAAGCGTACAGCGCATCGAAGGCGGCCGTGATCAGCTATTGCGAATCGCTGCGGCTGGAATTACAGCCGGGTGGAATCCGGGTTGTGACCATTTCGCCCGGCTATATCGATACCCGAATGACCCAAGCCAACCACTACCGGATGCCGTTTCTGATGCCGGCGGCCCATTTTGCGACGGCGGCGCGGGCGGCGATAGAGGCCGGCGCCAGCTATCGAGTCATTCCATGGCAAATGGGTGTGGCGGCCAAACTGCTGCGGATGATGCCGAACTGGCTGTACGACTGGGTTTTTGCCAGGGCGCCGCACAAGGCGCGTGCCAGCAATTCAGCCGGAGTCAATCATGCTGATTGATGCGGTGGGGCGGGTACATGAGGCAATAGCAGAAAATTCCCAACCGCGCATCGTCAGCCTGGTGCCGTCGATCACCGAACTGCTATGCGACTTGGGACTGGCGCACTGGATCGTCGGGCGCACCGGGTTTTGCATTCATCCGAAAGACCTGCTGCGGGCTATTCCAAAAATCGGCGGCACCAAAGACGTCAATTTTGAAAAAATCCGCACGCTGGTGCCGACGCATCTGATTGTCAATATTGATGAAAACGAAAAACCGACGGTCGAGGCGCTGGCCGCCTTCATCCCACACGTGATCGTCACGCACCCGCAAACGCCGCGCGATAATCTGGATCTGTACCGGTTGCTGGGCGGCATCTTCGGCGCTGCCTCGCAGGCTGATTGTTTGTGCCGCGCATTCGAGCACGCCTATGCGGAACTCGCGGTGCCGGCGGCACGGTCCAGCCAAGATGTGCGTACCGTGTTGTACTGCATCTGGAAAGACCCGTGGATGACGGTGTCGAAAGATACCTATATTGCCAACATGCTGGCGGAAATCGGCTGGCGGGTGTGGCAAGCGCCGGGGGCGGTGCGCTATCCCGTGTTCGACTGGACGCCTGCCGTACTTGATGCGATTGACATGGTGTTGCTGTCGAGCGAGCCGTACCGCTTTACAGAAGCGCATGTCGATGCGCTGGAGCGTCAGATCGGCAAGCCGGTGCAATTGGTCGATGGCGAAATGCTGTCGTGGTACGGCAGCCGGGCGATTGCCGGCTTGCGCTATCTGAAAACGCTGGCAGAAACGTAGGTCGGAACAGCGCAGCCCTTGCAGGGCGCATATCCGCTTGCAAGCGGATATCGTTGCGCAGGCGGATCGCATGCGATCCGAAACCCCTGCTTCACCCTTCCGACAATCAGCCGCTTCAGTTGAAACACCGTTCCAGCCATTTTGCGACGCCTGCCAGCGTGCGGAAATCCGACACCGAACGGCATTCGATCGCAGGATGCCTTGCCTGCAGCATGCGTGACAATGCGCCGCCGGGGCCGAGTTCCAGCGCCACGGTGACGCCGGCTTCGGCGCACGTATCCATGCATTGATCCCATCTGATTTTTTCGGCGAGCTGGCGCGATAGCAGCGTTACCGCATGCTCTTTTTTCGACACCAAGGTGGCCGTGATGCCCGCCATCACGGGACACTTGAAATCCATGAACGCAGATTGCTGCAAGGCGGCGCTGAAAGGCGCGACCGCGCCCTGCATCAAGGCGGTGTGCGACGCCACTTCAACCGCAATCTCGGTCAGTTGGGCTCCCATTTGCAGCAGGCCGGGTTCGGCTGCGCGCAGATCGTTGCACCAGCCGCCGACGATCAGGCTGTCCGCTCCATTTTCAATCGCAATCGACAAGTGGTGCTGCTCCAATAGCTCATGCACAGCCGCTACGGTCAGACCGGATACAGCCAGCAGCGACTGCCTGGCAGACGGCACGGTGCAATCATCCATCGAACGCGCGCGCGTTGCCGCCAGTTCGATCAACTGTTCGGCCGAGAGTGCGCCTGCAATACCGTAGCTACACAGTTCCCCGATGCTGTAACCAGCCACCAGCGCCGGTGCCGGCGCGCAGTGTTTGATGGCTTCCCAGACCGCCAGTGCCGCAGCCACGATCAAAGGTTGCGCGACCCGGTTGGAAAACAGCAACGCAGGGTCGGACAGGATTGTTGACAGCGGCATGCCGCATGCGGCCTCCAGCGGCCAGCGCGCCAGCAGATTTTTCACACCCGGATCGGTTCTGGCCAGATCGAACATCTGCGGATGTTGCGCGCCTTGGCCGGGACACAGAATTGCCAAACGTTGCATCATCTTTAGTGAAAGTGCCTTTTAAGGAAGAACATCATTGGCCTGACAATTTGTGGAAACCGCATGTATCAGGCAGGTCGCCGCCAACAAATCGGCAGCTCCGCCAGGCGACAAACGTTGCCGAACCAAGGCTTGATGACAAGCAAGCGCAGCTATTTCCCAACGCGGATTTGCACTGCCGCCACGCACCAGAAAATGTTGCGCATGATGTTTGACTGTAGCAGCACCGGCAGCACCGCCACGATGATAGACATTGGTATCGCTGACATGCGCCATTAGTGAGAAAAACGCGTCGATCTGTGCACATTCGAGGCTGCGTCCGGCATCGAGCGCGCGCTGCATTGCCGGCAATGCCACTTCAAAAACAGAAGGCAAGCCGAGTGCTGCTTCCTCTCTGGCACCGCTGGCGGCATATTGCGCCGCTGCTTGCAAGCCGTGCGAATGCGGCGCAGCGGGAGCGTATGTACGTACTGCTACTGCGTGCGTATGGGCGGCCAGTGCATCGCCCCATTGCAGCAGCAATGTGGCGCGTATGGAAGGGGCTGACAAAATGATACGGTGCCCACGGCAATAACCGATTGCGGCACACAGCATGCCTAGGCAGAAAATTGCACCACGATGCGTATTGATGCCGCCAGTTGCCGCCAACATGCGCGCCTCAGCCGCCACGCCCAGACGCTGCAGGGTGCTGAATGGCGCCGCTGCCATGCCCGCTTCGGTGATCTGGATGAAATAATGCCGCAGTGCAAAAAGACTGCGCATGAAAGTCGCCGCCGTCATGTCGTCATGGCTGCCATTATCGACCAGCGATACCAGCCCCGGTTTCGGATACAAGGCCAGTTCAGCATATAGACTGCGTACCGCAAGGCGGCCAATCTGCGCGCAAAACGGGTGCCCCACTTGCGCGTGCAGCATTATCAAATGCGGATTTGCGCAATTTTTTTGCCGTATGCCAGGAGTCAATCCGGGCATCAATGCATGCATGCTGTGTGCTCCGGCGTGACAAACGACGCCAGCAGCATCGCCATCGTGGTCAACTGCACGCCGCGATTGCTTTTCACCAGCAGCCGAGGCCTATTTTCGTTGGACTGCGCCCATTCTTTCCAAGCCACCGCCCACCCCGATGGGAACAGGATTTCGCCATCCAGCGGCAAGGTCTTGGCATAGCGCAGCAGCAGCGCGACGCCGGCCTCCAATTGCGCCTGAGTCTTGGGCGAAAACAGCAGGTCGACATCGGAACTGGCGCTGACATAGGATGCGCCCGTCAAGGCTTGCAGCGCGACGGAGCCATACACGCCAAACGCCAGATCATGCCGGGCTACCTGAGTCGCCAGCATCTGCAGCGCATCCCGCCAGTGCGCCGGCGCGGCAGCAATCACTGCATCGATGGCGAGCGGGCCGCGTATCTGGCGCACTTCGGCCACCGGTGCGCGCAGTGCAATCCGAACTTTGTGTCCGGTCAACGGATCGGGTGGCAGCGCGATGCCCAGACAAACCAGGTGCTCCGCCGCTTCGGCATCGACATCGGCATCGACCCGCCGCACTATCGCCGGCCAGTCCGCCTGCTGCCAGCGTTCCAGTGCAGCATGACTGGATGGCGCTACGCTGTCTCGGCTGCTATTTTGGCAACTCTGCCAGCCTTGTGGACTGAGCCAGACCAGACTATGCCGCGCGAACATGGGTCCCCGACACCACCGCCTCCACCACCCGTTGCGCCAGCTTGCGCCCGCCACGCGCCAGGCCAAGTTCGGCGCGCCGGTCGACTGTATTCGCCTCGGCCAGCGCCTCTGGCAGCTGGGTTGCCAGATCGCCGTCCCAGATCGCTTCGATCCCGCCCATGCGCAGATAATTATCCGGGCCCGGCGCAAACACCGGGTTGTCCTTCGCCAGTTCGGTCAGTCTGTCCTCAGGTACCTTGGTGATACGCGCCATCGCCGCCAGCCCCATGACCCGAATAGTGGATTGCGGCAATGCATAGCAGGCATCCGCCATCATCCCGCTGGTGATGAAGCCGCCGGACAGCGCTTGATCGTAGACCAGTCCGATCACCTTATGCCGGCTGCGCCGTGCCAGCTCGATGCATTTGCCCAGGTGTGCCATATAGCTGTTGATGCCCAGCATTTCGTCGCGATGGCGCAAGCGCTGACCCTGGGTATCGACCAAAATCAAAATCGGCCGTTGCGGATAGTTGTGCACCACATGCAATACGGCCTGCGCCTGCGCCAGCGCGATCTCGACCCCGATCGGCGCGTGGTTGGTGGTGCCGATGACGGCGACGGTTTTTCCGGCGACTTGCGCGCTGCCCGACAGGAAATGATCCTGCTCGGTAATCGTGTGGCCGGCGGGAAACAGTTGTGCGGCAAGCTTGTGCCATTCCATCATCGGACTCCCGGTTGCGGCGCTGCGAAATGCGGCACGCTGTGCCTGGCCAGCTCTACAAATTCGGTTGCTTCCAGCATTGGTACCGCCTGTGGATTGTCTATCCCCATGCAGCGCCAGATTTCCATCGGTTCGGATTGCGCGCCAAAATCTTGCAGCCGCGCTGCCAGCATCGTGTGTTCCGCATCCATTTCAGCCAGCGTCAAAGCCACCTCTTGCTGAAGGCAAGCATGCATCGCATCGGCTGCCGCTTGCCGGAACGCCGCGATGTCATCGGCGACGATGGCTTGGCAATCGCCCAGCAAATAACGGTGCTTGCCGCCGCTGGTGCGCCACACTAGCGCCCGGTCGCGCGAATCGAATTCTTCCACTCCGTTCGCGGTTTCGATCACTTCCGGCCCCGACATCGCCAGCCGTCCTTCTTCTGACATTACGATAAAGTTGGCACAGCGCGCCACAATGCCCATACCGCCGAAACAACCATTCGAGCCGCCGATCAGCACGATCACCGGGATTTCTGCGGCGCGCGTTTCCAGCACAGCGCGCATCACTTCGGATACCGCAATCAGACCGGCGTTGGCTTCATGCAGACGCACGCCGCCGGTTTCCAGCAGCAGGATCACGGCCGACACGTTTTCTGCAATCGCCCGTTGCAATAGCCCAACCAGTTTGGCACCATGCACTTCGCCCACCGCACCGCCCATGAAGCCACCTTCCTGTGCGGCGGCAAACACGCGCTCGCCGTGCAGCAAGCCCTGCCCGATCACCACCCCATCGTCGAACGCGACCGGGGCATCCAGCTGTGCCAGGTGCGGGCTGACGATACGTTCCGATGGCGGCAAAAATTCCTCGAAAGAACGGTCATCCAGCAGGCCGTGGATGCGTTCACGGGCATTCGCTTCCAGATAGCTGCTCATGCACTGTGCTCCAGCAAGGCTTGCACCGCCTGATCCAGGCGCAGGCTGACCACCGCAGGGGTTGCGCCCATGTCGTTGATCGAAATACGAATATCGGCCAGTTGCCAGCGTTGCTGGAAGTCCGTTATGACGGCGGCCCAAATGGCGTCGAAGCCGCGTGCTGCAGTGCTGATATCAACCGTGCAGGCGCCATCTTGGTCGGCGGCCTCAATCAGCACTTCCAGGTTGCCGGAGCCGACCACGCCGACCAGTTCCGGGCTAGCCGGAATCCGGCGCTGGCCGTTTTCAAAACGATAATTCAAGGTTTCCATGTATACCTCACCATTCACCAGTTTCTGAAACGCTTGGGCGGGTTGTACAACCCGCCGGATGCGCGCACCAGATCTTTCATTGTCTTGGCCGCCAGCAAATCCCTGGTCGCCAGCCGCTTGTCGATACCGAGGTCTTCCGGGCGTTGAATGATGCCGCAGTCACGCAGGTTTTCGACCATGCGGCGGTCGCGCGCCATGCCGACCGGGGTGTAGCCGGCGACGCCGCGAATCGCCTGCTCGCGTTGTTCGTCGCTACGGCATAACAGCAGGTTGGCGATCCCTTCTTCGGTCAGGATGTGGGTCACGTCGTCGCCGTAAATCATCACCGGCGGGATGTCCATGCCGGCTTGCTGGCCCAGTTGCCAGGCATCGAGCTTGTCGACGAAAGCCGGCTGCATGTGCTCGCGGAAGGTTTCGACGATTTGCACCACCAGCTTCTGGCCACGCGGAATGGTGTTCTTGCCGGCGCGGGCCTGTTGCCCGGCTTTCAGCCAAGCCGGGCTGGCATGGCGCCGGCCGCGGGCATCGGCGCCCATGTTCGGCGCGCCGCCGAAGCCGGAGATGCGTCCCAGGGTTGCGGTCGATGAATTGCCCTGCAGATCGATTTGCAGCGTGGAGCCGATGAACATGTCGCAGGCGTAATGGCCGGCGGCCTGACACAGTGCGCGGTTGCTGCGCATCGACCCGTCCGGCCCGGTAAAGAATACGTCCGACCGGGCCCGGATATAGTCTTCCATGCCGAGTTCGGATCCGAACGAATACACCGATTCGACAAAGCCGGCTTCAATCGCCGGGATCAGCGCCGGATGCGGATTGAGCGCCCAGTGCTGGCAGATTTTCCCCTTCAGACCGAGCGATTCGGCGTAGGTCGGCAACAGCAATTCGATTGCCGCGGTATCGAAGCCGATGCCGTGGTTTAGGCGTTGCACCCCATATTCGGCGTAAATTCCCTTGATCGCCATCATCGCCATCAAGACCTGGATTTCCGAAATTTGCGCCGGGTCCCGCGTGAACAGCGGCTCGATGTAATACGGCGTCGGCGCTTGCACCACAAAATCAACCCAGTCAGCCGGAATGTCGACGCGCGGCAGTACATCGACAATCTGGTTGACTTGCGCAATCACGATGCCGCTCCTGAACGCAGTGGCTTCGACGATTGCCGGTGTGTCTTCGGTATTCGGGCCAGTGTATAAATTGCCGTGCCGATCGGCCGCCTCCGCCGCAATCAGCGATACCCGCGGCGTCAGATCGACGAAGTAGCGGCCGAACAGTTCCAGGTAGGTATGAATCGCGCCGACCTCGATTTGACCCGCCTGCATCATCCTGGCCAGGCGCACCGCCTGCGGACCGGAAAATGAGAAATCGAGTTTGCGCGCAATCCCGCGTTGGAATACGTCCAGATGTTCCGGCAGCGCCAATACCGATAGCAACAGGTGCAGACTATGGATGCGGCTAGCGTCCAGACCGGCCAGCGCCTTGGCCAGAAAGTCGGCCTGCTTTTGGTTATTACCTTCCAGGCAGACCCTGTCGCCGGACTCCAGCACGCTGTACAGCAAGTCGTCGATTTGCGCAGCAGGCAGCAGCTTACCGCGCAACGCGTTGCCTAACGCGTAGCGCGCGCGCAGCAGCCGCGCCGCGCGGTTACTCTGTTGCTGATTCCAGACGCGTTTAGGCTGGCCCATTTACTTTCCTCCCATTAACACGTCAGGCAAGCCAGTTGCAATTCCGGGGAACAGGCACAATAGCAAAATCGCTAAAAACATCAACGCCAGGAATGGCATGGTGCCCTTGATCACATCCCCCAGCGGAATATCAGGAGCAATATTCTTAATGATGAAGATGTTCAAGCCAACCGGCGGGTGAATCAGGCCCATTTCCATCACCACTGTCATCACCACGCCGAACCAGATCAGATCAAAGCCGGCTTCGCGCAGTGGCGGCAAAATGATCGGCGCGGTCATCAGGATGATCGACACCGGCGGCAGGAAAAAACCCAGCACCAGCACCATCAACAGAATTACTCCCAGCAACAGCCATTTCGACAGATGCAAGTCGACCACCCATTGCGCGGCAGACTGGCTGATGTGCAGATAGCTCATAACATACGAATACAGTAATGACATGCCGATGATCATCAACAGCATTCCCGACTCTTTAACGGCCGAACTCAGGAATGGCACCAAGTCTTTCGGCCTCCAGAGCCCATATACGCTGGCGATCAGCACAATCGCCAACAACGCGCCCAGACCAGCCGTTTCAGACGGTGTTGCCAAGCCCCCATACAAAGCCACCATCACGCCAATCAGTAAAATCAGGAACGGCAGCACGCGCGGCAGCATCTCGACTTTTTGCGCGAATGTGAAATGCTCATCGTCCAGATAGGGTGATTTGGTGCCGCCATTCTTATAGATTTCGTAGGCAATTTGATATTCCTTGCGGGCGCGGTACACCGCATAGCCGGCGAACAGCGCTACCAACAATACGCCCGGCCCAATGCCGGCCAGAAACAGGCGGCCCAGCGATTGCTCGGCGGCGACTGCATACAGGATCATCGTGATAGACGGCGGCAGCAAAATGCCCAGCGTGCCGCCAGCGGCAATAATGCCGGCGGCAAATCCGGGCGAATATCCGCGCCGGCGCATTTCCGGGATACCGGCCGAACCGATCGCCGAACAGGTGGCTGGCGACGAGCCGGCCATTGCTGCAAACAGCGCACAGGCGAATACATTGGCAATCCCGAGACCGCCAGGGACGCGATTGAGCCAGGCATGAATTGCCGAATACAAATCCCGGCCAGCCGGCGACTTGCCAATCGCTGCACCCTTCAGAATAAAAAGCGGAATCGATAGTAGCGTGATTGACGCGATTTCCTCGTACACGTTTTGCGTCACGGTATCGAGCGATGACGCCGGCATGAAGAAGTACATGAAACTGGTCGCCACTACGCCCAGCGCAAACGCAATCGGCATACCGGAAAACATCACGACCAGCGTTGCAGTCCCATACAGGGCACCCAATACAAGTGGCGTCATGCTGCTTGCCTGGCGCCATTGATGTGGGTCAGTACCTGTGCCAGCAGTTGCAACGACAGCATGGTCATGCCCAGTGCCATTATCGAATAGGGAATCCACAGCGGCGGTGCAAACGTCGATGAGGTAGTCTGCCCTTCTGACCATGCTTCATGAAACAAGGCCCAGGATTTCCAGGAAAAAAAAGCGCAGAACAGCAGCGACAGAAGATCCACCAGAAACAGACGGATTTTGTTGATGCCAACTGGCAAAATCGAAGCCAGGGCTTCAATCCCGATATGACCCCGGTGCGATTGCACATAGGCCGCGCACGAGAAGATCACGCCGACCAGCATAAAAACCGAAGCTTCATCTTGCCAATCGGTCGGGATGCGAAAGAAATAACGCGCCACCACCGAGTAGGTCAGAATTACAGAAGTGACAATCAGCGCCGCCATCGAAAAAAACAACGCCACTTTATTAAACCGTTCAAGCAGGCCGATGAAGACTGCTAATGCTGGATTGTTGAGGGCTGCAATTTTGGCCTGTGGCTCTGCCGCGAAGCCATGGCTCATAGCAGTTTCTCCGCCAGCTTCAGCAGATTGGCGCAATTGGCATTTCTAGCGGCGTAATCTTTCCATGCGGTAGTACGGGCGATGTCTTGCCATTTTTTGACCACTGCGGCATTCAGATCGCTTACCTTGGCACCGGCTTTTTGATACACGGCTGCGACTGCAATGTCATCGGCTTTTGCCGCTTTCAATGCGAACTGTTCCATATCCGCCCCGACTGCCATGATCGCCGCCTGCTGCTCCTTGCTCAAGCGTTCGTAGACCGTTTTCGACATCAGCAGCGGTTCGAACATATACCAGTAAGCTTTGTCGCGGCCGCTGGTCAGGTTCTTCGACACTTCCTCCAAACGGAAGGAAATCAGCGAAGTCGAGGACGTCATTGCCGCATCCATCGCACCCGTCTGCATCGCCGCGTAGATTTCATTCGAGGGCAAGGTCACGACGGCAGCGCCGGCTTCTTTCAGAATTAGATCCATTTCGCGCGAGCCGCCGCGAATTTTTAAACCCTTGGCGTCTGCTGGCTCGATAATCGGCTTATTCCGGGAGGCTACACCGCCGGCCTGCCAAATCCAGCTGACGATAACGACACCTTTTTCCATCAGGATTCTGGATAGCTCTTTGCCCACTTCGGCGTTTTTCCATGCAGAACCTTGTTCGTAGGAAGTTACCAGGCCAGGCATCAGGCCGATATTGACTTCCGGCACTTCACCGCCGGCGTAATTCAGCGGCACCAGTGAAAAATCCAGTGCACTTTTACGCAATGCGGAAAATTGCGCATTGGTCTTCATCAGCGACGAGCCGGGGTAAATGTCAAACTTCAAACCGCCCTTGGTGCGCTTCTCTACCTCGACGGCAAACATCCGAGTCAGACGGTCGCGGAAATCCCCCTCATTGATCGTGCCACCGGGAAATTGATGGGATATTTTTAGGGTAGTGACTGTTTGCGCCCAAGCCGGCAGCGTGGACAAAAAAGGTGCAACAGCAAGCGCACCAAGGATGGTTCTGCGTTTCGATGAAGTCATTTTGTCTTCCTCCTAATGGATGAATTAACGTAAATTTGTTTTTTATTTAAACTTATGTATACAAGATTATATAAACTGAATGCAATGTCAAGTTCAAAATCACACTTTATAACGGCTTATCAAATACAATATAGCCATGATGAAAATTTCACAAAACATACCCGAGACGCTCTTTGAATCCATTGAAGAGATGATTGCGGTGGGAAAATTAAAGCCTGGTCAACATCTGGATGAGACTACGCTGGCTGCGGAATTTGGCGTTTCGCGCACGCCGATCCGGGAGGCTCTGATCCAGTTGGCGTCGATGGGTATCATCGTTATGCGCCCGCGTCGCGGTGCGGTGGTGGCCGACATCGGGCCGCAGCAGCTGATTGAAATGTTTGAAGTGATGGCAGAGTTTGAGGCAATGTGCGGACGGCTGGCGGCACGCCGCATGTCGCCGGCCGAACACAGTGCGCTATTGACTGCGCACCAAGCTTGCAAGGAGGCGTGCGACGCCGCCGATCCAGACGAATATTTCTACAGGAATGAAACGTTCCACGATCAAATCTACGCCGGCAGCCGCAATATATTTTTGGCAGAACAGGCCAGATCGTTGCATCGCCGGTTGCGGCCTTATCGCCGGCTGCAATTGCGGGTGCGTGACCGGACCAAGGTTTCCTATGCCGAACACGAACAGATCGTGCAGGCAATTATTGCCGGCAACAGCGACTTGACCGTCGAGTTGCTGCGTCAGCACATCACAGTTCAGGGCCAGCGTTTTGCCGATTTGATTGCATCCTTGCCATTACTCAACGAAAAAACCGCATAAGATCGCCGGCATACCCGCGCAGACGCCAAATTGCGCCCGTCATCCGTGACAAAATACAATGGGAGTATGCCGAAAAGTAATGCTATTTCCGCATATTTTTACTGATTAGTAATTTTATACACGGATTAGTATAGGTGCAGTTTCAAAGTAACGTAGGGCGGGTGCAACCCGCGCCGTTTGATTGCATGCAAAATGCGGGTTGCACCCGCCCTACAGTGCTGTTCCCGCCACGGCCTGAAACCGATAAATCCCATCATCCCCAAGGGTGCGTTGCAGGCTGCCGTCAAACCACAGTAAATGCAAATGCGCCAGCGCCTCGCCCAGCGCGAAAGTCAACTGGTGCGAATCGAGCGGGCGCAGGAACATGATCGGCACGATATCGGCTGCGGATTTCGGTTGGGCGCAGGCTGCCAGCACTTCGGCCAAACGGGCCTGGTGATGGTCGCTCAACTGCGTAATGCGGGTCGCCAGGCCGCGAAACGGCTTGCCGTGGCTGGGCAGCACCAGCGTCTCAGTTGGCAGTGTCAGGTATTTCTGCAATGAATCCAGATATTCCCGCACCGGATTGGATTCCGGCTCGACCGCAAACACCGAGACATTGGTCGAAATGCGCGGTAACACCATATCGCCCGCAATCAGCAGCGCATCCTCGGCACAAGCCAACGCCGCATGCTCGGGCGAATGGCCAAAGCCGGTGATCACGCGCCAGTCGCGCTTGCCGATGCGCACCGCCTGGCCTTCCTGCAAGCGGTGATAGGCGGCAGGCACCGACGGCACCAGCGTCGGGTAATAACTCTTGCGTCCCTGTAAGGTCTCCAGCATCACCGGGTCGGTCAAGCCGTGCTGCTGGAAATGCGGCAGCATCGCGGTGCCATCCACACCCGGCAGCGCCGCCGCCATCATGCGCGCAAAGCTGTATTCGCCGGCCGTCATCCACAGCGGCGCATCCCAGCGGTTGCACAGCCAGTCGGCCAGACCGACGTGGTCTGGATGGCAGTGGGTGGCAATTACTCGCAGCACCGGCAAACCGCGCAACTGGGTGGCGAAAATCGCTTCCCAGTTGGCGCGGGTAGCATCGTTGGAGATGCCGCAATCGACGATGGTCCAGCCGGCTTCGCCCCGGAACGTATCTTCCAGCAGCCACAGGTTGATGTGGTTCAGCGCGAACGGCAAACCCATGCGCAGCCAGTGCAGGCCCGGCGCGACTTCAAACAAGGCGCCGGAGGCCGGCAAGTTGTCGCCGAACGGATAATCGAGTTGTGCTTCCAGAGCATTCATGGCGAGGTTTTCCTTGTTGGTGGGATTTGCGCATTAAGTAGTGCAGGCACGGAGGCCTGCACTACTGTGCGTAATCCTGGTTTTTACACGACAGGCAAGCACGCCTATACAATGTGGTTGACGTTAACGTAAACTGTGATTCTAAATCAAATTCAACTTGCTGCCCCATGCCGACCTATACCATCACCGAACTGGCGCGCGAATTCGACATTACGCCGCGCGCGATCCGCTTTTATGAAGACCAGGGTTTAATCAGCCCGGCGCGCGAAGGTGTCGGCGGGCGCAGCCGAATCTATGGCGCACGCGATCGCACCCGCCTGAAACTCACGTTGCGCGGCAAGCGCCTCGGCCTGACCCTGCAGGAAATTAGAAGCCTGGTGGATATGTATGAGTCGCATAAAGACACAGTCGCCCAGTCCCAGAGTTTCCTCGACGTGCTGACCCGGCACCGTAAAACGTTGGAACAGCAGCGCGAAGACATCGCCGCCTCGCTGGCGGAAATCACCGCCCACGAAGCAGAGTGCCGGCGCGTGCTGGCCGGCGGCAAGCCGGCCAAGGCTAAATCAGCACAAGCTACCGCAGCGGCAAATGAAGCCGATCTGGGCGCTGCAATCCAACCTGAATAGTCAACGCGTGACTGCTGTATGGTTGACGTTTACGTTAACGTCAATTGCAGGTATCATTTGCGTTCCAATTTCCCGATAGTCCCGGAGCACGCGATGCCAAAACCGATTTCATCCGAACTTGTTGCAACCCAGTTGGCGGCCAGCTTCGCGCGGCAAGGCGTGCTGATGGCGTGGCAGGCGCGCCTGGCCAGCGCTGCTGACGGCGCCTGCGAAATTGTGCTGCCGATGAGCGCGGTGGTTACCCAACAGCACGGTTTTTTCCACGGCGGCGTGATCGGCACACTGGCCGATGCAGCCGGCGGTTATGCGGCCAATACGCTGTTGATGCCAAGTCATGAATGCCTGTCGGCCGAATACAAAATCAATTTCGTCGCGCCCGGCATTGGCGATACCCTGATCGCACGCGGCAAAGTCTTGAAAGCCGGCAAGACGCTGGTGGTGTCCAGCGCCGAGGTTTTTGTAGTGAAAGATGGCGTCGAAAAACTCTGCGCGATCATGCAGCAAACCCTGTTTGTAATTCCTATAAATTAATTCCTATAAATTAGTTCCTATAAATTAGTTCCTATAAATTAGTTCCTATAAATTAGTTCCTATAAATTCCAATCCAACCTGAGGACGACATGCTCCACTTATCCGGCTTGAACTTTGACCACGGCGAAGATATCGCCGCGTTGCGCGACACCATCGCCCAATTCGCGCAGGCTGAAATCGCGCCGCGCGCAGCAGAAATCGACCGCAGCGACCAATTTCCGATGGATCTGTGGAAAAAGATGGGCGATCTCGGCCTGCTCGGTATTACCGTCTCGGAAGAAGACGGCGGCATCGGCATGGGCTACCTGGCGCACATCATCGCGATGGAAGAGATTTCGCGTGCCTCAGCCTCGGTCGGTCTGTCGTATGGCGCCCACTCGAATCTGTGTGTGAACCAGATCAAGCGCAACGGCACGCCCGAACAAAAAGCCAAATACTTGCCGAAGCTAATCTCCGGCGACCATATCGGCGCGCTGGCAATGTCGGAACCGAACGCCGGCTCCGACGTGGTCAGCATGAAGCTGCGCGCCGACCTGAAGGGCGACCGCTATGTACTGAACGGCAACAAGATGTGGATTACCAACGGCCCCGACGCCGATACGCTGGTGGTCTACGCCAAAACCGATCTGGAAGCCGGCCCACGTGGCATGACCGCTTTCATCGTCGAAAAGGGTTTCAAAGGTTTTTCGATTGCGCAAAAGCTCGACAAACTCGGCATGCGCGGCTCGCACACCGGCGAACTGGTGTTCCAGGATTGCGAAGTGCCGGCCGAAAACATCCTCGGCGGCGTCGGACGTGGCGTCAACGTGCTGATGTCGGGCCTGGATTTTGAGCGCACCGTATTGTCAGGTGGGCCGCTGGGCATCATGGTTGCCTGCATGGATGTGGTGGTGCCGTACATACATGACCGTAAGCAGTTCGGTCAGGCGATCGGCGAATTCCAACTGATGCAGGGCAAACTGGCCGATATGTATTCGACCATGATGGCGTGCAAATCGTATGTATACGCAGTCGGCCAAGCTTGCGACCGGGCCAAAAATCCAGAAGCAGTGCGTGCGCTGCGCAAGGATGCAGCCGGCGCGATTCTGTACTCGGCTGAAAAAGCCACATGGATGGCCGGTGAAGCAATCCAGACTTTGGGCGGCAACGGTTACATCAATGAATATCCGGTCGGCCGCTTGTGGCGCGACGCCAAGTTGTATGAAATCGGCGCCGGCACCAGCGAAATCCGCCGCATGCTGATCGGACGCGAATTATTTGCCGAGACGATGTAAGTAGTGCAGGCCTGCGTGCCTGCATGCAGGCGCGGAGGCCTGCACTACTGAGGTTTTCCACGGATGTCGAATAGTGCTAAATTAGCCAGTTACAAACCCATCATAAAACCGGCATCCAACACCACTCCATGAACGCAGCCACCTTTCCCAAACTTTTATCGTCGCAAGTCGGCTATGACATGGCACGCACCATGCTGGACGGCTTCGACAAGCATTACCGGCTGTTTCAGGAAGCCAGCCAGGCCGCGCGCGATCGTTTCGAGGCGCAGGACTGGCATGGGATGCGCCAGTTGCAGCGCGACCGTATCGCTTTCTACGATGCTCGCGTCAAGGAAGCGGTGGTGATCCTGGAAGACGAATACGACGCTGCAACGCTCGATGACGAAGTCTGGCAGCAAGTAAAGCTGCATTACATCGGCTTGCTGACCCGCTATCACCGGCCGGAACTGGCCGAGACTTTCTACAATTCGGTGTTTACCCGGATGATGCACCGCTCGTATTACAACAACAATTTCATTTTCGTGCATCCGGCGGTGGCGACCGAATATATCGAAAACGACGAGCCGGCCAGCCGCCCGACTTACCGCGCTTATTACCCGGTTCAGGACGGCTTTGCCAAAACCATCGAACGCATCATCAACAACTGCGCGATGGCAATGCCGTTCGAGGATTTAGCGCGCGATGCCGGCTGGGTGGTGCGCGCTTTCGAGGATGAATTCGGGCCCACCGCGGCGGCCCAGAATTTCCAGATCCATGTGCTGAACGCCTTGTTTTACCGCAATAAAACCGCCTATGCGATCGGCCGCATCATCAATGACGACAATGTGATCCCGCTGGCGCTGGCGATCCGGCACAACCCAAACGGCAGCTTGCGCATCGATACCGCATTGTTTCGCGAGCAGGATCTGGCGGTGGTGTTTAGCTATACGCATGCCTATTTTCTGGTTGAGATGGAGGTGCCGTCGGCTTTCGTGCAATTTTTGCGCACGTTGATGCCGCGTAAGCCAAAGGCCGAGATCTACACTTCGCTGGGCTTGCAAAAACATGGCAAGAACCTGTTTTACCGCGATTATCTGCATCACTTGAAGCATTCCAGCGACGATTTCATCATCGCGCCCGGCATCAAGGGACTGGTCATGCTGGTATTTACCCAAGCCTCCTTCCCGTATGTGTTCAAGGTAATCAAGGATTATTTTCCAGCACCGAAAGAAACTACCCGCGCCATCATCGAATCCAAATACAAGCTGGTGAAAGAGCATGACCGCGGCGGCCGCATGGCCGACACGCTGGAGTTTTCGAATGTCGCGTTCCCGCTCGGACGCCTGGATCAGGCGCTGCTGCGCGAGCTGCAAACGCACGCGCCGTCGCAGATAGAAATCATCGGAGAGGAAGTCTTCATCAAGCATTGCTACATCGAACGCCGCATGACGCCGCTCAATATCTGGCTTCAGCAAGGCACCGATGCGCAGGTCGAGCATGGCATTATCGAGTATGGCAATGCTGTCAAGGAATTGATTTCTGCCAACATTTTCCCCGGCGACATGCTATACAAAAACTTTGGCGTGACCCGCCACGGGCGGGTAGTGTTTTACGATTATGACGAGATCGAATACCTGACCGATTGCGTGATCCGAAGGGTGCCGGAAGCACGCAACGAAGAGGAAGAAATGAGCGGTGAAATCTGGTACAACGTCGGCCCGCACGATATTTTTCCAGACACTTACCGCACTTTCCTGCTGGGCGATGCGCGGGTGCGCAAGTATTTCCTGCAGCACCATCCCGATTTTTTCGACCCGGACATGTGGCAGCGCTACAAGGATCAATTACTGGCCGGCCAGTACAGCGATATTTTCCCGTACAGGCAGCAAGTCCGGTTCATTAACCGGTATTGATGTTGTGCGTAATTATTCAGATCTTAGGAAATTTTCAGAACCAAGCAATTTCTGTAGGAGCGCACCCGGGCGCGACCGGATTGCCCATGCTGGCGATGATCGCGCCCGGGTGCGCTCCTACAAAACCACAATACTGCATTTTTTATTTACATGGGGGTATGCCTATAAATAAGTATATTTCCGAATATATTTATTGAAGTATTAAAAAATACATATATTAGTATTTGGTAATTTTAATGTACTTTTTAAAGAGGTTTCAAATGCATGATCCAATCGTAATCGTCGGCGCAGCACGTACTCCGTTGGGCGCTTTCCAGGGTGATTTTTCCTCTATTACGGCTAGTGAACTCGGCGCTGTTGCCATCAAGGCGGCAGTCGAGCGTTCCGGCGTCAACCCGGAACTGGTCGAAAACGTATTTTTCGGCAATTGCCTGATGGCCGGACAAGGCCAGGCCCCGGCGCGCCAGGCCTCGATCAAGGCTGGCTTGCCGCTGTCTGCGGGTGCGGTCACGATGTCCAAGATGTGCGGTTCGGCAATGCAAGCCGCGATTTTCGCGTTCGACACCATCACTGCCGGCACCAATGAAGTGATCGTTGCTGGCGGCATGGAATCGATGACCAACGCGCCGTACCTGATCCCGAAAGCACGCGGCGGTTACCGCATCGGCCACGGCATGATATACGATCACATGATGCTCGACGGCTTGGAAGACGCGTACGAAAAAGGCCGCTCGATGGGCACTTTCGGCGAAGAATGCGCGGCGCAATATCAATTCACTCGCGAACAGCAAGATACCTTTGCGATGGAATCGGTGCGGCGCGCACAAGCTGCTACCGCTGACGGCTCGTTCCAGTGGGAAATCGCGCCGGTCACCGTATCCGGTCGCGGCGGCGATGTGGTTGTCGAAAAAGATGAAGGCCCGCTGAAAGCCAAACTCGACAAAATCCCCAATCTGAAACCGGCCTTCAAGAAAGACGGCACCATCACCGCCGCCTCGTCTTCCTCAATCAACGATGGCGCTGCTGCGCTGGTCATGATGCGCGAATCGACGGCCAAAAAACTCGGTTGCACCGTGCTGGCCCGGGTGCTGGCGCACGCCACTCACTCGCAAGCACCGAACGCTTTCGCTACCGCACCGGTCGGCGCAATCGAAAAGCTGTACAAGAAAGTCGGCTGGAGTACCGCCGATGTCGACCTGTTCGAGATCAATGAAGCCTTCGCCGTGGTGCCGATGGCCGCGATGAAAGAGCACGGTATTCCACGCGACAAGGTCAACGTCCACGGCGGCGCTTGCGCATTGGGCCACCCGATTGGTGCATCCGGCGCGCGCATCATCGTTACGCTGATCGGCGCATTGAAGAAAACCGGCGGCAAACGCGGCGTTGCCAGCCTGTGCATTGGCGGCGGTGAAGCAACTGCGGTTGCAATCGAACTGGCGTAAGTAAGTAGCGTAGGCCTGGGTGCCTGCGACCGGGCCGCAGGCACGCAGGCCTGCGCTACTCCAAAAATTTTACAAAGGCAGCTCCTGACATGGTCTTATCCGAACAGCACCAAATGATCCGCGACGCATTGCGCGCATTTTCACAAGAACGCTTGCTGCCGAATGCAGCGCGCTGGGACAAGGAACATCATTTTCCGAAGGAAGAGTTGAAAGAGTTGGCCGCACTCGGCGCATTTGGCGTGGCGGTGCCGGAAGAACTGGGCGGTGCTGGGCTGGATTATCTGTCGCTGGCACTGGTGCTGGAAGAAATCGCAGCCGGCGACGGCGGCACTTCAACTGTGATTTCTGTCAACAATTGCCCGGTATGCAGCATCGCGATGATGTACGCCAATGACGCGCAAAAGGAACAATGGCTGCGGCCGCTGGCCAAGGGCGAGATGCTGGGCGCGTTCTGCCTGACCGAGCCGCATACCGGTAGCGACGCCGCCGCCTTGCGCACTACTGCCAGCCCCGACGGCGATCACTACGTGATCAACGGCGTCAAACAATTCATCACCAGCGGCAAGCACGCCGATGTTGCCATCGTGATGGCGGTCACCGACAAGGCAGCCGGCAAGAAAGGCATTAGCGCATTCTGGGTGCCGACCGACAGCCCCGGTTATATCGTGGCCAGGCTGGAAGACAAGCTCGGCCAGCATTCGTCGGACACCGCGCAAATCCTGTTCGAGAATTGCCGCGTCCCGCGTGAAAATCTGATTGGCGCAGAAGGCCAGGGCTACAAGATTGCGCTCTCCGGTCTGGAAGGCGGGCGCATCGGCATCGCCTCGCAATCAGTCGGCATGGCGCGCGCCGCATTCGAGGCTGCGCTGCTGTATGCGAAAGAACGCGAAAGCTTCGGCCAGCCGATCTTCAATCACCAAGCAGTGCAGTTTAGACTGGCCGATATGGCAACCCAAATCGAAGCGGCGCGCCAGTTGATTCAGCACGCGGCCAGCATGAAGGATGCGGGGCTGCCGTGCCTGAAAGAAGCGGCGATGGCCAAATTGTTCGCCTCCGAGATGGCGGAAAAAGTCTGTTCCGACGCGATCCAGATACATGGCGGTTATGGCTATGTGAGCGATTTCCCGGTGGAACGGATTTATCGCGACGTGCGGGTGTGCCAGATTTACGAAGGCACCAGCGATATCCAGAAGATCTTGATCGGGCGGGCGCTATAAATCGCAGCTTCGCAGATATTATGAAAAAAGGCGATCAAGCCGCCACCTTCTGCCCCTGCCCCTGCGGTGGCGGCGTGTTTGCCGATTGCTGTGCGCCTTTCCTTTCCGGGGCGCTTGTGGCGTCGACTGCCGAGGCATTGATGCGCTCGCGGTATAGCGCCTACACGCTGTGCGATGAGGCATATTTACTCGCGACCTGGCATCGCAGCACACGGCCGCTGGCAGGATTATTTGATGACGATGCGGGTTTGACCTGGCTCGGACTTACGATAAAATCGACTTTACGTTTACGTAAACGCAAAGAAGCGCGTAATGATGCGGAAGTGTGTGACGCCGGCGCAGGCAGCGATACCGTGGAATTTGTTGCGCGTTACAAAATCGGTGGCCGCGCCCATCGCTTGCATGAGGTTAGTCGTTTCGTGCGGGAACAGGGGCGCTGGTTTTATCTTGATGGCCGTTTTTCGGAGTGATTGAATAGAAAATGACAGATCCAATGATGAACCTAACAAACTTAACCACCAGCTACGACCAAGGCGAGCGCGATAGCGCCTTGATCGAACAAACCATCGGCAATTTTTTCGACGCGATGGTGGCGCGGGTGCCGGACAACGAAGCGCTGGTTTCCTGCCATCAGAACATCCGCTATACCTACCGCGAATTGCAAACCGAGGCCAGACGTCTGGCTAGCGCATTGCTGCAACTGGGTTTGCAACGCGGCGACCGCATCGGCATCTGGTCGCACAATAATGCGCAGTGGTTATTGACCCAACTCGCCACCGCCAATATCGGCGTGGTGCTGGTCAACATCAACCCCGCCTACCGCATAGCGGAGCTGGAATACGCGCTCAACAAGGTTGGCTGCAAAGCCTTGATTGCAATGCCCGAATTCAAGCACAGCAACTATATCGAAATGATCCAGACGCTGGCCCCGGAACTGGCTAGTTGCGAACCTGGAGCACTCAATTCCCCCCGTCTGCCCGATCTGAAAACCGTGATCCACCTGGGTCGGCAGGACGTCCCGGGCATGCTGCGTTTTGCCGATTTTATCGCCCGCGGCGATGCGCAAGATGCGCGGCTGGCGCAAGTCGCCGCCACGCTGGATGCCTACGACCCGATCAATATTCAGTTCACCAGCGGCACCACCGGCTTCCCCAAAGGGGCCACGCTAACCCACCGCAATATCCTGAATAACGGCTTCTTCGTCGGCGAGGCGATGCGCCTGACCGGTTCCGACCGGCTGTGCATACCGGTGCCGCTGTATCACTGTTTCGGCATGGTGCTGGGCAACCTGGCTTGCCTGACGCATGGTGCGACCATCGTCTATCCGAATGACGGTTTCGAGCCGTTGTCGGTATTGCAGGCGGTGCAGGACGAGCGCTGCACCGGCCTGCACGGGGTGCCTACCATGTTCATCGCGATGCTCGATCATCCGCGCTTTGCCGAGTTCGATCTGTCGACGTTGCGCACCGGCATCATGGCCGGCTCGCCATGCCCGATTGAAGTGATGAAGCGCGTGATGCGCGACATGCACATGGCCGAAGTCACGATTGCCTACGGCATGACCGAGACCAGCCCGGTCAGTTGCCAGAGCAATGCCGACACGCCGTTGGAACAGCGCGTGGCCACCGTCGGTCGGGTCCAGCCGCATCTGGAAGTCAAGATCGCCGACCCCGAATCGGGCTTGACGATGGCCCTCGGCGGCACCGGCGAACTATGCACCCGCGGCTATTCGGTAATGCACGGATACTGGGGCGATCTGGAAAAAACCCAAGAGGCGATTGACGCCGACGGCTGGATGCATTCCGGCGACCTGGCCACCATGGACGCGCAAGGCTATGTCAACATCGTCGGCCGCATCAAGGACATGGTGATTCGTGGCGGTGAAAATATCTACCCGCGTGAAATCGAGGAATTCCTGTTCCGCCATCCGGCGATTCAAGATGTGCAGGTGGTCGGCGTACCAGACCTGAAATACGGCGAGGAACTGTGCGCCTGGATCGTGCTGCGGCCCGGTGCAACGCTGAACGACGCTGAACTGCGCGCGTTCTGCGACGGCCAGATCGCTTATTACAAGGTGCCGCGCTACATGCGCTTTGTCGACGCGTTCCCGATGACCGTAACCGGCAAGGTACAAAAATTCAAGATGCGCGAAGCGATGAAAGAAGAACTCAAGCTGGATGAACCAAAAACCACCTGATGCGCGTAGGCCGGGTGCAACCCGCATTGTTTGATCGCATGCAAAATGCGGGTTGCACCCGCCCTACGGTCCTTAAAATATAGGGGTATGCCAAAAAATAATGCCATTTCTGCATATATTTATTGCGGTATAGATTTATACAATGCCTAGTAATGTAGGGCGGGTGTAACCCGCGCTGAATAGTTACAACACAAGACACGTAAAAAAAGGATGCGGCAATGCCCCAACTGACAAGCACACTGAATACCCGTTCGGACGATTTCAAGGCCAATGTGGCCGCGATGCAGATCATCGTCGACGACCTGAAAGCCAAGGTCGCCAAAATTGCCGAAGGCGGCGGCGAAGCGGCGCGCAAGAAACACATCGCCCGCGGCAAATTGCTGCCGCGCGAGCGGGTTCAGATGCTGCTCGATCCGGGTACGCCGTTCCTGGAATTCTCGCAACTGGCCGCGTTCGACATGTACCACAATGCCGCGCCGGCGGCCGGCGTTATCACCGGCATCGGCCGCGTGGCCGGACTGGAATGCGTAATCGTCTGCAACGACGCCACCGTCAAGGGCGGCACCTATTACCCGATCACGGTCAAGAAGCATTTGCGTGCGCAGGAAATTGCCGAGCAAAACAAGTTGCCGTGCATTTATCTGGTGGATTCCGGCGGCGCCAATTTGCCGAATCAGGATGAGGTATTCCCTGACCGCGACCATTTCGGCCGCATCTTCTACAACCAGGCCAATCTTTCGGCCCAGGGCATTCCGCAAATCGCCGTCGTGATGGGTTCTTGCACCGCCGGCGGCGCGTATGTGCCGGCGATGAGCGACGAATCGATCATCGTCAAGGATCAGGGCACGATTTTCCTCGGCGGCCCGCCGCTGGTGAAGGCTGCCACCGGCGAAGTGGTGAGCGCCGAAGACTTGGGCGGCGGCGATGTGCACACGCGCTTGTCGGGCGTGGTCGATCATCTGGCGCAAAACGACCTGCACGCGCTATCGTTGGCGCGCACCATGGTCTCGAACCTGAACCGGAGTAAAAAACACGAGATGACATTGCGCGAACCAAGCGAGCCGAAATTTGCCGCGCACGAGTTGTACGGCGTAATCCCAACCGATACCCGCAAACCGTTCGACGTGCGCGAAGTAATCGCCCGCATCGTCGATGGCAGCGATTTCGACGAATTCAAGGCGCGCTACGGCACTACGCTGGTGTGCGGTTTCGCCCATATCCACGGCATGCCGGTCGGCATCGTCGCCAACAACGGTATTTTATTCAGCGAATCGGCGCTGAAAGGCACCCACTTCATCGAGCTGTGCTGCCAGCGCAAAATTCCGCTGGTATTCCTGCAAAACATCACCGGTTTCATGGTCGGCCGCAAGTACGAAAACGAAGGCATCGCCCGCAACGGCGCCAAGATGGTGACCGCAGTAGCGACCGCCGCAGTGCCGAAATTTACCGTCATCATCGGCGGCAGTTTTGGCGCCGGCAACTACGGCATGTGCGGCCGCGCATTCTCGCCGCGCTTCCTGTGGATGTGGCCGAATGCGCGGATTTCGGTAATGGGTGGCGATCAGGCCGCCGGCGTGCTGGCCACCGTCAAGCGCGACGGCATCGAACTCAAAGGCGGCGAATGGAGCGCGGAAGAAGAAGCCGCCTTCAAACAGCCGATCAAGGAGCAATACGAACATCAGGGCCACCCGTATTACGCCAGCGCCCGTCTGTGGGACGACGGCGTGATCGACCCGGCCGACACCCGCATGGTGTTGGGACTGGGGCTCTCGGCCGCGCTGAATGCGCCGATTGCTGATACTAAATTCGGCCTGTTCCGGATGTAATGCGATGCATAACTATTTTGCGATGCTGGCCCGCTACCACATCTGGGCCACGGACAAATTGTTGGAGCAGGTCGCCGGCATCAGCAACACGCAATACCGGCAGGACAGCGGGCTGTTTTTCCAGTCGGTACACGGCACGTTGAATCATATGCTGGTGGGTGAACTGCACTGGTATTCGCGCTTTGCCGACGGCGTCTCGCTGAAGATGGCATTGAATTCTGAGCGGGAAACAGGGCATGAGGAAACGGTCGTTGCCTTGCGCCAAGCCGTTTCCCGCTGGGGTGGCTGGCTGGCCACGGTGCCGCCGGAACGCTACGTCAGCCAGGTCCATTACAGTAGGGCATCCGGCGAACAGGTCATCACGCCTTTTGCCGCGACGCTGGGTCATGTGTTCAACCACGGCACCCACCATCGCGGCCAGATCAGCGCTGTCCTGACCGGCATGGGCTGTGTCTGTCCTGAAATGGACATCATTTACATGTTGCAGGCGGAGATGAAAGAATGAACAGTACGACCTATCAAACCATAGAACTGCAACGCGACGGCCACGCTGCGTTGGTGATCCTGAATCGCCCCGAAGCGCGCAACGCCTTTAACGAAATCACGATCGCCGAAATCACCCAGGCCTTCCGCGAAATCAGTGCGGACACCAGCATCCGTGCGGTGGTGCTGGCTGCGCGCGGTCCGGCGTTTTGCGCTGGAGCCGATCTGAACTGGATGCGCAAGATGGCCGACTTTACGCAGGAAGAAAACCGTGCGGATGCGGCCCAACTGGCGCAAATGCTGCGCGTCATTTACGAATGCCCGCAGCCGGTAGTGGCCAGGGTGCAGGGCGATTGCTATGCCGGCGGCATGGGGCTGATGGCCGCGTGCGATATCGCGGTGACGGTCGGGGAAGCTAATTTCTGTCTTTCCGAAGTCAAGCTGGGGCTGATTCCGGCCACAATTTCGCCCTATGTGATCCGTGCCATGGGCGAGAATGCGGCGCGCCGCTATTTCCTCACCGCCGAACGATTTACGGCGGAAGAAGCGCTGCGCATCGGTCTGGTGCAGGAAGTGGTGGCCCTGCATGCGCTGGACGCAACAGTGACCGCCATCGTCAAGTCATTAGTAGGCAATAGCCCGAACGCGGTGCGACAAGCGAAACGCCTGGTGCGCGAAGTCGGTGGCAAATCGATCAGTAGCATCTTGATCGCCGACACCGTCGAAAGCATTGCCCAAATCCGCGCCTCCGAGGAAGGCCGCGAAGGCGTGAGCGCCTTTTTGGAGAAGCGCAAGCCGAGCTGGTTGGGGTGATGTTATTGATTACGCTATTTTTGGCCTGAAGGCCGGGGTCGGCCCACGAGTCCGCTTCTGCGGCTTCCCTTACTTGCGATCGGAAACCTCTGCTGCACCCCAGTGTCTTCCCGTCAGCGGCAGCAGGGCGCAACAACCAGACAAATATTTTTTGGAGCAGTGTTGGAGTCAAACAAACAATCCGATTGGGTAGCACGCAGCCTGAGCAGTGTCTGGCATCCGTGTACCCAGATGCAGCATCACGAAAACCTGCCGCTGATTCCAGTCAGCCACGGCCGTGGCGCCTGGCTCTACGATCAGAATGGCCGGCGTTATCTGGACGCGATCAGTTCGTGGTGGGTCAATCTGTTCGGTCACGCCAACCCGCGCATCAACGCGGCGCTGAAGGACCAGCTCGATAAGCTTGAACATGCAATGCTGGCTGGCTTTACGCATGAGCCGGTGATCGAATTATCCGAGCAGTTGTCGGCCCGCACCGATCATGTATTGGGGCATTGCTTTTACGCTTCGGATGGCGCATCGGCGGTCGAGATCGCGTTGAAAATGAGTTTTCATGCATGGCGCAATGCCGGCCTGACCGACAAACAGGAATTCGTTTGCCTCAAGGGCAGCTATCACGGTGAGACAATCGGTGCGTTGGCCGTGACCGATGTGGCCCTGTTTCGCGATGCCTACGGCCCGTTGCTGCGGCAGGCGCACGTGGTGGCGTCACCCGATGCACGCGCAGCGCAAGAGGGCGAAACGGCGCCGGACGTGGCGCGCCGTGCGGCTCAGGATTTGGCGCTGCTGCTCGAACAACGCGCCAGCCATATCGCCGCCGTCATCATCGAGCCGCTAGTCCAGTGCGCGACCGGCATGGCGATGCATGACCCTGAATATTTGCGTCTGGTACGCGCGCTTTGCGACCGCCATCAGGTGCACGTAATCTTTGATGAAATCGCAGTTGGCTGTGGCCGTAGCGGGACTTTTTTCGCCTGTGAGCAAGCGGCCGTCTGGCCTGATTTTCTGTGCTTGTCGAAAGGCATCAGCGGCGGCTATTTACCGTTGTCGCTGGTCATGACGCGTGAAGCAGTATTTCAAGCTTTTTACAGCACCGACGTGACACGCGGGTTCCTGCACTCGCATTCCTATACCGGCAATCCGCTGGCTTGCCGTGCTGCGCTGGCGACGCTGGCGATCTTCGACGAAGATGATGTCGTGAACCGTAATCGCGACCGTGCCGCACGCTTGACTGCGGCGCTGGCGCCACTCGCGACACACCCGAAAGTGCGGCATTTTCGCCAGCGCGGCATGATCTGGGCATTCGATGCAGTGGTCGAGGATGTGTCTGCGGCGGCCACTTTCTCACGCCGGTTTTTTGCTGCTGCGCTGGAGCAGGAACTGCTGTTGCGCCCGATCGGACGCACGGTGTATCTGATGCCGCCTTATATACTCGACGACGCAGAAATCGATGGCCTGGCGGCGCGCACCCAAACCGTGTTTGAACAGGTGATTGGCGCCTTGAAGTGACAACAAGAAAACTGACTCGATGGAATTAATAGCCCGACTTGACCAACAATTGCAGTCGTTAGATGAACGCAGCTTGCGCCGCACCCGGCGCGTGGCCGATACGCCGTGCAGCCCACGCGTGCAGGTCGACGGCCGCCCGATGCTGGCATTTTGCAGCAATGACTATCTCGGACTGGCAGCCCATCCGCGCCTGATCGAAGCGCTGCGCGAAGGGGCGACAAAATACGGCGTCGGCAGCGGCGCTTCGCATTTGATCAGCGGCCATTCGCGGGCGCACGCAGTACTCGAAGAACGGCTGGCGGAATTCATGTCGCCGCATCTGGAATCGGCGCGCGCGCTGTATTTTTGTACCGGCTACATGGCCAATCTGGCAGTGCTGACCGGATTGACCGTGGGCGACCGCAACGCCGAAATTTTCTCGGAATCGATGAATCACGCGTCGTTGATCGACGGCGCCCGGCTGTCGCGCGTGAGCGTCAAAGTCTATCCGCACGCAGATCTGGAAGCGCTGGCAGTACTGCTGCGCGCCAGCAGCGCTGCCACCAAACTGGTCGTCACCGACAGCGTCTTCAGCATGGACGGCGACATCGCTCCGTTGCCGGCCTTGCTTGCCTTGTGCGAACGGTGCGGCGCGTGGCTGGTGGTCGATGATGCGCATGGCTTTGGCACCTTGGGCGCGCACGGGCGCGGCGCGCTGGAACACTTCGGATTGCAATCAAAGTATCTGGTCTACGTCGGCACCCTGAGCAAGGCGGCCGGTGTCGGCGGCGCGTTCGTCGCCGCGCACGCAAGCGTAATCGAAACGCTGATCCAGAAGGCGCGGCCCTACATTTACACCACAGCGAGCGCGCCGGCGCTGGCGCACGCCTTGCTGACCAGCCTCGATCTGATCGGCGGGGCGGAAGGCATTGCGCGGCGCGCCCATCTGCAAGCCCTGCTGAGGCAAATGGAGGACGGCTTGCACCTTCGGCGCTGGCAGCGCCTGCCATCGATGACCGCGATCCAGCCCGTCGTGATCGGCGCCAACGACGAAGCGCTGCGCGTGGCCGCCGCGCTACTCGAACAAGGCTTGTGGGTGCCGGCGATCCGGCCGCCGACCGTGCCGCAAAATACGGCCCGTTTGCGCGTCACCTTGTCTGCGTCGCACTCGACGCAGGAAGTGGCACAGCTGATAGTCGCTTTGAATGCCTTGGAAAAGGAGATGACATGAGTCCCGATGACGCAAGCGATCCCGTACTGGCGCCGATTCCTGCTACCGAATTGCAGCCGGCGCAAGCCGCCACCGACACGCCCAGCCGTTTCACCTGTTTCATCACCGGCACCGACACCGACGTCGGCAAGACCTTGATCTCGACGGCACTGCTGCACGCGCTGGTGCAAACCGGCGTGCGCGCCTGCGGCATGAAGCCGGTGGCGGCCGGGGCCGTGCTGATGGGTGCCGACTGGCACAATGACGACGCCGACCGGCTGGCTGCAGCCGGCAACGTCGTCATGCTGGCGACGCTGACCACGCCCTACCTGCTCAAGCAAGCGGCCGCGCCGCATATCGCCGCCGCCCTGGAACGCATCACTATCGAATCGGTGCCGATCCTGGCCGCCTACACCGAAATCGCCGCCGCCTCGGACGCGGTGGTGGTCGAAGGCGTAGGCGGTTTCCGCGTGCCGCTGTCCGACGGTTTCGACACTGCCGACCTGGCGCAGCAACTGGGCTTGCCGGTGGTGCTGGTGGTCGGGCTACGCCTGGGCTGCATCAATCACGCGCTGCTGACGGTTGAAGCGATCACCGCGCGCGGCCTGGTGCTGGCCGGTTGGGTCGCCAACGAACTGGAGCTTGACATGCACTTCGCCGACGAAAATATTGCAGCGCTATTGATGCGCATCCCGGCTCCGCTGCTGGGCCGCGTGCCGCGCCTGGCGCAACCGTGCGCTGCCGCCGCTGCCGAATATCTTGACTTTTCTGGTCTGCCGAACTGGCCGGCCAACCCGTAGGGGCACGGCATGCCGTGCCCCTACGAACATGAACCATTAAAGGAATAACAATGTCCCAAACCGAGTCGCAACAGTCAAAGGCAGTTGCCTTCCATCCGTCCACTGCGGCCATCACCTTGCCGGAGGCGGCAACCTGGCCGCTGGCCGACGTGCTGGCGCTATTCGAGCTGTCATTTAACGACCTGATGTATCGGGCGCAGCAAACGCACCGCGCACATTTCCCCGAGGGCGATGTCGAGCTGGCGACGCTGTTGTCGATCAAGACCGGCGGTTGCGAGGAAGATTGCAGCTATTGCCCGCAAGCAGCACGTTACGACACCGGCGTCGAAGCCAAGAAAATTCTGGAGTTGGCCGAAGTGCTGGACGCCGCAAGCGAAGCCAAAGCCAGCGGCGCAACCCGTTTTTGCATGGGTGCGGCCTGGCGCTCGCCGAAAGAGCGCGACCTGGAAAAAGTCGAAGCGATGGTGCGCGGCGTCAAGCAACTCGGCCTGGAAACCTGTGCCACGCTGGGCATGCTGGAAGCCGGCCAGGCCGACCGATTGAAGCAGGCCGGACTCGATTACTACAACCATAATCTGGATACTGCCCCGGAATTTTACGATAACGTGATTTCCACGCGTGAATATCAAGACCGTTTGGATACACTGGGGCAAGTACGCAATGCGGGGCTGAAAGTGTGCTGCGGCGGCATCGTCGGCATGGGCGAATCGCGCCAGCAACGCGCCGGCCTGATCGCGCAGTTGGCGAACCTGAATCCGTATCCAGAATCGGTGCCGGTGAATCATCTGGTGCAGGTTGAAGGCACGCCCTTATATGGCATCGATCCGCTCGATCCGATCGAATTCGTGCGTACCATCGCGGTGGCGCGCATCACGATGCCGAAAGCGCGCGTGCGGCTGTCGGCCGGCCGCCGCCAGATGGGCGAAGCGGTACAGGCGATGTGCTTCCTGGCTGGCGCCAACTCGATTTTTTACGGCGACAAGCTGCTCACCACCGGCAACCCTGAAGCCGGGGACGACCGCGCCATGTTGGCAAAGCTCGGTTTGAAGACCCATGCCTCGACCCTGACCGAAGCGCAGAAAGAGCGCTGCGGCGGATGACTTAACAAAGTAGTGCAGGCCTCCGTGCCTGCGCCGGGCCGAAGGCACGGAGATCTGTACTACTAATTGCTCCGAATCGCAGGCACGGAGGCCTGCACTACTCTCAGAAAGTACTCACATGTTCACCAAAATCCTGATCGCCAACCGTGGCGAAATCGCATGCCGTGTAGCCGCCACTGCCCGCAAGATGGGCATCAAGACCGTCGCGGTATATTCAGAGGCCGATGCCGGCGCCAAGCATGTCGCAGTGTGCGACGAAGCGGTTTGCATCGGCCCGGCCGCAGCCAAGGAAAGCTATTTGTGCGCCGACAAGATCATTGCAGCAGCCCTTGCAACCGGCGCGCAGGCGATCCATCCGGGTTATGGTTTCCTGTCGGAAAACAGCGATTTCGCAGACGCCTGCGTTACAGCAGGACTGGTCTTCATCGGCCCGCCGGCCTCAAGCATTCGCGCCATGGGGTCCAAATCGGCCGCCAAGTCGCTGATGGAAAAAGCCGATGTGCCGCTGGTACCGGGCTACCACGGCGACAATCAGGATGCCGATTTTTTGCAACTTGAAGCTGACAAAATGGGCTATCCGGTATTGCTCAAAGCCAGCGCCGGCGGCGGCGGCAAGGGTATGCGCGTAATCGAAAAATCAGCCGATTTCAAGGCTGCATTGGCTTCCTGCAAGCGCGAAGCGATCAGTTCATTCGGCGACGACCGGGTGCTGGCTGAAAAATATTTGCAGCGTCCGCGCCATATCGAAATTCAAGTGTTCGCCGACACGCATGGCAATTGCGTCTACCTGTTTGAGCGCGATTGCTCGGTGCAGCGCCGCCACCAGAAAGTGCTGGAAGAAGCACCGGCGCCCGGCATGACGCTTGAGCGCCGCGCCGCAATGGGTAACGCCGCCGTGGCCGCAGCAAAGGCCGTCGGCTATGTCGGCGCCGGCACGGTCGAATTCATTGCCAATCAGGATGGCTCGTTCTACTTCATGGAGATGAATACTCGCCTGCAAGTTGAGCATCCGGTCACCGAAATGATCACCGGCACCGATTTGGTCGAGTGGCAATTGCGGGTCGCCGCCGGCGAACCTTTACCAATGCTGCAGCACCAGCTGAAGCTGCACGGCCACGCGATAGAAGCGCGGATTTATGCGGAAAATCCTGAAAAAGGTTTCCTGCCGTCAACCGGTACCCTCAAGCATTTGCGCACGCCTTCTGCGGTCACTTTCGAATTGGGAAATGCATCTATTCCCGCTGCGGTGCGCATCGACAGCGGTGTGCGTGCCGGCGACACTATTTCGCCGTTCTACGATCCGATGATCGCCAAGCTGATCGTCTGGGGCGAAGACCGTAATGAAGCGCTGGCGCGCATGGCGCAAGCCTTGTCCGAATACCAGATCGTCGGCCTGGCGAATAATATTGCGTTCCTGCAGCGCTTGATCGCGAGCCAGTCGTTCTCCAGCGCCGATCTGGATACCGGCTTAATCGAGCGCAACGGTGACGCGCTGTTTCCAGCGGCGGCCCCAGTCTCGATCGATGTGCTGGCGCTGGCAGCGGTGGCTTTAGTGACTTCAGAAAAATCGGCGGCTGCGAATGACCCGTTCGGAAACACTAGCGGCTGGCGCATGAATAGCGGATTGCAGCGCACCCTGCATTTTGCCGATGCGGCGCTGGAAGATGCCGAGGCGCAGCCGCTCACCGTGGAGTATCAATCTGACGGCTGGCAAATCGGACTGGGCTCAGCATCGGTCAAAACGACTCTTAGCCTGCATGACAACAGCGACTTCAGACTGACACTGGATCAGCGCGCGGTGCGCGGCTCGGTGGTGCGCGACGGCGACGTATTTCACGTTTTTGCAGGCGGCGGCCGCACCGCGCTTAACTACAACGACCCGCTGGCACATGCTGGAGCAGCGGAAGCCGATGGTGGCCGCTTGACTGCACCGATGCCGGGTAAAGTGGTGGCGGTACTGGTTGAAAAAGGCCAGCACGTCAAAAAAGGCGAACCGCTGGTGATTATGGAAGCGATGAAAATGGAGCACACCATCGCCGCTCCTGGCGACGGCATGGTCGAAGAAGTGTTGTATGCGATTGGCGATCAGGTTGCCGACGGAGCGCCGTTGTTGGCGTTCAAGCTTGCATAATCACTGCTACGCACCTTCGTAGGTCGGGTTACGCGATGAAGCGGCGAACCCAACCTACAAAAACAGCATTCCATTTTTTCTGATTTTTCTTATGCAGATTTTATTTTATAGCCCTGATAACAAGCCTGAGCCCTGGCTGGCTGGATTGTCGCAAGTCTTGCCGCAGGCCCGCGTACAAGTTTGGCAGCACGGCATGGGCACAGCAGATGTCTTACCGGCCGATTACATCGTGGCCTGGAAACCGCCGGCCGCGATGCTGGCCGGTCATGCCGGCTTGAAGGCGGTATTCAATCTCGGTGCGGGAGTCGATGCGATTCTGCAACTGGGTGCTGCGCTGCCGCCGAACGTGCCTATCGTGCGACTGGACGACGCCGGCATGGCAGTGCAAATGGCAGAATACGTAAGCTACGCAATCCTGCGTCATTTCCGCCGTTTCGATGACTATGAAGCGCAAAGACGGGTTGGCATCTGGCGGCCATTGCGGCCGCATGACAAGCACAATTTCACGGTCGGCATCCTCGGCCTGGGCGTACTCGGCAGTCGAATTGCCAGAGCGGTGCAGCACTTCGGTTTCCCGCTGCGCGGCTGGAGTCGCAGCCGCAAGGACTTGCCGGACATGACGTGTTTTGCCGGCGAAGAGGAACTGGATGATTTTTTGCAGAGTAGCCAGGTTCTGGTTTGCATTTTGCCCCTGACTGCCGAAACCACGCAAATCCTCAGCCGCAGCATGCTGGAAAAACTGCCGAAAGGCGCATACCTGATCAACGTCGCCCGCGGCGCGCATGTGGCAGAATCGGACTTGCTGGCGTTGATTAAATCGGAGCATCTGGCCGGCGCGACGCTCGATGTGTTCCGCACCGAAGCGCTACCGCCGCAACACCCGTTCTGGCAAGAACCGCGCATTGACATTACGCCGCACATCGCTGCGCTGACCCTGCGTGAAGAAAGCATTCGCCAGATCGCCGAGAAAATCCAGGCGCTGGAGCAGGGCGAACCTATCGTTGGAATCGTCGATCGAAGCAAAGGGTATTAAATAATGGAACGGTCACAATGACGTTGCAGGTGCGAATTTATTCGCATCAGCGCACACAGAATGGTTAAGAGTGCGAATAAATTCGCACCTACCGCGCTGCATCGGTTTCAAGCTGCAGGCCTGCACTACTTTCATATCAAGGACACATCCCAATGAATCCATCCAGCAATCTCCCGCAACAAGTCAAGATCGTCGAAGTCGGCCCACGCGACGGCTTGCAAAACGAACAGGAAACCATTTCGGCCGAGGTCAAGATCGAACTGGTCAACCGCCTCACGCAAGCCGGTTTTATCAACATCGAAGCGGCTTCTTTCGTGTCGCCCAAGTGGGTGCCGCAAATGGCGACATCGGCCGAAGTAATGGCCGGTATCACGCGCAAGCCGGGCGTGGTGTATTCGGTGCTGACGCCGAACATGCAAGGCTTCAAGGCTGCGCTTACAGCCAAGGCGGATGAAGTGGTGATCTTCGGTTCAGCCTCCGAAGCCTTTTCGCAAAAGAACATCAATTGCTCGATTGCCGAATCGATCGAACGTTTCCGCGACGTCGCGCTCGCCGCCAAGCAACACCGTTTGCGTTTGCGCGGCAGCATCAGTTGCGCGTTCGGCTGTCCGTATCAGGGCGAAGTATCGGCCGATGCGGTGGCTGACGTAGTGCGCCGCATGCGCGAACTGGGCTGCGACGAGATTGATATCGCCGACACCATTGGCGTAGCCACTCCGCTGAAAGTGCATGCGATCATGCAACGCGCCGCGCAAGAGTTTCCGTTGGCGCAACTGTCGGGTCACTTCCACGATACCTACGGTCAGGGCATTGCCAACATCTACGCCAGTCTCGAAGTCGGCGTGTCGATTTTTCATTCCTCGGTGGCCGGCTTGGGCGGGTGTCCGTATGCGAAAGGCGCTACCGGTAATGTCGCCACCGAAGATGTGCTGTTTTTGATGCAGGGCTTGGACATCGCCACCGGCATCGACCTGGACGCAGTGGTAGACGCCGGCCAGTTCATCTCGCAGCATCTGGGGCGCAAGGCAGTCAGCCGCGCCGGCAATGCGCTGGCGGCCAAGCGCGCCGGTTGATCGTTAATTTATCCAAGGCACTGCGCGAGAACCGTTGCTGCGGCGCGCTCTATGCGCCGGAACCGCGCTGGGTCCCGGGTTCGAACATCTGAAGCGCCACTTTGTGCGCTTCTTTTTCTGCCTGTTCTGCGTTGGTAAAAATGGTATTAATAGAGACGCGCTGCAAAGGAAAAATGCAGCTTCTATGCATGGGACTGCGAGACGGGCCGTAAACTGTCACCATCGCTGCCCAATGCGTACTATCGGGTAACCGCGCGCCTGAATATTCGATTTCATAATCATGTATTGTTTCGTATGGCATTCAGACTCCAGGCATTAAAACGATAGAACAAGCCTGGCGGCCTATTCCTCCATCCCGATCAGCACTTCGATATCCGCTATCGCCATGCGCAGCATAAGTTCAGGTTTGGCTTCTTCAGGGCTGACAGCTGCGACGAATGCATCTGGAACGGATTTCTTCAACTGGCCATCACGCTGGATGAAATACTCTCCTTCGCCATATACGATGGTATAGGTCAAACGCTGTCCGCTATGTCGCGTATATTCATGCACTAGCATTTTGTTCTCCTGGTTAGCTTTTGTAGCATTTAAGATGCAGCCATTGCACGGTTAAATATACTCGCATTGGCACTCGGCAAATGCGTACTGCGCAGTTGCTTTTCGCTTATTTGCAACTGCATCGCAGCTAAATTGTAGCCGAAAATAATACGCTGTAGTGGCTTGAAAAATCCGCGCTAATACGCGCAACGCGCGCTGAAATGACAGCCGCGAACGTTGCGTATGAATATTGCGTACCTATCCATTTTTTCCAAATACGGGGAGTCGCTTAATCATGTATTCACGTTTCGTAAAGATGCTTGGCATCAATCATCCGATCATACAGGCGCCGATGGCCGGCGGTGCTACCACGCCGGAACTGGTGGCGGCCGTTTCGAATGCCGGCGCCTTGGGTTCGTTCGCAGCGGCCACGCTGTCGCCCGCTGCGATTGCCGAAAGCCTGCAACGGGTGCGCGCTTTGACCGGCCGTCCGTTCAATGTCAACTTGTTCGTGCTGGAAGAGCCGCATCCGAACGATGCTGAACTGGCGTCGGCACAGGTGCGTCTGAATCCGTTTCGGGCTTCTCTGGGTCTGCCGGCGGCAAGCCGCCCTGCCAAATTTTGCGAAAATAATCAAGCCCAGATCGCCACCCTGCTGGCACTCGCGCCGCCGGTGGTCAGCTTTACTTTCGGCGTGCTCGACGCCGCCACAGTGGCGCAATTCAGGCAACAGGGCTCGTGTGTGATCGGCACTGCCACTACGGTAGCGGAAGCCAAAGCCTGGGAAGCGGCCGGCGCCGATGCAATTTGTATCCAGGGGATTGAAGCGGGCGGTCATCGCGGCACCTTTCTGGGTGACTTCGAACAATCGGGAATCGGCCTGATGGCGCTAATTCCGCAGGTCGCGCGCGCCGTCAATGTGCCGCTGATCGCGGCCGGCGGCATCATGAATGGCAAGGGCATTGCCGCCGCGCTGATCCTGGGCGCGCAGGCGGCGCAACTCGGCACCGCCTTCTTGTGCTGCCCGGAAGCCGGCATTCATCCGGGCTGGAAACAACGTATCACGCACACCAGCGACGACGGCACACGCCTGACGCGGGTATTTTCAGGCCGATATGCGCGCAGCATCGTCACCGATTTCATGCAGCAGTTACGCCCTTTCGAGCAGGAGATGCCGGCTTACCCGGCCCAGAACGCACTGACTGCCGAAATTCGTCAGGCAGCGACCCAGCAGGGCCAACTGGAAATGATGTCGCTTTGGGCCGGACAAGGCGCTGCCTTGGCGCGCCCAATGCCGGCCGCGCTGCTGGTGCAAACCTTGGCCGATGAGTTGGCCATCGCGCTGCCCGGTCGCTAATGACGGTGCCGCCTCCTTTCAATGCGGCGCACCTCCTGTCGGCTCGACCACAATAGATATACAAGGCAGTGTATTTTTGTATTATGCAATGAATATATGCGGAGAATGCACTGTTTTAATGCATACTCCTAATTCATATTGATAGCATCGAAAGTGCCGGCAGGCATTTGTCGGGATGGCGAAACGTTTTAAGTGCCTCGTCACCGCCGCACTTGCGTAAAATGGGTCGCTTCAATTTAAAGAGGAATAAAGCCATGAAAAAATCCGGCCTGGAAAAGCAAAAAGCAATGAAACTGACCGGTAAAATGAAGCAAGCCGGCACCAGTCCAGCGTTCGGACAGGATGTCGCCGTGGCCCTGGACCGGCGCGACCAGCGCAAATTGGATCAGGCGCTCGGTCTGGTGCCATTCGCGGTTAAGCTGCACAGCGATCTGGTGGCCCAGTTGCAGGCTGTGGCGCAGGCGCGGGGAATCGGAATGAACGAAGTGGTGGCGGAACTTCTGGCCAAAGCTTTGGTTGATCAGCACCAATAACGCGTACGTAGTAATCTGAGGTGCGCGGTCGTTTTTGCCGAATTCCTTTTCACTACTGCGCGGACCAGCCGTCGCGCAACCAAAAAACGTTGCATTTTAACGGCACAATGGTTTTTTCTCCTCCAATTCCGATTATGAAACTCAACCAATGAGCCCCGATTTGCAAGCTGGCGTCACTTTCGAGTGGCGCACCGTCATTCCTGAACGCGCGACTGTGCCGAACCTATATCACGACACCGCGTTTTGCCGCGAAATGCCTGATGTTCTCGCCACCGGTTACATGGTGGGACTGATGGAGTTGGCCTGTGTCAATGGCATCATGCGGTTTATGGATTGGCCGCGCGAACAGAGTTTGGGCACCATGGTCAATTTCAGGCATCTGGCAGCGACGCCGCCCGGCATGGCGCTGCATATCAAGGGTGTAGTGACCGCCGTCGAGGGCCGTCGTATCGTGTTTCAGGTCGAGGCTTGGGACGCACTGGACAAGATTGCCGAGGGTACGCACGAACGTGCGGTCATCCTGCCGGAACGCTTCAACGCCAAATTGGCAGAGAAGAAAACGCGGTTGTCGGCATGACCAAGCCTATCCAGGATTTCGATCCCGAAACCCACGTCGGCCCGCTACCATCGCCCTGCATCAATCTGTGCAAAATGGATGATGCCTCAGGCCTGTGTCTAGGCTGCCGGCGCACCATTCCAGAAATCATCGCCTGGAGCCAAGCCAGCGAAAACGATAAACGCACGATGTGGCAGGAAATCCAGCGCCGCACTGCGCAAAAATAGAACAATAACCGGACCCTTAGCCTTTATGAATGCCCATGCCGTTTTACCAGCCCGAGCGAATCGTGACTATTCCTGTTTGCTGCAAGTGGCCCAAGGGGTTCAAATACGTAGCCGCTTTTTTGACGATTGCGCTGGCTGCACAACCATCAAGTACTCTGGGCCGATGTGCAGCGCGCCAAAATATCACTGACCTACCAGATGAAAGCATGAAATGACGCAGCCAACCAATCCGCCGGCGCACCTGCCGGCCACTATGCAGGTTCTGGAACGCGGCTGGCTGTCTTCCAACAATATCCTGTTTGGCGGACGCAGTCAGACCGCCCTAATCGACAGCGGCTACCACACGCACGCGGCGCAAACCCTGGCGCTGGTGCAATACGCGCTACAGGGACGGCCGCTGGAACGATTGATCAACACCCATCTGCATTCCGACCATTGCGGTGGCAATGCCGTGCTGCAGCAAGCATACGACTGCCGTACTACGATTCCCGCCTCCGAAGCGCAAAAAGTCAGTGTTTGGGATGAAGACGCGCTGAGTTTCAGCGCCACCGGCCAGCAATGCGCGCGTTTCAGTTTTGACGATACCATCGAGGCCGGCGCCACGCTGACGCTGGGCGACATGGAGTGGCAAGTGCTGGGTGCGCCCGGCCATGACCCGCATTCGCTGATTCTGTTTTGTCCTGAAGAACGAATTCTGATTTCCGCCGACGCGTTATGGCAAAACGGTTTCGGTGTGGTTTTCCCGGAACTGGTAGGTGAATCCGGCTTTGCCGAAGTGCGTGCCACGCTGGAACTAATCGCCACACTCGACGTCCACGTGGTTATTCCAGGCCACGGCGCACCTTTTAATGGCGTGCAACAGGCACTTGATGTCGCGTTTTCCCGCATAGATTATCTATCCGCAGATCCGGTGCGCAACGCGCAGAATGCGGTCAAGGTGCTACTCAAATTCCTGTTGCTGGATCGGCAACGCATTGCACTAGCCGAGCTGCCGCAACTGCTGTCGCAGATGCACATATTGCTTGAGGCCAACCGGCGCTTCCTGCAACAACCGCTACCGGTGCTCACGCAATGGGCGATTGCGCAGTTGGTGAAAGTCGGCGCTGCGGTGATTGAAGGCGACCTGCTGGTTAATCGAGTCTGACCGTAATTGCGCCTTTACTTCCGACAACAATGACGATTTCCGCAACCGGATAAATTGTATTTTTTGAGCCTGATCGTTTTCAATTATAGACAAGTAGCCTGTCGCTACCTTTAGGCCGCATCCTCACTGTACCCGCGATTACGGTCTTGTTGCATACCCTCCCGGCTTGTCCCCAACGGCACTGATTTTTTACCCATTTCCAAGCGTGTAATCAGCGTCGGCAAACGATTGCAGCGGCGGCAAATCGTCGTACCGGGTGGCGCGATTCTGCTGCTTGGCGAGGAAGGCTTCCAGCAAGTTGCTGCCCTGCCAGATGCCGGCCTGCAACCAAGCCATCTGTTGCAGTGCATCGTGGGTTGCATGGTCGCGCGCGTAGTGGATCGCTTGCTTACTGCCCCAGATGGCGACGGGCGGTTTTTGGGCGATTTCGTGCGCCATTGCTAGCGCTTCTTCGATCAGTTCCGGCTGCGACTCGAATACCGCATTCGACAATCCCAACGCCAGTGCGCGTTGGGCCGACAGGCGGCGCCCGGTGTAGGCCAGTTCGTGTACCACGCCTTCTGGAATCAACTTCGGCAAGCGTTGCAAAGTGCCCATGTCAGCCGTCATGCCGATATTGATTTCCTGGATGCAAAAGAAGGCATCGGCTGTCGTCAGGCGAATATCGCAAGCGCAAGCCAGATCCACCGCGCCGCCGATGCAGCCGCCCTGGATGGCGGCGATGACCGGCATGCGCAACTGTTCCAACTGGGTAAATACCTGTTGCATCTCGGCTACCGTGTGGGCGATAGTGGCGCGCCCGGCAGCGCTCTTTTCATCCAGTGTGAAGCCGGAAGCGCCGGCATTGGCGAACACATCGAGCGCCATCCCGGCGCTAAAATGTTTGCCGGTGGAAGAAATTACTAGCGCGCGAGCCGGTGCATCGCGCTGCAAACTGGTCAGGATCGCAGTCAATTCGCGCCAAAATACCGGCTGCATGGTGTTCATGGCTTGTGGGCGATTGAGCACCAGGTGGGCGACCTGATCGGCGATAGTGAAAGTGAAGCATTGGTTTGGCATGGTATCTCCTTGAAATAGCGATCGATTGTGTTCCAATTTGCTAGAGCGGACAATCTAGCACGCTCGTACTTTTTTCGCCCTATAATCGATTTTTCATTTGAAACTTTCGTGAGGTCACTATGGCATTGCCTGCGGTACTACAGAATCTACGTCTTCCGGTTATCGGTTCTCCGCTATTCATTGCCAGCGGCCCGGCCTTGGTGATTGCCCAATGCAAAGCCGGCATCGTCGGCGCTTTCCCGGCGCTCAACGCGCGCCCGGCGGAGTTGCTCGACACCTGGCTGAGTCAGATTCGGGCTGAACTGGCGACCTACCAAGCGGCCAATCCTGACATCAAAGTGGGGCCAATTGCAGTCAACCAGATCGTCCACCAGTCCAATGACCGGTTAGCGCACGACGTCGTAGTCTGCGTCAAGCACCAGATTCCGATCATCATTTCCTCCTTGCGCGCGCCGCCGAAGGAAATGCTGGATGCGATCCACAGCTACGGCGGCATCGTGTTGCACGACGTGATTTCGATCCGTCACGCGCAAAAAGCGCTGGAAGCCGGGGTCGATGGCTTGATTCTGGTGGCGGCCGGGGCCGGCGGCCATGCTGGTGCTTTGTCGCCGTTCGCGCTGGTGGGCGAAATTCGCAAATTTTTCCAAGGCCCGGTTGCGCTGTCGGGTTCGATCGCAACCGGCGATGCGATTCTCGCCGCGCAGGCAATGGGCGCCGATCTGGCGTATATCGGTTCGCGCTGGCTGGCCACCAAGGAATCGAATGTCAGCGACGATTATCGCGCAGCGATTGTCGAGTCGGCAGCCGCCGACATCGTCTACACCAATTTATTTACCGGGGTGCATGGCAACTACCTGAAAAAATCTATCGTCCAGGCAGGATTGGACCCGGAAAACTTGCCGCAGGCAGATAAAACAGCGATGAATTTCGGCTCCGGTAGTGCCAAGGCGTGGCGTGATATTTGGGGCGCCGGGCAAGGCGTTGGCCTGATGACCGACGTGCCTACGGTGGCCGCAATGGTGATGCGCCTGAAAGAAGAGTACGACGCGGCGAAACGGCGCATTTGCTCCGATCTTTAAAACGGATGGAGTTGCCAATATTTCAGGCTAATACCGTATGAACAGGGTTGGTGCTGGTGTAGATACCCATGCTTGGGAGGAGGGCCGCAAACCATTCCGTACTGCGGGCCAAAAGTTATAAATAATCCTGGAATAGTCTGAAGTCATAGGGCAACACGAGACCTGTTTGTCCCGAAACCGTTGAATGGTTTGCCGGCCAAGAATACTGTATTTACTTTTTTTCTTCGGTAGCAGCTGGCGTGGAGTGGTTATTCGCCTGGCCAGATAACGGCATCGACGTTGCCTCCTGTTCCTTGGTGAGTTCCTTTGGATCGGCTTGCGTCGAGCTGCTGGCATTGCCGCTGCCAGTTGCGGACACTGGCGAGGCTACCGGTATTTTTGCATCGGGCGACGGCATCGCACTTTCAGGGGCCGCAATCGACCCGCTGGCACCACTGAGGGTTGGGGCAGGCGGGGTTTCTGCCTTTTTACAAGCGGTCAATAACGTTGCTAGAAAAGCGGAGACAAGAACAGAATGCGTAAAAGACATGCCGACCTCCTATCGTATGGGTTGGTCGTCGCATTATAGTAATCGGGTCGCTAAAATATAAGGTCTTTTTGACAATTAAAAGACTACATGCACAGCATTTGATGCTGCACAAAAAAAGCGCTTTTTTACTTTCTAAAAATCAACATACGTGCCTATGTATTTTTAATATACGCATATTTATTATGCGTGTAACACTATGATTTACAACATACCCCACTTGTTTTCAAATAAGCTTGGAAAATTTCGAAGTGGTATTTTGAATCAGGTATTTATCGAACACCATTCCGACCGCGCGCACGAACAGCCGTCCCTTGGCACTGACCTGGATGCTGCGGGCGTCGACAGTGATCAGGCCGGCTTCTTCATACTGTGCCAGCAAGCCCAGCTCGGGTGCGAAGTAGCTGACAAAATCAATGTCATAGGCCCGATTGATTGCATCAAAATCGACCGGTCCGCTGCACATCAGCTCCATGATTACCTGACGCCGCAACACATCGTCCATCGAGAGCGCATAACCGCGATCGATCGGCAGTTCGCCGCTGTCGATGCGTTGGTAATACTCAGTTACGGTACGCACCGCCTGGCTATACGAATCGCCTACTTTGCTGATAGCGGACACGCCCAAGCCGACCAGGTCGCAGTCGGCGCGCGTGGTATACCCCTGAAAATTACGATGCAAACTTTTATTCAGGCGTGCACGGTTCAATTCATCGTCCGGCTTGGCAAAGTGATCCAGACCGATATACACATAACCGGCTTCCAGCAGGCGGCGCATCGACAACAGAAAAATCTGCAGCCGTTCCTCGGCCGAAGGCAAGTCGCTGTCGACAATCAGGCGCTGCGCCTTGAAGCGGCTCGGCAGATGCGCGTAGTTATACAGCGCGATGCGATCCGGCGACAATTCGATAATGCTGTCCAACGTGCGGTCGAAGCTTGCCAGAGATTGCTTCGGCAGTCCGTAAATCAGATCGGCATTGACCGATACAAAGCCGGCCTTGCGACTGGCGCTGACGGCTTTTTCGACCATCTCCCGCGGCTGAATCCGGTTCACCGCTTGTTGCACCGCAGGGTCGAAATCCTGCACCCCGAAGCTGGTGCGATTGAAGCCCAGTTCGCCCAGTAGCGCCATGGTGTCGTCGCTGACAGTGCGCGGATCGATTTCGATGCCCAGTTCGGCGTCCGGCAAGAAATTGAAATGGCTGCGCAGCATCTGCATTAGCTGGCGTAATTCGTCAGGACTTAAAAAAGTCGGCGTGCCGCCGCCGAAATGCAACTGCGCGGTCTGCCGATCGCATCCTATGCGCGCGGCCACCAGCGCCATTTCCTTGTCCAGATAGCGCAGGTATTCGGCTGCCCGGCCATGCTCCTTGGTAATGATCTTGTTGCAGGCGCAGAAATAACACAGCGACTCACAAAACGGTATGTGTACGTAAATCGACAGCGGTGGATTGTTGCCTGCGTTGGAAACGCGCTGTTCCAGCTGCGCGTTGTAAGACGCGGTATTGAATTCGGCGTGAAAGCGATCTGCGGTCGGATACGAGGTATACCGCGGGCCTAGGGTATCGAAGCGGCGAATCAGCTGTTCTGAAATTTCTATATCGGGCAAGGCAAAATTCATGGAGTTACCTATCAGGTACGGAATATGGTCGGCTGCGCGCCACTGATGCCATGGGGAATGGCGCAAAGGAGTCCTATTTTACGCCACCCGCGCTATACGCCAATACGCACGCGGTGCCTGCATTCCGGCGTCGGTCTGCATAGGAGAAGGCCCTGGCCAACTCTGCGCTCGGACCGGTTGGCAGCCATACGATATGGCGATTGGTTGTTCGCAAGATAACCCGGAGGGTATTAAAAAAAATTGCCAGCACTCTTTAGCCAAGCGCTGGCAGCCGTTTTAGTCGTATCTTCGTTTACTTCCTGGCGGCGGCCAGTGCTTGCGCAATCCAGCTATCGAAGGTTTTCTGGTGTCCCTTGATCCAGCCGTTGGTGTGGCGTTCGATGTCTGCCGGCTTGTTCTCGCCTGCATTCATGCGCATGTTTTGCGCGCTGATATCGCTAATGGGCAGTTGCATCACTTCAAACAGCTTGCCGGCGGCTGGGTTGTCCTCGACGAACTTCTTGTTGGCCACGATTTGCTGCTTGTTCACGACAAAACCGTAATTCTTGCCATTGGGCAGTTTGGTGTCGAGCTTGGCCTGCTCGCCCGGCAGCGAGGAAAAAGGCACCTCCAGCCAGACCACATCGCGTCCCGGGCGCAGCTGGGCGCTCACCCAGTAGGGTGTCCAGGTGTAGTAAAAGACCGGCTTGCCCTCTTTGAAGCGCGTCAGCGTGTCTGCAATCAGCGCGGCATAGCTGCCTTGCTTGTGCGTCACCGTATCGCGCAGCTTGTAGGCAGTGAGTTGGTGCTCGATGACGGCTTCGCAACCCCACCCAGGGTCGCAACCGGTCAGGTCGGCTTTGCCATCGCCATCGGTGTCGAACAGCTTGGCGATCTTGGGGTCGGCGAACTGGCTGATATTGGTGATCTTGTATTTGGTGGCGGTGGCTTTGTCGATCAGGTAGCCTTGGGCCGCATTATCCGAGTACACGCCCTTGCGCGAGAGCTTGGCGTCGCCGCCAGCGTTCTTGTAGAAGTCGGCGTGCAGCGGATTCCAGTGGTCGGCCACGAAGGTGGCGTCGCCGTTGGCAATCGCAATGTTTGCGGTCGGAGGCGCCACTTCCTTGATCGGCTGCACATCGTAGCCGAGCTTTTGCAGAGCTTTCGACACTAGCAGCGTCTGGAAGGTTTCTTCGGCAATCGAGTTTTGCAGCGGCAGCACTTTGACGCCTTCGCCGGGCAGGGTAGCGGCCGAGGCTTGGGCCGCCAGGGCTAGCAGGGTGCCGGCTAGCAGAGGGCGGGCAAAGCGCCGCTTGATCATTATTGTTGAGATTAACTTCATGAGATTAACTCCTTCAGTTCAGGATGGAAAAGACCGCTGGTTGCGGGCTGAGTGCCGCTGTGGTTACTACGCAGGGGAGGTCGGAGCCGGTGGTACAGGTTGCTCGGCAACGCCCTCGGATGGCTTGCCGCTGTGGCGCAGCAAGCGCCACACCAGCCCGGTCGGGCCGGTGTGCCACCAGTGGCGAACACCGCGACGCGGCTGGCCCGCCGCTTGCGTGATGCGGTCCAGTGAAATCGCTAGCAGCACTATGCCCAGGCCGCCCACAGTGGCCAAGCCCATGTCCAGGCGACCAATACCGCGCAGCACCATCTGACCCAGACCGCCCACTGCAATCATGGAAGCAATCACCACCATCGACAGCGATAACATCAGCGTCTGGTTGACCCCGGCCAAGATGGAAGGCATGGCCAGTGGCAATTGCACTTTGAGTAACAGTTGCCAGGGTGACGCGCCGTAAGCGCGTGCCGCCTCGATCAAGTCGGGGCGCACCTGACGGATACCGAGATTGGTGAGCCGCACCAGCGGCGGCAACGCAAAGATGATGGTGACGATCACGCCCGGCACGTTGCCGATGCCGAACAGCATCACCACCGGAACCAGATACACGAAGGCCGGCGTGGTCTGCATGGCATCCAGCAACGGGCGCATGATGCGCTGTGCACGATTGCTGCTGGCCAGCAAAATACCCAGCGGCAAGCCCACGACCAGGCAAAACACCAGCGAGGTCAACACCAGCGACAGCGTGACCATGGCTTCGGGCCAGATGCCCAGCATTACCACTACCAACAGCGATATCACCGTGCCGAGTGCCACCGCACGGCCGGCAAATTGCCAGGCCACCAGGCCGAACAGTGCGACCATTGCCAGCGATGGCACGCTTTGCAGCAAAGCTTCGACCCAGGTCAGCGTACTATCGATGGGCGCACGCACAGTCTGGAAAAAAGGACGAAAGTGCAACACCACCCAGTCCAGACCCCGGTTAATCCAGGATTCGATCGGCAACGAACCATCCCACAATTGCTGAATTTGCCAACCGTCTGCACTGCCGCCATCGGTAGGCACTGCAGCGGCTGGGGCGTCCAGCCAATTGCTTGCTGCCGCTGCGCTGTCGCCCGCTGAGCCGGTCGGCGCTGGGGTATTCAGCCAAGGGTCGGCGTCTGCCGGTGGCGGTGCCGCCGGGCTAATCTGCGCGGTGCTGTCCCAGGGAGAGGGACTGGCGCTGGAACCAATTGGGTGCGCCTCCGGTGTGGATGTGTTTTGCATGAGGGGAAACCTTTCAGATTTAGAGCGCGGGCACTACAGGGGTATCGCGATCCAAGAATTTCAGCAGGATTGTCTTGCTAATAGCGCCGCAAAAACGCCCGTCTGCGGCCACCACGGGCACGGCGTAGTGCACCTGCGCCACCTGGCCGAACAATTCGCTGACCGGCGCATCCGCGGCAATCGGCGTCACATCCGGCAAGTAGGCGGGGGCCAAGCCGAGTGGGCCGACATGATCGTGCAGCGCAGCGTGCAGCGAGTCGGCCGAGACCACGCCCAAGTATTGCTTCATTGGGCCGACCACGTAAGCGTAGTTGCGATCCTGATCCTCCAGCATCTTGAGTGCGGCGCGGGCGCCCCGATTGGAGTGCTCGGACACCACGATCTGTTTTTTTTGCGCGATGTCAACAGCCTTGAACACGGCTGCCGCATCCACGCCGTATATGAAGCTGCGCACATAGTCGTCAGCCGGATTGCGCAAAATTTCATCGGGCGTGCCGACCTGCACCACATGACCGTCTTTCATGATGGCTATGCGATCACCAATGCGCATCGCTTCATCCAGATCGTGCGAAATGAAAACCACGGTGCGGCGCTTGACCTGCTGCAGCCGTAAAAGCTCCGACTGCATCTCAGTGCGGATGATCGGATCGAGAGCTGAAAAAGCTTCGTCCATCAGCAGGATGGATGGGTCCGACGCCAGCGCCCGCGCCAAACCCACGCGCTGCTGCATGCCGCCGGAAAGCTCGTCCGGGTAGCTCGCGCCCCAGCCGGTGAGGCCCACTTGCTCCAGTGCCTGTGCCGCCTGAGAAGTGCGCTCGGCGTGACCGACGCCGGCCAGTTCCAGACCGAACGCCGTATTGTCTAGCACCGTCATGTGTGGCATCAGCGCAAAGGATTGGAACACCATGCTGATGTCCTTGCGGCGCAAGGCACGCAACTGGGCGTCGGACAGATCGTTAATGTCAGAGCCGTTGACCAGAATGGTGCCGGCAGTCGGTTCAATCAGTCGGTTGAGCAAGCGCACCAAGGTCGATTTGCCCGACCCGGACAGCCCCATGATGACGAAAATTTCACCAGCCTCGATGGTAAAGCTGGCGTCGAACACGCCGATCGTGTTGCCGGTGCGCGCCAGGACTTCCTCTTTGGTGCAGCCTTGACGTACCAGTTCGAGTGCATCTTGCGGTGCATCGCCGAACACTTTGAATACATGATTGATGCAGATTTGTTTTGCCACGGTGTATGCCTCCCTTGGTTGATTAGTTGAACACAAGGCCCGGCCGCTTAGGCGTTTTGGCCAAAGCATAAGCCGGATAATATCACAGTGCAGTTTTTTATACTGGACAGGGGTATATTGTCATCTGCTAGTTAGCCGCATATAATGCAAGGCACTCCATGAATACTGCCGATAAGCATGTTTCCTTGGCGAACTGATCCGAGTCCGTCGGTGGCGCCACGATACGCATACGAACACACTATAACCCCGCACGCTATACGGTGTCGGCGTCACGTGTTACCGTAGTTGCGCTCCCTTTCTCAATGCGTTTTTTGGATTTAACCTCAAACCATGTGCCAACTCCTAGGGATGAATTGCAACGTTCCCACCGACATCGTTTTCAGCTTCACCGGCTTCGCTACGCGCGGCGGCCGTACCGATGAACACAAGGACGGCTGGGGTATCGCTTTCTTCGAGGGCAATGGGGTGCGCCATTTTGTCGACCATCTGGCCGCTGTGGAGTCGCCGATTGCTGAACTGATCAAACGCTACCCGATCAAGTCCAAGAGTGTTATCGCGCATATTCGTAAGGCCACTCATGGCGCGGTGGCGCTGGAAAATTGCCATCCTTTCGTACGCGAATTGTGGGGACATTACTGGGTTTTTGCGCATAACGGCAACCTGACGGATTTCACGCCAGCGCTGGTGGGCGCCTACCATCCGGTCGGAGGCACCGATAGCGAATATGCATTTTGCTATATTTTGCAGCAATTGCGGCACCGCTTCGGCGCGCATCGCCCGACCAATGCACAACTGAAAATTGCATTGCAAGAACTGTGCAACGGGATCGCCTGCAACGGCACTTTCAATATGATGCTGTCGGACGGCGCTGCGCTGTTTGTGCACTGCTCGACCAAACTGCATTACATTGTGCGGCGTTATCCTTTTGCCACAGCCAAATTGTCGGACGAGGATGTCAGCGTCGATTTTTCCCAGGTTACCACTCCGCAAGACTGCGTCGCCATCATTGTTACCGAGCCGCTGACAGCCAATGAGAGCTGGATCCAGTTTGCCCCGGGCGAGTTGAAAGTATTTGTTGACGGAATCCCGGGATGACTGCGAGAACGTCGGGAAAGGCTTGTTGCAGCTACGGTTTGCATTTGGCAATTCGAATAGGATCAATGTGGTTCAAGCAGCGTACGCGTGCTTCAATCTGTCGGTCACGCGGCGGATACTGCCACCGCCTCAATCAGGGTGGTGCCGGCTTGACCCACCAGCGCGGCGTCTTGCTTCACTCTTTCCGCGCTGGCGCTCATTGACAGTATGTTAGCCTGGCGGCGTTGTCGGCGCTTTGTTTAACGGTGGCGCTAGCTCTTCCATGGGGGCCTCGGTCTGCTCTAGCGTGTTGGTCTGGGCTTCGGTGCGGGCACTCAGATCGTTGTTGCCTTGAGCGATTTCGGCGCTGGCAATGGCGACGCCTTCAGAGCCTTGGCGCACGTTACCCACCACATCGGCAAGGCGGGTTTGCATCTCGACCAAAGCGCGCATCAGTGCCACTATTTCATCGCTGCCCCGCTCTGGAGTGGTCTGGTTTAAATCGCCATGCGCGACCGCATTAGCCACTTCCACAGCACGCCGCAGTTAGACGGTAACGCCGCGCATCAGCAAGCCGTCAAACAACACCGCGAATAGCAAGCCCAGCGCAATTAAGGTTATTGACACGGCTCGGATGGCCTGAAAGCGGTCGCTGTTGGTTTCAAAGTTCGTTTTGGCTTCGTTAAGCTGGTACTTAAGCAGGACATCGGCTGCTGTGCGTGCGACATCGAAACCGGGGCGAATTTTTTCCAGCATGATTCGTTTTGCCTCAGGGTAGTTGCTGACGCGTAGCGCGGCCAGTGCGGGCTCAATGCCTTCTTGCACAAACTGCGCGCGCTTGTCGGCATAGGTCTTAGCCAGTTGTGCTTCTTCCAGACTCATGGGACTGGCCATGTAACCTTCCCATAACTTGGCAGTTTTGGAGAGGTTGATTTCGACCTCTTCGTTGGTAGTCTGGGTTCTCTCGGGCGTTTGCTCCAACAGGGCGTTGGCAATACCAAGGCGGTTGCGCAGCATCATGTATTTGATGTCGGCTGTTTTCGCGGTGCCCAGAAAATTCTCGTTGTACGACGTGTTTAACTCCTCACCATCTTTGAGATGTTGTGCAGACCGATGCTGCCAATGAGCACCAGTAAAGCGGCAAGAACGCCAACGAGCAGCTTGAGCCGGGTGGAAATTTTCAGTCGATTCACGTGATGTCCTACTTTAGAACAATGTAGGTGCGGATGACGGGATATTTGCGAGACCAGTCCCGTTTCGGCGGTGCTCATGGTCTTTTGATATACAGCGGATGGAGCAGTTTGCGAAGCGCAAAAATTGTCGCGAAGCGGCCTCCTGCATGTGCGTTTCCGTGTCGGGCGACATGTTATGCGGTGGGGTGCGAGCCAGTTGAATCGGGGCTTTGTGTTTCACAGAAGACGCGGCCCGCAATGAATATACATAGAGTGCTGCAGGTATAAGTCACCGCAGCGAACACTCCCCATTGTGGCAAGGCTTCCCACGACAGTGCCGGAGGGAAAGGAAGATGCGCCGCGCGAAGAATGGCGATACTAATGAGGGTACCGAATGCAGAGGCGACCGCCAACATAACTTTGCGAATGAACTCTTTCATACGAATCTCCTTTTTCAGTGGATGAATCATTTTCTCAAACGAGAAACGCTTGCGTACACGTCGTAACGTCGGAGGTGAGCCGCACGCAACGGCATTGCACCGCAAGACGTGCTGGTGGCCACGCGCTCTTCTGTATAGTATTTTAAGCCACATTTGTGGTGCTAAATAATTAATATGAGGAACTTGTCAGTGGACGAGAAAAATATTAGGGCAGGCTATTTGTAAGCTGGCTAACGCTTTATCAGCCTAAACTACTGACTCTGCCACCATGTATTCTATTGCTGCTTTTACTTGCCTGCGGCAATGCAGTGAAATTTAGGTATGTCCCCAATTAATCTAATTCGGGCTTCAGTCCCAGCAGGGATTCGTAGACCATGTTTTGCAGCATCACCCGGTTTGTCGGGTCGATATCATCGAACAGAACGCCGTGCGAAAAGCGTGCTGGAGCATCTTTTTTTAAGGCAGGCAACTCCCGTACACTGCGGATCGTTGCATTGGTTTCGATCCGCACTTCCTGATTAGTCGGCTTGATCTGAAACGTGAAAGATAACGAAATTTTCGCTTCAGGTTCGCCCAGCGCGCTGTCCGCAGTGATATGAGCACCGTCCAAGCTAATATCGGTAATGGTGCCAGCCCATTGTTTACCTGTAAGCTGTACTGGCAGATCCACCTTAGCCCTGATTGTCTTGCGCAATGCAGTGGCCTGGATTTGATCGGGGAAAGTGAGATGCATGTAGAACCGTGGACTGAGAAAAACGGCTTCCACGTTGCAGACAAAAGTAAACACGTTCATCCCGGAAAATACCCGTAAAGTGACGCGCTCGCGGGCTTGCGTCTGTACCGAAAGCCCATTCTCGAACGGAATTTTAATCAGCAGGTACTCGCCGCTTACATAGCCGATGAGAGTAGTGTAATAAATCACTTGCCGTGGGCCGCGCTTGAGCATGATTTGCAAACGGGTGCCGACTTGAAGCTTGATATCGTCAAAACGGATCATGTCGTAGCTTGCAATCTTGTACGTTGCGATAAATCATGATACCTGCAGCAGTCAAAAAAAGCGTGCACCATTACAAATTCGGCGCCAACCAACGCTCGACGTCTTCCTTGTTGGCGCCGCGCCGTGCCACCATGTCGTTGAGCTGATCTTCGCCGATTTTGCCGACGCTGAAGTATTTCGATGCGGGATGCGCAAAGTAAAAACCACATACCGCCGCCCCCGGAAACATCGCGAACGATTCGGTGATCTGCATGCCGATCTCATCGCATTGCAGCAACTTGAAAATATCGGCCTTGACCGTATGCTCCGGGCAAGCCGGATAACCGGGTGCGGGACGGATACCTGTATAGCCTTCCTTGATCAACGCGTCCTTGTCCAATTTTTCCTGCGAGGCATAACCCCACAAGTCGGTGCGCACGCGTTCGTGCAAATGTTCGGCCAGCGCTTCAGCCAAACGGTCAGCCAGCGACTTCAGCAGGATCGACGAATAATCATCCTGCGCCGCCTCAAAACGCTTTTCGTATTTCTCGATGCCGATACCGGCGGTGACCGCAAACATGCCGATGTAATCTTTAACGCCGGACGATTTAGGTGCGATGAAATCGGCCAGGCATTGATTCGGCCGCTGGATTTTTTCGCCATCCGTGCCTTCGATTACCGGTTTCACGCCTTGCTGACGCAGGCCGTAATAAGTGAATGCAACTTCAGTGCGGCTCTCGTCGGTATAAATTTCGATGTCGTCGTCATTCACGCTGTTGGCCGGCAGCAGAGCGGCCACGCCATTGGCGGTGAGCCAGCGGCCTTCGATAACCTGTTTTAGCAGCGCCTGGCCTTCGGCGAATACTTTGGTGGCGACCTCGCCGACTACTTGATCCTGCAAAATGGCAGGGAAAGGCCCGGCCAAATCCCAGGTCTGAAAGAACGGGCCCCAGTCGATGTATTGCGCGATGGTGGCCAGATCGACATTCTTGAATACGCGGCGGCCGATGAATTTCGGCTTCACCGGCGCAAAATCGCCCTCGAACGATACCTGCATTTTGTTGGCGCGGGCCTGTGCCAGCGTCAGGATCGGCAGCGCTTTCTTGTTCGCGTGCTGAACCCGGATGCGCTCGTAATCGGTCGCAATTTCTGCCAAATACTGATCGCGACTTTCCGGCGTCAGCAACGATTGCGCCACCGCCACTGAACGCGAAGCATCCGGCACATACACCACTGGTCCTTCGTAATTGATGGCGATCTTGACTGCGGTATGGGCGCGCGAAGTGGTGGCGCCGCCGACCAGCAGCGGAATCTTCAAGGTGCGGAAATGCGCGTCGCGCTGCATCTCTTTGGCAATGTGCGCCATCTCTTCCAGCGACGGCGTGATCAAGCCTGAAATGCCGACGATGTCGGCGCTTTCCGCCTTCGCCATCGCCAAAATTTCCGAGCACGGCACCATCACGCCCATGTTCACCACTTCGAAGTTATTGCATTGCAAGACCACCGACACGATGTTCTTGCCGATATCGTGTACATCGCCTTTTACGGTGGCGATCACGATCTTGCCTTTTGGCTTGGCGACAATGCCGGTGCGCTGTTCTTCCAGCAGTTTTTCGGCTTCAATGAACGGGATCAGATGCGCCACCGCCTGCTTCATCACGCGTGCCGACTTGACTACTTGCGGCAGGAACATCTTGCCCTGGCCGAATAGATCGCCGACGATATTCATGCCGTCCATCAGTGGCCCTTCGATCACATGGATCGGGCGGCCGCCGTTAGCCAGCAATTGCTGGCGCGCTTCTTCGGTATCTTCGACGATCCAGTTCGTGATGCCGTTGACCAAGGCGTGTGACAAGCGTTTTTGCACGGTGTCGTTGCGCCATTCCAGCGTTGCTTCTTCTTTCTTGCCGCCAGCTTTCAGGTTGCTGGCGCATTCGATCATGCGCTCGGTCGCATCCTCTCTACGGTTCAGTACCACGTCTTCGGCGCGCTCGCGCAATTCAGCGGGAATGTTGTCGTACACGCCAACCATGCCGGCGTTGACGATGCCCATTGTCATGCCGGCCTGGATCGCGTGATACAGGAAAACGGTATGAATCGCTTCGCGCGCCGGATCGTTGCCGCGGAAGCTGAAAGATACGTTCGAAACCCCGCCAGAAATTTTCGCATACGGCAGATTCTGCTTGATCCAGCGCGTCGCGTTGATGAAATCGACCGCGTAATTATTGTGCTCTTCGATACCGGTCGCAATCGCAAAAATATTCGGATCGAAGATGATGTCTTCCGGCGGAAAGTCGAGCTTTTCAATCAGCAAATCGTAGGCGCGCTTGCAAATTTGGGTCTTGCGCTCGTAAGTATCGGCCTGACCTTTTTCATCGAATGCCATCACGATTGCCGCCGCGCCGTAACGACGGCACAACTTGGCCTGGCGCAGGAATTCTTTTTCGCCTTCCTTCATCGAAATCGAGTTCACCACCGCCTTGCCCTGCACGCATTTCAAGCCCGCTTCGATCACCGACCATTTGCTGGAATCGATCATGATCGGCACCCGCGCGATGTCCGGTTCGGACGCAATCAAGTTCAGAAAGCGCGTCATCGCGGCCACAGAATCGAGCATCGCTTCATCCATATTGATGTCGATGATCTGAGCGCCATTCTCGACCTGCTGGCGGGCTACCGCTAGCGCGGCATCGAATTGCTCATTCAAAATCATCCGTGCAAACGCTTTCGAACCGGTGACGTTGGTGCGCTCGCCGACATTGACGAACAGCGAACTATCGTCGATCACGAACGGCTCCAGCCCGGCCAGCCGCATCGTGTGGTTTGACTCTGGAATCAAACGCGGCGCGATGTCCTTGAGCACTTCGGCAATCGCCTTGATGTGGGCTGGCGTGGTGCCGCAGCAACCGCCGGCGATATTGATGAAACCACTGTCGGCGAAGTCTTTCAGCAACGAAGAAGTGTCAGCCGGCAGCTCGTCAAAACCGGTGTCGCTCATCGGATTAGGCAGACCGGCGTTCGGATAAATGCAGACGAAGGTATCGGCGATTTTCGACAACTCTTCTGCATACGGACGCATCAGCGCCGCACCCAGCGCGCAGTTCAAACCGATCGTCAGCGGCTTCGCGTGGCGTACCGAATTCCAGAACGCCGGCACGGTCTGGCCCGACAAAATGCGGCCTGAAGCATCGGTTACGGTGCCGGAAATCATGATCGGCAACTTGTTGCCAGATTCTTCGAAAAAAGTATCGATGGCAAATAGCGCCGCTTTGCAATTCAAGGTATCGAATATGGTTTCGACCAGCAATATGTCGACGCCGCCCTCGACCAACGCACGGGTCTGTTCCAGATACGCGGCTACCAGTTGGTCGAAAGTCACATTGCGCACGGAAGGGTCGTTGACGTCGGGCGAAATCGAGGCAGTTTTCGGCGTCGGCCCCAGCGCGCCGGCGACGAAGCGCGGCTTGTCGGCACTGGAATATTTGTCACACGTAGCACGCGCTAACTTGGCCGCCTGCAAGTTCATCTCATAGGCCAGATGCGCCATGTGGTAATCGTCTTGCGCCACCGAGGTCGCGCCGAAGGTATTGGTTTCGATCAGATCGGCGCCGGCCGCCAGATACTGTTCGTGGATTTCAGAAATGATCTGCGGCTGCGTTAGCGTCAGCAATTCGTTGTTGCCCTTGACGAACAATTCACGCGGATTTGGCGTGCCATCGGCCAACGCCGGCGCGGCAAAATCGGCGAAACGTCCGTTCGGCCCGCCGCGATAATCCTGCTCCGTCAGCTGATACTGCTGGATCATGGTGCCGGTTGCACCGTCCAGGATCAGGATGCGTTTGGCGAGCAAGTCGCGCAGGATGGTTTCGGTGGTGGAGATTGTAGAGGTGGCAGTGCGTGTCATAGTTGCATTCTCAAAAAGCAAAAAACCCGACTAGCCAGGAGTCAATGGGCCTCCTTAAAGCGGGTCGGGTCGTTTTCCACTTTAGCTGTATTTGTAGTGGCGTAGTTTTCACTACTCCGTGCGCCCGCAAGATGATGCTCAAATCGGCGCTTAATCGTTAGTCTTGTCTGCCGAAATTATACGATAAATCAGGTATTTTCTTTTTTCAGGGGCAAACACGAACGGTTGCACAAAGAAAACATGCTGGCAATGGCGGCGTCAAGCAATTTCCTGCAATCCCTGCCGATTAGACAGTAAATCTATCTGTGCTCTCAGCGCCAATAACAGGTCGGAGCCGCAATTAAAATTGAGTGTATCGACCATTAACGCGCAGCATGGAAAGTCCTGCTGCCATTCATCAAGAGCGAACGTCATGAGATGTGGGCGCAGCATTTTGCCTTGCCTTTGTGGTTCGCCCCGGCATAGTCCCCTTTGCCCTGGTCGCCCTGGCGAAATGAGGCATTTGTTGACGCCGTAGGCAAGTCTAGAGACTTCCCCTAAACAGCGCCAGGCCGTAGCCGTAGCGTTTGCAATATCTCGTCCCAAAACTGCAAGGCTTCTGCATCGGTTTTGAAAGGCGCATCAACAATCTTGCCGTTATGGGTTTCGGCGGTCGTTGTCAGTTTTAGCGAGATGAAAGGAAATTCAATAGAGCTGTCACGGCCTTGAGATTCCCACAAGAATTCGTAGCTGCGTTTGCCCTCTGCGCTGGCGCGTACCAGTAATTCCTGACCTTTGACCGGGCCTAGGTTGCGGTTGCCGCGGCGCAGACTCGTCATGCCGGCTGCGGCTTGCATTAGTGAAGCGGGCAGTCCACCGAGCCGATCGAGTAGTTCTGTGTCGGGGTTGCCTGTAAGGTAGGAGTTGAAGTATACGGAGACGCTGGGGTATTGCTTGAAGTGGAAGGCTGCTTTTACTTCTTCGGTGCTTAGTAAACTAGAAACAATTAATCCAGAGTTAATACAAAACCCAATGCTTGATGGAATTTCATCGGGCTCTCGATACTGATATGAATTAGCCACACGCTTAAAAAGTTCAACGGAGCGTGTCTGTGCAGATGCTGTACTTTCAGCACTGTGAAGAAATAATGTTCTCTTTTCCGGGAAATAAATAAAACTCTCATTCAAATGTATATTTTTGGTGGTTGTAGCGTCACTCCATGTTTGCAGTAATACTTTGCTTGAACCTAGTTCTGTACGCCCAACCAGCATAGTTCCGCCTAGTTTGTGAGGCGTACTCTTGAGGTTGGTTTCACGCGTAGATACCAGTCGTTCAAAATCAGATTGCAGCATATTACGGCGTGTTTCAATGTTGCCACTGGCATATTTAAAATCTGCATCAACTGCGACATCGGCGTTCAGATCAATAAGGTAACGCCCCAAGCAGTGGGTTTTTTTCGGTGTGTTGTCTTGATTCATGTTGATTGCCTTGGTTCGTTCTTGGGTACCTGAATAGGTGGCAGTGCAGCCGCACAATGCCAGCAGAGCAGCGGTAGCTGTTTTACGGCGTAACGAGTTAATCATGCCAATTGGCCTCCTGTGCGATCTTGATAATGCTGTGTAAGGTGGTTCACTGCGCTCTTGGGTCGTTGTAGCTGTCTTGGTGGTCGTAGCCTTGTGCCTTGCCTTTGTGGTTCGTCCCGGCGTAGGCCCAATGGAAACCGTACCGTGACTCTGAATGACCAATTGCAGCTCGACATCGCTGTATTCCGGTAGTTGTCGACGCCGTAGACAAGCCTGGACACTTTTCCTAAACAGCGCCGGGCCGCAGCCGTAACGTTTGCAATATCGCATCCCAAAATTGCAGCGCTTCTGCATCGGTTTTGAAAGGCGCATCAATAATCTTGCCGTTATGGGTTTCGGCGGTCGTCGTCAGTTTTAGCGAGATGAAAGGATATTCAATAGAGCTGTCACGGCCTTGAGATTCCCACAAGAATTCGTAGCTGCGTTTGCCCTCTGCGCTGGCGCGCACCAGCAATTCCTGACCTTTGACCGGGCCCAGATTGCTATTGCCGCGGCGCAGACTCGTCATGCCAGCGGCGGCTTGCAAGAGTGAGGCGGGCAGTCCACCGAGCCGATCGAGTAGTTCTGTGTCGGGGTTGCCAGTGACGTAGGAGTTGAAATATACGGAGACGCTGGGGTATTGCTTGAAGTGGAAGGCTGCTTTTACTTCTTCGCTATTCAGTTTGTTATCCGCCATTAGTCCTGAGTTAATGCAAAATCCAACACCTGACGGAATTTCATTAGGATTCCTATATTGGTACGAAATTGCTATGCGTTTTGCGAGATCAATGGTGTTCGAGCGAGCAGAAGCATCACTATCAGTTTTACGAAGAAATAAGGTTCGTTTTTCTGGAAGGTAAATATATTCTTCATTCGCATGCATAGTTTTACTGGTAACTGAGTCGGTCCAGGATTGAATCAAGACCCTATTTGGAGCCAACTCAGTCCTTCCAATAAACATAGAACCGCCTTTGTCATGCGGGGTATTTTTCAGATTAGTTTCTCGGTTAGATAACAGTCGTTCAAAATCAGATTTCAGGAAATTAAGCCGGGTTTCCACTTTGCCTTTGGCGTAAACAAAATCTGCATCAACTGCGACATCGGCATTCAGATCGATAAGGTAACGCCCCAAGCAGTGGGTTTTTTTCGGTGTGTTGTCTTGACTCATGTTGATTGCCTTGGTTCGTTCGTGGGTGCTTGAAGGAGTGGTAGTGCAGCCGCACAATGCCAGCAGAGCAGCGATAGCTGTTTTACGACGTAACGCGTTAATCATGCCAATTGGCCTCCTGTGCGATTTTGAAAATGCCATACAAGGTGGCCCATTGCGCACGTGGGTCGTTGCAGCTGCCTTGGTGGTCGTAGCCTTGTGCCTTGCCTTTATGGTTCGTCCCGGCGTAGGCCCAATGGAAACCGTACCGTGACTCTGAATGACCAATTGCAGCTCGACATCGCTGTATTCCGGTAGTTGTCGACGCCGTAGACAAGCCTGGACACTTTCCCTAAACAGCGCCGGGCCGCAGCCGTAACGTTTGCAATATCGCGTCCCAAAATTGCAACGCTTCTGCATCGGTTTTGAAAGGTGCATCAACAATCTTGCCGTTATGGGTCTCGGCGGTGGTTGTCAGTTTTAGCGAGATAAAAGGAAACTCTATGGAGCGGGCGCGGCCTTGAGATTCCCACAAGAATTCGTAGCTGCGTTTGCCCTCTGCGCTGGCGCGCACCAGCAATTCCTGACCTTTGACCGGGCCTAGATTGCGGTTGCCGCGGCGCAGACTCGTCATGCCGGCGGCGGCTTGCATGAGTGAAGCTGGCAGTCCACCGAGACGATCGAGTAGTTCTGTGTCAGGGTTGCCAGTGACGTAGGAGTTGAAGTATACGGAGACGCTGGGGTATTGCTTGAAGTGGAAGGCTGCTTTTACTTCTTCGCTATTCAGTTTGTTATCCGCCATTAGTCCTGAGTTAATGCAAAATCCAACACCTGACGGAATTTCATTAGGATTCCTATATTGGTACGAAATTGCTATGCGTTTTGCGAGATCAATGGTGTTCGAGCGAGCAGAAGCATCACTATCAGTTTTACGAAGAAATAAGGTTCGTTTTTCTGGAAGGTAAATATATTCTTCATTCGCATGCATAGTTTTACTGGTAACTGAGTCGGTCCAGGATTGAATCAAGACCCTATTTGGAGCCAACTCAGTCCTTCCAATAAACATAGAACCGCCTTTGTCATGCGGGGTATTTTTCAGAGTAGTTTCTCGGTTAGATACCAGTCGTTCAAAATCGGATTTCAGGAAATTAAGCCGGGTTTCCACTTTACCTTTGGCATAAACAAAATCTGCATCAACTACGACATCGCCGTTCAGAGCAATAAGGTAACGCCCCAAGCAGTGGGTTTTTTTTGGTGTGTTGTCTTGACTCATGTTGATTGCCTTGGTCCGTTCTTGGGTATCTGAATAGGTGGCAGTGCAGCCGCACAATGCCAGCAGAGCAGCGATAGCTGTTTTACGACGTAACGAGTTAGTCATGCCAATTGGCCTCCTGTGCGATTTTGACAATGCCATACAAAGTGGCCCACTGCGCGCGCGGGTCGTTGCAGCTGCCTTGGTGGTCGTAGCCTTGTGCCTTGCCTTTGCGGTTCGTCCCAGCGTATTCCCCTTTGCCCTGGTCGCCCTGGCGAAACGAGGCATTTGTTCCAGCCTGACCCGGCGCTTCGCCGGACACGGTGGGCACGGTGCCATCGCCGGGCTGATTGGCTTCGCCAAACTCCAGCGCAATGTGCGCTTTGCTACTGCCCAATCTCAGGCTGCCATTGTGGTCGTCTTTATCCACCTGTTGCGATGCGTCTTCGCTAATAGATGGACCTTTCCAGTGCACCGTTTCCCAACTGTGCTCCCTGGAGTCAGCACCGTAATGCGCATAGGAGGGACTGGGGTATTTTTTTGAAATGGCTTCGTGAAATTTTTTGACTTTGTCGACTCTCTTGTCAAACTGAGTCGCAACCGATTCCTGGTAATTTAGCGAAATACCTCCTCCAGGGTTTTTAACAGCAGCAATATTTGCCGGATCCAGCAACTTCTCATTATGTGCAGGCACCAGCCCATACCATTCGCGGCTTTTGTAGATTTCCTCGTAGACATCAACCTTGGGCAATTGCGGCCCTTCGTTGGTTGCTCCACCCAGCTTGAGCCAGGGTTTGCCCTCTTTGTAATCTGCACTCGGAATCAATTCGAGTGCGCCTGGCGAGTTGCACATCACGGGCACGACTTCCTTGGCGTTGCGACCCAAAATGATGCTTGAAACACCATCGTAGCCGCAGCGCGCGTGGTGGTACGTGGCCGGCGCACCCGTGGCCGGCATGACGCCATGGACTACGCCCAGCACGTTGGGGTAGTTGTGAATGTGGGTCATGGCCCGCGCCACTAGGCCGCCCATGGAGTGCGTGACCAAAATCACCTTGTCGGCCCGTTGATTCGTTTTTTTGTAGTGGGCCAGTACGGTTTTGTCGATATAGTCGATCAACTCTTGGGCAGAATCCCGGTTGGATTTGATCCAGTTATAGCCACCGGCCCAAACCTCATAGCGGTAGTGTGCGGCGTGCTTTAACTCTGCCTCAGTTAGCACTGCATCGCCTTTTTGCTCACCATAATCAGCCGGGGCGCGCATTCCTTCGCCTGCCCACCAAGGTTTCAGCTTGGCCTGGAGCATAACGTCGTTGAGTTCCTTTTGCAGTCGACACATCATGGGCTGGTAGGACGAACGCATCACGCTGCCCCAGCCACGTTCCCGGGCTAACTTGTCATCCATGGTGTCACCGGCACTCCCGGCATCGACCGAGCCGCGGTCATCGACCTTGGCTTCCAATGGATTGAGGTTCTTTTGGCGGGTAGCGGGGCCGCGAAAGAAAAACGCGAACAACTGACCAACTGCATCCAGGACGGCACCGGCACCGTCCAAATTAGGCGGGCGCCAGATGATTTCACCGTTTGTGGATTGCAAGTTGGTTCCCATGATTCCCGGAATTAACACAATCGGAATTACCGTAATGGGCATGGGCAATATGACGTTTTCTCGCTTGTCTTGCGCAAGTGTCAATCGGGTGGAAGCTATAGGACGCCCATCTTTGTCCACTTGCATGGGAACGATATAAATTTCGCTATCGTTTTTATTTTCGTTTTGCGACATGGCAGTTTTTATGCTTTCCCGAGAATTTTGATCGACAGCTCTTCCGGGCTGATTCCTTTTTGTATTGGCAGTTTTCCGGCAGCATCGGTTACTGCCTTGATTTTCGAGCCGTCAGCGCGCGTGATTTCTACCCGCATATTAGCCATGGGTTCGTTCGTGGCGCGATGGCGAATCACATAGCGCTGGTCGAACTGCGTTTTCGGCCACGTATTCATCTCCCGCGACAGTGACGTCGGCCCATCAAACCGTTTCAACCCCGCCTGCACAGTAATCTTGCCCGGACACTGCACCGTGATATTGCCACCGGCGATCGTGATGTTGGCGCCGCCGGCCGTACTCAAACTGATGCTCTTGGCTGCGGCCCAGTCGATATGCGCATGGGCACTCATCACCCTGACCTGATCGCGGGCCTGGACTGTGATCGCATCGCTTTGCGCCTGCACATCAATGGCTTGTTGCGCAGCAATCAGTTGCAAGCCGACATTGCCCGCGCCCGGCTTGACCGCCCCCGCCAGCATCCCGATCGCCTGACCGGTGTGCATTCTCAGCTGATTGCCTGTGATGAACTGGCTATCCTGCCCACTCATGACCGCTACCGTCTCGCCATTGGCCAGTTGCAGATCACTTCCCGCAACCACGCCCAACCCAGCCCGCGCGGCAATGCCGATGATCGGGTCGGTGCTGTGCGGCAGCTTATCCTCACTGGCACGGGTGTTCTTGTCTTGCGCATCGCTTTTGGCTTGTTCAAAGCTGTCTTTACTGAGCATGCCGCTGGTGGCGGCATACAGCGCCTGCAGCGGTGCGGCTTGGGCGTCGAGGATGCTGGCGTTGGCCTTGACCGGGCCCTGATGGACTGCATAACCCACCGTCTTGTGGGTGATGGCAGCGCTGTTAAAGCTTTTTGCCAGCAGTACCGCTTGTTTGAGCAGAGCTTGTCCGGCACTGTTGTCGCCGGCCGGGTCGCGGCTGGTGGCGTTGTGGCTGATGCAATAGCTCGACACCAGAATGCCTTGTGCAGCGCGCACCGCACCATAGGCGTCGGTGCGCAGTTCGGCTCCGAGCCCGCGCAAGCTGCCGCGGTAATTGTCGGCGCTGTGGATCAGATGGCCCAGATTGAGTTCCGACCCCGCATGAGTGGTCTTGAGTTGGATTCTGCCCTGATGATCGGTATCGTCGAACAGCAATTGGTTGTAGCCGCTGCCGCCGAACTCCTTGCTGCGAATGCCCCATTGGGCGCCGGCATTCCGATGCCCGGCATGGTCCGGGCTGGCGCCGTGCCAGGTCGGGCTGTTGGCGCCGGCCAGATTGCCTTGCGCGCTGCTGCGGTGGTCGTTGGCGCCTTCGAAGACGGTCACGTCGGCCAGTTGGTCGGTATTGCCGCCCGGTGTCGGAATCACACCGCCTTCGCCCCGGCCGTTGTACAAGGCGCCGAGGATGATCGGACGGTCGATGTCGCCTTCGAGAAACTGCACCAGGACTTCTTGCCCGATGCGCGGCAGGAATTGCACCCCCATGCCGGCACCGGCGGCGCGTTGCGCTACCCGTACCCAGCAGGTGGCGTTGGCGTCATCATGCTGACCTTGCCAGTGGAATTGAATCCGCACCCGGCCCAGCCGGTCGCAGTAGATTTCATCAGCGCCGTTGGGACGGGTTTCGCCACTGGCGCCCACCACGATGGCGCTTTGGCTGCCGAAGGCGGTAGGACGCGGGTTGTGGCGCAGGCCGGTGCCGTCGGCCAGTACCGCACGCCAGACAATGTCGGCCCGAATCGCTTCGAAACGGTTGGCGTAGCCCAGCGCCGTGGCTTGCGCAATCACGGTCGCGAGATTGTTGTCGGCAGTTTCGAACCCGAAGCTGAATCCTGATTCCGAGTCCGATCCGTCCCCGAATTCCTCCTCGCCCGTGGCGGCAGTACACGAGGCGATGCATTCTTCCAACAGTTGCGGGATCGGGCCGAACAGTTCGGCGATGCCTTCGGACACATTTTTGGGCAAGTTGTTGACGCCAATGCTGGCCACGCGCAGCACCGTGTAGGGTACTGGGGCCGCATTGGCTGCGGCATTGAGCGGGCCTTGCGTCAAATCGAATGTGGTGCCCGGGCGTAAGGTGCGCACGGTGCTGCGCGCATACCAGCGTTTGTTGCGCGCTTCATGCGCTTGCATGTGCAATTGGCCGTAACGCTGGGCTTCGGCACTGTTGGCGTACGCATACGGGCCCGGGCTGTCGTAGCTTTCCAGCAGCGGCGCTTGCTTGCCGCCGAAGGCATGATGGGTCGGAATCTGGGCCGTCACGGCTTTCTTGGTCTTGTAGTCATACGACAGCAAGGTGATCGCGCCGGCTTGCAAGGTGCGTCTGGCACTCAGGGCTTGAATGCTGTCTTGTTCTTCACGCGCGGTGCCGGCGTGGAAGCGAATCCCGTGGCCGCCTAGCGCATGGCTGCTGGTGGCGTCTTCCGGGCAGGCGCTGTTTTGGGTGGTATCGGCAAACAGGACCATCTGATGGCCGCTGGGGGCGGTGGTGGATTCTTCGATGCGAAAGCTCAGACCTTCTTCGCTCAATAAGCGACTGACGAAATCGAAATTGCTTTCGCGGTATTGGGCAACGTAACTGCGGGTGCGGGCCTCAGTCATGAAAGGTGCGACTTCGCTGCTCCATTGCCAGGCGGCGTGGGCGCTGTATTCCCGGAAGATCGATTCGACGATGTCGATGACGGTTTTATCTTGCCAGACGCGGCTGCTGCGCGATTGCGTCAATAACCAGGGCCAGGGCACTAGCCGCACCCGGTAGCGGGCGAATCCGCCTTCGCTGCCCAAGAGCGCTGCTTCGTTGATCAGGCCGGTGAAAGCGGCACGGGTGCCGTCAGACAGGGAGATATGGAGGGTGGCACTGCGCCCGAGCAGGGTTTTTAACGGAATGTGCGCGTTGGTGCTGAGAACGATGATGTCGCGCGCACCGATGGTATGCAAGCCTTCTATTGCAGCGAAGGCTTCGACTTGCAACCCGCTGCTGCCGGTGTCGATGCTGGTGCTGTCGCGGCCATTGCTGTTGATGGTCAGTGCGTAGAGCCGTGTCGCGCTGCCAAATTGCGCAAGTTGGGCGAGTTGCGTTGAGAGTTCTGACATGGGCTGGGAGGAAGTCGTTGAGGAAGGAAGGTACGCGGTATTTTGGGGTTTCGGTGCCGTGCAGAGGTGTGAGGCAATTTTAAAAAATAGGGAGTATCACTTTTTTTAACCTATTTTCCGCATGTTTTTATAGGATATAGAAAATATACTCCTTTAAATATTGTATATGCGTCAAGAATGCATTTTAGCTTGGGCGTAGACATTTAGGCAAGCGAATATTGCCTGATGTCAATACGCGTAAGTATTTTTTGCCATTCAACGCAGCGCAAACGTAGTGCAGGTAAGGGCCCTCGCAATGCGCAAGGTGGGATAAATAGTTACAAAACACCCACACGCAATTTGCACAAAGCGAAAAATGCCGCCAACGACAATCCACCTGACAGCAGCAATGCCGGCTTGAGCCCGCCGCCATCCAATATCAACACGAAAGCGAACAGTGCGCAGGCTTGCATGGTGCGGGCAAAAAGCGCTAGCTTGCCAGTCAGCGCACCGTAGCCGACCGGCCCGAACAGCGCCAGCGGCAGCACTCCGCGCGCAATCGAAATCATGCCGTTACCGGCTCCGTGCAGCAGCGCAAAAAAGATTCCCGCCAGCGGGGCAGCGGCCAATCCGCCTAATCCGCCCAGCACCAGGCACGCCGCCGGATGCAGGGCTGTGGCAATGCGGGCGGTGGTGAGCGGACGAATTTTGGCGTGCTGCGTCAACCCATATTCGGCCAACCGGGCCGCCACTTGTGCCGGGCCCAGCAGCGTGGCGGCAAACAATGCTTGTGCCGCGGTTGCCCCATTCAGCGACAGCAGCGTCGGCAAATGCACCGCCATGGCCGAAGTCACAAACGCAGTCGCACCGGAAAACAGGCACAGGTAAGCGACATCGCGCCGGCCCGGCGCTTGCGGTTGCGCGGTGGCCTCGGGCGACGCCAGTTTTACGGCGCAAGCCAAAGTTGGCGTTGATGTTGAAGTTAAGGCGGCATCCCCGCTGCGCCGGTTGCTGGCATAACGGTAATGCAACGGCAGCGCAACGCACATTTGTAGCAAGGCCCACGCCGCGCAACACCAGCGCCAGCCCCAGTGTTCCAGCATCCATGACGACAACGGCCAGCCCACGGTGCTGGCAAAACCGCCGATCAGGGTAACGCCGACGATCAAGCGCCCGGCGGATTTACCATATTGCTGCACCAGCGTTGCGAACAGCGCATCGTACAAGCCCAAACCCATGCCGAGCCCGATCACGCACCAGGCCGCGTACAAGCTGAAAATGCCGCTGGCGAACGCCAGCATCAGCAAACCGCTTGCCAGCGCCAAGTTCGAACATAGCAGCACGCGACGCCCGCCGGTACGGTCAATCCGCCGTCCGACCAGCGGCCCGACCAGCGCCATCACTACCAGCGACAACGAAAATGCCGCGAAAAAAGTGCCGCGTGAAATCTGCAATTCGGCGGCGATGGCAGTACCCAGGATCGCCGGCAAGTAGGTCGATGATGCCCAGGCCAGAACCTGTGCGGTACCCAGCGCAAGCAGTTGTACCAATTGACGGTCGGGCCGGCGGGTTATTGGGACGGCGCGGATGGAGGATGTCATTGAGGTTCGGCAACTATTAGCGGCGAAGCAGCATTATTGCGCCTGTCCCGCTTGTTTGAGAAAAATCAAATTGGCGAACCCGACCAGCGTTAGTACCGCGTCACGCAACCTCTTGCAGTTCCTGCCGTTGGAATAGCAAGCCGATCTGCGCACCTGGTTGCAGCAGCAGGTCCGAACTGCGGTTGAGCGTATCGACCATTAATGCGCAGCCTTGCGCATCGACGTGATAACGGATCACATTGCCGAGCAGTTGGTGATGGCGCACAGTGGCCTGGCACGGCGCGCTCAAGTGGCTGCCGTAGGTTCGACCCGCTTCTGCAACATGGATCGACTCGGGACGAATTGCCAGTTGCCCTTGGATTTGCAGGCCCAGTAAATCCTTGGCCTGATCAGGATTGAGAAGATTGAAGTTGCCCATGAAGCGGGCCACGAATGCATTTGCGGGGCGGGTATAAATCGTCTCGGCCGATCCATCCTGCACGATACGCCCGTCATGCATCACGAAGATACGGTCGGACAAGATCAGCGCTTCTTCCTGGTCATGGGTAACGAAGATAGTGGTCAGTTTCAACTGGGACTGGATGCGCCGGATTTCTTCCCGCAGGTTCTTGCGGATGCGCGCATCCAGCGCCGACAAAGGTTCGTCCAGCAACAGGATGCGCGGGCGCACCACCAGCGCGCGCGCCAGGGCGACACGTTGGCGCTGGCCGCCGGACAATTGATGCACGAATTTATTCTCGTGCCCCTGCAATTCGACCAGGGCGACGACTTCCGTGACACGCTGTTCGATTTCAATCGCCGGCACGCGCTGCATTTTCAGGCCAAATGCGATATTGCCCATCACGGTCAGATTCGGGAACAGCGCATAGCTCTGAAACACCATGCCGATACCGCGTTTTTGCGGCACCACGTGGGTAATATCGTCCCCCGCCACACTGATCTGGCCGTGGTCGACCTCGGCCAGGCCGGCAATGCAGCGCAACAGGGTCGATTTTCCGCAACCGCTGGGGCCGAGCAAGGTGATCAGTTCGCCCTCTTCAATATTGAAATTGATCTGCTCAAACACCTTCGTCTTGCCGAAGTTTTTGGATAAGTTCGTTACAGTAAGAAAACTCATGACTTTGTCCTATCGGCTCAAGCGGGTAGCGATCCAGGTCACCACCAGCGTAAACATAAAGTAGCTCATCACTACCGCACTGGTGAAATGGCCGCTGGTCATGCGCATGTTGTAAAGATAAACATTCAGCGTTTCGTAACGGTTGCCAACCAGCATGTTGGCGAACACGAACTCACCTAACAAGAAGGAAAACGATAGAAACAACGAGGCCATCAAACCCTTGCGGATATTCGGCAAAACCACCCGCAAAAAGGCAGAGCTGGTGCTGGCACCCAGGAGATGCGCCGCATCCATCAGGTCGCGCACGTTTAAACCTTGCAGACCATTGGCTAGCGCCCGATACATGAACGGCAAGACAATCGTGAAATAGCAGCCGATCAAGACCCACGGCGTGCCAATTAAAGGCAGCGGACCATCGGCATAGATCTGCAACAAGCCGACGGACGACACCACCGGCGGCACCGCGAACTGGATCAGAATCAGGATGCCCATCCAGCGATCCAGCTTTGGAAAGTAATAAAACACGACAAATGCGGCCGGCACAATGATCAGGGTACCGAAGATCAAGGTTGCCACCGCGATGATTAAAGAATGCCCAAACGCAGTCAAAAAACGCGGCTCCTGCCATAACGTCAGATACCAGTCGAGCGTCAAGCCATCAGGCAAAATCGTCGCGCCCCAATGCCGCGAGAACGAATACAACAGCGTCGCCAGCACCGGGATGCTCAATAGCGCAATCAAGCCGGCGACAACGCAACGGTGATAGTGTTTAGCGTGCATGGTAGCTTCGCTTCAATAACAATTGATTGACTGCCACCAAGATCACCAGCAATCCGATCATGAGTACTGAAAGTGCTGCCGCCAGATTGGGTTCCAGGAAAATATCCCCTGCCACCAGGCTGGAAATGCGAATGGTGACCAAGTTGTAATTGGAGGTCATCAGCGCATAGGCGCTCGCATATGCCCCCATCGCATTGGCAAACAGCAATATGAAAGTACCTAGCACCGCCGGCAGTATCACCGGCAAGGCGATCAGACGCCAGTATTGCAAGCGGGACGCGCCCAGCAACGCGGCTGAATCCTGCCAGTCGTCATCCAGCGCATCAAAGGCGGGATACAGCAACAGCACCGCCAGCGGCACCTGGAAATAGGTGTAGATCATGGTCAGCCCGGCGCGCGAGTACAAGTTATAGCCACTCCAGACGCCCCATTCACGCAGCAGCAAGGTCACCGCGCCATTTGCGCCCATGATGATGATGAAGGCAAATGCCAGCGGAACGCCGCTCAGGTTGCTCGCCATATTGGTAAACGCCACTGTCATGTCGCGCAAGCTGCCATCGACCCGCTTCAGCGAGGCGGCGCTGAGCAGCGCAATCAGCAAGCCGATCACACTGGACCAGACGGCGATCCAGAGGCTGTTGCCAAAGGCTTGCCGGTAAAACGGCGAACCCAGTATTTCGACAAAATGCGCCATCGACCAAAGTCCATCGACCTTGACGCTGTTAATCAAAACCCAGAGCGTCGGTGCCAATGAAAATAGCATCAACACCAGCAGCAGCGGCAATAGCAGCAGTGCCGCGCGCCAATGATGCAAGCGCGGTGCGCCAGGCACTGACGTTGCCGGCACATGTGAAGAAGACTTCATGCGGCAAGTAATTTCTTGTTTGAGGTTTTTTGATGGGCGACGCCGAGCAATTCTGCGATCACACCGCATAATTCAAGCTGACGCGGCTCGGCCTTGGGGTCGTGACTAAAATGCTGACCGATCACGAACAACGGCACTTGCCGTTCTTCCGGCAGCACCCCGCGGTGGCTATGGTCCTTGTTCATGCCGTGATCGCTCGTCACGATAATCTGGTAGCCCTGCTCGATCCAGGTCGGCAGATAGGCCGATAGGGCATTATCGAAGCGCCGGGCGGTATTGCGATATTCGGCGCTGTCCAGTCCGTGACGATGGCCCGCATCATCCGTGTTCATCGGATGGATCAGCAAAAAATCAGGATCATGCCGGCGCCGCAGGATTTCGCCATCCAGCAGCAGATGATCGTCAGGATAACTGTCAACGTGATAAAACACGCCGTGCTGTATCGGCAGACTGTCATCATCGGTAAAACGGTCGCGCACCGCTTCGTAGGGAGCTCGGTTGTACAGTTCGCTGACCCAGTGATAAGCCGCCGCGGCGGTCTTCGCGCCGGCCTTGCGCGCCAGATGAAAAATGCTCTCTTCTTTTGACAGCCGCACCACATCGTTGTGCACCACGCCGCTGTCGACCGGACGCACCCCGGTCAGGATGCATTCGTACAAAGGACGCGACAGCGATGGCAATTCACACTCCATCCGATACAAGCTGGCGTGACCGGCTTCGCACAATCCCTGCAGGTAGCCCATGCCATCATGGGCTATCTGCCAAGCCAGGCCATCAATCACCACCAGAACAACCTTGCTGTGCATGCTGTCCTTATTTATTGAACATCATGACTTGCTCTTGCCATTGGCGCGGCAGGGCCTTAGTGGTTGCTTCCCATGCCGCAAAATCATGGATTGGCTTGGCGTTACGATACTGCGCTTGCGGCAGCATCTTGGCTTTCACGTCTTTCGGCATGACCACGGAGGTACGGATCGGGCGCGCATTGCCGCGGGCCAGATTGATCTGACCGGCATCGCTAAAAATATATTCGCGTGCCAGTTTGGCGGCGTTCGGATGCTGCGCGTATTTGTTGATAATCGTGGTGTAGCCGGCAACCACCGAGCCGTCCTGCGGGATCGCCACCGTGAACAAGGTCGGGTCGATCTTGTCGCGATAACTCAGCGCGTTGAAGTCCCACAGCAGGGCGACTTCGATTTCGCCTTTTTCCAGATTGGCGATGCTGGGGTTCGCCAGGGACAGACGTCCTTGTTTAGCCAGTTCCGCAAACAATTTGTAGGCAGGTTCCAGGTTCTTCTCATTGCCGCCCTTGGCGATGGCCGCTGCCAGCACCGCGCTATTGGCTTGGGATGCAACTCCGACTTCACCCACCGTGACTTTGTAGGTGCCGGTCAGCAAATCATTCCAATTCTTGGGAGGATTCTTGACCAGCTTGTTGTTGCTGATGAACGACATGGTGCCGGTGTATGCCAGCATCCAGTGCCCGTCGGTATCTTTAGCCCATGCCGGAATGTCATTCCAGGTAGTCGGCTTGTACGCCTGCGTCACGCCTTTGCTGACGGCGATTGGGCCGAATGAGTGGCCTACATCGCCAATATCGGCGGAAGCGTTGGATTTTTCCGCATCAAACTTGGCGATCTCCTGGGCCGAACTCATATCCGTATCCTGATGGACTATGCCAAATTTATCCTTCATTTGGGTCCAGGTATCTTTCCAGTTGGCCCAGTCGGAAGGCATGCCAACGCTATTGACGACGCCTTCTTTTTTTGCGGCAGCGGTTAGTGCAATCAGACTTTGCTGTGCATAGGCACTGGTCACGGCAACTGCCAACACGCTTGCGGCCAAACTGTTTAATAGCATTTTTTTCACGGAAAGACTCCTCTGGTATAGTCCAATTTAAAATAATCAGAAGCGATATTACGCAGTAATAATTACCGCAATGTGACATTTTTGCAAGGTGCTAATTATGTTGCATCAGCCAAAAAATCAGCCATTGACTGCGATAAGATGAGCGCCTGAAAAATTCACCATGCTTTTATTTTGATAGAGAAAGTTCCCACGCAGGCTGCCGCAATCCGTCAAAGTCTGGTCGCCCAGATCAGTACGGGCAGCCTGGCCGCCAGTGCCAAACTGCCTTCAGAGCGCGATCTCAGCGAGCTGTTCTCGACCACCCGCATCACGGTCAAGCAAGCCTTGCTCAGGCTGGAAGCGGAAGGCTGCATTTACCGTGAAAACCGACGCGGCTGGTTCGTCACCCCATCCCGTCTGGAATACAACCCGATCACCAAATCGCATTTTCACCTGATGGTGGAAAGGCAACAACGCAAAGTCGTCACAAAGGTTATTTCAGCCAGCACAGAATTGGCCAGTCCCGAGCTGTGCCAAAAAATGGCCCTGGCGCCCGGCAGCAAATTGCATCGGATCCGACGCCTGCGTTATGTCGATAACCGCGCCGTCATGTTTGTTGCGCACTACTTGAAACCCGGTATTTTCCCGGGCATATTGGAGCGGGATCTGTCTCAATCGCTGACCCTGATTTATCAGGAACACTATGGCATCCAGTACGGCCGCTCCAGTTTTGACATCTATCCAACCGCAGCCTACGGCAGCGTGGCGAGCCATCTCAAACTGGCAGAAGGCAGCCCTTTGCTGCTTATTACCAGAATCAACTACGATCAAACCGGGCAGGTCATTGACTGCGACCGCGAATTCTGGCGTCACGATGCAGTACGGATTTCTGTCGATAGCCAGATCCTCGTAACTGACATTGCTCGACTGTGAACAGAGGCCAACTAAAACCAAGCACGTTGTCCCCTTGTGCGGAAACGCTTGGTAGCCGGTGCAATAGCCTGTAGTCCAGCATCTTTTTTGGTCGCCTGCGCGTGACCATACCCGACATTGGAAAATGCTGATTACCCTTGATAATTATGATAAAAATTTTACAATTTTTTTACTTGACGGCACCAGTATGCATGGTTAGAATTCGGCTGTTTTCATTTTACGGGGTTCCACGTGAGTGCTTGTTCTAGTGACAGTAGTCGATTACAAATCGACGATTAGCCTTAGCAAGACACGGACTCTTTTTTGCCCGCCTTGCCAAAGCAAGGTGTGGTATCAAATGCGGCATAGCAGTTCCTCGCCGCGGACATCTCTCAATCGTTATTATTAATAGGCTGCTGACCGACTGTATGGCTTTGGCGTAATGCCAACCATCTTGGCGCAAGTCTTGCCTGCACCCCCTGTTGACCTAGGCGGCGGTAATGACCTTGCATGACTTTTCGCTGCACGTAGAAGTAGCGCGTTCTTTTGGCGCAGCGGTTTCGGCTGCTCACGCCGACCGGCCAATGGCCATCGACAATGCTGGCATCGTCGATACCAGAACCTGTCCACTTGAAACCTGGCTTCAGATAAACCGCGATAGCACTGCATGCCGGGCGATCCACGCATCCAAACCCAGCAGCCAAAAAATTTACCGGCGTCAAACGCACTAGCTGTGCAAGAAAGAAAATCATGAACCTATTCAAGAATCTGTTTGAAGTATTTTTGCGCAGCCGGCACACGGCGCGCCATTTCGGCCGGCGCCCCTTGCTGGATTCATCGTCGGGGCCAAACGTGTCGCGTACTGTCCCGGATCACCTTGCACATGAACTGCTGCGCGCATCCAGCGAAGACCCTGCGGCGGTTCTGGTTCGACTCAAGGCACACGAAGATGGCTTGAGCAGCGCGGAGGCAGCAACCATTCGTGCTCGTGTTGGCCCCAACGAGGTGGAGCACGAGAAGCCGTTGCCATGGTGGCTGCACTTCTGGTATTGCTACAAGAACCCGTTCAACTTGCTGCTGACGGTGCTTGCGGTGGTTTCGTATCTCACCAAAGACGTCAAAGCGACCATCGTGATCGGTACGATGGTGGTGTTGTCGACGCTCATCCGTTTCGTGCAGGAGGGGCGCTCGAACCGCGCTGCCGAACGCTTAAAAGACATGGTGAGCAATACGGCAACCGTAATCCGCCGCGACTTGTCTAGCGAAGTTGCCCAGGATGCCGAACGCTATTTCAATGTTCAGTTGCATACCCGTCCGCCTCAGAAACTTGAAGTTCCCATCAAAGAATTGGTGCCGGGTGAACTCATCGTGCTGTCGGCTGGCGACATGATCCCGGCCGACTGCCGAGTGCTCGTCGCCAAGGACTTGTTCATCAGCCAAGCGGCAATGACCGGCGAGTCTTTGCCGGTAGAGAAGTTTGTCGACCGCCATGACAGCGTTGGGGAGAACCCGCTGGAACGGGATAATCTTTTGTTCATGGGCACCAATGTCGTGTCCGGTGCGGCCACGGCCGTGGTGCTGACCACGGGTAACCGCACCTACTTCGGCACCATTGCTACGCGGGTGACCGCTACCAACCGCGCACCAACTGCTTTCCAGGTAGGCGTCAACAGCGTGAGTTGGCTGTTGATTCGCTTCGCACTGGTAATGGCGCCTCTTGTTTTGCTGGTCAATGGATTCACCAAAGGCGACTGGGCCGAAGCATTTCTGTTTGCGCTGGCGGTTGCGGTGGGCCTTACGCCCGAGATGCTGCCAATGATCGTGACCTCGACGCTAGCCAAAGGCGCTGTGTTGCTGTCGCGCAAGAAGGTGGTCGTAAAAAGACTAGACGCGATCCAGAACTTCGGTGCGATGGATGTCCTGTGCACAGATAAGACCGGTACGCTCACCCAAGACAAGATTTTCCTGGAGCGGCATACCGACGTATTCGGCGCAGAGTCCGACGATGTGTTGAAATTTGCCTTCCTGAATAGTCATTACCAGACCGGCTTGAAGAACCTGCTCGACCGGGCGGTGCTCGACCATGTGGAGCTGCAGACCGAGCTCAAGCTGGCACAGGACTATGTGAAGATTGATGAAATTCCTTTCGATTTTCAGCGCCGCCGCATGTCGGTGATCGTGAGCGAGCGGAACGATCACCACGAGCTCATCTGCAAGGGGGCAGTCGAGGAAATCCTTTCCGTATGCACCCGCGTTCAGCAAGGCGACCAAACGGTAGCTCTCGACGAAGCCATGCTCAAGCGCGTACTGTGCATTACGCACAATCTCAACGAAGAAGGCCTTCGCGTAGTAGCCGTGGCCGTCAAGGAAGTCCCGCCGAGCAAGTTGGTTTATGCGCTGGCAGATGAAGCCGAGCTGACCTTGATAGGTTACGTTGCCTTTCTCGACCCACCCAAGGAATCGACTGCGCCAGCACTGAAAGCACTTGCCATACATGGCGTTACGGTCAAGGTGCTAACAGGAGACAATGAACTCGTTACCGCCAAGATTTGCCGCGAGGTAGGCTTGACGGTGGCCGGTGTTGTGCTCGGTTCGCAGATCGACCGCATGAAAGACGATCAGTTGGCCAAGGCGGTGGAATGCAATACCGTGTTCGCAAAATTAACGCCGCTGCACAAAGAGCGGCTGGTGCGCGCACTGCGCGGCAATGGCCATATCGTCGGATTCATGGGCGATGGCATCAATGATGCGCCAGCGCTGCGCGCCGCCGATATTGGTATTTCAGTGGATTCCGCCGTGGATATTGCCAAGGAGGCAGCCGACATCATCTTGCTGGAAAAGAGTCTGATGGTGCTGGAAGAGGGCGTTATCGAAGGGCGCAGAACCTTCAGCAACATGCTGAAATACATCCGCATGACCGCCAGTTCCAATTTTGGCAATGTGTTCTCAGTGTTGGTAGCCAGTGCCTTTTTGCCCTTCCTGCCGATGCTGCCGCTGCAACTGCTGGTGCAGAACCTGCTGTATGACATTTCGCAGATCGCGATTCCGTTTGATAACGTCGATGATGAACTGGTAAAAAAGCCGCTGAAGTGGAACCCGGCTGACATCGGGCGCTTCATGGTGTTTTTCGGCCCGATTAGCTCTGTGTTCGACATCGCGACCTACTGCTTGATGTGGTTCGTATTCAGCGCCAACACGGTGGCACAGCAGACTTTGTTTCAGTCGGGATGGTTCGTGGTGGGCTTGCTGACGCAGACGCTGATCGTTCACATGATTCGCACACCCAAGCTGCCGTTCATAGAAAGCATCGCCTCTTGGCCTCTGTTGGGGATGACTGCCGTCGTCATGGCGGTCGGTATTTACTTGCCAATGGGGCCGCTGGCTGAATATTTCAAGCTAGAGAGCCTGCCTCTGTCGTATTTCCCGTGGCTAGTGGGTATTTTGCTGTGCTACGTTGCACTTACTACCGCCATGAAACGGTTTTATCTTCGCAAATTCGGGTGGCAGTAATGTCGGTCACCTGATATTTTTGCAATAAGTGCGCTTAGGTGACTGCACTTTCACGGCTAGCCTCCTTGGCGGGCTGGCCGAATCTACGGCCCTGGTCGTCAAGGTGTTCTCAGATGCCTTGATTGACTATCTTGGTTTATTTCGTCGTCGCGCGTCACCAAGTCCGCCTTGCCGCCTGGCAGGCGGTTCGGCTGCAGCCTTTAAATGAGGGCTGTATGCGAGATAATCTGGCGTCGTTCAATTTTAAAAAACCATGTCACGCTTCATCATGTGGATTAGCCAATGAAAACTGAGGCCAATTATTAACGTTTGGTACCGGGTCGCTAGTTCCGCCTTCGGCGTACCTTCCCTGTATCTAATACTATGCATTGTATTTTTAAATTATCACTATAATAATGCGGAAAATCTATCGTTTATAGATATACTCCTGATAAATACAAAATTATAGAATGATCCGCGTAAGCACAGTATGGGCTGGAACGCGTTTATGCTAGCCTTGCCGCTGGATCATTCACTGACGGCCATGTACACCCAATTCTTCAACTTGCATCAAGCACCGTTTTCGATCGCCCCTGATCCGCACTATCTGTTCATGAGCGAGCAGCATCGTGAGGCGCTGGCGCATTTGCTGTATGGCGTAGGCAGCGGCGGCGGGTTCGTCTTGCTGAGCGGCGAAATTGGGGCCGGCAAGACCACGATTTGCCGCTGCTTCCTGGAACAGATTCCCCCCGGCTGCAATGTCGCCTACATCTTTAACCCGAAGCTGACGGTGCCGGAGTTGCTGCAATCGATCTGCGACGAATTTGGCATCGGCATCGGCTTGCGGCACAGTACCGGCGCCGATGCAGCATCGGTCAAGGATTACGTCGATGCACTCAATACCTATTTGCTGACAGCCCATGCCGAGGGCCGCCACAATGTCCTGATCATCGATGAAGCGCAAAGCCTGTCGGCCAGCGTGCTGGAACAATTGCGGCTGCTGACGAACCTGGAAACCAGCCAAAGCAAACTGCTGCAGATCATCCTGATCGGCCAACCCGAATTGCGCAGCATGCTGGCGCGGCCAGAGCTGGAGCAACTGGCCCAGCGCGTGATTGCCCGCTACCATCTGGGGCCACTGACGGTGCCGGAAACCGCGCGCTATATCCGACATCGGCTGGCGGTGGCCGGCATGCTTGACGCTACGGTATTTCCGCCGCCAGTGATGCAGCAGATACATCGCCTCACGCACGGGGTGCCGCGCCGCATCAACTTACTGTGCGACCGCGCCCTGCTGGGCGCGTATACCGAAAACAAACACACGGTCGATCGCGCGATAGTCAGACAGGCGGCGCGTGAAGTGTTCGGTGATTTTGCGGTAGCGACAGATGCAGCGTTAGCACCTGCCATCCGCCCGACCTTGGTCTGGTTGATGGCGGGCACCATCATCTTGGTCGCTTTGGCGTTGGGCTGGAATCTGCGGCAAGAGCACAGTACGCAAGGCCGGCAAGACAAGACCACTCTCGCCAAAATCAGTCAGCCCCCACCCGCCGCAGTGGCGTCGCTGCAGGTCGAGGCCGGTTGGCCGGATCGCAAGGACGCGTACCGGCAACTGGCGCAATTGTGGGGTTTTACATTGATGCAAGGGCCGCCTTGCCAAGCCGTGCTGCAACAGCGCGTAGCTTGTTATGTTGCCAGCGGGATTGGATTAGCCGCATTGGCGCAGCTCGATCGCCCTGCGATCCTGACCCTTCAGGATCAAGACAATACGAGTTCAGTCTATTACGCGTTGCTTACCGGGCTGACACCAGACAGCGCTACCTTAGGCACTGGTAACGGCAGCAAAACCGTACCGCTGGCGGTATTGGAGGCGCAATTTCACGGCCAGTTGGTGACCTTCTGGCGCACCCCGACCGCGCGCGATATCGCCGGCATGGTATTTGGCCCGGGCACGCAAGGTGCCGAAGTCGATTGGATCGCCGCCAGACTGGCGCAATCGGAGCAATCGCCACCACCGGCCGGGCAGGTATTCAACCAAGCCCTGACGCTCCAGGTGCAACAGTTTCAGCGCACCCATGGCTTGACTGCCGACGGCATAGTTGGCCCCATGACTTTCATGTACCTCAATCGTGCCGCCGGCATTCAGGAGCCGCGCTTGCACCAGGCTGGCGTCGCCACTGCGGAGTCGGGAAAATAATGTCTTACATTCTGGATGCCCTGAAAAAGGCTGAAGCGCAACGCACGCTGGGTGCGCTGCCGAATATTCATGCGCAGGCGGTTTTCGCCGCCACCTCCGAAGGCCGCGCGCCGCTTTGGCTGCGCGCAGGGCGCTGGGGTGCGCTGACGGCTATGGTCATGATCCTGATCGCGCTGGCCTGGTTTCGGCCCTGGCAGCGCGGCACCGTGCTGCCGAAAGCAGCGCCCAGTGCGCCAGCGCAATCCGTTGCGCCGGCAGCATCGATTGCGCCGGCACTGCCGCCGCCCGTGCGCGCTGTCCCTGCGCCGCCTGTGCCGTCTCCGCCCAAGTCCACGCCCAAAGCGGTGCCACCGGAAGCCAGCAAGCCGAAGGCCGCTGCCAGCAGCATGCCAACCTCGCTGCCAAAGCAACCGCCAGCGGTAGCCGTCACCCCGCCCGCAAAAAAACCGGCGCCGGCGCCATCCGCCAGTGCGGCCGAACCGGAACTGCAAACGCTGCGCGATCTGCCGCCCCAGATCCAAAGGGAGATTCCGCCATTGGTCATCAGCGGCTACATCTATTCCAGCAACCAGGCCGAGCGCTCGCTATTGATCAACAACCAGTTGCTGCGCGAAGGCGATACCGTCGCACCCGGATTGATCCTGGAAAAAATGCTGCGCGGCGCAGTGGTGCTGAATTACCAGGGATACCGTTACCGGATGCCGTATTGATTGATGGTGAACATGACGGCTGCGCAATCGAGCGCATCCGCAAAAAATTGATCCACATCATGTATGCGGCAATACCATATCGCTACTATCGTCGTCTATGATTTCCAACAATTTTCACGATATTTAGATCGGGAAACAGGCCTATTGATGCACTTATAGCAGCGTGCAAGGATAGAATTAAGGATGAGATTGTGATACCCGCGTTATCCAAGACCAAAAACTGCAGCACCAATCTAAAAAGCATAATTGCCAAGACTAGCTTGTTCAGAATGCTGGATGAGAAACAGCTTGACGATATCGTATCCAGCACCAGATCCATCCAGGCCAAAGCAGATACATCGATCGTCAGTCATGGCGATGCTGCCAATGGCGCGTTCTGGATCGTTTATGGGCAGGTCAAAATCGTCCTGCATACCAAGCAGGGCACCGAAAAAATCCTCGAAATATTGGGTCAGAACACTTGTTTCGGCCTGGGTGAAATGCTGTTGGGGAGTCCGCATATTGCGCTGATCAAGACCACCACCGAGGCCATGCTGCTGCATGTCGATCGCACTGCGATCATGCGCGTGGCGGCGCAGAATTTTGATTTTTCGCGTGAACTGATGACCTGCGTCGGACGCCAGTTTTATAGCCTGGTGCGCGATATTGAAACGTATTCGCAAAGTGCCAAACAGCGGCTGGCGGAATATCTGCTGCGGCAAAGCCGGCGTGAAATCAGCGCCGATATAGAATTGGTAGCCAAAAAATCGCTGATCGCCTCGCGCCTCAGCCTGACGCCGGAAACCCTGTCGCGCCTGTTTCACGATCTCTCTGCCGAAGGCTTGATTGCGATCTCCGGCCGGCGCATCAAGATACTCGATTTTGAGCGGATGTCCGCGGTAATGCCGTAATGGTAAAAAATGCGCCGGTCTGGCGCAGTTTCCGTTAAGTTTTTGCGATTTTTCGTTGAGGCCTGAAAGTATCGCGGCTGCTTACAATTCCGGCCAGTGCAGCGGTTTGCCATTTTGATCGGTTACTTTCAGCATTTCGGCATACACCCTGGCCTGCATCGTGTCTGGCAGGCGCACGAAATCCAGGCCTGTCGCCAGGTGGTCGCCATGCATGAATGCCCAATTGAAAAATTTCAGGGTGGCGATGGCGTTTTCAGGTTTTTGAGCCACCTGGGCAATGATGATGAAAGTGCCCATCGTAATCGGCCAGCTCTCGGCCCCGGATTTGTCGGTCAGCATTTCCTCAAATGCGGCCCAGCGCAGCCAGGTGCTGTTTTTTAGTGCAGAAGCAAAGCTCTGCGCGTTCGGCGCAACAAAGTTTCCCTGCCGATTCTTGAGCCTGACGTAGGTCAGCTTCTCTTGCACCACATAGTTGTAATCGACATAGCCGATCGCGTTGTCGGTCTGCTTGACGCCGGCGGCCACGGCGCTGCTGCCTTTGACCGGCACTACGCCGGCCGGCCAGGCGATCGTAAAGCCGCGGCCGAAATTTTTCCGCCAGCCGGTCTGCATCTTGCTCAAATAATCACTGAAGTTATACGTGGTGCCGGAACCGTCCTGACGCACCACGACCACGATAGCTGCGTCCGGCAGCAGCAGCCCGGGGTTGAGGATAGCTATTGCAGGGGCATTCCAGCGAGTAACTTTACGCGCAAAAATATCGGCCAGTACGGACCCCGTGAGCAATAGCGCACCGGGCTTGATGCCAGCCAGATTGACGATCGGCACCACCCCGGAAATCGCACTGGGAAAATTGATCAACCGATATTTTTTAAGGTCTGCCGCAGTCAGCGCTACATCGCTGGCGCCAAAATCAACCGCGCGCTGGCGGATCTGCAACAAGCCCTTCGATGAGCCGACTGGCGCATAGGCAATCTTGACGTTGGTACGCTGCGTGTAAACCTCTGCCCATTTTTCATACAGCGGTTTGGCGGCAGACGATCCGGCACCGGCTATGTCGCCAGCCAGCACGCGATCGGCCGCGCACAGGAAAAGCAATGCAAATATAGCGTTTTTGAGGAACATAAAAGACTTGGGCGCAATAGGGCAGCGAGAGCCGCATTATGCCGAACAATTATTACCGGGCAATGAATCCGTGCATTCCGTAGTCGTTACATGAACGATGTGTAGCCATTAGTCACTGTGCTGCAACCAGTCCAGCGCACCCATCCCGGCTGCGCGGCCGCTGGCAAAGCAAGCGCTCAGCAGATAACCGCCAGTCGGCGCTTCCCAATCCAGCATTTCGCCAGCGCAAAAAACGCCGGGCAGAGCGTGCAGCATCAAATGCGGATTCAGCGCATCAAAGCGCACCCCGCCGGCGCTGCTGATGGCTTCGTCCAGCGGGCGGGCCGCGGTCAGCGTTAGCGGCAGCGCCTTGATCCTGGTGGCCAGTACCGCCGGTTGGGCAAAATCCTCCTTGCGCACCAGTTCGCGCAGCAGGCCGGACTTGACTCCGGTGATGTTAAGCCGGCTCTGCAAGTGGCTTGACATCGAGCGCGCGCCGCGCGGCCGGCTGAGTTCTGCGGCGACCCGTTCAAGCGTCCAGTCGGGTGCCAGATCGAGCGTGACGGTGGCGCTGCCGTAAGCGCCAATGGCATCGCGTATGGCGGCTGAAAAGGCATAAATCAGGCTGCCTTCGACGCCACCTTCAGTGATCACAAACTGGCCTTTCTTGGGTTGCACTGGTGGGTTGTCATTGGTAAAGCCAAGTGCTACCGAAGTCAGCGCAGAACCTGCGTATCGACTGCTGAAATGCGTGCTCCAGACACAATCGAAACCGCAATTGGACGGCTGCAGCGGCGCCACCTCGACCCCGTGTGCCGTCAGCAATGGCAGCCATGCGCCATCGGAGCCGAGCCGCGCCCAACTGCCGCCGCCCAGCGCCAGTATCACTGCGTCCGGTTTGATCAGTGTGCTGCCAGTGGCGCTGCCGAAGCGCAGCGCGCCGTCAGCGTCCCATCCGAGCCAGCGTTGGCGCATGTGAAAGTGCACTCCGGCTCCACGCAAGCGCTGCAGCCAGGCGCGCAGCAAGGGCGCGGCCTTCATATCGAGCGGGAAGACACGCCCGGAACTGCCGACAAAGGTCGCCACGCCCAAGCCATGTACCCATTCTCGCAATGCATCCGGCCCGAAAGCATCCAATAGCGGCGCAATCTGCGCTTGGCGCGCACCATAACGCGACAGGAACGCTGCATTCGGCTCGGCGTGGGTAATATTCATGCCGCCTTTGCCGGCCAGCAAAAACTTGCGCCCGACCGAAGGCATGGCGTCATACAGATCAACCTGCATTCCGTTATGGGCCAGCACCTCGGCCGCCATCAGCCCGGCTGGGCCGCCGCCGACGATGGCGACACGGCGTTTGCGAGGGTCGGAACAGATCATAAATTCTTTCGTGTCGTGTTGAATCGGTGTATCGGCGATGGTGTCGCTAGCCGTGTTTTGCGTAACAAAACACAAATGGCATTTGACAAAACAGGTATCGTGTCCTAAACCACAGTCAGACCAACCAAAAAGAGAGACTGTCATGACTACCGATGTCGCTTATTTTCGCACTGCCCTGTCGACCGGCGCCGAGTTTCAGTGGACGTTATTCTGGAACGGCGCCGCCTGGGAAATTCACGCCTATCGCGATCTGGAGCAAACGCCCTGCCCGTTGCATACCGCGCGCGAAGAAATCCGCGCATTGCAGACGCTGGATGCGGCTGCCGGTATTCTCAAAACCCTTGGCGTCGGTAGATTTTCAGTCGATCAAAATCGCAGCCTGCCGCACGAAGAGCGCGCCCTCGCCGGCGGCAATCAGTGCATCGGCACCTAAAACCAGCCCAGTAATCTGGCCAAGGCCATTACTAAAAAGGCTGCGGTCAGAAAAAAACAAATACGGCGATTGAAGACGAACGAGGGTAGTCTTTGCCGTGCGCGCGCGGAAAAACTGCCGGCGGCGAGGCTGAAGTACAGGCACAGGCAAGCCAGGAAAACCATACTGGCGACGTCGTACCAAGGGATTGGGGTGCTGTTGATGGGTGGCATAAGCAGGTGATCCGAGGTGAACAGGCAAGGTTAGTTTTTTTCTGCCGGCGCTGTTGCACCGGCACCGGCAACACTGCCTGGCCACAGCAGCTTGCCGTGCACATCGACTTGCGTCAAGTACAGGCGCAGATCGAATTCGTACTGATGGTAGTTCGGCTCCATGTGAGTGCAAAGCTGATAAAAAGCTTTATCGTGCTGGGTTTCTTTCAGGTGCGCCAGTTCATGCACGGTGATCATCTTCAGAAATTCCAGCGGCACTTCCCGAAACAGCGAAGCGATCCGAATTTCGCGTTTGGCCTTGAGCTTGTTGCCTTGTACCCGTGAGACTGCGGTATGCAGGCCCAGCGCATGCTGGATGACTTTGATCTGGTTGTCGAACGCGACCTTGGACAGCGGTGCGGCATTTCGCAAAAACGCATTCTTCAGCGCAATCACGTAATCGTATAACGCGCGATCGGTGCGCACGTCGTGCAAGCGGCCGTATTTTTGCAGCAGGACAGTGCCCAGCCGATCCTGTGCCAGTAGCGTGCGCACCTGGGTCTTGATGTCCTCCGAATAACCTGCCAGGTATTTCAATGCGTCCATGTGCGGCATCTTTTTTCAACAAACCTCAAAAACGCCGGCGCTGCGGTTTTTGCTTACCTTGTCCCAATCGAACACGCGGCCATTCATCGCCACATAAACACCGGCCGGCAGCGTTTGCGCCACGCCAATGGCAAAGCCGAGGTTGAACAACGCGTCGGAACCGGCGATCTCGTAGGGAATCATCGCACCGGTCAGAATTACGGTCTTGTCGAGAGCGGCGGCGCCCAGTACTGCCGCACTTTCGCGCATGGTGTCGGTGCCGTGGATGATGACAATCGCGGCTTCGGGCGCTTTCCGGCAACTGGCCAGCAAGCGTTGGCGGTCGGCGTCCTGCATGTCCAGCGAATCCAGTAGAGGCAGTACTTCGAGCGTGTGCGCTTGCGTCATACGGCTGCGCAGCAGAGCCGCCGGCAAATGGCTTGCGCCAAAGACGAGTTGGCCGGCAATGGCGTCGTAATGCTTGTCGAAAGTACCGCCGCTGGCAATAATGCGGAGTGTCATGGGGTGGCCCGATTAACTGACAATATTAATAATAGTTGGAGTATATGTATTTATGATGCCATTACCGCATTGTTTCTGTGCGTACATTAAAAATACCGCATAGTGTATATATTTTTACGCAGTCTGTGTGCGCTTGACGAAAAATAGCGCGGTGCCAACCGCCACCAGCACGCCACCAAAGAAGCGATTTTGCCGCCGGACCATGCGCGGGTCGCGAAAAAACCGCTGCATCCCGGAAGCTGCAAAAGCGTAACTATGCATCACCGTCAAATCAATCGCACACATGGTAACGCCCAGAATCAGTAATTGCGGCAGCAGCGGCGCTTGCTGCGAGATGAACTGCGGCAACACGGCGACCATGAAAATGATGCCTTTCGGGTTGGTTGCATTGGTAAAAAATCCGGTCAGGAAGCGGCGGCGCAAGGTTGGCATTGCACTGTGCGGCAGATCTGGCGGCAGCACAATATCGGTCGCGGTCTCTGGGCGCGCCACTATTTTGGCGCGCCATTGGCTCACACCCAGATACACCAGATACAAGGCGCCGATGGTCTTGACCAGATTGAAGGCGACTTCGGATGCCAACAAAATCGAGCCGACGCCAGCCCCGGCAATCAGCAGAATCAGCAGCAAGCCGGCTTGCAACCCAAAAATAGTGGCGCTGGTCTTTTTAACTCCGTACGACAGGCCGTGCGACATCGACAGCACCGCGCCGGAACCGGGAGAAATGGCGATGATACAGGCGGCAAAAAAGAACGTGATCCAGGTGGCGAAAGTCATATTAGTGCAGTTTAAAAGAAGTGAAAAAAGTATCGGCTGTATCAGCGCCCATGGCGCTGATTGCTCTGCCAGGGCCGATCATGACGGCTTGATAAACGCGCTGATCACGGGCGGCGAAATGCGCCAGAAGCCGGACTGATTCCTGACTGCGGCCGACGTTCCCGATAGCGACAATATCGAAGCTGCTACTGGTGTTGGTTGCTTGCTCGCTCTCGATGCTGCCGTTGATATTGCGCACCAGCGCCAGCTTCATCGCTTGCAGCGCCTTCGGTGCCAGCGCGGCATCCGGCAAGACGATTACGCCGACTGCGAAAGTGACGCCGTCGACCTCGGTTGCAGTCATCGACATCGTGACTTGCCGGCCGTCGAGATCAATCGGACGCGATAGCGTGGACGGTTTGGCCGGCAACAACACTACAAACGGGGCATCGGTGCCTTCCACCTGACGCCAGTTCAGGCTCGGGCTGCAAGCGGCCAGCATGAACCAAGCCGCCAGTAACATGGGGAGCGTTCGGCGGAAGATACGCAGGGACGGGGAAAGCGGAAAGAAAAGTGAAAACGCAGTCATCAATTGAATGTTGTAGATCAAGCAGGGCGGCGGAAAGTCCGTATCGCCAATATTACCCCAACGACCAGCAGCGCGATGCCTGCCAGCACTTGTACGGATGGCATTTCGCCGCGCCAGAGAAATGCATACGCCAGCGCCGACAGCGTTTCGAACACGATCAACTGGCCGGCCAGCGAAGTCGGCAGGCGCTGGCTGGCATGGTTCCACAACATGGTGCCCAGCCAAGAGGCGCACAAGCCGATCAGTAGCATCATGCCGATAAACAGCGCCGGACGCGGCCCCAGCGGGAACGCGTAACTGCCGCCGCTGACATGCGCAATCACGCCATACAGCACAAAGCCCGGTAGCACTACCGGCAACATCGCCAGGCCCTGGGCCGTGGCCCAAGTGGAGGAACGAATCTGCGGATGCGCTTTCATGAAGCGCGCATTATTCATCGGATACCAAGTCCAGGCGGCCAACGCCAGCAGCGCCAGCCCGCAACCTTGCAAATACTGCGTCAGCGTGTGGCTGTCGTCGAGCCGTTCCAGTTCACTGGCGTTCACCAGCAGCAAACCGGTGGCAATTACGGCCAGCGCCGGCAGCAGCCGAGGCCAGGCGACTGCATCCGCAGCGTGGCCCGGCGCGGTATTGGACACAATCGTAATGACCACCGGCAAAGTGCCGATCAGCAAAGTCGGCAACGGCGCGCCGGAAAGTTGAATCGCGCTGGCCAGAGTCGCGTAATACAGTAAATTACCCACCAGCGAAAGCCGGAATGCAACTCCCCAATCGGCCCGCGACAGGGTCGCGATTTGCCTGCGCCAGATCCAGGCCGGTACCAGCGCAATCAAGCCAAACGCAATATAGCGCCCGAACGACAGCACGATGCCCGGATAATCCGGCAGCAGTACCGGGGTTACAAAAACCAGGCCCCACATCAGGCCAGCGCCCAGGGCGCACAAAATACCAACCAACATAAGCAGTGCCGCAGAGAATGGTAAACATCGATGATGCCCGACTTTCGGTGCCGGGTCTTGTAAAAAATTGCCATGGTGAATGGCATTTTTGCAATGCAAAACGTAGCTATAATGCCACTATGGCGAATTTGTTCAAACCGAGACGACTGACGATATGGATCGCGTGCTTCGCGATACTGCTCAATGCGCTCGCGCCATCCATTTCGTACGCCATGTACGCGATGGCAGCGCCATCGGGAACATTATCCTTTTTGACGGAAGTCTGCACTGCAAATGGCACGCAACTGTTCGCGGTGCCAGCAGAAAAAGCCATCGAGTCAGCCTTGAAACCGGATGGCGACAAGAAAAAAGACCTTGCTGCATCCGGCCATTGTCCGTTTTGCATGACGCACTGCGGCTCTTTCTCCCTGCTTCCGACTGGAGCAATCCGTTTTGCTGTGTCCACCAAACATGGCCTGCTGCCGCCTTTATATTACCAATCCCCGCAACCGCTATTTTCCTGGGCAGTAGCCCATTCCCGCGCACCACCTGTTGTTTCCTGATTGACTTTAAATACTGCTGATTTTCCACCAGATGACTGGTGGAAAACTGGCGCCATGTCATATCGCAACAGGAATCAACATGAAAAAACGCATCCTTACTCCACTTGTCGCCCTTGCCTTGCCGGCGATCTGGCAAACCGCCATTGCACAAAGCAATTCGACGTCAGAACCTTTGCAGGTATTGCCTGCAGTCGTTGTCAACGCGTCGAGGATCGGAACTGTGGAACCGAATAACGCCAGTCTTGACGCCGCGATTCTGGCGCCACTGCGTGCAGCCGGCAGCGATACTGCGCGTCTACTGAGAGACATTCCCGGCCTCAGCCTGTATGGCGCGGGCGGCGTATCCAGCCTGCCGGCGATCCACGGCATGGCCGATGACCGCATACGCATCAAAGTTGACGGCATGGACTTGATTTCGGCTTGTGCCAACCACATGAATTCGCCGCTTTCCTATATCGATCCGACCAATGTCGGCAGCATTAAAGTGTTCGCCGGCATTACCCCGGTCAGTGCCGGCGGCGACAGCATTGCTGGCACGATCCAGGTCAATTCTGCTGCGCCGGAGTTCGCCAAACCGGGTGAGGGTATTTTGCTCAAAGGACAAGCCGGCACTTTTTATCGCAGCAATGGGAATGCCAAAGGTGGCAATCTTTCGGCCACGATCGCAAATGAAAATTTGAGTGTGATGTATACCGGTTCCACCACTGAAGCCGGTAACTATACGGCGGCAAAAGACTTCAAGGCAGCAGGGCCTGCGGCAAAAGGCAGAGGCTGGTTGGCGGGGGATGAAGTAGGTTCTTCAAGCTACAAATCCGAGAACCAGGCAGTTGCAGTCGCATTGCGCGATGAAAATCACGTACTTGAGTTGAAGCTGGGGCTGCAGCATATTCCTTACCAGGGCTTTCCGAACCAGCGCATGGACATGACCGGCAATGACAGCGAACAAGTCAATTTGCGCTATCTCGGCCAATACCAGTGGGGCACTTTGGAAGCACGTGTGTATAACGAAAATACGCGCCACAAGATGAATTTTCTCGAAGACAAACAATTTACTTATATGACCGCCCCCGGCATGCCGATGGAGACCGAAGGGAAAAACACCGGCGCGCTGGTCAAGGCAGATATCACCCTTTCCGAGCGCGATACGCTCAGGCTGGGTGGCGAATATCAGCGCTATCGTTTAAGCGACTGGTGGAACGTGTCCGGTACCGGTGGCATGGCGCCGAATACATTCTGGAACATCAACGATGGACAGCGGGATCGTTTCGATGTCTTTGCCGAATGGGAAGCAGTTTGGAGCCCGCAATGGCTGACCCAGTTTGGGGTGCGCAGCGCTACGGTAAAAATGGATACAGGAACAGTGCAGGGCTATAACGCCAAGACATACGGAGCTACTGCAACGGCTTTCAACGGGCTTGATCGCCAACGCACCGACAATAATATTGATTTGACAGCATTGGCCCGCTATACGCTTGACACCAACCGAACCTTCGAGGCGGGCTATGCCATGAAAACCCGTTCGCCCAATCTGTATGAGCGCTACACCTGGTCCACCAAAAGCACAATGGTGTTGAACATGAACAACTGGTTCGGCGATGGCAACGGCTATGTTGGAAATCCAGACCTGAAGCCGGAAGTTGCGCACACGCTAAGTGTCACGGGTAGTTGGCATGATGCCGCCCAAGAAGCATGGGAACTGAAGGTTTCGCCGTTTTACACACATGTTGAGAATTATATCGATGCAGTCGCCTGCCCCACATGCGCAGCGCGAACCGATGGGTTTGTCAACCTCAGCCTTTCCAATCAAACGGCGCGTCTGTATGGCGTCGATGTGTCCGGTTACATCCTTTTGGCTAAGAATACTACTTACGGCAACTTCACTGCCACCGGTGTGTTAAATACCGTCAATGGCAAAAACAATACGACCGGCGACAATCTGTACAACATCATGCCGTTAAACCTGAAACTGGCCATCGAGCAACGCGTGGGACGCTGGACCAACACCGTCGAGATGAAATTTGTCGATGCCAAGACCCAGGTCCAGGCAGTACGGAATGAAGCTAAAACCGCCGGCTACAGTTTGCTTAATCTGCGTAGCAGTTACGAATGGAAGCAGGTCCGGGTGGATGTTGGTGTGGATAACGCTTTGAACAAGTTCTACGCGCTTCCTTTGGGTGGTGCATACGTCGGTCAGGGAAGCACCATGGGCACGGGAGTTCCTTATGGAACACCTGTTCCAGGCATGGGCCGCTCGCTCTACACCGCTCTGAACGTCAAGTTCTAAGACGTGTAATCCAGCGCGTTCAAAGCATCAAGACAAAATCGCCGGTGCACCGAATTTCGTGCACTGGACATTTCGTTCGGTGCAGGCCGGAGTTAACCCCCCGACAAGATGATCAGAAAAGGTGGATTTGACATGAAAAAAATATTGCAATGGATACCTCGTTTCAACCCAGTGGCGGCCGTATCGGCTTCACGACACAAGTCGTCGGTGAACCATGATGCGTAACGACCTCACAGACGCAAAAATATCGCCCTTTCATTATTCCGCAAGTCGCAAACGTTGTCAGCAGCACTTTGAGGCATGTCGCACCAGATCCTTTCATCAAGGCGAACAGATATATTGTGCTCGCGCATCTGGAATCTCCTGGCGTGTAATCAGTGGATCTATTCGGCTAAATCGAATGGCGAATGATGGAGGGATGCTGTTCGCAAATCTAGCAGTGGAAGGCGACGTAATTGGTACCGAGACATTATTAATGGGCCGCTATGAATTTTTAGCCGTTGCGCTTTCCGATTGCGAATTGGCACCCTGGCCAGAGGGTTCGTCCAGTGCGTCCCGGGATTCTCTTTTGCGCATTCTGGCAGCAGCAGAACGTCGAACTGCAGATGTTGTTGCTTTAAGATCCGGGCTCGCAATGGACCGGGTGATGCGGCTAATCGCGATGTTGGCACAGCGCGATGAACAGGCAGACTTCTGTTTTGCATTGCCGAAAGGTCAGGATATCTCGGAAATTACGGATCTGACGAAAGAAACTATTTCCAGAACTATTTCTATTTTGAAACAGAAGGGGATTTTGCGAAAAAAAGTAATTCCAGGTCAATCCATCCATCGAAATTATATTTTCAGAGAACGATGAACTCTATGGATTAATGGCGCTGGCAAAAACATCGGCGCCGCCAAGTCACAGCTAAACTTAGCAAGCTTTCCATGCTAAGGCTTGACCTGCCAGCCTTCAGGGCAGGTACTTGTGGCGTGCGCTGGACTGTGGTTGGGCATGACTGTCACCGGAAATATGGCGCGTACTACTTCACAACCAAGTGAATAAGTGTAATTTTGCCATTTAAAGGAATTGCCACCGTACTCTTGAACCTCAGCTTAGACAGGATGACGGGAGTAGTTGTCGAGCACTGCGTAGCATCGGGTACGCAGTGCGTATTACGAACTGAATCGGCTTCTAGCACGCACTGTCAATATGGTTGTCACGTCGGTTGTTAAGCCCACGACGATGGCTCGACGATGCCGATGGCTTGCAACGCTGGTCTGCAAAATAGATAACCCTGCATCAGATCGATGCCGGCAGTGTGCAGGAAGTCGCGCTCGGCCGTAGTCTCAATGCCTTCTGCCAGCACTCGCACGTTCAGCGCGGCGCACATCGACACAATGCCGTTGACGATGGCTTGTTTCGGCTTGCTGGTATCGACGTTACGCACCAGTTCCATATCAATCTTGATGATGTCGGGCTGATATTCTGACAACAGAGTCAAGCCCGCATATCCTGCACCAAAGTCGTCGATCGCAGTGCGAAAGCCGAATTTCCTATATTCATGGAAGATGTTGACCAGATGCGGCCGGTCCAATATCTGCTCGCCTTCGGTTACTTCGAAAATGATTTTCTCAATCGGAAACTGATACAGCTGCGCCGCTGCGAAGGTGCTGCGGATGCAGGCTTCAGGCCGGTATACCGCATTCGGCAGGAAATTGATCGACAATAATTCCTTCATCCCCAGCGCGGCTGCTCCACGGATGGCCTGGACTCGACAGGCTTGATCGAACCGATAGCGGTTGGCATCCGTTACTTGCGATAGGATTGAATAGGCAGATTCACCGTTCGGCCCTCGCACCAGCGCTTCGTGCGCATAGACCGAGCGCGTGGCCAGATCAACGATAGGCTGGTAGGCAAACACGAAATCGAAACCGAGTTCGTCATGGTTTCTACATTCTTTGCAGCCTGCGTCTGCTGCTGACTGACTCGTAAGAGATATGCTAGTTGGAAGCATTGGGAACCTTCTGTTAAAAGTTGGCCGACCATGGTTGCCAAAATATTTTTATAAATTAATTTTTTATTATAAGCAATATTGTCGCGCAGCACTACGGTTCGGTTGCTGTTCCAACCCAGTCCCCTGCAGCTTTACCAGTTGACCCAGCTACCACTGGAACTGCGCATAATCTATTGTGAATCTATTATTTCACCCGTCTTATTTGCCAAATACCAAGCTTGGCAAGCGTAGCGCCAAACAACCTCACTTCAAGCTGCCTTGAGAAAAAAGAGTGTATGCATAAAAATAAGCAATTCTCCGCTTTGTTTTAATGAACTTTTAAGAATACAGAATAGAGTATCCCGCGTGCGCAGGCTGCGCCGCAGCCGATCGCGCCAGGATTGCTGACCCAATCTACGTCGCAATGCGCCAGTGAAGTTTCACCGGGACGAGGCATGCTGTCTGTAAGAATCGGAATTAAATGAGAATGTCTGGAGATATCCAGAAAATTTTGGAGTCAATGTAACGAACGTTACAACCAGCCCAATTAGGGGACTGCTCGAACTCGCTGGGTTACTGACCCGGTCGGTGACATCGGCACCCGAGCTCGCTATGTGTCAAGACCCGCTTGGTTATATACGCGTTTCACGAACAAATCAGGCTTTTCTTGCTGCCATTTCTTGAGTGCCTGAATCGGCGTTTGATGCTTTAAAGCGCGTTGTGGAATGTTGTGGTTGTAAATTTTCACGTAGTTGT
>JABBOV010000014.1 GCA_012927625.1 Glaciimonas sp. | reverse complement strand
CCGCGTTTTGTAAATTTGCGTCAACTTGCTACACCACTTTTCCTCCCAACTACCCCCGTCTCGCAACAGGAGCCGCACTATATCAAACGTTGCCAAAACTTGGCAAGCGCTTTTCTAAAAATGCCTTCATCCCTTCCTTTTGATCCGACGTCGCAAACGTGCTGTGGAACATATGGCGTTCGTATTGAATTCCGTCCGTAAGCGATGACTCATAAGCACGATTGACCGACTCCTTGATCATCATGACCACAGGTAAAGACATGGAAGCAATTACCGTTGCTGCTGCCAATGTTTCTTCCATCAGTTTATCGGCCGCAACTATGCGTGAAACCAATCCAGCCCGCTCGGCTTCAACGGCATCCATCATACGTGCAGTCAAGCACATATCCATGGCTTTAGACTTGGACACTGCGCGTGGCAGGCGTTGCGTACCACCAGCGCCGGGCATGGTACCAAGCTTGATTTCAGGCTGGCCGAATTTGGCCGTGTCCGCTGCAATGATGAAGTCGCACATCATTGCCAATTCACATCCACCGCCCAATGCATACCCGGCTACGGCTGCAATCACCGGCTTGCGTATTCGCCGGATTTGCTCCCAGTTGCGTGTAATGTAATTGCCTTTGTAGGCATCCATGTAAGTGTAATTTGACATCGCGCCAATATCGGCACCAGCAGCAAACGCTTTGTCGCTACCAGTAAGAATAATGCAGCCAATATTTTCATCATCATCGAATTTTGATAGTGCCTCACCGACTTCATCCATCAATTGATCATTTAATGCATTTAACGCCTTTGGTCGATTCAACTGAATCAAGCCTACTTTCCCATGCATTTCAACAAGAATATTTTCGTAAGACATATTGCCCCTTAGATGAAAGTAAAAAATTTATTACTACGACTGTATCGCGCCCATAAGACTATTACCATCTTCGATTTCAGTTCCAGTATCCCGGTAATTTTTAGGACCGTGGCAACTTGAAAGGCAGCTTCGGAAGTAGCACCCACATCATGCCACGCTGCTTCATGCTCCCTGCTTTTTCACCCGCCTCAGCACCGAAACCCCAAAATAAATCGGCCCGAACCGGATTCTTGATTGCGCCTCCTGTATCTTGGGCTAACATCAGTTGCCGCAGCGCAATTGTGCTATTCGGTTGCGTTGTTGCCAGAAAAACTGGTGCTCCCATAGGGATAAATTGAGCATCCACAGCAATCGAGCGTTGCGGAGTCAGTGGTAAGCCCATTGCGCCTTTCGGTCCTATTTTTGGATCAAGCAGTTTTTCTTCTCTAAAAAACACATAGCTTGGATTGACATTGAGTAACTCGGTTTTACGGGATGGATTATTCGCGGCCCAACTCTTGATGCCTTGGGCAGATGCCTGTTCAAGCTTCAACTCGCCTTGGTCGACCAAGTATTTACCAATCGATTTATAGGGATATCCGTTCTGCTCTGCATAAGCGACGCGCACCGTTTCTTTTTCATCCATTAATTGCACACGCCCGGAGCCTTGTACCTGCAGAAAAAAAGCTTCGACAGCATCGTCTACCCAAAACAGTTCCTTGCCGGACAGAGCGGCGGACTGCATCAGTTCAGCGCGTGCCGGGTAAGGAATTACCTTATTGCCGACGAGACGCCCACGCAAACGCATGCCCTTAAGCTCCGGGTATACACTAGCCAGATCTATAATGAGCAGATCGTCCGGCACGCGATACAAGGGGGTCTGATAGGGGCCGCCACGTCTGCGCGAGCCGTGCAATAACGGCTCGTAATAGCCGGTTACGAGACCCTGTTCGCTGCCGTCGGCATTCAAAACCTGGTATGGAACGAAAAACGCCTCAAAAAACGTCCGTATCGCCGTAACATCGGAGGCATTCACATCCCGTGCAATAGTACATGGCTCACGCCAGTCTTCTTTTTTGACCAGCACTTGGCAAGAAATCAGGAACGCCGGCCAAGCTTGGCGCAAATCATCCTGCTCCCAGCCAGACAAAGCGGAAAAAGTAGTCGGCTTAAGCGTTTCCTGCACTTGTTCTATAGGCTTGGCAGGCGGCGTCCCAAGCTTGACGGGAGGTTTGGCCTGTTGTGTTGTGGTACAAGCGCTGATTGTGAATGCAACCAGAACTGCAGTTACGAGTAAACTAAAACGTGTAAATAACATTGGAGAAATGTGCCATGTGGCTATTAATGGTTGAAGCAGGCTGCGCGATGCTGATATTGGTGTTCATTGTCTGGTGGACGATGTTTTCAGGCCGTAAACCGCCACCACTGTCGGCATCCGACAAATCGGCACGCAAGGAAAATGAAACACATTGAAATCAATGCAAAGCGCGGGGCAAGCACAGAACGAATTCCGGTATTCTGACCTCAAACTGTTCACCGTCTTCGGCCACACAGAAATAGGTTCCGGTCATGGATCCCTGTGGAGTTGCAATCGCAGTGCCGCTGGTATATTCGAATTGCTCCCCTGGCGCCAGGAACGGTTGATGACCAACTACTCCGAGGCCACGCACTTGTTCGACATGATTATGTCCATCCGTAATAATCCAATGCCGCGAAATCAATTGCGCCGCTATCTGGCCCGTGTTCTGGATGGTAATAGCGTAAGCGAACACATAACTGGCGCGATCCGGCTCCGACTGTTCTGCCAGGTATTGTGTATTCACTGAGACGGTGAACTCATAAGCTGCCATATTAATTCCTTGAATGTAATCGATATGCAATCAATATTTACTGGTACAACTGTTCCAGTCCCGCAGATGCCAACAGTTCATTGCACACCAAAACAGACTATGGCGCAAGGCATGCCGGGGGCCAAGAGGTAAAATGACGGGTCTTTTCTAAAATATACCGTCATGCCAACTTATCGCATTGCTCCGAGCATCCTTTCCGCCGACTTCGCACGCTTGGGCGAAGAAGTACGCAACGTCATCGCCTCCGGTGCAGATATCATCCACTTTGACGTGATGGACAATCATTACGTTCCCAATCTAACCATTGGCCCTCTGGTTTGCCAAGCTATTCGCCCACATGTGACAGCACTGATTGATGTGCACCTGATGGTTAAACCGGTGGATCGTATCGTGCCAGATTTTGCCAATGCGGGTGCAAACATCATCACATTTCACCCAGAGGCATCCGAACATATAGATCGCACCTTGCAATTAATCCGCGATAGCGGCTGCAAAGCCGGATTGGTATTCAATCCGGCCACGTCACTGCATTACCTCGATCATGTAATGGACAAGATTGACATCATTTTAATCATGTCGGTCAACCCCGGCTTTGGCGGCCAATCCTTCATACCGGAATCTCTGCAGAAAATTGCCGAAGCCCGCCGCCGCATAGATATTTACCTGGCTGGCCATCCCGACCGAGAAATTTTGCTTGAAGTCGACGGCGGCATCAAGGTTGAGAATATCGCCGCTGCAGCCAAAGCCGGCGCGGATACCTTTGTCGCCGGCTCGGCCATTTTCAGCCAAACCAACTACAAAGCGGTGATTGATGCCATGCGCCGTGAACTGGCCACGATATGAATGCTGCAAATGCGCTTGTATTTGGCGATATCCGCGCTGCCATCATCGACCTCGACGGCACCATGCTCGACACTGCCCCGGATTTCCATGTCGCCATCAACCGGATGCGCGACGAACTTGCGCTAGCGCCACTCAGTATTGACAGCATCAAGGAATTTGTCGGCAAAGGTACGGAAAACCTGATCCGGCGGGTGCTGGCAGTCGATTTCGACGCGCCCGAGGCCGAGCGCCATTACGAACCTGCAATAGCGTCTTATCAGCGCCATTATCTGGCAATCAATGGCGATTACAGCAGTCTTTATCCGGGTGTTGTCGCAGGCTTGGAAAAATTACAAACCGATGGCATACGGCTGGCTTGCGTGACCAATAAACCGCTGGATTTTGCTCTGCCATTATTGAAAAGAACCCGGCTACATGGCTATTTTGAAGTGATTTACGGTGGCGATTCTTTTGCCAAAAAGAAACCTGACCCCATGCCCTTGCTGCAGGTTTTCGCCGATTTTTCCCTTGCGCCTCAGCAAGTGGTGGCCATCGGCGACTCGTCCAACGATACGCAAGCCGCGCGTGCGGCCGGCTGCCGGGTTTTGAATGTTCCGTATGGTTACAATCACGGGCAATCTATACAAGACGTTGATTCGGATGGTATAGTCGAAACGCTGCTGGAGGCCGCACAATTGATAGCAGCGCAGCACGCAACATACCGAGCAACACATCGTTTTCCCATTGCATCCATTCTTCTATAACGTCATGTTTCTCGTCAATAAACGTACCGTCACGCAAGCAAGCCGGATTGAGGCTTGGCTTTGGCGACGCTGGCAATCCTGGACTGCATAATCCCTGATTTGCCGTTGTCCGTCCCATCCGGGCAACCACGTTGTATAGACAATTTACAGACGTGCCATTGTTACTAACTAATGGCGCGTCGGAGACTCAACATGACCGAACTTGAATTCAATTCACTGGCCGCCCAAGGCTACAACCGCATCCCACTGATTGTCGAAGCATTGGCTGACCTGGAAACGCCGCTGTCGCTGTATCTCAAACTGGCGCAACACAACAATGTCGGCAAGAATTCGTTCCTGCTCGAATCCGTGGTTGGCGGCGAACGTTTCGGGCGCTATTCCTTCATCGGCTTGCCAGCTAATACCCTGTTGCGCGCAACCGGCATGCACACGGAATTAATCAAGGATGGCGCTGTCATTGAAACCGATGACGGCAATCCGCTCGATTTCATCGCGCAATTCCAGTCCCGATTCAAGGTTGCGCTACGGCCCGGCATGCCACGTTTTTGCGGCGGTCTGGCCGGATACTTCGGCTACGATGCGGTGCGTTACATGGAGCCGCGCCTGGCGCACAGCACGCCGAAAGACGACCTTGGCCTGCCGGATATCCAGTTGCTGCTGACCGAAGAATTGGCAGTAATCGACAACCTGTCCGGCAAGCTGTATCTGATCGTGTATGCAGACCCGACCAAGCCGGAAGCGTACAGCCAGGCGCGCCAGCGGCTCAAGGATTTGCGTAGTCTGCTGCGTCGCCCTGTAGAAGTACCTGTCACTGGCAGCAGTGTGCGTACTGAAACCGTCCGCGATTTTAAGAAAGATGATTACTTGAAGGCAGTTAATATCGCCAAGGAATACATCTTCGCCGGCGACTTAATGCAAGTACAGATCGGCCAGCGCTTGCGAAAGCCTTATGTCGATTCGCCGTTATCGCTATATCGCGCGCTGCGCGCATTGAATCCATCGCCGTACATGTATTTCTACAACTTCGGCGACATGCAAATCATCGGTTCATCGCCGGAAATTCTAGTGCGCAACGAAAATCTCAACGCCAATTTACAGAAAATCACGATTCGTCCGCTGGCTGGCACCCGTCCGCGCGGCACAACGCCCGAGCAGGATGCGGCGCTGGCAAAAGAGTTGCTGGCAGACCCGAAAGAAATAGCGGAACACGTGATGCTGATCGACCTGGCGCGCAATGATATCGGCCGCATCGCCGAAATTGGCAGTATCAATGTCACCGACAAACTGGTGATCGAAAAATATTCACATGTACAGCACATCGTCTCGAATGTCGAAGGCTTGCTCAAGCCCGGGCTGTCAAATCTGGACGTGCTGAAAGCGACCTTCCCCGCCGGCACGTTGTCCGGTGCGCCGAAAGTGCGGGCGATGGAAATCATCGATGAACTGGAGCCGGTCAAGCGCGGCATTTACGGCGGCGCCTGCGGCTATCTGAGTTTCGGCGGCGAAATGGATGTTGCCATCGCAATTCGCACCGGCATCCTGAAAGACGGCATGTTGTATGTTCAAGCTGCGGCCGGTATCGTCGCCGATTCGGTGCCGGAAATGGAATGGCAGGAAACCGAAAACAAGGCGCGCGCCGTTTTACGCGCCGCCGAGCAAGTGCAAGATGGCCTGGACGGGGAGATTTGACATGCTGCTCATGATCGATAATTACGATTCATTCACCTACAACCTGGTGCAATATTTCGGCGAACTGGGCGAAGATGTGCGCACTTTTCGCAATGACGAAATCACGCTGGACGACATCACCGCGCTGCAACCGGATCGCATCTGCATCTCGCCTGGTCCTTGCACACCGGCAGAAGCAGGCATTTCAGTGCCGCTGCTGCAGCACTTTGCCGGCAAGGTGCCGATTCTGGGCGTCTGCCTCGGGCACCAAAGCATCGGTGCCGCTTTCGGTGGCAAGGTGGTGCGCGCCAAACAGATAATGCACGGCAAGACTTCACCGATCGCGCACACCGGCGTCGGCGTGTTCCACGGTTTGCCGAGTCCGTTTACCGTGACGCGCTACCACTCGTTGGCGATAGAACGCGCTTCGCTGCCGGACTGCCTGGAGGTCACCGCTTGGACCGATGACGGCGAAATCATGGGTGTGCGCCACAAGACATTCGACATCCAGGGTGTGCAATTCCACCCCGAATCCATTTTGTCCGAGCATGGCCATGCGCTGCTGCGCAACTTTATCCAAGGAAAAGCATGATGCCGTATTCCACAGAATTCACACCGCAGGAAGCGCTGCTGCGCTGCATTGAACACCGCGAAATTTTCCATGACGAAATGCTGTCGCTGTTCCGCAAAATCATGAGCGGCGAAATGTCGCCGGTGATGATCGCGGCGCTGACAATCGGCTTGCGGGTGAAAAAGGAAAGCATCGGCGAAATCACCGCTGCCGCCCAAGTAATGCGCGAATTTTCGACTAAAGTGCCGATGGCCGATACCACCAATTTGCTCGATATCGTCGGCACCGGTGGCGATGGCGCGCACACTTTCAACATCTCGACCGCCGCCATGTTCGTCGCTGCCGCGGCCGGAGCGCGCGTGGCCAAGCATGGCGGGCGCAGCGTATCGTCGTCTTCCGGCAGCGCCGACGTGCTGGAAGCGCTGGGCGCAAACATTAACTTGAAACCCGAGGAAATCGCGCAATCGATCGCCCAAACCGGCATCGGATTCATGTATGCGCCCAACCATCATGCGGCGATGAAGCATGCGGCTCCGGTACGCCGCGAACTAGGGGTGCGGACGATTTTCAACATCCTGGGACCGCTGACCAACCCTGCCGACGCACCGAATATTCTGATGGGCGTGTTCCATCCTGACCTGGTCGGGATTCAGGTGCGGGTGCTGCAACGCCTGGGCGCGCAACGCGCGATTGTGGTCTGGGGCCGCGACAATATGGATGAAGTTTCGCTCGGCGCTGCCACCATGGTGGGTGAACTGATCGATGGCGAAATTCGCGAATATGAAATTCATCCAGAAGATTTTGGTCTGCAGATGGTCGCCAGTCGCAATCTGAAAGTCGCCAATGCGGCCGAATCGAAACAGAAAATTTTAGAGGCGCTGGAAAATCAGCCCGGTGCTGTCGCCGACATAGTCGCCCTGAACGCCGGCACCGGACTGTATGCGGCTGGAATCGCCGTCTCGATCGAGGATGGTTTGCAACAAGCGCGCACTGCAATGGCATCCGGCGCGGCGCGCAAAAAACTCGACCAGTTCGTCGCCGTGACGCAGCAGTTAGGCGCTGCCGCATAATTATTCGATAGCACCAGCAATAAGCATACTGCATTGTGTAATTTTTAATGCCGCATACAAAACATGTGGAATATTAGTTATTTTTACTTATACTCCCTTAAATATTGCGGTTTAAAGATAACAAAAAACCGAGCAAAGCCATCATGTCCGATATTCTGAACAAAATTTTGGCGGTCAAAGTCGATGAAGTGGCAGCCGCCAAGAAATACCGCGCACTAGCCAGTTTGCGGCGCGAAGTCGAATCCGATACCGCAGCGCGTAATGACTTGCGCGACTTCGAAGCAAACCTGCGCGCAAAGATCAAAGCCGGCGGCGCTGGCGTGATCGCCGAAGTCAAAAAAGCGTCGCCCTCCAAAGGCGTGATCCGGGCCGATTTCCATCCGGCCCAGATTGCCGCCAGTTACGCCGCCCACGGTGCGGCCTGTCTGTCGGTGCTGACCGATGTGCATTTTTTTCAGGGCGCGCCCGATTACCTGAAAGCCGCACGCGCCGCCTGCGCATTGCCGGCTTTGCGCAAAGATTTCATGATCGACCCATACCAGATTTATGAGGCGCGCTCGTGGGGGGCGGATGCGATTTTGCTGATTGTGGCGGCACTCGATCACGGCTTGATGGCGGAATTGGAAGCGTGCGCGACTGAACTCGGAATGAGCGTACTGGTGGAAGTTCACAACGGGCTTGAGTTGGATGCGGCGCTCAAGCTCAAGACCAAGCTGCTCGGCATCAACAACCGCAACCTGCGAACTTTTGAGACTTCGCTGCAGACCACGCTCGACCTGTTGCCGCGCATTCCACCCGACAAACTGGTGATTACCGAATCCGCTATTCATGCGCCAGACGATGTCAAACGTATGCGCGACGCGCAGGTGCATGCGTTCCTGGTCGGCGAAGCTTTCATGCGCGCCCCGGAACCGGGCGTAGAGCTGGCGCGCCTGTTTGCCTGAATTGCAGTCAGCGGCCACGTTGGCGGACTGCAACAATACTAATTGGCAGTATGCCAATAAACCATGCCGTTACCGCATATAAACTGTGCGAATATTAAAAATACTCCACCATAATTTATAAATAGGAAGTAGTGCAGGTCTCCATGCCTGCAACCCAATGCAGGCATGGAGACCTGCACACCTAATCCAGAACTGGCTGCAACCACGCAGCGCGTTTGCGCGCAATCGTCAGCGGTTTCGATTCAGCCAGCAAAGACCATTGCGGCACAGAGTCGCTGGCCAAGGTGACATCAAATGCCATCAATATATCGCCTCGGTAAGCATGCAGCACGATTGCATCGCCGACCCGATAACGCGACAGCAGTGCATCCAGATTGGTGGCAGTTACCCGCACACCATCTAGCGCCAGTAATAAATCACCTGCAGACAAGCCGCCCTGGTGCGCCGCACCGCCCTCATATACGTTGGCGATTTTGCAAAAACTACCATTGCGCACACTGCGCAAACCGAGATCCGGTTTGCCATCATGCCGCCCGTCTTTCAGGCTCACGCCAAAAGGCGCCAGCAGTTTCGCCAATGGCAAATCCTCGGTGCCGCGCACATAACGCTCAAAAAAGCGCTTCAGTTTGAGGCCGCTGATTTCGTCGAAAATGGCTTCACCTTCCTGTTCGGCAATCCCGGTCAACTTGCCGGCTTGCTTGCCGCGCGGATAAAAATCCTGACCGTAACGCAGCCACAGCGCGCGCATCACATCGTCCAGCGATTTTTTGCCTTTGGTTTCAGTACGGATAGTCAAGTCCAGCGCCAGAGCTATCAAGGCCCCTTTGGTGTAATAGCTGACAATCGCATTCGGTGCGTTTTCATCCTGGCGGTAATACTTGCTCCAGGCATCGAAACTGGATTCAGCCACACTTTGCTTGCTGCGGCCGCTGCCGCGCAACACATTGTTGATCGTCTTCGCTACCAGCTTGAGATAAGCCGGCTGGTCGATCGCGCCGCTGCGCAACAGCATCAGGTCATCGTAATAACTGGTGAAACCCTCGAACAACCACAGCAGCGAAGTGTAGTTTTCCACCCGCAAATCATAGGGTGCGAACGCTGCCGGTTTGATGCGCTTGACGTTCCAGGTATGGAAATATTCATGACTGCACAAGCCAAGAAAGCTGCGATAGCCGTCGCTCATTTCTTGCGGCGCTGCAGTACTGGGCAAGTCGGCGCGGGCGCAGATCAGGGCGGTCGATGCGCGATGCTCCAGACCGCCGTAGCCGTCACCCAGCGCCATCGTCAGGAACACGTAACGCGGCATCGGCGCACGTTTACGCTCTGGGTCGAACAGCGCAATCTGCGCGCTGCAAATTTTCTTCAGATCGGCAGCCAGACGCGCCAGATCAAGATTCGGCACTTGTCCGCTGATGACAATATCGTGCGGCACACCGTGCGCCTTGAAAGTCGCCAGCACGAAAGTCCCCATCTCGACCGGGTGATCAATCAGCGCATCGTAATCGTCGGCCACATAGCTGCCGAAACCATACCGCTGGGCGTTAAGTTCCGGCAAACCGGTCGCAACCCGCCAATCGGCATAGCCATCACCGCGCGGGCAAACAATATCGACGGTGTGCTGCGTGGCTTCCTGCCCGAGCACGCACAAAAACACGCTGCTGCCATTGAAAAAACCGTGAGTTTGATCTAAATGGGCCGCACGTACCGACGGGTCCCACGCGTACACGTCGTAATGCACCGTCAATGGGCCGGTACATGCCGCCGCTTGCCAGCTGTGCTTGTCCAATTTGCGTAACGCCACCCTCTTGCCGCCCGCATCGGCCCGAATTTGCACGATGTTGCGGGAAAATTCACGCATCATGTAGCTGCCCGGAATCCAGGCCGGCAAGCTCAGAACCTGTCCTTGCACATTAGGCGCCGGCACCGTCAGCACCACAGAGAACAGGTGTGCGGCAGGGTCGCTTGGGACAATCCGGTAACTGATCGCACTACGCAGTTCAATTTTCATATCAACCTCTCACATTGCCGGCAATGACCGTCAGTGCCAATAAGGCCACTACGCAACAGGTCAGAATAAAACGCATGCGCAAGAACCACTGCGGCAAGCCATACCACGGGAAAACCTGCTTATCGACCTGATAGGCACCGACAAAACCGGCCATCAGAACCGCAAAACCGAAGCCACCCACGGTAGTGGCAAACAGCGAAATAATTGCCGGCACCACGCCCCACAATAATACTTTTTTGGTTTGCCCAATCGACAGATGATCGGACACCAGTGCGCCACCCCAGTGGATGCCGCCGAGGAAAGACAAAACCGCAATGCTATAAGCCAGTTGCCCGCGCATAAACACCCCAATCCAGTCTGGCGGCACGTTCCAACTGGCCAGCATGAATAGGAAAAATGGGATCAAGCCGGCAAAACCGAGGACGTGCGCAAAGCGCTTATTCAAAAAATGCGTATTCATGGAAGGAGTTCGACTGCGCCGGCGCAATGCCGGGCCAGCGCCGAATTGAGTGAGTTGGTCAGACTGAGAGTGTAACGGGGATTACTGAAAAACAACATGCCGCAGGATGAATGCGGCATGAAGCGACGAATGGCGACCGCACTGCAGCGGGCGCTCAATCAGGAGGAACTTACTTGATGGTAACTAGCTTGGCTTCCAGTCCCTGCGCATCGATGGCGCCAGGAATACGGGTGCCATCGACAAAGAAAATAGTCGGCGTACCGGTCACTTTCAGTTTCTTTCCTAACGCAAGAATTTTTTCGTGCGGAGTGGTGCAGCCAGCGGCCGCCGCGGGAGCCACTTTGCCATTCAGCATCCAGTTATCCCACGCCTTGGAGCGATCCGCGCTGCACCAGATATCGCGTGCTTTGGTGATGGAATCTTCCGACAGGATGTTGTAAAGAAAGGTGTACACCGTAATGTTATCGACCTCTTGCAAGGTTTTATCGAAGCGTTTGCAATAACCGCAATTGGGATCTTCAAACACCGCAATCACACGCTTGCCATTGCCCTTGACCACCTTCATCGCAGAAGCGAGCGGAAGATCGGAAAACTTGATTTTGCTCAGTTCGTCGACCCGGGTCTTGGTGTAGTCTTGGTAGGTTTTGGTGTCGAGAATACGACCGATGAAAAGATATTTGGCCTTCTCATCGGTGTACAAGATATCGCTGCCGACACGGACTTCGAATAAACCGGAATAAGGCGTTTTGGTCACCGAATCCACTTTTGCGCCCTGCCCCAAACGCGGTTCTATCATTTTCTTTACTGCCAGTTCCTGGGCTGTCTGCGCCAATGCCCATGACGTGGGCAGTGTCAATATTGCTGCAAATGCCAACTTATACAACTGATGCATTTTGTTACTCCGAATGGATGGTTTTACGACAGGATCACTGCCGGAATATCTAAATATATTATTTGCTGCCTAAAGCATGCGATATCAATATCCGCTTTAGGACAGGGAGTTTATCTATCAAGTTCAATCCGGCATTCAGGGCCATGCGAACTGGCGCAAAATCAGTCGCAAAAAGTCGCGCCAGACTATCGGTTGCCAATTGCATCAGTAGAATATCTTCCTTGCGGCCACGCGCATAACGCGCCAGCACACGCGCATCGCCACAGTCGCGGTGCGCTTCGCGCGTTGCGACTGCCTCGAGCAATCCGGCGACATCCGCGAAACCCAGATTCATCCCATGCCCAGCCAGCGGGTGCACTACATGCGCCGCATCGCCCACCAGAGCCACGCGTGGGGCGACAATCGCATGGGAACGAATCAGTATCAGTGGAAAAGCCTTCACTTGCTCCGGCTGAACCGGGCGCAGCAGCCCCAGTTGCTCGCCGCAGAATACATTTAGGCGCGCCGCGATTTCAGCCGGCGACTCGCGCATCAGAGTTTCCGCCAGCGCCTCCGGCGCCGACCAGACCAGCGACACGCGCTGACCCGGCAGAGGCAACAAGGCCACGATCCCTTCGGTGGCGGTAAACCACTGATAGGCAACTCCATGATGCGGCTTGTCACACTCAAAATTGGTCACCACGCCGCGCTGTCCATACGAGCGGTAATCGATCCCGATATCGCACTGATTGCGCACCCAGGACTGGCCGCCATCAGCACCCACCACCAGCGAGGCGCACAGCGTCCCGCCATTTTCCAGCGTGATCGATGCACTTTCGCTTGTGCTGCGCAGCACTGTCGCACGCCCCTGCACGAGGCGCACTCTGGGCGTGAATTTCAGCGCCGAATCCAGTGCCGCATTCAGATTTCGATTTTCAATAATCCACGCCAGCGCACCGACGCGTGCGGTATATGCATCGAATCCGAGCAAGCCCGAATACGTGTCGCCATCGCCCTGCACCACCATTTCATCAACAGCCGCGATACGTGATGCGTCCAGCGCATCCCATACCTTGAGCGAAGACAGCAACGCATGCGCGACATGGTTCAATGCATACACCCGCGCATCCCAACCCTGCGTCAAAGCAGATGGATCGGTGATTGTCGCTACTGCAGGACCAAGCAGCGTAACGCTCAAACCCGCCTGCGCAAAACCCAATGCAGTCGCCTTGCCAATGACGCCATTGCCAACCACACAAACATCACTTTGTATCGGGAATGTCGGCGAAGCAGCGACTGAAAATGAAGATGAAGTATTCATGACCGGATTATAACGGCTGCATGAAAAAGAAAATTAACGATCCACTTTGCCAATTGAAAATTCTTTTGCTATAATTCTGCTCCTTGGCCTGGTAGCTCAGTCGGTAGAGCAGAGGATTGAAAATCCTTGTGTCGGTGGTTCGATTCCGCCCCGGGCCACCAAGGAATATGCAGTAAATTGAAGGACTTACAGTGATGTAAGTCCTTTTGTCATTCTGCATCCGTTCTTGTAACGCGCCGCGCCGATACGCACTGGTTTGCGCTTGATTCTGCATTTAAAAAACCTGAAAAATAGTGCATTGATCACCCAATGCACCACTCCATTTAGAATAATCCGCCACTATTTGACGCATCCCAGTTAGTTATCACCAGCTCCTTACTTGTCTGTACCTTACCGTGTGCGCTAGCAATCGAATATTTGATGTCCAATCCCATCGTATGAAAACCGTTAAATACCCTACGAATATCGGGATGGTCATTGATGGACCGCGCTGCGGTCACACTCATTACTTCTAAGTTGGATGCTGAACACGTCTAATCATAGCCTTCACCGATGGTGTCATTTTTATAGGAACCATTTTGATTGTTGGGTGGGCATTAGCAAAAACGCGAAAAACCTCATCTGCGAATGCTTGCCCAATCTCCCCAACGCTCGTGAAGTCAACTATTACAGTCTGAAAACGTTCAAATCTTCGGGTCAGTCGCTTTGCTTGCGACCGAGAGACGAGCGTTTCTCCCTCATGCTGCGCTAGCCTGACTGGAACAATCGTTTTTGCAAACGAGAATTCTTCAGGTAGAGCGAATTTGTCAAAAACCTCCTTACTGGTTCTCGAACTATCATTGTCTAAACGCATTGTGACCTGGGTTCCCTTCGCAGCTGCCTCCCTTGTAAGTAAAACATCTGGGTGATCATTCCCAAGATGGATAAAGCTGAGGGCATCGGAGCGAATAATGAAATTATCAAACATCTTTGATGAAAAAAAGATGCCTTCACCAGAATGATTTGCAGGGTCTGTCGTAAACTTCCCCTTTGCAAGTTCCAAGATTGCTTCACGGGTGTCATAAAGATTCATCGCCCGCTGAATTTTTAAGAAAATTCCTTCCCCCATATCGGAGACTGTACATTCTGTGTAGATAGCATTCCTTTTTATGCTTACTTCGACAACATCAGAGCCTGAGTGATCGATTGCGTTATTAACCATTTCAGTAATGCCGTGATGCCAAATACCACTTACATTTTTTGGTAAATCCTGCACGACAGGTGCACATAGTTCTCGCCATACATTGTCCTCCGAAAGCCCTCGAATCGGGTAAGAGGCATTCTTTCTAACTGTATCTAAGATGAAATATAAAGTGCCTCGCCCTACTCCTACAGAGCTAATAATCCCATCCTTCTTCAGACGAGATAGCCATGCACTCGCTGCTTGTCTCGAAATTCCGGATTTTTCAGCTAGGCGTGCTGCTACACTTTGTCCATTTTCAGCAATCAACCGACAAATCAATACAAGTTTTGACTTTTCCATATTCACAATTGTCATCTCGATGGGCAACAACGTCAAGTTGCTACTCTTTAATTGTAAAGTTATTTGAACTTAAACAAATTAATCGTTGCGAAATGATTGATTTACAGAATTGTAAAGCTCTGCTTTACGTTTATATAAAGTCAACATTCTAAGGAATTGTAAAGCTCTGCTTTACGTTTATCCGGCATAACATCATTCATTGCTTTCAAACTGATTCTGCGCCGAGTTATCGCTGAAATTCGTTCTACAATTTCGAAATGCTCCCGCTCGGTAAAAGCCTTGCGAGTAATTGAAAATGCGTTTTTGTAGAATCAATTGTTCTTAAGCGCTTGAATTGCTCAGCGATTGGCAAGGATTGAAAATCCTTGTGTCGGTGGTTCGATTCCGCCCCGGGCCACCAAGGAATTACCTTACAAAACGCCAACCATCACCGGTTGGCGTTTTTGTTTGTCGAACAAAAAGTCCTCGTGTCCGCTTCATTTCCGATTTTGTAGCCAACTCAAAAAATCTAATCCCACTACTCCCTTGCTTTTTTCTCGCGTTACGTCGCAAGACTTTCACGCGGTCTCGAAATCACCGAACGACAGGCGCGCGCGCACTCAATCTGATCATCGCCAAAACCGAAGTGAGCCGAATGGGCATCGGGCGCCGCAATAATTGCGCTTTCTGAACGGGTTGGCAGGCTGACACCGATAATTTTGGCGACAGTAGTTTTTGAGCCACGAGGCATAGATCCCGCAACCTCCAGCGTCATGTGCAACCGCTGTGGCTGATTGACCTTACCGACGACCTATAGCGCCAGGCAATCGATCACTGGGTAGACATCCCAGCGGACCACCGGCGACAGCATGACACCGGCGGCGGAGGCGCAGGACTGTGTCTTAAGCGTGGGTCAGTTTCGTATGCAAGTTATGCTGCAAAGTGGCACTTTTGGATGTAAATCAACACTTTCTCTACAGTGCGTTCCAGAGCCGCCGGTATGTTCCGTCAGGATCATGCTCATGGGCCTGCGTCTGAATATTAAATCGTCTTCCATTACGCGGATCGGTGCCTCGACCAGCTATATATAACCAGTTGCCTTGATTACTGTAGACGTCGTAGTCAATCAACTGCGCCTCAAACCAGGCCGCCCCGGCGCGCCAGTCGCAGCCTAGATCGTGAACTAGGTAACTCGCGACAATCTGACGCAGGCGGTTGGATACATAGCCTGTGATATTGAGTTCCGCCATCCCTGCATCGACAAGCGGCTCCCCGGTTCTGCCCAGGCACCACGCATCGAATTGGCGTGCATCGTGGCCGGGCTGGGGCAAACTCGTCAGGCCTTGAGCACGGTAAAGCTGCGCTCCGTACTTCAGATGCAGCAGGCGGAAATAGTCACGCCATAGCAACTCAAACCAGATCCAGTAGGTGCTATCGTTGGCACCGTGCGCCGCCTCGAATTCCTTCAGAGCAGCATAGGCCTCGCGCGCGGACATCGCGCCGGACGACAGCCACGGAGAAAATTTAGTCGAATAATCGAGACCCGTTACACCATTGCGTGTCAGCTTATAGGTGTGCGCCAGCTTGCGATCAAAATACTGGTGCAAGTGTTCAGAGGCGGCACTTGCACCGCCAGAAAATGGGGGTAAAAAATATGGAAATGATGAGCGGCCACCGGCTGGATGTGCAGGATGACGTTCAGTTGGTTCCACATCGGCGGACCCGGACGAGATCGCTCGACTGGCCACGCCCCATTTCTCGACCAAAATCGTATACGCCGGCGGCAAGGCCGGGATTTTCTGCGGACTTGCCAGCGGAGGCGGCGGCAGCACATGCTGGCGCTCAACCTTAGTGCGAAAGCTGGTAAAGACATCGGGTAAGGCATCAAGCGCAAAGGGCAAATCGGCCGGATTGAGCAGGCTCGATTGCCACACTGTCTTCACGGTCACGCCCGCAGCACGTAACGCGGCAACTTCCTCTTGCTCTTCTGGTGCGGCGATCTCTTCGCAATAGATCGTGGACGCGCCAATTGCACGCGCTAATGCGGGCAGCAATTCTGTTGGGCTTCCTTCTACCTCCAGCAACTGGCTACCGCGCGACTTCAGTTGCATTGTTAAGTCTGCCAAGGTTGACGCCAGAAACTGCTGGCGATGCCGACTGGTACGCGGTACATTCCATCGCGTCATTTGCCACCCAGTGGAGCAACGGCAGTACACGAGTAATAAATTATTTGCTTGCTGGCAAGCCTGTGTCAATCCCGGATTGTCATCCAGGCGTAAATCATTGCGGAACCAATAAATGAGCGTCGTTGGTGACGTTGAAGCAGCGTCGGATGCAGGACGCGGTAGCGATGTATTCATGCTTTGCACCTGCTATCTTGACGACAGCGATCTGAACAGTATTTCACGTCGCTCCACACCTTTTTCCATTTTTTTCGCCATGTAAATAGAAGGTTGCATCGCTGACAGAGTTCGCTTGCGAGGTCCGATTTTTTTCGCATGCGCATTTGAGCAATCCCTGGCTGAGCACGTACTTGAAGGTACACCAAAAACGGTGGACAATTCCGTAACCCAAGTTGAGAGGCTGCGGGCACCTGGTCAAGTCTGACATTCGGACACGATCTCTGCCGCAACTAATTTCGCTTCGAATATACTAATTTTTCCCACTGACCAGCTCGTGTTCAAATGCCACACCTGGCCCGACCTGTGCGGCAAACTTTCGTGCATAGCATCACAATGAATCCAAATTCTCTGATATTCGTTGCGCTTGCTCCTGGAAATCCACAATCGCTGTTTCATCCATTTTCGCCAACTGCCGATATACCATGCCAATGCGCGGATTCTTCGCCAAAGTAGTCGCATTACGATGAAAAAAATCCCAATACAGTGCATTAAATGGACATGCACGTTCGCCAATGCGGGCTTTTTTGTCGTAGTGGCAGCCTTTGCAATAGTCGCTCATACGGTCAATGTAAGCGGCGCTGGAGACATATGGTTTGGTGGCTAATAATCCTCCGTCGGCGAACTGACTCATGCCGATGGTATTGGGAAGTTCTACCCACTCAAACGCATCAATGTAGACGCCTAAATACCAGCGATGCACTTCTGCCGGGTTCAAGCCTGCAAGCAGCGCAAAATTCCCGATCACCATCAAGCGCTGAATGTGATGCGCATGTGCTTGCTCCAGCGATTGTGTTATCGCATGCGACAAGCAATTCATGTTGGTTTTACCATCCCAAAACCACCCAGGGAGCGCGCGCGTGTGTCCAAAAAAATTCTTCTCGGCGTACCCGGGCATGTTCGCCCAGTAAACTCCGCGCACATATTCACGCCACCCCAATATCTGCCGGATAAAACCTTCTACAGCGGCCAGTGGTGCATCACCTGCGTGATAAGCAGCTTCAGCTCTGGCAACAACCTCGCGGGGGTTCAACATTTTTACATTCAGAGAAAACGACAACAGCGAATGAAACAAACGCCAAGCTTTGACACTCATCGCATCTTGAAAATCGCCAAAGTGCGGTAACGCATTGTTGATAAACGCATCCAGTTGTTGCAGGGCCTCTTCCCGGTTTAGGGCCCATGCCAACTGATCGGCCTTTGGATTGCCAAAGCTCTTTACACCCGCATCAACAACAGTTTTCCATAAGCCGGAATGATCATGCAAAGCCCTCGCATCTTGCGGCTCGGCGGGGATGCCACGCCACGGTTTTCGGTTATCGTGATCATAGTTCCACTGACCGCCGAGCGGCTTTTTGGAATCTTCCACTAACACTTGATGCTCTACCCGCATCCGGCGGTAGAAAAATTCCATCAGCCATTGTTTGCGTCCCGTGAAAATATCTGCGGCTCGGTTGCGGGTCGTATAAAAATGGTCGCTGTCGACCATCAACCACGGGATGGGCGAGCAGCGTCCGTGCTGATACAACTGCTGATCCAGACGCCATTCATCCGGCTCCTGATATTCAATGGTGGTGGCTTGATACTGAGCAATCAATCCATCGATATTTGCCGACAGCGATTGCAAGTTGCGCACGTCATCAATGGCGACGTAATGCACCTTGTGACCAGCCTCGCGTAACTGCCGCGCCAGATCGCGCATTGCCGCAAAAATCGCCAGAATTTTTTGTGCATGATGTAGTACGTAGTCAGTCTCTTGTCGCACTTCCATCAAAACATAGATGGTCGCGTCATCAACCTCGCTGAACCAGCGATGTTGCAGATTAAGCTGGTCGCCTAGAATAAGTCTGAGCTTGAGTCCGAGTGTGCTTTTCATTGTGGCCATCATCGCTTGTAAGTGGTATTCCAGGACCATTGATACCCGCTATCAGAATCATGGCCATGCGCTTGCTATTAAATAACAAATCGTGTAACTGTCCAGCCACTTTACCCAGAACTTCATTTTAGCGCGCAGGATTGAAAATCCTTGCGTCGGTGGTTCCATTCTGCCCCAGGCCACCAAGGGTATCCCTTACAAAACGCCGATTTTCACGAATCTGCGGAGCAAAAAAGGCGCTTCTGCACCCCTTAATACATACAGGTTAAATCCGAATTAAATGGTGTAAGAAATTTTGTGTAAATGGTCATTTGCAGGAAATTGCTATTTTCAGAAATGGATTAAAAATGACTTTACCGAAAACCTTACCCAGGTTAAAGCTTCAGGCATGAAAGCTGATTTTGTTTCGCCCCTTCACTACCATTATCTTTCCCCTCCGTTTGTCCTGTTAAATACACTTTGATGACCTCAGTGCCATTGGCAATTTTTAAGGCTGCAAGTCTGCAATCGCGGCTCGCCTCAAGGTTGGTTTTGCGTGGTGTGCAACCTGTAATTTGATCGGTTCTAAAAGCCGCGCAACCGCAACATTGCCGCGCCGCGCTCCAGACTCGAAGATGGGTTCAGCGCGCTGGCGCAAATGGATGGCAAGCTGGTGCGCATGCTCCATCGTCATGGACAAACTGCTATAACCAAGCTCATTTTGCAGAACCAGGTATTTCCCCATCCATTTTAAAATGACTTGCATATGTTTGCAGAATTTGTAGGTTCACTTTAGTTCAAGCCTTGATTCAGAAATAACAGTTTGTTCAGAGCCATTGACGGCACTTGGTTTGCCGCTTACATTACTGACTCTAAAGTAAGTTACTCATTTTTTTACATTCTGCATGCCCACTCCAACAGAAAACAAACCGCGCTGGGAGCGCCGCAAGGAAGAGCGGCCCCATGAGTTATTGACAGCGGCGCTCGATTTGTTCGTGGACAAGGGTTTTGCTGCGACCCGGCTAACCGATGTCGCGGCCCGCGCCGGAGTATCGAAGGGTACGTTGTATTTATATTTCACTAACAAGGAAGACTTGTTCAAGGCAGTGGTGCGGGAAAACTTGCTACCAGTGCTGGGCGAAGCAGAAGCGCTGGTAAGTGTTTTTGAAGGTCATAGCGCCGACCTGTTTCGCAACATTATTCTGGGCTGGTGGCAACGCATCGGCGACACCAAGCTCTCCGGCATCACCAAACTGATGATGGCCGAGTCTGGAAACTTCCCGGAACTGGCACAGTTTTACCACCAGGAAATGATTTTGCCCGGCACCACCATGATCGTCCGCGTGCTAGAGCGCGGCATGAAACGCGGAGAATTCCGCAACATCGATCCGTATCTGACAACACAAGCGATTATCGCCTCGATGATCATGCTGATGATGTCCAAACATGCATTCTGCAATTGTCAGGTCAAACCGGTCTCGCCGCTGGATTATCTGAATAATTTTGTCGACCTGTGCCTGCACGGCATGCTGCACCAAGACACGACCACGGCTGCCGCAGCCGCCCCTCCACAGACAACCCACCTATGCTAAAACAACGATCATTTTGGATTGCACTGGTAATCCTGACGCTATTGATCGTCGGCGCAGCAATCGCACTCAAAACCCGTAACGCCAAGCACGGCCCGGCCATAAAGCCGGCAGCCGTTGCGCCGGTACTGGAATTTCTAGCCGGCGACCTGCTTGAAATCACGCCGCAGGACTTGCGACAAACCATTTCTGTATCAGGGGCCTTGCGCGCACGCAACCAGGCCGTCGTCAAAGCCAAAGTTGCCGGCGAGATACGCGAAGTGCTGGTGCGCGAAGGCGCAGCGGTCACAGAGAATCAAATTTTGATCAGGGTCGATGGCAGCGAATATCAAGCTCGGGTCACCCAAGCTGCCGGTGCGTTGCAGGCAGCTCGTGGGCAACTGGAGATTGCCAGCAAAGCCCGCGACAATAACCGCGCATTGATGGACAAGGGTTTTATTTCCAAAAATGCATTTGATAATTCAGCCAGCCAGTACGCAATCGCCCAGGCCAACATCGATTCGGCCAGAGGCACGCTCGATATAGCGCAAAAGTCCCTGGCCGACACCGTGCTGCGAGCACCGATTGCCGGCTTGATCAGCCGTCGCTCGGTACAGCCGGGCGAAAAAGTATCGGCCGACAATCTTCTACTGGAGATCGTCGATTTACGCCAGATGGAAATGGAAGCATCGGTGCCATCCACCGATATCGTACAAATTAAACTGGGGCAGCCGGTCAACATCCGGGTGGACGGCATATCGCAAGCGATCACCGGCAGCGTAGTTCGCATCAACCCAACCACCCAGGCCGGTTCGCGCTCGATTCTGGCTTATATCCAGGTGAATAACCCCGATGGCGCACTGCGCGGCGGTATGTTTGGCCAAGCCGAACTGACGCTATCGCAAAAAACCGGCGTTCTAAGCGTGCCGCAATCGGCCATCCGGCAAGTCAGCGGCAGAACCATTGTGTATGCCATCGAAAACGGTGTGCTGACTGAAAAACCCGTCACGCTCGGACTGGAGGGCAAGAACGACAGCGGCGCTGTGGTCGAAATCACCGCTGGTCTGGCTAGCGGCGCACAAATTGTCAAGGCCAATCTGGGTAATCTGCAAGCCGGCACCCCGGCCCGCCTGGCCGCAAGCTCTGCCGCTGCCGTTGCAGCCCCAACCGCAGTCCCAGCCCGGAAAGAATAAGCCATGTGGTTCACCCGCATCAGTATTGGCAACCCCGTGCTGGCGACGATGATGATGCTGGCCTTCGTCGTGCTGGGTCTGTTTTCTTATCAACGCTTGCGGGTCGATCAATTCCCGGATGTGACTTTTCCCGTGGTGGTGATTCAAACCGATTATCCGGGTGCCTCGCCTGAGACGGTCGAATCCGACCTGACCCGCAAGTTGGAAGAAGCGGTCAATACCATCAACGGCATCAACAGCCTGAGCTCGCGCTCATTTGAGGGAGTCTCGGTTGTCATTATCGAATTCGATCTGACCATCGATCCGGCCCGCGCCGCGCAGGACGTGCGCGAAAAAGTGGCGCTCGTGAAGACTACTTTTAGAAAAGAAGTCAAAGAGCCGCGTGTGACGCGCTTTGACCCAGCCGACCAACCGATCTTTTCGATTGCAGTGACTAACGACGCTACGCTGCAGCAGCGCAGCTTCCGCGACTTGACCACGATTGCCGACCAGGTGATTAAAAAACGGCTGGAAAATGTGCGTGGCGTCGGTGCGGTGACGCTGGTGGGCGGCATCAAGCGCGAAATCCAGATTTACGTCAAGCCGCTTGAGATGGAATCGCTTGGCATCAGCGTCGAGCAAGTCATCAATGCAGTGCGTAATGAAAACCAGGAACTGCCGACCGGCGCGATCCGCGCCTCCACCAACGAACAGGTGGTGCAAGTACAGGGCCGCATCCAGCGAGCGCAGGATTTCGGCGACATCGTGGTAGCCCAGCGCGGCGGCCAGCCGGTCAAACTATCGCAAATCGCGCAGGTGGTCGATGGCCAACAGGAACAGGAAAGTCTGGCGCTCTACAACGGCCGCCGCACGCTGGCGCTGGACGTGCTCAAGGCGCAAGGACAAAACACGATCGAAATCGCCGACAATCTGCAAGCTGCGCTCAAGGATCTGCAACCGCGCCTGAAAGCGCTGTATCCGGGGGTTAAGATCGAAGTCATCAAGGATGGCTCGCGCCAGATCCGGGTCGGAGTCGAAAACGTGCGCCGCACCTTGATCGAGGGCGCGCTGCTGACCATTTTGATCATATTTCTGTTCCTCAATTCATGGCGCTCTACCGTGATTACCGGCTTGACCCTGCCAATTTCACTGATCGGCACCTTTCTGATCATGAACATGTTCGGCTTCACCATCAACATGATCACGCTGATGGCGCTGTCGCTGTGTGTCGGCCTGCTGATCGATGATGCGATTGTGGTGCGCGAAAACATCGTGCGCCACGCCGGCATGCGGGCAAACGGCCGCGATGGCCCTTACAAAGATCACAAGACGGCGGCGCTGGAAGGCACCGCAGAGATCGGCCTGGCAGTGCTGGCGACCACCTTTTCGATTGTTGCGGTATTTTTGCCGGTGGGCTTCATGGGCGGCATCATCGGACGTTTTTTCCATCAGTTCGGTGTCACGGTGGCTGCGGCCGTGCTGATTTCGATGTTCGTATCATTTACGCTGGACCCGATGCTGTCGTCAATCTGGCCCGACCCGGATGCGCATGGCATACACCGGCGTAGCGGCTGGTACACCAACACCATCGGGCGGGTGCTGGCGCAGTTTGAACGGTTGGTGTCGTGGTTTTCGCGCGCCTATCAAGTGTTATTGAAATGGTCGCTGCGCCACCGTGGGCTGACGTTGATGATTGCGCTGGCCAGCTTCATCGGCGGACTGGCGCTGCCGGCCAGCGGTTTGATCGGTTCCGAGTTCGTGCCGCAGGCAGATTATTCAGAAACTGGCGTGACTTTCTATACTCCGGTCGGCTCTTCGCTGGAACTCACCGAAAGCAAGGTGCATCAGGTGGAAGCAGTGCTGCGCCAGTTTCCTGAAGTACGCGATATCTATTCCAGCATCAATACCGGCACTTCACAAGGAAAGAACACCGCCACCGTATTTGTGCGTCTGGTTCCACGCATCCAGCGCCAGCGCAGCACCGCAGTACTCTCGGTACCGCTGCGCGCACAGCTATCGCGCATTGCCGGCATCACCGTGACCCATATCGGCACGCTCGACGGCATCGGCGGCGATTCCAAGCAAATCCGCCTGAGCCTGCAGGGCAGCGATCTGGCTCAATTGGCCAGACTGTCCGAACAAGTCCAAAGTAAGCTGCGCGCGATACCCGGCCTGGTCGATCTCGACTCCAGCCTGAAAGCCGCCAAGCCAACCATCTCGATTGAACCAAAGCGCAACCTTGCCGCCGACCTGGGCATAGGCGTGGCGCAAATCGGCAACACCCTGCGTCCACTGCTGGCAGGCGAAGCGGCCAGTAGCTGGCGCGCACCCGACGACGAAAATTACGATGTCAATGTGCGCCTGGCGCCATCGGATCGCAGCCATATCGACGACTTGTCGCGCCTGATGCTGGCCAGCACCCAGTCCAACGCCGACGGCTCACCCAAAATGGTGCCGCTCCGTCAGGTTGCCAGCATCACCACCACCACCGGCGCCAACCAGATCAATCGGCGCGACCTGAACCGCGAAGTCGAGCTATCGGCCAATGTGGTCGGCCGCTCGGCCGGAGAAGTCAGTGTAGATGTCAAGCAAGCCCTCGATGCCATCGTCATGCAGCCAGGCTACCGTTACCAGATGGGCGGCGCTACCAAAAGCATGAATGAATCGTTCAACTATGCGCTGTCGGCGCTGGCCTTGGCGGTCATCTTCATTTACATGATCCTGGCGTCGCAATTCGGCAGCTTCCTGCAACCGCTGGCGATCATGTCGTCGCTGCCGCTGACGCTGATCGGCGCCTTCCTGGCGCTGATGATGTTCCGCTCGACGCTCAATATCTTTTCGATCATCGGCCTCATCATGCTAATGGGCTTGGTCACCAAGAATGCAATTTTGCTAGTCGATTTCACTAACCAGATGCGCCGTGCCGGCATGAGCCGGCACCAAGCGTTGCTGGAAGCCGCGCATGTGCGGCTGCGCCCGATACTGATGACCACGCTGGCAATGGTATTCGGCATGATGCCGCTGGCCTTCGGCCTGGCGGAAGGCTCCGAACAACGCGCCCCGATGGGGCAAGCAGTGATCGGCGGCATCATCACTTCCTCGCTGCTGACCTTGGTGGTGGTGCCGGTGATATATACCTATCTGGACGACCTGGCGCTCTGGTTCAAGCGCAAGCTGGGTTCAGCACCGCCAGCGCCGCCAGCAACGACCAATAATGACGCAGCAACCACGTTGCCGCCATAGAAGCTCTGGCCACGTTTGATAAAATGCATTTTTCTCTACCCACCAATAATGTTTTTTGGACACCAACATGAATATCGAGCAAACCCGCCTCAACATGATTGAGCACCAAATCCGCACCTGGGACGTTCTGAATCAGGATGTCCTGGATCTTCTGGTAGTCGTCAAACGCGAAGCTTTCGTCCCGGCCGCTTATAAAAGCCTGGCTTTTTTCGACACCGAAATCCCCTTGCCGTGCGGCGAAAACATGTTAACCCCCAAAATGGAAGCGCGCATCTTGCAAGAAGTTGCAGTCCAAAAACATGAAAACGTGCTCGAAATCGGCACTGGCTCAGGCTATATGGCGGCCCTGCTGTGCTACAAGGCACGCCACGTCACCAGCATCGAAATCGAGCCGACGCTCAAGGCGCTGGCAGACCAGAATCTGTCCGACTATGGCATCAGTAATGTCACCACCCTTCTCGGCGACGGCGCCCAGGGCTGGAGCGGCACCAGCAGCGCGAGCGGCGACAGTGCATCCTATGACGTGATCGTGATTTCCGGTTCGCTACCGGTGTTGCCGGACGCTTTCCTGAAAAAAATCAAAGTCGGCGGCCGCATCTTTGCCATCATCGGCGATGCCCCAGCCATGACCGGGCAAATAACCACCCGCATGTCAGATGCCGCGTACAGCACCATCAATCTGTTTGAAACCAGTGAAAAGCCGCTGCGCAACGCGCTCACGCCTTCGCACTTCTCTTTCTGAGGAATTTCAATGCAACACATCACCGCCCCGGAGTTGGCGCAACGGATGCAAGACGCGTCGCAAGCACCAGTGCTGCTGCTGGATGTGCGTGAAGAATGGGAATTCGACACCTGCCATATCGCCGGCGCGCAATTGATCCCGATGAATGCGATTCCGGCCCGGTATATGGAGCTCAACAAGAGCATGCCGATCGTCTGCATCTGCCATCACGGCGCGCGCAGCATGCAGGTGGCATATTTCCTTGAGCGCAACGGCTTTTCGCAGATCATCAACCTGACTGGCGGCGTGCATGCCTGGGCCCAACAGGTTGATATATCGATGCCGACTTATTGATCTTGCTTTCCCACCTTCTTTTTGACCGACTACACCGAGGAACTTAATGCGCAATTCCGTTATCGCCACACTCATCGCTTGCACCTTCGTCTCCATGAATGTGCAAGCGGATGATTTGCTGAAAACTTACCAGCAGGCGCTAGTCAACGATGCGCAATACGCCAGCGCCCGCGCCGCCCTGAGCGCCGGTCAGGAAAAACTGCCGCAAGCGCGTGCCGGCCTGCTGCCTAGCGTCGGTCTGTCCGGCGGCACCAGCCGCACCGAATTTGAAAATAGGCAAAATTTCAGCGGCAGCAGCTACAGCCTGGCACTCTCGCAGCCATTATTTCGCTGGGCCAACTGGCAGCAATACGAACAGGGCAAACTCTTGGTCGCACTCAGTGAAACCCAGTTTGCCCAAACCCGGCAAGATTTGATATTGCGTGTCGCGCAAGCTTATTTCGACGTATTGGCGGCGCAAGACACGATCGGCTTCGTTCAGGCCCAAAAGACTGCGATTAGCGAACAGCTCGCATCGGCCAAGCAAAACTTCGAAGTCGGTACCGCCACCATCACCGATAGCTACGAAGCACAGGCCCGTTACGACTTGGCTGTGGCGCAAGAATACGCAGCCCAGAGCGACCTTGAAATCAAGCGCGCGGCGTTACAGCAAATCATCGGCAGCACGCCGGGCGACTTGGCCAAGCTCAAAACCGGTGTCACGTTGAGTCCGCCGCAACCGGCTCAGATCGACAGTTGGGTCAACTCGGCGGAACAACAAAATACCAGCGTAATGGGCTCCCTGATCGGGCTCGAAATCGCCCAGAGGGATATTTCCAAAAATCGTGCCGGCCATTACCCAACCGTCGATCTGATAGCAAGCCGGAATCATGGCAACCAGAGCGGTAACAACTTGGCCGGCGATACCAATACCATCGGAGTGCAGTGGAACATTCCCTTATTTGCCGGCTTCTCCGTCACCAGTCGAGTGCGCGAAGCCATCGCACTGGAAGACAAGGCCCGCTTTGACCTTGAAACTGCACGCCGCAACGCAGCGCAGGGTGCGCGCCAATCGTATCTGGGCGTCACCAGCGGCATGGCTCAGGTCAATGCGCTGGAAGCCGCCGAAATATCGAGTTTGTCGGCGCTCGACGCCAACAAACTGGGCTATCAAGTAGGCGTGCGCATCAACATCGACGTCCTGAATGCGCAGCAGCAGCTATTCTCAACCCGCCGCGATCTGGCTAAAGCGCGCTACGACACCATCGTCAATGGACTACGATTAAAGTCAGCCGCAGGCATCCTGCAAGAGCAGGATCTGCTACTGGTGAATGGTTTGTTAATTCACTGATGCTACGCGCAAAAATTCGGTCTACAAAAGACACAAAAACTGCATGACACCATTTTTTGACATTCGTTTGTCAGTAGTGCAGGCCTTCGTGCCTGCAACCGTTGCAGGCACGGAGGCCTGCACTACTTAGACATTGCTTGCTGTTTTCGTGCTTTTCGTGTCTTTCGTGGAGAATGCTTTTCCTATTTTGCACACGCACTGCGTAACATCTGTGATTCAGTAAAAACCGACTAACAGACCGTTAAATCTGGTGTCTTACGGGCAGGTTCCAAAACCGCCTTTTGGTCGCGGAAGTGCAAAGGCAGGTTTCGAACCTGCCGCTACGAGAGAATGGCTGGCACTGCGCTGACGAAACCCAGAGCACTCCGAACAGCTGCAAAAATCAAAATAATGCGGGAGTATAGTAAAAAACATGACAGTTACCGCTTATAAATATTGCGATTATTAAATATACACTAATCTAGTATATATTTACTTTCCAGCAACGAAGCACTGCCGCAGCGAAACCACCTCGAACACCACTCCCCTGCAAAACGGCCATCAACGCCGCATCGTCATCCCACCTTCATATGCGATATCCGCATATGGATGCGTAAAAGGATTCGTTCTTAATCCTTTTACGTCCAGTTAATCTGCCTGTTCCAGCAAAAAATAATGCCAAAGGTATGTAAGCGCGATTTTCAACCCAACGTACACCATTTAACCGGGTTGAATTAGTGTCCGGTATTCTTGGCAGCGTAGTTGAATGGCAGCAAGTCAGCCATATCGTCGCCGGCCTTGCGTTACGGCAGTTCCGTCAAGACATGACGCAAATAGGCATACGGCTCGACATCGCAGGCGCGGCAGGTCAACATCAGGCTGTAAATGATCGCGCTGGCATCGGCGCCGGCAACCGAATTGGAGAACATCCAATTCTTGCGCCCCGTGGTAAATGGCCGAATATCGCGCTCGATGAGGTTATTGTCGATAGGCGCACGACCGTCATCGATATAACGACACAAATACCGCCATTGCCCAAGCGCATAACTGATGGCTTTACCGATCAGCGATTGCGGCATGACCGCACTTTGATGCTGCGTCAGCCATGTATGGAAGGCGTCCAGAATCGGGCGACTCTTGTCCTGTCGCAATCGATAAGTATGTTCCATCATCGTCATACCGTCGGGCGGTTTGCCGCGCGCCTGCTTCTCTATGTGATAGAGCTTGCCGATCATCTTGTCAGCACCGTGGCCAATGCGCCGGCGCTGGCGATGCTTCCGGGAATAGGTTGTACCGGCATTGCACTGGTGACGATCTTGCTCGATTCGCCGTGGCGGTCGCATCGGCGGCAGGCGTATTTGAAGCGCACATGTTGCAGCACTTGAACCTTGGCGGGCACGATGTCGAGCTGTTCACTGGTTTCTTCGCCCATGCGGTGCAAGGCGCCCTGGCAGCAGCGGCACACTTTCTCAGCCTCGGGCAAGTCGTGCTCGATGCGGGTGCGCGGCAGATGCGCCGGCAATGGTTTGCGGCTGCGTTTCTTCGGCGGCACGTTCTGGTCAATGGGCGTGTCGCCGCCGTCCTCCTCTGGCGCGAGGGTGTTGATGTCTTGTTCGGCTTCGTTGAACAGGCAGTCTTGGGCGCCGAATTTCTCGCTCGATGGTGCGAAGCGCTTCAGTTGCGCCAGCCGGAATTGCTCTTCCAGGAAATGGACCCGTTGCTGTAATGCAGCTGTGCGCTCTTCCAGTGCGCGGATGTAATCGCGAAGCTCGGATGGAAGGGCTGCAAGGAGGTCAGGTAGGTGTATGCAGTGACTTTACCAAAACGATTTCCGTTTTGGGTTTACGTCATTTGCATGTTTTTGAAATATATTTTTTTAGCGCATGGCGCACCGTTCAAACGGCTGGTGGGCGATGGTATTCTGCCAGTTCAAGCCGTCGATCAGCCAGCGCAACTGGCGCGTCGTCACCGCCAGCGCGAGCGCGATCGGCGTTCTGGCCGACTGGGTTCGGCGAGCGACGGAACATCTAGCAGCGAAGGTCGGCTCCGCCGTCGGCGGCCTTCTCAACGTAAGCTTCGGCAGTCTGGCCGAAGTGATCCTCGCCTTCTTCGTCCTCGCCGCCGGCAATGTCGCCGTGGTGCGCGCACAGATCACCGGTTCGATCATCGCGACGAGCCTGTTCGGGCTCAGGCTGGCGATCGTCGTCGGCAGCATAGGTCGCACCCGGCTGCGGTTCAACCGCAACAAGGCGGGAAGATTGGGAAGCATGCTCATCCTGGCCTTGATCGCGCTGCTGCTGCCGGCCGTTTTCGACTACACTGCGCGCCATCTGACCAAGGAGGCCGACCCGATCTTGACCGACGAGCATCTCAGCATCGCTGTGTCGGTCGTCATGCTGCTGCTCTATGCCGCCAACCTCGTCTACACGCTTGTCACGCACCGCGACGTGTTCGCGTCCGAGGAGTCGCGCGAAGAGGGCGATGGCTCGGCCACCGCAGGCTGGCAGACGTGGCAGTGCATCGCCGTGCTCGTCGCGGCGATGCACTGCCATTGCCCTCGAAGCCCACCTCGTCTCGGGCGCACTGGAGGCAACGGCCAGCGCGCTCGGGCTGTCGCAAGTGTTCATCGGCGTCATCGTGCTGGCCCTCGTGGGAACGGCCTCGGATCTATTCGCCGCGGCCTGGTTCGCGCGTCAGGGAAAGATGGGTTTGGTCCTCAACATCTGCGTGGGATCGGCCATCCAGGTGGCCCTGGTCGTAGCGCCCCTGCTGGTACTCGGTTCGTGGCTGATGGGTCAGCCGATGACGCTGGTGTTCGGCAACCCCATCGGTCTCTTCGCAGTGGTCAGCGCGGCGTTCATCGTGAATTCGATTGCGAGCGATGGCGAGACCACATGGTTCGAGGGCGTTTTGCTCATCGGTGTCTATGTGTTGCTGGGCCTGGCCTTCTACTTCTCTGGACCAATTGCTTGAAGGCGGGGGCGGGGGCCGGGGCCCAGTCCGCCATGAGGAATCCTGATGATATGGTTGCCGGGTGAACCGTTGACGTCTTTAGGTAGGGCTCCCAGGCTGCGCCGGTAGGATCCGCCAAAGTTGCGTTGTTGCACAAATTAAAATTGCGTTAAATAGCCGGATCTCGGAGGATTGCGTCACGCGCGCGCCGATTTCCCAGGCACGGGTTGGCACAATCAGTCACCGCCGCCGTCGGTCAGGCGCGTACCCCCGCCGCATGAGCTCATCGCGTCGAGATCCAGTTCGGTGTCGAGACGTTCGGCCAGTTCGCCACTCAGGCGGCCCGCGTCGCGCAGGCGATTGACAACATCGCGCTGCGCGTCCAGCGCCTGCAGCAGCACCCAGTTGCTGTGGTGCGACGTTCCGCCCTCGCCCGCCACGGCGATGCCACGCGTGCCTTCATCGATTTCCTTGATGAGAATCTGCCGCGCCGCCTGATCGAAACCTGCAGTCATGTTGTTGGCTGCGCGAATCGCCGCCACCCCTGCCCGACGCGCCTTCAGGCGAGCGTGACGCTCCTCCCGATGTTCGCGCTTCGGGTCGCCGGCCTTCAGCCAGCGCACCAGCGGCATCAGTGTCGCGCCCTGCACGATCAGCGTGACAATGATCACGACCAGGGTCAGGAACACGATCATGTTGCGCGTCTGGTCGCTGCCGCCCAGGTTTATGGGCAAGTTCAGGGGCAAGGCCAATGCCAGCGCCAGCGAGACGACGCCGCGCATGCCGGCCCAGCCGATCACGATCTGTTCGGCGGTCGACGATTTCGCCGTCTGGCTGGCGCCTAGCGCTGCGACCAGGCGCGGCACCAACAGCATCCAGACAATGCGGATCGCCACGATCGCGCCGGACAGGATGACCCCGGCGATGACGACTTCACGACTCGGCCAGTCGACGGCGATCTCGCCGATCAGCAATCCGAGCAAAAGAAACACCAGCGCCGTGCTGGCGTAACGCAGGAAACTCCATACTGTGCGCGCCGCCAGACGCGCCACCGGCGACGACACGCGAAAACTCGACCAGCGCAACATGAATCCGAGCGTGACTACGGCCAGCACGCCAGAGCAACCAAATCGTTCGGCGAGGTGGTAGGCCAGGTAGGGTGTGACCAGCGAAATGCCGACTTCAAGCGGCACACTGTCTGCGTATCGACGTACCAGTGCGGCCGCGCCACCGATCAGCAGTCCGATCAGTATGCCGGTCGGCGTCTCGCGCAACAGTGACCAGAACACGGTGTCCCAGGCGAAAAGCCCGGAGACCAGCGCTTCGACCGCGATCCCGTAGGCGACTATCGCAACCGCGTCGTTGACCAATCCTTCGCCTTCGAGGATGACGACCAGCCGGTGCGGAAGTCCTGTCTTGCTCGCAACGGACGTGGCCGCCACCGGATCCGGTGGCGCGATGATCGTGCCGAGGACGAATGCGGCAGCCCAGGACAATCCGACCAGCGCATGGCCAACAACGGCAGCGACACCCATGGTGGCGAGAACCAGGCCGACCGCGAGCAGCACGATCGGCAGGAGATTTCGGCGGAATGCCTGCAGCGGCAGCGCATAGGCGGCGGTCATGAGTAGCGGTGGCAGAAAGGCGAACAGGACCAAGTCGGGTGGCATGCGCACCGGCGGCAGGGCCGGAACAAGGTGCCAGGCAGCGCCGCCCGCGATGCCCACCGCGGCGAAGACGACCGGAGCAGGAACGCTGGTGCGCCGCGCAGCGAGCGCCGTGACCAGGACCAGCGCCAGCAGCACGAAAGCGACATCGATGGTACTCATTCGGATTTGATCCTCCTGCTCCACCTCTGCAGACGAATTCTCATGGCTACACTTGCAGAGCCATGCGCATCGCCAGGTTGGCCATGATCCAGATGGTGCCCGCAACCATGATGACCATGAGCAGCGTCGAGAACAGGATCAGCAGCAGGTCGTCGCGCTTTTGCCGCCAGCCGATGTGCAGGAAGAAGTGGAAGTGGACCACCATCTGCACCAAGGCAAGCGCGCCGATTACGCCCAGCAGCGACAAGCCACGCATCGCGCCCCAATGCATCAGCGCGAAGGGCAGTAGCGTCAGCGACAGCGCCAGTGAGATGCCCCAGACGTAGGAATGGAAAACTTTTCGCTCCTCGAGTTTTCGGGTTGCGGTTTCGTCGTCGTCGCGCACTTGGTCGATCATGTCAGTCCTTTGCCGTCAAGACGGCGATCCGCTGTTGCCACATTTCGACAGCTTGTGGTTTGACGAATAGCGTTGTGACATCGAGGTGTGCGTCGATGATCGCCGCTTCGATTCGACCAATGCAGTGTTCGATCTGTGTCGTGTTTAAATCGTCGCAGAATTCGGCGCTCAAAGCTGCAAGCACTTGGTTTGGACCCATCTGCACGGTTAAGACGCCGTTAACACACCGGATGTCCGTATCGTTACTGGCAATGCGCATGATCGATTCGCGCACATGCGGCTGCGCCGCTTCGCCGATCAGCAATGCTTTCGTTTCGCGCGCCAGCAATATCGAGGACGCTGCAAGCACGATGCTGATACCGATGGACGCGATGCCATCGAGCTCAGGCATATCCAGTATCAGTGCGCCCGTGATTCCCAGCGTCGCTACCAGCAGGCCGAGCAAGGCAGCACCATCCTCGAACAGCACAATAAAAACGCCCGGATCTTTGCTAGCGCGAAATGCGTCGAAGTAACCTTGTTTACCTTTAGTCGCGCGAAATGCTTTGAGCGCCACCCACCACGATGCGCCTTCGCAGATAATTGAAACGCCCAGTACTAGGTAGTTGATGAGTGGATTGGTCATCGCTTCTGGATTGCGCAGGTGCACAACGCCTTCATACAACGACACACCCGCGCCGAGCGCGAACACAAGCAAGGTAACAATAAAGCTCCAGAAATAGAGCTCGCGACCATACCCGAACGGATGACTATCGTCCGGCCCCTTAGCTGCCCGTTTCATGCCGTACAAAAGTAACAGTTCGTTAACAGTGTCGACGAGTGAATGCACAGCTTCGCTGAGCATGGCGGAGCTGCCGGTAATCGCGGCAGCCACAAACTTGATCAGCGCAATCGCGAAATTTCCCGCGAGCGCAGCGTAGACCACTTTTTTAGTGGCGCTCCTAGTTTGCATCTTTACCTCCCTGAAGCGCCTAGTCTAGAGCCATGCTCCAGCCCTCGGAATAAAAGCCTTTTCGATCCTCGAGTTTGCGGGCTACTACATCTCCGCCATCGCGCGCTGATTCAATCATGCCAGCCCCGCCAGATAAACCACCGAAAAAATCGCAATCCAGACGATGTCCAGAAAGTGCCAGAACAGCGCGAGCCGCATCACGCCGAGTTTGACCTGGGTGTCCACGCCGTACATCGCAATCTGGCCGAGCAGGCAGATCAGCCAGATGCTGCCGGCCGCGACGTGCAGGCCATGCAGCGGCACCAGGTCGAAGAAGGCGGACAGGAATCCGCTGCGGCTCGGTACGCCGCCTTTGGCGAACATCGTCGCGAAGTCGTTAAGTTCAAAGCCGAGAAAAGTCACACCCAGCACTAGCGTCAGCGCCAACCATCCGATCAGCCGCGCCGTGCGGTGCTTGTACTTGAGCGCCAGCGATGCCATCCCGAAAGTGAAGCTGCTGGCTAATAGCACCAGGGTTTCGATGAATACGCTCTGGATGTCGTAAAGCGCGTGCGGCCCGGGACCGCCGGCGGTGGCGTTGACCGATGTCAGGTAGGTGGCGAACACCAAGCTGAAGAGAATGGCGTCGCTCATCAGGAATATCCAGAAACCGAACATCATGGCTTCGGCCGCATCATGATCGCGACCGTGGGCAGCGCCCAGATTCAGGCCCGGATGCTTGATGGCTTCATGACTCATGCCGGAACCCCAAGAAGTGTCTGCCCGGCCAGCCCCTGATTGGCTGACTTGCGTTCGTCCTCGCGTGATATGGCTGTTGCAGCGGCCACGGCATCAAGCCAACGGCGATGCTCCTGCTGCACTTGCTGCGCAGGAATGATGCGTGTGGTGTCACGTGCGAAGCCGTGCACGATCATCGTCACCACGGTAGCGAGCAAGAACAGCATCACCATCCACCAGATATGCCAGACCAGCCCGAACGCGAGTGCGAAACTGATGACGCCCAGCACCGGCCCCATCGCACTGTTCCTGGGCAGCTCGATATCAGCATACGATTCCGGCAACAGATAGGCCTTGCCGGCTTCCTTGGCGAGCGTGAACGCATCGCGTCCGGTGACTTCTGGAATCACGGCAAAGTTGTATTCCGGCGGCGGCGCCGATACCGACCATTCCAGGCTGCGGCCATCCCAGGGATCGCCCGCGAATACGCGGTTCTCGTCACGGTGTTTGATCGACACCCACAGTTGAACGACCAGCGTGACCAGAGCCACGGTGAGCAGGATGGCGCCGAGGAAAGCCGCAATTTCCAGCGGCACGTAGGACGGCTCGGTGTAGGCGACGCTGCGGCGCGGCAGGCCCATCAGCCCAAGTGCGTATAGCGGAAAGAACGCCAGCATGAAACCGAAGATCCAGCAAAGCGCGGAAACCTTTCCCAAGCGTTCATCGAGGCGGAACCCGAATGCCTTGGGAAACCAGAAATGGTATCCCGCCAGCAAGCCGAACAGCGCGCCGGGAATCGCCACGTTGTGGAAATGCGCCACCAGGAACACGGTGTTGTGCACCTGATAGTCAATGGTGGGGCTGGCTAGCAGAATGCCGGTAATGCCGCCCAGCACGAACAGGTAGATGAAGCCGATCGAATAGATCATCGGCACGGTGAATCGCACGCGGCCGCGGAATATCGTCCACATCCAGTCATAAATCTTCACCCCGGTGGGGATGCCGATCAACATGGAGGCGATGCCGAAAGCAGCATTGATGTTGGCGCTCTGGCCCATCGTAAAGAAGTGATGCATCCACACCGCGAAGGACAGGGTCGCGATGGCCATGGTCGCCATGACCATCGACCTGTAGCCGAACAGCGCCTTGCCGGAAAACGTCGAAATGAGTTCCGAGTACACGCCGAACGAGGGCAGAACCAGGATGTAGACCTCAGGATGACCGAACAGCCAGAAAAGGTTGGCGAAATTCATAATATTGCCGCCAAGTTCATTGGTAAAAAAGTGGAATCCCAGATACCGATCCAGCGCCAGCTGCGCCGTGGCGACCGTCAGCGGCGGCATCGCGAAGATCATGATGATGCTGGTGCACAGCGCAGTCCAGGTGAACAGGGGCATGTACAACAGCTTCATGCCTGGCGCCCGTTCCTTGTAGATGGTGACGGCGAAGTTGATACCGCTGAAGGTCGATGCCAGCGAAGCCAGCGTAAGGGCCCAGATCCAGTAGTCCGGCCCCACGCCCGGACTGAAGCTTGCCTCGGTGTACGGCGGATAACCGAACCAGCCGCCGGTCGAAAATTTGCCGAAGCACAGCGAGATCATCACCAGCGCGGCACCGGCCGCAGTCAACCAGAGGCTGATCGAATTGAGTACGGGGAAAGAGACATCACGCGCGCCGATCTGCAGCGGCATCACGTAGTTGATGATACCGGTCAGAAAAGGCATGGCCACGAAGAAAATCATGATCGTGCCGTGCGTGCTGAACAATTGCGCAAAATGGTCGGGCGACAGAAAGCCGCCGTCGAGTCCGAAGGCCTGCTGCGCCCGCATCAGCACACCCTCCATCAGCGCCCGCACAATCATCACCAAGGCCAGCACCACGTACATGATGCCGATCTTCTTGTGATCGGGACTGGTCAGCCATTGCGACCACAGCACGCCCCATTTTCGATACCTGGTGATCATGGCGATGGTGACAAGCGCGCCAATCACGACCATCGAGGCCGCGGCGGTGCCGATGATGCCGTTGATCACGTTCCCTCGGGTCGGATCGTTCAGCATTTGCCAGAACGGCAGCGATTCCAGACTCAGTCGCCCCAGTGGGTGCTGAAAGAGATCGGCGAAACTCATTGCACTTTATCCGTCGCAGATTCGGTGGGTTTCCGTGCTGCGAGAGGCACGCTGTTGGCGGATTCCTGTCGGACGTTCGCCAGCGCGACTATCGTGCCGTCCATTGTGGCCTTGACCACGGCGGGAAACAACGTCGCCGTCGCGCCGTTGAAGTATATGTTGCCATCAGGCGCACCGGGCTGGGATAGTGCGGCGATCAGTTCAGCCCGGGTGCTGCGTTGCGATATGAGTTTCAAGCTCTGGTCATTGAGCGCAATGCCGTGCAAGTGAACCTCGCTGACCCATGCGCTGAACCGCTCGGGCGTCATCGCGACTGCGGTGAACCGCTGCTGGTGAAAGCCGTTTCCGTTGTACATGTTGTTTTCGCCGAGTGACCGTCCGGGCCGGTCGGCCTGCAGATGAAGCTGAGTCACCATGCCGCCCATGGCGTAGATCTGGCTGCCCAGCGCAGGGATGTGCAGCGACTGCATCACTGTGGCCGAGGTCAGTTGCATGGCTACCGGACGCCCCGCAGGCAGGGCCAATATGCCGATGCTGGCGATACCCTGGTCGGGATAGATGAACAGCCATTTCCAGTCGTAGCCGATGACCTGCACGCGCAAGGCGGGTTGGTCGGAGGCCAGTGGTTTGTAGGGATCGAGCGCGTGCGTATCGCGCCAGACGATGATCGCCAGTAGCACCACGATCACCACCGGACCGGCCCATAAAGCAAACTCCAAGCGTGCGGAGAAATCCCACTTTGGCGTGTAGCGTGATGACTTGGCCCCGTACCGGTAACGCCAGAGGAGCCAGGGGGTGAGCAAAAACACGGGGATGGCGACAAACACCACCAACACTGCCAGCGCTTCGATAAAGTGCCAGCGCTGGGCCGCCGCCACCGGACCCTGCGGATCGAGAAAGCTCAGATGGGTGTCGCCGCTGCAACCAGTGAGCATCAGCGCGGCAACACAAGTTGATGAAACCAATGCTGCCGCTTTCGAGCGCCGCATTCTCCCGCAAGCATCGCCAATATTCATGATGGTGCCTTCCTGAGAAAGCCGCCGCCTCGCCTAAGGTCGTCGGCGAGTTCGAAAAAACTGTCGCCTGGGTAGCCGTGATTTTCTTTCACATCAGCATTGCTCCAAGGTAAATCCCCTTGCAGGTGGTGTCGCCTGGAGTCAGACTATCTGAATCAAAGCTGCGTACGATTTAATGATTCGGCGAAGAGTCACCGAGCCCCAAGATAACGATCTTCCCGGTCACAACTTCTGTGGGCCATACGATCGATGTAAAGCCAAGAGCAACAGCAACTTTTTGCGTTCCATTCACCGTATAAGTGATCACGCCGCCGCCGATCGCGCCGCCGATCTTCTGACCCCATAGCTTTTGGCCGTTGGTGGCATCGAGTGCATAGAAATTTCCGCCCATATCACCTAAGAACACGACACCTCCCGCCGTCGGGGTCATGCCACTCAGGACCGGGTAATTGGACTTCAAACGCCATTTCCACGCACCGGTGTCGGCGTCGACCGCGTAGACCCACCCGGCCCAATCACCGAATGAGTCGGGTTTGCCGTAAGTGTGATAGGGATTGTGCGTGGCCATTGCGGACCATGGCTTGCCGGATGCCACCTCGTGAATCTCCTGCTCCTTCTGCAGCGTCACCGTGAAACACCAATCAACTTCTCCAATCATAATGAGATTGGTCGCCGGATCGTACGCGGGGCCGTTCCATTCCGCGCCGCCCGACGTGCCAGGGCAGAAATGGACCGGCTTACCGACCGCGAAGCTTGCGTCCGCGTTCTCGACGCGAGTGACCGGCGTGCGGTACAGCATCGTGTTGGTACCCAGATCGAAGCCATACAGATGTCCGTCCTTGGGTGCGACCGAAAGCAGTTTCTTGCCACCTCGTGTACGTATCAAGCTCGGCGCCGCGGAGACGTCCCAATCGTGCCAGTCCTTGGGGACCAGCTTGAAATGGTTCTTATAAGCTCCCGTCTTGGCATCGAGGACAACGACCGAGCCGGAATACAGATTTGCGCCCTCGCGTGGGCCGGTCGCAAAGTCAGGGGCTGGATTGCCGCCGGGAACATAGAGCAGACCGGTGGTCGGGTCCAAGGTGTAAGACGTCCACGTTCCACCGCCAGTTATCGGCGTCCCCGCAGCGTTTTTCCATGTCGCCGTGTCGAGTGGCGTCGTGCCTTGCGGACCGCGAGTCACGTCGCCCTGGGTCTTGGGCACGAGATAAAACTCCCAGACAATCTTGCCCGTCTTTGCGTCGAGTGCGTACATACGCCCCTTGATGCCTTTGTTGTCTCCCCCGGCATTGCCGATGAAGACGAGCCCATCCCAGGCAATCGGAGCGGCAGGCGTCGACTCGCCGAGCTTCGGGTTCGCGACAGTCGTTTCCCACACGCGCTTACCGGTCTTGAAGTCGTAAGCCAACACGCGCCCGTCCTCGGTGCCGCGAAACAGCATTCCGTCCAGATAGGCGGCGCCGCGATTGACCGCGAGCAGGCTCCCGGGTTTGTAGTCCTCATGCGTGCGCCAATTCTCGTGGCAGTTGGCGGGGTCGAGCGAGAAAATATCATGCTCTGTCGTGCCGATCAGAGCGCCGTTCACCATGATCGGTCCGTCCTCGAAACTTGTGTACTGCTTGGTGTCGTAGGTGCACAGAACGTGCAGCTTGCTGACATTCTGCCTATTGATCTGGCTGAGCGGCGAGTATCGCTCCGAGGTGAGTGTCTTGTTATAACCCGGCCAATCATCGGCGCTTACCGCCGGCAGGGTCCCAGTTGTCCGCGCATTCATCGGGGTCTCGGCAGTCGTTGACGGTGCCGCTTCTTCTGTTGTCGTTGTGCCAGACGGTGCGGTCAACGTCCGCACGAAATTGATTGCCATGCCGGCCATTGGCACGGCTTTATCCCAGTTGAAATAAACCACTCCGCCCACGACGATGCCTACACCGATGATCGTACTTGCGACTATTGCAGACCTCTTCATAGTACGCTCTCCTTATTTCAAATTGGCCCCAGACCGTGGCTCACCCGCAGAATCGGCGTCCTTATTATTCAGCTTGGTGGTAGAGCGGTTCTTGAGAATGTACAAGTCCACCACCATCGAATAACGATGTTGCCCCACAGTGTATGAGGGGGACACGATCGATGTCTGTGCGGTAGCACACATTGACGCGGCGATGGATGGAGATAGGCGCGGTGAACAAGCTAAAAGCTTGTAGGGGGAACCTTGCACTTTCACCGTTCCGGGTTCGGCGGGCTTCGGTGCCGCGCTAAATGCCAAAGGTATGTAAGCGCGATTTTCAACCCACCGTACATTTATCGGCCTCCAGAATGGCGTCGATGATGGCAGCAAATGGCGCTAATGTGGGGGAGATTGCTGACTGGGCTCGCCGATAGCCGGGCGGCACGGCGAATTGACACATCTTCCTGACGGTTTTACGGTGAATGCCGAAATAGCGTGCAACCTCGCGCTCGCTCTTGTTCTCGACCATTACCGCACGCCTTACCTTGGCGTATAAGTCCACTGGAAACATCCTTTCCGCCTTTCTTATATCCCTTCAGGAACACAAGACTACAGGCTAGGATTGGTACACTTTTAACCCGGCATTCTCGCCGGCTCAAGTGCGCTCAAGTGGTACATTATTCACGCGGCATTCATAGCGGGTTCGATTTGCCTGCTACACCTGCCAACCTCCCAAAATAGGGCATCATGTCTTTATACACATTTCAAATATCGAAGTGCCTTTTTATTCGTTGGGCAAATATTTGAATTTGGGTATCCTCACAGTCACAACTTGCAACATAAGTGCACAAGCGGCCGGCCGGGCTTTTTATCCATCCGGTCATTACATCCATAACCCAAGGGAGCTTCCATGTCAGGCTGGTTTGAAGATAATTCGCTGTCAATCGGACACACGCCGCTGGTGCGGCTCAATCGAGTAACCGACGGCGCGGCAGCCACGGTGCTGGCGAAAATTGAAGGCCGTAATCCGGCGTATTCGGTGAAGTGCCGGATTGGCGCCGCCATGATCGCCGATGCTGAAAAACGCGGATTGCTCGGGCCAGGAAAAGAGCTGGTAGAGCCTACCAGCGGCAACACCGGCATCGCACTCGCATTTGTCGCGGCCGCGCGTGGCATCCCGCTAACGCTGACCATGCCGGACACCATGAGCATCGAACGGCGCAAGCTGTTGCTGGCCTATGGCGCAAAACTGGTGCTGACCGACGGCATGAAAGGCATGAACGGCGCCATCGCCAAGGCGGAGGAAATTGCCGCATCCGACCCTGACAAGTATGTATTGCTGCAACAGTTCAAGAATCCGGCGAACCCGGCCATTCACGAGGCAACCACCGGGCCGGAGATCTGGGCCGACACCAACGGCCGCGTGGATATATTTGTAGCCGGCGTCGGCACCGGCGGCACCATTACCGGCGTAGCGCGTTTCTTTAAAAAAACCAAAGGCGCCAACGTATTGTCGGTAGCAGTTGAGCCGACTACCAGCCCCGTGCTAAGTCAAACCCGTGCCGGCGAACCGCTGAAACCGGGGCCGCATAAAATTCAAGGGATTGGCGCCGGCTTTGTGCCGCAAGTGCTCGATTTAAGTCTGATAGATGCAATCGAAACCATAAGCAGTGAAGAAGCGATCGAGTTCACCCGTCGTCTGGCGCGGGAAGAAGGTATTTTGTCCGGCATATCTTGCGGAGCGGCTGCCGCTGTGGCGGTGCGATGGGCCAAACGCGCCGAAAATGCGGGTAAGACTATCGTGGTCATTTTGCCGGACTCAGGCGAGCGCTATCTGAGCTCGGTATTGTTCGAAGGCGTGTTCGACGCCAGCGGCCTGCCGGTCTGAGTGCCAGGTGCCAAACTGAAGCAATTTTTGTAGGTGCGAATTTATTCGCATTAATTCGCACGGAATAATGGGAAATGTGAATAAGTTCGCACCTACAGCTTCGGTTTTAAATACTTCTTTATAAATAAAATAATACGGGAGTATCGTTTTTTTAATGCCATCCTCAGCATGTAATTATTGCGCCTGTAAAATATACTCCATCAAATATTTAAAATATTCAGTAGTAGGTCTGGTGAAACCCGCGCTTTTCGCCCGATAAAACTGCGCGGGTTTCACCCGCCCTACTTTCCATGTTTTTCGTGGACAGGGGTTTTTCTATGCCGGGCATGCGCCGTGAAGTGACATGGAAAGTGAAATTGTAAGAAGTCGGAATCAAAGACTTAACAAGGATTTTGCCAAAGAAGATGAGTCGATTTGACGCAGAAGATGGGATATTTTCGGCCTTAGCCGCGAAAGATGAAATTTTCGAGAGCGCTCACTTTTATAGTATCAACTGATGAAACTCGATTAGTCGGTAAGCGTGACGCCAGCACCGTCGTTGACATCGGGTCTCCGATAGTGCAGATGGTTTAGTCAGCCTGGCGCTTTAACTTGCTGGCGATATTCCAGGGCAACAGATCGGTGATCCGATTGATTTGATGGTCAGCGATATGGGTCAGGACATGGCGCAAATACGCCTTTGGATCAATCCCGTTAAGTTTAGCGCTGACGATCAGCGAGTACATGGCGGCGGCCCGTTCGCCGCCGCTGTCGGAGCCAAGGAACATGAAATTCTTGCGACCCAGAGCCACGCCGCGCAGCGCATTCTCGGCGATGTTGTTGTCAATTTCGGCGATGCCATCCCCGCAGTAATACACCAGCGCCTGCCACTGGTTAAGCATGTAATTGATTGCCTTGGTCGTATCGGACTGGGTCGACAGCGTCAGCAGGCGGATGCGCAACCAGACCTCGAAGTCGTCCAGCAGAGGGCGTGATTGTTCCTGCCGTATGCGCTTGCGCCAGTCCGGCGGCTGACCGCGGATCTGCTCTTCAATCGCATACAACTGGCCGATTCTGCGCAGCGCCTCGGTCGTGGTGACGGTTGCGCGGCGCACATGCAAATCATGAATCTTGCGGCGGGCGGGCGCCATGCACGCCGCTTCGCGCCCATTGCCATCGGTAAATACCTTGTCGTAACCCGCGTAAGCGTCGGCTTGCAGCACGCCGCTGAAATTGGCCAGATGGGTCTGCGGATGGATACCTTGGCGATTCGGCGTATAGGCGAACCAGGCCGCCGGTGCTGCAGCGGACCCCGAGCGCGTATCGTCGCGCACATACACCCACATGCGCCCGGTCTTGGTCTGGCCATTGCCGGGAGCGAGCACCGGCATCGTCGTATCGTCCGAATGCACTTTGCCCGGCATCAGCACGTAGCGTTGCAGCGTCTCCACCAGAGGACGCACCAAAGCGCCGCAAGCGCCGACCCATCGGGCCATCGTCGACCGATCCAGTTCGACGCCATCCCTGGCGTAGATCGCCGATTGACGGTACAAAGGTTGATGGTCAGCAAATTTCGCCACCAGAATCTGGGCCAGCAAGCCCGGGCCGGCAATGCCGCGTTCGATCGGGCGGCTCGGCGCCGGTGCCTGAACGATCCTGTCGCAGCAGGCACACGCTTTCTTGCGCCGGGTCAGCGCTGGCGCTGTTTCTGTCTGTTCGGTGGCGCCGTCCTCGGCGATCAGGTCTTCCAGGCGGGTTTCGAGTTGCTCGATCTTGCGGTCCAGTTTCTCGGACTTGCGGCCAAACTGCATGCGCCTGAGGTTGGCGATCTGGAGCTTGAGTTGCTCGATTTCCAGCGTGCGCACGTTCAGTGCCTGTTCCAGCGTTGATACGGTATCGCGCAGTTTACGCGCAGGATTGAAAGTTTACAACACCGACAACGGTGTCCAGGTCCGGGTGCCTGCAGGCAGGCCTATCATCGCAGCAAGTGCTCCAGGACAAGCGCCAATGTCGCCGTATCGACACTGCCTTCCAGGCGTAACTGGGCCTTGCCCACTTCAAGATGCATCACGCCGGCAGCGCCAGTCTTTATTGCACTGTTGCGCATCAGTGGCGATGAAGTGGGCGGCAACTCGGCCAGCGTTACTACCGGCAACAGAGTGCAGTCCCGGCTGGGAGCGGCGCCGGGCAGGCCTTCCTTAAACAGTTTGCGCCAGGTGAACAATTGATTGGCATTAACATTGTGCTCGCGTGCGATGCGTGAGACGGATGCGTCGGTGGTCAATGATTGCTGAACGACGGCACGCTTGAACTCGACTGTGTGATGGCGGTAACTGCTGCGCTTTGCAGGGCGAATGGCGGATTGAATGATTGTGTCCATGATTGCGTTTGTGGGCACAAACAATTTGTCCTGTCATCCTCAATCTTGATCAAATCGGCAGGCATTGAACAGACGGTGCTGGCGTCACGCTTACACTTATACGGTCAGATCCTTTGGGCCTTCAAAGATTCAGAAATATAATTGGCTTGCCCAATCGCCAGGTTGACGATGGTTAACGTTGGGTTTTGCGCAACGCGGTTGGTGACGCGCGGCATGTCTTCGCCGATCAGCCACATTCCGGCGAGGTGCGTGTATTGATCCAGCACGCGGGCGGGTCATTCCTTAGTGAATTTCGAGTAAAGCGTTGAGTGTAATCATTTAACGAAGGAAAAATAATGGAACTGCGTCACCTGCGTTATTTTATTGCCGTCGCCGAGCATAAGAGCATTCGGCTTGCCTCAGAGCGTATTCATGTCACGCAGCCCGCCGTTTCGCGGCAGATCCATGACCTTGAGAAAGAGCTTGGGCTGGAACTGTTCGACCGTCATCCTCGCGGTTTGACGCTGACCACCGCAGGCCAATCATTCTTGGTTGATGTACACAAGCTAATGTCGGATTTGGAGGCCGCAGCGCGCAAGGCAAAGCGTATCTCCACAGGGTGGGTAGGCAGGTTGCGACTCGGGTTCGTAGAAAACTGCTGTTGGGATGGCATCGTCCCTAAAGCACTTAGAAACTTTCAGGTCGCAACGCCGAGTGCCAGCCTGGAGCTTAGTCCACTTAATACGCCTGAGCAGATCCAGCGAATTGAAGACGGATTAATCGATGGTGGGTTTGTTTACCAATACCGGCCGTTTTCTAAGGGGCTGAACACCCTTCGATTGGATCAGCACGATCTGTTGTTGGCCATACCCGTTGACTGGAATCTCAGCGGTGATCAGACCACCTTAAAAGAGGTCGCCGAGCGTCCTTTTATTACATTTCCGCGTTGGGTGTATCCGGTCTACTACGACCACCTCATGGCAACCTGTGTCGAACGAGGAATAAGTCTTAATGTGGTGCAAGAGGAGCAGACCGAGTCGGCTATTCTTGCACTGGTTGGGTCAGGCATGGGGGCTGCTTTGGTGAATTCGGCAAATCTGGGCCGACCACCAGCGTCTGTCAGGTTCCTCAAGCTCGCGGACCTGTCGCTTGCGATGCCGCTGGTTTTTGCCTACAGACGCGACAACGACAGCCCTTTGCTGTTGAGATTTGTAGACGCACTCACCGATGCCTTGCACGAAAATAATAAGAGCGATGCCTGGTAGGCATCAGTGACCGCATAAAACGGCAATTTTCTTGCGCAACACCCTGAATGATAGTAGGGCTAGTCGGCTAGCGGTTTCTCGGCCCGGGGCGATTACACCGCGAGCCATCCAATTCAGTTAAACCGCATCATGACGTTGTTATCAAAAAGAAGGTGCCATGAAAAATTTCACTGTTTATCGCGTTGGGGATATTCGAATAACGAAAATCACCGAACAAATATTTCGCACTTTAACGGTCAGTCAACTTTATCCAGATGCCACTTCGGCGTTATTAAAGTCCTTAACCGGTGCCACCGAGGTGACACAAGACAGTGCGGTTGAAATGAGTATTCACAGCTGGCTGGTGGAAACGCCGCACTGTCGACTGTTGATCGATACCGCTTCGGGAAATTTAAAAGACCGTCCCTTCAGCAGCCTGTTTCATCAGTTACACAGCCCATGGATGGAAAATCTGATCTTGGCCGGTGTGCGTCCCTCCGAGATTGACTATGTCTTGCATACGCATTTGCACGTCGACCATGTTGGTTGGAATACCGTTCTAAGCGGTGACCACTGGGTTCCTACGTTTGTTAATGCGACTTACGTGTGCTCCAACGCGGAGATGGCATTTTACGAATCGCCTGCTGCGGCATCACGCATGATGGTTTTTGACGACAGTATTCTCCCGGTGCGCGATGCCGGTCAGTTGGAGGTGATCGCTAACCAGGGGGGGCAATTCTTGCCTGGTATTAAATTTCATCCCACTCCGGGGCACAGCCCTGGGCACATGAGCATCAGTATCGAATCAGGCAATGAGATCGCATTGTTCTGCGGTGACGTCATGCACAGTCCGCTGCAAGTGGCATTTTCTGACTGGAATTCGATGTTCTGTGGACAGCAATTGGCAGCCCGTAAATCCCGTAAAAGGCTGCTGGAACAAGCCTGTTTAGATCGTACAACGGTATTCACAAGCCACTTCACCGAATCCTCTGTTGGTCGTGTTACTGAGGCTCAGGGGCGTTACAACTGGGAATTTATCTAATAGTCAAACTCTCTCAGCGACGGATTTTTATCCATTTCAAAACAGTAACTTGGTGCCTAAAGCAGCAGGCAGTTTTCATGACGTGGTGTACATCGTCAATCAACGAGGATCATCAATGAAGGCATTACAGGGTTTTTTATTTTCCACCATAGCCGCGCTATCTCTGGTTGCTGGTCCCGCCAGTGCCGAATCGTTTACTCAGGCGCCTGGCTATTACCGAATGCCTCTTGGGGATTTCAAGATAACGGTTCTTTCTGACGGAACCGCACCCAGGGATCTGGCTTCGATCATGAGCAAACCTGATGTGGTACGTGCCGAATACGCAAGTGCGCACGAAACACTTCCGGTCGAGCTTTCAATCAATTGCTTTTTGATCGATACCGGTAAGCAACGCATTTTAGTAGACACCGGTGCAGGTGAGTTATTTGGCGCAACTTCGGGAAAGCTGGTCGCCAATCTCAATGCGGCCGGTTATAGCCCCCAGGACGTCGACACTGTCCTGCTCACCCATATTCATGCTGACCACTCCGGCGGTTTAACCGTAGCGGGCACCCGCTACAGGGGATTGGCGAAGGCACACTTGCAGCATATGACAACGGCAGCGGCCATGAATGTCGAGCCGATCACCGCCTGGCTGATGGGACAGCCTCAGGCGAAAACACGAACATCGCGCTGCGCTCAGCTGGCCGCATGATCAAGTAATTCGCCAACAGTATCCGGTCGTTTATTGCACACTATTTATAACAAAAAGCACCATAAAGATTTTTTGTTGTCAGGAAAGGCGACTGCCGAGCAAACGCATGGCGCTGGATGCTTCCATCGCTGCACACCCCCATTACCTTCTTTGTTGCATATCAAATACGCCTACTTGGAAGTGGGTAGACTTTTTAGCATACCTATTGGTTTTGCGTCATGGTGCACGACTCAGACAAGGAGGAAAAAGAAAAAGAAGGAACACCGGATCCCTATCCCAAACAACAATCAGGAAAGACATCCATTCAACCTCTAATAGCAACACTAGAAGATCAAGCCGTAACTTGCAGAACTGGATTGCAACCTTGGAGCCGGTCGCTTGCAATAGAGTTGTGCTGTCTGTTGCCCCTGACTGCTTCGGCGCATGTGGGCCAAGGAGATTTGTCGGGCGGATTTATTGCGGGGTTTGAGCATCCGATAATGGGATGGGACCACATCATTGCCATGGTTGCGGTAGGAATATGGGGCGCGCAATTCGGCAAACCCGCCATTTGGCTTTTGCCGGTGACTTTCCCCATTGTGATGGCGTTTGGCGGTGCGCTGGGCGCATTCGGTATTCCACTACCCGGGGTGGAAATTGGCATTGCATTATCAGCACTTATTTTGGGAGCCATGGTGGCTGCCGAAGCGACACCCCCTGTGTGGCTTGCTGCTGTTATCGTCGGTATTTTCGCAATTTTCCATGGCCATGCGCATGGCGCGGAGTTGCCTGCCTCGGCGAATGCGTTGACGTATTCGATCGGATTTGTGACAGCTACAGGAGGACTGCATTTGATCGGCATTCTGATCGGAAACATCCATCGCTGGAAGATGGGGGCTTATGCTTTACGCGCTGGTGGAACATTGATTGCCGCAGGAGGCACCTATTTCCTGACGCATGCTTTTACCGGAACCTAGCAGGATGGAGGCGCGCTTTTCAGTCAGACTTTTCGGTATGTTGGCGTTAAGCCTCCTGGCCGAACCGGCACATGCGCATGGCGTCATGGTGGGCACAACGGATTTTATTGCAGGCGCGCTGGCTTCCGATTGCGATTCGCGTCTCCGGCAGCTGGACTGCAGCCATTGGCTTATTGGTGTTCAGCGTAACCCATAAGGCATTACTTGCGGCATGATTTTGTGGTGGCAAATGGCAAATCCCAATCATCCCCACCCGGCAATGGCACCGGCGCACAAACCGAATAGGGGGACCGACGCCATCCCGGCACAAGAGCCCGCATTGGATCGGCACCCGCCCCAGCACTTGGTTGGCAGCGCTCATGGAATGCTAGAGTCGCCCCATTCCCGCCATTCCCGCTGGGCTGTGCTGCTGTTGATTACGGCATTGCACGGCGCAGGCTTGGGGTGGATATATGCGCTATCGGCGCGCCAGCCTGCAATGCAGCCTGTGTCTGCACCGCCCATGGTCATGGCGCAGCTTTTGCCGCAACCTAAGCTGCAACCGGCAGTAGAAACACCGCCGTCCTTGCCGTTACCCAAACCGGCACCGTTGCCCAAGCCCGTACCCCTGCCCAAGCAACGCCTGCAGCGACCACCGAAAGCCACGCGCGCGCCAAAGACGGCGCCGAGCGAGCGTGCATTGACGACACCGAAACAACAAGAGCAAACAGCGGCAGCCGACGCGCCGGTGGATAAAACCGCGCCGCTTGCTGCAGCACCGCCCTCACTACCCACCCCCGCACCTCCAGCTGCGGTAGTGGCACCGCGCTTCGATGCTGCTTACCTGAATAATCCGCCGCCCTCCTACCCCCCTGTATTGCGCCGCCTGGGTGAAGTGGGCAAGGTAATGTTACGGGTACATGTGACAGTCGAGGGTAGCGCCGGTGAAGTACGCATCCAGAACAGTAGTGGCTCATCCTTGTTTGACGAAGCGGCGTTGCATGCGGTACGCCAGTGGCGCTTTATCCCGGCGCGCCAGGGGGATACCGCAGTCGCCGCCTGGGTACAGGTTCCGATCATCTTTCAACTGAATTAATTTATCTTTTGCCCTGGTTTTTAATCCCATTTCTTGTGAAAGCACGATTATGAATAATGCATATGGTCTAGCCAACCTGTGGGCGCAAGGCGATTCGGTGATCCGGATAGTGGCGGTGATTTTATTGATCATGTCGATTTTGTCCTGGTATGTGATTGCATTGAAAGCCTGGAACCTGCTTGCGCTGCGGCGCCAAGCGATCGTCGCAGGCGAAGTTTTCTGGCATGAAAAAAGTCTGGAGCAAGGCATGCTGTTGCTGGGGCCGCATCGCCACGGCAACCCTTTTCGCGCATTGGCGGAAGATGGTGCCAATGCCGTCGCGCACCATGCGCACAGCAAAGAGGACTTGCAAGGCGCCTTGCCTCTGAGCGAATGGTTGACCAGCTGCTTGCGCCGCTCGATTGATAACATCAGTAGCCGTTTGCACAGTAACTTGCAAATCCTAGCGTCGATTGGCAGCACTGCGCCATTCGTCGGCCTGTTCGGTACCGTCTGGGGTATTTATCATGCGCTGGTGGGGATAGGCGTCTCAGGCCAGGCCAGTATCGACAAGGTCGCCGGTCCGGTCGGCGAAGCACTCATCATGACCGCCATGGGATTGGTGGTCGCGATCCCTGCGGTGGTGGGTTACAACGCGCTGACCCGCAGCAATAAGGCGATTCTTTCGCAATTGTCCAACTTTGCGCACGACCTGCATGCCTACTTGATTACCGGCGCGCGGGTGGGTCAGCCGGCATCGTTGGTCCGTGTTCGTTCGGCGGGAGAATAAGCATGAGCTTTGGCGCCTCCGATGACGAAGATGCGATGTCAGAAATTAACATGACGCCTTTGGTGGATGTGATGCTGGTGCTGCTCATCATTTTCATCATCACTATTCCAGTCATTAATCATGCGGTAAAGCTGGAGCTTCCGCGCGCGGCCAGTCAACCCAACGATGTCAAGCCGCCGCACATCGACTTGTCGGTCGATGTGGCGGGCGTGGTCCATTGGAACGGCATCGCGGTCGATGAAAATGCCCTCGCGGCGCGCATCGCATTGGCGGCCGCACAGTCGCCGCAACCGGAAATGCATCTGCGTGCGGACCGGCACACGCATTATGAAAAGGTGGCGCAGGTGATGGCGGCAGCGCAAACCGGCGGCCTGACTAAAATCGGCTTCCTGACCGAACCGAATACACAGCATTAAGTTTTAATCACACAGTCCGCGCCTATGGGCAGAGATTAGTACGCTTTTGCGAAATGCTGTTCATTGCTAATCTTTAAATATTAGACAATTGTCAATACTCAACATTGCTCCGTGCGTAACATCAGTGACTCATACGAAATTTAACATCCCAGATGCCGTGTTCCCTTGTTTTAGGGGCCTGCTGTCATTGTTGACTTGCACGTTGGAGAATCCATGCATCCGTCAAAAACAATAAGTCCGCAGAATTGCACGCTTAACCCGATGGCAGCCGCGCTTCTGGGCTTGTCACTAGTCACCCCATGGGCGTGGGCCGCCGAAGAAGACAAGACGCTACCTTCGGTAGTGGTCGAGACCTCCCGCACGAGCCAACTCGGCATTGCGGAATCGGCGAATGCCGGCATGGTCACGCAGCAGCAGCTCGAAGCGCGCACCGTCTACCGGACCGGCGAACTGCTGGAAGCTGTGCCCGGTCTGGTCGTGAGCCAGCACAGCGGCGAAGGCAAGGCCAATCAGTTCTACCTGCGCGGCTTCAATCTGGACCATGGCACCGACCTGCGCACCACAGTCGATGGCATGCTGGTCAACCAGCGCAGCCATTCCCATGGACAAGGATGGACCGATCTCAATTTCCTGATTCCCGAACTGGCGGCCCGCCTTGAATACAAGAAGGGACCGTATTCCGCCGCCGAAGGCGACTTCGCGTCTGCCGGCACCGCCAGTGTGGTCTATGTCGACAAGCTCGACTTGGGTATCGCCAGCGTCGGCGTCGGACAGAACGGCTTCCTGCGCACGCTGCTCGCCGATTCGCCCAAGGCAGGCAACGGCAACTTGCTGTATGCGCTGGAACTGTTCCATAACGACGGGCCTTTCACGCATCCGGACGACTATCGCAAAGTCAACGGCGTGCTGCGTTACAGCGAAGGTAGCGGCGCCAATGGTTTCAATGTCACCGCCATGGCTTATCGCGCCAAGTGGAATTCCACCGACCAGATTACGCAGCGGGCGGTGGACAGCGGCTTGCTGGGCCGTTTCGATGCGATCGACCCCACCGACGGCGGCATGTCGCACCGTTACAGCCTGTCGGCGGCATGGCACCAGAACACGGCCGAGAGTTCCAGCGATATCAACGCCTACATCATTCACAACAAGCTGGACCTGTTTTCCAACTTCACCTACTTTTTGGACGATCCGGTCAATGGCGACCAGTTTAACCAGCCCGACCGGCGCACCACCACCGGCGTCAACCTGAGCCACAGCTGGCGCGGGCCTTGGCTGGGTCAGCAGTCGGAAAACACGGTAGGACTGCAGCTGCAAAATGACAATATCTTCAACGGCTTGTTCAGCACCGTGGCGCAGCAAAGAATGTCGACCACCCGGCAAGACCACATCGTCGAAGGCAGCGCCGGCGTGTATGTCGAAAACAAGACCACATGGCGCGACACGTTTCGCACCGTCGCCGGTGTGCGCGGCGACTATTACCGGTTTGACGTCAACAGCGACAACCCGGCCAACTCGGGCAAGACGAACGCCAATATCCTCAGTCCCAAGCTGAGCCTGATCTTCGGCCCCTGGGCCAAGACCGAGTATTACGTCAACCTCGGCAGCGGTTTCCACAGCAACGATGCACGCGGCACGACGATTACGGTCGATCCCAAATCCGGCGACCCGGCGGACCGGGTTACGCCCTTGGTGCGGTCCAGGGGCCAGGAAGTGGGAGTGCGCACGGAAATTATTCCCGGCCTGCAAAGCTCCCTGGCGCTCTACCGGCTGGATTTCGAGTCGGAATTGATCTTCACCGGCGACGCGGGCACTACCCAGGCTGGGCGGCCCAGCCGCCGTACCGGCGTCGAGTTCAACAACTATTACAAGCCGACCCCATGGCTGACGATCGATGCCGATCTGGCGTTTGCCCGCGCGCGCTTTCGCGACTTCGATCCTGTCGGCGAGCGCATTCCGGGTGCGGTCGAAGGCGTAGCCTCGGTCGCGCTGGCCGTCGATCACGTCGGCCCGTATTTCGGCGCCCTGCAACTGCGCTATTTCGGTGCGCGTCCGCTCATCGAGGACAACAGCGTGCGTTCCAGTCCGACTACCACCATCAACGGGCGCATCGGCTTTAAAATCAATCCGACAATGCGCATCCAGCTCGAAGGCTTCAACCTGGCCAACCGGCGCGCGTCCGCAATCGATTACTTCTATGCCTCGCGTTTGCCGAACGACCCGGTGGCTGTCAACGACATTCACTTTCACCCGATAGAGTCGCGTTCCTTCCGCCTGACTTTCACGGCAAATTTCTGAGTGATTTTAAATTGTGGGATGGAGTGCGAATAATGGTGCTGCGCCAGCGATGGCGTGGCAAGGCGCTTCGGCGCTTTTGCGTTATTGGCTGTTCCTGGCCGGGGCCGGACAGTTGCGCTTTCATACTGAACATTTGCTTTCGCTGCGGAGCCTCGATTGGATAATCAGGCAACGCGTCATTTCTTTCGACAACAATAATTCCGCATTTGCGCGGGTTAGTAAAAATAGTGTTAAACAAATGGTCGTTTGATGCACAAATAAATAGTTAGCGTAATGATCCGATACAAGATGCATACATATGCATGCTCCCGAAAGACTAGACCGCGGAAGGAACAATGTCACGCCATCATCATCATGCTTGACCATGGCAAAGAGTTTGCCGGTACGCATATATCGGGCAGCGTTGTGACTTGCAAAAGATACGGGCAGGAGGGTGTTTTCCTGCCCAGCTGCATCAGGCGGCTGTCGTACCGGTGTCGGGGCGGCGCGGTCCCCCTCCATGTACCACGATGGCCAATAACGTCAGGCACCAGACGATAAGCGCCCCGACGGCAAATCAAACAGCGTCGACACTGCTGGCCGCCGCGCTGAATGTGGTGTTCGGCGGCATTGTGGCCTGGGAGCTGGTGCGTTACCGTTTTCCCGGCAAGAAGATTATTGATGCACTGGTCGATTTGCCGTTTGCATTGCCAACGGCAGTGGCCGGCATCGCGTTGACCGCTTTGTATGCGCCCAATGGATGGATCGGCCGCTTTCTGGAACCGCCCGGGATCAAGGTCGCGTTCACGCCGCCCGGTGTGCTGATCGCGCTGACTTTCATTGGCCTGCCGTTCGTGGTGCACACTGTGCAACCGGTGCTGGAAGACGCCGAACACGAGTTGGAGGAAGCCGCCGCCAGCCTGGGCGCGCACCCTTTGCAGACTTTTTCGCGGGTGATTTTTCCGACTATTCTGCCAGCGCTGATGACCGGCTTTGCGCTGGCTTTCCTGACGCTGTTTCTGTTCGTGCCGCTGTTGTCGGTGTTTGCCGAAGCGTTCAAGAAAGGTTGGCAAGCCTATTTGGCAGCCGTTACCGAGCCGGATGCAGTGTCTGCCATCAAGCTCACTGTGCTGACCGCCGCGATTGCGGTACGGTTGAATCTGGTGTTCGGCGTGGCGTCGTCCTAGTGTATCGCCAAGTTCGAATTTCGCGGCAAGAGCATTTTGCTAACCTTGATCGACTTGCCGTTTTCGGTGTCGCCGGTGATTTCCGGCCTGATCTATGTGCTGCTGTTCGGTGCCCAGGATTGGCTTTGGCCTTGGCTATATGAGCATGACATCAAAATTTTGTTTGCGGTGCCGGGCATCGTGCTGGCAACGATTTTCGTCACCTTTCCGTTTGTCGCGCGTGAACTGATTCCGCTGATGCAATCGCAAGGCAGCGAAGAGGAAGAAGCCGCGCTAGTGTTGGGCGCTTCCGGCTTCAAGACGTTCTGGTTTGTCACATTGCCGAATATCAAATGGGGTTTGTTGTATGGCGTAATTCTCTGCAATGCGCGGGCGATGGGCGAGTTCGGTGCGGTGTCGGTGGTGTCCGGCCATATTCTCGGCGAAACCAACACGATTCCGTTGCAAGTCGAAATTCTTTATAACGAATACAACTTCGCCGCCGCTTTCGCAGTCGCGTCGCTGTTGGCCTTGCTGGCATTGGTAACGCTGGCGCTGAAGTCGCTGATCGAATGGCGCTTGGCTGATACAGACACCGGCGCAGAGCAATTTCAGGAGCGGCAATCATGAGCATCGAAGTCAGGAATATTCATAAACAGTTCGGCAATTTTGTGGCGCTGAATGATGTGTCGCTGCATTTTCCGGCCGGCCAATTGACTGCCCTGCTCGGCCCGTCCGGCTGCGGCAAGACCACGTTGCTGCGCATCATCGCCGGGCTGGCGCAACTGGAACTGGAACGCGATGACAATGCGGAAATTATCGAAGCGGTAATTTCGAATGAACGTTTTGCGCAACTGAAGTTGAAAGATGGCGAAACCCTGATTGTGCGGCCTGAACGGCTGCATGTCTTAGTCGAAGATTATTCAATCTGAACCGAATACAACTTACAAAAAAATAAATAAGTAGCGTAGGCCTCCGTGCCTGCGCCGGGCTGCAGGCACGGAGGCCTGCACTACTGATAAACAACTCCGTTTTAGGATAGCTGATGAATTTCCAGCAATTGCGCTCTATTCGTGAAACAGCGCGTCACGGCTATAACCTGACCGAAGTGGCGAGCGAGCTGTGTACCTCGCAGCCAGGCGTGTCGCGCCAGATCCGCGAACTGGAAGACGAGCTGGGGGCCGACATATTCGGGCGCAACGGCAAGCGCCTGACCGGCTTGACCGAACCTGGCAAAGGCATCCTGAAGATTATCGAACGCTTGCTGATCGAGGCCGAGAACTTGCAACGCGCCGGGCAGGAATATTCCGGCCAGACCAGCGGCACGCTGACGGTCGCCGCCACCCATACCCAAGCGCGCTATGTGTTGCCGGAAGTGGTGCAAACCTTTCGTGTTGCTTTCCCGGACGTGCGCATTGCATTGCAGCAAAGCGCGCCGGAACATATTGCCGAATGGGTATTGTCAGGCAAGACCGACATCGGCATTGCTACCGAGGGCTTGAACCAGTTTCCAGACTTGGTTTCTTTCCCTTGCTATAGCTGGAGCCACTTGATCCTGGTGCCAAACGGGCATCCGCTTTTGGCGCAAACGAATGTTGGCTTGAACGATCTTGCCACCTATCCATTGATCACTTACGACAGCGGCTTTACTGGCCGCAGCCACATCGACGACGCCTTCAATAACGCTGGCGTAAGCACTAATATTGTGCTCACAGCTATGGATTCGGACGTGATCAAGCAATATGTGACGCTCGGCATGGGGGTTGGGCTGCTGGCAGCAATGGCATTCGACCCTGAGCGCGACCAGGGGCTGCAGGCGATTAAGGCGTCGCACCTGTTTGCCCCGAATGTGACCCGGCTGGCAGTACGGCGCGGCACCTATCTGCGCTCGTATGCCTATGATTTCATCATGGAATTTGCCCCTGACCTACAGCGCGCCGATATCGAACGGGCATTGAGCCAGGAGCTTAATCACGCGTAGGGGCCTGACTCAGGCGCGCACTAATACAGTGTGGGAGTACCATTAAAAATATGGCATTTTCCGCATGTATTCATTGATATTTAAAAAAATACACCGCTTATTAATTAAGACGGGCACTGCACGTTTGGTGCAGTGCCCGGGCCGTAAGATCAGCGCTTGACTTCGATCTTGGTGACCTGGAACACGCTGGACTGATCCAGGTAACCTTTTGCCTCAACATAACTGTTGGCGGCATAAGCACCTTTTTCCCATTGGGCCGCAACCAGGTTGGTCTTCACGGAATTGACGCTGCTATTGATGGTGCAGGCGCTAGGGTAAGTACTGCACGTGAGCGTGCCGTAAATCTCGAAGCTGCTGCCGCCGCTCGACTTGCCAAGGGCGTCGTCCTTGCTGGCGCTATCGCCGACAGAACCGTTCACGGTAACGCCCTTGACATCGATCTTGGACGCCAGCAAAACGCCATTTTGCAACGCGCCCTTGACTTCCACGAACACGTCGTTGGCCAATTTGGTGTAGCCGTATTCGAACCTGGTGGCGCTGTTCGACTGCACTGTGACGCCCTGCACCACGAAAGTGTTCAGTGCGGCGTCAAAGCCGGAGATCATTCCGTACAGTTCCTGCTTGTAGCCGACATTACTGCTGCTGCCACCCTGTCGCTCCGTGTAGAGAGTCTCCCTGCTATCGAATTCCACTTTGCTGGCCAACAGAATGCCCTTGCTCAGTGTGCCCTTGACCTCGATGACCTGGTTCTTGGCGATCGCGCCGGCCGGCTTGATGGCTGCAGAAATATCCACCGTCGTCCCGGAAACCACCAGCGTATTGCCGACCACGCTATCCACCACACCTTTGAGCTTGATGTACGACAAGGCCGAGTTAGCGCTCGACAGGTTGGAAGGATTGAGCACCAGTACCTTGGAAGCAAGCACCGCGCCGTTGCCGTCCGGTGCCGTATTTGCCAAAATACGCACGCTGCTGCCTGCCGCAATACCGACTCCGGCGGGCAACACATCCGCTGCGCCATAGTTGACAGTAATGGTGCCGTTGTTGCCGTCATGCAAGGTGAAGCTGCCGGATGCGCTGGTCCAGACTATGCCGCGCAACGAGACTGGGAAGGTAGAGGCTTTCGGGTAGCTAGACTCAAGGCCGCCCCGGGAGCCATACACCTCGATGCGCGTGGCGAGGTAACTGCCGTCGCTCTGCGCCAGACCGTACACTTCCACCCAGTTTGTAGTGGCGATGCCGGCCAGGCCAGTCGCGCCCTGCATCATCGTGCTGGCGTCGACCTTGACGGTTTGGCCGTTTACACGCAGGGTGCCAGCCGCTATATCGACCGCGCCAACCTGGCCCCGCATCCCGCCGTCGATGCGTATTGTGCTGGCTGTCCCAGTCCCATTATTGTCATCCGCCGAGCCTTCCACTGCCACCGTCATTCCCAACCTGATTTGCTCCGTGTAGGCCGCTGTGCCATAGGGATCATCGGCTTCGAGCACCCGTGCGCCCACCGTCTCGAAACGCACGCCATTAACCACGATCGAACCCAGCCCTGAAACCGAGCCTGCGTAGAGCGTGCTGGACAGAAGGGATGGAGCGGGCGGATTCTGCACGCTGCTACCTGTCGAACTGCCACCGCCGCACGCGGCAAGCAAAGCAAGGGAAAGCGGCGCCAGGATGAAAAGTTTCAGCGGAAAACTATTTTTTGTCTGAATATACGAATACATTTTTGCCCCTTTTTGATTACCGAAAGCATCAATGTAGATTCCCCAGCTTAAGCGAACCTTAAGAATGGCAAAGTTGGGCAGTTGGCCTGAAGCGACTCTGAAGTATCGCGTATCGGATTTTTTAGCCACAAAATCACTTTAACTTTGGCCATCCATTTGGCGTTATATCAAGCAAAACCGCTGCGGCGTGGCTTGGTAGGAAACTGCTTCGCCCGGATGTTGCCAATACAGTTTCGAGAATTACTCACTCTCATTAAATAGCATGAGTATGTTTAAAAAAATAGCATCCACCGCATATAAACAAAGCAATTTTAAAAATACATAATATAGTATGTAAAAATAATCAAGAATCACAGGCGGTGCAACAGTCAGCAATTATTCTTAAGCAAACCTTAAGACAACCCAGCCATACTGCAGTCCTGCTGGTTAAAAATACGGGAGAACACATGCGTTTGCTAGTGGTGGAAGACGATGCGCTGCTCGGACAAGGGATCGAGGCCGGGCTGAAGCAGGCCGGGTTTGCAGTAGACCGTGCGCTCGATGGCCGTGCGGCGGCGTTGGCGCTGGATGCGGTCGACTACGAATTACTGGTGCTCGATCTGGGCCTGCCGCGCATGAGCGGACTCGATCTACTGAAGAGTTTGCGCAACAAGGGGCGCGACATTCCGGTACTGATCCTGACTGCGCGCGACACGGTGCAAGACCGGGTCGCGGGGCTCAATGCCGGGGCCGACGATTATTTGATCAAGCCGTTCGACCTGGTTGAACTGGTGGCCCGCATCCGCGCGCTGCTACGCCGTGCGCATGGCCGCAGTGCCGCCATTATCCAGCACGCCAATCTGCAACTCGATCCAGCCACGCTACAGGTGACGCAGGACGGCCGGACAATCCAGCTATCAGCGCGCGAGTGCGCGATTCTGATCGACCTGCTGGAGCATAAAGGCACTGCACTGTCGCGTGCCCGGCTGGAGGAAAGCTTGTACGGCTGGAACGAGGAAGTCGAAAGTAATGCGATCGAGGTTCACATCCACAACCTGCGCAAGAAACTCGGCGACCAATTGATCAAGACCATCCGCGGCGTCGGCTACCTGATTCGCAAGGAGACGCCATGAAGCGACTTTCGCTGCGGCAGCACCTGACGTTAATGATCATGTCCAGCTTGCTGGTGGTCTGGGGCGCAATGGCCGTGTTCAGCTACTGGGAATCGCACGAAGAAATCAGCGAACTGCTCGACGCCCAAATGGAGCAAGATGCCCGCAGCATCCTGCTGCTGGACTTGAACCTCCTGCAACACCTGGCCGATAACGAAAGCACAGCTATCGAAGAGCACGACGGCACAAAAGACCACCAGGGCAAAGTGCTACCGTTTCAGGTCTGGGGTGCCGACGCTCGCCTGTTGCTGCAAAACGCCAGCGCGCCGCAGATCGGCTTCCGTGCCGGCAGCGGCATCGGCACTATCGAGGTGCAAGGCAAGAGCTGGCGCACGCTGGCGCTTTGGAGCCAAAAACACGGCTTCCAGGTGCGTGTATTTGAAGATGCGCAGCAACGCAGCCATCTGGCCAGTGACATCATGCGGCGCATGATGGCGCCACTGCTGATTGGGTTGCCGGGTTTGGCGTTGCTGATCTGGCTCAGTATCGGGCGCTGCCTGCGACCGTTGCAATCACTGTCGGCAGCGATTGCCGCCCGCAGCGCAGGCAAACTGGACCTGATTACCTTGCACAACACACCCAGGGAAGTTCAGGCCCTGATCGTCTCGCTCAACGGCTTGCTGGAACGGCTGTCGCATTCGATGGATCAGGAGCGCCGCTTCACTGCGGATGCCGCCCACGAATTACGCACACCGCTGGCGGCCATCAAGGTGCAGGCTGAAGTCGCGCTGGCCGCACAGGATCGACAGCAACAAGATCAGGCCTTGCATGGCATCATTGAAGGCATCAACCGCACTACCCGTCTCAGCGCACAGTTGCTGATGCTGGCCCGGCTCGATCATCTGGCGCCGGAAACGCAGCAAAGCGTCGAACTGGGCGAACTGGCCCGGCAATCTGCGGCCCGTTATGCCAACAGCGCCCTCGACAAGGAGATCGACCTCAGCGTCAGCGTTGAGAGTGACGCACAGCTCCCAATACAAGGCGACCCGGTGCTGCTGGAAGCGCTGATCGGCAATCTGATCGACAACGCGATTCGCTACACCCCACCGCAAGGCTGCATCGAGATCGGCATTCAGAGGGTGGGAGGTTGCGTCATGCTGTACGTCAAGGATGACGGCCCCGGCCTGTCGGAGCAGGATAAAGAGCGCGTGCTGCACCGTTTCTACCGTGTCGGTGGCAACGGTGCCAGCGGCAGCGGCCTGGGGCTGTCGATTGTCGAGCGCATCGCGCAGGTACACCGCGCCACGCTTGCATTGGGGGCTGGCTTGCATGGCACAGGACTGGGAGTGAGCTTGCAATTTCATGCAGGGAATAAAAGTTAGCCGCCTGTCAAATTCAGAATTACTTCAGCAACCGCGCCAGTTCGACCGCGGTCTTGACATGCATCTTGTCGAAAATATGGGCGCGATGCACTTCGACTGTGCGCATACTGATGCCAAGTTCATCCGCGACGATCTTGTTCATTTTCCCGTCCAGAATCAGATCCAGCACTTCGCGCTCGCGCACCGACAGGGTTTCCAGACGACGCTGGATCAGCGCCATAATGCCGGCATCCATAGAGATCAGCAAGGCTTCCTGCGCCCGGTCCATCAACTTGTTATCGTTCAGCGGTTTTTCGAAAAAATCGAACGCACCGCGTTTTAAAGTATCGACCGCCATCGGCACATCGCCGTGACCGGTCAGAAAAATCACCGGCAACTGTCGCGTCAAGCCGCGCCCTGCCAGCACGTCAAACAGCGCAATGCCATTCATATCGGGCATGCGGACGTCGAGCAGCAAGCATTCACCTTGCGCATCGAAGGCAACCTTGCCATCGAGGGCGAGCAAAAACTCAGTGGCGCTGGCGTAGGCTGTGGCGGCGATGGCGCGCGATCTGGCCAGCCATAGCAGTGAGTCGCGAATTACTTCTTCGTCATCGACTATGTGCAGCATGCGGGTTCCTCGGTTATTCGGACAACTGCGCCAGACGTGGCAGATGCGGTGGCAATGAAAAGCGGAAAATTGTACCGCCAAGCGGGTTATTCACATAATTCAGGGTGCCGCCATGAAACTCCAACGTGGTACGGCATATTTTCAGACCGATTCCCATGCCCTCGGCCTTGGTCGAAAAGAAAGGCGAAAACAAGTGTTTGGCCACTTCCGGCGCGATCCCGTGCCCCTGGTCGATCACGGATACCACCACATTCGCAAGCGCTGCTGCAGTATTGAACGGCACATTATCTGCGCTGACGGTGATGCGCAAGATACGCCGCTCGGCAGCAACCTGCTGCATTGACTCAATGGCATTGCGCGTCAGGTTCAGTAACACCTGCTCCAGCATCACACGGTCGGCCAGCACGTTCGGTAGCCTGGGGATAATGCTGAACTGGATAGCGACGTAACTCTGTTGCGCCTGCAGTTCAATCAGCGGCATCACACTGTCGATCAGATTTTGCATCGAAACCGGTTCGCGGGTCGGTTCGCGCCGCTTGACGAACTCATGCACGCTGCGAATGATCAAGCCGGCGCGCTGCACTTGCGCGTTGGCCTTTTTTAGCGCCGGTGTCAACAACGCAGGGTCAACCACGCCTGACTGCAGCAGATTGATGGCGCCGACGGTGTAACTGGAAATGGCGGCCAGCGGCTGATTGAGTTCATGCGCCAATGTCGATGCCAGTTCGCCCATAGTTGCCAGACGCGCACTGGATTGCAACTTTTCCTGCTGCTGAAGGTTTAATTCCTCCACTCTTTTGCGATCCGAAATATCCAGGATCGACCCCATCCAGCCAGTCTGCTTACCGCTGTCGTCCAGCAGAGGCGATTCGAAAATCAGCACCGGGAACCGTTCGCCGTTGGCACGCTGAAATATGATCTCAAAACCATGTCGCTGTACGGTGCCGGCCAAGACTTGGGCAAAGCGCCCTTCATGGTCTTCGATCGCCTCTGGGGCCCAGTACGGCATCGGCGGAACCTTGTTGAGCAATTGATCGGCAGTTAAACCAACCATCTGGCAGAACGCCGGATTAACATAGCTAATCCGCCCTTCAAGGTCGCGTGCCCGCAGCCCGGTCACGAGCGAGTTTTCCATCGCAATACGGAAGGCAACCTGCTCACGCAGCGCACCTTCCGCCGCCAGCCGACGATTGATATCCCGCCACAACGCCCATAAACTCCAGATCAGGCCCAGCGCCAGCAGAATGATAGAGCCAACCAGCAAATTGGGCAGCAGAGTCGGCGCACTTTTGACGCTATTGGTGCGCAGATACACTGCTGCTCCCGGCAAATCGAGCGTGTGGCGATGTGTGTACACGCCGCGTCCCATGCCGCCGGCCGCCCGCTGGGCGAAAATGACATCGTCGTCGTCGGCCAATACGATCTGGTTATCCTGAGCGAACCACCACGGCACCATCTGATCGAGAATATCCTGCAACGCATAACGAATCACCAGACTACCGCTGTATTGGCCGTGACTGAAGATCGGCAAGTGGCAATCCATCAAGATCAACCCCGACACGCCGCTTACGCTATCGGTTTTGAACGGATGACTATATTGCGGCGATTTCAGCTTGCGCGCGTTGACCGATGCTTGCGCCGATGCATCCGGCAGCCGCGAGGAAGCGATTGATCGCTGATCGCTGAACGCAACTATCCGTCCTGCCGCATCCAGCCACATGACCTGCCGAATCTCACTGCTACTTTTTAGTAACAGCACGGTACGTTCGTGCAATTTGTCAGGCGACAGGTATCCGCTGGCAATTTCGGTTCCAACTTGGTGAAAAATTTCTTCATTCCGCCGTAACTGAAAGCGAATCGCCTGCTCTACCCAAAGCGTATCGGCAATCATCTGTTCTTGACGTTCGCCGACTTCCATCTGCCGTACTTGCCATGGCAGCCATATCAGCATCGACAACACCAGCAATACCAGCATCACTGGCAGCAGCCAGCGCCATGCCTGCTTAGGTTGCAACGGAACGGCACCAAAATATTTAAATCCAGCAATTGTCATAGGAGCAAAGCGTCTTTCTAGCGTATTCAAGATGGGGCTATTGCTTGGCCTGAAATTTTACCGAATATTCTATGCCTGTTTTTTAAGGTTCAGGCTGAAGCAGCTTTTTCGGGTTGTGGTTATCCACAATTGTGCTGCCATGAAAGACTTGCAAAAATAACGAAATATTTAAAAAACGTTTTTCACATTTACCGGAGACAAACATGAAACTCAAAACACTATTCCTGGCGCTGGCGTCGGCGTTACTCATAAGCCCGATTGCTTTTGCACAAGCCCCGATCGTCATCAAGTTCAGCCACGTGGTTGCAAAGGACACGCCGAAAGGCAAAGCTGCCGATCGTTTTAAGGAATTGGCAGAAAAATATACCAAAGGCCGCGTTAAGGTTGAGGTATATCCCAACAGCACCTTGTATAAGGACAAGGAAGAACTGGAAGCATTGCAACTCGGTGCAGTCCAGATGCTGGCGCCATCGCTGGCAAAATTCGGCCCATTGGGCGTGCGGGAATTTGAAGTCTTCGACCTGCCGTATATTTTCCCTTCCAAGGATGTGCTGTATCGCGTAACCGAAGGTCCGATCGGCAAGAGTCTGCTGAAAAAACTCGAACCCAAGGGCATCATCGGCCTGGCTTTCTGGGATAACGGTTTCAAGGTCATGTCGGCCAACACGCCGTTGCATTCACCGGCAGACATGAAAGGCTTGAAAATGCGTATCCAGTCATCCAAGGTACTGGATGCGCAGATGCGTGCGCTGGGCGCAAACCCGCAGGTAATGGCTTTCTCCGAGGTGTACCAAGCATTGCAAACTGGCGTGGTGGACGGCACCGAGAACCCACCATCGAATTTGTACACGCAAAAAATGTATGAAGTGCAAAAGCACGTCACTATGACCAAACATGGCTATCTAGGCTATGCAGTGATCGTCAACAAGAAATTCTGGGATGGCTTGCCGGCCGATATTCGCACCGAACTGGAAGGTGCGATGAAAGAATCGACCCGCTACGCCAATGCGATCGCCCAGCAAGAAAACGACAAGGCGATGGCCGCCGTCAGGGCTTCCGGCAAAACGACTGTGTATGATTTGAACGGCAAAGAACAGGTCGAATGGCGCAAAGCCTTGGCGCCGGTCCAGAAACAAATGGAAAGCCGCATCGGCAAGGATCTGATTTCTTCCATCAACAAGGAATCGGCAGCACTGCTCCTGAAGTGATTCTCCAGTCAGTACGGTAACTATGCGGCTTGCAAGCATTCTTGACTTGTAAGTCGCGTGTTTTTTTGCGTGGAATATACCGGTAATAGTATTTTTAATACCGCACAAATACATGCGGTAAAGCTGCACAAACCAAGCATACCCCCGTCATTATCCTTAACTCCCACGCCTATCGGGAAACCCATGAAAATTCTTGATCATCTTGAAGAATGGCTGATCGCCTTCTTGATGGCAGCGGCAACCATTGTCACCTTTGTCGCTGTCCTGCACCGCTACGCGTCCGGTATTACCCTGTTCGGCATCCAGGATGCACTGATCCACATCAATACCAGTTGGGCCCAGGAATTGACCATTTATATGTTCGTCTGGATGGCAAAGTTCGGTGCCGCTTATGGCGTGCGCACCGGCATCCACGTCGGCGTTGACGTCTTGATCAACAAGTTGAATACGCCCTGGCGCAAAAAATTCATCATCTTCGGCCTGCTGGCCGGTGCAACATTCACCGGCCTGGTCGGTACTTTCGGCGCCAAATTCGTCTACGAGCTAAGTCATACCAGCAGCGTTTCCGAGGTACTGGAAATTCCAATGTGGATTGTCTATATGGCGGTGCCGCTTGGCTCCTACCTGATGGCGTTTCGTTTCCTGCAGGTTGCCTGGCATTTCATTCAAACCGGCGACTTGCCAAAACATGACCATTCCCATGTAGAAGGTCTGGAAGAAGAGATTAAAGGGGAAAAAGCATGAATGCACTGATCATCTTTGTCCTGCTGCTCTGTCTGATGCTGACCGGCATGCCGATCTCGATTTCGCTCGGTCTGACGGTGTTGACTTTCCTTTTCACAATGACTTCAATACCGATCGAAGCGGTTGCATTGAAGCTTTTTACGGGAATCGAAAAGTTCGAAATCATGGCGATTCCGTTCTTCATTCTGGCCGGCAATTTTCTGACCCACGGCGGGGTGGCGCGGCGCATGATCAATTTTGCCACTTCGATGATCGGCCACTGGCATGGCGGCCTGGCTCTGGGTGGGGTGGCAGCTTGTGCGCTGTTCGCAGCCGTTTCCGGCTCTTCGCCTGCCACCGTGGTTGCAATCGGCTCGATTATGTTGCCGGCAATGGTTAAGCAGGGTTATCCAAAAGGCTTCGGAGCAGGCGTCATCACAACATCCGGTGCATTGGGAATCCTGATTCCGCCATCAATCGTGATGGTGATGTACTCAGTCTCGACCAATACATCTGTTGGCAAACTGTTCATGGCCGGCGTGATTCCTGGCTTGTTGCTGGCTTTCTTTTTAGGACTCACTACCTGGGTTTTGGCGCGCAAGCGGGGATATCCTCGCCTGCCGAAGGCAAGCTGGAAAGAACGTTTTATCGCGTTTCGCAAAAGCGCCTGGGGCTTGCTGCTGATCGTGATCGTGATGGGCGGCATCTATTCCGGCGTATTCACCCCGACCGAGGCAGCTGCCGTGTCAGCGGTATATGCGTTTGTCGTCGCCGTGTTTGTCTACAAGGATATGGGCTTGAAGCAAGTGCCCAAGGTCTTACTCGACTCGGCTTCCATGTCTGCGATGCTGCTGTACATCATCACCAATGCGGTATTGTTCTCGTTCCTGATGACCAGCGAGCATATCCCGCAGGATATGGCGGCCTGGATCATGGACAAGGGTTTTGGCATGATCTCTTTCCTGCTGGTGGTCAACGTGCTGCTACTGGTGGCGGGTAACGTGATGGAGCCTTCGTCGATCGTTCTGATCATGGCGCCGATCCTGTTCCCTGTGGCGATGACGCTCGGCATCGATCCGATTCATTTCGGCATCATTATGGTGGTCAATATGGAAGTCGGCATGTGCCATCCACCGGTTGGTCTAAACCTGTATGTGGCATCGGGAATTGCCAAAATGGGAATAACCGAGTTGACTGTCGCAGTCATGCCGTGGCTACTGACGATGCTGGGATTCCTGCTCCTGATCACCTATATTCCACAAATATCGCTGTGGCTGCCGAATCTGATATTCAATTAATTCGGATTGCCTGAAAAAACCGCCGGACAGCTATTGTTCGGTGGCAATACTTATCCAACAAAATTTAATTTGGATCAAGATAAAAAATTTCAAATAATAATTGAGAATTTTTTTATTAGGTGAACGCCTCTTTTCGCTTAATTGTTTTATCCGATTCCGGTAATCCGGTGTTATTATTGCGAAAATTTTGTATCGGACTGTAACACGCAGGTAATATTTCGATGCTGCAATTGGCTCGTACCACACGAGCAAGGGATTCGAATTTCAGAGGGGTAGCATATAAAAACGGTGGCATACCGACATATAACGAGGAGACACGCGTTTCAAATGAGCTGTCATAACAGCCTGAACGCGTAGAAGCAATTTGAAGGCGCATCTCACGATGCGCCTTTTTTGTTTTATTCTATCGATATGAAAAATACTTACGCCGCTTCCCTGTTTTCAGCCATCGTCGAAGCCCCTTTTGGCGCGGTCGGCATCCGTACCGAAGCTTCCTGCCTGCAGGAGCTAGTCTATCTTCCTCCGTCTTTTAAAGCCAAGGCCGCAACTGATGCGCTGGCTGCAAAAGTCGCAGCCCAGGTGATGCGCTACCTGGAAGATCCTGACACTATTTTTGATCTGCCCTTGCCGGAAATCGGCACCGTTTTCCAGCGCAAGGTGTGGCAAGCCATTGCCGCTATTCCACGCGGCCAGGTGCTCACTTATGGGCAGATTGCCAAACATATCCGTTCAGCGCCGCGTGCGGTCGGACAAGCTTGCGGGGCGAACTGGTTTCCGCTGGTGATTCCCTGTCATCGCGTCACAGCTGCGGGTGGGCTGGGCGGTTTTTCGCACCATGACGATGCAACCGGCTTTCATGTCGGAGTCAAACGCTGGCTGCTCGCGCATGAGAGCGCTGCAGCCACCCGATGACGGATCAGTTGCTTGCCGCAAGCCAATCTGCAATCGATGCCTTTTGCGATACCTTGTGGCTGGAAGACGGCCTGGCGAAGAATTCGCTGGAAGCTTACCGGCGTGACATGCGCCTGTTTGCTTCCTGGTTGCAGGCAGCGTGCGGCAAGGTTTTGTATCAAGCCCAGGCTGACGATCTGAGCGCCTATTTCAGTGCCAGACATGAAACCACCAAGGCGACCTCGTCAAACCGCCGCCTGGCAGTGCTGAAGCGCTTTTATCAATTAGCACTGCGCCATCGCGACATAGAGATCGATCCCTGCCTGAAAATGCAGAGCGCCAGACAGCCGGTACGGGTGCCAAAAATATTATCTGAGGCACAAGTCGAGGCTCTCCTGGCCGCACCCGATATCGATATCGCGCTGGGCTTGCGCGACCGCACCATGCTGGAACTGATGTATGCCAGCGGCTTACGCGTGACCGAACTGGTGTTGCTGAAAACGCTGGAAGTCGGCATGAACGAAGGTGTCTTGCGCGTTACCGGCAAAGGTAACAAGACGCGCCTGGTGCCTTTTGGCGAAGAGGCGCGCAGCTGGCTGGAACGCTACCTGAAACTGGCGCGCAGCGTAATTTTAGGCGGACAGGTCGACGATGCCTTATTCGTCACCGCGCGCGGCGCACCGATGACGCGCCAGATGTTCTGGATCATAGTCAAAAAATATGCACTGAAGGCCGACATCAATGCGCCGCTCTCGCCGCACACGCTACGCCACGCATTCGCCACCCATTTGCTCAATCACGGCGCCGATTTACGGGTGGTGCAATTGTTGCTCGGACACGCCGATATTTCGACCACCCAGATTTACACCTATGTGGCGCGCGAGCGGCTCAAAAAATTGCACGCAGAACATCATCCACGCGGTTAGCGCCCACTGCTTACGTTTGCCTGGTTATTGATGCCATACAACTTTACCCGCACCAGCACTTGCCCATGATCGCTAGCCTCTGGCCGACGCAGCTGAACATGGTCGTTGAGGTAAATCACTTCCTGTACTTCGCCGAGGGCAAAACGCGATGCCGGATTGAATTCTTCCGACACCAGAATATGATCAATGGTTTCGAATTGCCCCTGATGAATGGCGCTGTAACCAACGTTACGCAGTGAATCCGACTGCGACTGGATACGATAGCTATCGAACAGGCGGTCGTCGAAACCAACTTTGCCGCGGCGGCCATCACCCATCACGATCCGGCTAGTGACCGCGCCGGCCACATCGTTGAAGTCACCCATCACCACCAGCGGTACCCGGTTATTCTGCATCAAATCGATCAGCAGATAACGCAATCCAAGGGCTTCGGTGCCGCGCTGGATCAGCGAACGCAAAGAACCCAGTCCAAGCTGATAAGAATCGTTTTCATCTTCACCGTTCCCATAATTGGGACGCTGGGACTTCAGGTGGGTTACAAAGACATTCACGGTTAACTCGTCCGACAGCGCCACTTGCGCATGCAAGATAGGCCGCGTGAATCGGTTCAATATCTCGCCTGTGCCCGGCAGCGCCACCGATAGTTGGCGCGGCAATACGCTGTAAGTCTTTACTTCGCCGATCAGCGGCAGCCGCGATACCAGCGCCACGCTCGGGGTAAAAATCCCGTCACGCGCAACCGGGTCGAACCCAAGCTGATGCGCATGCGCATAGTGCTTGCTTTTAGCCAGTGCATGCTGCAATGCCGCCTGCGAGAAAATCTCTTGGAACCCGATCACGTCGGCATCCAGGCGATCGATCTGCTGTGCGATCCAGTCGGTTTTTGCTTCAAATTCTGCCGTCGTATAAGGCGCCAGGTTGGTGTAGAAAACCGTGCCTGGCAGCGCCAGATTGCAAACATTGAAAGTAGCAAAACGAATTTCTTGTTGCATAATGTGCTTTCGATTGACATCACAACAGAGCTTTTGAGCGTATCACGCATGGCTAAAAAAGAGCACAACTCCGAAACCCTGGCGACCCAATTCCTGCGTAGGCACGGCGTCGCATTTTCCGAACATCCGTATGCCTATGAAGAGCATGGCGGCACCGCGGTGTCGGCGCAGGAACTGGCGGTTGACGAACACTGCGTGATCAAGACGCTGGTGATGCAGGACGAGACCTTGAAGCCATTGATCGTCCTGATGCATGGCGACCGTACCGTATCGACCAAGAATCTGGCGCGCCAGATTGGTTGCAAATCAGTCGCCCCGTGCAAGCCGGAAGTAGCCAGTCGGCACTCCGGCTACCAAATTGGCGGCACCTCGCCATTCGGAACCAGGAAAGCGATGCCGATATACGTCGAGCAAAGCATCCTGGCGCTGGACAAAATCTACATCAATGGCGGCCGGCGCGGCTACCTGGTCGGGATCGATCCGACAGTGATCGCCACGGTGCTGGCTATTCAGACTGTCGATTGCGCACTGGGCGATTAAAATCCGAAAATATGGAAAAAAGATGGAGTATATGGTTTCATGCGACGGTATCGCATTAAAAATATGCGTAAAAATCTAATTTTTACCGATACTCCATCATTTTTAAATAATATGGGAAAGACTTAGAAGCTTTGCGGCAAATCGAAGACCAGTACTTCAGCTGCGTTGCCGTCACGGATTCGTACTTCGGTTTCGGCGTTGAGCTTCAAGGCATCGCCGGCAGCCAGCGTTTGACCATTAACGCTGGCACTACCGCGCACCATATGGACGTAAGCCAGCCGATTGGCAGCAAGCGTCAGGTCAGCCGCTTGATCGCCATCGAAAAGGCCGACATACAAGCGCGCATCCTGATGTATCTTGACCGCGCCATCGGTACCTGCGGGCGAGGCCACCAGCCGCAGGCGCCCGTCCTTTTGCGCTTGCGGGACATGCTGCTCTTCATAACTGGGTGCAATGCCTTTTTGATCGGGCTCAATCCAGATTTGCAGCAAATGGGTTTCGCTGCCTTCGGCATGATTGGATTCCGAATGCATCACACCACGGCCGGCACTCATGCGCTGCACGTCGCCTGGACGGATCACGCTACCGTTGCCCATGCTGTCCTGATGCGCCAACTCGCCTTCCAGCACATACGTGATGATCTCCATGTCCTTGTGACCGTGGGTGCCGAAGCCGCTACCGGGAGCAATCCGATCCTCGTTAATTACGCGCAAGGGGCCAAAACCCATGTGCGCCGGATCCACATAGTTACCGAATGAAAAACTATGGCGCGCCTTCAACCAGCCATGATCGGCCTGCCCGCGTGCTTCGCTTGTGCGTAATTCCAGCATGATTCCTCCGGTTGGCTGCAAATAGGTACTGCGCGATAACGCTGTAGATCATTATCTATTTGACTAACATAACATGAATTGAACCTATTCACGCAACCCAGGCGCAATCCTGCCGCAGCCTTCACACCTCAGATTATATGGGAGTATGGTAAAAAATCATGCATTATCCGCATGGTTTCATTGGTTTTTTAAAAAATACATGACCATGTATTTTACATTGCAAAGCGATGCCGCCGTTCAGAGCAGCATCAATTTCAAGACTTTGGAGTGCCGCCGAGAAGTACGGCAATCCTGGTTTTGGGCGACTTGCTCGACCCCGCTGGTAGTGTGTCCTGCCCTTGCCCGCTGACGGAATTGACTACTGGGACAGCAGGCTCGTAAGGCTTCAGGAACCAGGGATCGATCTTTTCCTTGCGCGCTGCAGCAGGATAATGACTTCGCCCTGGCACAGTTGCCGTGCGATTGCCATCTTCGCGGCGCGGTGGCCGTTCGGTACGTTCGGATGAACGGGCCGGTGCTGGAGCAAAGCCGACTAGCTGCTGGCGCTCGAATTTCCGCTTAATCAACTTTTCGATATCCACCAGCAAACGTTCGTCCTTATCGGAATACAGGGAAATCGCATCGCCCGAGGCGCCGGCCCGGGCGGTGCGGCCGATCCGGTGGACATAATCTTCAGCGTTAAATGGCAGATCGTAATTAATGACGCAAGGAAGTTCGACAATATCCAGCCCGCGTGCAGCGACATCGGTTGCAACCAGAATTTCGATTTTTCCCTGTTTAAACGCTTCCAACGCAGCCATCCGTTCGGCCTGTGTTTTATCGCCATGAATCGCGGTAGCGTTGATACCTTCCTGCACCAGTTGACGCGCCAGGCGCGAAGCACCAATTTTACTGTTGGAAAACACAATAACTTGCTTCAGGCCGCGCTCGCGGATGATGAAGGACACCGCGCTACCCTTCGCCGCCTCGTCAATTTTATACACGATTTGAGTCACATTCTCTGCGGTTGAATTACCCCGCGCGACCTCAATCATCACTGGATTGGTCAGAAAGTTGTTGGCCAGCTTCTTGATTTCATTGGAAAAAGTAGCGGAAAACATCAGATTCTGGCGCTGCTTCGGCAACAAATTGATGATCCGTTGCAAATCCGGCAGAAAGCCCATGTCAAGCATGCGATCCGCTTCATCCATCACCAGTATCTGCACCTGAGACAAATTCAGTGTCTTCTGCTGTACGTGATCCAGCAAGCGACCCGGCGTAGCGATCACAATCTCGATCCCGGTACGCAACGCCGCTGTCTGCGGTGCGATATCCACGCCGCCAAATACTACCGTGGCGCGTAATGACGTATGACGCGAATATGCCTTCACGTTATCGGCCACCTGATCGGCCAACTCACGGGTCGGTGTCAGAATTAACGCTCGAACCGGATGCCTGGCAGGAGATGCGCTGGTATTGGCATGCGCAGACAATATCTGAATGATCGGCAATGCGAAACCGGCAGTCTTGCCGGTGCCGGTCTGAGCCGCTCCCATCACATCGCGCCCCTGCAGCACAATAGGAATCGCCTCCGCCTGGATCGGCGTCGGATGAATGTAACCCTGATCTGCAAGCGCCCGCAAAATCTCGGCGGACAAGCCGAAATCTTCAAAACGAATTGCGGGGGTATCAATCTGTGTTGTTTCAGACAACGCAGAAGGTGGGAACAGTGTTTCCGGCGTGGTTTCAGACATAATATGTGGTGGGCCTCCCGTGAGTCGAACACGGCACCAACGGATTATGAGTCCGCTGCTCTAACCAAGCATGAGCTAGAGGCCCAGTATCTTTCGCGCAGGTTATCCTGCTTAAAGTTATCTCCCTGACAGGGAGATTCGGGGCAAGGTAAAAATCGCCTCGCCGATTTTAAACTATTTAGTTACCTTCGAGGAAGCTCTTTAGCTTATCCGAACGGGATGGATGACGTAATTTACGTAATGCCTTGGCTTCTATCTGACGAATCCGCTCACGCGTTACGTCAAACTGCTTGCCGACCTCTTCCAGCGTATGGTCAGTAGACATTTCAACGCCAAAACGCATACGCAATACTTTTGCCTCGCGCGGGGTCAAAGAATCCAATACATCTTTGACCACATTACGCATGGAGGCATGCAAGGCCGCATCGGCAGGCGCCAAGGTATTGCCATCTTCAATAAAATCGCCCAAATGAGAATCGTCATCGTCGCCTATCGGCGTTTCCATTGAAATCGGCTCTTTGGCGATCTTCATGATTTTGCGGATTTTGTCTTCCGGCATTTCCATCTTGATCGCCAGCGTTGCCGGGTCCGGCTCGGCACCCGTCTCCTGCAAAATCTGGCGCGATATACGGTTCATCTTATTGATCGTTTCGATCATGTGTACCGGAATACGAATGGTGCGCGCCTGATCAGCGATGGAACGGGTAATGGCCTGGCGAATCCACCAAGTCGCATAAGTCGAGAACTTGTAGCCACGGCGGTATTCGAACTTATCAACCGCTTTCATCAAGCCAATATTGCCCTCCTGGATCAAATCCAGGAACTGCAGGCCGCGATTGGTATATTTTTTTGCAATCGAAATCACCAGACGCAAGTTGGCTTCCGTCATTTCTCGCTTGGCGCGGCGCGCTTTCATCTCGCCGGCCGCCATCTTCTTGTTGATGTTGCGTAAATCAGGTAATGGCAAAACCACGCGCGTTTGCAAATCGATCAGTTTCTTTTGCAATTCCTGGACGGTTGGCACATTACGTCCCAGGATGGCACTGTATGCATGACCGGAATTGACTTCGCCTTCAACCCAAGCAAGATTGACTTCATTGCCGGGAAATACTTTAATGAAATGCGAGCGCGGCATGCCACAGCGATTAACCGTCACATCCAGGATCTGCTTCTCGATATGGCGCACTTCATCCACTTGGCCGCGCAGGGTATCACATAGCTTCTCGACTACTTTGGCAGTAAAACGCATGCCCAGCAGCTCCTGGGAAATCGTTTCCTGGGCCTTGACGTAAGGCTTCGAGTTGTAGCCTTCTTTCTCATACGACTTGCGCATTTTTTCGAACTGGCTGGAGATGATCGCAAATTTATCCAGCGAATCCAGTTTTAATTGCTCTAGCTGCGCTGCGGAGAAACTTGCGGCGCCACCGTTGCCGCTCGAATCTTCTTCATCCTCTTCGTCCACATTTTCTTCATCCGATTCTTCATCTTCATCATCATCTGAAGCGGACACAGGGATGGCAACCGTTGGCGCTGCAGGCTCCCCTTCATTCAAATTCACCAGGCCATCAATAATCTCGTCAATTTTGATTTCATCGTTGGCGATTTTATCGGCTGCAGTCAAAATCTCGGCGATGGTCATAGGGCAGGCTGAAATAGCCTGAATCATGTCTTTCAAACCGTCTTCAATCCGCTTGGCGATTTCAATCTCGCCTTCACGCGTAAGCAACTCCACGGAGCCCATTTCACGCATGTACATCCGCACCGGGTCCGTGGTGCGGCCAAAGTCCGAATCAACCGTCGACAGCGCTGCTTCAGCCGCGGCTTCAGCCTCGTCATCACTGGCAACGGTGGCAACGTTATCCGACAACAATAACGTTTCAGCATCGGGCGCCTGCTCATAAATGGCAATACCCATATCGTTGAAGGTACCAATAATGCCTTCAATTGCCTCTGGATCAATAATATTTTCCGGCAAGTGGTCATTGATCTCCGCGTACGTCAGAAAACCACGCTCCTTGCCCAACTTAATCAGGATTTTCAGTTTTTCGCGGCGCGCCTCAAGTTCTTCCTCCGACGCTTCCGTATCGGAAGAAAAAGCGTCCTTCAAGAGTGCTTTTTCTTTTGCCTTGCGATCTTTTGCTTTCGCCTTGTCAGCCGCTTTCATCTCGGTGCGCTCGACCGCATTCAGTGCCGCAATTTCATCATTTTCCGGTTGAAACTCTTTTGGCTTGCGGCCACGACGTCCCGGCACCTTGATGCTAGGAAGGATATAACCCGAGGTATCGATTGCTGCCAGCGTTGCGGCATCCGTGGTCGACATTACGGCTGGACCACCGACGTTTTTGACGTCCTGTTTGAGCGCTGCGGCTTCAGGCTGGGCTTCGGTTTTGATAGGCTTGATAGCGGTTTTCGATTCAGTTTTCTTGGTTGTCACGGGAGCTTTCAATTGCGCCGGGATCAATTTTGCATCAGTTTTAGGCAAAAGCTTCTTGCTTGACTGGACAACAGATCCCGACACCTTTTTCACAACCGCATCGGATTTTTCCAATTTGGTAAATTTAGCAATTTTTTCAGTTTGTGTTCGGCTAAGGGATGGTGTGCCGACAGGAGCCGCTTTCCCTTCCTTGGCGCTACCAGGCAATCGGGAGGAAGCAGATGCGGGAGTTTGATCGGCACTCTTTGAGCCAATCGATTTCGCTGCAGTGGATTGCACTTTATGTTCGCTCGAAATCTGAAATTTCACAGGTTTTTTCATTGCGCTCGCCATGGAATAGCCACCTACTTAAATATTTTTTACGCCACAAGTCAAATCACGCCTAGCGTGGGATTTCCCGCATAGTGCAGACTGGCTTGTAATGTACTCCTTATGTCTTCACCGATTCAAAGCTATAAGGCCTTGAATTAAAAGCTTTAAACTATAACATATTGGGCCATATTTTCTGTAGACTACCCAGCCACCTCCATTGCTTCGATCCAGATACCTGGGTAGTCTTAACGCATTGCTATTTCAGCGTCCGCTTGTCGCCTCAACTGCTCTTGCTGCGACATCAATTCCCTATAGCGCGCACCGACGTTTTCAACGCTTTGACCAGAAGTCGCCAACTGATCCAGTTCCGCCTTGATGGCATGCATTTTAGTCTGCCGGACTGCGCCGGCCAACTCCAGGCGAACTACATCCACATCCGATTCGGGTTGCGCCGCAATTTCCGCTATCAATGCATCAAAATCAGACTCGGACTCAGAGACCCGCAACTGCTCTGCCAACGCCGCAAAATTTGCATTCGCTCCCATTGCCTGACAAGTCTCGATCAGCTGCGTCAGCATTGCCGCATAATCCGACGATATGTGCGCCACTGCAACCAGCACAGACGCATCCAAATCCGCTGCCAGCGAAGGATGTGCGATCAACAACCTGATCATCTGACGCTCCAGTCCCATAGGCGCGGCACGTCGGGTCTTTGGCGGTGCCCTGCGCGCTCTGGATACCGGATTTACAAGTTCAAACAGAGATTCGATTTCCGCCGCAGTCGTAAGTGTCAACTGCGACAAGCTCCTGACTATTTGCAAACGCAAAGATGATGCGGGCATCGCTTGCAATAACGGTTTGGCATCAAACTGCACCCGTGCGCGCCCTTCTGGAGTAGCCAAATCATTGTCGCCAATCACTTCTTTCAAAAGAAATTGCGACAATGGCATGGCATCCTGAATTTGTTGCGAAAAAGCATCTGCGCCCAGTTCGCGCACATAACTATCCGGGTCATGCTCGGCCGGCAAAAATAAAAATTTAATGACTTTATTATCGGTCGCCAAAGGCAAACATCCATCGAGCGCACGCCGGGCTGCGCGCCGCCCGGCAGCATCGCCATCGAAACTGAACACCACATGATCTGTCTGGCGCAATAATTTTTGTACGTGCGTTGGCGTACATGCAGTGCCGAGCGTTGCAACCGCCTGTGGAAAACCGAGCTGCGCCAGCGCTACAACATCCATGTAACCCTCTGTCACCAATACATAACCGGCACTGCGTATCGCCTGCCGCGCCTCGAACAAACCATACAACTCCAGACCTTTCTGAAATAAGGGTGTCTCGGGAGAATTCAAGTACTTCGGTTCTCCGCTATCCAAAATCCGGCCGCCAAAACCGATCACCTGCCCTTTTGCATTGCGTATGGGAAACATAATGCGATCACGAAAGCGGTCATAACGCCGCCGGCTTGTTCCCTGCTCTTCGCTTTTATCGATCACAAGGCCAGCTTCAACCAACGCCGCTGCATCGTAATCAGGAAATGCTGCGCGCAAGCCATCCCAGCCATCGGGCGCATAACCCAAGCCAAATCTGGCTGCCACTTCGCCTGTCAATCCACGTTTTTTCAAATAGGCAATAGCGGACGCGGCACTACGCAGTTGACCGCGATAAAAATCGCAAGCCAGCGTCATCACATCGGCAAGCGCCATGCTCTTTGCCTGCGCCTCGGCCCGCTGGGCCGGCAGCAGATGATCCTGTTCGGGAACCGTCAGACCAACGTTCTGCGCCAGATCCCTGACTGCGTCGACAAAGCCAGAACCGGCGTATTCCATCAGAAAACTGATGGCGGTGCCGTGCGCGCCGCAACCGAAGCAATGGTAAAACTGCTTGGTTGGGCTGACGGTGAAGCTGGGCGATTTCTCGTTATGAAACGGGCACAAACCCATGAAGTTGGCACCGCCCTTCTTCAGTTGCACATAACGGCCAACCACATCGACGATATCGACGCGGTTGAGCAAGTCCTGAATGAACGATTGAGGGATCATTTCGACTTAAATCTGCGCAATGCGACGATCAAGCCTTGCTCAAAGCGGCTTTTACCAACGCCGATACGGCTGTCATGTCCGCACGCCCTGCCAGTTTCGGTTTTAGCACCGCCATCAACTTGCCCATATCCTGCGGCCCGGTAGCGCCAACTGCGGCAATAGCGGCAGCCACTGCAGCCTGCACTTCGGCCTCTGAAAGTGCTGCCGGCATGTAGACCGACAAGATTGCCAGCTCGACCTTTTCGATATCAGCCAGATCCTGGCGATTGCCAGCTTCGAACTGGCTGATCGAATCCTTGCGCTGCTTGATCATTTTTTCAACAATGGCAAGAACCTGCGCGTCGGTCACTTCAATACGCTCGTCAACCTCTTTTTGCTTGATCGCGGCAGTCAACATGCGAATCGCACCCAATTTGACGCTATCTTTGGCACGCATTGCGGCCTTCATATCTTCGGTAATCTGCTCTTTCAATCCCATATCATCCTCATTTCAATCAGACAAACAGAAAAACCCGCAGCGGAACGACCGAAGCGGGTTTTTCATCCAGCCGCACGAATGTGCGGCGAAAAATTAGAACAGCTTTTTCGGTAGCTGCTGGCTACGGATGCGCTTGTAATGGCGCTTGACTGCGGCAGCAAGCTTGCGCTTGCGCTCTGCAGTTGGCTTCTCGTAAAACTCACGTGCGCGCAGATCGGTCAACAAACCGGTTTTTTCAATAGTGCGCTTGAAGCGACGCATTGCGACTTCGAACGGCTCGTTTTCTTTAAGGCGGATTGTTGTCATGTAGATTCAAACGGTGATTTTAGGAGAAGAGGGCAATTCTAGCAGACTTGCTTGTTCGATGAAAGTTTTTTAACGAGAATCTCCCTCACCCTGCCGACACAGGCATCTGATCACACCGACCTGCCTGCCGCGACCCCGGACGCCCATGCCCACTGGAAATTATAGCCGCCCAGCCAGCCGGTCACGTCTACCGATTCGCCTATGAAATACAGTCCAGGAACCTTGCTTGCCATCATGGTTTGCTGTGACAACTCGCGGGTATCAATGCCGCCCAGCGTGACTTCTGCCTTGCGATAACCTTCGGAGCCGTCGGGTGTGATGACCCAGGCGTTCAGCGATTCTCCCAGCAAGCGCAATTGCTTGTCGGTCATGTCGGCAATGCGCGTATCCGATTGGATGCCTTTGATTTGCAGCCAACCGTCCACCAAGTGCGCCGGCAACCATTGCGACAAGGTATTACCCAGATTCCTTTTTAGTGTCGACTTGCCCTCGATCAGCGTTTGCGCGACATCCATATCGGGCAATAAATTGATGGTGAGCGATGCACCAGGCTGCCAATAACTGGAAATCTGCAATACCGCCGGGCCGGACAAGCCGCGATGGGTAAATAACAAGTCTTCACGGAAGCGTCCCAGGTTTTTCTTTTCCCCCACGCTTATCTCGACCGGCAATGCAATCCCGGCCAATGCGATGAAAGGTTGCCATTCTGCAATATCGAAGGTGAGCGGCACCAGTGCCGGCCGCGGTTCCACCAACTTGATGCCGAATTGTCGCGCAATCCGATACGCAAAATCGGTAGCGCCGATTTTAGGGATAGAAAGACCGCCGGTGGCAAGCACGACGCTGTCGGCCAAGATGCTGCCGGCAGTGGTCATAACCACAAATCCGCCGTCGGTTTGGTTAATGGCGCTGACACTGCACGGCATTTGCCAGTGCACTTGGCCCAGTTCGCACTCGGCTTTCAACATTCGGATGATGTCTTCGGCCGAATCGTCGCAAAACAGCTGTCCCTTGTGCTTCTCGTGATACGCGATGCGATACCGCTTCATCAATCCAAGAAAATCCTGCGGCGTGTAACGCGCCAAGGCACTTTTGCAGAAATGGGGGTTGCCAGACAGAAAATTCTGCGGGCCGGCGTCGATATTGGTGAAATTGCAGCGACCGCCGCCAGAGATACGGATTTTTTCTGCCAGACGTGTGGCGTGATCGATTAACACCACACTTTTGCCGCGCTGGCCGGCAACAGACGCGCACATCATGCCGGCGGCACCAGCGCCGATTACGGCGACTGCATATTTTTTCATCATGTCTTGCAAAACCTAACGCGCCGATCGGTCGGCCTGCAATTGCCGGGAAACCTGCAAACAGTATTTCACCTGCTCGGCAATGGTGGCCGGCACCGGTTGCTCTTGGCGCAATACCGCTTCGGTCCAAAGTGCGGTCGAGGACGCATCACGCTCTTCGGGCAAGGCAATGACTGCGTCGGTGACTGGCTGGGTTTGTACCAGCGTCACGCATTCGCCGGCGTGATACCAGTCGATTTGCTGCGGGCGCCGGGCGTTCGCCACGGTTTCCCCTTCGGTCCCGCGCATCAGGAAAGCGTCGCCGCGTGCGACTGGCGCAGCCGTTGAAAAATAGCTGCTCAACATGGCCAGATATTCCGCATGCGTATACGACACCAAACGCAAGGCCGTGTCTTTAAAGGGTTGCATGATCTTGACCAGCGTATGGGTCGAATTGCGCACCCCCAAGATGCGCCGCGTTTCCAGCAGGCGCGCCATCGCAGGGGCCAAAGCACCAATCGGCATGAAAGTGGGCTCATGCCGCGCAAAGCACGCCTCGGCTTGCTGCACAGTATGCGAATGCTGCAAACCCAGCGCCGTAAAAATTTCGGCCGTGGTCACGCGCCCCGGATCTTGCGTAACCCCGTGCACCAAAACCGGCACGCCTTCGCGTGCCAGCAGCAGCGCCAGCAGCGGCGTCAAGTTCGCCATTTTGCGCGAACCGTTGTAACTCGGAATCACGATGGGGGCAAAAGCGGACAGTGCGCCCTGCACCGACAATTGCTCGAACGATGCTTCTGCTGCATCGAGAAAGCCGGCGATTTCATCCACCGACTCGCCCTTGATACGCATCGACAGCAAAATCCCGCCCAGTTCAAGATCAGAAATACGTCGATCCAACATCGCTGCATATAGATCATGCGCATCGCTGCGCGACAGGCTACGAGCGCCATCCTTGCCGCGTCCGATTACCTTGATGAAACGGGCCGCCGCGAAATTTTCAGAATTTTCAGTTACTTGTGCATTTTCCATGCGCGGATTATACCGATTAGCAGCCCTCTACCAGCCTGGCCCCGGCAAGTTTTGTCAGGCTGCTTTTGCCATTGCTTCGCGTGCCAGCACCATCTGTTTCAACTCGGGCACGCAAGAACCGCAGTTGGTGCCGCACTTCAGCCTGGCTTGCAAGCTTGCCAGCACAGCATCCGGTGCGCCCTGCTGCGCATGCAATGCGTCATTGATTTCCGACTCGGCAACATTGAGGCAGTTGCAGACAATCCGACCGCGTGACTTGAATCCTTGCGGCGCTTTGGTCGAGGGCACCAACAACATGCGCCCGAGCGCGGCAACCGGCAATTTGCCTTCCAGGTATTCCTTCAGCCAATGCTCTGCCGAGGTATCGCCTGCCATGGAAACCGCCGCCAGTTTGCCGTCTTGCACCAGAATATGTCGTGCAATACCGCGCTTGGCATCGTCGTAACGCAACACACCGACACCCTCGATACCGAAACGGGATTCGATTTCCTTCACCAGCGATACGTCGGCGACATAATCATCGGCGGCGCGAAACAGCACGCCGACCTTGTCGCGCCCGAACAGCGTGCATGACGCATAGCTGAAACGGCGCATATACGGCCGCAGTGCCGATTGCAAGACCAGCACTTGCGACGCATCGACCCAGCCGAACACCAGAAAACGCCATGGCAATTCGGCCTTCAGAATCTTGACTGCCGCATGCTTGAGTTCCGGCTGTTTGGAGATCGGATCGAAAGTCGATAGCGTCAGCGCATTCACGCCAAAAGTGCCGTCGCCATCATGGCCACGGCCGGAAACATATTCTTCGCCCCAGTGCATGGCGACGAACGCCTGCCCGGCGCGCATCTCAGCTCCTGCCACCGCCGGCAATATTTGCGAACCGCGCTTGCTGGTCACATGCACCAACTCGCCGCTCTTAATCAGGCGGCGCTCCATATCGAGTTGCGACATGACGACCGATGGCTCGGATGCGTGCGCAAATAATTGCGCCACGGTGCCGGTGCGGCTCATGCCGTGCCACTGGTCGCGCAAGCGTCCGGTCGTCAAGTGAAACGGGTAGCGCGCATCGACCGCCTCGGCTACCGGCTGATAAACGGTATTGACAAATTTTGCCCGTCCGCTGGCAGTCGGAAAAATGCCGTCTTCGTACAGACGCTGCTTGCCGGTTACCGCACCTTGCGGGAACGGCCACTGTTGCGGCCCCTGCTGCTCCAGAATATTGAAAGACAAACCGGTGATATCAAGATCGCGTCCGCGCGTGGTTTCGCGGTGCTCGTTCCAGATATCTTCCGCACTCGCATACGGAAATAAGGTTTTGGTTTTGCCCATCAACACTTCCAGCTTGCGGGCGAAATCGGTGACGATTTCCCAGTCATGACGGGTCTCGGCCGGCTTCGGCAATGCCGGTTTGATGCGGGTAATACGACGCTCGGAATTGGTGACCGTGCCGTCTTTCTCGCTCCAGGTAGTCGCTGGCAGCAACACGTCGGCGTAATCCACCGTCGTTGTGGTTTTATAGGCTTCCTGGACGATAACCAATTCGGCACGTTCGAGCGCTGCGCGCACCAGCTTCTGGTCCGGCATCGATTGTGCGGGATTGGTGCAAGCGATCCACAGCAGCTTGATCTCGCCGCGGCGTACTGCCTCGAACATGTCAACTGCAGTTTTTCCCGGCTGGGCTGGCACATCGTCCACGCCCCATAACTTCGCCACTTCGGCGCGATGCTCGGGATTGGCCAGATCGCGGTGCGCCGATAGCAGATTCGCCATCCCGCCGACTTCGCGCCCACCCATCGCATTCGGCTGGCCGGTCAATGAAAACGGTCCCGCGCCGGGCTTGCCGATCTGGTGCGTAGCCAAATGCAAGTTGATTAGCGCCGCATTCTTGGCGGTGCCGGAAGACGATTGGTTCAAGCCTTGGCAATACAGCGATAAAGCAGCCTTGGAACGACCGAACCATTGCGCAGCCTGCACCAAATCGGCCTCGCTGATGCCGCACAGTTCTGCCACACATTTGGGCGTGTAATCGCGTACGGTCTTTTTCAGTTCCGCAAAGCCTTCGGTATGCGCGTCGATATAAACGGTGTCGAGCAAGTCTTCCCATAGACAAATATGCAGCATGCCGTTGAACAGCGCGACATCGGTGCCAGGCAAAATCGGCAAAAACAAATCGGCTTCGCGTGCGGTATCGGTGCGCCGTGGATCGGCGACGATGACTTTCAGATTCGGGTTGTTCTTGCGCGCATCTTCGATGCGGCGATACAGAATCGGATGCGCATACGCAGTGTTGGAGCCGACGATGAAAATCAGCTCGGCTTGTTCGATATCTTCATAACAGGCCGGCGGCGCATCGGCGCCCAGCGTCTGCTTGTAGCCGGCCACCGCACTCGACATGCATAGGCGCGAATTGCTATCGATATTGTTGGTGCCGATCAAGCCTTTCGCCAACTTGTTGAAGACGTAATAATCTTCAGTCAGCAACTGGCCGGAGATATAAAAACCGACGCTGTCCGGTCCATATTTTTTAATCGTGTCAGCGAATTGTTGCGCGATGGCGTCTAGCGTCTGGTCCCAGCTAGCTCGCTGGCGCGGCGTATTGCGCGTTCTGCGCAGCTCTGGATACAGCGCACGCGCTTGCCGCTGCAATACCGGATTGGCGGTCAAATGCAGCGTGCTGCCTTTGGTGCACAAGCGGCCGAAGTTGGCCGGATGATCAGGATCTCCGCGCACGCCAGTCACCTGCACGCCATCCGTTTCTATAATGACGCCGCAACCGACGCCGCAGTAACAGCAAGTCGTCTTGGCTTCGCGCGCCAGACTCATGCAGTAACAACCTCGGTCGCTAAAGAAGCTAATTCGAGCGCGTCCAGATACACATCGCCCGCTTCGACCTTCACGCTGAATTTTTGCGCGCAGCCTTCATCCGGTGCGGTGGCGCAGCCGGAACCGAGTTCGATGTTCCAGTTATGCATCGGGCAAGCGACACGTTCGCCGTACACGATGCCCTGCGACAGCGGTCCGCCCTTGTGCGGGCAACGATCTACCAGCGCAAACACCTTGTCTTCGCCGTTGCGAAAAATCGCCACATCCGGTTTCCCATCGCGCGCCACTACACGCGCACCTAATACCGGAATATCAGCAACCTTGCAAATGATTTTCCATTGATTCGACATTGTAGATCCTTATTATACTAGATGGATGTATGTAAAAAAAGCATTGCTTATCCGCATTATTTATAAGTGTTTTTTAGAAATACTCATTGTTTTTTGCTGTAGTTAATTCAGGCCGGCAACGCCACGAACTGGCGCATATCAACCAGCGCCTTCTCTGGCTCAACCCAGGGATCGACCTCGCCGTCGAGCGAGAACAGCATGCGTTGGTACAGCGCCTTGCGGTTGGCCTCGTTTTCCAGCACATTTTTCTTCGCATGATCGAGGCCGACGCGCGCCAGATAATGGACGGTGCGCTCCAGATACCAGCCTTCTTCGCGGTATAGCTGCAGGAAAGCGCCGGTATATTCCAGCACTTCCGCATGGGTCTTGACCTTGACGAAAAATTGCGCAACTTCGGTCTTGATGCCGCCATTGCCGCCGACATAAATTTCCCAGCCGGAATCGACGCCGATCACGCCGACGTCCTTGATGCCGGATTCAGCGCAATTGCGCGGACAACCGGAGACCGCAATCTTGACCTTGTGCGGCGCGTACATCTTCCACAATTCACGCTCCAGTTGCTGCCCCATCAAAGTCGAATCCTGGGTACCGAAGCGGCACCATTCGCTGCCGACGCAAGTCTTCACGGTACGCAATGCCTTCGCATACGCATGGCCGCACGGCATGCCGAGGTCTTTCCAGACGCCCGGCAAATCCGCTTTTTTCACACCGAGCAAGTCGATGCGCTGGCCGCCTGTGACCTTGATGGTCGGAATCGCGTATTTATCGGCCACGTCGGCGATCCGACGCAGATCGGCAGCATTGGTCACGCCGCCCCACATGCGCGGGATCACCGAATAGGTGCCGTCTTTCTGGATGTTGGCGTGCGCACGTTCATTGATGTAGCGTGATTGCGGATCATCCTTGGCTTCGTGCGGCCAGGTTGACAACACGTAATAGTTAATCGCAGGGCGGCATTTGGTACAACCGTTGGGCGTGCGCCAGGCCATCATTTCCATGGTCTGGGCGATGCTCAGGAATTTCTCGACCCTGATCGCATCGCGCACTTCCTGATGGGTGTGATCGGTGCAATCGCAGAGCGGCTTGGCCTTGCTGGAAACGGAATAATCGGCGCCGACGGTGGACATGATGATCTGCTCAACCAAGCCGGTGCAAGAGCCGCACGAGGCCGATGCCTTGGTGTGCTTGCGCACATCTTCCAGCGTGAACAAGCCGTGTTCCTTGATCGCCTTGACGATAGTGCCTTTGCAGACGCCATTGCAGCCGCACACTTCGGCGCTGTCCGGCATCGATGCTGCCTTGGTGAAACCTTCATGGCCGGCGTCGCCGGTGTTCGATTCGCCGAACATCAAGCTGTCGCGGATTTCGGCAATCGCCCGGCTTTCACGTAGCAGCTTGAAGTACCAACTGCCGTCCACGGTATCGCCGTACAGGCAGGCACCGATCAGCTTGTCGCCCTTCAGCACCAGTTTCTTGTAGACGCCGCCTATCGGGTCCGACAGGATGATTTCTTCGGTGCCTTCGCCGCCGGTAAAATCGCCGGCCGAGAACAGATCGATGCCGGTAACTTTCAGCTTGGTCGAGGTGACCGAACCCTGATAACGGCCGATGCCGAAATTGGCCAGATGATTGGCGCACACTTTAGCCATGTCGAACAGCGGCGCCACCAATCCGTACACATTGCCACGGTGGTTGACGCACTCGCCGACCGAATAAATGCGCGGGTCGTAGGTCTGCATCGTGTCGTTGACGACAATGCCGCGATTGCAATAGATGCCAGCCGATTCCGCCAGTGCGGTGTTGGGGCGGATGCCGACTGCCATCACGATCAGTTGCGCCGGAATTTCTAGTCCGTCGGTGAAACGGATCGCTTTTACGTGACCGCTTTTCCCCTCATCTTCATCGCCGATGATGGCTTCGGTATTTTTGCCCAGCAAGAAATGCAGGCCGCGATCTTCCAGCGATTTCTGCAGCATCTTGCCCGCGACTTCATCCAGTTGGCGCTCCATCAGCCATTGCGGCAAATGGACTACGGTGACATCCATGCCGCGCAATTTCAAGCCGTTGGCCGCTTCCAAACCGAGCAAGCCACCACCGATGACGATCGCATGTTTGTGCCTGGTCGCCGCTTCGATCATCGCGTTGGTGTCGGCGATGTCACGATAGGCAATCACGCCTTGCAAGTCCTTACCCGGCACCGGCAGCATGAACGGGTTGGAGCCGGTCGCCAGCAACAAGCGGTCATATTCGGCAACGGTGCCGTCTTCCGCGATTACCTGACGCTTGAACCGGTCGATTTTGATGATCTTTTTGCCCAGATGCAGCGTGATGTTATTTTCCACATACCAATCGACATCGTTCAACATGATGTCCTGCACGGTTTGCTCGCCGGCCAGTACCGGCGACAACAGGATGCGGTTGTAATTGGCATAGGGTTCGGCACCGAATACGGTAATGTCATACACGTCGGGAGCGATTTTGCGCAGCTCTTCGAGCGTACGCACGCCTGCCATGCCGTTACCCACCATTACCAGTTTCAACTTCTGCATCGCGATCCCCAAATAAATGTCTGTTGGCTTTACTTGAGCAAAATTGATGCCAGTGCGCGTCGTGGTGCATGGCCGCTGCAAAATGCAAATTTGCACTCTTAAAGGGCATTTAGCGCGAGCAATCACACTCAAATCGTGCGGCGCACAAAAATAACCCTTATCCGGCTTGTGCAATCGCATTACGGCGCCATTAGTGTCCGGTTAGAAACTGGATAAATTCAATTGGTTGGAAAAATCTTCTGTATGGAGATGATGGTGTTACCCGCAAAGACTTGCTGTTGCGGGATTTTCTCGAAAACGGACACCGCCAATATCGGTAGCAAAGTGTAGGGCGAAGCGTGCAGATTGCATTTTTTTAACGATTACTACCAGGACAGTAAACAACCCACGGCGCTGCAATACTTCTGTCAGGCAACCTATGCAAACAACACGTCCATGCGGTTACTGACGCGCCAGTTAAGAACTTTGCGGCTGCACCAGTCGATCAGAGCCACCAGTTGGCACTGACGGCTCACAGCCAGTTAGTTTTCAGGTACTTCAGATACGACTCATGCCAACCGCGTCATTACAGGCTAGTCCAGACTTTTTTGGGTCAGTTCAGTTTCATCTTGAGTTTGCCAATCTCACTGTAGGGGCGCGCAGGCTCGCTGCGGTCGTTCAACGGCCTTGACCCGCGCTTGCCCTCAAACAGCTGACCTATAGTGAATCCAGGATAGTGCGACTTAGCCTTATTTTTTTAGTAGGTTTTTAATGGTGTTCAGAATGACTCAATTTTACGAATCCAAATGATTGCAGCAAAACCTTACTATTGAATAGTTTCAATTTTCAAACTAGAATTTAATTGCACTGCAACATGCTTGTAGCCGGTTAGTAGCTTTCCATTTTGTACTCTGTACTGGTTAGATTAATCGCCTCGTTATACGTATAAAGTAATCATCGGCAGGCAACGCGCCAACAACGCTTCCTTTTTCCCTCGTTTTGTCATTTTTTTTTGCTGTGGCACAGAATTTGCCATTAGTAGTAGCCCTGTCATGTGGTTATGCGGTTGCAACATCCATTAAAACAATTGACGGGAGCTGTGTAACTTAAAAAATACAATGAAAACTGAAGGAGATTTCAAATGACTAAGTCTTTTTGTGATGTCGTGCAACTGCAAGGCAGTTTATTTCGCAGTTTTTTGAGGTGCCGTTTATTGACGGCTACTTCATTAGGGTTGTGCCATCATTTACGCCACAAATAGCGCGCGCAATGGATGAACCGACTATTTGATATTTCAATTAAATAGCTGGTTGCTTTAATAAGTTAAATAAAAGTGACTTATTTGCCCAGGCTTTGTTTGCGACCAACTTTAGATGGGACTAAAAGTTTATGAAAAAGATCCACGAAATACTTGCGCATCACAATTCAGACAGAACCCGCTTAATGGATATTCTTTGGGATATCCAACATCAGTGGGGTTATATTCCCGATGAATTATTGCCAGAAATGGCAGCGAAACTCGGTTTAACTGAGTTGGATATAAAAGAGACCTATTCTTTTTATCATTTTTTTCTTGGACAGCCTCCAGCCAAGCATCAAATTTATTTGAGTGACACGGTTATCGCAAAGTTGCATGGTTATCAGGCCGTCTACGATGCGCTTGAACAAGAGACAGGATGCGTCTTTGGCAAAAAAGATGCCACAGAAACATTCGGTCTGGAAACAACACCTTGTATTGGTCTAAGCGACCAAGAACCCGCAATGCTGATTGGCAAAGAGGTGTTCACGCAACTGACGCCAGAAAAGGTATCGCGGATTATCCGCCGTTTAAAAAATGGGGAATCTCCCGCGCACATCGCCAATCCTGAAGGTTTGGCAAGCGATACCCTGGCGTACGTTCATACGATGGTGGACTCCAACATCCGTGATCGAGGCGCGTTATTTTTTCAGGGGGAAAAGGATTTCAAAACTTTGTTGGACCAGCTGCTAGCCAGCCGCCCGGAAGTGGTGATCAAAACGGTTTCAGAATCGGGATTGCGCGGCCGTGGTGGTGCCGGTTTTTCAACCGGTCTGAAATGGCGCCTTTGTTCTGACAACGATGAAAAAACGCGATTTGTCATCTGCAATGCGGACGAGGGGGAGCCTGGCACGTTCAAGGACCGTGTGCTATTGACGGAGTCGCCCAAGGAAGTGATTTTCGGCATGATTACTGCCGGTTATGCCATCGGTGCCCAGGAAGGCATTATTTACATGCGCTCCGAATACTTCTATCTCAAGGATTATCTTGAAAAGCAGTTGGCTGATTTTCGTGCTCTTGGCATGCTCGGCAAGAGTATTGGCGGAAAGCCGGAATTCAATTTCGACATCCGTATCCAAATGGGAGCGGGCGCTTACATTTGCGGTGATGAGACTGCCCTGATCGAATCCTTGGAAGGCAAGCGCGGCACACCGCGTGTTAAACCTCCCTACCCTGTCAATATCGGTTATCTCGGCAAGCCAACGAGTATCAATAATGTCGAAACCTTCGTGGCCGTAACCAGCATCATGGAAAAAGGAGCCAAGTGGTTTAAATCCATGGGTACTGAGGAATCTGCCGGTACCAGGCTGTTATGTATTTCCGGTGATTGCGATGCGCCAGGCATCTATGAAATCGAGTGGGGCATTACGCTCAACGAGGTCTTGAAAAAAGCAGGTGCAAAAGATCCGTGGGCAGTGCAAGTCAGCGGCCCGTCAGGCGATTGCGTCTCGGTAGAAAAAGATGGCAATCGGGCCATTGCGCTGGAGGACCTTTCTTGCAATGGGTCGTTCATGATATTTAATCGTTCCCGGGATCTACTTGCCATTGTCCAGCATTTTATGCAGTTTTTTGTCAATGAATCTTGCGGAATTTGTGTTCCATGTCGCTCCGGTAATGTCGATTTACTCAAGAAAATCACCCGTGTTATCGATGGCAAGGCATGCCAAAAAGATTTGGATGAAGTGGTCGTTTGGGGCAAATTAGTGCGCAAGACAAGTCGTTGCGGACTAGGTGGCACTTCACCTAAACCGATACTGACGACAATGGAAAAATTTCCTGAGGTATATCAGGTGAAACTGGTGCAGCAGGATGGCCCACTACTGCCTTCCTTTGATCTGAAAGAAAGCCGCAGGGGATATCAGGACGCGATCTCGGCGCTCAATGACAGGAGGATTGAATCGTGATTCAAATCAAAATAGATGGAAAAAATATCAATGCCCGCAAAGGCGCCAATCTAGTCGATGTTGCCTTGGAAAATGGTATTTACATTCCGACGCTGTGTTATTTAAAGGGCGAACCATGCCTTGGCACCTGTCGAGTTTGTTCGGTAAAAGTGGACGGTGCAACTGCTGCTGCCTGCACCGTGCCGGTCTTACACGGCATGGAAGTCGAAGTCAATGAGCCGGAAGTGGCTGACATGCGCAAAGCGCTCGTGGAAAGCTTGTTTGCCGAAGGTGCGCACAACTGCCCAAGCTGTGAAAAAAGTGGCCGCTGTGATTTGCAGGCGGTGGGTTACGAAGTTGGGATGATGGTCTCGCGTTTCGAATATCGATTCACGCCCCGGCAAAGAGATTATGGGTCTGAAAAGATTTTGCTCGAACGGGATCGATGCATTTTTTGTCAGCGATGCGTTGAATTTGTCCGTGATGAAGAGACGGGAAAAAAGATCTTCAGTATCAGTGGTCGGGGTCCAAAGGCGCGCATTGAAATCAATGTTGAACTCGCTAATAAAATGAGTGCAGTGGAAGTCACTCGTGCCGTCAATCTTTGTCCAGTTGGCACCATTGTTGAAAAAAAGGTTGGCTTTAACCAACCGATCGGGCGTCGTAAATTCGACATCAAGTCGATCCGGGAACGCGCGTTGGAAGGAGAAACAAAATGAGTAAGCATGCTGTCACGAAAGTGAATTCGGCTGAAAATGTGGCGTACAGTCACGATCTGCCAAAAACCCCAGTCGATGCTGCATTTCAAGCGAGTCAAACTGGGAAAATCAACGTCTCAATGACCGCGCTGGTTGGATGCTGGGGCTGCACACTGTCTTTCCTCGATATGGATGAAAGGCTTCTGACACTGCTGGATAAGGTCACCATTTTGCGTTCTTCCCTGACCGACATCAAGCGCATTCCTGAACGTTGCGTGGTCGGGTTTGTGGAAGGCGGCGTAGCCAGTGAAGAGAATATCGAGACACTGGAACATTTTCGCGAAAATTGCGACATTCTGATCTCAGTCGGCGCCTGTGCGGTCTGGGGTGGCGTGCCTTCGATGCGCAATATGTTGCCGCTTAGCGAATGTCTTGAAGAAGCTTTTGTCAGTTCTATTACATCTGTATCCGGTGTGATTCCTATTATTCCTGACCATCCCGACCTTCCGAAGGTAACTACCAAAGTTTATCCATGCCACGAGGTGGTCAAGATGGATTACTTTATTCCCGGATGTCCGCCCGATGGCGACGCAATTTTCAAGGTGCTCGACGACCTCGTGAATGGCCGCGCAGTGGATTTGCCAACATCAATGAATCGGTACGACTAAAAGGAAAAATATTATGGCTAGGAAATTGATTATCGATCCGGTGACGCGTATTGAAGGACACGGGAAAGTCACTATTCAACTCGACGACGACAATAACGTGGTTGATGCAAAATTGTTGGTAGTGGAATTCCGTGGTTTTGAAAAATTCATTCAGGGACATCCTTACTGGGAAGCGCCGATCCTGTTGCAACGTATTTGCGGCATCTGCTTTGTCAGCCATCACTTATGTGGTGCCAAGGTGCTCGATGATATGGTGGGCGTGGGCTATTCGACCCATAACCTGATTACGCCGACAGCGGAAAAAATGCGCCGTTTAGGGCATTACGCACAGCAACTGCAGTCACATGCGACGGCGTATTTTTATCTGATCGTTCCAGAAATGCTGTTTGGCATGGACGCAGCACCTGAAAAACGCAATGTGCTCGGTTTGGCGGTGGCCAATCCAGAACTGGTCAAGCGGGTTGTCATGCTGCGCAAGTGGGGGCAGGAACTGATCCAGGCGGTGCTCGGCAAAAAAATGCATGGCATCAGTTCGATTCCAGGCGGCGTCAATAATAATCTGACGGCGGAAGTGCGGGATCGCTTCATTAATGGCGATGCGACCATCCCCAGCATCGACAAAATGCTCGACTATGCGATGGAAGGTCTGCAACTGTTTTATGACTTCCATGAAAAAAATCGGACCATGGTCGATACTTTCGGCGATGCGCCCGCATTAGATATGTGCCTGGTTGACGATAATGGCGATGTCGATTATTACCACGGCAAGATGCGCATTATCGATAACGACAAGAACATCGTGCGTGAATTGGATTATCACGATTACCTAGGTCATTTCTCCGAGGCGACAGAGGAATGGAGTTACATGAAATTTCCATTCCTGAAGGAACTTGGCCGGAAAAAAGGGTCGGTGCGCGTCGGACCGCTGGCACGAGTAAATGTAACGAAATCGTATTCAACTCCACTGGCACAAGCCGCGCTAGAGAAATTTCATGCCTATAACAAAGGCAAGTCCAGTAATAAGACCTTGCATACCAATTGGGCCAGAGCTATCGAAATTCTGCATTCCGCAGAGTTGATCAAGGTGTTGTTGAATGACCCTGATCTGCAAAAAGATCAGTTGGTGGTTACCGCAACCGATGCGATGTGGACGGGTGAAGGGGTAGGCGTGGTGGAAGCGCCGCGCGGCACTTTACTGCATCACTACAAGGCCAATAAGGAAGGCAATATTACCTTCGCCAATCTGGTCGTTGCCACCACACAAAACAATCAGGTAATGAATCGCACTGTGCGTAGCGTGGCCGAGGAGTACCTGGGTGGTAAAGCTGAAATAACGGAAGGCATGATGAATGCAATCGAGGTCGGGATTCGGGCCTATGACCCGTGTCTGAGTTGTGCCACCCATGCTCTCGGTGAAATGCCACTGGAAGTGACGCTGCTAGACGCGAAAGGAAATCAAATTGATGAACGCAGAAAGTAATCTCACACTGGATTATTTTAATGACGCATCGGCTCTGATCTATGGGATAGGCAATATCGGACGTCAGGATGATGGCCTTGGCTGGGAATTTATCGACTGGCTTGAAGCAACGTCGGCCTGCCCGAAAGCGGAGAAGGTGAAGTTTTATCACCTGAACCTGGAAGATGCCGATCTGATCAGCCATAAACAGCGGGTGTTATTTATCGATGCGTCGAAGGATACGACGCTGGATAGTTTTCGCTTGTACAAAGCGGAGCCGAAAATGGATTTCAGTTTCACTTCGCACACGATGTCGATAGAAACCGTGATGGCAACGTGTCAGCAGGTATTTGAAAATATACCTGAAGTGTATGTGCTCGCCATCCGCGGTTATGAATGGGAGCTGCAACTCGGCCTTACAGAACAGGCGAAAAAAAATCTGGATCATGCGACCAGTCAGCTTGGCCGTGCTGCCCTGGAGCGTTCTCCGATAACAGACAATCGCTTACCAACGCCGATGCTGGCGCGCGCTTTTTCATAAACACCGATCTGGAAAAATAATGAAAACAAAGACTGAAGAGCTAACGAAATTAATTTATAACGCACCAATTGGCCAATATATTGGTGAAAATGGCGCAAGGACACTGGCAGAGAAGGCAGCGCAAAAACTGGATTTGGAAGATGATGAGGTGCTGTGCGAAAAAGGCGTCTCGACCAATAGTTTTTATATCGTTACCAAGGGGCGCCTGGCAATTACCAGTGTGGCCAAGGAAAAACAGACGCCCGCTATTTTGCATGTTCTGGAAAAAGGCGATCTGGTCGGCGAGCTGAGTTTTATTGATGGTTCCGCTCACGCCGAAACCGTGCGTTCGCTGGGAAATTCGTCGGTAATTAGTTTTAACAAGGCGGATATTGACCCATTGATCAGTGAAAATCCAGAGCTCATATTCAATTTCATGCGTGCTGTGATCAAGCGTGTTCACAGCACATTAACTGCCATTAATCGTCAGCAAACCGAGTTGTTTACGTACATTCAGACCGGCGGCAGGGGGCGCTTGTAATCCATGCATGAAGTCAGTCTCGCCAGCGGTATTCTGAAGATCGTCGAAGCAGCGGAACAGCGCGAGCATTTTGCCCGCGTCACACTGCTACGACTGGAAGCAGGCACCTTGTGCGGCGTGGAAGTGCGGGCTTTGCGTTTTGCGCTGGAAGTGATGGCGCAGGATACTTGCCTGCAGCATGCCTGCATCGAAATCGAGACACCTGCTGGTCAGGCGTGGTGCCTGCAATGCAAAACCACCGTGACGATGCTGGCTCACGGGGATGCTTGCGAGCACTGCGGCAACTACCAGTTAAAGGCCACTAGCGGTAGTGAATTGCGGGTTCTTGACATGATGGTCGAAGATAATTAACTGGCCTTACGCACTGTGAATGTCGTATGCAGAAAAAAGGTAGATGCTAGCCTCTTTTAACATGAGTATATTTATATTACGCAAGAAATATATGCGGTAATTGCCATAAAAATTGGCATACTCCGTTATTATATAAAAACTCTATGCGCAGGCTCCGATCCGCAATTTTCATGTCTTTCGTGGACAATATTTTCACTTGTAGTAGATCTGCGTAATGTCAGATAGGTAACTTCAGATGATGAAAACCGCTGTCATCACACAGGTATCCGAAGCATTGATATCAAATTTATATTCTAGGAGACTTATATGAGCAGTAAATTTATTCGTGGATGTATCGCCCTGGCCGCTGTAGTGTTCTGTGGCGTAGCCAATGCCCATCCGGGTCATGGTGGCGGCTTGATTGCGGGTGTCGCGCATCCACTATTCGGTCTTGATCATTTGCTGGCAATGATCGCAGTCGGGGCCTGGGCATATCAGTTGGGCGGTCGTGCAATATGGTTAGTGCCAACCAGCTTTGTGGGGCTCATGGCGGTCGCCGGTGGTGCCGGCATGGTTAATATCGGATTGCCGATGGTCGAAATTGGTATCGCAATGTCGGTCCTGATACTGGGGTGCCTGATTGCATTTTCGGTACGTGTTACGCCGGCAATCGGGGCTGCGATCGTGGCGTTGTTCGCCATCTTTCATGGCTACGCGCACGGCGCCGAAATGCCTCTTCTGGGCAGTGCATGGCAATACGGTATTGGTTTCATTGTGTCTACCGCAGCCTTGCACGGCATAGGTCTGATACTTGCCAAAGGAATGGATAAAAAGGGTTGGTTGTTGCGCGCAGCTGGGGCGATGGTAGCCGCCAGCGGTGTCTGGATGATGACAGCCAACTGACAGGCAGTCTGCTTTACTCCCTTTCTGGTACTTGCCGGAGAGGGGGCGCACTAACAGTGCGGAACATCAGTAGAATCAACTAGACAGGTCAAACCTGCCAGACGTCAAATCGAAAAAGGAGATGGGCCATGTGTGTTGTATGTGGATGCGCTAACGGAAAACAGGCCGGTCAGCCGGAAATCGCCCACGAGCAAGCCCATGCGCATGATCACCCTCATTCACATGGACATGACGATGCGCAGCAGCAACATCATCACGCCGCGGAGCATGTGGCAGTCGATGCTGCGACCGGTGATTTGCATTATGGCGCTGGTCTTGCCAACGTTTCGGTGCCGGGGATGAGCCAAGCGCGGGCGATTCGCCTGGAACAAGATGTGTTGGGCGAAAACAATCGCCATGCGGCACACAACCGCGAACATTTTGCCGGTCATGGCATCCTCGCCTTGAACCTGGTATCGAGTCCCGGCTCCGGCAAGACTACGTTGCTGTGCGCGACCATAGACGCCTTGAGCCGGCGCCCTGGCGGTGTGCCGGTTGCCGTTATCGAAGGCGATCAGCAGACTAGCTTCGACGCCGACCGTATCCGTGCCACCGGTGTTCCGGCAATCCAGATTAATACCGGCAAAGGCTGCCATCTGGATGCGCAAATGGTCAGCGATGCTTTCTCGCGTCTACCGTTACATCATCACGATGCTCCGCAGGCGACGCAGCAGGGCGGCATCCTGTTTATCGAGAACGTCGGTAATCTGGTTTGCCCGTCGATGTGGGATCTTGGCGAGACAGCGAAGGTCGTCATCCTGTCCGTGACCGAGGGCGAGGATAAGCCGCTTAAGTACCCTGACATGTTTGCAGCATCGCGTTTGATGGTGCTTAACAAGACGGATCTGTTACCCCATCTGCAGTTCGATGTGGCGCGTTGCATCGAGTACGCGCGGCGTGTCAATCCGCAGATAGAAATTATGCAATTGTCCGCTGTCAGCGGGGAAGGCATGGATGCATGGCTCGACTGGATCGAGGCCGGTCATCGCAGTATGGGCCAATCTTCCGACGCCACACCACCGCAACTGCTGACAGACCGCATCACTGCACTGGAAGCTGAACTGGCTGCACTCAAGGTGCAGGCAGGCGGAGTTTGACCATGATGCTGCAACCATTGCCAGCGACAGGCAAGCCCGTATCGGGGGCAATATTGGCCTGCGGCGCCTGGCTCAAAAATGCCGCGTGTCTATTGCAGGACGACGGCGTGCGCTGGACGCCGGTGCATGGCGATCTGGACGATCCGGTCAATTGCCTCGCACTGGAAGATTCGGTGCATCGTTTGGTGGCGCAGGCACAGGGTACGATTGTGGCGGTCGCACATGATTTGCATCCGGATTTTTTTAGCACGCGTCTGGCGCTACGCATCGCAGCACAGCTTGGCGTACCTGCAATTGCCGTTCAACATCATCATGCACATATCGGCGTGGCAATGGCCGAGTTCGGATTGCAGGAAGCAGTCATTGGTCTGGCGCTTGATGGGGTCGGGCTGGGTACAGACGGGCTGGCGTGGGGTGGAGAGTTGTTGTTGGTGGATGGTGCGGCATGGCAGCGTCTCGGGCATTTGCAGGAGCTGGCGCTGCCCGGCGGCGATGTCGCCGCACGCGAGCCGTGGCGCATGGCATCTGCGACCTTGCATGCCTTGGATCGCGGCGATGAAATCACGCAACGGTTTTCCGGTAGCGTTGGTCAGATGGCCGCGCGTACCGTGCAGACCATGCTGAAGCGCGGTGTTCGTTGTCCGACAACGACGGGCGCCGGGCGCTGGTTCGATGCAGCGGCGGGCGCGCTCGGCATCAGCGTCAAACAACAGTTTGAAGCGGAAGCGGCAATTGCGTTGGAAAAAATGGCAGCGGCCTATTTAGCCGACCACGGCGAACCGGAACATACCGGGCAATACACGCTCGGTGCCGATGGCACCCTGGATTTGCGGCCGCTGTTGGCAAGCCTGTTCGCGCTGGCCGATCGCGGCGACCCGCACGCCATTGCCCGCGGTGCAGCGCTCTTCCATCTGACGCTGGTGGATGCGTTGGTGGCATGGATCGATCAGGCTGTCGTTGTGCATCGTGCATCCACCATCGTCCTCGGCGGCGGTTGTTTCCTGAATCGCATCATGACTAGCCGGCTACATGACGCATTGGCGCGACGCGGTTTGCGCATCCTGCTGCCGCAAACGGTATCTTGCGGAGACGCCGGATTGGCACTTGGTCAAGCCTGGGTCGCCCGTGAGCAATTGATGGCTAGCCATAATGCGTACGATTCTGAATCACTTTTTAATGAGGTCATCCCATGTGTTTAGCCATCCCTGTTCGTGTCGTGGCAGTGCTGCCCAATCAACGGGCCATGATCGATCTGTCTGGAGTTCGCAAGGAAATTTCCACCGCGTTGCTCGACAGCGTGGAAGTGGGCGATTATGTGATTTTGCATGTCGGCTACGCCATCGGCAAGCTCGATGCGGAGGAAGCACTGCGCACGCTGGCGTTATTCGGCGAGCTGGCAAAGTTTGAGTCGACCTCCGCGGAGGCTCTTCCATCATGAAATACATTGATGAATTTCGCGATGGCGATATCGCGCAAAAAATTGCCGCACGGATCCGTCTTGAAACGGACCCGGATCGCAACTATAGCTTCATGGAATTTTGCGGCGGCCATACGCATGCGATTTCACGCTACGGAGTGAGCGAATTGTTACCCGATAACGTGCGCATGATCCATGGCCCTGGCTGTCCGGTCTGCGTGTTGCCGATCGGCCGTATCGACCTCGCACTGGCGCTAGCGCTGGAGCACAATGTGATTGTCTGTACGTATGGCGACACGATGCGCGTACCGGCCTCCGGTGGCATGTCGCTGATTAAGGCCAAAGCGCGCGGCGGCGATATCCGCATGGTGTACTCGGCCTCGGATGCACTGCGGATAGCACAAGAAAATCCAACGCGTGAAATAGTCTTCTTTGCCATCGGTTTCGAAACCACCACGCCGCCAACAGCCTTGGTGATTCGGGATGCCCACGCGCGCGGCCTGACCAACTTCAGCGTGCTGTGTTGCCATGTGCTAACGCCGTCGGCCATCACGCATATTCTCGAATCGCCGGAAGTGCGGGATTACGGAACGGTGCCGATCGACGGTTTCATCGGGCCGGCCCATGTGAGTATTGTCATCGGTTCTGAACCGTATGTGCATTTTGCAGAGGAATATCGTAAGCCGGTCGTGATTGCCGGATTCGAACCGCTCGATGTGATGCAGGCGATCCTGATGTTGATTCGTCAGGTAAACGAAAATCGATGTGAAGTTGAAAATGAATTTGCCCGTGCAGTGTCGGCGCAGGGCAATCTGACGGCGCAGGCCATAGTGTCAGAGGTGTTCGAATTGCGTCCGACTTTCGAGTGGCGTGGCTTGGGAGAAGTACCGTACAGCGCCTTGCGCATCCGCGCATCGTTTGCAACGTTTGATGCGGAGCGGCGCTACAACCTGGCCTACAAACCTGTTCCCGATAACAAAGCGTGTGAATGCGGCGCGATCCTGCGCGGCGTGAAACGGCCTGTCGATTGCAAGATATTCGGTACCGTCTGCACACCGGAAAATCCGATGGGATCGTGCATGGTGTCCAGCGAAGGTGCTTGTGCGGCGCATTATTCTTATGGCAGATTTAAAGACATTGCGGTGGTATCAGCATGAATAGTATTGTTAAAAAAAACTACGTACGTTCGCTCGACTTCAAAAAAGGTTGCATCGATATGGGCCACGGTGCCGGTGGCCGCGCATCGGCACAATTGATTGAAGAATTATTTCTTGTGGCATTCGATAACGAATGGCTGCGTCAGGGTAACGATCAGGCCAGCTTTGCGATGTCTGCCGGTCGCATGGTGATGGCGACCGATGCGCATGTGGTGTCGCCATTATTTTTTCCCGGTGGCGATATCGGCTGTCTATCGGTGCATGGCACCATCAATGATGTCGCTATGTCCGGTGCCCAACCGCTGTACCTGTCTGCCAGTTTCATCATCGAAGAAGGCTTCGCTCTGTCGGAACTCAAACGCATTGTCGACTCGATGGCGCAAGCAGCGCGCGAGGCGTGCGTGCCAATCATTACCGGCGATACCAAGGTTGTTGAGCGCGGTAAAGGTGATGGCGTGTTCATTACCACCACTGGTATTGGTGTGGTGCCGCCCGGCATTGTCATCGACGGCGCCGGCGCCCGTGCCGGTAACGTAATTCTGGTTTCGGGTACGATCGGCGACCACGGTGTGGCGATCATGTCGAAACGCGAATCGCTCGACTTCGAAACTGAAATCCTGTCCGATACCGCCGCCTTGCATGGTCTGGTCGCACACATGCTGGCGGCGGTGCCGGGCGTGCGCGTCTTGCGCGACCCGACGCGTGGCGGGCTGGCCACCACGCTCAACGAAATCGCTAAACAATCCGGTGTCGGCATGGAACTGGAGGAAACGGCGATTCCGGTGTCGCCGCAAGTCGATGCTGCATGCGAATTTCTCGGACTCGACCCGTTGTATGTCGCCAATGAAGGAAAGCTGGTTGCTATCTGCGCAGCGGAAGATGCCGGACAACTGCTGGCTGCAATGCGCAGCCATCCGCTAGGTGCTCAGGCGGCGCGTATTGGCACGGTCACCGATGACCCGCATGGTTTCGTGCAAATGCGGACTCGTTTCGGAGGGCGGCGCGTGGTCGATTGGCTATCGGGCGAGCAGTTGCCACGCATTTGCTGATCATGCGCATTCTTTTTTTGGCACACAGTTTCAACAGCCTGACGCAACGACTTTTCGTGGCGTTGCGCGGGTGCGGGCATCTGGTGTCTGTTGAACTCGATATCGCAGATTCAGTCAGTGAAGAAGCGGTGGCCTTGTTCAAGCCCAATCTGATCGTCGCGCCTTTTTTAAAACGCGCAATCCCGGCCTCGATCTGGCAGCAACATGTGTGCTTGGTGGTACATCCGGGGATTGTCGGCGACCGTGGTCCTTCGGCACTAGACTGGGCCATTCTCGACAAAGAAGCTGAATGGGGCGTGACGATCTTGCAAGCCAACGCAGAGATGGATGGCGGTGATGTTTGGGCACATGTCAATTTCCCGCTGCGCATCGCCAAAAAAAGTAGTGTGTATCGCACCGAAGTGACGGACGCAGCGGTGCATGCAGTGCTGGCAGCAGTCGAAAAATTCGCTGTAGGTACGCACCCGTTGCCACTGGCGGAGATGGCGATTGCGCGCGGGCGCATACAGCCACCGTTGCCGCAGGCGCAGCGTAGGATCGACTGGCAACGCGACTGCAGCGCGGAGGTGCTGGCAAAAATATACAGTGCAGACAGCGTACCCGGCGTGTTGGATTGCCTGTTCGATGTGCCCTGTTATTTGTACGACGCCCATCCCGCCACCTCGGCAGTACTGGCCTCAGTGGCGGGTGCGGCGGGTGAGATCGTCGCCCGGCGCGATCATGCAGTATTGCGGCGAACCATCGATGGTGGTGTCTGGATCGGTCATGCCCGTCCACTACAAACAGACGATGCTGCCGACAAACCGTTCAAATTGCCGGTCGCGCAGTGGTTCCCAGAGCATGTCGCGCAGTTGCCTGAACGGCCGGCAGCGCTGATGCGGCCATACGATGAATGGGGCGAATTGCGTTATCGTGAAGACGGTTTAGTCGGTTTTCTGTCGTTTGATTTTTACAATGGTGCGATGTCGACCGCACAATGTCAGCACTTGCGTACAGCAGTTCAATTTGCCCGGCAGCGTCCTACGCGTGTATTGGTATTACTGGGAGGAGAAGATTTTTTCAGTAACGGCATACACTTGAACCGTATTGAAGCGGCCGCCCACCGCCCATCCGAAAGTGCTGCCGACGAATCCTGGAATAACATCAATGCAATGGATGACCTTGCACTGGAAATTCTTACTGCCACCGATCACCTCACAGTGTCAGCGTTGCGCGGCAACGCCGGAGCGGGTGGCGCATTTCTGGCGCTGGCGGCAGATTTTGTCTGGGGACACGAGAATGTTTTGTTGAATCCGCATTACAAAAACATGGGCAATCTGTATGGCTCCGAATATTGGACTTATCTGTTGCCGCAGCGCGTTGGCGCAGAGGGTGCACGCGAGCTGATGCAGAACCGGCTTCCGTTGGCAGCTTCGGACGCACTCAGGATCGGTTTGATCGATGCCGTATTCGGGCAGGAGGCATCTGCATTTTTCGGTGAGGTCGGGGTGCGTGCGTCGGCGCTGGCGCAGTCGGAGGATTTCGAAGTCCAGCTTGCCGCCAAACGTGCCCGGCGCGAACAGGATGAAGCAGTCAAACCCTTGCAGCGCTACCGCGAAGAAGAGCTGGCGCGTATGCACCGTAATTTTTATGGCTTCGATCCGAGCTACCACGTGGCGCGTTATCATTTCGTACATAAAATGCCCCACGCCTGGACGCCGCGCCATCTGGCGATCCACCGTACTGGATCGTCGCATCAACCGCGTACCGCATCATGAGCGGTTTTGGCGTTAACAACCTGCCGAATGTACTGGTAGTTGACGATGAAACCGGCTCTCAGGATGCGATCCGGCGTACGCTCGAAGAAGATTTTAATGTGTCCACGGCCGGCTCCGCCGATGAGGCGCGTACCTCGATGGAGCGTAACGAGCCCGCCGTGATCTTGTGTGACCAGCGCATGCCAGGTACCTCTGGAGTGCAATTTCTTAAGGAAGTGCGTGAGCGCTGGCCCAATGTCGTACGCATCATCATCTCCGGCTATACAGATTCCGAAGACATCATTGCCGGCATCAATGACGCCGGCATTTATCAATATATATTGAAACCGTGGATGCCGGATGATTTGTTGGGTGCGGTAAGTTGTGCGGTCGAGGCGCGCATTTTACAACTTCAGATGCACCGTCTGGATCTGGATCTGCGTCCCAGCACGTCGGTGCTGCGCACGCGTACCGCAAAAAAGCAGACGCAGCTTCAGAATACGTTCGACTTCAACCGCATCATTCGGGTGGCCGGCAGCCCGATGGACGGTATTTGCGAACTGGCCGCACGCGTAGCGCGTTACGACTTGTCGGTACTGGTGCTGGGCGAGTCAGGCAGCGGCAAGGAGTTGCTGGCGCGTGCGATTCACTATGCGAGTCCGCGTGCGGAAGGCGTGTTCGTAATGGAAAACTGCGGCGCCATTTCGGATAGCTTGCTCGAATCTGAATTGTTCGGGCACAAGCGCGGATCGTTTACGGGGGCTTATGACGACCATATCGGCATTTTTCAGCGCGCTGATGGCGGTACCGTATTGCTCGATGAGATCGGCGATACCTCGTTTGCATTTCAGGTTAAGCTGCTGCGCGTTTTGCAAGAGGGTGAAATCCGTCCGGTCGGCGCTACGCATGCTATCCCAGTCAGTGTGCGAGTGATCGCCGCCACCCATCGTGATCTGGAGCAGGAAGTCCACGCAGGCCGTTTTCGCCAGGATTTGTATTATCGGCTAGCCTCCATGACGCTGACCATGCCGCCGCTGCGCGAACGCCCTGGCGACATCGTGCCGATCGCCGAGGCGCTGCTGGCCCAGGCATCGCTAGAAATGGGATTATCGGCGCGCAGTTTTGCAACCGATGCAATGGCAAGCCTGATCACCTATCGCTGGCCAGGCAATATCCGCGAACTGCGCAACGAAATTTATCGGGCTGTCGCCTTGACGCTGTCCGACGATACGTTCATCACGGCGCAAGCATTTTCCAGTAAAGTATTGCAAGGCCAACCCGACATGACGGCTAATATAAATGGTGCAGCAGGCTTGCACCTACCGCACAACGGAACCTTGCAAGAGCGACTGGACGTGATCGAGGCCGCCATCCTGAAAGAAACGCTGCTGCGATTGCGCTGGAACAAGACGCGAGCCGCGAAGGAACTGGGCCTGTCGCGAGTCGGCTTGCGCAGCAAAATGGCCCGTTTGGAACTGGAGAAAAAATGAGGTCTTCTACTGTCTTCGAAACGAAAAAAACAGGTTTCAACGTATTGTGGCTGCAGTCTGGCGGTTGCGGCGGCTGCAGCATGTCGCTGTTGTGTGCAGACACACCAGATTTTTTCGGCGCGCTTACCGATGCCGGCATCAATATGCTGTGGCATCCGTCACTGTCGATCGAGAGCGGTGCCGATGCCTTGCGTATCCTGCGCGCCTGCATTGACGGCGAGATGCCGCTGCATGCGCTTTGTGTTGAAGGTTCGATGCTGCGCGGACCGCATGGCACTGGCCGCTTTCATATTCTGGCAGGTACTGGCAAGCCGATGATTGAATGGGTGCAGGCACTGGCAGCAGTGGCCGATTACACGGTGGCGGTCGGCACCTGTGCCGCATATGGCGGCATTACGGCAGCTGGCAGCAATCCGACCGATGCCTGCGGTTTGCAATATGAAGGCGATCAGGTCGGTGGATTATTGGGTGCGGATTACCGCTCGCGTACCGGGCTGTCGGTGATTAATGTCGCGGGCTGTCCGACGCATCCTAACTGGGTTCTCGAAACTTTGATGGCTTTAGCGGCAGACCTGTTTGATGCGAGCCAGATGGATGCACTGGGACGGCCACGCTTTTATGCTGATCATCTGGTGCATCACGGTTGCACCCGCAACGAATTTTATGAATTTAAAGCCAGCGCAGAAAAGCCGTCCGACCTAGGCTGCATGATGGAGCACATGGGTTGCAAGGGCACGCAAGTGCATGCCGATTGCAATACACGGTTATGGAATGGCGATGGTTCCTGCACTCGCGGCGGTTATGCCTGCATTAGTTGTACCGAGCCCGGCTTTGAAGAGCCTGGTCATGCATTTCATGTCACACCGAAAATCGCCGGTATCCCGATTGGCCTGCCGACCGATATGCCAAAAGCCTGGTTTATCGCGCTGGCATCGCTGTCGAAATCGGCTACGCCCAAACGGGTGCGCGAAAACGCAACGGCTGACCACTTGGTGGTGGTACCTGCGATTCGCAAGACACGCCTGAAATGAGGATGCCATGACGCGATTGATTGTCGGCCCGTTCAATCGGGTTGAAGGCGACCTCGAAGTAAGTCTGGAAGTCGCCGATGGCCGGGTTCAAAGCGCGCGTGTCAACGCTCCCATGTACCGCGGCTTTGAGCAGATTTTGCTAAATAAGCCAGCAATGGATGCGCTGATCTACGTGCCGCGTATCTGTGGTATTTGTTCGGTTTCGCAATCGGTGGCGGCAGCGCGCGCGCTGGCCGATGCGATGGGTGTGACGCCGCCGCCGAATGGACAGCGGGTCACCAACCTGATGCTGGCGACAGAAAATCTAGCCGACCATCTGACCCATTTTTACCTCTTTTTTATGCCGGATTTTGCGCGCTCCGATTACGCACAACAGCCGTGGCATGCGGCCGTGCAAGAACGTTTTACTGCCCAGCAAGGAAAGCATACGCGATTGACGTTGGCGGCGCGCCAGCGGTGGTTCACACTACTCGGCACCCTCGGCGGCAAATGGCCGCATACGCACGCGATCCAGCCGACCGGTTCATCGCGCGCGGTCGATGCCAGTGAGCGTATTCGCCTGCTGGCACGCGTGCGGGAATTCCGGGCGTTCCTGGAACAAACCCTGTTTGGCACCCAACTGGAACACATCGCCGCCATTGACAGCGAAGCGGCGCTGCGTGAATGGCACGCTGCTGCCGCACCCGATCATGGCGATCTGCGCCTGTTCTTGACGCTGGCCTGGCAGATCGGACTGGATCACATGGGGCAAGGGCCAGGACTGTACATGTCGAATGGTTCGTATCCGTTGCCGGAGGGTGAACTGACGTTTGCACGCGGAGTCTGGGATGCTCTGCGCAATCAGGGCTTACCGCTGAATACTGCCGGGATCGGCGAAGATGCCACCCATGCCTGGCTGGTCGGTGCCGGCGGGCCGCGGCACCCGAGCCAAGGCGTGACCTTGCCCGATATCGACAAACCCGATGCCTACACCTGGAACAAAGCGCCCCGGCTTGATGGACGGGTGCTGGAAACGGGGGCTCTGGCGCGACAACTGGTCGATGGGCATCCTTTGATTCGCGATGCCGTAAAGCGCTGCGGAGGGACCGTTTATACCCGTGTGCTGGCGCGATTGCTGGAACTGGCGCTAGTGGTGCCGGCGATGGAACAATGGATCAAATCCTTACGCACCGATGCACCTTATTTTATCGAAGAGACCTTGCCGCAAAATGCCGACGGCATGGGATTGACGGAAGCCGCGCGCGGGAGCCTGGGCCACTGGGTATCGATTCGCAAAGGCAAAATTGCCAATTACCAGATTATCGCGCCTACTTCCTGGAACTTCTCGCCGCGCGATGCCAAAGGCGTCCCCGGCGCGCTGGAAGCGGCGCTGGTAGGTGCCGAGGTACGGCCAGGCGAGGAGATGCCGGTGGCGGTGCAGCATATCGTGCGCTCGTTTGATCCCTGCATGGTTTGCACCGTGCATTAATGCTGTTATTTTTCTAAATCCAGTCATGTCGCATCGCAAATCCATTTCTGAAGATGCCGTCTCTGGCGATGGCGGGACATCGTCTGCCGCCCTGTCAATGGAGGGCATTGATGAGGCAATGTGGATGGACGTGATTCATAAAATGGACGAGGTCTATTCGCAACTGGTTAAGGATGAAATTGTCCTTGAAGAAAAAAACGCCCAGCTTGAAGATTCGCAGCAGTTCATTTTCAGTGTCTTGTCGGCCATGTCGGATGTGCTGATCGCCTGCAATCGGGCGGGTAATATTGAAGAAACTAATGCCGCATTACGTAAGCTGGTCGGCTTGGACGAAGATGATCTACGCGGCATGCCAATCTATCAATTGCTGGCCGATTCCGTCAGCATCGACGCCATCCGGCGAGTCATCGAACAAGCCTCACCGCAGATTACCAGCAAGGTCGTCGAGCTTAACCTAGTCCATTCCGTGCGCGGTGCGGTGCCAGTCGATGTGAACTGCACGCAAAGGCGGGATAGTCTGGGGAGACGGGTCGGTTATGTGTTTGTAGGGCGCCCGATGGGAGAACTCAAGCGAGCGTATGGGGAGCTGAGCGACACCCACGAAGCGCTCAAGCGCACCCAACAGCAATTGCTCCATTCGGAAAAAATGGCGTCGCTTGGGCGGTTGGTTGCGGGTGTCGCGCATGAGTTGAATAACCCGATTAGTTTTGTTCTGGGTAACGTGCATGCGCTCAAGCGCTACAGCGAACGATTGACCTTATATGTGACGGCACTGCATGAAAAAGCTTCGCAAGACGGATTGCTTGCCTTGCGTGAGAAGCTGCGCATCGACCACATTCTGCTCGATCTGCCATCGCTGATCGAGGGTACGCTGGAAGGCGCACACCGCACTACCGACATTGTTAATGGGCTTAAACGCTTTTCTGCAGTAGACCGGGAAGAGCGTATCAAGGTGGATCTCAACGACGTCATTGAACGCGCTATTCACTGGATCAGCAAAGGTGTCGCGCGACAATTTATCGTGCACTGGGCACCGGGAGCAGAGTTGAACGTAATGGGCAATACCGGCAAACTGCTGCAAGTGTTGATGAACCTGATTACCAATGCGTACGATGCTGCACAGGCGGCCACTGTCGTTACGCCGCAGTTATGGATTACAGCCCAGGTTGATGTACACACCGTTTCGCTTTTCCTGCATGACAATGGCAGCGGAATTGCACCGGATCATTTGGCCCATATCTTTGACCCGTTTTTCACCACCAAGCCGGTCGGCAAGGGAACCGGTCTTGGGCTTTCGATCAGCTACGGCATTATTGAGCAGCACACGGGCAGGCTGTACGCGCGCAACCATCCAGAGGGCGGCGCGGAATTCGTGATCGAACTGCCGCTGGCGCCGCTCGAATAGTTGTTCTGTACCGACATCACGCCCAGAGATTAATCAGCGGCCCTGCCTCTTCAATCATAAAGGACTTCAACACGCTGGCCGCTGGCGATAGCCGTTTTGATGCCAAGTGCGTAACATGCCATTGGCGCACAACCGGCAAACCGTCAATATCCAACAGCACCAGATGGCCAGACGCAAGCTCGTGCCGGGTGGTGCGCAGCGACAGGAAACTCAGCCCCATACCTGCCATGACAGCCTGTTTGATGGTTTCATTGCTCGGCATTTCCATCACGATATGCGGGTTTATTCCATATTCGGCAAATAGTTGCTCCATTAATTTTCGGGTGCCGGAACCGCTTTCCCGCACCACAAAATCTTGCTCGTCCAGTATTGACAATGGCGCATGACGTCTGCGCGACAAAGGATGCTCCGGTGCACAGATAACTCCCATCGGATTGGTTGCAAAGGCGGTGGCAGAACATTCGATAGTGTCGGGAGTGTGTCCCATGATTACCAGGTCAATTTCGTTACGCGTGAGCAAGCTCATGATGCTCTCGCGGTTGTGAATCTGTAACGCCACTTCAATGGAGGGGAACTTCTTGCGAAAGCGCACCAATAGCATCGGCACGAAATACTTCGCGGTGCTGACGATTGCCAGTTCAACACGCCCCTTCTTGATGCCACGCCGTTCCGCCATCGCATCTTCCAGCTGCTTCAACTGCGCAATGGCAGCAATCGCGTACTGCTGAAAGTCCTGCCCGGCATCTGTGAGCTGAATCTTGCGGCCGGTCTGCTCATAGAGCGGCATGCCGACCGCTTCTTCAAGTAGTCGCATCTGCATGGATACCGCCGGCTGTGTGACGTGCAGCTTTTCAGCAGCACGCGAAATCGACAGTTGGCGTGCGACTTCGAGAAAGGTATCGAGTTGGCGGAGGGTATAGCGGCGCATGGCAATCAATATATAAGTATTTACTGATGAAATTTAAATTTTTATTTATTAGACCTGATGCTATCCGCTTTATATAGTGAAGTCCATAGAAAGCCAAACGGGCCTCGGCCCAACTGAGGAGAGCGCGATGGGAAGCAACGAAGCAACGCAAATTACGGATTCTAAGAAACGCTATTCAGCCGGAGTTCTCAAGTACGCGCAGATGGGCTATTGGGATGCCGACTACGTGCCCAAGGAAACCGATGTGCTGGCTGTTTTCCGCATCACGCCGCAGGATGGGGTCGATCCGATCGAAGCCGCAGCAGCGGTGGCTGGGGAATCATCGACGGCCACCTGGACTGTTGTATGGACTGACCGCCTGACTGCATGCGACATGTATCGCGCCAAAGCGTATCGGGTTGATCCGGTACCGAATAATCCCGATCAATACTTCTGTTGGGTAGCTTACGACCTGTCACTGTTTGAAGAAGGCTCGATTGCCAACGTTACCGCTTCCATTATTGGTAACGTCTTTAGCTTCAAGCCGTTAAAAGCAGCGCGCCTGGAAGATATGAAATTTCCGGTTGCCTACATCAAGACTTTCCCTGGGCCACCGACCGGCATCATCGTCGAACGTGAACGCCTGGATAAATTTGGACGTCCTCTGCTCGGAGCAACCACCAAGCCAAAACTGGGCTTGTCAGGACGCAATTACGGCCGTGTGGTGTATGAAGGCTTGAAAGGCGGCCTTGATTTCATGAAAGACGACGAGAACATCAACTCGCAAGCATTCATGCACTGGCGTGACCGTTTCCTGTTCGTGATGGAGGCAGTAAATCGCGCATCGGCTGCCACGGGCGAAGTTAAAGGCCATTACTTGAACATTACCGCCGCCACCATGGAAGAAATGTATCGCCGAGCCGAGTTCGCCAAAGATCTGGGATCGGTTGTCGTCATGGTTGATCTGGTGGTCGGTTGGACTGCCATCCAATCCATCTCCAACTGGTGCCGTCAGCATGACATGCTACTGCATATGCACCGCGCCGGACACGGGACTTACACTCGGCAAAAAAATCACGGCGTATCGTTCCGTGTGATTGCTAAATGGTTACGTATGTGTGGTGTCGATCATCTACACGCAGGGACTGCAGTCGGCAAGCTCGAAGGCGACCCAATGACGGTGCAGGGTTATTACAACGTTTGCCGCGACACGCAAACCAAAGTCGACTTACAACGCGGTAACTTCTTTGATCAGGACTGGGGCGCATTACGCAAGGTCATGCCAGTCGCCTCGGGCGGCATTCATGCAGGGCAAATGCATCAGTTACTGGATCTGTTTGGCGATGACGTAGTGTTGCAGTTTGGTGGCGGCACAATCGGTCATCCGCAAGGCATTCAAGCGGGCGCAGTTGCCAACCGTGTAGCTTTAGAAGTCATGGTGCTGGCACGTAATGAAGGCCGCGACATCAAGAACGAAGGGCCGGAAATTCTGCGTGATGCTGCCAAATGGTGCACACCGTTGAAAGCGGCGCTCGATACCTGGGGTGAAATTTCATTCAATTACGCCTCTACCGATACGTCTGATTTTGCCCCAACGGCTTCCGTTTCCTAACGCGAACAAGCACGTTCATATAAAGAATTGAAGAGGAATACCATGCGAATTACACAAGGCACATTTTCATTTTTGCCCGATCTAACCGACGAGCAAATCACCAAACAGATAGATTATTGCCTCGGTAAAGGCTGGGCGCTGGCAATCGAATATACCGACGACCCACATCCACGCAATACCTATTGGGAAATGTTCGGGCCGCCGATGTTCGATCTGCGCGACCCGGCCGGGATCATGCAGGAACTGACAAACTGCCGTAAGACATTTGCCAACTATTACATTCGGATGACGGCGTTTGATTCCAGTCAAGGAGTGGAATCTCTGGTGATGGCGTTTATCGTCAACCGCCCTGAAGTCGAGCCAGGCTTTCGATTGGTTCGTCATGAAGAGGCTGGCCGCACGATTCGTTACAGCATCGAGAGCTATGCGGTGCAGGCCAGACCAGAGGGTGCGCGTTACTGATCCGTCTTTCATTGTCTTTATATCGAGTTCATCATGCAAACGCCGAACATCACACCAGCCGCACCAACAAATCCGTTTGCGCTGGCACTAGCCAGTTCCGGCATTACGGAACTACTGGCGCAGCTGGATCGCGAGTTGATTGGCCTGGCACCGGTCAAGCAACGCATCCGTGACATTGCAGCATTGTTGTTAGTGGACAAACTACGCACGGAACGCGGCTTTTCGGCGGGAGCTCCGAGCCTGCACATGTGTTTTTCTGGAAATCCAGGCACAGGGAAAACGACTGTTGCCTTACGTATGGCAGCCATATTGCATAGCCTGGGTTATATCCGTAAAGGGCATTTAATCGCGGTAACACGCGACGATCTGGTAGGCCAATATATCGGCCACACTGCACCCAAGACCAAGGAAGTTCTAAAGAAAGCGATGGGCGGTGTACTGTTCATCGACGAAGCGTATTACCTGTATCGCCCGGAAAACGAGCGTGATTACGGCCAGGAAGCAATTGAAATTCTGCTGCAAGTGATGGAGAACAATCGTGACGATCTGGTGGTGATTCTAGCCGGTTACAAGTACCGTATGGATCGGTTTTTCGAATCCAATCCCGGCATGTCCTCGCGGATTGCACATCACATTGACTTTCCCGACTACGGCGTCGATGAATTGGCGCAGATCGCCGACCTGATGCTGGAAACCATGCAATACCACTTTGACGACGATGCGAGGCGAGTATTTGCCGATTATTTGGAACGTCGCATGGCGCAGCCGCACTTTGCCAACGCACGTAGCGTGCGTAATGCACTGGATCGGGCGCGGCTGCGACATGCGTCACGACTAATGCAAGACCCAGCCTCGGTAGCTGATGATTTATCACTGACGACCATCACTGCACCTGATTTGCTGGCCAGTCGCGTATTTACAAAGCAAAACCCGCAGACCGATGCGAAGGAGAAAGCAGCATGTTAAAGGCACTGATCTTTGATGTGGACGGCACTCTGGCCGATACCGAGACAGCGCATCGCAATGCATTTAACGCGGCGTTTGCAGAGGTTGGGCCGGATTGGAACTGGAGCGAGTCTCTTTATGCCGGCCTGCTCGATGTGGCAGGCGGCAAAGAACGGCTCCTGTATTACTGGAACATGATTAACCCGGAAGAGGCGGGCGGGCGCAGGGTCAAGGACATGATTGACGCTGTGCATGCTGCCAAGACGCAGCATTATGAAGCTATGGTCAGTGGCGGCAAGCTTTCCTTGCGCCCCGGTATGCTAAGGCTGATTCGCGAAGCCTATGCAGCGCAGATGCCGATGGCGATAGCCTCTACCACCACGCCTGCCAATATCGATGCGCTGCTGCGCACGCCGCTGGGCAGCGATTGGCGCAGGCTGTTTGTTACCGTATGCGATGGGTCCACAGTCAAAAACAAAAAACCGGCACCGGATGTGTATCTGGCCGCACTCGAAGCACTTGCACTGCCGGCATCAGAGTGTCTGGCTTTCGAAGATTCGGAGAATGGGCTGCGCGCAGCACATGCGGCGGGGATTGCGACATTGATTACGCCAACCGTTTATACGGTCGGGCACCGGTTCACCGATGCACTTCTCGTGCTGCCGCATTTGGGTGACCCAAACCAACCGATGGGACAGCATGTTCCGGGTGCCGATCAGCGCTGGGTCGATCTGGCAGCGCTGCGGCGCTGGCATAACGGCACTTTATTTGAGGCGGCTTAAAATGAAAACCTCAGAGATTCGCATTGCGCCATCCATTCTTTCTGCCGATTTTTCCCGTCTGGGAGAAGAAGTGCGCGCCATTGAAGCCGCCGGGGCCGACCTGGTCCATTTCGACGTAATGGATAACCACTACGTACCCAATCTGACCATTGGGCCGCTGGTGTGCGAAGCGATCCGCCCGCATGTCACGATCCCAATCGACGTGCATCTGATGGTCGAACCGGTGGATGCGCTGATTCCACTGTTCGCGAAGGCGGGCGCCAATTTCATCACCTTTCACCCGGAAGCGAGCCGCCACGTCGACCGCACCCTCAGCCTGATCCGCGAGCATGGCTGCAAGGCCGGGTTGGTATTCAATCCCGCCATGCCACTGGATTTGCTCGACTATGTCATGGATAAAATCGACATGGTGCTGCTAATGAGCGTCAACCCAGGCTTTGCTGGCCAGAAATTTATCCCCAGTACGCTCACAAAACTAACAGCAGTACGCGCTCGTATCGATGCCCACCAAGCTGCCGGCGGTCACAACATATGGCTTGAGGTCGATGGCGGCGTCAGGGCAGACAACATCGGTGTTATTCGGCAAGCTGGAGCCGATACCTTTGTAGCAGGTAGTGCAGTTTTTAGCGCACCTGACCCAGATAAAGGGTACCGCACCATCATGCAGCAACTACGCGCGCAAGCCCTCAACCTATAAAAACCGAGCGGAGATCATCATGCCCTTAACCCAGTATCGCACCACCCTGACCCAGTTCCTGATTGAAGAACGGCGCCGTTATCCAGAAGCCAGCGGTGATTTCAATGGCTTGATTCTGAATGTTGCACTGGCATGCAAGAGCATTGCGCGTGCCACTGCTTTTGGCGCGTTGGGCGGTGTGCTCGGCAATGCGGGTGGAGCCGGTGGCACCATCAATGTCCAAGGTGAAACACAGAAAAATCTCGATATCATGAGTAACGATGCTTTCTTGCATGTTACGGAATGGGGTGGCCAACTGGCCGGAATGGTATCCGAAGAAATGGAGGATCCGTATCAAATTCCGCATCCGTTTCCCAAAGGGAAATACCTGTTGGTGTTTGACCCTCTCGATGGTTCTTCCAATATCGACGTCAATGTGTCGGTGGGCAGTATTTTCTCAATACTGCGCGCACCGGACGGTGTCCAAAGCGTCAGTGAAAAGGATTTCCTGCAACCGGGTGTGCAGCAATTGGCTGCAGGTTATGCCATTTATGGGCCGGCAACCATGTTAGTTCTGACGGTAGGGAACGGCGTCAACGGCTTCACCCTCGACCCTAATTTGGGCGAATTCATTTTGACCCATCCCAGCTTGCAAATTCCGCCAGAGACGAATGAATTTGCGATCAACGCATCGAATAGCCGCTTCTGGGAAGAACCGATTAAACGCTATGTGAATGAGTGTATGGCCGGTAAAACCGGGATGCGCGACAAGGACTTCAATATGCGCTGGATTGCCTCGATGGTGGCCGAAGCGCACCGCATTCTGATGCGCGGTGGTGTCTTTATGTATCCACGCGACTATAAGGATCCCGACAAGCCAGGTCGACTGCGACTGCTGTACGAAGCTAATCCGATCGGCTTCATCATGGAACAGGCAGGCGGTAAAGCCAGTACCGGTCGTCAATCGATCATGGCAGTGCAACCGACATCGCTGCATCAACGTATCGGTCTCATCTTTGGTTCGCGCAATGAAGTCGAGCGTATTGAGAGCTATCACAATGCGCCGCAGAAGGATAATCTGCCGAATCCGCTATTCAATGAGCGCAGTCTGTTTCGTGGATCTAATTAATTTTTTCGAGAGCACATCATGTCTGAATGCCACCCAATTATTGCCATTACCGGTTCGTCAGGAGCGGGCACCACATCCGTTACCCGCACCTTTGAAAATATCTTTCGCCGCGAAAAGGTGCGCTCAGTCATTATCGAAGGCGATAGTTTTCATCGCTACGATCGCAGTGAAATGAAGGTGAAGCTTGCTGCTGCTGAACAGATCGGCGATATGAAGTTCAGTCATTTCGGTCCTGATAACAATCTATTTGCGGAACTTGAAACGCTGTTTCGCACCTATGGAGAGACCGGCACCGCCAAGCGTCGCAAATATCTGCACGATACCGAAGAAGCTGCGCCTTACAAACAAGAGCCCGGCACCTTTACCCCGTGGGAGGACTTGCCCGCTGATACCGACCTGCTATTTTACGAGGGGTTACATGGCGGCGTGGTCAACGACGAGGTCAATATCGCGCGACATCCCGACCTGTTGATCGGAGTGGTGCCGGTCATTAATCTGGAGTGGATTCAAAAGCTGTGGCGCGACAAGTCCAAACGCGGCTATTCGACCGAGGCAGTCACCGACACCATCCTGCGCCGCATGCCGGATTATGTGAACCACATCTGTCCGCAGTTCTCGCACACCCATGTGAATTTTCAGCGTGTGCCTTGTGTGGATACCTCTAATCCTTTCATTGCGCGTGAAATACCCGCGCCCGACGAGAGCTTTGTAGTAATCCGCTTCGCCAATCCGAAAGGAATCGATTTTCAGTATCTGCTGAATATGATCGACGGCTCATTCATGTCGCGCGCCAACACCATCGTGGTACCCGGCGGAAAAATGGAATTGGCGATGCAGTTGATTTTCACACCATTCGTCCTGCGCATGATGGAACGTAAAAAACGCGCCACGGGCGTCCTCTGATAAAGGTGAACGATGAATGCTCCAGAAAAATCAATGGCAGCCACCGCCACAGCAGCAGACGCTTTGCGTTTTTTAGCGGCCGATGCGGTAGAAAAAGCACAATCCGGTCATCCCGGCGCTCCGATGGGAATGGCTGAAATTGCCGATGTGCTTTGGCGTCGCCATCTACGTCACAACCCAACTGACCCAAAATGGATTAACCGTGATCGCTTCATCTTGTCCAACGGGCATGGCTCGATGCTGCTCTACGCGCTTTTGCACCTGACTGGTTATGATTTGCCGATAGAGGAAATCAAACAGTTTCGTCAGATGCATTCGAAAACACCGGGGCATCCAGAAGTTAATGTCACGCCTGGCGTGGAAACCACGACCGGTCCGCTTGGTCAAGGTTTAGCCAATGCAGTCGGCATGGCACTGGCGGAAAAAATGCTGGCGGCCAGTTTCAACCGTCCGGGCCACGCCGTCATCGACCACCACACCTATGTGTTTATGGGCGACGGTTGTTTGATGGAAGGTATCAGTCATGAGGTCTGTTCGCTGGCGGGTACGCTCGGGTTAGGAAAATTGATCGGCTTTTACGACGACAATGGCATTTCGATCGATGGCAATGTCGAAGGCTGGTTCAACGACGACACACCAAAGCGCTTTGCCGCTTATGGCTGGAACGTGATCGCAGCTGTCGATGGACATGACGTCGAAGCACTCGACACCGCGATCCGGCAGGCCAAGTCGCAGCAATGCCGACCTACGCTAATCTGCTGCAAAACTGTAATTGGACAGGGTGCGCCGACCAAGGCTGGGGGGCACAATGTGCATGGCGCCCCACTTGGCGCCCAGGAGATTGCGGCGATGCGCGCGCAAAAAGGCTGGACTGCTGCACCGTTTGAGGTACCGCCGGAGATGGCGGCGGCGTGGGACGGGCGCGACGCCGGTCGCGCCCTTCAGTCCGAATGGGAAATGGATTTTTCCGCTTATCAGACAGCGTTTCCCGAGTTGGCCGCCGAACTGACTCGCCGCGCCGCAGGTATCCTGCCCGCAGCGTTATCCGGGCAGTTTGCGCAGTTGATCAATACTCCCGGCGAACTGCACAAGAAGGTGGCAACCCGCAAAGCATCGCAAATTGTGCTCGAACATATCACGGCGACGCTACCCGAGTTTTTTGGCGGATCGGCGGATTTATCCGGTTCCAACCTGACCAATGTCAAGGCATCGATGTGGGTCAATCATCATGGCAGCGGGAATTACCTGAGCTATGGCGTGCGCGAGTTCGGCATGGCCGCGATCATGAATGGCATGGCGCTGTATGGCGGCTTTATCCCCTACGGCGGCACCTTCATGACGTTCTCGGATTATTCGCGTAATGCGATTCGCATGGCGGCGCTGATGCAACAGCGCGTGATTCATGTCCTCACGCATGACTCTATCGGTCTGGGCGAAGACGGACCGACACACCAACCGGTTGAACATGCAGCCAGCTTGCGCCTGATACCCAATAACCGACTCTGGCGTCCATGCGATGGGGTGGAGACCGCCATCGCCTGGCAAGCGGCAATCACGCGCACGGATGGCCCGACCTGCCTCGTGCTTTCGCGCCAGGCTTTGACGCCTTTTGCGCGTAGTCCTGAGCAGATCAGCGATATCGCTCGTGGCGGCTATGGTTTGATCGATTGCGCACAGCCTCAAGTGGTGCTGATTGCGACCGGTTCTGAAGTGGAAATAGCTACTACCGCAGCCGTGCAGTTAACCCAGGAAGGCGTTGCCGTGCGGGTGGTTTCGATGCCCTGCGTTGAAGCTTTTTATGCGCAGGATGCCAACTACCGCAACCATGTTTTGCCAAACGGAGTTCCCCGCGTGAGCATCGAAGCTGGCGTGACCTGGTTCTGGCGCGCAGTCGTAGGAGAAAACGGCATCGCCATCGGTATCGATACATTCGGTGAATCAGCTCCGGCGGAACAACTGTATGCGCACTTCAAGTTGACGCCTGCACATGTGGCCGAGTGTGCGCTCGCTGTGATCCAAGGTCGCTAATGGACAGCATCGACACCTCGCCGCGCGCGGTTCTGATCGACCTCGATGGCACGCTGGTGGAAACAGCCCCCGACATTGTTACAGCGGCCAACCGCATGCTGGAAGAACTGGGCGCACCGCCTCTGCCATACAAAACGGTGCGCAGCTTCATCGGTAAGGGTGTACCCAATCTGGTGCGTTGCATACTCCATGTCAGTGGCATTTCCGACACATTGGATGAGCAGTATGCGCAAGATCTGTTCTATAAGCATTATCGGGATACAAACGGGTACTTCGGTACCGTGTTTCCTGGTGTGCGAGAGGGTCTGATGGCATTGAAAGAGGCCGATTTTCGGCTGGCCTGTATCACGAACAAGCCGTTTGAATTTGCCGAATCTTTGCTGCAAATCTCTGGATTGAATGGGTATTTTGACATCCTGGTGGGTGGCGACTCCATACCGCAAATGAAACCCGCACCTGAGCCGCTGCTACATGCCTGCCGATTGCTGGAGACAAGTCCAGGAAGGTCGTCAATGGTGGGAGATTCGGCAGTCGATGTGGCCGCCGCCCGCGCCACCCGGATGCCGGTTTATATCGTGCGCTACGGCTATCCGGGGCCGGATGGGTACAACGGCATGCAATGCGACGCCTTGATCGAATCCTTTAATGAATTACCGACTCTGCTGGCACAGCCATACGTACAACCAAAAAAAGAAATAACAGCATGACTATCAAAGTCGCCATCAATGGCTATGGCCGCAACGTACTTCGTGCCCTTTACGAAGGAAATAAAAAGCATGACTTCCAGATCGTTGCAATCAATGACCTGGGCGACCCGGAAACTAATGCGCATCTGACCAAGTACGATACTGCGCATGGCAGGTTCTCCGGCAGCGTAACGGTGGATGGCAACTGCATGATAGTCAACAGCGACCGCATACGCGTGCTGGCCAACCGCAATCCGGCCGAACTGCCTTGGGACAAACTGGGTGTGGGTGTGGATGTGGTTCTGGAATGCACCGGCCTTTTTACGACCAAAGAAAAAGCGTCGGCGCACATTAAAGCCGGTGCGAAAAAGGTCATCATCTCCGCACCCGGCGGCAAGGATGTGGATGCCACGATCGTATATGGCGTCAACCACCAGGTGCTCAAGGCTACCGACACCGTGATTTCCAACGCATCCTGCACCACCAACTGCCTGGCACCGCTGATTCAGCCGCTGCACGAAAAAATTGGCGTAGTCACAGGCCTGATGACCACCATCCATGCCTATACCAACGATCAGGTATTGACTGATGTGATGCACGAAGACCTGCGCCGCGCTCGCTCGGCCACGATGAGCATGATTCCAACCAAAAACCGGGATCAGCTTCTGGTTGATGCCCAAGCTTTGCTGCTTAAAAACGGAGTGGTTAAACATGGCGATCTTCTGGTGTTGACGGCTGGTGACTCGATCGATACTGCCGGTGGCACGAACACGTTGAAAATCGTGTGCGTCGGTGAAAAATTCAACGCTTGACACCTCAAACCCTGTAAGGAGATTTACATGTCCCTCGTATCGCTACGCCAATTGCTAGACCATGCTGCCGACCACCAATATGGCCTACCTGCTTTTAACGTCAACAATCTGGAACAGATTCTCGCCATCATGCAGGCCGCAGATGCTTGCGACAGCCCAGTAATCCTGCAAGCCTCGGCTGGTGCGCGCAAATATGCCGGTGAAGCATTTTTGCGCAAGATGGTGGAAGCAGCAGTGGAAGCCTATCCGCATATCCCGATCTGCATGCATCAGGATCATGGCAGCAGCCCTGCGGTATGTCAGGCTTCGATCCGTTCTGGGTTTTCCAGTGTAATGATGGACGGCTCGCTGATGGAAGACATGAAAACGCCATCATCCTACGAATACAATGTGGAGGTAACCCGCAAGGTGACGGACTTCGCACATTACATCGGGGTGTCGGTCGAGGGTGAACTGGGGTGTCTGGGTTCGCTCGAATCCGGTCGAGCGGGCGAGGAAGACGGCTCTGGCGCCGAAGGAATACTATCGCACGACCAATTGCTGACCGATCCTGCCCAAGCCGCCGACTTCGTCAAGCGAACAAGTGTGGATGCGCTGGCGATTGCAATCGGCACCAGTCATGGCGCTTACAAGTTCAGCCGCAAGCCTACCGGCGATATTCTGGCAATTAGCCGTATCAAGGAAATCCATGCGCGCATTCCCAATACACACCTGGTGATGCACGGCTCCTCTTCCGTGCCGCAGGAATGGCTGGAAATCATCCGCCAGTATGGTGGTGACATGAAAGAAACCTATGGGGTACCGGTCGAAGAAATTCTGGAAGGTATCAAGCACGGTGTGCGCAAGGTCAATATCGATACCGATATCCGCTTGGCAATGACCGGTGCCATGCGCCGCGGCATGGCCCTGCATCCGTCCGAATTCGATCCGCGCAGGTTTTTCAAGGACGCCACCGCAGCAGCCAAGGAAATATGCCTGATACGATTTGAAGCGTTCGGCTCAGCCGGGCAGGCATCGAAGATCAAGGTTACACCACTTGAGCAAATGGCCCTGCGCTACACCAAAGGTGAACTGGACGCCGTTGTACATTAATTAACATCAGTCATTTTTACTTACCACCAAGGAAACAACATGCAAATTTGAAGTCACCGCGCCGAACAACCAATTAGCATAGGTCTTCAGGGTGGTGTCTCAGAAAGGAGTGTGTTGGGCTCGCTTAAGAGCACCTCTAAAACCTCCCTGCTAGTTCGACTGATTGCGTAAAATTTCAGTATTCCCAAGAACCAGCGCGAGTTTTCACAATGATGCTACCCAAATCCAGTTTGTTTGCCGAAGAGGAACGCGGGAACCGTCGTGAGAAACTGGGTGATCCCCTTGTTGGCCTTGCCAAACATGTGGACTTCACTGCGCTGGCCGCCGGTATTGATACCGCTGTGCCGCGTCCTTCACGGGCCAAGGGCGGCCGACCGCCGTATCCGACAGTTTTGATGATCAAGATTCTGGTGCTGCAGCAACTTTACAATCTCGCAGACGACGCGCTTGAATATCAGTTGCTCGAGCGCCGCAGCTTCCTGTCGTATCTGGGCCTGACCGACAGCAGTACCATCCCCGACGCAAAGACGATCTGGCTGTTTCGCGACCGCCTGGCGCAGGCAGGCTTGGGCGCCCAGTTGTTTGGACAGGTGCAGCAACAGCTTCTCGCGCACGGTTACCTGGCACGCTGCGGCCAGATAATCGGCGCGACCTTGGTGCAAGCGCCAGTGCAGCGCAAAAAGATGTCGATGCCAAGTGGACCAAGAAGCATGGCAAGAACCATTTCGGCTACAAGTTGCATGCCAGCGTAGACAAGCGCTACAAAGTGATTCGCAAGATTATCATCACGAACGCCGCTGTCGCCGATACCACCGTCTTTGAAGACCTGCTGGATGCCAATAACACCAGCCGGGACGTGTATGCCGATCGCGGTTACCCCAGCGCGCAGCGCGAAGCCGGATTGAACCAAGCTGGCTGGCGTGTCCATATCCAGAGAAAAGGCACTGCCACGAAAGCCATCTCGGCTATGCAAAAGCAGCGCAACCGCCGCATCGCCACGCCCCGCGCCAGAGTCGAACATGTGTTTGGCGCTCTGGCGCAGATGGGCAGCAAACTGGTGCGCTGCCTGGGGATCGTACGCACCACGTTTGCACTAAACCTCAAGGCAGCAAGCTACAACATGAAACGCATGGTGTTCTTGCAAGAAAAAGGTCTTGCGGCATTTTAAAACGGCGAAACTGCCGACTGAAAGCCGATAAAAATCGGCAGCGCTACCCGAAATTCAACGAAAACTTCGTATCAACTCGCTGCTTTCGGCAGGTTTCAGAAAAAATTTGTACTTGGCTGCTCGGATGAAGTCGCCTTTTCTATCAAATGATCGAAAACGCGGTTATTCGAGGTGCCCTTAAGTGGGCTGAAATGAAAAACTGCTATTAAAGGAACTGGATTTCCGTCCACGAATACGAAAACCGACTTGATATATTTTTCAGTGGTCATCGGATAATTGATGCTGAACGCGAATGGCACCTTGGCGCCGCTTTCAGCACGCTGCGGCGCAGTCAACCGGATGAACGAACCGGGCTCTAAATTTTTGTCTGGGAAATAATCTTTTTGCAAATTGCCCCAGTTATCAACGACTTCCGCGGTGGCGGTGGCGGAGAGAACCAAGGCAATGGCCGTAACGATCAGCCTTACATAGAAACGTGCACGGTTTCTCATGAGTTAAACCATAAATGTATAGTTCTGGCATTCCAACTTTTTGGCTTCACGGAAATCGTACTATGGCTTCCTCAGCTTTGCAGTAAAGTGGGGTTGTTACATGAATCAAAATTTGGCAAAGCGCCCCCATTTTCCGTTAATTTTTTAAATTTTCGAGGGCTCTGGCATGTCTGGATTCGTCACTCTATTAAGCGCAAACGCACAGATCTTTATTTCTATTTTTTACTGTGGCAACACAAGCGCTTTCATGGAGCTGTCAAAGATATGTTTGTAGCACTGCTTGGCTAGACCTAGCATAGTTGCGCGAGTGATAACCGGTTATAGTCTTGTCCAATACGGCATGCGTTTGGCGCGCTGTTTTTTGCTCGAATCTTAGACTAATTCTGGACGATTGGACAAAACCCGCATGAACACTTCACTACAGCCGAAACGCATCGTACTCGACACCAACGTATGCCTGGATTTATTCGTCTTCAACGACCCGCGCTGGGCCGACTTGCTGGCTGCGCTGAAAAGCGGTGCTGTAGAGGCTGTCACAAAAGCGGAATGCCGCATGGAGTGGCAGATTGTCCTGGGCTATTCACAACTGCGCCTGGATGACGCCATGCGCACCGAATGCAACGCTGCCTTTGATGCGCTGATCAGCTGCATTGCGCCGGAACCGCTAACCAACATCAAATTGCCATTGTGTAGCGACCCCGACGATCAAAAGTTTCTGGAGTTGTCGCGCGACGCGCAAGCTGTGACTTTGATCACGAAAGACAAAGCCTTGCTAAAACTGGCCAAAAAAACCGCTCGTGCCGGTCTCTTCGATATTATCCTGCCGCAAACTTGGGCGCTATAAGCCTGAATCTCTCGCAGCTTGCAGTGATAATGGATACCATAGTTGCGCACATATTTAACTGCAAAGATAATCTCTCATGGGTATTTTCAATACACCGCTCCCGCTTGGAGTAGCCATCATCGCATGGTGTCTGGCGATTTTTGGGATATTGCGTTGCGTGCTGGGCGCGCCCTGGAAACGGTTGGAGGCACCGACAGTGTTTTCTGCCTGGTGCGCTCTGCTCATCATGCTGACGATGCTGTGGCGACTACGCATCAACATCAACAGCGACCTGAACTTGCATCTGATGGGCTTGTCTCTTTTTCCGCTGATGTTCGGCCGCTCTCTGGCCGCGCTGGGCCTGGGGCTATCCGTTATTGCCTACACAGCGCTATTCAACGGCGTATGGGGCAATCTTGGCATGAATTTACTCTTGCTGGCGCTACTGCCCACTTGGCTTAGCGAGGTCATATTAACTGCGATCAAAGAGCGTTTACCGCATCACATGTTCGTCTACTTGTTCGGCAACGCTGTTTTCGGCTCGATGGTAGTGCTGTCTGTGACTGGCATGATGTCCATTGCCGCCCACGGGCTATGGATTACAGCGCCGTTGACTAACTCCTACGACACAATTGCCTACATGCTGCTATTGGCGTGGGGCGAAACTTTTTTGATCGGATTTCTGGTTACGATCTTGGCGGTGTATCGACCGCAGTGGCTTTTCACCTTCGACGACGCGCTGTACCTGCGTGAGCAGTAACCGGCCTGCACTTCAATAAAACTATTCTTTTAGGGAGTATAGTAAAAAAACATGTATTTTACGCATTATTTTCATGCGTCATTTAAATATACATAAGCGGGTATGCATCAAAACCGAGAAATTTTTATGAAAATGTATAGTACCCGCTGATTCCTCAACCTGCTGCCTCTTCCTGTCAATTAGGCCGGCGCCGGCGTTAAAATACCGGCTCGACCCATGCATACCGATCCGACCATGACACAGCAACTTCCGCCTGCACCCGCCCCTTTTGAGCCGATAGCGCTGACCTCCAAGCTACCCAAAGTAGGCACCACCATTTTCAGCGTCATGTCAGCCTTGGCATTGGAAAAAAATGCGGTCAACCTGGGTCAGGGCTTTCCCGATTTCGACTGTGATCCGACGTTGATCGATACGGTCACCGCAGCCATGAAAAACGGGCTGAACCAATATCCGCCGATGGCTGGAATTGCGCCTTTGCGCGAAGCCATTGCGCGCAAGATCGACCAACTTTACGGCCACCAGTACAGTGCCGCCAGCGAAATCACGGTAACCGCTGGCGCTACGCAAGGGCTGCTGACCGCAATCCTGTGCAGTGTGCATGCCGGTGACGAAGTGATCGTTATCGAGCCGGCGTATGACAGTTACGTGCCGGCCATCGAACTCGCAGGCGGAGTGCCGGTTTTTGTGCAAATGGAAATCGGACCGCGCGGTTATTCGGTTCCGTGGCACACACTGGCGGCAGCGGTAACGCCTAAAACGCGACTGATCATCATCAATTCGCCGCACAATCCGACCGGCTCCATTCTGCTCAAAAAGGACTTGCAAGCACTGGCAGACATCGTGCGCGGCACCGGCATATTATTAATCTCGGACGAAGTATACGAGCACATGGTGTTCGATGGAATTGCACATGAGTCGGTTTGCCGCCATCCTGAACTGGCAGCGCGCGCATTTATCGTGTCCAGTTTCGGCAAGACTTACCATGTCACCGGCTGGAAAGTCGGTTATGTGGCGGCACCGGCAGCGCTAATGGCGGAATTTCGCAAGGTGCACCAGTTCAATGTATTTACCGTCAACACGCCAATGCAGCATGGGCTGGCAGACTATATGCGCGACCCTGCACCGTATCTGGAATTGCCGGCGTTTTACCAGCGCAAGCGCGACTTGTTTCGCGATGGTCTGAAAAATAGCCGCTTCAGATTGTTGCCATCCGACGGCACCTATTTTCAGTGCGTAGATTATGCATCCATCTCGGCCCTGAACGAGGTTGAGTTCAGCCAATTTCTGACTGCCGAAATTGGCGTGGCAGCAATTCCGGTATCCGCTTTTTATCACCAGCCGAAGGAATCCGGCATCGTGCGTTTTTGTTTCGCCAAGAAAGATGCAACACTTCAGGCCGCCCTGAAATTACTCTCTGAAATATAAAACTTGCTCCAACAGGCAATTTTTAAATTGCCCTTGATAATGGAGCCCACGATGCTCAATCGATCTATTTCAGGGAATTTACATAGTGTGAATAAGTAGTGGCCAGCCCTTTATCCAACTCCACTTTTCGGTGCCATCCCAGCTTGGACAATCTGTCGTTGGAGATGAGCTTTCTTGGAGTTCCGTCAGGTTTATCGGAGTCGAATTCAACGGTGCCTTGATAGCCGGTTACCTTGCCAACCAGTTCCAGCAATTCCCGAATGGTGACTTCTTCTCCGGTTCCGACATTGATATGACTTGACGTCGGCGTGGTGTGGGCATCATAGGTGGCGCGTTCCAGTTCCATCACATGCACACTCGCTTCAGCCATGTCTTCTACATATAAAAATTCGCGACGCGGCGTGCCAGTGCCCCAGACCACCACTTTTTTTGCACCCGTGCTTTTGGCCTCGTGAAAGCGGCGCAGCAATGCAGGAATGACGTGGCTGTTCTCGGGATGGTAATTGTCGCCAGGGCCATACAGGTTGGTGGGCATGACGCTACGGTAGTCGGTGCCGTACTGACGGTTGTAGCTTTCGCATAACTTGATGCCGGCGATTTTGGCAATCGCATAAGGTTCATTGGTAGGCTCAAGCAGGCCGGTCAGCAGAAATTCTTCCTTGATCGGTTGCTCGGCCAGACGGGGATAGATGCAGGACGAGCCCAAAAACAATAATTTTTGCACGCCAGTACGCCAAGCTTCATTTATGACGTTGGCTTCCATCATCATGTTCTGATAAATGAATTCCGCAGGATAGGTATTGTTGGCATGGATGCCGCCAACGTGCGCAGCAGCCACGTAAATTTCATCGATCTTTTCCGACGCAAAAAAAGCCCGCACTTGCGCCTGGTCGGTCAGATCGAGTTCAGCATGGGTTCGGGTCACAATGTTGTTGTAGTCACGCTGTCTGAGCGCACGGACAATGGCGGAACCGACCATGCCGCGGTGGCCTGCTACATAGATACATTTTTTTGAATTGAACATTTTGATAAGTCCTTATTCAGCATGGGCATAAGCGGCAAAGCCGTTCTGCTTGACCAGCGCGTACTTGCGATTGGCGTCCAGATCGGCCTGCACCATCTCCTTGACCAGTTGCTCGAATGTGGTGGAGGCTCTCCAACCTAATTTGGAGTGGGCTTTGCTGGCGTCGCCAAGCAGAGTTTCCACTTCCGTAGGACGGTAATAGCGGGGATCAACTCGCACGATGATTTGGCCGGGCTTGGCGCCGGCATGCGGCCAGGCATTTACCACACTGGCAGTTTCTTCCTGCCCTTCACCTTGCCAATGCAGGATCATGCCGAGTTCGTTGGCTGCGGCGTTGACGAAGTCGCGTACGCTGTACTGGAAACCGGTGGCGATGACAAAGTCTTCAGGTTGCTCTTGCTGCAGCATCAGCCATTGCATTTCGACATAATCGCGGGCATGACCCCAGTCGCGCTTGGCGCTCATGTTGCCCAAATACAGACAGTCTTGCAGGCCGAGCACGATCCGCGACAGCGCCCGGGTGATCTTGCGTGTGACGAAGGTTTCACCACGCAGCGGCGATTCATGGTTGAAAAGAATGCCGTTGCAGGCATACATGCCATACGCTTCGCGGTAGTTGACTGTGATCCAGTAGGCGTACAGTTTGGCCACAGCGTAGGGGCTGCGCGGGTAGAAAGGCGTGGTTTCGCGTTGCGGGATTTCCTGCACCTTTCCATATAATTCCGAGGTCGAGGCTTGGTAGAACCGTGTTTTTTTCTCCAGGCCGAGGATGCGGATAGCTTCCAGGATGCGCAACGGCCCAAGCGCATCGGAATTGGCGGTGTATTCGGGCTCTTCGAACGAGACCGCCACATGGCTTTGTGCGGCCAGGTTATATATCTCGTCCGGTTGGGTCTGCTGGATGATGCGGATCAGCGATGAGCTGTCGGTCATGTCGCCGTGGTGCAGTGTGAAGCGATGCGGCGCCTCGTGCGGGTCCTTGTATAAATGGTCTATGCGCCCGGTGTTGAGCAATGATGTGCGGCGTTTGATGCCATGCACCACATAGCCTTTCTGGAGTAGCAGTTCTGCCAGATATGCGCCGTCCTGGCCTGTCACGCCGGTAATTAATGCCACTTTAGGGATCGGCTTCTGATGTGGCGTAATGAGATTGGAAGGTGTGTGCGGTTCGGTCGTCATGGCTTTTTTCTCCCTTATTAAATTGTTTTTTTGTCACTGTATACATTTGTCATTTTGTCATCTGACGACTCTATTGGTTTGACCTGCGTCATGCTTTGCAAATAATCCGGGATGGATTTTGTTGCGTTGTGGCCGGCTCAATATCCTTGCGGATTCATCCTTTGCCAGCGCCACTGATCCGCACACATTTCATCCAGATTTTTTTCTGCGCGCCACCGTAGTAAAGCGCGCGCTTGCGTGGGCGACGCATAGCAACTGGCAATATCGCCCGGGCGGCGCGGCACGATGTCAAACGGCACAGCGCAACCGCTGGTGGCTTTGAAAATAGCAGTGCACTGCCGGTAATGCGCTCGACCCGCGCAATCGCCTCTTGCGCACTGTTGCAAAGATTGTCCAGTGCGACAACCGCAAAACCAGCCTGCAGCAATTCGACGCAGGTATGTGAGCCTATGTAACCTGCGGCCCCTGTTACGAGAATTTTTTGGCGCTATGAAAATGACCTAAGCTGAATTTCACATATAAATTTTATTGTGGAGTATGCAAAATAATATACCACTGTCCGCATATAAAATATGCTTAGTATAAAAATACTCCGCATTTATATGATTATTTTAGTAAAGCCCGGTATAGTTTTAATCCTGTCGTCCGCTCATGATTGCGTTCCGACGCGGCCATAGTTGTCTTGCAGTCGAACTATGTCGTCTTCACCCAAATACGTGCCGGATTGAATTTCGATCAGCTCCAAAGGTATTTTTCCGGGGTTTTCCAGCGAGTGCACAACGCCAAGAGGGATGTAGGTGGACTGGTTTTCGGTCAGCAGATATTCCTGATCGCCGTTGGTGATTTTCGCCGTGCCCGAGACCACCACCCAATGCTCTGCGCGATGGTGGTGCATTTGCAACGATAGCTTGGCGCCTTGTTTGACCGTAATGCGCTTGACATGGAAACGCGTGCCGACCTCGATTGAGTCGTAAGAGCCCCAAGGGCGGAATATTTCGCGATGCTGGGTAGCTTCCGTGCGTTTAGTCTCAATCAGATGCTCCACCAGTTTTTTGGTTTCCTGGGCGCTGTCGGCGTCCATGATCAACAGGGCATCGGCGGTTTCAACGATGATCGTATTGCGCATGCCTACAGCGGTAATCAGGCGGGAACTGCCATGCACCAGACAACCCTGGCAATCCTGCAGCATGACATCGCCATGTTTGGCATTATTGTCCTGGTCTTTTTCGGAGGCTTTCCATACCGATGCCCACGAGCCAATATCGTTCCAGTCCGCATCCATTGCCACCATTGTGGCGTTTGTGGTGCGTTCCATCACGGCATAATCCACCGCCTTATCGGGACTGCGGCTATACGATTGGCTGTCAAGTCGAATAAAACTGAAATCCTGTTTGGACAATGTCATCGCCTGGCTGCAGGCGGCAACAATATCCGGTTCGAACTGCGTGAGTTCTTCCAGATAACAACTGGCTCGAAAAATGAACATGCCGCTATTCCAGAAATAGTGCCCGCTGGCGAGATAACGTTCAGCGGTGGCGCGATCCGGCTTTTCCACATATTCAATTACCGGTTGTGCCTGTGCCGGCCCCGGCTCGGCAGCGCCTGCGCGGATGTAGCCATAACCGGTCTCAGGCCCCAATGGAGTAATCCCAAAGGTCACTAGCTTGCCTTTCTCGGCCACTATTTTAGCTTTGTGAACGGCGCTATAAAAGGCCGCATGGTTGTTGATCACATGGTCCGATGGCAGCACTAACAACAAAGGGTCGTTACCTCTGGATAATGCTTGCAGGGCAGCCGCGGCAATCGCCGGTGCGGTATTGCGTCGCGTCGGCTCCAGCAGGATCTGGGCATTTTCGATACCGATCTCCCGTAATTGTTCCGCCACCACAAAACGCGAAGTTTCATTACAGATCAGGATTGCGGGATCAACATCTTCAATCCCCGCAAGTCGCTGCATGGTTTGCTGCAGCAAGGTATCTTGGCCTAGCAAACGTAAAAACTGCTTGGGATAAGTCTCGCGCGATAGAGGCCAGAGCCGGGTCCCTGAGCCCCCGCAAAGAATGACGGGAATAAGCGGCGAAGTAGTCATTTTGTGGCCAATTCAAAATAAGCGTGTGTATAGGGATGGACTAAGGGGTGCTGCTTTGCCTGGTCCGGTTGCATCCAGACGGTTTGACTATGCTGTTGGCGCGACAATGCTAATAATGGATATTCTGTTTGCAGCTGATAGGCGAACACGATGTAATGCGTGCTGGCACCTGTGACGCCGGCAAAATTGACATCATAAAAATGTTCAAAGACGCCCATCAACCGACTCCGTCCAATGTGCATGGCGTAGCCCAATTCATCTTCTGCTATGCGCATAAAGGCAGTATCGATTGTTTCATTTTTCCGAATCCGCCCGCCCGGCACAAACCAGTACCCTTGGGCTGGCGGGTTATTGCGCAAGCCGAGCAGCACGGCTCCCTGTGCGTCGGTCACGATCAAATCAATGGCAACCAATGGCGCGTGCGCGACCACATTGGCAAACAATTCCGCGGGCAGAAATTGCTCCGGTTTAGCGCCGCACACGTTATCGGTGTTGCCGCCGCTAGCGAATTTCACTGGCCGGATAGAGGCGCTCATGCTAATAGGCATGGTTACCCGTCCATCCTTTGAATGCAGTCCAGGCAATGATGCGCACGTCGAGCCAGAACGACCAGTTGTGAATGTAGTAGATGTCGGATTGCACCCGCTTTTCCATCTTGTCTATGGTGTCGGTTTCACCCCGATGACCATTGACCTGGGCCCAGCCGGTAATGCCAGGCTTGACCCGGTGCCGTAGCATGTATAAGCCCAGCGCATCCTTGTATATTTCGTTGTGTTGCAGTGCATGCGGCCTTGGGCCGACGACCGACATATCTCCCAGCAGCACATTAATGAACTGCGGCAGTTCATCCAGGCTGGTGCGTCGCAAGAATTGCCCGATGTGGGTGATGCGCGAATCGTTTTTGGTAGCTTGCGTAAGCTTGCCGTGCTCTTGGTGCACTTGCATCGAACGGAATTTATAGATGTTGAATTTTTTCCCGTTCAGACCCAACCTGGGTTGCCTGAAAAATACCGGACCGGCGGAAGAGTATTTGATGCCGATGGCAATCACCACGAACAGCGGCAGCAAGAGTATGAGCACGATAAAGGCGAACAGCTTGTCGAACAGTCCCTTGCCCATGCCACCCAGTCCGCTGGAAGTTGGGCGGTTTAAATCGACTGCAGGCATACCCAGAAAATCGATCATCTTGCGGCTCAACATTTGCAAGCTGAAAATATCGGGTATCCAGCGTATATCCACCAAGGCGTTACGCAGCAAATATTGCAGTTCATGCAATTGATCCGATGCGCTCATTGGCAAGGTAATCCAGATTTCATGAATATCATGAGCTGTCACAAAATCATGAATGTTTTCCAGCTTATGAATGTTTATTATTGCCGGGTCTTTTAATAAATTGTCGATGTCGGTGTCGCTGGCGCAGGTATGTACGCCTTTGATTTCGTAACCGTAAAAGTCCTGCTGCAATGCGCGTTTATGCATCTCCTGCCCAATGGGGCCGTAACCAACGATTACCACGCGCTTGTTATTCAGGCCATTTTTACGCAAATAGCGCAGCGTTGCGTACACCAGTGCCCTGTACATCACCAAAAAGATAACGCTGATTAGGTACCAGTAAGTCAACCACAAGCGGGACAAAGCCCCAACATGGTGAATCAGGAAACTGAAAAACACGCCGATGAGCAATACCAGCGCCAAAGTCAGGGCAAGCCGCACGAACATGCTAAACATGGATCTGCCACGCCATGATGCGTACAAATCAAAGTGTGGAAATATTAAAAAAACCAATCCGCAAGAGAAGTACAGCAACACCGCATGAATCGGAGTAGCCATCTCAAGAGAGGTAGCGAAATGCCATTGGCTGGCGAAATGTCCGGCCACCAGCAGCACAAGAACATCCATCAGCCGCATTGAAAATTCCAGCCTGGTAGAATTTTTGAGAATTAAGTCATGCATGATTGACCCACCATTTCGTTTGTTTTTAGTGCGGCTCAAAAAACACATTCCCAAGGCGCTTAGGTACTCGAATGACTGCCTGTAGCTTTCCAGCCAAAAAATAATTTTTACCCAGTTTTTTGCCTTCTTGATAAAGCTGATTTTCTGTAAATTTGCTGTCAAGTTGACTGTCGCTCAGTTCTCAAATGTATAAATTGATAATTATCAAAAATATAATTATTAAGGCACCACAAAGCCGATATGAATTCAGATATGTCGGCAATCCAAGGGCCGCATCCCGATGCGCTGGTGCCTGCCCGGATCGCATCTGCATGCTGCATATCTTCGGATCTGGTCGTCGCGGTAAAATGCGTGAATGCCACTCATCCTTGCCATCGAAACCTCTTCCGAACTTGCCTCTGCTGCCTTGTTGCAAGGCGATATGCTGCTGGTACGCGAATCGTCGGGCGTCCAGACCCACTCCCAAACCCTGCTGCCGATGGTCCAAAGCATATTGGCGCAAGCCAATGTGCGCCTGTCGCAATGCGCTGCGATTGCTTTTGGCGCCGGGCCTGGTTCCTTTACCGGCGTGCGCACCGCTTGCGGGATTGCCCAGGGGTTGGCGTTTGGAGCCGATTTGCCGCTGATCTCGATCGTTACTTTGTTGGCAATGGCGGAGGCTTGCCGGGCCGAGACCGGCGCGCATGAAGTGTTGGCCGTACTGGACGCACGCATGGGCGAGGTGTATTGGGCGCAATACAGCTACGCCGATGGCTGGCAAACCGTGGTGGCGCCGACTTTATCAGCAGTTGCCGATGTGCTGCCGCAGCCTAAGGATGGATTACTTGCTTGCGGCAACGGCTTTGCTGGCTATCCAGCAGAATTTGCGCTGCAGGCGCAGCGTCATTCCTGGATCGCGCAGGCGCGTGCCGAAGTGATGCCGCATGCGGCGCAGGTGGCGCGTCTGGCACGCACGGCATTTACAGCCGGTCAATTATTGACCCCGGCACAGGCCCAACCGATTTATCTGCGCAACAAAATTGCGCTGACCACCGATGAACGGTTGGCGCTCAAGGCTGGAGCTGCCAAGTGAGCGCCCAAGCTTTTCCCGGCTCGGTAGCGCAGCTGCGACTTGCGCCGATGCAGCCCGAGGATCTCGATGCGGTGTTGAGCATAGAAAACACCGTCTATCCACATCCGTGGACGCCTGGCAATTTTAAGGATGCATTGCAGAGCGGCTATCAAGCGTGGGTCGCTCGCGAGGAAGTGGGCAACGTATTAGGTTATTTTCTGCTGATGGTGGTGGTGGATGAAGGGCATTTGCTCAATATCAGCGTGCGGCTCGATTTGCACGGGCGCGGATTCGGGCGGGCGTTGCTGGCTCGGGTGGTGTCGATGGCGCGCGAACTGGGACTGGCTTCCATTTTGCTGGAGGTGCGGCCGTCCAATGCGCGCGCGATAACACTTTATGGGCATGCCGGCTTTATGTCGATCGGTCGTCGCAAGGCGTATTACCCAGCAGATGAAAACGTGCGGGAAGATGCCATCGTGATGCGATTGTCGCTATGACTCTGGAACATCGCCGCGCGATTTTTTTGCAGGAAATAGGCGTAGGTGCGGTCTGGGTCCGCCGCGATACCGCCCACTCCGACCAGACAGCCGACATAGACCGCGTTACTGACACTATCAACGCCGCATCGTACGCAACCCAGTCGCAAACTGTGACGCTGGGCGCTGTGAATCCGAGTGCCACACTGCCGGCGTCAACCGGCGCTTCCCCGGCAAGCACAGATGCAGCGTGGGATGAATCACCTCTGGCAACCGATCCGGCAACCTTGCCGTCTACAGCGGAAATCGCCTTGATGGATTGGCCGCAACTACAAGCTGCCGTTAGCGCTTGCCGCGGTTGCGATCTGTGCCAGAAGCGCAGCCAGACCGTATTCGGCAGCGGCGACCGGCAAGCTAAATGGCTGTTCGTCGGCGAAGGCCCGGGCCGCACCGAAGATCAACAAGGCGCGCCTTTTGTGGGTACTGCCGGTAAACTGCTTGATGCCATGCTATCGGCTCTGAATTTGCAGCGCGATGCCAACGTGTATCTGTCCAATGTCGTCAAATGCCGCTCGACCGACGCGCATGGTGCCGACCATGCGCCGTCGCCGCAACAAATCGCCCTATGCAAGCCTTATCTGGAGCGGCAAATTGCCTTGTTGCAACCGACTGTAATCGTGGCTCTGGGCAAGACGGCTGCACAGGCGTTGCTGGGATGCGACCCCGGCACCAGCCTGTCGTCGCTGCGCGGTCAGTTGCATCGGGCCCATCAATGCCCGACCGTGGTTACTTACCATCCAGCCTATTTGTTGCGCAAGCCAATCGCAAAACGCGAAGCTTGGGATGACCTTTGCCTGGCGCTGCGCACCTATGCCGACCAAACCGCCAACCCAAGCGCTGAATAAGCCCGCGTTGCCACCCACTTGCCAAACCGATTTTCATCGGCATTGGGGACATTTGCACGACCCGCATGTGCGTGCGCTGGCCTGGTTGCTGAGCGCGCCGGATTTGCTAGATACGCGGGCAGAACAATGGCGCGGCATGATTGCATCGCTGGACGGCGCACTGGATCAGGCCACAGTTGACTGGCTGGCAGCACTGGACGCGGCACCGGCCGAACTGCATGCTTTTCTCGATATCCGACCATCCACCCGATTGGGTCATTATGCCGAAGAGCTTTTGGCATTTTATTTTCGGCGTCAAGACATCCTGTTTGCACACGGACTCCAGGTGCGTGCCAGCAAAGGCGACACGGTGGGCGAGTTCGACTTCCTGCTGTGGCACAAAACTGAACCCGCATCTGTACACGAATCTGCACTGCTGCACTGGGAATTAGCCACCAAGTTTTACCTGCTGGAATCGAGCGCAGCCGGTGCCGGGGACAAGATCGCGGCGAATTATTTCGTCGGCCCGAATCTGGCCGACACGCTGGGCGCGAAGATGCGCAAAATCCTCGACCGGCAACTGATGCTGGGCCAGCATCCGGCGGCGCAAATTCATTTGCCGCAACCGGTCGCATCAGCTCAGGCGCTGATCAAGGGCTGGCTGTTCTATCACGGCGACGATGCATTGCTGCCACCGGCGATAGGTTTGTCACCGGCGCATTGCCGCGGTTTCTGGTGCTCATTAACGGAATTCGAGGCAATGCCGGCAGAACGGCTGTCGATCCTGCCGCGCCTGTCTTGGCTAGCGCCGGCACGAGTATCGCCGTTTGCCGCGCTGGACAAACCGCAGTTGCAGGATGCCCTGGCGGCGCAATTTTCACACACCACAATGCCGGTTCTGGTGGCGCTTCTGCAGCAGCATGGGGATCAGAACTGTTTGCTGGAAACCAGCCGCGGCTTCATCGTGCCAGACGACTGGCGTAGCAAAGCGCAACAGTACAGCCAACTTGGGGCTTGAGCCAACTTGCCGTAATAGAACAGCAAACCTCTGGTTACGAAGGTACACTGGCATTAACCCAATCCAGTTCATCGACAAAAAATCCACCCCGGCAGGACAGCGTTTCAGCCACAATGGAAAGCTTATCTGTCGCCATCGCGATGCGCAAAAAGATATCGGCGCATTCCTCTTCAAACTCGCACCAGAATACAAATGACTCCACACAAAAGACGACGCATCTACCTGATGCGGCACGGCAGCGTCACTTATTTCGACGCCAACGGCAAACCGCATTTGCCGGAACAAGTTCCGCTCAACGAACAAGGCCGTGCTCAGGCTACTGCCGCCGGCAGGGTGTTCGCGCAGGAAAAAATGCAATTCGACCGCGTCATCGTATCCGGCCTGCCGCGCACAGTCGAAACCGCCAACCTGGTGCTGGCTGAAACCGGACAAGATATCGTCCCCGAGCATTGGCCTGAACTGCAAGAAATCAGAGGAGGCAAGTTATCCAGTATCCCGGATGTCGATCTGAACGATGCCTTTCTGGGCGCCTTCGATGGCGTAGTGGCCGAACACAAACGCTTCCTCGGTGGCGAGAGCATCGGCCAGTTGCTCGATCGGGTACATCCCGAAATCGAGCGCCTGCGTGCCGACAACAGTTGGGATACGGTGTTGCTGGTGCTGCATGGTGGCGTCAATCGCGCCATCCTTTCATACGCACTCACCGGCCAACGATTATTTCTGGGTAACACGGCACAAACCGCAGGATGTATCAATGCGCTCGATGTTGGTCAGGCCGCCCATGACTGGATACTGCGGATTATTAATTTTTCGCCGCCCTCACTGCTGCAAGGACAATCGCGTTGCACCACGATGGAAACACTGCTGGAACAGTATCGGCAATTCCGAACATAACAGTATGTATATTTGGTGACATGCAAAACCACTTAAAATAGTACGGTCGTACAATTTTATCGGTTAGAATCGGTTTTCAACCATTCCCGCCAACTACAGCAGGAGACACGATGTTCGAAGAATTCATGGGAACCATGCCGGTCAGCGAGCGGCAAAAATTCGATAGCGACGCCTTGGCTGATTACATGCGGCAGCACGTCGCAGGATTTTCCGGCTCACTGGCGGTGGAGCAATTCAAGGGCGGCCAATCGAATCCGACCTTCAAGCTCACAGCCGGCGGCCAGCGTTACGTGCTACGCACCAAACCCGGCCCAGCGGCCAAGTTGCTACCGTCGGCGCACGCAATAGAACGCGAATTCCGTGTCATGGATGCCTTGCACAAAGCCGGTTTTCCGGCGGCGCAACAGTATGCACTATGCATCGACGAAGCCGTCATCGGCCGCTCTTTTTACATCATGGAGTTTGTCGATGGCCGGATTCTATGGGATCAGTCGCTACCCGGCATGGACCAGGCCGAACGCAGCGCCATCTATGACGAAATGAATCGTGTGATCGCGCAGTTGCACTGCATCGATTATGCCGCCATCGGCCTGGCCGACTATGGCAAACCGGGCAATTACTTCGCGCGCCAGATCGACCGCTGGACCAAGCAATACCGGGCCTCGGAAACTGAAAAAATTGACGCCATGGATCATCTGATTGCCTGGCTGCCGAATAACATCCCGGCCGGCGACGACACCAGTATCGTGCATGGCGATTACCGTATGGACAACATGATTTTCCATCCGACTGAGCCGCGCATCCTGGCGCTGCTGGATTGGGAATTATCGACACTCGGCCACCCGCTGGCGGATTTTTCCTACAATTTGATGAGCTGGCATATCGCACCGGGCCAGTTCCGCGGCATTGGCGGCCTGGATCACAAGTCGCTCGGCATTCCATCGGAAGACGACTACATCGCCCAATATTGCGCGCGCACCGGCAAGACGATCCGCAAGGAAGATATCAGTTTCTACCTCGCTTACAACATGTTCCGCCTGGCCGGCATTTTGCAGGGCATCATGAAACGCGTGGTGGATGGCACTGCTGCCAGCGAGCAGGCATTAAAGGCAGGCAAAGCCGCCAGACCGCTGGCGGAAATGGGCTGGCGTCATGCCTCTGGAATGACTCAAAATGGGCATGACTAAATTTTTCAACGAGGAGAAATAATGGATTTCGCATATTCAGATCGGTGCAAGTCGTTGCAGGATAAACTCCTGAAATTCATGGATGAACACATCTATCCGAACGAAAACAGCTACAAAGATGAAGTCTATCGTAACGGCAAGGAACAGGGAAACCGCTGGATTCCGACCCGCATCATTGAAGAAATGAAACCGAAGGCGCGCGCACTGGGCCTGTGGAATTTGTTCCTGCCGAAGTCCAGTCGCGCACCGGAAGGCTTGTCCAATCTGGACTACGCCCCTTTGTGCGAAATCATGGGCCGGGTCGGCTGGGCACCGGAAGTATTCAATTGCAACGCCCCCGACACCGGCAACATGGAAACCATCGAACGCTACGGCTCGGAAGAACAAAAGACCCGCTGGCTGGAGCCGCTGCTGCGGGGCGAAATCCGCTCCGCCTTTGCCATGACTGAACCGGCCGTCGCCTCCAGCGATGCTACCAATATTGAAACCCGCATCGTGCGCGACGGCGACGATTATGTAATCAACGGTCGCAAGTGGTGGGCTTCCGGCGCCGGCGATCCACGCTGCCAGCTTTTCATCGTAATGGGTAAAACCGATTTCGATGCGCCGCGCCATGTGCAGCAATCGATGATCCTGGTGCCGGCCGATACCAAGGGAGTTACCATCAAACGTCCGTTGCCGGTGTTCGGTTATGACGATGCACCGCACGGCCACTGTGAAATTCTGTTCGAAAACGCGCGGGTGCCTGCTTCCAGCATCCTGCTCGGTGAAGGACGCGGCTTCGAAATCGCCCAAGGCCGTCTGGGCCCCGGGCGCATCCACCACTGCATGCGCGCCATCGGCGTAGCGGAGCGTGCACTGGGTCTGATGTGCAAACGCCTTAACGAGCGCGTAGCCTTCGGTCGCCGCCTGTCGGAACAAGGCGTATGGCGCGAACGCATCGCTGAGGCGCGCATCCAGATCGATTCGGCGCGTCTGCTGACCCTGAAAGCTGCCTACATGATGGATACCGTTGGCAACAAGCACGCCCAGGCAGAAATCGCGATGATCAAGGTGCTGGCTCCCAATGTTGCCCAACAAGTCCTCGACTGGGCGATCCAGGCGCATGGCGCGGCCGGAGTTTCGGATGACTTCCCACTAGCGTACATGTGGGCCGGCAACCGCACCTTGCGCCTGGCCGACGGCCCGGATGAAGTGCACCGTAACGCAATCGCCAAGCTCGAACTGGCAAAGCATATGCTGCCGGCAGACAACCCAATCAAAGCTCCCGCCAAGCCTGCCTGATCGACTCAAGGTAGGCAGGGAACGCAGCAAGCACGGCTGCAACCACGCGACGGATAGACTAAACTATTCGTCGCGTATTCATTTCCAAAGCCGCTGCCATGCGCCTCGACGACGCAGCACCGACCGGCCAACCTACCAAAAAAAAGGAAACTCCATGATTGACGTTTATAGCTGGCCCACTCCTAACGGCCATAAAGTCCATATCATGCTCGAAGAATGCGGCCTGCGGCTGGGTCAGGAATGGCGTGTGCATCCGGTCGACATCGGTAACGGCGACCAATTCAAGCCGGATTTCCTGGCAATTTCGCCCAACAATAAAATTCCGGCTATCGTCGATGCAGATGGCCCTGACGGACAGCCGATTTCACTGTTTGAGTCGGGTGCGATATTGCTGTATCTGGCCAGCAAATACGACCAATTTCTCGGCAATAATGATCGGGAAAAATTCAACACCATGCAATGGCTGATGTTTCAGGTCGGCGGATTCGGCCCCATGCTGGGACAGGCGCACCACTTTCGCATCTATGCGCCAACCCAGATCAAATACGCAATCGAGCGCTACACCAACGAAGCCAAACGCTTGTATGGCGTGCTCGACTCGCAACTCGCCAAAACCGCCTATCTGACCGGCGACCAGTACACGATTGCCGACATCGCCACTTTCCCCTGGGCCAGATCATGGAACAATCAAGGCATAGACTGGGCCGATTACCCCCATGCAAAACGATGGTTTGACGAAATCAGCGCCCGTCCGGCGGTTCAGCGTGGGGTACAAGTACTGGCCGATTTGCGCAAACCTTTGGTCGACGACAAGGCAAAAGAAGCCTTATTCGGGAAGACGCAATATCAGAAAAGATAACGGATGTCAGGCCTGTCCGCGAAAGCCATGACAGCTATCATGGCTAACCCAGTACATTCCATAAACAATAGGGTGTATCACTATTTTTATAGCACTTTCCGCATATATTTATTGGCTTTATAAAATATACTCCAATAAATATGGAAATTCGCCCACGCGTCGTTGCAGCGTGGGCAGCCATTCCTGCGCAAACTACTTCAAGTCTTTTGCAATTGCTTCAAAACCGCGACTGCCGCTGCTTCCGACGAAGCCGGGTTCTGCCCGGTAATCAGGTTGTCGTCCACCACCACATACGGCAGCCAATCCGGGCCTTTGGAATACTTCGCACCACACTTGCGCAACTCGTCTTCTAACAGGAACGGCACGATATCCGTCAACTGCACCGCCTCTTCTTCCGTATTGGAAAAACCGGTTACGGCGATTCCGTTGAGCAAAGGCAGGGAATCTTGCGCCTTGGTATGGCGAAATACGCTTGGTGCATGGCAAACCGCAGCAACCGGCTTGCCCAAGGCAAACATGGTTTCGATCAACGCGACCGAATCCGCATTCTCAGCCAGATCCCACAATGGCCCGTGTCCACCAGGATAAAACAACGCATCGAAATTATCAGGAGACAAGGTGGAAAGTTCGATCGTATCAGCCAATGCAGCCTGCGCCGCAGCATCCTGCTTGAAGCGGCGCGTCGCATCCGTCTGAGATTCGTCCGCGTCGCTTTTCGGATCTAGCGGCGGTTGTCCGCCTTTCGGTGAAGCCAGGGTGATATTCGCACCGGCATCCTTGAAAACGTAATAAGGCGCGGCAAACTCTTCTAGCCAGAAACCGGTTTTCCGGCCGGTATCGCCAAGCTGGTCATGCGACGTCAACACCATCAAGATATTCATAAGGCCTCCAAAGCACAGATTTAATATTCGCTAAATATTACATTAAATAATAAAACATCATCAAAATGTAACAAAATATAATGACCTAAAAAACGAGAGCGATTGCGTACAGTTATGGTCGTCCCAAAATGCCCGATCCGACTCGATTACCGCCAGTATTTGTTGGTGAGTACGATTAACCACAAGTTATCGAATTTTGCAGACCACATAGACGATATGAGCCACGATGCCATCAATCGATTTTTGCGGAATGAGAACATGGCGCCAAACTTGGCGTGGGACAACGTGCAGGACTTAGCAATTACCCTCAATCGTTAACAACAGAACAACAGAGCAACACCCTGACGCCCCAGCTCGCTGTGGCCGGCTATCGCCTTCAGGAGCACTATTTACCAATCGTTTGTGCAATGCGACCATGTTTGCCAATGGGGTTTGTGATCGCAAAAATAGCCCGGGCTTAACCAGGAGAACAGTATGCAGAACAACAACGAACCCGTCATCCTCGCCGCCGTGCGCACCCCATTCGGCCGTCGTGGCGGCGCCCTGCGCGAAACGCGGCCGGACCAACTGCTGGCCGGTATCATCAGCGCCGCGCTCCAGCGTGCCAGGCTGCCCGGCGCAGCCGTCGGCGACGTCATTGCCGGCTGCGTCAGCCAAGCCGGAGAACAGGGCGCCAACATCGCCCGCCAGGCAGTCCTCCTCGCTGGCCTGCCGCAGGAAGTACCGGGCGTCAGCCTCAACCGCATGTGCGGTTCCAGCCAATATGCGGTGCATGCGGCAGCGCAAGCGGTCGCGGCCGGCGATCTCGATTTTGCCATTGGCTGCGGCGTCGAGAGCATGAGCCGGGTACCGATGTTTCTCGATCTGACGCTGGGCAAGGGCGATTTCCGCGGCTTCGACAATCTGCACCCTGGCCTTACCTCGCGCTACGCGATTCCGCATCAAGTCGAAAGCGCAGAGCTGATTGCCGACCACTGGAAACTATCGCGCAGCGAACTCGACAGTTTCGCGCGGGAAAGCCATCGTCGCGCCCATGCCGCCCGACTGGCTAACTGGCATCAGGAAATCGTTCCGGTTCCTGGGCTCGACAAGGACGGCACTGCGTTCATGCTCGATTACGACGAAGGCGTGCGTGCCAGCACCGACCAGCAAAAAATGACGGCCATGCTGCCGGTTTTCCGTGCGCCGGAAAGCGGTGTCGTGACAGCCGCCAACGCCAGCCAGATGGCCGACGGCGCGGGTGCTGTAGTTGTCGGTCGCCGCGCTGCCGCCGAACAGCGCGGCATCCGGCCGAAAGCCCGTTTTAGGGCTCGTGTCGTCGTCGGCTCCGACCCAGTGATGCAACTCACCGGCGTTATTCCCGCCACCCGCATGGCGCTCGAACGTGCCGGACTGGCGATTGCCGATCTCGACTGGATCGAGCTTAATGAAGCGTTCGCCACTGTTGCCCTGTGCTGGGCGCGTGAATTCCAGCCTGACATGGACAAGCTCAACCCGTGGGGCGGCGCTATTGCTCACGGCCATCCGCTGGGCGGCAGTGGTGCCGGTCTGATGGCCAAGATGCTATGCGGCCTCGAACAGCGCGGCGGCCAGTTCGGCCTTCAAGTCATGTGCATCGGCCACGGCATGGCAACCGCCACCATCATCGAGCGCCTGGACTAAGGTCATACCGCTAATATCAAAAGTCGCGCAGTTATCGCCTCGCCACATCAAGCATCAATCCTCTGCAGATATGCAATGCGCGAAAAACTGGATAGCAGGTCGCACTCGTTCCGGCTTTGGTCGCGGCATCGGCCGGGCCTTGACCCTCAAGTTGGCACACGAAGTTACCAGCGGCGTATCTGACGCAAGATACGATGCGCAACTGACACCCGACTTCAACAACTCCCGGAGACAAATCATGAGCCAGACCGAAATCCACCAGGCCATCGGCGACGCCCTGCCTAGCTGCGTTTGCTCCGGTCTGACCCACGTACCGATCAACTGTGCTCGGGCCGAAGGCGAACTGCACTACATCGTGGAACAATCGGCCGCTTGCGCCCTCTTCCACAATCTGGCCATTGCCAAGCATATCGAATACCTTGGCCCGCAGTTGCCATGCGAATGGATTGGCACCCTGCACGGCGGCAACACGCTTGATATTCTGGCTTTTTCCCATGCGGCCGGCTGCGAGAGCGCACATCGCCCCTTTCAAGGTGCCCAAGCGGGTGTTCTTTGTAGAATCGATGCCGCGCACTGCTTCAGGCAAGCTGCTCAAGCGCGAGTTGCGCCAGCACTACAGTACCCCGGCACCGCTTGATCAAGAACCGGAAGCACATAAAAAACCCAATCAAGAACCCACTGCCGCGGCCAGCGCCAAGCCACTCAAATAAGCATTCTCAACCCGCCCGCTGCCTTCCAGCCCAGCCGCGAACCAGTCGCCACAGGCACCGATGTGCAGTTTTGGACGCCACAGGCAATCCTCTGCCAGCGGTGCGAGCGCCTGAGCGTATCGCCAGCGGTGCGCGGTGGCATGGACCGGTTGCACCTGCGAACCGGTCGCCTCGTGAAAGGCCTTTAGCAACTTCTCCTTGGCACGCTCCTCGTCGTCTTCCAGATGTTCGATACTCCAGTCGACAGAGGCGTGCGCCACCCAGCGTTCGCCATCGCGATGTTCCGGCTTGGCATTATCGCGAATAATCCAGGACAGGCGCGAACCGCTCACCCAAGCGCCGTCGTAACCAAGTTCCAACGGCACTGGAAAGCTCAACAACAAGGCCCAGCATGGAGACAGTCTCGCTTTTGCCGCCTGCTTCGCCAAGGCTGGCGCCACCGTTAGCAGCGGCACCGCCTGATCGGCCGGAACCGCCAGCAGCACTGCATCGAAAGGGCCGGCGCTGGCATCGATTGCGACGCTGTTTGAACCGACCGAAAGCAGCCATTGCTGGCCGAGCGGTTCAATGCGCCGCACCACCTGCTCAGTGCGAATATCCAGCCCTTGCGCCAGATATTTGCACAGGCTACTCATGTCTGGAATGGCAATAAAACGTTTTTGGGAGCGCCCGGCCGGCTTATGGACATCCGGCGTACCCTGTTCCAGTCGGACCAGATGCGGATTCCAGTCCATGATCAATTCTGCCTTTTTCCAAGCGGAAATCTGCTTGCGAAAAGCCGCCGAGCTAGCGGTAAAATACTGCGCGCCATAATCAAAGCCGCCGAACTCGGTCTGGCGCGTGCTCATGCGGCCACTCACCTCGCGGCTCTTTTCATACACAGTCACGCTATGCCCCTGAATTTGTAATTGGCGTGCGCAGGTCAAGCCGGATAATCCGGCGCCGATGACAGCAATATGCATGATGTGTCCTTTTGTTGTTGTGAAGATGGCCGTTAAAACTAAAAAAGCCGCGCACGGCAGTGTCACCGTTGGCGGCTCGTGCATCAAGCCGCTAACGGCAAGACAGTTACGATCTCTTTATGCTTTAGCCTCATCCGGCCAGTCTCGAATGTAAGCCTTGAGCATCTTGTTCTCGAAACTTTGCGCTTCGAGCACAGATTTGGCCACGTCATAGAACGAAATTACACCCAGCAGGATTTTGGCATCGATCACCGGCAGATAGCGGGTATGTTTTTCCAGCATCACGCGGCGCACTTCATTGATGTCGGTATCTGGTGTCACCGTCAGTGGATGGTCATCCATGTGCTTGCGCACGCTATCGCTGCCCAAGTTGCCGTTGTTCTCATGCACCGTCTTAAGTACTTCGCGGAAAGTCAGCATGCCGACCAGATCGCCATACTCCATCACGACTAACGAACCTATATCCTTTTCCGCCATCGTGTTGATAGCGTCAAGCATCGGGGTATCAGGCGTGACTGTGTAGAGGATATTGCCTTTGACGGTTAGAATTTCTGAGACTTTCATGATTCTTCTTTGCGTGATTGTTAATTGTGCTATGACTGTAGCGCAAGCACAGTGAAAAATCCAGCCTGAGAATCAATACAATCTGTTTAGATAGTTGCTGCGCATAGCCGCACCCGAAAGACAGATGCTAAACTTTTCGCTGTATCGCCAGAACCCAATAACGGAGACTTAACCCAGCATGAGCGGCCCACATTACCTCAAATTCGACACCCTTTCGCTGCACGCCGGTGCCGCGCCAGACCCGGCTACCGGCGCACGGGCGACGCCGATCCATTTCACGTCGTCCTTCGTTTTCAAGAGTTCCGACCACGCCGCATCGCTGTTCAATATGGAGCGCGCCGGCCACGTCTATTCGCGCATTTCGAATCCGACCAATGCAGTGCTGGAAGAGCGCATCGCCGCGCTCGAAGGCGGCATAGCCGGAATCGCGGTGGCCAGCGGCCAGGCTGCACTGCACCTGGGCCTGGTGACGATTGCCGGTGCTGGTGCGCATATCGTCGCCTCGCGTGCGTTGTACGGCGGCTCTCAGAATCTGCTGGCCTACACGCTCAAACGCTTCGGCATCGAGACCACTTTCGTCGATCCGCGCGACCTTGATGCATGGCGCTCCGCGATCCGCCCCAACACCAAGGTGCTGTTTGCCGAAACCTTGGGCAATCCAGGGCTGGAGGTACTGAACATTCCCAAAGTTGCGGAAATCGCGCATGAACATTACTTGCCGCTAATGGTCGATTCGACTTTTACCACGCCGTATCTGCTGCGCCCGTTCGACTTTGGCGCTGACCTGCTGTTTCATTCTGCCACCAAGTTCCTGTGCGGCCACGGCACCGCAATCGGCGGTTTGCTAGTCGATGGCGGCACCTTCGACTGGCAGCAAGCCTATGACAAGACCGGCAACTTCGCGGAATTATGCGAACCGTATGACGGCTTCCACGGCATGGTGTTTGCCGAAGAATCGACGGTCGCGCCGTTTGCGCTGCGGGCGCGGCGCGAAGGTCTGCGCGACTTCGGCGCGGTGATGAGCCCGCACAATGCGTTCGCGGTGTTGCAGGGGATCGAAACGCTGGGCTTGCGCATGGATCGGCATGTCGCCAACACCCGCAAAGTGGTCGAATTCCTGCTCGCGCATCCGGCAGTGGAATCGGTCTCCTACCCTGAGCTGGCATCGCATCCCGATTACACACTCGCCAAAACGCTGCTGCCGAAAGGCTCTGGCGCGGTATTCACCTTCAGCATCAAGGGCGACCGTGCGGCCGGTCAACGCTTCGTCGAGACACTGAATATCTTTTCGCACCTGGCCAATGTCGGCGACGCCAAATCGCTGGTAATCCACCCGGCTTCGACCACGCACTTCCGGGTGCCAGCCGATCAACTCGCTGCTGCCGGTATCACCGAAGGCACGATACGGTTGTCGATCGGACTGGAAGATGCGGATGACCTGATGGAAGACTTGGCGCACGGCCTGAAGATGTCACAGCCCGGCACCAGGAAAGGAGCTTAGGCACATGCTCACCAACATCCACGGCTTCGATGCCTATTGTTACACCGGCGGCAAACCGTTCAACCCGGCCCAGCCGACTGCCGTCTTCATCCACGGCGCACAGCACGACCATTCGATCTGGATACTGCAAACCCGTTATTTTGCGCACCACGGCTTTAATGTGCTGGCAGCCGACCTGCCCGGCCACGGCCGCAGCAAAGGCGCAGCGCTGACCAGCATCGAAGCCGTCGCCGACTGGTTGCTGGCGTTGCTGGGTGCTGCCGGGGTGGAAAAAGCCATGCTGATCGGCCACAGCATGGGTTCGCTGGCGGCGCTGGAAGCCGCCCACCGAGCGCCGCAGCGGGTCAGTAAGCTGGCGCTAGTCGGTACCGCCTATCCGATGAAAGTGTCCGACACCTTGCTTGATGCTGCGAAAAACGCGGAACAGAACGCAATCGATATGGTCAACCTCTGGTCACACACGTCGGTAGCGCAAAAACCCTCCAGTCCCAGCCCCGGTTTTTATGTAATGGGCGTCAATCGGCGCCTGATGCAGCGCATCTCCAAAATCAATCCAGCGCACGTGTTTTACACTGATTTTTTCATTTGCAATGCGTATGCGAATGGCGACCTTGCCGCGCAATCGGTGCAGTGCCCGACGCTGTTTCTGCTCGCCAGACGCGACATCATGACGCCGATCAAGGCTAGCGCCGGCCTGATCCGTGCAATCGCGCACGCTCAAGTGATGCAGCTCGACCACTGCGGCCATAACCTGATGGCGGAGCAGCCGGACCAGGTGCTCGATGTCCTGTATTCGTTTGCCAATACGTTTTCCGCAAGCGTTGCATGAGATGAAGCAAAAGCGGGCGCTAACTCACGAGGAGCGTAGCGTTCTGCATCAAACCAACACCTGGCGCGTTTGCCCAAAATAGTGATGGATTTGCTGCTCGATGCGAGGGTCTATCATTACCGCAGGCCGTCTGCCGTTCGGGCAGGCAAGGCGTGGTGTGGTTCCGAACAAGCGGCAGATCAGAGGGCGCTCTGCGTAGACTTCACATCCATTGTCGCCGAGATGCGGGCAACTCAGAACGGCAAGCGCCGCATCGTGTTCCTCCTCGCTTTTGACGGGCAGCCTTGCCATCTCTTCGGTAGATGTGGTCACTGGGCCGCAACAGTCGTGACATCCCGGTATGCATTCAAATGCAGGGATACGATTGCGGAAAAATTTGATTTTCTGGCTATTCGAGGTCATCTCGGAACATCCGATTCAAAGTTCAAGCCGACAGGTCATATAAGGCCAGGAGAGTCGAAACGGGTACATGCGAAGTAACGTGAAGCTTGTAGCGTCGCAATCCCATCACTCTCTCAGCACAATTCCTGCTGCCCAATTACCGCAGGCAGCCGTTTAGGCGCCTTGATACGCAATTGCTTGTTCACATTTGTGCGACCAAATACGACCTCGATATCCGATGACGATACGCCAAACTCTTCCGCCAGAAAGCGCACCATATAATCAGTCGCCTTGCCGGCGCGGGGCGCAGCCGTGACGCTGACATTAATCTGCTTTCCTTTAATCTTGCCAATGGCATCGCGTTTTGCGCTTGGCTTGCCGAGGATGTTGAGCACCAGCGTATCGCCATCCCAGACAAAAGCGGAATCCCGAGTCGAGGTGTTTGTTTTGGAGGTTCCTGTACTAGCTTTGTTATGTTTCAATTGCGCCTCTTTGTCGTCCCCTTAAAACGCAAGCCATGCCGGCAGAGTAAGGGGTAAGCTCTGTTTTCCCGCTGTCGCGGTAGTCATGGCTAAACAGGTGAATCGGGCTCATTCCCGATATTAGTAGCGACACGCCAGTATAGTCGGCGCACTATCGTCCAGCGCATAAATCCACCCCAAATAATCCGAGTAGCATCATATCTCTTGAAACGCAAAAAACCCCTAAGCATTTGATTTCTTAGGGGCTTTTTGGCAAACGTTGCTAACGTTAGTAGTGTCCTTGGCGGAAGCGGTGTCCGCTTAATAGCAATCCAATACCGTCCAGAAACATCCATTTACCCCATATAAAACAACAAGTTACGTCATCACATCGTCCAAAGCCGTCCTTTACCATTCGCTAAAATCCAGCTATCATTTGATAGTCATTTTGATAGTTAGAAAGATAGCATGGGACGCCAACAACAAAGACTCTCTGCATTACAAGTCAGCAAGCTCACCAAGCCGGGATTATACGGCGATGGTGGAGGCTTGACGCTGCAAGTTACCCCTACTGGTGCAAAATCCTGGCTATTTCGCTATATGGTCGCTGGAAAATCTTACGGGATGGGCTTGGGTCCTACGCATACAGTCAGCTTGTCGGATGCAAGGCAGCAGGCGTTGGCTGCACGAAAGCTACTGCTCTCTGGCATCAACCCTCTGATGGCCAAGAAGCATGACAAAATCGCTGCCGCATTGGCTAGCGCCAAAATGATGACTTTTGACCAGTGCGCAGAATCGTATATTCTCGCTCACAAAGCGAGTTGGAAGAACGCTAAACATGCAGACCAATGGACAAACACTCTCAACACATACGCCAGTCCAGTATTCGGACATTTGCCCGTTTCCGAGATCGACACTGGCTTGGTCGTGAAATGCCTCGCCCCCATTTGGGAGAAAAAAACCGAAACTGCTAGCCGATTACGTGGCCGCATTGAGTCAGTGCTGGGATGGGCAGCCACAAGCGGCTACCGCACTGGTGAGAATCCAGCACGGTGGAAAGGTCACTTGGAAAATCTGCTTGCAACAATCAGCAAGGCAAGTCGAACGAAACATCACCCTTCCCTGCCCTGGCAGCGCATCGGCGCATTTATCTCGGCGCTCAGAGCGCGTGATGGTGTATCCGCCCGTGCTGTTGAATTTGCTATCTTGACTGCTTGCCGATCTGGAGAGGTGCGAGGTGCTCGATGGTCTGAGTTCAATATTGAAAGCAGGATCTGGACGATACCCGCAGAACGCATGAAAGCCAAACGTGAGCATGAGGTTCCTTTGAGCGATGCTGCGTTAGCCTTATTGAAGGCGATGTCCATGAATGGCGATATCGTATTCGCCGGAACAAAGGCGCAACAGTTATCGGATATGTCGTTGACGGCAGTGATTCGAAGGATGAATGGCGACGACCAGCCGACTTGGGTTGATGCAAACGGCGAAGGCATAACCGTTCATGGCTTCCGAAGCAGTTTTCGAATGTGGGCAGCCGAGACAACCAATTATCCGCGTGAGGTTGCCGAACACGCCTTGGCGCATCAACTGCCGGATGCTGTCGAGCGAGCGTATCAGCGCGGATCACAATTTGCCAAACGTGATGCACTGATGACTGAGTGGTCCGCATATTGCAAAAAGGTGCAAAGCGACGCAATAGTCAAACCAATTAAAGCCATTGCATAATAAAAAGGTATATCGCAATTGAATATTAAAAAAACTATCGTAGTTATAGAATGAAAATTCTATGCTCGTATGGGGAAATCAATTTCAACAACCAACTGCGACATAGCCTAATAAAACAATAAATATCCCCGCTATGACGGAGAATAAAAAACCAACGCAGCAGTTATCAAGAAAACCCGATCCAACCAGCCACAGATAATACATTTAAATCTGCATCAGTTTTAGTTATATACGTGTCGCGAGTGAAAATAGATGATGTCAGTCATATAACTCATCAATTAAAAACACATGATCACCACAATGAAGTTGCCTTCACTTTACCAGGCAAATAAACACCTTGCTCTGCTTCAAATTGAATCAAAGCATCAAGAACTTTGGCCTTACTCACATCATATTTCACGGCCAATTTTTCTAATTTATCCAGCGATTGATTTGAAAGCAAAAAATTACACTGCTTCTTGCCCGTATTTTTTTTTCGATATTGCTGTTGACTCCAACGCTTCTTAATCGAATCAACGTTTAGCTTCTTTCCCGAATCACTTATCCGTTGATGATCAAAAAATATTAGCAACTCTTTATAGCTGGAAATTGGAGCTTGCCCTTCTATGAAAAAATATTTTTTATCCACCAACCAATTCCATGCCAACTCGCATCGGGAAACTTCTTCCTTTTCCTTGAACCATTTAAATATACTGTCACTTTGTTTGTGCTGGTTCCAATCCTTCTCCATTCTTGCAACAGCCCTAGATTTATTAGTGAAATCAGTTTCCCAGACGTCAATACTTACGGTCACCAAATTTCGGCCTAACAATCTTGGCGGGACTGGAAAAATGCCGCACCCAAACTGATCACAAATATATGGGTACAACCACTTGATTTGTCTCTCGTCATTAGTTATCCAATCCAAGTTTTCTTTTGGCAGCAACGAACGTTCCTTCGCATTATCAATATCAAACTTCGACCGTCCCTCGAAGTTAATCTTGAACGTCATTATGCTGTTCATGTCTGGCGCCATAAAACTATCCAAACTTAAATCTGAACCAGTTCTCTTTAAATAAAACCACAGCCAAGCATCAACTCGCGCATCCACAGGATCACCGCCGGACAACTTGACTTGTTGAGTAACACCCTTAATAGCCATGAACATTTCCAATCACTTAATATTATTATATTAATAACAAATAACTATCCAACTCCAACTTATTCGTAGATGAATTTTATCGTATTTTTTGATTAATTTTTGACTGATTTTTGACTGATTTTTGACTGATTTTTGACTGATTTTGCAATAATTTTAGAATAACTCTAGAAGAAAAATAGTCGATAAATAAGGGGCGCTTAGGTTAGAAAGCTCACTTCTGCTCATTGCACGCCACGATCGCACCCAATGCGCGCACGACACCACCCACACACCAAGTTGCCGAACGCATGATCTGGATTAACAACCAGCTAGACTCAAAATTGAGGCACCTCCTAATTTTCGATGATAGTGCCCTCCATTTTTCTCAGCACTCGCCAATTTGAATTTGGTTGGCATTGTCGGTTGTCAAGATAGGTACGTAAACGGATCGATTGGGAGAAAAAATATTGGCACGACCAATTGTTTGAAAAAACAAATGGAGCCATTCATGAAAGTCATTCGTCTAAACCAGGTCATAAATTCAACAGGACTTGGAAGGTCATCAATTTACAAATACATTGCCGATGGAAAATTTCCTATACCTTTGCAATTAAGCGAACGCTGTGTAGGTTGGTTGGAAAGCGAAATTCAGCAATGGATTCAAACTCGTATAGAAGCTCGAGATTTGAAGAAATAGAAAAAGAAAACGATAATAATTTCCCGGAGTGACTGACATGCTTGAAATTGGAGTATATCGGTCGCTTTTTATAGATATTCAATTAATACAAACTGCGATAATTTTCGGTATTGGTAGTATGCATTATTAGCATGATTTATATGTGAGACTGTGCCAACATAAAAAGGAAATACTTGAAATTAAATTGATAGTTTCAGCGTAGATTAATATCCAAAATTTGAAGCAAGGAATAATAAGTCATGATGTCAACGAACGACACCACCAACTTACGAAGACACACCAACAGGGTGTTGGGCCCTCGTTGGTTAGATCACTCGTCCGGCACGCTACACGAGCAGCACTGGCCATCACAGAGCAAGCAGGTAGACATGTTAAATGCTTAACTGTGTTGCTTACTGATACGCAGTGAAGTAATTTCACGAAAAAAAATACCCCAGGTGCATAAGGTATGAACCTCAACTCTGGAGTATTAAAATGATTCGCCATCCCATAAACTCGAACCTCACTCTTCACTACGAGGACAATTACCTCGGCTTTCCAGTTCAATTTGATAAAGGTCCATTTATACGTGAATATCTAAATCGACTACATCAAACTGTATCTAGCGCCATCGGCCAATATCCACGGGTTTTTGCGTTCAGGTTCGACCTACGCCTTCCGCCAGGCATGAACCCACATGGGCTCTCCTATGAGAATAAAATAATTGAACGTTTCATTGAATCGTTCAAAGCCAAAATCAAGTACAACCGTCAAATGGCGTTCCGAGACAACAAATATGCACATGACAGTGTCGTGCGATATGTCTGGACCCGAGAGGTTGGCCAGCGGGGACGCCCTCATTACCATATAGCGATTCTTCTAAATTACGATGCCTATTGCGCTCTGGGCAAGTTCGAGCCCGGGCGAGATAACATGTTCAACCGCCTCCAAGACGCTTGGGCCAGCGCTCTAGATCTGCCACTCGAAGCTATTGTGGGCTTGCTTGAGATACCGGCGAAGCCGAAATATTTCATATATCGTTACGACAACGAAAGCATCGCTCAATTTTTCTACCGAGCGAGCTATCTCTGCAAGTCAGCCACTAAGTCTTTCGGGAATGGCAGTCATGGCTTTGGTGCAAGCAGAACCTAGTGTTGGTCATCCTTTTTTATCAATAGCATTTGAATGCCACGAGATTCTCATTAGGCTCTGGACTGACTGGCCAATTCGATAGTTTTTCTGCGAGAAGGTGTACCGTATCACTTGACCCTGTCCTAGTGATACGGTGTGCTGTTCACCTGTTCTCCTTGTCTAATTTCCGGTGTTTTTGGTGGATCCTTGGTTCCCCATTTCCGTTGCAGGCGGCGACTTGCACCGTGATAACATTCCGCACCTAGAATAAGCGCTTGAGGCACCGGACTCGCATTGATGCTGTTTAGTCAATAAATTGGGTATTATCGCGACGAAAACGACAGAAATCAGAATAATTTGGAGGTGGGGCAAAACTCATGAAGTTCGTTAGCAACGCCGGAACAGATCGTATCGTGGAGTTGGCGCGTCCATGGTTAAAACCTGACCATCAGTTGGATGTTGTTTCACCTTCTTTGTCACTGCTCGCGTTTGCTAAAGTTATTGCCAATATGCTACATCTCACATATACGAGATTGGTTATGCTGTTTTCACTGCAAAGGGATGCTGAAGTCCGTGTTCATGATCATCTAGGCTTGCTCGGCACCAAGGCCAACCGCGCTGCTCGTAATAAGCTGCAAGCATGATTTGCATACCGCCGCTTTATCGCGGCACTGCGACCGCTTCCAGCCGCGATGATCAGCCAGCGCATCCCAGAAAAGATGCTCGTGGAGAATGTGTCACCAACCGCAACCGACAGAAAACTGCTCCAAATAGCAAAAAAGGCCAAGTACCTGAAGACGAACTTTGCAGAGAGCACGCTGACAACGGTCCGCAGTGGCCGATCTGTGGAGCATTTCGTCAAAACACTTCTATGGAGTTAGTAGATGAATCAACAATCCTTATTGAAGACCTTGGACAACTTGCGTGGTTTGCCGCGCGAAGCTACGACAGTGGAATTCAAGTCTAATCTCGACCAAGCTGAAGAAATTGGTCAGTATTTGTCAGCACTCGCGAATTCAGCAGCACTCGAAGGTCGTGATCGAGCTTGGATAGTGTGGGGTGTTGTCAATCAGCGTCCAATACTTTCCACTAGTCAGCGTCCAATACTTTCCACTTTTTCTGTTTGCTGAGGGCGGTTTTTGCGCTGCTTGAAGCGGTAAGAATCGTTACCGGTTTCCAGGATG
>JABBOV010000006.1 GCA_012927625.1 Glaciimonas sp. | reverse complement strand
CCCGAACAGGACCGTGAAACGACTTCGCGCCGATGATAGTGCGTCAACACGTGTGAAAGTAGGTCATCGTCAGGCTGTTATCCCTAAAACCCCCGTACTCAGCGTGCGGGGGTTTTTTTATGACCATAAAAATGTGGAGCCTTGGATAACAGGAGAGTTTAGTGGGCCATCCGGTCATTCTGCCAGCCATGGAGCTAAAGGGCATACCGAGTATCTACACAGTTTATTTGCACTGGCTACTGCCTGTGCAGTATGATCCTAGGAACGTCAGCTGACCGCTGATTAGCTTTGATATGTGATTGAATTAATTGGTAATTATGCCATTTAAGTTGTTCACTATCTGGGTTAAAGCGCTACTTGGTAGATTTACATTTTTCGGCTCCCTGGCGCTGTTGCTTTTCCTGCCACCATGAAGGGGGACTTCGGTGAGGCAGGAGTTTCGTTGGTATTGCCGCGTCTGCGTAAAGGCTCATCCCTGCAAGGGCTAACCCCTACACTATACGGTTAGCGGCGTTACTCCTAGCCAGTGAGCCGGAAAAATGCCTGCTCGACTTGTCAAGCTAAGGTTGTCAGGATTGTTCTTTCAAATTTCCGCTGTTATTCTTGTTCCTTTTTCACCTGTTTTCGAAAGCTCTCCTCATGATAGGCCGTCTTTCCGGTATTTTGCTTGAGAAAAATCCCCCCCAGTTATTGATAGATTGTAATGGCGTAGGTTATGAAGTCAGCGTGCCGATGAGCACCTTTTACAACCTGCCCGCACTGGGCGAGAAGGTGGTGCTGCTGACTCATTTGACCGTGCGCGAAGATGCGCATTTGCTATACGGTTTCGGCAGCGCCGAAGAGCGCAACGTCTACCGGCAGTTGATCAAGATTACCGGCGTCGGCGCGCGCGTGGCATTGTCGATACTGTCCGGCATGTCGGTAGCCGACCTGGTGCAAGCCATCACGCTGCAGGAAGCAGGTCGCCTGACGCGGGTGCCTGGCATCGGCAAGAAAACCGCCGAACGATTGTTGCTGGAACTTAAAGGCAAGCTCGGCGCCGATCTCGGCGCCGCTGGAGGCGCAGTAGTGGCCGGCTTGGCCAGTGATATCCTTAACGCGTTACTGGCGCTGGGCTATTCGGACAAGGAAGCGCTGCAAGCCACCAAACAAATTCCCGCCGGCAGCGGCGTCTCGGATGGCATTAGGTTGGCTTTGAAGGTTTTATCCAAAGTCTAATTATTTCTAAATCAACCGTGCGCCTTGTCGGCTTTGCTAGTCTTGCTTACATATGCCTACGTACTGTCTGCACTTTACCTTCGCGTTCACTGATGCGGAAAAGAACTAATATAAGTACACCATGAGCATCCAGACCGACGGTTTTACCGAACAACGCATTGTCGTCTCCACGACTGTTTCACATGCCGAGGAAGCGATGGAGCGTGCGTTGCGCCCCAAGCAGTTGGACGAATATGTGGGCCAGGAAAAAATCCGCGGCCAACTGGAAATTTTCATCACTGCCGCCCGCAACCGTAGTGAAGCACTCGACCACACGCTGCTGTTCGGCCCGCCCGGTTTGGGCAAAACTACGCTGGCACACATCATCGCGCGCGAAATGGGAGTCAATTTGCGTCAGACTTCCGGCCCGGTGCTGGAGCGTCCCGGCGACTTGGCGGCGATTCTGACCAACCTGGAAGCCAACGACGTGCTGTTCATCGATGAAATTCATCGGTTGTCGCCGGTGGTTGAAGAAATTCTGTACCCGGCTCTGGAGGATTACCAGATCGACATCATGATTGGTGAAGGCCCCGCAGCACGTAGCGTGAAGCTCGATTTGCAGCCGTTTACCTTGGTGGGTGCGACCACCCGCGCCGGTATGCTGACCAACCCCTTGCGTGATCGTTTCGGCATTGTCGCCCGGTTGGAATTTTATACCGCAGTCGAGTTGACGCGCATTGTGCGTCGCAGCGCATCGTTGCTGAAAGTGCCAATCGAGGACGATGGTGCGTTCGAGATCGCCAAACGCAGCCGTGGCACGCCGCGCATCGCCAACCGCCTGCTGCGCCGGGTGCGCGATTATGCCGAAGTCAAAGGGAATGGCGATATCACCAGAAGTATCGCCGACGCGGCACTCGAAATGCTCGATGTCGATAAGGCCGGCTTTGATGTAATGGATCGCAAACTGCTCGAAGCGGTACTGTTCAAGTTCGGCGGTGGCCCGGTCGGAGTCGACAATCTGGCTGCCGCTCTCAGCGAAGAACGCGACACTATTGAAGATGTACTGGAGCCATACCTGATACAGCAAGGTTTTCTGCAGCGCACGCCGCGCGGCCGCATCGCCACACCGGCCGCCTACGCACACTTCGGCATCGCGGCGCCAAAAGCGGGGCCAAATGGTGAACTCTGGGATGTGCTGGAACCGCCTGAAAATTGATACTGTAGTTGGTATTATTCAAGTTACCATGAAATAATGCGGTTATATACCTATTTTTTATGATACTCCCAGCATTATACTTTCGTGATGGTGGGTTCCAAACCTATCCTGATTTTGCGTTTACGTCCAGGACGGGCTTGGAACCAGACTTAGACGCACTCCTGTTCCTGCCGCTTGAAAACGGCGCGTAGACGGTTGGCTGAATAGTCACGTTGCTTTATTGGTTATCGTATTGCTGCTCTTGCATAAACTCGGGATGACGCTGACAATATAAGGCCGAACAGTGTTTGTCTTACAAGTCAATGCTATGTTGATGTCTTCCCTCTCCAACCGTTACGCCCACCAGTTATTGGATGCGCGCGCCACGCCGCGTCTGATTGTTCCGTTGTCCTCCGATGCGTGCCTGTCGCTGGAGGATGCATACGATATTGCGCACAGTATCAGTAGCGCTCGCATTGCTCAGGGCGAAACGATCATCGGGCGCCGAATTGGCTTCATTGACCGTAAACTCGATTCCGAACACGACGTGGACGTCGCTAGCCGCACGCTGATCTGGGCTCCGCTGTTCGATGCCACCGTGCGCGCTGTGGGTAGATATCATGGCATTCAGAGCTTGGCCGGCGCTTTGCAGCCGCGACTGGAAGCGTCAGTGGTATTTCGTCTGGGCCGCACGCCGGCATCGGATGCCGGTCTGGATGCTTTGGCCGATTGCATTGAATGGGTGGCGCCTGGGTTAGAAATTGTTATTTGCCCATACCCGGACTGGAAATTCATGGCGGTTGATGCGATTGCTGCTTTCGGCCTGCACGGCGCGCTGCTGATCGGTGAACCACATCCGCTGCCCCTGGCATCACGCCGGAATCTGGCCCTGATGCTGTCCCATGCCAGCGTCTCGCTATCCTGCGGTGGTTGGTTGCGCGCTGCCGGTTATGGCTCGAATGTGATGGGCAGCCCGGTGCACGCGCTGTTGCATCTGCACCAGCAGTTGCAGGCCCAGCCACGGAGTGCGCCATTGCTGGCTGGGGAAATCATCGCCACCGGTGCCTGGGCTGCAGCCATCCCGGTCGAGGCCGGACAGACTTGGGCCACGGCATTTTCAGCCTTGAACCTGGCAGGCATGAGCATTACTTTAGCCTGATTGCGTACCAGAATTATTGAGCCGGCAGCTTGGCACACTGTTCGCGCAGTTTTTCCAGGGTCGAAGAAAAATTCGACAAGCGTTCTTTTTCCTGCGTAACTATGGCTGCCGGAGCGCGGGCGACGAAGCTTTCATTGGCCAGTTTGGCGTTGATCTTGCCGATTTCGCCCTCCAGTCGTGCCATTTCCTTGCTCAAACGCTCGCGTTCAGCGGCAACATCGATTTCCACTTTCAACATCAGCTTGACTGTACCGACGATGGATACCGGTGCCGGTGATTCCGGCAATGCATCCACCACTAGCACTTCCGACAGCTTGCCCAGCGCTTGCAAATACGGCGCGAACGATTGCAACTGCACGTTGCCTTCTGCATCGGCAGCTTCCATGATCAGCGGCACGCGCAGTGCCGGCGACAGTTGCATCTCGCCGCGCAGGTTGCGGCAGGCGTCGGTCATTGCCTTGAGTTGTGTCATCCAACCTTCGGCCTGTTCATCGATTTTTTGCGGCTGCGGCAGCGGATAGGCTTGCCGCATGATGCTGTCTCCGGCCGGATTCAGCACTTTGCCGGATAGCGGCGCTACCGTTTGCCACAACGCCTCGGTGATGAACGGGATGATCGGATGCGCCATGCGCAATACCGTTTCCAGCACCCGCAACAAGGTGTGGCGGGTGGCGCGCTGCTGTGCTTCTGAGCCGTGCTGAACCTGTACCTTGGCTACTTCCAGATACCAGTCGCAATACTCATCCCAGACGAACTTGTAGATGCTGGAGGCGATGTTGTCGAAGCGATAATCGGCAAAGCCTTTTTCGATGTCAGCTTCAGTCCGTTGTAGTTGCGACACGATCCAGCGGTCGGCTTGCGAAAAGTCGAGAGTGTCGCTGCTGCAAACACCGTCAACTTGGCTCTCAATCCCGCAATCTTGCCCCTGTGTATTCATCAGCACGAAGCGGGTGGCGTTCCACAGCTTATTGCAAAAATTGCGGTAGCCATCGCAGCGGCCGAGGTCGAAGTTGATGTTGCGTCCGAGCGATGCGTAGCTAGCCATGGTGAAGCGCAGCGCATCGGTGCCGTAGGCTGGGATTCCGTTGGCAAACTCCTTGCGGGTGGCCTTTGCGATGCTGTCGGACTGCTTCGGGTTCATCAAGCCGGTGGTGCGCTTGGCCACTAGAGACTCGACATCGATGCCATCGATCAGGTCAATCGGGTCGAGCGTGTTGCCTTTTGATTTCGACATCTTGTGGCCGTTCGAGTCGCGTACCAGACCATGCACGTAGACGGTATTGAACGGCACTTTGCCGGTGAAATGGGTGGTCATCATCACCATCCGCGCAACCCAGAAGAAGATGATGTCGAAGCCGGTCACCAGCACCGAGGAAGGCATGAACATTTTGTAATCGGCAGTTTCTTCCGGCCAGCCTAGCGTAGAAAACGGCACCAGCGCGGATGAGAACCAGGTATCGAGCACATCTTCATCGCGGGTGATTTTTTTGTCGCCAGCCTGTGCTTGTGCTTCGGCCTCGGTTTTGGCGACATAAATTGTGCCATTTTCGTCATACCACGCCGGAATCTGATGGCCCCACCACAATTGGCGCGAGATGCACCAGTCCTGGATGTTGTTGAGCCATTGGTTGTAAGTCGTGGTCCAGTTTTCCGGCACCATCTTGATTTCACCGTTGGCGACTTTTTCCAGTGCCACTTCGGCAATCGATTGGCCGGGGAAATGCGTGCCTTCCGGCGCGGCCTTGCTCATCGCGACGAACCATTGGTCGGTCAGCATCGGCTCAATCACCACGCCGGTGCGATCGCCGCGCGGTACCATCAACTTGTGCGGCTTGACTGACTCCAGCAAGCCTTGGGCGTCGAGGTCGGCGACGATTTGCTTGCGTGCAACGAAGCGATCAATGCCCTGATAAACAGCCGGGCCGTATTCGTTAATTTTCGCGTCTAGCGTCAGGATGCTGATCTGGTCGAGATTGTGGCGCAAGCCGACTTGATAATCGTTGAAATCGTGCGCCGGCGTGATCTTCACGCAACCGGTGCCGAATTCCTTGTCCACGTATTCATCAACGATAATCGGGATTTCGCGGCCACACAGCGGCAGCACCAGCATCTTGCCGACCAGGTGAGCGTAACGCTCGTCCGTCGGATCAACCGCTACCGCGACGTCGCCCAGCATGGTTTCAGGTCGCGTGGTTGCCACCGTCAAGTGGCCGGAACCATCCGCTAGCGGATAGCGGATGTACCACATGAAACCGTCTTCCTCTTCCGACACCACTTCCAGGTCGGACACCGCAGTGCCCAGTACGGGATCCCAGTTCACCAGCCGCTTGCCGCGATAGATCAAGCCTTGCTCGAACAGGCGTACGAAAACGTCGGTTACGACTTTGGAGCGCGGCTCGTCCATCGTGAAATATTCCCGTTGCCAGTCGGCCGATGCGCCCAGGCGACGCATTTGGCCGGTGATGCTGGAGCCGGATTTTTCTTTCCATTCCCACACTTTTTCCAGGAATTTGGCGCGACCCAGGTCGTGGCGCGAAATCTTTTGCGCATCCAGTTGGCGTTCCACCACGATTTGCGTTGCGATGCCGGCATGATCGGTGCCCGGAATCCAGGCGGTATTAAAGCCGCGCATGCGGTGGTAGCGCGTCAAGCCGTCCATGATGGTCTGGTTGAATGCATGCCCCATGTGCAGGGTGCCGGTCACGTTCGGCGGCGGTAGCTGGATCGAGAATGACGGCTTGTCCGCATCCATTGTCGCGGCAAAGTAGCCGCGCTGTTCCCACTCTGTGCGCCAGAATTGTTCAATGTCGGCGGGCTCGAAAGACTTGGCTAATTCCATGATTTGGCGTGTGAGTTTGCGTAAATGCGCATTATAAAGGCTAGCAGCCTGCCGGACTTACAGAGAGTTAGCGCCAAAATGCGCCAAAGTTTACTTTTAGGCTATATTGCAATGAGGCACTGATGTAGAATAATCGCGCCCATATCAATTAAGAACTGCCATGACTCTGGATGGAACTGTAAAAAAACTGCTTATCGTGGACGATAGCAAAGTATCAAGAATGATTATTCGGGCTCATGTGCTGGCACAGCGTCCGGCCTGGATCATTTCCGAGGCGGCTAGTGGTTTGGAAGCAATTGCGTTGATGGAGCAGGATGTGCCTGACTACTGCACGATGGATATCAACATGCCGGGAATTTCCGGCCACGAGGCGGCAGAGCGGATTTTAACCAAACATCCAGCGCTGCGAATGGTCATGTTCTCGGCCAATATCCAGGAAGCCAATCACGCCCGCGCCAGCCTGCTGGGCATTACTTTTGTTGCCAAGCCTGTCACAGAAAAATCCATAGCTCATGCTTTGGGGCATTTTGCAGGCGTCCAGTGAAACTGCTCTCCAATCTACATCTTGACGCATTGACCGAAATATTCAATGTGGGTGCCGGCCGCGCTGCATCCAGCCTGAGTGAAATTGTCGGAGACGAAGTCAAACTGTCTGTGCCATCGATAGAAATCATCAAGTCGGATGAAATCGATACCAAGTTGTTGGCACAGAGCGATGTCAAGTTCAGCGCGGTAAGCCAACATTTCAGTGGCCCGTTTGATGCCGATGCAGTGCTTTTGTTTACCGAAGAAAACACGCTGGAAATCGTGCGGGACATGATGGGTTCGCAAATGAGCCTCGAAGAGTTGGCCGATTTTGAGCAGGAAGCCATGTGTGAGCTTGGCAACATCATTTTGAATGCTTGCTTGTCTTCGATGGCCGATATGCTCGACATTAGCATGGACAGCTCGCTGCCCAGCTATACGGTTGAATCGCTGCACGATATTTTGCACAGGATTACCGATAACAGCGAGCAGCCCTATATTCTGTTGCTGCATATCGATTTGGCAATCGAGAAACGGCATACCGAAGGTCACCTTATTTTTCTGTTGAGTTCAACTTCACTCGGCAGCCTGGTGGTACAAATTCAACGCTTTATCGACGGCCTGTGATGAACGCAACCGAGCCAAACCGCTTTGATATCGAGCTGCTCTTCAATGCAGTCAATCTCGGTTTGATCATTGTCGATGCCAACGGCAACATTCTGCTGTGGAACCAATGGATCATCAAGCGCAGCAATATTAGTCGTATCGATGCCATCCATGCGCATTTAAACGGCGTGTTTGCAGAACCATTGACGCCGGCATTTTTGGCCGCGATCAAAAATACGCTGACCTACGGCTTGCCGGTAGTGCTGTCGAACGCACTGCATCGCTGCCCGTTGCCGCTGTATGACAGCGCCCTGATGCAGGAATCCAGGGTACGAATGCATCAATCCATCACCATCACGCCGATTCTTTCCTGCTTGGGCGAGCGTTGCTGCCTGATTCAGGTGAGCGACTCCAGCACGTCGATCAAGCGCGAAAAAGTGTTGCGCTCGCATTCAGACACACTGCGGCTGGAAACCATTACCGATAGCCTTACAGGGATTTATAACCGACGCTTTTTCGATGGGCACTACAAGATTGCGCTGGGTCATGCCAAAAGAGAAAATCAGTCACTGTCGGTGTTTGTGGTGGATATTGATCATTTCAAGGAATACAACGATTACTACGGACATATCGAAGGTGACCGGGCGCTGCGGCGGGTGGCAAGGGCATTGAAGTCGCAATTGTCGCGTGCTACCGATGTGGCGGCGCGGTATGGTGGCGAAGAATTCGTGCTGGTATTGCCCAGCTTATCCCAGCAAAGTGCTGCTGATTTTGCTGAAAAACTTCGGTGCGCGATATGGAATCTGGCCATTCCCCTCACTAAATCCAGTACATCCGATCTGCTCACCGTCAGTATCGGCTTCTGCACTTTCGTGCCAGACGTAGATTGCGACCCTGCTCAACTGCTCGACAATGCTGACGCAGCACTGTTCCGTGCCAAACAAAGCGGCCGCAACCAAGCTGTTGCTTTCACGCTTGGCACGAAAAGCAAATAGGCTGTTGAGTAAGTCGAAGTTCCATCATCCTGAAAACGCTATAATTCAAACCGTGCTGCCGTCATGGCAGCCCAATGCTAGGGGTCCTGGTTGTCGCAAGAATGTGCAGCATGCGCCAATCGGGTGAGAAACACCCTCCGAACCTGATCTGGGTAATGCCAGCGAAGGGAAGCTTGAGAGATTCCACGAGGTGATTCACACCTTTACCGCTCCCACCCTCCTTTGCTGGCTTCTTTAAAGAGATACAAAGGAGCCAAAATGAACGCCAATCCGAAATTCCTGTCCGCTACCGCGTTGGTAGACGCAGCCGCAATCTTGCCGTTACCGAATTCCAGCAAAGTATATATCGCAGGTTCGCGCCCCGATATCCGGGTGCCGATGCGCCGGATCAGCCAATCTGACACCGAAGCTTCATTCGGCGCAGAAAAAAATCCACCGATTTATGTGTATGACACTTCCGGGCCGTATTCCGATCCGGCTGCCAAGATTGATATTCGCTCCGGCCTGCAATCGGTGCGCGGTGCATGGATTGCAGAGCGCGACGATACGGAAGAATTATCCGGGCCCAGCTCAGCTTACGGTGTTGAACGCCTGAACGATCTGACACTGGCTGAACTGCGCTTTAATTTGCAGCGTCAGCCGCGTCGCGCAAAGACCGGTAGAAATGTTTCCCAAATGCATTACGCCAGACAAGGCATCATCACGCCTGAAATGGAATTTGTCGCCATCCGTGAAAACCTGCGTCGGCGCGAATATCTGGAAGAACTGAAAGCCTCCGGTCCGATGGGCAACAAGCTGGCCGACCTGATGGGCCGCCAGCATCCGGGCCAATCGTTCGGTGCATCGATACCCAGCGAAATCACGCCGGAATTCGTGCGCGATGAAATCGCCCGCGGCCGCGCAATTATTCCCGCCAACATCAATCACCCGGAAATTGAGCCGATGATCATCGGCCGCAACTTCCTGGTCAAGATCAACGCCAACATCGGCAATTCGGCGGTTACTTCCAGCATCGGCGAAGAAGTCGAAAAGATGACCTGGGCCATCCGCTGGGGCGGCGACAACGTGATGGACTTGTCCACCGGCAAGCACATCCACGAAACCCGCGAATGGATCATCCGCAACAGTCCGGTGCCGATTGGCACCGTGCCGATTTACCAAGCGCTGGAAAAAGTCAACGGCCGGGCCGAAGACCTGACCTGGGAAATCTTCCGCGACACCTTGATCGAGCAAGCCGAGCAAGGCGTCGATTACTTCACCATCCACGCCGGCGTATTGCTGCGCTATGTACCGATGACCGCATCGCGCTTAACCGGCATCGTTTCGCGCGGCGGTTCGATCATGGCTAAATGGTGTCTGGCGCACCATGAAGAATCTTTCCTATACACGCATTTCGAAGACATCTGCGCCATCATGAAAGCCTACGACGTCTCGTTTTCGCTCGGCGACGGCTTGCGCCCCGGCTCGATCTTTGATGCCAACGATGAAGCACAACTGTGCGAACTGAAAACCCTCGGTGAACTGACCCAAATCGCCTGGAAGCATGACGTACAAGTGATGATCGAGGGCCCCGGCCATGTGCCGCTGCACCTGATCAAGGAAAACATGGACTTGCAACTGGATCAATGCAGCGAAGCGCCGTTCTATACGCTGGGGCCGTTGACTACCGACATCGCGCCGGGTTACGACCACATCACGTCCGGCATCGGCGCGGCGACCATCGGCTGGTACGGTACGGCGATGCTGTGCTATGTCACACCCAAGGAACATCTGGGCTTGCCCAACAAAGCTGACGTCAAGGATGGCATCATTACCTACAAAATCGCAGCCCATGTCGCCGATCTGGCCAAGGGTCATCCAGGCGCACAAATCCGTGACAATGCCCTATCCAAGGCACGCTTCGAATTCCGTTGGGACGACCAGTTCAACATCGGCCTCGACCCCGACAAGGCGCGCGAATTCCATGACGAAACCTTGCCCAAGGATTCGGCCAAAGTGGCACACTTCTGCTCCATGTGCGGGCCGCATTTCTGCTCGATGAAAATCACCCAGGAAGTACGCGAATACGCTGCCAATCAAGGCATCAGCGAAATTGCCGCGCTGAAGCAGGGGATGGAAGTCAAGGCGGTTGAATTCGTCAAAAGTGGAGCGGAAATTTACCGTAAGCAATGATATTTTGAACGAGGTTGCGATGATTGAAATCGAACTTAACGGCGTGCTGCATCCGGTGCCCGATGCACACAATCTGGAGGCGCTGATAGCGTCGCTGGATTTGGCCGGCAAGGGCATCGCGGTAGCCATCAATCGTGAAGTAGTGCCGCGCCAGCAATGGCCGCAACGGTGGTTGCAGCCGCAAGATAGAGTGGATATCGTGCGCGCCATCGGCGGCGGGTAAAAACCCTACGAATCTTTTATGGAGAAGAAAATGCAACCCAACAACACAATCGACGATGGCTTGACCATCGCCGGCAAAACGTATGATTCACGCCTGCTGGTCGGTACCGGCAAATATCGCGATTTTGCAGAAACCCGCGCTGCGGTCGACGCCAGCGGCACCGGCATCGTCACCGTCACCATCCGGCGCGTCAATATCGGCCAGGAGGCAAACGCGCCCAGCCTGCTGGATTTCGTGCCGCCCTCGCAGTTCACCATCCTGCCCAATACCGGCGGCTGTTATAACGCGAAAGATGCGGTGTACACGCTGCAACTGGCACGCGAATTATTGAACGGCCACAAGCTGGTCAAGCTCGAAGTGCTGGGCGACGAAAAAACCCTGTTCCCCAACATGCCGGAAACCCTGAAGGCGGCCGAAATATTGGTTGCGGATGGTTTTGACGTGATGGTCTATTGCAGCGACGATCCGATTCAGGCCAGGATGCTGGAGCAGATCGGCTGCGTCGCCATCATGCCGCTGGCGTCCCTAATCGGCTCCGGCATGGGCATCCTGAACCCGTGGAACCTGTCGCTGATCATCGAGCAATCGAAAGTGCCGGTGATCGTCGACGCCGGTGTCGGCACTGCATCGGACGCCGCGATTGCGATGGAACTCGGTTGCGACGGCGTGCTGATGAATACCGCGATTGCCGGTGCGCGCGATCCGATTCGCATGGCGCAAGCGATGAAATTGGGCGTGCAGGCCGGACGTCTGGCGTATCTGGCCGGACGTATTCCGAAACGTTTTGCAGCATCGCCATCGTCGCCAATGGCAGGACGGGTTGCATAAAAGTAGCGTCGTAGGTGCGAATTTATTCGCATGGAACAGTTAAGAATGCGAATAAATTCGCACCTACAAGGTGTGTGGACACCCATTTTAGTTCACGCAGAAATAATAAATAGTATGGGGTATGCCATAAAAAATGCCATTCGCCGCATATATTGAATGCAGTTAATAAAAATACAGCTTTGTGTATATTATAAATGTGACATGCGTACCGCTGCAACAAGCGGCCGCGCACCTTGATAGTAAAGAAAAACCATGAACGGACTGTATATCGTCACACCCGATTGGGATGACACCGAACGCTTGCTGCGGGTGTCCGAGCAAGCATTGCAGGGCGGCGCGGCGCTGCTGCAATATCGCCACAAAACCGCCGGCCCGGAACTGCGCCGGATTCAGGCGACTGCGTTGCAAGCATTGTGCCGCCGCTACGCCCGGCCTTTCATCATCAACGATTATGTGGAGCTGTGTCTGGAACTGGACGCCGACGGCATCCATGTCGGCGGCACCGATGCGGCGGTGGCAGCGGTGCGTACGGCTGTTGGCCCGGATAAAATCGTCGGCGCATCCTGTTACGGCAGCCTGGAACTGGCGCACGCGGCGCATCTGGCCGGCGCCAGTTACGTCGCCTACGGCGGTTTTTATGCTTCGAAGGTGAAAAAATATCCGCTCACTACTTCGATTGAAATCCTGGCGCAATCGAAGGCGGAAATCCCATTGCCTAGCGTGGTAATCGGTGGCATGACGCAACAGAACTCCATCCCGCTGGTAGCTGCCGGAGCCGATATGGTGGCGGCGATCAGCAGCATCTATCTGGCCGATGATCCTGCAGCGGCAGCGCGGGAATTTGCGGATTTGTTTAGCACATCAAATTAGTCCGAGCCTGCTGGTTTTCGCTCAGGACAGGTCAGGCTTGTTAGCCCAACATGCGGAATTAATAAATCCCAAACATGTAATACACCGCTATCACGAAGAAAACAGCTGCGGATTTAATCAAGGTCACCATAAAAATATCGCGATACGAGGTCTTGTGGGTGAGGCCGGTAACCGCCAGCAGCGTGATTACCGCGCCGTTATGGGGCAGAGTGTCCATGCCGCCGCTGGCCATTGAGGCGACCCGGTGCAAGACTTCGAGCGGGATGTTGGCAGCGTTCGCGGCTTGAATAAACATATCCGACATGGTCGCCAGCGCAATGCTCATGCCGCCCGACGCCGAGCCGGTAATGCCGGCCAGCACCGTGACGGCGATGGCTTCATTGACCAGCGGATTGGGAATGCCTTTCAATGCATCGGACACCACCACGAACCCTGGCAACGCGGCAATGACACCGCCAAATCCGTATTCGGAAGCGGTGTTCATGGATGCCAGTAACGCGCCTCCAATCGCTGCTTTCGAGCCTTCGGCAAATTTCGCCAGGACTTGCTTGTAAGCGAATGCCATCACCGTCAAAATCCCGACTAGCAGTGCGCCTTCCACCGCCCAGATCGCAACCAGTTTCGATACTTCGACAGTCAGCGGATGTGCCGGGATGGGAACGATAAAAGTCGTGCCAAAATATTCGGGAATAGCAACGGTAAAATATTTGTTCAACACGCCGACCAGGATCAGCGGCGTAATGGCCAGCAAAGGATGCGGCAGTAGCTCTTTTTCGAATGGCTCCGGTTCATTGATATGGTCGGTACCGTAACCTTCGCCTGCATTGGCCGCCTGCCTGCGCCGCCATGCTAAATAGTTCATGCCTACAACCAGAATGAATATTGAACCGATCACTCCCAGCCAAGGCGCAGCCCAGGTAGTGGTATTGAAAAAAGTGGTGGGAATAATGTTCTGGATTTGCGGCGTTCCGGGCAGTGCATCCATCGTGAAAGTGAACGCACCCAGCGCGATGGTGCCGGGGATCAGACGTTTTGGAATATTGCTTTGCTTGAACATTTCGGCGGCAAACGGATACACGGCAAACACCACCACGAACAGCGATACGCCGCCGTAGGTAAGTACCGCGCAGACCAGCACGATAGCCAACATGGCCCGTTCCCGGCCGACCAGCCGGATAATCGATGATACGATCGATTTTGAAAAGCCGGATAACTCGATGACCTTGCCGAACACGGCGCCGAGCATGAATACCGGGAAGTACAGCTTTACGAACCCCACCATTTTTTCCATGAAAATACCGCTAAACATCGGCAATACATAAGACGGTTCGGTAAATGCCACCGCCAGCAGTGCACAAATCGGCGCAAACAGAATTACGCTATAGCCACGGTAAGCGGCGAACATCAGCAGAAAAAGTGCTGCAATCACAATTAAAAAGCTCATTTATTTCCTGTTTTTTTAGATCAAAGGAGGCTGTAAACACGTATTTTTGCGCCGTGTTTGCCGGACCGTCGGACGCAATTGTGGTTGGTTGTCGCCGATTGTTGTCGTTGCGCAGGTATTTGCCGAAAGGCAGCATTCGCCTGCGCCGTAGCATAGCCGGTTTCTTGTCGTGAGCGTTAATCGGGGCCGTCGTTTTGAAGCTTATTGAAATTGATTCAAACAGCTAGAATCACCGATTAATCTGCACGCCAACCAAAAGTTTAACGAAACCGAAGCTGCGGAAACCTGGAAAGCAGGACAGCCGTTGACGATTGAATGTGCTTATAAAATATACTCATAACCGTAATTGGCCTGCGCCGTATCGCAACTTCAGCGCCGGTGCTATCCGCCGGTAATATCGATTGCCATTTTTTTCATGCCTTTTGTGTTTTTCATGGACACTGTTTTCCTCCATGATGAACGTGCCTAATCTCAAATTTTGCGTTCTATTCATCCGATGATCGATTTCACTGCACTTCCTGCCGACGAGTTACCTTTGCTGTACGCGCTGGCGCTGTTCGACGCCCCGCTCAGCCAGACGCGGCTGATGGAGTTATTGCATCTGCTTCGACAGAAAACCGCAGCAGGCGGTGCATACGACATCAAGCAGATCAAGGATTGCCTGGTCAGCCTGAGCAAGACTGCGCTGGTACGCCAGGAAATCGGGCAAGGCTATGTGGTGCGCGACGATGTGCGCATGTCGCTCTTACTAAAGCTGCAGCAAAGCGGTGAGATCAAGAGCTGGGTCGAAAGCGCGCGCCAGATGCTGAAACTGCATCAAGAATATAGCCAATGGAAAGCTGCCGATGCCGCATTTTGTTGGCGCGAGATGGCGTTCTCGGCGCTGGCCGGAAATCGGGAAGAATTAATGCTCTGGCGGGACAAATTTTTCGATGCGGCCACACCAGCGCAAGTGCTGCCCGGCAGTGTATTTTTTAGCAGCGACGACGGTATCGCCTTATTCGCTGCGCTGGATCATCAGGCGCAGGCGATGCTGCTGGCCGATATGTTTTTTCGCGCTAACTGGTATCTGGATGATTGTCGTGGTGCCTATAGCTACGCCTGTGCGCGTTTTGAGACACTTGCCCTGGACTGGCCGCCTTTGACGGAATTGTTGTGCTGGCAGGCGCTATTGCGTGGCGATATCGCGCAATTACAATTGTTTCAGCAAAAGATGCGGACGCATTTCCAGCCTGAATCACTGATTGCGATGGCAATTTTCAGAGGCAATTTCGCGCTCGCCAGCGAGATTTCCGAAGTCTTTATCAAGGCATTAAAAGTACAAGCGGGCAAGCGCAAGTTATTTTTGCCCGAGTTGATCGGCCTGTTGTATACCGTGGCAATGCTGGCCAAAAAAGATGCGGTCAGCCTGAAACGCGCCAAGGAGCAGATCGATGACGGCGTCAAGCATCACCATGCTTTCGCCTATTATTTACTGCAGCCTTTGGTCAATCACTTGGCGCAAGGCGTACCGCTAAAAAGCGTGGCGCTGCCGGCGCGCCCGCAGCAGGATATTGATGTCTTGTTTGAAGGGCTCGCGCTGTACTGGCAGGATGCGCCGCAGAATCCACCGATGCACGATAAATTGCTGCAGATGCGCGATGCCTGTCTGCAGTCAGGCTACACCTGGATTGCTGCCGAACTCGATGCGCTGCTGCATCGACAATATGCCACACCGCAAAAGCTGCCGAATTGGCACACGGAGCATCAATTTCAGCCGCTGGTCGCCGCATTGCAACGCGAAGAAACCTGGCAACGCGCATTGACGGCATTAGCGCAGATCAAACCCGGAGTGGCGGCGGCAGTTGCCAGTGGCAGCGATGTGCGTATCGCCTGGCTGCTCGAATCGCATCCAAACCACATTAAGTTGGACCCGCGCGAACAAAAGCGCAGCGCCAAAGGCGTCTGGAGCAAGGGCCGCGCGGTAGCGTTGCGACGCCTGGCGCAAGAGCAAGATACTTTGCCCGGCATCAGTGAACAGGACAAGCGTATCGCCACCTGTGTGCGCAAAATGTATGACAGTTACTACGGCGGCAGCGAGTATGAATTGAATGGCGAAAAAGCCCTGCCTTACCTGATCGGCCATCCAGCGGTGTTCTGGTTCGATGCGCCCGAAGTGCGCATCGATATCGTCAAAGGCGAAGTGGCGCTGCAACTCAAGGAGCACAGCGGCCAGATCAGCCTGCAGCTGAACCCCATCATCAGCGCCGACGCACCCGTCATCTGGCGCAAGGAAACGCCGACCCGATTGGCGGTGTTCACGTCTAATCCTGAAATATTGCAGATCGCCGGCATCCTGGGCCGTGGACTGACGGTGCCGGTTACGGCCAAGGCGCAACTGGTGGATGTGATTGCCGCCATTGCACCGCATCTGGCGATTCATTCCGATGTGCCGGAATTGGCGGCGCACATCGCCAGCATTGAGGCCGACACCACCTTGTTTGCCCATTTGTTGCCCTTGCAGGAAGGCTTGCGACTGCAGTTTCTGGTGCGTCCGCTGGCTGATGGCGGCTGGTTTGTGCCCGGCAAAGGCGCCGCCAATGTGCTGGGAGAGCAGGGCGGGAGCGCGGTGCAGGCCAGCCGTAACTTGGTAAATGAAAAGAAACGTTTGCAGCAGGTAATGGAAGCGTGCCCCGCGTTAGCCGAAGCTGAAGAGAATGGGCAGGAGTGGGAGCTGCAGCATCCCGAACTCTGTCTGGAACTCTTGAGCGAACTCAAAACGTTGCCGGAAGACACGCTGCAACTGGTCTGGCCGGAGGGTGAGCGCTTCCGTCTGAAAGGCAGTCGTTCGCTCAAGCAAATGCGGTTGACGATCAAAAAGCAGGGCGAATGGTTCGTGGCGGGCGGCGACATCACGCTCGACGATGGCCGGGTGCTGGCCTTGCGCGAACTGTTGCAACTGATTGACGGCGGGTCCGGGCGCTTCCTGAAATTGGGCGACAACGATTATCTGGCGCTGACCGATTCCCTGCGCAAACGGTTGGAGGAATTGCGTGCGTTAGGCGAGCCGGTTGGCAAAGACGGTGTCCGCATCAATCCGCTGGCAGCGCCGGCACTAGCCGAGTTGGCCGCGGAAGTGGGCGAGCTGAAGGCCGATGCTGCCTGGCGCGAACATGTCAAGAAGCTGAACTCGTTAGCCGACTACATCCCGGTATTGCCTTCGACCCTGCAGGCAGCGCTGCGCGATTACCAGATGGACGGTTACCAATGGCTGTCGCGACTGGCCCGTTGGGGCGTCGGCGCTTGTCTGGCTGACGATATGGGGCTGGGCAAAACCGTGCAGGCGTTGGCGCTGTTGCTGGAGCGCGCCCCGAATGGCCCGGCGCTGGTGGTGGCGCCAATCTCAGTGGCAATGAACTGGCAAGCCGAGGTGGCCCGTTTCGCGCCCACGCTGAAGGTGCGGGCGTATCACAACAACCGCTCGTTGGCAGAGTTGGGGCCGTTCGACCTGGTCATTGCCAGCTACGGCATGCTGCAGTCGGATACGGAAAGTTTCAGCGCCCAGCACTGGCATAGCGTGGTGCTGGATGAAGCCCAGATGATCAAGAATACTGCCACCAAGCGCAGTCAGGCTGCGATGGCGCTCAGCGCTGATTTCAAGATGATCGCCAGCGGCACGCCGGTGGAAAATCATCTGGGCGAACTATGGAATTTGTTTCGCTTCATCAATCCCGGCCTGTTGGGTTCCAAAGAACGCTTCGCCCAGCGCTTTAGTAACCCGATTGAACGCGGCGACAAGCCGGCGCGCTTGCACTTGAAAAAATTGATTCAGCCTTTCATTTTGCGCCGCACCAAGACCCAGGTCTTGAGCGAACTGCCACCGCGCACAGAAGTCAAATTATTAGTCGAACTGAGCGAAGAAGAACGTCATTTGTATGAAGCGCTGCGGCAGGAAGCTCTCGACAAAATCGCTCACTTGAAACCCGGCGAAGGTCAGGCCATGCATGTGCTGGCTGAAATTACCAAGCTGCGCCGCTTCTGCTGCAACCCGAAACTGGTGCTCAAGAATTCCAGCGTGCGCGGCAGCAAGCTAGCCGTATTCGGCCCTGTCGTCGAAGAATTGCTGGAGAATCGCCATAAGGCGTTGGTGTTTAGCCAGTTTGTCGACCACTTGGCTATCGTGCGCGAATGGTTGGAGCAAAAGGGTATCAGTTACCAATATCTGGATGGCAGCACGCCGCCCGCAGAGCGCATCAAACGCGTGAATGCGTTCCAGGCCGGGGAGGGCGATATATTCCTGATCAGCCTGAAAGCTGGCGGCACCGGACTGAATCTGACCGCAGCCGATTACGTGATCCATCTCGACCCGTGGTGGAACCCGGCGGTCGAAGACCAAGCCTCCGACCGCGCCCATCGCATGGGGCAGCAAAGGCCGGTCACGATTTATCGGCTGGTGGCGCAAGACACCATCGAAGAAAAAATTCTTGCCTTGCACGCAGAGAAACGGGACTTGGCCGACAGCCTGCTCGATGGCGGCGACGCAGCGGGAAGAATGGACACGGCAACTTTGCTGCGCTTGTTGAAGGAAGGCGTTTGAAGTTAACGGATGGGTTGCGTAGGATGGGTGCAATCCATCTTGAAGTTGAATATTCGATGGTTTTAACCCATTCTAATTAGCTTGAGTATATTTTATATATTCAATAAATACATGCGTATAATGCCTTAAAATAGTGATACTCCCTATTTTGTATAAATTTAATATTGGCTTTGATTCTTTCGCTTGTTGCATCGGGATTATAATCGGCGGATGCAAAAACTTCTCCAAAACCTCAATCCCGAACAACTTGCCGCTGTCACGCTGCCGGCCCAGTCCGCGCTGATTCTGGCTGGTGCCGGCTCAGGAAAAACACGTGTGCTGACCACCCGCATCGCGTGGCTGATCCAGAGCGGACAAGTCTCGCCCAGCGGCTTGCTGGCAGTGACTTTCACCAATAAAGCATCGAAAGAAATGACGGCGCGGCTGACCACGATGTTGCCGACGCATTTGTTAAACTCGACCCGTGGCATGTGGATCGGCACTTTCCACGGCCTGTGCAACCGCCTGCTGCGTGCCCATTACCACGACGCCGGCTTGCCCCAGACATTCCAGATTCTGGATTCTTCCGATCAATTGTCGGTCATCAAGCGCTTGCTGAAGACCAATAATATCGATGACGAGCAGTATCCACCACGCAGCCTGATGTACTTCATCAACGGCGCCAAGGATCAGGGCTTGCGCGCCGACAAGGTCGATGCGCACGACCCGCATGAGCGCAAGATGGCTGAGTTGTACCTGATGTATGAAAATCAGTGTCAGCGTGAGGGCGTGGTCGATTTTGCCGAACTATTATTGCGCTGCTACGAATTGCTCAGTCGCAATCAACCGCTGCGCGAGCATTATCAAGCCCGCTTCAAACACATTCTGGTCGATGAATTTCAGGATACCAACGACTTGCAATACAAATGGCTGAAGCTGATGGCCGGGCCGCACAATGTGGTGTTTGCGGTGGGCGATGACGACCAGAGCATATATGCATTTCGCGGTGCCAATGTCGGCAACATGGCTGCGTTCGAGCGGGAATTCAACGTTCAAAATCTGATCAAGCTGGAACAAAATTATCGCTCGCACGGCCATATCCTCGATAGCGCCAATACGCTGATTGCCCATAACAGCAAGCGTCTGGGCAAGAATTTGCGCACCGACGCCGGGCATGGCGAACTGGTGCGGATTCAGGAAGTCACCTCAGACCTGGAAGAGGCGCGCTGGATTATAGAAGAGTCCAAAAGCTTGATCAATGACGGTGGGTTGCGCAGCGAGATTGCGGTGCTGTACCGCTCCAACGCGCAATCGCGGGTGATCGAGCATGCACTGTTTTCGGCCGGGATTCCGTACAAGGTATATGGCGGCCAGCGTTTTTTCGAGCGCGCCGAGGTCAAGCACGCGATTGCTTATCTGCAATTGCTGGACAATTTGCACAACGATTCAGCGTTCCTGCGGGTGGTAAATTTCCCGACTCGCGGCATCGGTAACCGTACTCTGGAGCAATTGCAGGATGTAGCGAAACAATACGATATTTCCTTGTACGCGGCGGTGCCGTATGTGGCGGGCAAGGCGGGTTCGTCACTCAACGCTTTCGTTCAATTGATCGAAGGTGCGCGGCTCCAAGCGCAGAATTTGCCGTTACCGGAAATGGTCAAAATCGTACTTGACGCTAGCGGTCTGCTGACCCATTACCAGAAAGAAAAAGAAGGTGCGGAGCGGATAGAGAATCTGGAGCAAGTAGTCAGCGCCGCCTCCTTGTTTGTGGCGGAAGAAGGTTTCGGCCACAACGCGCCGGCTTTCCTCGGCCCTGACACCCAAGCAATGGCGGGTGCAGCAATTACCACCGCCGATGGCATCGCAATTTTCGATGCCGATGCGGCGCTGCCGACTGTAATGTCGCCGTTATCGGCCTTCCTGTCGCACGCGTCGCTGGAAGCCGGCGAGAATCAGGCGCTGGCCGGACAGGATGCGCTGCAAATGATGACGGTTCATTCGGCCAAAGGGCTGGAGTTCGATGCGGTCTTTATTACCGGCCTGGAAGAAGGCTTGTTCCCGCACGAGAATAGCGCGAGGGAAGAGGGCGGCGTCGAGGAAGAGCGGCGCTTGATGTATGTCGCCATCACGCGCGCGCGCAAGCGCTTGTACATGACCTTTTCGCAAACTCGCATGTTGCACGGGCAAATCCGCTACAACGTGAAATCGCGTTTTTTCGAGGAACTGCCGGATGATGCGGTGAAGTGGCTGTCGCCGCAGGTGAAAGTGCAGTCGCAATGGTTCGCGCAACCGAAAGCGGCTTGGGTCGATGCGCCGCAAAGCGGAGCCAACCGGATTGCGCTAAGTATTGGCAAGACTGAGCACGGCTGGTGCATCGGTGAATCGGTCGCGCACGCCAAGTTTGGCGAAGGCGTCATTATCAATATCGAAGGCAGCGGCACCAACGCCCGCGCACAAATCAATTTTGGCCGGCAAGTGGGAATCAAGTTGCTGGATTTAGGGATTGCCAAGCTGGAGAAGGTGGCGTCGTAGGATGGCTTCACCCATCCTACGTGCTGCAGCAGAACCGCAGCACTTCGCTGTTGATTTACATGCGCGTTAAATCGTTGACGTATTTTGTAAAATTAAAGGAGTATTTTTTAATCCCGCACTAAATACATGCGGAGAATACTGTTATTTACATTGTACCCAGTGGTGTATGTAGAAAAATCAATCCACTTCGTCGAGATCGACTAGCGGCATTTTTTCCACTAGCAGGACATGAGCCTGCCGAGCATCGGCACGCAGTACCTCGAAACGCAGGTTGTCGATGTTAAATACATCGCCCTTGCGTGGTACGCGACTGAGGTGGTTGGCAACCAGACCGCCGATAGTGTCGACGTCTTCATTGGCCATTTGGGTTTCCAATGCTGCATTGAATTGCTCAATTTCGGTCAGCGCCTTAACGCGCCAGCGGGGGCCGTAAGCACCATGCTTGATGGAAAGAATATTGTCTTCTTCTTCATCGAAATCGTATTCGTCCTCAATGTCGCCGACGATCTGTTCCAGTACGTCTTCAATCGTAATCAGTCCGGCCACGCCGCTGTATTCGTCGACTACGATCGCCATGTGGTTGTGGTTGGCGCGGAAGTCGCGTAGCAACACGTTCAAGCGTTTTGAACCCGGGATGAAGATTGCCGGGCGCAGCATGTCGCGCACGTCGAATGATTCTTCCGCGTAATAGCGCAGCAAATCCTTGGCTAGCAGAATGCCGATAACTTTGTCGCGCTCGCCTTCGATGGCGGGGAAGCGGGAGTGCGCGGTCGATAAGACGTAGGGCATCCATTCTTCGATCGGTCTGGTGATGTCGATCACGTCCATTTGCGAGCGCGGGATCATGATGTCGCGTACCGAGAGATCCGATACCTGGAACACGCCCTCGATCATTGAGAGTGCATCGGCGTCGATCAGATTGCGTTCATGCGCGTCTTGCAGGACTTCCAGCAGTTCGGCGCGGCTGTCGGGTTCGGGGGAAATCAGGGCGGTCAGGCGTTCAAACAATGACCGATGGGGCTTGGCGTCAGGGACTCTGACGCCGGTAAGTTGATCTTGCATAAGGGGCGATTAGCCGTAGTTTCGATCGGCATAGGATACAACAAATGTAACCAGATACCAAAATCCGCTGGTATTTTTCGATTTTGTGTATCCAGTTGAAGCTGCTTCAAGCTTGACTGGCCATCAACTTTCGGCATACGGGTTGGGTACGCCCAGCGCAGCGAGGATTTCGGTTTCGATGGCTTCCATTTCCTGCGCTTCTGCTTCGTTCTCGTGATCGTAACCCTGCGCATGCAGCACGCCATGCACGATCAGGTGAGCGGTGTGGGCAGTGACCGATTTACCCTGTTCTGCGGCTTCCCGCTCCAGCACGTCGGTGCACAGGATGATGTCGGCCTGCGTGACTTCAGCGTCCTGGTCTTCGGTATACGCGAAGGTCAGTACGTTAGTCGGGGCATCTTTGCCGCGGTAGTCGCGGTTCAGCGTACGGCCTTCTGCCGCATCGACGAAGCGGATGGTGAGTTCTGCCGGAGCAAACAGCGCTGCTTGCACCCAGCGGCGCAACTGGGGGCGGGTAATTGTATTTTTCAGGCGCGGGTCGGGATATTGCACCGACAGCGCAAGTTTATTTTTTGCGGGCATGGTTGACGGGGACGGTTTTATTTAGCTGGATTTCCAGACTGCTGGCGGATTCATAGGCATCGACGATGTGCCTGACGAGTGGATGGCGCACCACGTCAATACTGGTGAAATGCGAAAAAGCGATGCCGCGCACGTCTTTCAATACGCCGAGCGCATCGCTCAAGCCGTTTTTCTGGTTGCGTTGCAAATCGACTTGCGTGACGTCTCCAGTGACCACTGCTTTGCTGCCGAAGCCGATCCGGGTCAGAAACATTTTCATTTGCTCGGGCGTGGTGTTTTGGGCTTCGTCCAGGATGATGAATGCATGGTTCAGCGTGCGGCCGCGCATATATGCCAGCGGCGCGATTTCGATGGTTTGCTTTTCGAATAATTTTTGGGTTTTATCGAAACCCAGCAGGTCGTACAGCGCGTCGTACAGCGGACGCAGGTAAGGATCGACTTTCTGTGCCATGTCGCCGGGCAGAAACCCGAGCCGTTCGCCGGCTTCGACCGCCGGGCGCGTCAGCACGATGCGCTTGACGGCGTCGCGTTCCAGCGCATCGACCGCGCAAGCGACTGCCAGATAAGTCTTGCCGGTGCCGGCCGGGCCGACGCCAAAGGTGATGTCATGCGCCAGGATGGCGTTCAGGTACAAGTTTTGGTGCGGCGTGCGGCCGCGCAGATCGCTGCGGCGCGTCTTCAGTGGCGGGCTTTCAATCGCGTCCGGCATAGTTTCCAGCGTCGCCGAAGTGAGTGCATCGCCGGTCGGATGTACTTTCCTTGCAGCCAGTTTTGCGCGCTGTTCGACTAGCGCCAGTTGCACTTCGTCGATCGAGATAGGTTTTGTGGCGGCGGCATAAAACCGCTCCAGGATCGCGACCGCGCGTTCGCCGTTGACGCCACCCACCACGAAGCGGTCGCCGCGCCGGAAAATCGTCACATCCAGATCGGATGAAATTTGCCGCAGGTTTTCGTCGAGCGGGCCGCACAGATGAGCCAACCGCGCATTGTCGAGCGGTTCCGGCACGAAGTGCTGCGATGGCGAGGGAGATTTGGTTTTCAAATGGCGCTTTGCTGGATTGGTGTGGGTTGGATGGCGACCAGTTCGCCCCGCAAGGAATACGTGTAGCTGTGCGTAATGTCGATATCGACCTGCCGGCCGATCAGACGTGCGCCATCCGGCCCGCCATCGAAATTGACCACGCGATTATTTTCGGAACGGCCCTGCATTTCAGCCGGACTTTTGGCCGATGGCCCTTCAACCAGGATGCGCTGAACGGTGCCAATCATCTGCTGGCTATAGCGTTTGGTGTTGTCGCTGATAACCGCCTGCAACCGTTGCAGGCGCGCTAGCTTGACTTCATGCGGCGTGTCGTCTTGCAGATTGGCGGCTGGTGTGCCGGGGCGGGCGCTGAAGACAAAGCTGTAACTATTGTCGAAGCCAATATCGTCAATTAGCTGCATCAAGGTTTCAAAATCGGCTTCGGTCTCGCCCGGAAAGCCGACGATAAAGTCGCTTGATATTGCGATATTCGGCCGCACCGCGCGCAGCCGCCGCACTACCGATTTGTATTCCAGCGCAGTGTAGCCGCGTTTCATCGCCGCCAGTATTCGGTCGGAGCCATGCTGGGCCGGCAGGTATAGATGATCGACCAGTTTCGGCACCTTGGCGTAGGTATCGATCAAGCGCTGGGTGAATTCCTTCGGGTGGCTGGTGATGAAACGGATCCGTTCGATGCCGGGAAATTCTGCGATGGTTTCGATCAGCAGGGCAAAATCGGCTAGTTCGCCGTCGGCCATCAGGCCCCGAAACGCGTTGACATTCTGGCCCAGCAGCGTGATTTCCTTGACGCCCTGTTCGGTCAGGCCGGCGATCTCGGTGAGCACGTCATCGAAGCGGCGCGACACTTCCTCGCCGCGCGTGTAAGGCACCACGCAGTAGCTGCAATATTTGCTGCAGCCTTCCATGATCGACACGAATGCGGTCGCACCATCCACTCTGGCGGGTGGCAAATGATCGAATTTCTCAATTTCAGGAAAGCTGATGTCGACTTGCGATTGGCCGGTGACGCGGCGTTGATTGATCAGCGCCGGCAAACGATGCAGGGTTTGCGGGCCGAACACCACATCCACATACGGCGCGCGCTTGAGTATCGCGGCACCTTCCTGGGACGCGACACAGCCGCCGACGCCGATCACCAGATCGGGTTTGGCCAACTTCAGTTCGCGGATGCGGCCGAGGTCGGAAAATACTTTTTCCTGCGCTTTTTCACGCACCGAACAGGTGTTGAGCAAGATCACGTCGGCATCTTCGATGATGTCGGTCTTGATGATGCCGTCGGAAGCCTGGAGCACGTCGGCCATCTTGTCCGAGTCGTACTCGTTCATCTGGCAGCCGAAGGTTTTGATGAATACTTTTTTTTGCATGGTGTGGCTTTGTGCGAATTGGGCTGGTAAGAGTTATAGCGGTTTTATCGATTTTGGACCGGTAATGGCTTACTGGCCTCTTGCGGGGTCAGCATCCAGATCCGGTGGATCTGGCCCTGATTGTTTTCGGTGAAATTCACGGTCACGTTGCCGGCGCGCAAATTGTCAGGCAGGTCGATCGTATTATTGGCGTTAAAAATTTGCGCACCCGGTGACAGCATGCGTTCCTTGCCGTCAATGTTGATCGCCGGATATGTCGCAGGCGTCATTGTCCCGCGTTTGGCATTTGATGGAAAGGGGCGCTCGTACGCAGCAGCGGAATAGGTCAATGTTGCCAATAAAATTACTGATAAAAAATGTTTTTTTTGCATTGTATTACTCCATTTTATTGCGAACTGATGTTGCGCAGTCCGCACAGCCGGTAATTCGGCGCAGGCCTGGCGGGTTGCCTTGATCAAAAAACTGACTGGGGTTCAAACCTCGTCCTTCAGGGCGGTGAGTGACGAAGAAGCGACTTGCTGGAACAGGATTTTAATCCCTTCCAACCGTGTGTATTGCCGGCCCTGGTCCGGTCTGACTAATTGGTGAAGCCTACTCTACTAGTGCAGTTGGCAGGCGCCACTGCGGATGTGCTTGTGGCGCGCACCAGACATCGAAGTGGAGACGCGACAGTGCCAGCGGATCTTGCAGCAACAAATTGGCCTGCTCCGGCGTGAGTGCATCGGCGCCATGTTCCAGCGCGATCTTGGCCAACTGCGCATGTTGGTTGCGTGTCGCCGTCGGCAAATTGGGCCGTGCAATGGCGCAGGCGCACACCAGCGCATTGAGCAACGGACTGACCACCGCATCTGTAAAAACCGGCGCCGGTGGCGTCGCTGCGAGATGGGCTTTTGTGGCGCGTAATTCCGGCGGCGGCTTCATTTCTTCTGGAATCAGGAACAAGCGCAGTTGGCGCATGCGACGTCCAAGCGACACCCTGCTGGAAAATACCGATAGCGGAATCGACAGTATCAGCGCCCCGACAATCGGCAGCAGCCACCACAAAAACGATGGATTCAGCCAGAACACGCCGCCACCCCACACCAGTCCTAGCAGCGTATGGCCGCCGTGCTTGCGCAAGGCTTCGCCCCAGCCGGTTTCAGCGTTGTTACGCGGTGGCGATTTCCAGTGCATCTCCCAGCCGAGGAACGCTGCGGCTACGAAACGGGAGTGGAACAACATCCGTACCGGCGCCAACAGCGCCGAAAATACCAGCTCCATCAGCATGCTAATTGTCACGTGCAGGCGGCCACCGAAGCGTTTCGCCCCTTGCACGCAGATCAGCAGTACGCTCAAAAATTTCGGCAAAAACAGCAGCGTGGCGGTGGCGGAAAACAACGCCAGGGCCTTTCCCGGATGCCACTCCGGCCAGATCGGAAACAGTTGGCGCGGCTCGATAAAATACTCCGGCACCGTCAGTGTGTGCGACGCCAACATGCCGGTCGAAAGCGCAAGAAACAGGAACCATAGCGGCGCCGACAGATACGCCATGACGCCGGTGGCGAAGACCGCGCGGTGTACCGGGTGCATGCCGTGCGCCAGGAATAGCCGAAAATTCATCAGGTTGCCGTGGCACCAGCGGCGGTCGCGCTTGAGTTCATCGAGCAGATTCGGTGGCATTTCTTCGTAGCTGCCGGCCAGGTCGTAGGCGATCCAGACCGCCCAGCCGGCGCGCCGCATCAATGCCGCTTCGACGAAATCGTGGGATAGTATTTCGCCGGCCAGCGAGCCGCGCCCAGGCAGCGGCGCCAGCGCGCAGTGACGGATGAATGGCGCCAGACGGATGATCGCGTTGTGGCCCCAGTAATGCGACTCGCCCAGTTGCCAGTAATGCAGGCCAGCGGTAAACAACGGCCCGTAGACCCGCGTAGAAAATTGCTGGATGCGCGCATACAGCGTGTCGCGCCCGGATGCGCGCGGCGCGGTCTGGATGATGCCGGCGCCGGAGTTTGCTTCCATCAGCCGGACTAGCTTGGACAGGCAGTCGCCGCTCATCACGCTGTCGGCATCCAGCACGATCATGTAGCGGTAGCTGCTGCCCCAGCGGCGACAGAAGTTGTCAATATTGCCGCTCTTGCGCTTGCCCCGCCTTAGCCGACGTCGGTAGAAGATGCGGCCAAAGCCGTCAACCGCCCGGCACAGCCGATCCCAGGCGGCCAACTCGGCCACGCACAAGTCGGGCTGGTTGCTGTCGCTTAGTACGAAGAAATCGAAATGTTGCAGTGTGCCGTTGCGCCGCACCGACTCGTAAGTAGCGCGCAGACCGGCGAAGACACGATTCACGTCTTCATTGCAAATCGGCATCACAATCGCAGTACGGGCTGCGGCATCGATCGGTCCGTCGGCAAGGTTGCCCGCATTACTGGCCGAGATCATGTAGCTATCGCCGCCGCGCAGCAGCACCAGGAAGCCAGCCATCGCGGTCCAAAAACCGGCCGAAATCCAGCAGAACAGGATAGCGAACAGCGTCAGCGTTACCACTTCCATCGGTCTGGTGCCGTGATACGGCAACACTGTACTCATGAAATAGGTGGCCAGTCCGGTTTGCCCGAACATTAGAAACAGCAGGATTAGCCGGCGCCAGCCGCCGCCATGTTGCCAATTGCCGTTCGGGTCGGGCGCGTCCGCCGACGGCGGCCCGGTTCGCGTGGTTTCTGCGGCGCAGTCGCGGTGTCCTGACAGTGTGTGCATCCAGCGCATCAGCGGGTTTAATGTACCCCACGACTGCGGCACCATCGAAATGCGGTGCAAGGGCGGCGTGCTGCTAACCCGAATGTGGCCGCAGCGGTCAAAATTGACGGTCGGTGCCGGTATTGGTGCCTGGTGCGGCGGCAATTCTGCGCTCGGCGAGGGTTGATAGGCCAACTGTACACGCGATGCAACCGACGCATAGGCCGGGTTGTCGCTAACGCTGTCGTTAGTGTTGTCGTCTGCCAGCGCCTGATGCAGTGCAGTCATCGCCTTCTGTGGGTGGCCGCCACAGGCTGCGGCTGCGCCTTGCAAGGCTTGCCGTTGCAGGGTCGTCAGCGGCAGGAGGTCCAGATAGTGCTCGATGGCGCCAGTGCAATCGGCGCTATTTCGCACCAGCGTGAACTCCGCCTCTGCGGCAGCAGTACTCAGTTGGGCGGTAATATGTAGCTCCAGGTTTCGGACAGAGTTTCGTTGCCGCTGCGCAAATGACCGCGCAGTTCAACCGGTTTGGTAACGTCGTTGCGGTGCAGCCGCACCGCCATGCGCCAGCCGCCGGTTTCGCTGTTGCGATAGGTATTGATTTCCATTAACTTGCCGTTAGCGTCACCGGTAACGATGCCTTCCAGCTTTGTATCGGCGGGCAATTTTTTCAGGGCCGGGCCTTCAAAATCAACGACCAGTGCGATGCTGTCATCCACTTTGCGGGTATAACCGTGGCCGCGCCGGGTTTGCGTCACCCACGATAGCGGCGGCTGCGTTTCAGATTCTTTTTGCCACAGCATCCGGTATTCGATATCGAATGGCTGGCCGGGTTTTGGCATCAGGCTCGGCACCCAGAATGCGACCGTGTTGTCGTTGGTTTCGTCCGGCGTCGGAATCTGCACCAGTTCGATCCGGCCTTTGCCCCACTTGCCCTTCGGCTCGATCCACACGCTTGGCCGCTTTTCATAGTGTGCTTCCAGGTCTTGGTAATTGGCAAATGCGCGGTCGCGCTGCATCATGCCAAAGCCCAGCGGATTGTCCAGCGCAAACGAGGTAACCAGCAGCCGCTTGGGGTTGACCAGCGGCCGCCAGATCCATTCGCCGGTGCCGGATTGCACCGACAGGCCGTCGGAATCATGCACTTCGGGCCGGTGATCCTCGACTTCCGCACGCTGGTTTTCACCGAAAAAATACATGCTGGTCAGCGGTGCGATACCAAGCGTCGTAACGTTTTCGCGCAGATACAACTGGGCCTTGACCTCGATTGCGGTTTCCACGCCCGGCTTGAGCACGAAGCGGTAAGCGCCGGTGACTCGGCGCGAGTTTAGCAGCGCGTAAATCGTTAAATCCTTATCTTTCGCTTGCGGCCGTTCCAGCCAGAATTCGGTAAACTGCGGGAATTCCTCGCCGGAATTGAGCGCGGTATCAAGCGCCAGCCCACGCGCCGAAATTCCGTACAACTGTCCCTTGCCAACCGCGCGAAAATAGCTGGCGCCGAGAAATACCATCACCTCGTCCTTGTATTTCTGTGCATTTAATGGGTAGTGAACGCGAAAACCGGCGAAACCGAGTTGTTGCAATTCTTTCGGGTCAATTTTGTTTTTACCATAGTTGAATGCGTGTGGGTCGAACTTGATTTCGTGCACTTTTTTCCCAAGCAGTTCATTGATCTTCACCGGATGATCGTAAAACAGTCCCTGATGTAAAAATACGACCTCGAACGGCAGTTTGGCGCTGCGCCACAGGGACTTGTCCGTATCGAATCGGATGTCCCGGTATTGATCGTAGCTAAGACTTTCAATTGCTTTCGGTAAATTGCTGTCCGGTTTTTTATAGGCATCCTGCGCTAACTGCCTGGCCTGTTTTGAGACATCGGCAAACCCGAACGCGAATGCGCTGGTGTTTGCTTGCGCCATGCACAAAGCCAGCACTGCTGCCACAACGCGCCATAGTGCCGTCGGAGCCGCCTGCGTTGCCGCCCGATTCATTTTTTTTATTTGCATTGGGATCCCTGTAATACGCATAACCGACCTGATGGCCGAGTTAATAACTGGATTGGATGGCAACATGCGCTTTTCGTTCCCGACCCAAAATATTGGGGGAATGGTTACCTGGAACGAATCGGTGAAACGTGCTACTCGGCGTCTGCCATGTAGTTGATATCGGTTCCCGCAATCGCTGTTGCCGTTATAAATACCAAACAGTGTATTTTTAATTCCGCAATACAATCATGCGAATCTACGTGATTTTCAATCATACTCCCATATAATTTCTATTATTCGGAACCGTGCGGATCTCTGGGTGGAATGGTTTTCTGTTTCCTTTTTAAGGGGATGCCGGATGTAATGGGTTTATTACGCGGTAAAAAATCCATCCACTGCCAGACTGTCCCCTTGAAGAGAAAAGAATATTCAGCCTGCTTGCGCACATTAGTATAACGGGCTGAACAGTAACTATTATTTGGAAAAACTGGGGACGCATGATGGTATCGGGCGAACATGTGCGGCAAACCGCTACGGCTGAAAATGACGACAAGCGCAGCCGGCTGCGACGCATGCAGTGGCTGGCCAACTGCTTGCTGCTGTTGGCCGCGCTGGTGTTTGCGTTGGCCACTTATTTCAAGGCCAACCATCCGTCGCTGCCATGGTTGCCGTACATTGCGGCTTTTGCCGAAGCGGCGATGGTCGGCGCGTTGGCCGACTGGTTCGCGGTGGTGGCGTTGTTTCGCCATCCGCTCGGACTGCGTTTTATTCCCCATACCGCGATCATCCCGGCCAACAAGGAGCGCATCGCCGCCAATCTCGGCGGGTTCGTGCAGAGCGAATTTTTCGCCACCGAGCGGGTACTCAATGTGATCCGCGAGTTCGACCCGGCAGCCAGAATCGCTCTCTGGTTTGCGCACGAGGCCAATGCCGAGCGCTTCGGCGATCTGGCGGTACGCGGCTTTTCATACGCACTCAACGCGCTTAATGAGGATGAGGTCAGAAACTATCTGCATCGCACCGTTACCGCACACATCGCGCACTTCGATCTGGCGCAGTTGGCTGGCAGCGTGCTCGACATGCTGACCCTGGACGACCGTCATCAGGCGCTGCTCGATCAGTTGCTCGAAGGCGTTGAAGCTACGCTTGCCAAGCCGGAGGTGCTGGAGCGGATCGAACACATGCTGGCGAATCAATTGCCGCTGTATTTTGCGCGCCTGAAAATGGCTGGCGGCAGGATCGCCGCTGAAAAAATCGTGGCTGGCATCTTGCAACTGCTACACGAAATCAACGCCGACCCACAGCATCCGTTACGGCTGGATTTCAACCGCATGGTGACCAATCTGATCGTGAAATTGAAAAGCGATCCAGACTACCGTTTTCGTATCGAACAGTTCCAGCGGCAGTTGGCAGGCGACGCCAGGCTATCGGATTATCTGCACGGACTATGGCAGGATTTTCGGCAATGGCTGCAGCACGATTTACAGCGCCCCGATTCCAGTGTGCGCACCCAAGTAGCCGCTATCACGCACCGGCTGGCACAAGCGTTACGCGATGATCGCGCGATGCAACAGTGGATCAATGCGCAGATTATCCAGGCAGCGCCGCCGCTGATCGAAGAATATCGGCCGCGCATCGGTAGCTTCATTACAGCCAAAATGTGCGAATGGAAGGACGACGAAATTGTCGACAAGCTGGAACTGAATATCGGCCGCGACCTGCAATTCATTCGCTTGAACGGTACGCTGGTGGGCGGTATTGTCGGGCTGTTAATTCACGTTTTTAGCCAATTGCTGGGCGGTTGACAATGAAGTAGCGCAGGCTCCGTGCCTGCGGGCCGGTGCAGGCACAGAGGCCTGCACTACTTTATAAGCACAAATTTTGCAACGCGGAAAAAAATCAAGCAGATTCGCTGTTTGCCTTGAGGCCGTTCCAGCGCGGCGTTAGCGTATGCGGGATGGCGAACAGGTCGAGCACGCGCCCGACCGTATGATCGATCATTTCGGCTATCGATTGCGGGCGCTGATAAAAGCCCGGCAGCGGCGGGAAGATGATGCCGCCCATCTCGGTGACGGCCGTCATATTGCGCAAGTGGGCCAGGTTGAACGGTGTTTCGCGCACCATCAGCACCAGTCGGCGGCGTTCTTTCAAAACCACATCGGCAGCGCGGGTGATCAGGTTGTCGGACAATCCGTGCGCTACGGCGGCCAGTGTTTTCATCGAACAAGGCGCGACGATCATGCCTTCCGACTGGAACGAGCCGCTGGCAATCGAGGCCCCGATATCGCGCACGTTGTGCACCACATCGGCTAGTAGCCCGACCTGTTTGCGGCTCATGTCGAGTTCCTGATTCAGATTCAGAGCGCCTGCTTCCGATAGCATCAAATGGGTTTGTATCTCGGGCGCAGCGCGCAGCACTTCCAGCAAACGCACGCCATACACCGCGCCGGTGGCGCCGGTGATGGCAATGATCAAGCGCTTTTGGGTCGTCACTGCTGGGCGGCTGGCTTAAGCGCTCAGCAGGGTTTTCAGTTCGCCGGAATCATGCATTTCATTCATGATGTCCGAGCCGCCGACGAATTCGCCCTTGACGTAGAGTTGCGGGATGGTCGGCCAGTTGGAGTATTCCTTGATGCCCTGACGCACATCCGCGTCGTCAAGCACATTGACCGTGACGATATTTTCGACGCCATTGGCTTTCAGAATCTGGATGGCTTTGCCGGAAAATCCGCACTGCGGAAATTGGGCGGTACCCTTCATGAATAATACGACCGGATTTGTGGTTACGGTTTCTTTGATCCAAACTTGTACGTCGTCCATGGCAGTCTTTCGTTGATTCTTGGGTTAAAGAGACATTATAAGAAAAATGGCCGCTTGTTGCTGATGTGCTTGTGCGCCTTACTCAGCCTGTTTGTGTTCTGCTTTCGGGCCGCCGGTGCGTATCGGCTAGATTTTGATCGTGAGTTTTCCATCTAAATAAAATACATCATGATGTATTTTATTTGTCCGTTCGCGAATAGTGCGGAAAATACATGAATAAACCCTATACTCCCATGTATGTTTCATTGCATGGTAACTTTTCAAGTTGCTATTCAAGCCGCCATAAAAGACGTCCAAGCCGAAATATTCTTGTGGGAGCGCACCCGGACGCGAAAGCAGTCGCCAGACTGCAGACGTTGATCGCGCCCGGGTACTCTCCTACACAACCACATCACTGTGCTTTTCATTAATATTTTATTTAGCGGGAAGCTGCGCCGGTGACGACAAGCAAGCCTGCTTTTTGCCAGGCGTTCATGCCGCCCTCGACATTGACGGCAGCGCTGAAGCCAGCTTGTTCGAGTAGTTTGACCGCCTTCGCCGAGCGGCTGCCGGAGCGGCAAATTACCGCAACCGGCTGGTTCTTGTGGGCGGCGATTTCCGATAGCCGTTGTTGCAACTGGCCCAGCGGAATCAGAGTGCTGCCGGGCACATGCCCTTCAGCGTATTCATTGGCTTCTCGCACGTCGATCAATAGCGCGCCGCGGCTTTGCAGCGCAGCACCCTGTTTGACATCGACTGTTGTTGGCAACGTGCCGGCAACGGCCAGCGTGGCGCTGACGGCGGCAACAGAAACAGCAAGCAGCGCGCTCGCCAGCAGAGACTTCCCTATCGTGAATTTCATTGCGGCACCTTATGCGTGACTAAAAAGATATCAAGTATAGCAACGCATCGTACCAGTGGAGTATTGAAAGTTTCAGTCAAGACTGCGGCGATCCTGCCCTCATTTCTGTTCGCCGTTTTCAAAGTTGGCCTGCGCCGAGCCGACCAGAAGCGAATCGTGCTTGCCGACCACAACCTTGTTCTTATTGGCATACTGCAGCTTCTGTAACACATAGCACATCGCATTCAGGCGCGCCCGTTTCTTGCAGTTCGATTTGATCACAGTCCAAGGCGCGTCAGCGGTGTCGGTATAGAAAAACATCGCTTCCTTGGCCTTGGTGTAGTCATCCCACTTGTCGAGCGAGGCCAGATCAATCGGGCTCAGTTTCCATTGCTTGAGCGGGTCGGTCTTGCGCTGCTCGAAACGCAATTTCTGCTCCTTGCGGGTGACCGAGAACCAGAACTTGAACAGGTGGATGCCGGAACGCACCAACATGCGCTCGAACTCCGGCGTTTGCCGCATGAATTCCAGGTATTCGTTATCGGTGCAAAATCCCATCACCCGTTCGACCCCGGCGCGGTTATACCAGGAGCGGTCGAATAGCACGATTTCGCCGGCGGTCGGCAGGTGCTGGTTATAGCGCTGGTAATACCATTGCCCGCGCTCGAAGTCGGTCGGTTTTTCCAGCGCCACCACGCGTGCGCTGCGCGGATTCATGTGTTCCATGAAACGCTTGATGGCACCGCCTTTGCCAGCCGCATCGCGCCCTTCGAACAGGATCACGACGCGCTGCCCGGTTTCCTTGACCCATGCTTGCAGCTTCAGTAATTCGACTTGGAGTCCGCGTTTTTGTGCCTCATAAGATTTTACCGAAAGTCGGTATTTGTATGGATAGCCCCCATTCTCCCAGCCTTCGTTGAGCACGCTGTCGGTCGCAATGTCGCGCTTTTTTTGTGGGCGGCTGCTTGCACTACGGGCCGCCTGCTTTAGCAAACGGATCGCCTCCAGGTCGGCTTGCCGGGCCTGCTCAGGATCGGTCGGTTGCACCAGCGGCGTCGCCTCGGGCAAAGGACTTTCCGGCGCATCCAGGATCTCGATAAAAGTATCGCCGGCAAGTGTTTTATTGGTTGCGCTCAACCTTTTTTTATTGCTGTCTACCATCTTGCGTCCGATCTGCGTTGGTTAATTTTTACGGATAAAAATGCTTCCGTGCAATCTTAGCGCATTCGGCGCAGCGCGCTACGCTTATTAAGGCTCTGTGGGGTGCGACTTACAGTTTTGGTCCCTTTTTTGTAGGTACAGGTGCGTCCGGTTTGCCTTGTCAGACCAGAGCGCTGACAAGATTGGCGTTGGTTGGCGGCCTTTAGAAAAACATGCTGTGTTGACGATACTTTGTCCCTGCCTGGACAAACACGAAAGAATCAGAAATGCTATTCTTTTGGTCCGCAACGTGCATTCCCGGTGTGATACCGAAAGCATGAAAATAAACCAGGGACTCCGGCCCCCAGGATCTTGAAATCCTGGCGAAGACTGCGACGTCCACTGCAGGGCATTACAGCCGCAGTTCCCAATTTGGAGGTAAGTATGGGCAATAACATTGAAGGCAAAATTGTCGTCATCACAGGCGCAAGCAGTGGGCTGGGCGAAGCCACTGCGCGTCATCTGTCCGAGCAGGGCGCCGTAGTGGTATTAGGTGCCCGACGTATTGACCGGATCAACGCCCTGGCCAAAGAGTTGGCCGGCAGCACAGGAAAAGCAATCGCGGTGCAAACCGATGTCACTCAAAGCGAACAAGTCAAGAAATTGGTCGAGGCCGCCATTGCAAGTTACGGGCGGATCGACGTCATGATAAATAATGCCGGGCTGATGCCGCATTCTCCTCTTGAACGGCTCAAGATCGAGGACTGGGACCGCATGATTGATGTAAATATCAAAGGAGTGTTGTACGGCATCGCGGCGGCTCTGCCATATATGCAGCAGCAAAAAGCAGGACATATCATCAACGTCTCGTCGGTCGCCGGTCATAAAGTCCGTCCTGGCAGCGCGGTCTATGCCGCGACCAAACACGCTGTTTTGGCACTCTCCGAAGGTCTGCGTCTGGAAGTAAAGCCGTACAACATACGCACTACCGTCATTTCGCCTGGCGCTGTTGCAACCGAACTGCCAAACAGCATCACCGAAGCTGATATAGCCGACAATGTCAGAAAGTTTTATGAAATCGCGATTCCAGCCGATTCATTCGCCAGGGCCGTGGCCTATGCAATGAGTCAGCCAGACGACATCGATGTGAACGAAATCCTGTTCAGGCCGACCAGTCAGGAGCTGTAGCAGAGGCCATGTTGGATACGAATCTTGTTCCCTTAAATACGCGGGGAGAGTTCTAAATTTGGTTATATATGTACAAAATTGACGGCGCAACCTGTGGCAGTTTTTCAAAATCCGTACCTTTTGACACCCGCTTGACATAAGCCTCTTGCCCGAAAAAAACAGCGCGTATTTGCATGAATACGCGCTGTTTTTTCGTATCGAGCAGGCTGCTTACTTCAGTTTGGCGAAGGCGGCTGCCATTGCGTTGCCTGCCGGCGCGGCCTGACGCGGTTGCTGGTGTTGCGCCAGCCGTCTGGCGTCATTGCGGTCTGGGCGCTGTTCCGGTTTTGCGCCTGGCTGCGGTGCGCTATCGGTCAGGCGCATGGTGAGTGCGATGCGCTTGCGCTTGGCATCGATTTCCAGTACTTTTACTTTCACCACTTGACCCGCCTTGACCACCGTGTGCGGGTCTTTGACGAAACTGTTCGATAGCGCGGAAATATGCACCAAGCCATCCTGATGCACGCCGATATCGACAAACGCGCCGAATGCGGCGACGTTGGTGACCACGCCTTCAAGGATCATGTCGGGCCGCAGATCCTTGATTTCCTCGACGCCTTCCTTGAAGGTGGCGGTGGTGAATTCCGGCCGTGGATCGCGGCCGGGTTTTTCCAGTTCGCGCAAGATGTCGGTGATAGTCGGCACGCCAAATTGGGCGTCGGCGTATTTGGCCGGATTCAGCGATTTCAGCAGTCGTTCATCGCCGATCAGGGCTTTGACATTTTTTTGCAGGTCGGCCAGAATTTTTTCAACCAGCGGGTAGGATTCTGGATGAACCGCCGATGCATCGAGCGGATTGTCGCTGCTCATCACGCGCAAAAACCCTGCGGCTTGCTCGAACGTTTTGTCGCCCAGCCGTGGCACGGCGCGCAATGCTGCGCGTGAGCCGAATGCGCCTTTCAGGTCCCGATAGGTGACGATGCTTTGCGCTACGCTGGAAGATAAGCCGGAGACGCGCGCCAGCAGCGGCGCGGAAGCGGTATTGACATCGACGCCGACCGCATTTACGCAATCTTCGACCACCGCGTCGAGCGAGCGCGCCAACTGGGTTTGGCCGACATCGTGCTGATATTGGCCGACGCCGATGGATTTCGGATCGATCTTTACCAGTTCGGCCAGCGGGTCTTGCAGCCGGCGCGCAATCGAGACAGCACCGCGCAGCGTGACGTCCATGTCCGGCAATTCTTTGGACGCGAATTCAGACGCCGAATACACCGATGCGCCAGCTTCGGACACTACGATCTTGGTTAATTTGAGTTCCGGGCGTAGCTTGATCAAGTCTTGCGCCAGCTTATCGGTTTCACGCGAGGCGGTGCCGTTGCCGATCGAGATCAGCGATACCTGGTACTTTTCTGCCAGCGTGGATAGCGCGTGCAGCGAGCCGTCCCAGTCGTTCTTCGGCTGATGCGGATAAATCACTGCGGTGTCCATCACCTTGCCGGTGGCATCGACCACCGCTACCTTGACCCCGGTGCGCAGTCCCGGATCGAGCCCCATCGTGGCGCGTGGGCCGGCCGGCGCGGCCAGCAGCAAGGCTTTCAGATTCAGCGCGAATACATTAATCGCTTCGACCTCGGCGCGTTCGCGCAGCGCACCCATCAGCTCGGTTTCCAGATGCATGAAGCTTTTGACGCGCCAGGTCCAGCGCACCGTGTCGGCCAGCCATTTGTCGGCTGCACGGCTTTGATTCTTGATGGCAAAACGGGCGGCGATGCGGCTTTCGCACGGGTTCAGCGGGGCGTCCCATTTCGGTTTTTCTATTTCGGTATCCAGGCGCAGCACAACGTTGAGTATTTCTTCACGGCGGCCGCGAAAAATCGCCAGTGCGCGGTGCGACGGAATGGTGCCGATGGTTTCCGAATAGTCGAAATAATCGGTGAACTTTTCACCGGCATCCTGCTTGCCTTCGACTACTTTCGATTCGACCACGCCGTGTTCCAGCAGATATTCGCGCAAGCCTTGCAGCAGCGTCGCATCTTCGGCGAAGCGTTCCATCAGGATTTGGCGTGCGCCGTCCAGCGCTGCCTTGATGTCAAGCACGCCGGGATTGTCGCCGTTGGCGGTGGAAAAAGCCGGTTTCAGGTAGCCGGCTGCTTCGGTTTCCGGCTCCAGTGTCGGGTCGGCCAGCAGCGCTTCGGCCAAGGGCAGCAAGCCGGCTTCCAGCGCGATCTGGGCTTTGGTGCGGCGCTTCAGTTTGTAGGGCAGATATAAATCTTCCAGCCGGGTCTTGTCTTCGGCGTGGACGATGGCGTCCAGCAGCACCGGCGTCATCTTGTTCTGTTCTTCGATCGAGGCGATGATCGCTGCGCGCCGCGCTTCCAGTTCGCGCAAGTAGCGCAGGCGTTCTTCCAGCAAGCGCAACTGGATGTCGTCCAGACCGCCGGTGGCTTCCTTGCGGTAACGGGCGATAAAAGGTACGGTCGCGCCTTCGTCCAGCAGCGCGATGGCGGCAGCGACTTGGGCCGGTTTGGCGGCGAGTTCAAGGGCGAGACGTTGTTCAATGGATGGCAGCATGAGGTATTTGTCGGGGTGGGAAATCAAGCCTGAGATGATACGCAATCGGGCCGGATACGTCAGTTCCGATCCTGCGTCCGGCCTGTTTTATTGTAAATATGGTGGGAGTATCATTAAAAAATGCACTACGTCCGCATATATTGATTGCGTTATATAAATATACATTGGCGTGTATATTATTGATGAAGGCATTTTACAGAATCGCTGCCTAAGCTGTGGCATCAATCACTGATAATGGCGACACGGTGCCGATCTGACGGCGTATTTTTGAAAAAGTAGGCGATGCAATATACATTAAGAGACGTTATCAACGGCTTCGAAGCAAAGACGCTGGCGCGAGCGCAAGATATTGTGCGCCGGGGTCTGGTGGAATCGACTGAGATCATCGGTGATGCGATCGAAGGCAGCGTGCAGGGTAGCGGCGACTGGAGTTACGAGCAGGATATTGCGCTGGTGGCGCGCAAACATGGGGTGGAATTTGGCGGTAGCTGCTCCTGCCCGGTCGGCACCATGTGCAAACACATGGCTGCAGTGTTGCTGACTTGCCTGCAGCAGGAAGCGCTTGCGCCTCTGCCCGGGCAACCCGGGTCCGATGCCATGATGATGCCGAATGCGGTCGCGGCCTGGCTGCAGCGGGTCGGAAATGCAGTGCATGGTACGGCCGCCCCGGCGTCGCTTGCGGCCAAGAGTGGGATCGCGCCCAAAACTTCCAAAACCCCGTATCGCCTGCTATTCGTGCTGTCGCCTGACCGTAGCGGCAAGCGCGTCACCCTGAGCCTGTGCAAGGCACGTTTGCGCGCCAACGGCGAGATCGCGGCGGCCACCTTGCTGGGCGAAATGTACAACATGCTTGCGAGCCCGCCCAGTTACCTGCAGCCCGGTGACGAGGACGCGGTACGCCTGTTCATTGCGCTGCGCAGTGGATTGTATGGCGGCACCGATGTCGAACCCAAAGGTCGGGTCGGGGCGCAATTGTTGCAGATGTTGCTAAGCCCTTTGCTGAATCCTTTGCTGAATCCTTTGCCGGAATCGCAGCAACCGGTTCAGCAACTGTACTGGGCCAACTCGTTTCAGGATATCCAGAAAGGACAGGTCTATCCAGTCAAATCGGGGCCGGCACGCGATGCCAAGTTAGCCTGGTTTGAGGAAGATCAGTGCTGGCGTTTGGGCTGGCAGTTCCAGTCCGACCCGACCGGCCCGGCTGAACAGGAGAGCGGCAGCGTCGATTACATCCTGCCGACCGAGCCGGTGTTGTATGTCAATAATCTGGTCTGCGGCAATCTCGTTTTGCAGCAGGGCGGGGCCGGTATCCCCGTGAGGGAATTGCAAGCGATGGTGGCGCAAGCGCCGACCCTGACTGCCAAAGACCGGCTGGCGGTATCGCATGTGTTGCTGGCGCAAGGCTTGCAGAACCTGGTGCCGATGCCGCAACCGTTGCAGCAGATGGTGCGCGACGACGTGGTGCCGCAGCCGATATTGCTGCTGGGCGCTTTGCCACAATCGCAATCTGGCGTGGCCGGGACGTCAATGCGGTGGCAGGATTTTGCCTCGCCCGCCTTTAATTACGATGGGGTTCGGGTGGCGCACGACCACGCTGAATTGCTGACCCGGCGCAGCGGTCAGGGCATCGAGAAAATCATCCGTCAACGTGGTGCCGAAGACGCCGCAATTGCCGCCTTGCATGCGGTGGGTTTGGCGCCGCCGCAGCACGCGGTTGCGCCACTTTCCACCCTGGTGGGCGCGCTGGTCATGCCGAGTCAGTTGAACTGGTTGCGTTTTACCCGCGAAGGAATTCCCGCGCTGGAGGCGCAAGGCTGGCAGATCGAGAGGATGCCGGATTACCGTTATGACGTGGCCGAAGTCGAAGATTGGTACGCCGATGTCAATGACGAAGCAAGCGAGTCTGGCAGCCCGTGGTTCGATCTGGAATTGGGCATCGTGGTCAATCAGCTGCGCATCTCGCTGTTACCGGTGCTGGTTGACCTGATCCGCAATGCGCCGCTGGATTTCAACCCGCAAGCGCTGGCTGCCCATGCCGACGACGAACCCTTGCTGGCGACGCTGCCGAATGGCGTGCGCGTGGCGTTGCCGTGGGGTCGCATCAAGCCGATTCTCAGTACGCTGGGCGAGTTGTACTTTACCGAGAAAGACGGCGGCGCTATTCGTCTTTCCACGCTGGATGCGGCGCGTTTGGCGGAGCTGGCCGGCGCCACGCAACTGCGCTGGATAGGTGGCCAGCGACTGCGCGACATGGGGCAAAAGCTGGCTACCTTCGGCGGCGTGCAAACCATTGCGCCGCCGCGTGGTCTGCAGGCGACGCTGCGTGATTATCAGAGCGAAGGTCTGGCCTGGATGCAATTCCTGCGCGAATATGATCTGGCCGGGATTCTGGCTGACGATATGGGGTTGGGCAAAACCGTCCAGACTTTGGCCCATATTTTGATCGAAAAGGAAGCCGGTCGTCTGACGCAACCGGCGCTGGTAATAGCGCCCACCAGTCTGATGGGAAACTGGCAAGATGAGGCGGCCCGTTTTGCGCCCGATCTGCGGGTGCTGGTGCTGCATGGCAAGGAGCGGCTGACGCATTTCGACGCAATCGACCAGTTCGATTTGGTGTTATCTACTTATGCGCTGCTGCCGCGCGATGAAGAAAAGCTGCGCGAACATGCGTACCATTTGGTGATTCTGGACGAATCGCATTACATCAAGAATCCGCGCTCCAAAGCGGCGCAAACCGCTGGCTTGCTGCGCGCCCGACATCGTTTGTGCCTGAGCGGCACGCCGCTGGAAAATCATCTGGGCGAACTTTGGTCGCAATTTCACTTCCTGTTGCCCGGTTTGCTGGGCGAAGAAAAAGCTTTCAACGCCGCGTTTCGCCATCCGATTGAAAAGCAGGGCAATATCGGCCGCCGCGTCTTGCTCACGCAGCGCATCAAGCCGTTTTTGCTGCGCCGTACCAAGGACAAAGTTGCCAAGGAATTGCCGCCGAAAACTGAAATGGTGCGCTCGGTTGAGCTTTCCGGCGGGCAGCGCGACATGTACGAAACCGTGCGACTGGCAATGGACAAGAAAGTGCGCACCGAAATCGCCATGAAAGGCGTGGCCCGCAGCCAGATCGTGATCCTCGAAGCGTTGCTGAAGTTGCGGCAAGTCTGTTGCGACCCGCGCCTGGTCAAGTCGGCAAGCGTCAAGAAGACCGTCGCGTCATCTGCCAAGCTGAACGAATTGATGAGCATGATCGGGGATTTGCTGGAAGAGGGACGCAAGATTTTGGTGTTTTCGTCATTCACCAGCATGCTGGCGCTGATCGAAACCGAACTGCAGGCGCGCAAAGTGCCGTATGCGATTCTCACCGGCAGTACCGAGAATCGGGCCGACGTGGTGCGCACGTTCCAGCAAGGCTTGGTGCCGATCTTCCTGATCAGCCTGAAAGCCGGCGGCGTCGGCCTGAACCTGACCGCTGCCGACACCGTGATTCACTACGACCCGTGGTGGAATCCGGCCGCCGAAAATCAGGCCACCGACCGCGCTTGGCGTATCGGCCAGGACAAGCCGGTATTCGTCTACAAGTTGATCGCCAAAGGTACGCTGGAAGAAAAAATCCAGGCACTGCAACAGAAAAAATCCGACTTGGCGCACGCGATGTTGTCCGACGACGGCGAGACGCAAAACATGAAGATTACACAGGAGGATTTGCAGGCGATTTTCGCGCCGTTGGAACAGTGATTTTTGAGGGTGAATCAGGAGTGCACCAAAAAAGAGACTTCTGAACCGAAGTGGTTTCTGTAGGTGCGAATTCATTCGCACGAGTTCGCATGGAATAGCGCGTTGTGCGAATGAATTCGCACCTACGGGCTTAATTACGTAATTGCCATAATTTCAAATTTATATGGGGTATAGTTAAAAACACGATATTTACCGCATACAAATAAGGCGTAAGACAAAAATACAATAAGTAGTATGTTTAAATTTGATGGCCGAAAAAGATTATATTGTTTTCAATGGCCGAATGCCGCCGGTCACGCGTTCGATCCCAGCCAAATCCTGCCAGCTTTGCACTTGCTGGAAGCCTTGTTCAATCAACAGCGCACGCACCGCCGCCGCCTGATCAAATCCATGTTCCATCAACAGCCAGCCGCCCACCATCAGATGGGATGCCGCGCCGTCAACAATGGTACGCAATGCAGACAGGCCGTCGGCGTGGTCGGTCAGGGCGCTGATCGGCTCAAAGCGCAGATCGCCTTGGCCCAGATGGGCGTCGCCTGCCACGATGTAGGGCGGGTTGGCGACGATGAGTGCGAATTGTTCGTCCGCTTGCAACACGTCATACCAATCGCTGTGCAGCAAGCGCAGGGCGTTGCCGCCGATTGACAGGATGTGCGCAGCATTGTGGCGCGCCACGTCGAGTGCGGCCGGGCTGACATCGAGTGCGCTGACCTGCAGATCGGTACGGCTGTGGGCAATCGCAATCGCAATCGCGCCGGAACCGGTACCCAGATCCAGCACCCGGCTGTTGAGCGGTGTGCGTTGTAGCTGCAGCGCCAGTTCCACCAGCAATTCGGTTTCCGGGCGCGGAATCAGCACATCCGTAGTTACCCGAAATGGCAAGCCGAAAAATTCGCGCTGGCCGACGATATACGCAATCGGTTCGCCCGCTTCGCGGCGCTGCAGCAGCGTTGTGAAGCGCTGCGCTTCGCCGGCATTCAACTTGCGTTCGGATTGGGTGATCAACTGGACTCGCGTCAAATCCAACGCATGCATCAGCAGCATGCGGGTTTCCAGCGCCTCCAGCGGCGAGCTGCGCTGGACTGCGGCGATAGTGCCGCCAGCCTCTACCTCAACGCGGGTTAAGGTCATTTTGCCGGCTTGAAGGCAACCCAGCCGAGCCCGATGCTGAAGATCGCAAACCAGACCAGCGCCCACATTGGGATCGACAGGCCGAGGATCGGCGCGTAATCGGTGCTGCAAAAACCGTTGGCCTTGAACAGGAAAGGCAGCAATTCGGCGCTCGGGAATTTGTTCAGTGCAGTTTCCAGCGGATCGACTCCGCATGAAATTTCGGGATGTGCCTTGACCCACAAATGCCAGCCGGCAATGCCCGCGCCGGTGAGCGCCGCCAGCAATCCGATGCCCGCGCCGGCCCGCAAAGCGGCCCGTGGCAATTTGGCGCTGGTCAAACAAATCAGGGCGATTGCCGCAAACGCATATCGCTGCATCACGCATAACGGACAAGGTTTCATGTCCAGCCCATGCTGCATGTACAGCGCCACGCCGAGCAATGACAGGCAGACAAAGGCGGTCGCCAGTAAAACATTTTTGGAGGTGATCATCATATTTTCAAAGTTGGCGGAAGTGGGTTGGCAATATCGAATCAGGATACATCGCCTAGTGCTGCCAGCAATTCAGCCTGATGCTCGGCCATCAGTGCATGGATCAAATCGTCGAGATCGCCATCCATGATGAAATCTAGCTTGTACAGCGTCAGGTTGATGCGGTGATCGGTCATTCGTCCTTGCGGGAAGTTGTAAGTGCGGATGCGTTCGCTGCGGTCGCCGGAACCGATCAGACTCTTGCGGGTCGCTGCTTCCTTGGCTTGTTGTGCGCGGGTTTGGACATCCATGATGCGCGTAGCCAACACCCGCAAGGCTTGCGCCTTGTTTTGATGCTGGCTGCGGCCGTCCTGACATTCGACCACGATGCCGGTCGGATTATGGGTAATGCGCACCGCCGAATCCGTCTTGTTAATGTGCTGACCGCCGGCACCGGAGGCGCGATAAGTGTCGATGCGCAAGTCGGCCGGATTGATCACCACGTCGCTGACTTCATCGGCTTCCGGCATCACCGCAACCGTGCAAGCCGAAGTGTGGATGCGGCCCTGGGTTTCGGTAGTTGGCACGCGCTGTACCCGATGGCCGCCGGATTCGAACTTCAGTTTGGCGTAAGCGCCCGGGCCGACCAGGCGCACGATGACTTCCTTGTAACCGCCCAGCTCAGACGCCGATTCGGACATGATTTCAATTTGCCAATGCTGTCGCTCGGCAAAACGGGTGTACATGCGCAGCAAGTCGCCGGCAAACAGCGCCGCTTCGTCGCCACCGGTCCCGGCGCGAATTTCCAGCAGGATGTTGCGCTCGTCGTTGGCATCTTTGGGCAGCAGCATCTTTTGCAGGTCGCGTTCCAGTTGCTCCATGTGTTGCCTGGCAGCGTCGATTTCGTCCTGCGCGAACTCTTTCATTTCCGGGTCCGACAGCATGTCCTGCGCGGCTGCCGCATCTTTTTCGGCCTTGGCGTAGGACTGGTAGAGCGCTACCAGCGGACTGATTTCGGCGTGTTCGCGGGTTAGTTTGCGGTAATTGTCGATTGACGCCGTGGCATCTTCGCGCATCAACAGTTGGCCGACTTCTTCCAGACGATTGGAGAGTTGATCGAGCTTGGCGAGCATGGATGGTTTCATAAAAATTCTGTCTGGAAGGGCAGTCAATCCGGGAACGCCGGCAGCGTTTTGATGGCGGTCGGCGTGTAGCGCAGGAAATTACAGAAGGGGAAGGGCGCTAACGTCTGCAGCGAAACAGTTGCGGCAACAAAGCTGCCAGACGCGCACGTTCGTCGCCCTGGGCCTGATGCAAAATTTGTTGCGGGCCGTGCAGGAATTTGGCTGTGATGCCTTTGGAGAGGGCTTCCAGTACTGCATCAACATCGTCACCGCGTGCAATCATCTTGCGCGCGCGCTCCAGTTCCATCATGCGCAGTATTTCGCCACTTTGGTGCAGATCCTGAATCACAGGAACCACCAAGCGACCATCAATCCAGTGCATGAAAGACTGGACTCGAGTTTCAATGATGGCTTCGGCTTGGGCCACTGCCGCTTGGCGGCTTTCCATTCCGGTCTGAACTACGGCACCCAGATCGTCGACGGTGTACAAAAAAGCATCGTCGAGTCGGCCGACTTCGGTTTCGATGTCACGCGGCACCGCCAGATCGACCATGAACATCGGCTTGTGGCGGCGCGCCTTGATGGCGCGCTCGACCATGCCGAGCCCGATGATCGGCAGCGACGATGCGGTGCACGAAACCACGATATCGAACTGCGCCAGTTGATCCGGCAATTCGGCCAGGCGAATGGCGCGACCACTGAAGCGGTTCGCCAACGTTTCACCGCGCTCCAGCGTGCGGTTGGCAATCGTGATCGATTTCGGATTTTGCGCCGCAAAATGGGTGGCGCACAATTCGATCATTTCACCGGCGCCGATGAACAACACATGCTGTTCCGAGATGGTGTCGAAAATTCGCTGCGACAGCCGCACCGAAGCGGCTGCCATCGAGACGCTATGGGCGCCGATTTCGGTGGTGCTGCGCACTTCCTTGGCAACCGCGAACGTGCGCTGGAACAACTGATGCAGATACGTGCCTAAGCCGCCGACGGCTTCCGCCTGGCGCACAGCATCTTTCATCTGGCCCAGAATTTGCGGCTCGCCAAGCACCATCGAATCAAGCCCGGAGGCGACGCGAAACGCGTGCCGTACAGCGTCATCCTGCGGCAATGTGTACAAATGCGGACGCAGTTCCGAGTAGGGTAATTTGTGATAATCAGCCAAAAAATGCGCGCTGCTGTCGATTGCTGCCTCCACCCCGCCCGGCACGTGGCTGGCCGCGTACAGCTCAGTGCGGTTGCACGTCGACAAGATGGCGGCTTCGTCGGTGTAGCCGGAGCCTTCCTGATTGCCGAACCATGCCCGTGCCGACCCCACTGCCGCACCGATCTGGTCGGCAGGAAAAGCCACCTGTTCGCGTAACGCAAGCGGCGCGGTGGTGTGGTTGAGGCCTACGGCAAGCAGTTGCATGTGGGTTATCACGTGTCCGCAATGCGGAACTTATTTTTGAGTAAGCTTACATTATAACTCTCGCTGCAGATGGCAAACCGCCCGTTACCAGTGGCCGGGTCTGGGTTGACGGAATTTCTCGTTTGACTGAATCTGCATCAAGCCACGCCAGCAATACCAACCGGATCAGGCTGCGCTGCCTTTATTACGCGGAAACTTGTTCCAGGCAGTAACCGTAACTGTAGACCGGAGCCAGACGAAATCCGTTTTCGGGGTGTAACTGCAGCTTGCTGCGCACCCGCGATACATGGGTGTCCATGCTGCGGGAGGGAATTTCGCTATTGCCGGACCATACCGATTCCAGAATTGTAACGCGCGAAAGGGGGCGGCCCAGATTGCGGAAAAACAGCAGCGCCAAATTGAATTCTTTGTGCGTCAGTGCAATCGGGGTGCCATCCAATGTCAACTGAGCGCTGCGGGTTTCGAACACATAACGGCCAAACTGGATTCGTTCGGCCGCGTTCTGGCTCGGATAAGCGCGTCGCAAAAGCGCCTGCACCCGAGCCACCAGTTCACTGCGGCGAATCGGCTTGATCATGTATTCATCGGCGCCGGCTGCCAGAGCGTCAATGATATCGTCTTCGCTGGAATGGCTGGTGATGAAGAGCACCGGCAGCTTGGGCAGTATTTTTTCGCGCGCCCAGTGCATCACTTCGGGCCCGCTTGCCCCAGCCAACTGCCAGTCGAGAATCAGCATATCGCAACTATCCCTTCGTAACTGCTGAAGCATCTCGCTGGCGTTTGAAAATGGATTACAGACGTGCCCTGCGGCATTCAGAGTTTTGCATGTCAACCCGGCTTGGACTGGGTTGTCGTCTAGGACTGCGATTCTCATGGCGTGTCAATACGAACGGTCAGGTGGGAATACAGGTAACAAGTTTTATCTTCCTACAGTGACTGTAACAGTAACGTGACTTTAATCGCACTTATGCAAACCGGTTGAGCGGCGGTTTACATGGCTTTGCGACTTCTAATATTTATCAAAATACTAGGGGTATAGCCAAAATGAATGCATTCTACGCATGTTCTAATGGTGTTTTATAAAATACATTAATCAGTATATTAATTATCGCAAGACCGAATGGCGGTCTCTATAGCGAGTGCGCTACAATGCCGCCGTGAAGCAAGCCAGACAGTCGCTGGCCGCGGTTGCAAGGCCGTGGCGGGAGGAAGGTCCGGACTCCATACAGCAGGGTGACGGTTAACGGCCGTCCGCTGAAAGCTGCAAGCGTAGTTGGCTTCGGTATAAGGCGAGGAATAGGGCCACAGAGACGAGCGTATTAAGTTACGGTGAAACGCGGTAACCTCCACCCGGAGCAATTCCAAATAGGCACGCGTTGATGCTGCTCGCGGAGCGTGCGGGTAGGAAGCTTGAGCGCTGGAGTAATTCAGCGCCTAGAGGAATGGCTGTCATAGCGCGCGATTGCAAAACCGTACGCCGTAACAAAATCCGGCCTATCGGCTTGCTTCACTTTTTTCGGATGCGCCTTCAGTGCGCGGTATTTTTATCCGATTCAAACCCGGTTTGCCACTGCCACTGGCGCTGCGGTTTCCCTACATTTTCTTCCTATACATATGTATAAACACATGTGTTTATATTATGTGGTGCTTTCACTGTGCACGATAAGTACTTAATTCCACAAGGAATTTCTATTATTCGAATCAGGATTTGAAAGCTAAGTCATTGACTTGAATCAATAAAATTCATTTTTTCTTCTTAAAACAGCTTGACCAGCTATTGTGCTTCCACTAAAGTGGATAAGAGTGTGGAAAAGTGTTTTTTTGTGGGAATTTTAAAGATTTCAACAGTCACCTTGCAGCAGGCAGGTGGCTCCCGAAAATAACCAGCCAAAAGGGGTTTGATAATCGTGTTCCAAGGTGCGTCAGCATTAAATCTCGATGTAAAAGGCCGGATGTCGATCCCGGCCAGGCATCGCGACGCGCTGTCGATCCAGTGCGAAGGCAGAGTCACGCTGACCAAGCACCCGCACGGTTGTCTTTTATTGTTTCCGCGCCCGGTCTGGGAAAGCCATCGTGAACAGATTGCCGCCTGGCCGATGTCGGCGCGTGCCTGGCAACGCATCTTTTTGGGCAATGCATCCGATGTGGAAATGGATTCCGCCGGCCGGATTCTGGTGGCCCCTGAGTTGCGTAATGCCGTTGGTCTGACCCGCGACGTCATGTTGCTGGGCATGGGCAGTCATTTTGAGTTGTGGGATGCGGTCAAGCTTGCCGAAAGCGAGTCGCAGGCGATAGCAGCAGGCATGCCTGACGTATTAAGTAATTTTTCGTTTTAGGAACCTGTGATGACGATACAAACGGTGCCGGAATATTTGCACCGCACGGTGCTGCTGGATGAGGCAGTCGATGCGCTGGAGCTGGAAGGTGCGCGCACGAATGGGGTCTACGTCGACGGCACTTTCGGGCGTGGCGGCCATAGCCGCAAAATTCTGCAGCGCTTGGGCCCGAATGGGCGCCTGATCGCCTTTGATAAGGACCCGCAGGCAATCGCCACGGCGCAAGAGTTTTCCGATCCGCGTTTTGAAATACTGCACGATAGTTTTGCGACTATGGGTGATGCCTTTGCCGCGCGCGGAATTACGCAAGTGGATGGTGTTTTGCTGGACTTGGGTATTTCGTCGCCGCAAGTCGACGATGCTGCAAGAGGTTTCAGTTTCCGCTTGGACGGCCCGCTCGATATGCGCATGGATAGTACGCGTGGCCTTTCGGCAGCAGACTGGCTGGCGACTGAATCAGAACAAAAAATTGAAAAGGTGATACGCGAATATGGGGAAGAACGGTTTGCTTTTCAGATTGCAAAGGCGATTGTTGCTGGCCGGACAGTCGAGCCAATTTCAACCACACGACAGCTTGCCGCGATCGTGGCAAGGGCAGTCAAAACTCGCGAGAAGGGTAAGGATCCGGCAACCCGCACCTTTCAGGCTATACGGATTTACATCAATCAGGAGCTTGAAGAACTTGAAGCTGGATTAAATCAGGCCTTCCAATATCTGGCGCCAAACGCAAGGATGGTAGTGATTAGCTTCCATTCTCTGGAAGACCGCATTGTCAAGCATTTCATGGCAGCCAAAGCGCATGTCAAACAGCCGGATCGCCGCTTGCCGATACGTGCGGCTGATTTGCCGCAACCGCAAATGTGCCTGGTATCAAAAATGAAGCCCACTGAGGCCGAGGTCTGCGGCAATCCACGCGCCCGTTCTGCCATTATGCGGGTCTGCATGCGCCTGCCTGATGCTTCCATATCCGAGAGCATGCCATGAGTGCGCGCACCAACGGCATCATCGCAGCCCTTCTGGTCGTATGCGCATTGTCGCTGGTGAATGCGCAATATCATGCGCGCCGCTTGTTTGTCGAGTTGGGTCGTGCGCAATCCCAGTCAAAATTGCTGGATGTGCAATGGGCTCAGTTGCAACTTGATCAATCCACTCTGGGCAAACATGCGCGCATCGAACTGGTTGCAAAGCGCGATCTGAAAATGCTTGCATTGACTGCCGCCAGCACACAATACCTGACTGTGGAGGCCAAATGAGCCGCCCGGCCAGTCGTATCGCAGCGGCCCGGGGCAGGCCGTTTTTAACCAGCCCACTGCTGAAAATGTCATTGCCAGTCTGGCGCTCGAAATTGGTCTTGTTCGTCTTGTTTGCGTCTTTTCTGACATTGGCCGGCCGCGCATTTTGGTTACAGGGCATGTCTACCGAATTTCTGCAAAAACAGGGTGCGTCGCGTTACGAACGCACCTTGGAGTTGCCGGCTACGCGCGGCAAAATTACGGATCGCGACGGGCATGTGCTGGCTTCCAGCATCCCGGTCAAGGCAGTCTGGGCGATCCCTGAGGATGTCTTACAGGCGCCGGTGGAAAAATTGCGCAGATTGGCCGGGTTGCTTGATATGACGGAGTCTGACTTGCGTAAAAAACTGGATTCGGATCGCAGTTTTGTTTATCTGCAGCGCCAGGTCGAGTCGGAAGTCACCGACAAAATTCTTGCTTTGGGTATTGATGGGATTCAGACCCGCAAGGAATATAAGCGCTTTTATCCAGAGGGCGAGGTGATGGCGCATATTATCGGCTTTACCAATATTGATGACATCGGCCAAGACGGCATGGAACTCGCATCGCAGAAGTCGCTGGTTGGCAGAACAGGAAGCCGTCGCGTCATTAGGGATCGCCTGGGCCGGATTGTTGAAGATATCGGATCCATTCGCGAACCGCATGACGGTAAAGATCTGACGCTTGCCATCGACAGCAAAATCCAGTACATCGCCTATTCGCAATTGAAGGCGGCTGTCGAGCTGAATAAGGCGAAAGCCGGCGGCATAGTGGTGCTGGATGTCAATACCGGTGAAATTCTGGCGTTGGCGAATTTACCGAGTTACAACCCGAACGATCGCAAGATATTGACTGGTGCACAACTGCGCAACCGGGTTTTGACTGATACTTTTGAGCCTGGTTCTACCATGAAGCCGTTTACGGTAGCTTTGGCGTTGGAAACCAAGCGCGTTACTCCAGAAACAATGATCCAGACCGGACCTGGAAAGCTGACCATCGGCACTGCAACGATTGGCGATGCACACTCGCTAGGCGAGTTGAGTGTTGCGCAAATTATCGAAAAATCTTCCAATATCGGCACTGCTAAGATTGCGTTGCAAATGCCGCCGCAAGAAATGTGGGAAATGTTTACTAGTGTCGGGTTCGGTCAACAGCCGAAATTCAGCTTCCCCGGGCGGGCGGCAGGCCGGGTGCGGCCATTCAAGTCGTGGCGCCCTATCGAGCAAGCAACCATGAGTTACGGACACGGCATTTCGGTTTCGCTGATGCAGCTAGCGCATGCATACATGATTTTTGCCCGCAATGGCGAGATAGTGCCGTTGTCCCTGGAAAAAATTACCGGGCAACCGAACGGTAGAATCCCGGGGCAAAGGATTATCTCTGAAAAAACTGCACTCCAGATGCGTGCAATGCTGGAGTCGGTCGCGGGACCCAATGGCACTGCACCGAAAGCGCAAGTACCTGGTTATCGCGTAGCTGGAAAGACCGGAACCGCGTATAAAATCGTCGACGGAAAATATGTCAAAAAATACGTATCGTCGTTCGTCGGTTTTGCTCCCGTGTCCGCGCCGCGCATCATTATTGCGGTAATGCTTGATGAACCTTCTAATGGCAATCATTACGGCGGTGGTGTTGCAGCCCCGGTATTTTCATCCGTTGCAGCAAGCGCTTTGCGGGCTTTGAACGTCAGGCCCGATTCGAGCGTAACGAATATTTTTATTCCTGCCGATGGCATCACCGAAAGCATGTGATGCCAAATACAAAACTGGTAACTTCTGAGATACTTTTCTGGTTGCGCCAGCAGATTGCACCAGCAGCGCAACTGCATTCCGATTCGCGTTCTGTCATCAAAGGCGATGTGTTCTTTGCTTATCCCGGTGACGCTGTCGATGGCCGGCAATTCATTGAGCAGGCGATTCAGAATGGTGCGAGTGCGGTAGTCTATGAATCGGCTGCCTGGGACTGGAATCCGGCATGGTTGTTACCTCATCTTGCGGTAACCGATTTGAAAAAAACAGCGGGTGAAATTGCCAGCGCGTATTACAACAAACCAGACGCCGCCATGTTCACAGTGGCCGTGACCGGCACCAATGGCAAGACTTCCTGCGCGCAATGGCTGGCAAACTCCTTATCTCGTCTGGGCGAGCCCACGGCGGTGATTGGAACTCTCGGCGTCGGCATATACCAGCGTGGTACCTGCGACAGCTCCGACATGACCGGTTACACCACGCCGGATGCAGTCATGTTGCAACGCAGGCTGGCGCAATTACGCGATGCCGGCGCCCAAGCTATGGCGATTGAAGCGTCGTCGATTGGGCTTGAACAAGGGCGTTTGCAGGGCATGCATTTCGATGCGGCTCTATTTACCAACCTGACGCGCGATCATCTTGATTATCATGGCGACATGGCGGCTTACGAGTCGGCTAAAACCGCTTTATTTGACTGGGTAGGGTTGCGTCACGCAATCGTCAATCTGGATGACCCGATGGGATTGCGGTTAGCCCAGCGCCTGCAGGGTAGGGCTCTGACGTCACTCATCGGATACACGGTTTCCGGCGCAGTGCTTGAAGGCATCTCGACTTTGAGTGCGTTTAACATACGCACCAGCCATGTCGGTACCGTGTTTCAGGTCGAATCGCCTTTTGGTAGCGGGCCGATCAGAACGCAAATGGTGGGCTTGTTCAATGTCAGCAACATCCTCGGTGTTCTGGGTGTGTTGCTAGCCAAAGGCACCGCCTGGCGTTCTGCGGTGCAGGCAGTTGAAATGTTAATTGCGGTACCGGGGCGTATGCAGCAGCTGGGCGGTAACGACGCACCGCTGGTTATCATCGATTACGCTCATACTCCCGATGCCTTGGAAAAAACCCTATTGACTTTGCGCCAGGTGACACAGCAACGTCATGGCCAGTTATGGTGTCTGTTCGGTTGCGGCGGCGATCGCGATCCAGGCAAGCGCGCGCAAATGGGTGCAGTTTCTGCACAGGCGGATCAGGTGGTAGTCACCAGCGATAATCCGCGCAGCGAGAATCCTGCTGCAATCATCCAGCAAATTATTGCTGGCCTGGCTGCCGAAAAAACAATGCACCAAGTTACCGAGGATCGCGCCGCTGCAATTTTGTGGGTAGTAAAGCGTGCAGCAAAGAACGATGTGGTTCTGTTAGCCGGTAAGGGGCATGAGGCCTACCAAGAAGTGATGGGCAAGAAACTGGCGTTTTCCGATGCGGATCATGCCGCCTTGGCGCTGGCTGCGCGCGCCACGATGAAGGTGGGTGCCTGATGAAATCTTCATTATTTGCGTTACAACCCTGGCTTTCGGGTGCGCAAGCCAAGGGCGATACAGTTTTTGACGGAGTGACGACTGATAGCCGCAGCGCCAGTGCCGGCAATCTATTCGTTGCTTTACGGGGCGAGCATTTTGATGCACATGACTTCATTGCAGAGGTAGTCGCGCAAGGCGTATCCGCGGTAGTCGTGGAACGGTTGCCGGCTGGTTTGGCAATCCCAGCACTGATTGTGCCGGATACGCGCATCGCGCTAGGCGAAATCGCGCGCCACTGGCGGCGGCAATTCCATTTTCCGGTAATCGGTGTCACTGGCAGCAATGGAAAAACTACGGTCAAGGAAATGATCGCTTCGATCATGGCTGCACAGTTTGGCGCAGAGCATTGCCTGGCCACGCGCGGCAACTTCAACAATGATATCGGAGTGCCGCTGACGCTCTTGCGCATGACGGCTGCGCACAGTGCCGCCGTGATTGAGCTGGGCATGAACCATCCGGGTGAAATTGCTCTGCTGGCATCGATTGCGCAACCAACGCTCGGCTTGGTAAACAATGCCCAGCGCGAGCATCAGGAATTCATGACAAGTGTGGAGGCGGTTGCAAAGGAAAATGGCGCAGTAATTTCTGCCCTGCCAACCAATGGCATTGCAGTATTCCCTGCAGACGACCCTCATACACCGCTGTGGCGTGAGTATGCCACCGCCGTTGGGCAAAGAAAAATCATGACTTTCGGATTTTCCACCGATGCCGATGTAACTTGCACTTACCAGTCAAACGCATTCGGTAATGATTTGTTTGTCGCATTCGGCCAGCAGCGCTTCAACATTTCGCTTGCGGCTGCAGGTGCGCACAATGTGCGGAATGCGCTGGCGGCGATAGCGTGCACCTTGGCAATCGGCATTGGCACGGAAGCAATAGTGCGTGGTTTGACTGCATTCGCGCCGGTGAATGGCCGCCTCCAGCGCAAAGTTGCCCGCAACGGTGCAGTCATCCTCGACGATACCTATAATGCGAATCCCGATTCGGTACGAGCCGCCATTGATGTGCTTGCGCAAGCAACCGCGCCAAGAGTGCTGGTGTTGGGCGACATGGGAGAAGTCGGCAACGATGGGCGGCAGTTCCACGAAGAGGTCGGCGACTATTCCCGAGAAAGCGGCATTGAATGTGTGATGACTTTCGGTGCAATTGCCGGTCATACGACGCGCGCATTCGGCGCGGGAGCAAAACACTTTGACAGTATTGAAGCTTTGAACGATGCACTGGAAGACCTTCTGACTCCCGCCGCAACGGTATTGGTGAAAGGTTCGCGTTTCATGAAAATGGAACGCACTGTTCACCATTTTGCACAAGAACAACTAAAAGAGAACCATTGACATGTTGCTCTGGCTAGCAGAATTATTTAAGCAGGATGTAAGCTTTCTGCGCGTATTCAATTTCATTACGTTTCGTGCCGTGTTCGCGACCATGACTTCATTGGCGATCGGCTTGATTGCCGGCCCTCCGGTGATACGCATGCTGGCTCGGTTGAAGGTTGGACAGGCAGTGCGTACTGATGGTCCGCAAACGCACTTGATCAAGAACGGCACGCCAACCATGGGCGGCGTGCTGATCCTGATTGCGATTGGGGTGTCCACTTTGTTGTGGGCCGATTTAAGCAATCGTTTCATTTGGATAGTGCTAGTAGTGACGCTCGGCTTCGGTGCCATCGGCTGGGTCGATGATTACCGCAAGGTGGTCTACAAAGACCCCAAAGGAATGTCCTCGAAAGAAAAGTATTTTTGGCAATCCCTGATTGGTATCCTCTCGGCGCTGTACCTGGCGTTTTCGGTATCGGCACCCACCAACGGCCAGGTTTGGGATTTGTTTGTGGCTTGGGTGCAGTCGGGGTTCAATCTTGACTTGCCTCCCAAGGCAGATTTGATCGTGCCGTTTTTCAAAACCATCAGTTATCCGCTCGGCGTATGGGGTTTTATCGCCCTGACGTATTTCGTCATTGTTGGCACCAGCAATGCAGTAAATCTGACCGACGGTCTGGATGGACTAGCTATCATGCCGACCGTAATGGTGGGTACCGCCCTGGGAGTATTCGCTTACCTGACCGGCAGCGCCAGCTATTCCAAGTATCTGTTCATCCCGCATATCCCTGGTGCGGGTGAGTTGTTGATCTTCTGTGGTGCGATGGCAGGTGCCGGCTTGGCTTTCCTTTGGTATAACGCGCATCCTGCGCAAGTGTTCATGGGCGATGTCGGCGCCCTTGCCCTAGGTGCAGCGCTGGGCACGATTGCCGTCATCGTACGGCAGGAAATCGTGCTCTTCATCATGGGCGGAATTTTCGTCGTGGAAACTTTGTCGGTGATGCTGCAGGTCGCATATTTCAAGTTTACCAAACGGCGCTACGGTACCGGTCGCCGGATCTTGCTGATGGCACCGTTGCATCATCATTTTGAGCAAAAAGGTTGGAAAGAAACCCAGGTAGTAGTGCGGTTCTGGATCATCTCGATGATGCTGGTGTTGTTTGGTTTGTCCACTTTAAAGTTGCGCTAATGAATTACGACGGCAAACACGTTCTTGTTCTGGGGCTGGGAGAGTCCGGCTTGGCAATGGCGCGCTGGTTGCAGCGTTGCGGCGCGTCGTTGCGCGTTGCCGATACCCGCGCAGCACCGCAACGGCTGGCCAGTTTGCGGGACACGCTGCCGGCAGTGGAATTCATTGGGGGCGTGGTTTTCGGAGCTGATCTTTTGATCGATATCGATCTTGTCGCTGTCAGCCCGGGTTTATCGCCGCAGGGCGACTTGCTGGAGCTCATGGCAGCCGCAAAAGCCCGGAATATCCCGCTCTGGGGCGAGATCGAGTTTTTCGCCCAGGGATTAGCCAAGCTGCGTCAGGATAAAAACTACGCACCTAAACTGATTGCGATCACTGGCACCAATGGTAAAACCACGGTAACCAGTCTGGTTGGCCTATTGTGTCAACGTGCCGGCTGGACGGTGGGTGTAGCCGGCAATATCAGCCCGTGTGCACTGGATGTCTTGCGGGACGCCATCGACAGTGGCGATTTGCCGCAGATATGGGCATTGGAATTGTCGAGCTTCCAGTTGCACACCACATACAGCCTGCAGGCTGACGCTGCAACCGTACTGAATATCACGCAGGATCACCTGGACTGGCATGGCAGCATGGCTGCTTATGTGGCCGATAAAGCCCGGATATTCGGTACCGGTACCGTGTGCGTATTGAATCGTGATGATGCGACAGTCATGGGTTTGATGGACGCGCAAGCACCCGCGGTAACTTTTGGTGTCGGCGCACCCACACGGGCAGGCGATTTTGGATTGCTGAATGAGCGCGGCGTGCAATGGTTGGCGGTAGCGGTTGCTGCCGAAGAGGACGAGAAACGCCGCAAGAAAAAAAACAGCATTGCATTGCCTGTGGTGATTAGCCGCCTGATGCCGACAGATGCACTCCATATTCGGGGTCAGCACAACGCGCTCAATGCGCTCGCTGCACTCGCATTGTGCCGGGCGATCGGCTTGCCGCTTGCTGCGCTATTGCATGGTGTGCGCGAATACCGGGGCGAGCCGCACCGGGTTGAATTGATTGCCAGGATCGGCGCAGTCAATTACTACGATGACAGCAAAGGCACTAATGTTGGTGCCACAGTGGCGGCCCTAAATGGATTGGGGGCGCAGCAGGACAGTGGCCGGCTGCTATTGATTGCTGGCGGCGAAGGCAAAGGGCAAGATTTTTCAAGCATGGCTGAGCCAATCGCAAAACATGTCCGTGCCGTGTTCCTGATTGGCAAGGATGCGCCTGCTTTGCGCGCCGCTTTGAGTACAACCGCTGTTGCCCTCGACGATTGTGCCAGTTTGGAGGAAGCGGTTCAGCGCGCTGCCGCGGCCGCGCAGCCAGGCGATGCGGTGTTGCTGTCTCCGGCCTGCGCTAGTCTGGATATGTTTGCCAATTATGCGCAGCGTGCCCAGGTGTTTATCGATGCGGTCAGAGAAGTTGGATTGTCTCGCGGTGAGGTGAGCGCATGAAACCTTTCTGGCCGGCCATCATGATGTGGTTCGGATTTTCCAAAGAGCCGATGCGTGGCTTGCCGCAGCGCTCCAGAATGATGGAATACGATCAACCATTGATCTGGGTAGTGGTGTTGCTGATGCTGTTCGGAATGGTGATGGTGTATTCCGCTTCCATTTCTTTGCCTGATTCGCCCAAATATGCGAGCTACAACAATAACCATTTCCTGATCCGGCAGGCGATTTTCGTTACCGCTTCCTTGTTTTTCAGTTTGATCGTATTTCGGGTGCCGGTCAGCATCTGGCAGCGTTGGGCGCCGTATTTGTTTACGGCTACTTTGATTCTGCTGTTGTTGGTTTTGGTGCCTGGTGTGGGCAAAGGCGTGAATGGCGCAAAGCGCTGGCTATCGTTCAAGGTTTTCAATCTGCAACCGTCCGAATTGATGAAGTTGTTTGTTGTGCTGTATGCGGCTGATTACACGGTGCGCAAGCAGCAATTCATGCATAAGTTGACAAAAGGTTTTCTGCCGATGGCGGCTGCGGTGGCAATGGTCGGTTTGCTATTGTTGCTGGAGCCGGACCTGGGCGCATTTGGCGTGATCGTTTGTATCGCAATGGGTATTTTGTTTCTGGGTGGCATTAATGGTGTTTGGTTTAGCGGCATCGGTGCCACGCTGGTGGGAATTTTTAGTCTGGTAATTATGCTATCGCCATGGCGGCGCGAAAGGATTTTTGCCTATCTGAATCCCTGGACGGAAGAAAACGCATTAGGCAAGGCGTATCAATTGTCGCATTCGCTGATTGCTTTTGGGCGCGGCGAGTTGTTCGGCGTCGGCCTCGGTGGCAGTGTTGAGAAACTGCATTATTTGCCAGAAGCGCATACCGATTTTTTACTGGCAGTGATTGGTGAAGAACTCGGTTTCGCCGGCGTATTGGTGGTTGTGATGATGTTCTACTGGATCATCAAACGCGCTTTTGAAATCGGGCGTCAGGCCATTGCGCTTGATTTGACGTTCGCCGGGTTGGTTGCGAAAGGTGTCGGCATCTGGATCGGTGTTCAGACCTTTATCAATATGGGCGTCAATCTCGGCCTGCTGCCGACCAAGGGATTAACTTTACCGCTCATGAGCTACGGCGGTTCGGGTGTGCTGATTAATTGTATTGGTCTGGCAATCTTGCTGCGGATCGATTACGAGAACAGGATTTTGATGCGCGGAGGCAGAATATGACGCATCTGAAAACACTGGTGATCATGGCTGCAGGCACTGGCGGGCACATCTTTCCGGGGCTGGCGATTGCAGAGACCATGAGCGCGCGCGGCTGGCAGGTATCCTGGCTCGGCACTGCACATGGCATGGAGCACGATATCGTGCCCCGGTATGGCATCGAGATGGACACCATCAATTTTGCCGGATTGCGTGGTAAAGGTTTAATACATGGCTTGCGCGGCATATTCAGGCTGTTCGCAAGCTTCGTATCCTGTTACCGCATCCTCGGTCGCCGCAAGCCGGACGTGGTAATCGGGATGGGGGGGTATGCGACAGTACCGGGCGGCGTAATGGCGGCTGCGCGTCATATTCCTTTGGCGCTAGTGAATGCAGACGCAGCCTTGTTGTTGTCAAACAAAATGCTGGTGCCGATGGCCAAACGGGTGCTGTTCGGTTTTCCTGCAGATTTTGGCAATGCAGCCAGTAAGGCTTTGGTATCAGGCAATCCAGTACGCAAGGAAATCATCGCTTTGCCTGTTCCCAAGCAGCGGTATGCGGCACGCAGCGGGCCGCTCAGGATTCTGGTAATTGGCGGCAGTCTGGGGGCAAAAGCCTTGAACGATTGTCTGCCTGCGGCACTGGCTTTGATCCCGGCTGATTTGCGGCCGATAGTCACTCACCAGTCCGGCAAAAAACATGTTGACGTATTGCGCGCAGCGTATGCCGGGGCGCAAGTGCAGGCAGAAGTTGTAGATTTTATCGACGACATGCCGAGCCGCTACGCCGATGTCGACTTGGTGATTTGCCGTGCCGGTGCAATTACAGTGTCGGAGCTGACCGCAGCGGGGGTGGCAAGCGTACTGGTGCCATTGATCGTATCGACAACCTCGCATCAGCGCGCAAACGCCCGTTGGATGGCGCAACAACATGCGGCAATCCATCAGCCGCAAGACGAAATGACGGCGGAAAATTTATCCTTATTGTTGCAAGCCTTGACGCGTCGTGAATGTCTGACGATGGCGCTGGCTGCTTACGCAGTTGGCAGACGGGATGCAAACGAAAAGATTGCAGATGTATTGGAAGAATTGGCGAGCAAGACATGAAACATAAAGTAAAACACATTCATTTCGTAGGCATCGGCGGCTCTGGCATGAGCGGCATTGCCGAGGTATTACTTAATCTCGGATATGTCATTACCGGTTCGGATATCGGGTGTAACGCGGCCACGCAGCGCCTGGCGAGTCTGGGTGCGCAAGTCAGCTTGGGCCATGCAGCCGAGAATATCAATCACGCCGATGTAATCGTTACTTCAACTGCGGTAAAAGCAGATAACCCGGAAGTGCTGGCGGCGCGGCAAAAAAATATTCCAGTCGTGCCGCGGGCCATGATGCTGGCGGAGTTAATGCGTCTGAAACGCGGTATTGCAATCGCCGGCACGCACGGCAAAACTACCACTACCAGTCTGGTCGCCAGCGTGCTTGCGGAAGGCGGCCTGGATCCGACTTTTGTCATCGGCGGTCGGTTGAATAGCGCTGGCGCCAACGCCAAACTGGGCGCTGGCGATTTTATCGTGGTTGAGGCAGACGAGTCGGACGCATCCTTCCTCAATTTGCTGCCGGTGATTGAAGTCATTACCAATATCGACGCTGATCATATGGAGACATACGGCCACGATTTTGCCAAACTCAAACAAGCTTTCATTCAGTTTACCCAGCACCTGCCTTTTTATGGCGTCACGGTGTTGTGTCTTGACGATCCGAATGTACGTGAAATCATGCCCTTCATTTCCAAGCCGATTGTCACTTACGGCTTCCACGAAGATGCCCAAGTGCGTGCGGTTGATGCCAGGGCCGTTGGCGAACAGATGCAATTCACGGTGCTTCAGGAAGGCTACGCACCGATGATGGTGACCCTGAATCAGCCGGGTATGCACAATATCCAAAATGCCTGTGCTGCCGTTGCTGTTGCCCGTGAGTTGAGTGTGGCCGATAGCGCAACGCAAAAGGCGTTAGTGGAATTTAATGGGGTAGGTCGACGTTTCACGCGTTATGGCGAAATTACCTTAGTTGACGCCGAGGGAAAATCCAGCGGCAGCTTCACTTTGGTGGATGACTATGGCCATCATCCCACTGAAATGGCGGCAACACTCGCGGCAGCCCGCGGCGCTTATCCAGGGCGACGCCTGGTTCTGGCTTTTCAGCCGCATAGATTCACGCGCACACGTGACCTGTTCGAGGATTTCGTGCGAGTCATGTCTAGCGCGGATGCTTTGGTGCTGACTGAGGTGTACGCAGCAGGAGAGTCGCCGATTGTCGCAGCCGATGGCCGTGCATTGGCGCGCGCCATGCGCGTTGCAGGCAAAGTGGAGCCGGTATTTGTCGAGGATATCAATGACATGCCGCAAGCCATCATGAATTTTTCTCGGGATGGCGATGTTGTGATCATGATGGGGGCTGGCTCCATCGGTGCCGTTCCTGGAAAACTGGTGCAAGGAAACCATCATGGATGAGCGTGACATGGTCAAAGAATTTGGCAGGGTCGGAGTCTTGTTTGGTGGCCGTTCTGCGGAACGAGAAGTCTCGTTGATGTCGGGTGCGGGTGTGCTGCAGGCATTGGTGAACAAGGGAATTGATGCCTACCCATTCGACCCGGCTGCGCGCAGTCTGGCGGAACTAGCCGCTGAAAATTTCGATCGTGTGTTCATTGCATTGCATGGCCGATACGGCGAGGACGGCACCTTGCAAGGCGCTTTGGAATTGCTTGGCATTCCATATACAGGGCCAGGCGTATTGGCGTCTTCGATTGCGATGGATAAAGCCATGACCAAGCGCATCTGGATGGCAAGCGCACTGGCAACGCCGAAATTTGAAATGTTGACAACGCAGAGTAATTGGGATGCGATCGTTGCTGCGCTGGGTTTGCCGTTGATCGTCAAGCCGGCACATGAAGGCTCCACCCTCGGCCTGACCAAGGTGACGCAGGGTGATCAATTGCCTGCGGCCTTTGCACTGGCTGCCAAATACGACAGCGCCGTCATGGCGGAAGAATTTATTGCCGGCATGGAGCTGACGTGTCCGATTCTGGGATATGGCGAACATGCGCAAGCCTTACCGCTTATCCGCATCATTGCCCCTGATGCGAATTACGATTATCAGAACAAGTATTTTTCCAACGATACCCAATATCTCTGCCCTTGCGGCCTGCCGGCAGAACAGGAGCGTGCGATTCAGGAACTGGCGCTGGCAAGTTACCGTGCACTCGGCTGCCGCGGCTGGAGTAGAGCCGATGTGATGGTGCGGGAATCGGACAACAAGCCGTTTTTGCTGGAAATGAATACGTCTCCCGGCATGACAGGACACTCGCTGGTGCCCATGTCGGCGAAAGTCATCGGACTCGGATACGAAGATTTATGCGTTGAAATATTGCGTTCGGCGGCGCTCGACCTGACGCCGTCCGTCGACTGGATTGCGCGCTAAACGGCGGTAATAGAGGAACTGCAAAGACCATGTGGCTAGAGATCAAGACACTCAATGCGATTGCCAACATACTGTTTACAGTGTTCGCATTGCTATTGTTCTCGGCCGGTATTTTTTGGTTAACGCAACGGCCAGTGTTCATGTTGAAGACGATCAGGGTGGTGGGCGCCGACGCCATGCAATTGCACCACGTGAATCGGCTGACGATAAAAGGGGCAGCGATTCCACGGATCAAGGGGAATTTTTTTACCACTAACCTGGACACTGCGCGCATGGCTTTCGAGGGTGTGCCCTGGGTGCGCAAAGCGACGGTGCGCCGGGAATGGCCGAACAAACTGGTCGTGACCATAGAGGAGCATGAACCGCTGGGAACCTGGGGCGAAAACGGACGACTGGTCTCAGTCAAGGGCGATGTATTTACGGCCAACCTGGCCGAGGCTGAAGAAAACGGCAGTTTGCCTGAATTCAATGGACCGGAGGGAGCTGAAAAGGAAGTGATTGCGCGTTTCGATGAGTTTAAACAGTGGTTGGCGCCGATCCGGCTTGCGCCGGAATCGATACAGCTGTCAGACCGCTATGCGTGGACCGTTAAGCTCAATAACGGTATAGCCGTGGAGTTGGGGCGGGAACAGAGCAGGGCAATGATGCGCGAACGTGTTAATCGATTTGTAGGCGTTTATCCGCAATTGGTAGCGTTGCTGCAGAACAGGATTGAAAGTGTGGACATGCGCTATCCGAATGGGCTGGCACTCAAAGTGAGTGGAATGGTACCTGGATTGGAAAGCAAACGAAAGCAAACGAAAGTAAGCGGAACGCGATGACAAAAGACGCAAAAAATTTGATTGTAGGTCTGGATATAGGTACCTCCAAAGTCGTGGCTGTGGTGGCTGAGGTGATGGCTGACGGGCGCCATGAGGTCATCGGTCTCGGCCAGCATGAGTCGAAAGGGCTGAAGAAGGGGGTAGTCGTCAATATCGAGGCGACGGTCGAGTCAATTCAACGTGCTCTGGAAGAGGCTGAATTGATGGCCGACTGCAAAATCAGGCATGTGTATGCGGGGATTGCCGGTAGTCATATTCGGAGTTTCAATTCCAGCGGGATGGTGGCAATCAAAGACAAGGAAGTTACCGCCGCCGACGTTTCACGTGTGATTGAAACTGCCAAAGCGGTCAATATACCGACCGATCAGCAACTGCTGCATACCGTTCCACAAGAATTCATTGTCGATAATCAGGAAGATGTGCGCGAGCCGATCGGCATGAGCGGCATACGTCTTGAGGTGCGAGTACATATTGTCACCGGCGCAGTATCGGCGGTACAGAATATCGTCAAGTGTGTGCGGCGCTGCGGACTCGAAGTGTCGGACCTGATATTGCAGCCGATGGCCTCCGCCGATGCAGTGCTGACGCCGGACGAGAAAGAATTGGGCGTGGTGTTGATCGATATCGGCGCCGGTACCACGGATGTTGCAATATTTTCTGAAGGGGCGATTCGCCATACTTCAGTGATACCGATTGCCGGCGATCAGATCACCAGCGATATCGCGATGGCCCTGCGCACGCCGACCCAGGATGCGGAGGAAATCAAGCTGCGTTACGGCGTCGCCAAACAGGTATTGGCAGATCCGGGGGAGACGCTTGAGGTTCCCGGCCTGGGAGACCGTAATCCGCGCACCTTGTCGCGCCAGGCGCTGGCGGCAGTGATAGAGCCGCGGGTCGAGGAATTGTTCGCGCTGGTGCATCAGGTGGTGCGCGAGTCCGGTTTTGAAGAAGTACTGTCGAGTGGAATTGTGATTACCGGCGGTTCAGCACTGATGCCCGGGATGCTTGAATTAGCTGAGGATATCTTTTTGAAACCTGCACGCATGGGCGTGCCCGGCTATAACGGCCAGCTTGCCGATGTGGTGCGCAGCCCTCGCTACTCGACCGTTCTCGGGCTTTTACTGGAAGCCAAGAAGCAGTATTACCGTGGACATGTGGTGACGCAGCAGGAAGGTTCTCTCAAGGAGGCATGGCAGCGCATGAAAGAGTGGTTTATCGGGAATTTTTGATGCAGGCAGGATCGGCTGGGTAATTTTTTATAGTTTTATTTTTTGTTTAATGGTTGTTTTTAGTCGCTAGCCATCATTTTAAATGATTGTTTCCGACTGAAAATCGCAAACTAATAGGAGCACATCATGGAGTTTGATATGGTCGATCATGCTACCCAAGGTACCGTGATCAAGGTGGTCGGAGTCGGCGGTGCTGGCGGCAATGCTGTCCAGCATATGATCAACAAAGGCGTTACCGGGGTTGAATTCATCGCCGCCAATACCGACGCTCAGGCGTTGCTGCACTCGAAAGCGCATAACGTGATCCAGATCGGCGATACCGGTTTGGGTGCTGGCATGAAGCCCGAAGTTGGCCGTCAATTGGCCGAGGAGTCGCGGGCTCGCATCGAGGATGCCTTGCGCGGGGCGCACATGGTCTTTATCGCTGCCGGCATGGGTGGCGGCACCGGTACCGGCGCAGCGCCGATCGTGGCGCAGGTGGCAAAGGAACTGGGCGCACTGACAGTCGCCGTGGTGTCCAAGCCGTTCTCGTATGAAGGCCAGAAGTGCATGGACATCGCTGACGAAGGATTGGAAGCGTTGTCGCAGCATGTCGATTCGCTGATCATCATCCTGAATGAAAAACTGGAAGAAATCTACGAAGACGACACCATGGTGGAGTGGCTGCAGCATGCCGATGATGTGCTCAATAATGCGGTGGCGGGAATCGCTGAGATCATTAATGTTCCCGGGCACATTAACGTCGATTTCAACGACGTTAAAACCATCATGGGCGAGCAGGGCAAAGCCATGATGGGTACCGCCACTGCTTCCGGCGTAGATCGTGCACGTATCGCTGCCGAACAGGCGGTTGCCTCGCCGTTGCTGGATGGCATCGATCTCTCCGGTGCCCGTGGGGTACTGGTCAATGTAACGGCCAGCCGCAGTCTGAAAGGTAAGGAAATCAAGGAAGTCATGGCGGCGGTACGTGCGTTTGCGGCACCCGACGCTTCGATTGCCCAAGGGATCGCCTACGATGACAGTATGGGCGATGACATTCGCGTGACTGTAGTGGCAACTGGACTGGGACGCGGCAAAAAATCGATGCAACTGGTGCAAAATACCGTGTTGCGCACCGGCACCCATAATGAGCCGATGATGGCGCCGTCCATTGCGGGCGTCTTGCAACAAGGCATGGCGCCAGCCTCGCATGCGTTTGACGGCCTCAAGGCGCCGGCAGTGTGGCGTCGCGAATCTGCTTCGGAAACTGTACGTGCGTTGGAAAAAAACGGTATGGAAACCTATGACATTCCAGCTTTTCTGCGCAAACAGGCAGACTAAGAACTTTAGGCTCTGCTGAAGGTGTGCGGATTTGCCGCACTTGGGCAAGAAAAAATAGACTAGGGCATACTGTTATTCGTACGCCGCGCCAAAGCTGGCGCGGCGTTTTTTTGCCCCCAATATTTTCAAATATGGAAGGAAATCAATATGACGATTAAAATCGGCGAAAAATTACCCGAAGGTACGCTTGCAGAATTTATCGAGGTTGAATCTGCCGGATGTTCGCTGGGCCCGAATTCGTTTCAAGTCAGTGATCTTGTCAAAGGCAAGAAGGTCGTTATTTTCGGTCTGCCAGGGGCTTACACGCCAACTTGTTCTGCGCAGCATGTGCCGGGTTATGTCGCGCATGCGGCTGATCTCAAAGCTAAGGGTGTCGATGAAATCTGGTGCATCGCCGTCAACGATGCATTCGTGATGGGTGCCTGGGGCCGCGATCAGAAAGTCAATGGTGTGGTGCGCATGTTGGCAGACGGCAATGCGGCGTTCAGCAAGGCGCTCGGCCTGGATGCCGACTTCTCGAAATCCGGCATGGGTACGCGTTCACAGCGTTATTCGATGTTGGTTGAGAATGGCGTAGTCAAGCAGTTGAATGTCGAACAAGGCGGCAAGTTCGATGTTTCCAGCGCCGAAACAATGTTGGCGCAATTGGGCTAAAGTCGTTCCAAAGGCTGATTGCCAATAAAAAAACCCGCATGATATGTCGTGCGGGTTTTTTTATCTGCCGGACTGTTGCAGCGGCAGACGTTTTTGCACTGCAGAAATTATTTCAAATGATTCGAAATCAATTTTGTCATCTCAAACATCGATACTTGCGCTTTGCCATCAAAAATGGTTTTCAGATTGGCATCGGCATTGATCATGCGTTTGTTCTGTGGATCTTGCAGATCCAGTTTCTTGATGTATTCCCATACCTTTTTGGTTACTTCAGTGCGCGGTAGCGGCGCTGTGCCGACCACGGTTGCCAATGCTGCAGATGGTGTCATCGGCTTCATGAAAGCTGCGTTTGGTTTGCGTGCTGGAGTTGCTGCCGTTTTTTCTGGAGCAGCTTTTTTAGCCGTAACTACTTTTGCTGCTGCAGGTTTCTTGGCCTCGGGTTTTTTCGCTGTTGCCATAGGGTGGACTCCTCGTGAACTGTTAAGAAATAACGCATTTTTGCGCACCCGCTAATATTGGTGGGGTTTGCGGAGCGACGCAAGTGTTTTCTGTGTGTTTACCGCGAATTCAGACGATTGTCGCCTTAACGCACTCCCGGCATCATACCTTTCATGCTGCGCATCATTTTCATCATGCCGCCGCCTTTGAGTTTTTTCATCATCGACTGCATTTGTTCGAATTGCGCCAGCATCCGGTTTACCTCTTGCACTTGCACTCCGGCACCTGCGGCAATACGGCGTTTGCGTGTGGCCTTGATCAGATCCGGCTTGCTGCGTTCTAACGGTGTCATCGAATTGATAATGCCTTCCATGCGCTTAACCTGTTTGTCGGCCTGGCCCATATTGGCGCCATTGGCAGCTTGCTGGAGTTGTGCCGGAAGCTTGTCCATCAGATTGGCAAGTCCCCCCATTTTCTTCATTTGAGCCAGTTGCGATTTGAAGTCGTTCAGGTCAAATTTACCGCCAACCTTGAGCTTCTGGGCCAAATCCTGGGCCGCCTTGACGTCCACCCCTTTTTGCGCTTCTTCCACCAGCGCCAGGATATCGCCCATGCCGAGGATGCGGTTCGCCATCCGGGTGGGATCGAATGGCTCCAATCCATCCAGTTTTTCGGAAACGCCGGCGAATTTAATGGGCTTGCCGGTGATGTGGCGTACCGATAAGGCAGCACCGCCGCGCGAGTCGCCGTCCAGTTTGGTCAGAACGATGCCAGTTAAGGGCAGCGCATCGTTGAAGGCTTTGGCGGTATTGATAGCATCCTGGCCCAGCATCGCATCGACCACGAACAGGGTTTCGATCGGCTTGACGGCGGCATGGATGTCAGAAATTTCGCGCATCATTTGCTCATCGATACCCAAACGGCCTGCGGTATCGATGATCAGCACATCGTGATAATGTCTTTTTGCATAATCGAGGGCAGCCAATGCAATGTCAACCGGCTTATCAGTGCTGTGCGACGGAAAGAAATCGGCGCCCACCTGGCCCGTGACCGCCTGCAACTGGGCAATTGCGGCAGGACGGTAGACGTCGGCCGACACCGTCAATACCTTTTTCTTTTTTTCCCCGATCAGATATTTGGCAAGCTTGCCGACCGTGGTAGTTTTGCCGACACCTTGCAGGCCGGCCATCAGGATAATTGCCGGCGGCTGGGTGGCAAAATTCAGTTGCGATGCTTCAGTACCCAGGTCGGCACCCATTAGGGAGGCCAGTTCGCGCTGCACCACACCGACTAAAGCTTGTCCCGGTGTAAGCGAAGAAATGACATCTTCTCCGAGCGCTTTCTGCTTGACGTTCGCAATGAAATCACGCACTGCAGGCAGCGCTACGTCGGCTTCCAGCAGCGCCATGCGTACTTCACGCAGCATTTCGGCGGTATTCGTTTCGGTAAGACGCGCTTCGCCGCGCATGGTTTTGACGACTTTGGCGAGGCGCTGGGTAAGATTATCTAGCATGGCAGTGGCGTTTCAGAAATGAAATGGAGCGAAAAATCAATGTGCTCAATGTGAGCAGTGTGCGGCGCGATTGGACTGAAATTGCGCGCACTGGAATGTAAAGCGCCATTTTAACCGATGCGGTATGCACCCACAGTGACGGCGCACCATTAAACTGTATGGCGCTTCATGCTGCGCAGTTTAGCAAATCTTGCTCGTGACTGGATCTTCGCCAAGCTCCAGAAATACCCCGTAATACTATTGTATTTTATGGGGTATGCCAAAATATAAGGTTTTTTACGCATATATTTAATGATGTTTATTAAAATACTATATATTGTATTGCTTTCGATAAAGATTTCTCCAGGTTCTGCGCGAATTCAATTTTCTGACAGAATAGCTGCCTAATGTCAGTTATGGCAGAGTGGGCAGATGGTGTAAACTGCTGATATGCAAACATCTTTTTTTATGGCGGCTGCGGTACTTTATGCAATCTGCGCATTTCTGCCGGCGCGCCAGCACATCGCCATTTCCAGCGGGACTGCACTCGCTTGGCTTCTGCATGGGGCTGCGTTGTGGTCGGACGTGATCATCGCGCCTGAAACATTGCGACTCGGGTTCGCGATCATGCTGTCGGCGGCATTCTGGGTTTCAGTTGCCGCTTACTGGCTTGAAAATCGCAATTTTGCAATGGATGGCTTGCGGGTAATGGTGTTGCCCGCGGCAGTGCTGGCGGTTGCCTTACCGATAGTATTTCCGGGCAGCGTAGTTCCGCTGGAAGGGAAGTCACATTTGTTTGCGTGGCATATTGCGATATCAATGCTGGCGTATGGCACGCTGACCGTAGCTGCCTTTCATGCAGTGTTGATGACGATCCAGGAATCCAGGCTGCACATGAATGCAGGCTCAAGTTCGCAGGGCTGGATTGCCTCAGTGATTGATCGCCTGCCGGCCCTGCTGACGATGGAAAAACTATTGTTTCGTCTAATCGGATTTGGGTTCGTATTGCTAACGCTAACGGTGTTGTCAGGCGTCGTATTTTCAGAGCAGTTATTTGGACAAGCGTTCAAATGGAATCACAAGACGGTGTTTACCATGTTGTCGTGGGTGTTGTTCGGCTTATTGCTGGCGGGACGGAAATGGCAGGGCTGGCGCGGTAAAACGGCACTGAGTTTCACCTTGTCAGGTTTTGCAACCTTGCTGCTGGCGTATGTCGGTAGCCGTTTCGTGCTTGAAGTGGTGTTGCATCGGGGTGGCGTATGAAGTTTTTGGCTTGGTTATTATTAATTTTTCTTGTGGTGTGGGCAATCCGTTCCCAGAAAAGTACGATACACACAGAAAAAACCGCAGTGCCACGGCTCGATGAGCCAGAACTGATGGTGCAGTGCGCTGATTGCGGCGTGTACTTTCCTGCTTCCGAAGCGGTTGGACAGGCTGACATGTTGTTTTGTAGCGAAGAACATCGCCATCACCATTTTCCTTCCTAGTGCATGGCGCGCCGTGATCTGACCCGCCCTTTCGAGCCTGACGCGACCTTTTGGCGTTCGCTGCAGGCCATGAATCTGACGCGGATCATCATTGCCGGTTTGCTGCTTGCGTATTTCAGTCTTAACGACAGCCGGGTTGGCTGGGTAAGCGGGCAGAATGTTTACCTTAAAATCTGCATCGCGTACTTATTGCTGGCATTCGCATTTGCGGTATTGTCGGCTTATTCCCCGCGCCGTTTCGGATTGCAATTGTCGGCCCAGATTGTCACCGATATTTTGGCCATTTCAGGACTATACGTGGCTGCTGGCGGCGCCAAAAGCGGTTTGGCGATTTTGTATCTGTTCCCGTTAGCCGGTGCTGCAATTCTAGCTCCTCTCGTTCTGGCACTATTTTTCGTTTCGGTCGTGACCTTGTTTTTATTGGTGGAAAGCGGCTATCGGGCATTAACGCTGGACGGTGACGCTGCTTTCATGCAGGCAGGACTTTACGGTGCAGCGTTTTTTTCCGTAATTTTCGTCGTCAACCGACTTGCTGCCAGGCTCATCAGGCAAGAGCATCTGGCTGCCAGGCGCGGCATGGATTTGCAAATTCAGCAGGCCATCAATCGTCTGGTAATTGCAGATATGGGCGACGGTATTCTGGTGGTGGACCGTGACGGTGTGGTTCTGATGGGTAATCCTGCAGCGCAACAAATGCTGGGTGTGGCGCGCTTGCGCCGCAAACCGGCTTGGCGCTTGAGCGATATGCCTTCGTTTGCGCCGATTTCTGAGGCGTTTCTTGCATGGTCGGCAGTATCTGAAAAGTCAGTATCTCCATCAGTGTCAGGGCGAGCGCAGATACCGGTTTCCGTGCTCATCAAGCCGGGGGTGCAGGCGACATTGGCCGCTGCAACGACTATCTGGGGCGAGCGCCGAGAACTGTTTTTTCACGTCAAATTGCGTTTCGTGGCAGTCGATACGGCCGATCCGAAAATTGCCAGAACCATCATTTTTTTACATGATGTCAGTGAGATCGAAAATCAGGCGCAACAATTGAAACTGGCTTCGATGGGGCGTCTTACTGCCAGCATCGCACACGAAGTCAGAAATCCACTGGCGGCGATTTCGCATGCTAGCGCCTTGTTGCAAGAAGATATCGGCGACCCGATCCATGCGCGACTCTTGACGATCGTGGCCGATAATGTGGCGCGGGTGAATCGCATGATTGAGGATATTCTCAATCTCTCGCGTAAAGCGCAACTGCACGGCGAACCTTTCCTGCTGTTCCCGGCGTTGATCGATATCGTCAAGGAGTTCGAGGATGCGCATCGCTTGCCCTCTGCCATGATTGCATTGACCGGTTCTGATACTTCGCGCGTACACTTCGATCCCATGCATCTGCGCGAAGTAGTGGTGAATTTGCTGTCGAATGCGATCCGTTATGCCAGCCGCCAGCAGGCCAGCATCCGTCTGCGCGTGGTCTGCGACGATGCCAGTCGGCTCGAACTACATGTGCAAGATGACGGTCCCGGGATTGCGGCAGCAGTTCGTTCTCACCTGTTTGAGCCTTTTCATACCACTTCAAGCAAGGGCATCGGCCTAGGACTCTATCTGGCGCGGGAGTTATGCCTGAATAATGGTGCAATGCTTGATTATGAATATCGCGCCGATGATGCCGATCAACGCTGCAGCGAGCCCACCGGCCGGTTTGTGATTACGTTTGCGCTGCCGCACTTGCCTTGATTATTAATCTAGTACAACTAACAGACTGTCGCCATGGTTTCTCCTCGCATTTTGGTGGTTGATGACGAAGCGGATTTGCGTGAATTGCTGGAAATCACGCTGATTCGCATGGGGCTCGATGTCGATAGCGCCGACAGCCTGAACGCTGCGCGGGCGCTTTTGGCGCAACAGCAATACGCGCTGGTTTTAACCGACATGCGACTGCCGGATGGCTTGGGCATCGAGTTGGTAAGCGAAGTTACCAGCGCCTGCAAAAACACGCCGATCGCAGTCATCACCGCTTTCGGCAGTGCTGAGAATGCGGTGGCGGCGCTCAAGGCGGGAGCGTTTGACTATGTTTCGAAACCGGTGGCATTGGAACAATTGCGTCTGCTGGTACGTTCCGCGTTGCGCCTGGACGGAACGGTAACAGGCTACCCTGCCAAGCCTGTCGCGGCAAACCTGCCGATAGTGCGTCTGACTGGAGATTCGCTCCCGATGCAAACCTTGCGGGCCCAAATCGCACGTTTGGCACGCAGCATGGCACCGGTAGCCGTTAGTGGTGAATCCGGTAGTGGCAAAGAGCTTGCGGCGCGTGAAATTCATACCCGCAGCGCCCGGGCAGAGCACCCCTTCATTGCCGTCAACTGCGGGGCAATTCCTGACAATCTGATGGAGGCGGAATTTTTCGGATATCGCAAAGGCGCGTTTACCGGAGCGATGGAAGATCGTGACGGATTTTTCCAGGCGGCGCACGGCGGCACCCTGATGCTGGACGAAGTGGCCGATCTGCCGCTGGCAATGCAAGTCAAACTGCTGCGCGCGATTCAGGAGCGGCGCGTGCGCAAGATCGGCGCAACCGCCGAGGAGCCGGTCGACGTGCGCATCATCAGTGCCACGCACAAAAATCTGGTCCAATGCGTAGAAGACGGAAGTTTTCGGCAGGATTTGTATTACCGCCTGAATGTCATCGAGCTGGTGCTGCCGGCGTTGCGCGAGCGGCCGGAGGATATCGGTCCGCTGGCGGATGCCATACTGGCGCGGCTGGCAACGACCGATAGCGTCGCGGTGCTGGGGCCGGAAGCACTGAAAGCATTACTTGGCTATACATTCCCGGGTAATGTGCGGGAGCTGGAAAATATCCTTGAGCGTGCACTGGCGTTTGCCGAAAACGGGGTAATTGAAGTCGCCGACCTGGCGCTTAAAACAGCAAAATTGCCCGCTTTCGTGTCGCCGGATACCGCGCCGCTTCCATTGCAGCCGCGCATGGCCGTTGCCGGCAGCAGTGCAACTGCACGCAATCCTTGCCTGGATAACCTTCCAAACTGTTTGCCGGATTATCTCAACGAGATTGAGCGCGACATTATCCAGCGCGCTTTAATCCAGACCAGATTCAATCGCACCCAAGCCGCAGAGTTGCTCGGCATCAGCTTTCGCCAATTGCGCTATCAAATGCAGAGGCTTGATATCAGTGAGCCAAAATGAGCCAAGATAAAGATATCCAACTCATGCCCGTCATGTTCGAGGTGGCGGCCGATGGCTGGTGCGGCCAGGCGCTGCGCATAGTCTCGCCCAACTGCGATGCACGACTGATCGATTCCGGCATCGATTTGCTGGTGATCCACAATATCAGTCTGCCGCCAGGGCAGTTTGGCGGTGAGTCGATTTGCGAGTTATTTACCAACCGACTCGATTGCGATGCGCACCCGTACTTCGACCGCTTGCGCGCGCTACGGGTTTCAGCCCATTTTCTAATCCGTAGGGATGGCGTTGTGGTCCAGTTTGTATCCGCCAATGATCGGGCCTGGCACGCGGGTTCATCGTCGTTTGGCGAACGTGAGCGGTGCAATGATTTTTCCATCGGCATCGAGTTGGAAGGAACCGATTTCGAACCTTATGCGGAACCACAATATGTGTCGCTGGCCGCACTGACCATTGCCTTGCAAGCCCGTTATCAGCTCACCGATGTGGCCGGGCATGAACATATCGCGCCAGGTCGGAAGACCGATCCAGGGCCGTTCTTCTATTGGGGGCATTACCGTCGTGCACTAAATCGGCAGTTATTGTTTATGCAGAAGTGCAGCGCACTGCGCTTTCCCGCTTCCCTCTGACCTGAAAAATCAATTTGAATAAGTGCTATATAAGGCTACCGCTACAGCACTAGCCTGAAACAGTAGCGGTACGCTCGATTGAGTCGGTGCACGGTACTCTGGGTTCAACACGATCAAGGTGGAAAATTCAAGGTGATAGTCAGCACAATTCTGCCTGGAAATCATCGCCTTGTTTTTGCGCACGGTAAAGTTAGAATACCTTCTACCAGAAGATACAATGCCGCGATGCATACTAGGTTCGGCCAGGTTTGAATCCATCGATGTTCGAAAGTTAGCTGCGATTTATAAAAAATCGTCGGGTACTGCAGATTAGGCTTGACCCGGTGTTTGCACAGGAAGAAAATCCATTCCCATGATGAGCGAGATGATCGACGCGAAGAAAGAACGTAATTTTTTGAGATGTCGGTCATTGAGTATCACATCAGAGGCGCACTTTATGCAGAGTAAACATCTGGCAGTGCAATCGAAAGGCTACTGCAAACGCAGTCTGGATAGCAAAGAAACAAAATCAAAATAGAAAGCTTTCATCCGATTCGATGGATAGTAAAAAACCGAGTTCTCCTTATCAGTTAATGCCGCCAGACCTGATCATGTCTGGCAACGCGGCTTTTTCTTTGCAAAAACTAAAAGCATTTCAGGATCAGAATTCCAGCACCAGTGTTACTGCTGGCGTCTTTTCTGGGTACAACCGCAGTATTGTTGCTTAACCTGTTTTACAGGTTAACCTCCGACGTGATTTTTGCGTATTTGTGCGTGTTACGGGAGGGGGTGCCATTTTGGCCGAATTGCCGGATTGGAGGTTGGATACGGCAAGTCGGCTGGTGCCGAATTCATTGGCGCATGCAGAGGTTTGTTTGTGCCGATGAATAATCCGCCTGGCCGGTCGCGAGGGTTAGTCGGATTGAAATCTTGAAAATTGATTTTCCCATCTCACGTGAAGGAGAAAAAAATGGCAACAGCAGTCAAAAAATCAGCAGCGAAGAAACCGGGCGCCAAGTCCGCCGCCATGCCTGCGAAAAAACCAGTGGCAACCAAAAAAACCGCTGAAAAATCACCTGTAGTCGCAGCTAAAAAAGCGACATCGAAAGCAGCCGCTGTTAAAGTCGTCGCAGCCAAGAAGCCGGTAGCAAAGGTGGCAGCAAAAGCAGTTGCGGCAAAACCGGCAACCAAGGCGGCCGCAGCCAAACCGGTAGCGAAAAAAACCGTAGCAGCGCCAAAGGCAGCCGCTGTTAAAGTCGTCGCAGCCAAGAAACCGGTAGCAAAGGTGGCAGCAAAGGTGACACCAAAAGCAGTTGCGGCGAAACCGGCGGCAAAACCGGCAACCAAGGCAGCCGCAGCCAAACCGGTAGCGAAAAAAACTGTAGCAGCACCAAAGGCAGCCGCTGTTAAAGTCGTCGCAGCCAAGAAACCGGTAGCAAAGGTGGCAGCAAAAGCAGTTGCGGCGAAACCGGCGGCAAAACCGGCAACCAAGGCAGCCGCAGCTAAACCGGTAGCGAAGAAAATTGTAGCAGCACCAAAAGCCACTGCGGTTAAAGCTGTAGCAGTCAAGGCAGTTGCAGCTAAACCGGCAGCGAAAAAAACGGTAGTAGCGCCGAAAAAAGGTGTTGGGACGAAAGCTGCGACAACCAAAAAACCGGTAGCAAAAACCGCGGCACCCAAAAAAACAGCGGCAAAATCGGATGTGAAAACCGTGCTTAATCCAGCCGCAGCATGGCCGTTTCCAACCGGCTCGCGTCCTTAATCAAGCAACCTTGCCCAGAAGCCGGGTTGACTTCTGGCACAATACCCGCTGTGTGGCTTGCTGTCATACGGCGGGTTTTTTATTTGGAGGGTTCCCATGCTGCATGGCATTTTGACGTTGATAGTGGGTACAGTGGCGGCCATCGTGGCCGGCGTGTTGTTGTTGCGGTTCTGGATGCAGGCGGTGCGGGTGCGGCCGCCAGCATCGATTGCGCAATTTGTCTTTCACCTGTCGGATTGGCTGGTGCTGCCGTTGCGTCGCTTATTGCCTGGCGCGGGCGGTTACGACTGGTCCTGCCTGTTCGGCGCATACCTGATCGCTGTGGTTGCGACCGCGGTCGAGATGCTGCTTATTTCGCCGTTCTCGTTTCAGGCGCTATTGTTGCTGGCGCTGTTGCGGCTGTTGCAGTGGGCGTTTTATGGCTGGATGGGTTTGCTGATCATCGAAGCGGTGTTTAGCTGGGTCAATCCGCAGGCGCCGTTGGCACCATTGGTGCGGGCGCTGAATGAGCCGCTGTTGCGCCCATTGCGGCGCATTATCCCCCTGATCGGTAATATCGATTTGTCGCCGTTGGCGGCATTGCTGATTTTGCAGGTGGCGTTGCAAGTGTTCAGCAGGCTGGTTCTATCGCTGGCATGAACTGCGACTGGTGTTTCATCATGGCCCAAGGAATCCGCGTTGTAGTACGGCAGGCATTTTCCAAAATAAGCAGGACTTATGCAAATACCGCTGTTGTATCAGGTGTGCAGGCACGCAGTCTGCACTACTTGCTCTCAGTGCGTGATCCGGGTGCGGCCGCTGCGTGTTATTACTTTCACCCGCTCGCCAGGTTGAAAAACCGCGCTAGGCTCGACTTGATAAGTAACTGCTGTGCCATCGCCATCATCCAGACGCAGCAGCAATTCCGTGACGGTTCTGGTGCGCGCCGATTGTCCTCTCGGCGGCGCAGCCCGATTGTCGGCAATTACCTCTCCTGAGTCCGCTGGTTCGCCGCCGGCCACGATAATCGTGTTGTGCGCCGCAATAATGGTGGCCATTCGCACCACGGTGCTGCCCTGGGTGGAAGATGTTATCGGGTTGGGATTTGATCGCATAGGCACGCTACACCCGGTTGTCAGCGTGGCCGACAGTAGCATTAGCAGACAGCGATGGGCTTGCGTGGTCATGGTCGCAGACGAGTTCGTGATCTTTCTTACAGGCGATAGTTAAACGCAGCAAAGAATCGCTCATCAATTTCGGCCCTGCTCGGCGCGTGATTCTGGCCGCCCTGGTGCGCAATCTTGATCGCCCCCATCAGGCAGGCCAAGCGGCCGGTACTGGCCCAATCCATGTCATTACTCAAGCCGAACAGCATGCCGGCGCGAAAGGCATCGCCACAACCGGTCGGGTCGATTATGCGCTCTGCGGCAACGCAGCCGATATCGATGCGCTCGCCTGCAGTGAAAATCTGGGCACCCAATTCACCGCGCGTGACGACCAGTGCCGCAACCCGTTGTGCAATCTGATCCAATGTCAAGCCGGTGCGTTGGGTCAACAACTCGGCTTCATAGTCGTTGACCGCAACATAGGTTGCCAGTTCTATGAAATGGGTTAATTCGGCACCGCTGAACATCGGCAAACCTTGGCCCGGATCAAAGATAAATGGAATCTGCAGATCGGCGCAATCGCTGGCATGCAGCAGCATGCCGTCGCGACCGTCGGGTGCGACGATGGCCAGTTTGACCGGGCCGGCATCGGCCACCCGGTTTTCGTGCGAGAACATCATCGCGCCCGGATGGAAGGCGGTAATCTGGTTGTTGTCAGCGTCCGTGGTGATGAATGCCTGTGCGGTATAGGCGGCCGGGAAAGTGCGAATGTTGCGCCTGGAAATACCCAATTGGTCGAGGTGGTCGAAATAAGGCTGGCTGTCCTGGCCGACGGTTGCCATGATGCGCGGATCGCCGCCCAATAGTTTCAGGTTGTAGGCGATATTGCCGGCGCAACCGCCAAATTCCTTGCGCAATTCCGGCACCAGAAAACAGACATTAATCTTGTGTAACTGGTCCGCCAGGATGGCATTGGAGAAGCGCTCTCCAAACGACATGATGGTATCAAAAGCGATGGAGCCGCAAATCAGGGAAGTCATGATGGAGTGTCGAATAAATCGATCCGGTTAGTTGAAGTAGAGCGCAAAATAGTGCATCTCTGTTGTTCGATAAGTAGTAGCATGGAATATTAGTGCTATGTGTATCAGTTAAAAACTACTATCTGCCGCATGTATATAAGGCAGTTTAAAAAATACTGGCGCATTTTTATGATTTTCTGCATCATGGATAAAACAGCACGACGCGATATCCGGCAGCCTTCAATTGGGTCAGCGTAAACGGGAGCCGGATCGATTGTTCGCTGTCGGCGGCAAAGCCGGCGGCGATGCCGGCAGCGGCAACCGGAAATTCGCGCGGCGTGAAAACGCGCCGCAAGACGGCGCGTTGATTGCCGTCATTCAAGGTCAGTTCAATATTCGGCCATGCCTGTGCTGTGCTGGCACGATTGCGCAGCAGTAGTGTCAGAGCCAGGGTTCCGGCGGCGCCGGACTGGGCCTGCAGATCGGAGGATTCAATGGTTATCGCGTCAATCTGTGCCGGCAGCTTAATGCTGCAGCCGAGCACCCGGCAGATATCAAGCAGTGCCGGTTTGGCTTGCGGCAGGTGCGCCGCGATCTGATGGCGTAGCGCATACCCGGCTTGCGCCAGTAACGCCAGCGCCAGAATAATGGAGCCGATGCCGAATAGCATCCGCGTCTGGCGGTTCCTGTGCTGCCGACGGCGGCTGGCGGTAACGAAGCTGGGCTCTTGCGCATCATTCTCAAAAATTTGCGCTGCAGTCGGGTGGGTGTCTGCCGGCAATGCATCTTCGATGGTGGTGTCCGATGTTTTTGCAGGTTCGGAAGCTTCATCGGTGCGTGGTGCAGCTTCAGCCGTTACCAGCCCCGGCCCCGTGGCGTTTGGAGCCGGGTCGGCAGCGAGGTACCAATCGTCCCGGTCCGATGACTGTTCTTCCTGCGGAAAGTTGATCAGCGTCATGCCTTCCAGCGCGCCGTAATCGAGTTCCTCCAGCACATCCGCCGGATTGGGCTCGGGCAGCGCGGCTGGCGCGGCATTATCAGGCACTGGAGTAACAGTCGCAGAAACAGGAACGGAAACGGGCCCGCCAGATTGGAGCCTGATTTCGGCGTCTGCTGGTGCCTGCGTCGGGGTGCTGGCCTGGCGGTTCTGCACTCCCGGCAGGATTAGTCGGCCCACATCTTCGGTGCCGATCGGGGCTGCTGCTGCAGTATGTGCTGCTTGCGTTGTTGTGGGCTGCCGGGTTGGCGGTAATAAATGCTCTATACCGTTGAATACCTGCCTGCATTGTCCGCAGCGAACCATGCCAGCGCGTAATTTCAATTGGTCATGCGCGACCCGAAACGTCGTGTGGCAATGCGGACATTGGGTGGCGAGCGCCATTGCTATGCAGGCACTAGCGATGCCGCGCGCCGGCCGGAAAGCGCCACCCAGCCGTCCTGTTCAGCCCATACCGTCAAACTGACCCAAGGGGCGTAGGCAACGGCGACTTGATTCGCTTGCTGCGCCAATATGCCAGAGAGCACCAGCGCGCCGCCGGCGGCGACCCGCGCGGCCAGCATAGGCGCCATCAACGCTAGCGGGCCGGACAGGATATTGGCCACCACGATGTCGAACGTTTGCCCATGCGCCAGCCTGCCGAAAGCATCTGGCAGGTGGTAATCGATCGTGCAATTATTGCGGGCGCTATTGGCCGACGCGGACTCGATTGCCTGCGGGTCGATATCGACTCCGATGACGCTGGCTGCGCCTAGTTTATGAGCGACCATGGCAAGAATGCCGGAGCCGCAACCATAGTCGAGCACCGATAACCCTTGCGACACTTGTTGCGCATGTGCTTCCAGCCATTCCATGCAGAGCCGGGTGGTTGGGTGGCTGCCAGTACCGAAAGCCAGGCCGGGGTCGAGTTCCAATATCAAGCCGCTCGGGTCAGGCGCGGTATGCCAACTGGGTACGACCCAAATGTTCTTGCCGATATGGATTGGTTCGAACTGGGATTGGGTCAAACGCACCCAGTCCTGATCCGCCACCGGTCGTAGCGTGTAGGCCGGAATGCGGGCAAGCTGGATGGCGGCGCTGGCCTGCGCCATGATGGCGGCAGAATCGGCGTCGGCTTCCGTGAGGGCGATCACGCGGCTACGTTCCCAAGCGGCCTGATCCGGCTCCATGCCGGGCTCACCGAACAGCGGTATTTCAGCCGCTGTGCCGAGGTCTGCATCTTCGACTGCGACCGACAGCGCACCGGCTTCCATCAATGCATCCGATAGCGCTTCTGCGTGCGTGCGCGCGACTTCGATGACGATTTCAGTCCAGCTCATGGGCAGCCTTATTGCTTGGTGGGTTTTTGCGGTACTTTCGGCAAATCCGGCTTTTCCGCCAGTTTATGCTCCAGGTAATGGATGCTGGTACCACCTTCTATGAAGCGCGCATCGACCATCAGTTCCCGGTGCAGCGCAATATTGGTCTGGATGCCTTCCACCACCATTTCCGACAGCGCAATCTGCATTCGCCTGATCGCCTGTTCGCGCGTGGCGCCGTAGGCAATTACCTTGCCGATCATTGAATCGTAGTAAGGCGGCACGTAATAGCCGTCGTAGGCGTGCGAGTCGACCCGGATTCCAGGGCCGCCCGGAACGTGCCATGACGTGATCCTGCCGGGCGATGGCGTAAACTTGAATGGGTCTTCAGCATTGATGCGGCACTCGATCGCATGACCGGTGAGCTTGACTTCGCGCTGGCGGTAGCGCAGTTTTTCGCCGGCAGCGATGCGGATCTGTTCTTGCACGATGTCGATGCCAGTGATCATTTCGGTCACCGGATGCTCAACCTGGACCCGGGTATTCATCTCGATGAAATAAAATTCACCTTCTTCATACAGGAATTCAAAAGTGCCGGCCCCGCGGTAGCCGATCTTGCGGCAGGCTTCGGCGCAGCGTTCGCCGACTTTTTCGATAATTTTGCGTGGGATGCCTATTGCCGGCGCCTCTTCGATCACTTTCTGGTGTCGGCGCTGCATCGAGCAATCGCGCTCGCCGAGCCAGATCGCATTCTTGAATTCGTCCGCCAGTATCTGAATTTCCACATGACGCGGATTTTCCAGAAATTTCTCCATATAGACTTCTGAATTGCCGAAGGCAGCGCCTGCTTCGGTTTTGGTCATTGCGACCGCATTCAACAACGCTGCTTCGGTATGCACTACGCGCATGCCGCGCCCGCCACCGCCGCCGGCAGCCTTGATAATGACCGGGTAGCCGACCTGGCGCGCGGTCTGGATGATAATTTTGGGGTCGTCCGGCAGCGCGCCTTCCGAGCCGGGTACGCAGGGTACGCCGGCCTTGATCATGGTTTGCTTGGCCGAGACCTTGTCGCCCATCAGGCGAATCGAGTCCGGACGCGGGCCGATGAAGACGAAACCGGACTGTTCCACCCGTTCGGCAAAGTCGGCGTTTTCGGACAGGAAGCCATAGCCGGGATGGATTGCCTGGGCATCGGTGACTTCGGCGGCGCTGATGATGGCCGGCATGCTCAGATAACTTGAAGCGGATTGGGCCGGGCCGATACAAACCGATTCATCGGCCAGTTTGACGTATTTTGCTTCGCGGTCGGCTTCGGAATGCACGACCACCGTCTTGATGCCCATTTCGCGGCAAGCGCGCTGGATGCGTAGCGCAATTTCACCACGATTGGCGATGAGGATTTTTTCGAACATAGGGATGTGAACTCGAGAGGCCTTGAAGGTTAAACGCCAGGGGTGAAGAATAAACTCGCAACGCCTGCCGGGACAGGTGCCGCAGACGGCGCGTTTAACCGATCACGAACAACGGCTGACCGTATTCGATCGGCTGGCCGTTTTCGACCAGTATCTGTGTGATGACGCCGGAAGCTTCCGCTTCAATTTCATTCAAGAGCTTCATGGCTTCGATCAGGCACAGCGTCTCACCCTCCTTGACGGTGGAGCCGAGAATGACGAATGGTGCTGATCCGGGCGCTGATGAGCGGTAAAAAGTACCAACCATGGGTGACTTGACCAGGAAGCCTTCCGGCACGGCCGGAGTTGCTACTGGCACTACCGGCGCTGCTGCGGCTGCAGGGTGTTGCGGCTGCATCATTTGTTGCGGCATCATCATGACTTGCTGATTTTGCGGGTAGGCGGTGGATTTAACAATACGGACTTTGCCGTCACCTTCGGTCACTTCTAGTTCGGCGATATCAGATTCGGAAACCAGATCGATCAGTGTTTTGAGTTTTCGTAAATCCATGTGAAATCCCTCGGTAGTTTTTGACGAAATAGCTAAAATTGTAAGCTATTTAGCAGAATTTAAAAGAAAATACGAGAAACTAAAGTTTTCGCAGTGCGAATTCAATGGCTGCCTGATAGCCCGTCACGCCCAAGCCGCAGATAACGCCTACGGCAATGGCGGACAAAAAAGACGTGTGGCGGAACGTTTCGCGCTGATGAACATTCGATATGTGTATTTCGATAAACGGAATTGCCACCCCCGCCAGTGCATCGCGCAAAGCCACGCTGGTATGGGTCAACCCGCCGGGATTGATGACGATGGCATCAATCCCTTCTGCTTTGGCGGCGTGAATTCGGTCGATTAACGCCCCTTCATGGTTACTCTGGAAGCATGTCATACCGGCACCGGCCGTCGCAGCTTGCGCTACGGCAGCCTGCTCCACATCCTTTAGCGTCGTCGCTCCATAGACCTCGGGTTCCCGTGTGCCGAGAAGATTAAGGTTGGGGCCGTTGATCAAAAGGATATTTTTTGCCATGAAGGTAAGTTTGACTTAAAAGCTTGTTTAGCGCGGATGGCCGCATTTTGCCGCTAAATGGCGTCGATTGGCAAGAAAAAAACGTGTTGTGAAAATTACAGCAGAGATAAATCGGAGCGTAATACATCCATTTTCAGTCGTCCCAAATAGGTTTTTTTTACTACTCCGTCACGCCCGATCAGGACTGTAAACGGCAAGCCGCCGGCCTGATTGCCGAAGGCACGAGCCAGCGCAGTGGCACTCGCTCCGGCGGCAAACAACGGATAAGTGATCTGGTATTTGCTAGCAAATACAGCAATGTTAGCGGCCGAATCGATGCCGATTCCGAGTATTTGAATTCCGCGCGGAGAAATTTCCGCCTGTAGCGCCGACAGTTCCGGCATTTCTTCCACACACGGAGCGCACCAGGTGGCCCAGAAGTTGATAACCATCGGCCGGCCCCTCCATACGGACAGATTTGTCGGTTGGCCGTGGGCATCCGGCAATGTTTGGGCCAGCAAGCCTTCTACTGCCGAGCCCCGGGCTGCCTCCGGTGCCAGTCGTCGTGTGCTGAAGTACGCGCCGATGGCGGCAGATAGCACACCTATGAAGATAAAAAGCCAGATGTTACGTTTCATTGCTGGTGCTTTCTGCGATCAGTGCCTTGAGTGCCGCGAGGTTGGCGCGCTCGCTCTTGGATTTATTGCTGCTGCGTAAGTCATCCGGCCCATGTATAGCCAGATGCACGCCTTCGTGGCGCCAGAGGAAGCTCAGGGTTTCAACCGGATCGCGGCTACCGCGATGCTTGGTGCGGGGCGCTTCGGAAACATCGAAGCTGACATTCTTGTTCAATAGAAATACCGCCACATCCTTCGGGTTGTCGGTAAATAGTTGTAAATGCAGTTCGGAATGCTCGCCGGCAGTGCCGTTTAAAACCGCGCCGCTCAGGTATGGATTGAATTGCGCCAAGTCTTGCATCAGACGTAGCGCCAGGGTGCGCAGGTGCAACAGCCGCGTCGGCTGGGCTTGGCCCGAGAACAAGGTATGGTAAATCCGAACTTCATTTTCTATTTGCCCATTATCAGGCAGGATATCGCCATGCACCTTGGTCTCGCCTAGAATTTGTCTGGCGGCGCGGCGCTTGGCGCTGGCATAGTCGGCGCCGTCCTGCACAATCATGCGCGCTGCGGCAGCGGCGATTTCGCCGCGTAGCAGTTCGGCGTCTGTCGGGTAGTTGATATCCATGGCGCGCATCATACTACTGATGGCAGTGGACGGCTGTGGGTCTGGCCCCTGGGCTCAGGTAAAATCGCGGTATTTCATTTTGAAGCGGGCATCATGCATATCCATATTTTGGGCATTTGCGGCACTTTCATGGGCGGCCTTGCGGTGCTGGCGAAAGAGGCTGGGCACACTGTTACCGGCTGCGACGCGCATGTTTATCCACCCATGAGCAGCCAGCTCGAAGCGCAGGGAATTGCCTTGATTCAAGGTTTCGGCCCCGAGCAGATAAATTTGCAGCCGGATTTATTCGTCATCGGCAATGTAGTCTCGCGTGGCAACCCGTTGATGGAAGAAATCCTTAATCGCGGCCTGCCGTATACTTCGGGCCCGCAATGGATCGGTGAGCATATTCTGTGCGGAAAATGGGTGCTGGCAGTGGCTGGCACGCATGGCAAGACCACGACGGCTGCGATGCTGGCGTGGATTTTGCAGGAAGCCGGCTATGCGCCGGGTTTCCTGATCGGCGGCGTGCCGCTGAATTTCGGCATTTCCGCACGGCTGTCGGAGCGCGGCGAGAGCTCCGATTTTTTCGTGATAGAAGCCGATGAGTACGACACCGCATTCTTTGATAAGCGCAGCAAGTTTGTGCATTACCGCGCCAAGACTGCAATTCTGAACAATCTCGAATACGACCACGCCGATATTTTCCCGGATCTGGCCGCCATTGAAACCCAGTTCCACCATCTGGTGCGCACCATACCTGGCATTGGACGGTTGATCATCAATGCACGCGAAGCTTCAATGCAGCGCGTGCTGGCGCGCGGCTGCTGGAGCGAAACCGAATTCTTCGGGGTCGAAGTCGGCATCGGCTGGGCCTTGCGCGAGCATGAAGACGATAGTTTCGACGTGATTTTCAATGGCCACTCCCAAGGCACTGTGAGCTGGTCCCTGAGTGGCGAACATAACCGGCTCAACGCGCTGGCTGCGATTGCTGCGGCACGCCATGTTGGCGTGCCGCCGGCGCAAGCGATTGAGGCGCTAAGTCAATTCGAAAACGTCAAGCGCCGCATGGAAGTACTCGGCAGCGTCGGCGGCGTCACGGTAATCGATGATTTTGCCCATCACCCGACCGCGATTGCTACCACGCTGGCCGGCTTGCGCAAGAGAGTCGGCGCTGCGCGCATCCTGGCGGTGCTGGAGCCGCGTTCCAACACCATGAAGCTCGGCACCATGAAGCAGGCTCTGGCCGGCAGCTTGGCCGAGGCCGACCTGGTCTTCGGCTTCGGTGCGGGGAATGTGTTGGGCTGGGATCTGGCCGCGGTACTTGCGCCGCTGGGCGCAAAGGCGCGCACTTTCACCTCGTTGGAGGCATTGGTATCGGCCATCGCGGCCGCCGCGCATGAAGGCGACCATGTTCTGGTGATGAGCAACGGAAGTTTCGGCGGCGTACATCAGAAGATTCTGGATGCCTTAATAAACGTGGATCTGACGGTGGATGGAGCGGCATCATGATCCTGTATTTGCACGGATTTCGTTCTTCGCCGCTGTCATTCAAGGCCCAACTACTGGCCGAGCGGATGCGCGCATTGGGTCAGGCAGATGCTTATCTTTGCCCGCAATTACCGGCGTCCCCGAGCGCGGCGGTAGCCCAGGCGCTGGAGTTGGCACGATCCTGCCCGCCGAGTGAACTGAGCATCATCGGTTCTTCGCTGGGGGGCTATTACGCAACCTGGCTGGCCGAACAACTGGGCTGTCGGGCCGCGTTGCTGAACCCTGCAGTCAAGCCGCCGCGTGATCTGGAATCGTATGTCGGCGTGACGACAGCCTTCCATACCGACGCACGGTTCGAATTCAAGCGCAGTTATATTGCAGAGCTGGAAGCGCTGCAGATAGCGTCGATCAGCCGGCCCGAGCGTTACTTTTTGATCGCCGCCCGCGGCGACGAAGTGCTGGATTGGCAGGAAATGGTGGCGCATTATCCCGGCGCCCGGCATCGCATCATCAACGGCAGCGATCACGGCTTGTCGGATTTCGTCCGCTATGCCGACGAGGTGCTGGCGTTTTGCGGTGTAGCGGTTGCGCGCTGATGCCGGGGCGTTGCGCTGTAGCCAACTGGGTCGCGCATGTGAATGGAGTCAATCCGTCGCCAACGATGCGTGCCTGGCTGACCGGTCGGGCTTCGTTGACTGCCAAATTGACCGGGCGCTGCGCGCAGTTCCGGGTGCAGCGTTTGGTGCAGCGGCGCGCGGTCTGCCTGGCTGACGAATACGCGCCGATCGGTTTGCCCTATCCGCGCCAGGTGCTCGAGCGCGAGGTATTGCTGCAATGCGATGGCCAGCCGATGGTGTTTGCCCATACCATCGTGCCGTTGGAGGCAACCGCGACGCAGTGGCCGCTGTTTCGCAGTCTGGGCGAGCGTTCTTTGGGCACCACATTGTTTGGCGATCCTGGGGTTTTACGCGGCACGCTGGAATATGCCCGTCTGCATCCCAGTCATCCGCTGGCACGCCGTGCCTGTGCGGCAGTGGCGATTTTGCAAGCACTTGATGCGCCGTTGTTTGCGCGTCGTTGCCTGTTTCGGCGCCACGGCGGCGTACTGCTGGTGACGGAACTTTTTCTGCCTGCTATTGCGACTCTTTGAAATATTTAATTACATGGAGTATGCAGTTAAAGCAATGTTTTTACGCATATATTTAATGCGTATCTAAAAAATACAATATGCAGTATCTACTTAAGATAAACTGTCGCCAATGGTGCCGGTCGGATACGGCGTTTAATCAGCATTTATCCATAAAGTGATTCATGAATCTATTTTTCGAAGAATCCGGCGATTTCAAGTCCGGTCACGTACTTTCTCACAGCGGCGAATCGTATCAAGTCGAATTGCCCAGCGGCAAACGCAGCAAGGTGCGGGTCAAGGATGTGCTGTTGCAGTTCGAATCGCCTGCTGCCGCCGAATTGCTGACTGAAGCGCATCTGGCTGCTGAAGACCTGGATCTGGATTTTCTGTGGGAAGTCGCCGGTACTGAAGAATTCGGTTTCGCCGAACTGGGTGGCGAATACTTCGGCCATGCGCCGACACCGAGCGAGGCCGCCGGTTTGCTGATGAAACTGCACGCAGCGCCGATTTATTTCCATAAAAAAGGCAAGGGTCGTTACAAGGCTGCGCCGCAAGCGTCGCTGCAAGCAGCCCAGGCCGGCATCGAGAAAAAGCGTTTGCAGTCGTTGCTGCAGGCGCAATACGTCGAGGAATTGAAAGCCGGTCAGTTGCCGCAGGCGATGCAAGCGCTGGTGCGCCAACTCTTGTTTAAGCCGGATAAAAATTCGCTGGAATACAAGGCGCTGGAGGCCGCCTGCAACGATTTGCACACCAGCGCGCCGCGTCTGATGCTGGCTTGCGGCGGCATCAACTCCGCCAAAGAATTGCACATGAGCAAATTCTTGCTGGAAAATTTCCCAAAAGGCACGGGTTTTGCGCCATTAGTAGTGCCTGCCATGCCGGAGTTGCCTGTGGCAGATGTGCAGGCTTTCTCGATCGACGACGTTACCACTACCGAAATCGACGACGCTTTTTCGCTGCAAATTCTGGCGGACGGCTTGGTGCGTATCGGCATCCATATCGCCGCACCGGGTTTGGGGATTCGCCCGGGTGATGCAATCGATGCGATTGCGCGTCAGCGCATGTCCACCGTGTATATGCCGGGCGACAAAATCACGATGTTGCCGGACGAATTGGTGCAAGCCTTCACGCTGGGCGCCGGCCAGACCCGTCCGGCATTGTCTTTGTACGCCACCGTTGATACTGCGGACTGGTCGATAATCTCCACCGAATCGCGCGCTGAAGCGGTGCCGATGGTGTCGAATCTGCGCTTGAACGACCTCGATAGCTTGGTCACCGAAGAAGCTTTGGCGACGGGCGAGGGCGAATATCCGCACAAGGCAGAGTTGGCCGTATTGTGGCAATGGGCGCAAGTACTGGAACAGGGCCGCATGGCCAAGCGCGAGAGTTTCGGCCTGAGGCCGGAGCAAAACAATCGGGTCGATTTCAATTTTTACGTCGAGGACGATGTGGTCAGCGTGGTGCGCCGCAAGCGCGGTGCGCCGCTTGACAAGATCGTCGCCGAGCTGATGATTTTCGCCAACAGCAGTTGGGGCAAGATGATGCACGAGCATGGCGTGCCGGGCATTTACCGCGCTCAGGGCGGCGGTACGGGCAATGGCTGGGCGGCAAAAATGCAGGTGCGCATGGTCACGCACGCCGCACCGCATCAGGGTTTGGGCGTCGATCAATATGCATGGAGCACGTCGCCGTTGCGCCGGTATACCGATCTGGTCAATCAGTGGCAGCTGCTGGCCTGCGTACAGCATGGCGTCACCGCGCCGATGGTGGCGCCTTTCAAACAGCGCGATGCCAGCCTGTTTGCGATCGTTTCTGCGTTTGAAACAGCCTATGCAGCGTATGGAGATTTTCAGTCGAATATGGAGCGCTACTGGTGCTTACGCTGGCTGGGGCAGGAAAATAACCGGCAGGTCGAAGCAGTGGTGCTGAAAGATGAAATTTTCCGCCTGGTCGATATTCCGCTGGTGATCCGGCTCTCTGGCACGCCGCCGGTGGCACGTGGCGCGCAAGTCCGGCTCGATCTGATCGGCTGGGACGAAGTCGACTTGACGGTCGAAGCGCGTCTGCTGGAAGTGATTGCCGTACCGGGCGCAGACACCTTGGTGCAAACCGAAGAGGAAGATGAAATTAGCGACACCGAAGCCGAAACCGATGTTGCCAGCGGCGAGCAAGCGGCTGCCGAGAGCGATAGTGCGCAGCAACAAGCTGCGGCTGAGATGGCGTCAGATGCAGATGCCGACAAGGGCGCATTGGCAGAATGATGCAGGTACATTACAGATCCGTTCGCGCTGGTGCGGCGTGTGCCGTAAAATCCCCATTCTTTGCCACTTAATACCCCGCTATTCGTGAAATTTTTCGATAAATTTACCCCGTTCTCTTGGGCTATCGCCGTGTCGGTGCTGCTGCATGGCGGCTTGTTGGCGGTGAATTTCGCTGCGCCGCAAGCACTGCGCTTTGCGCCGGCCGATCCCGGCCTGGAAGTGATTTTGGTTAACGCCCGTCACGACAAGGCGCCGCTCAAGGCCGAGGCGCTTGCGCAAGCCAACCTGGACGGCGGCGGCAATGCGGATAAAGGGCGCGCCAAATCGCCATTGCCGGATTTGCACAAAACCGAGGATGGCCAAAGCATGAAGGCGGCCAAACGTAAGCAAGCAGAGTTGGAAGTGCAGCAAAAAAAGCTGATGACCCAACTGCAGAAAAAAGACAACGTATTTCAAATGCAGGCGCAAAAAGACAAGGGCAAGCCGCAGGAAGTTCCAACCGAGCCGCAGGGCGCGGATTTGCTGGACAGCGCCAAGATCATTGCGCGCATGGAAGCTGAAATCGCCAAGAATATCGAAGACTATAACAAGCGACCGAAGCGCACCCAGATCACGCCGAGTACTCGCGGAGTCGGCTATGCGATGTATTACAAGGCGCTGCAGGAACGCATTGAAAAGATCGGCACTTTGAATTTTCCGCAAAAAAACGGCAAGAAATTGTATGGCGAATTGACGGTCTCAATCCCGGTATTCCAGGACGGTAGTATTTTCGAGCGGGATGGCGGGCCGCGCGTCGAGCGCAGTTCCGGCAACCCGGACCTCGACAGCGCCACGCTGGCAATCGTCCGGCGTTCCGCCCCGTTCGGCCGTTTTCCTGACAATATGCGTAGCGCCGGTAAGGACGATCTGTGGGAAGTCATTGCCCGTTTTAAATTTACCCGCGAAGAAGCGTTGGAAACTGTGCTTACCGCGCCTGCCAATTAAATCTTATGACTGCACTATGACTGATACATACGCCGTCATCGGCAATCCGATAGAGCACAGCAAATCGCCTGAGATTCACGCCCACTTTGCCCGGCAGACCGGGCAAGATATCGACTACCGGCGCTTGCTGGCGCCACTGGACGGTTTCGCTCAAACTGTAGCGGCTTTCATCGCCGCCGGCGGCAAGGGCGCGAATGTAACGGTGCCCTTCAAGCTCGAAGCATGTGCGCTGGCAACGCGCTTGAGCGCGCGCGCGCAAGCGGCTGGCGCGGTGAATACGCTGAAGTTCGACGGTGATGCGATCTTGGGCGACAACACCGACGGTGTCGGCTTGGTAGCCGACATCGTGCGCAATGCCGGCGTACCGCTGGCCGGTCGGCGCATCCTGCTGCTGGGTGCGGGCGGCGCCGCCCGCGGGGTGATTCTGCCACTATTGGAGCAGGCCCCGACTGCGCTGGTGATTGCCAATCGCAGTGCTGCCAAAGCGGTGGCTCTGGCGCAACAATTTGCCGCCGATGGGCCGATTCTGGCAAGCGATTTCGCCGATCTGGAGGGCCCGTTCGATATCGTCATCAATGCCACTGCGGCCAGCCTATCGGCTACGCTGCCGCCGATTACGGCGGACGTCTTCCGTCGCGCCACTTTTGCCTATGATCTGATGTACGGCAAAGAACCAAGCGTTTTCATGCGCTTTGCAGTACAGCATGGCGCCGTCGTGCGCGACGGCCTGGGGATGCTGGTCGAGCAAGCGGCAGAATCGTTTTTGCTCTGGCGTGGCGTGCGGCCCGACACCGCGCTGGTGTTGGCGCAACTGCGGGCTTGAGCTGGCGTTCGAATGAAAAAATTGCGTAAATTGCTGTGGTGGCTGGTGCTGGCTCCGTTCTTGCTAATCCTGTTGCTGCAACTGTATTATTTTGTGCAAATCGGCCTGTGGGTCGTGTTTAATCCGTCTTCCACCAGCTTCATGCACGCGCAATTGGCGCAGTTGCAGGAAAAAGATCCGGCTGCAGTGCTCCAGAAAAAATGGGTGCCGTACCAGCAGATTTCGAAGAATCTCAAACGCGCGATCATCGTCTCTGAAGATGCGCTATTTGCCGAACATCAGGGCGTCGATTGGACAGCGCTGGAAAAAGCCTACGAGAAAAACGCCCGCAAAGGCCGAGTGGTGGCCGGCGGTTCGACCATCACCCAGCAACTGGCCAAAAACCTGTTCCTGTCGGGCAGTCGCAGCTATTTTCGCAAGGCGCAGGAACTGGTGATTACGTACATGCTGGAATTCTGGATGCGCAAGGAGCGCATTTTTGAAATTTATCTGAATGTAGTCGAATGGGGTAGCGGTGTGTTCGGGGCCGAAGCTGCAGCGCGCCATTACTATGGTATTTCCGCAGCCAATTTAAGTCCCAGTCAAGCCGCGCGGCTGGCAGTGATGTTGCCCAACCCGCGTTATTACGACAGCCATCGCGGCTCCGCATATCTGGCGCAACGCACGCGTCTGATTTTGCGCCGGATGGGAGCGGCGGAACTGCCGTGACGCACTGCGTATACACGTGCGTCGTATGCGCGGCGGCATAACAGAGAGAATTTATGATTAATGCCTTCGTTTTGCAAAATGGTCGGCTCAAACAAGTGTATATCGATACGCGGGCCGACCTGGCCGATATCGAGCCGGTATGGGTTGACCTTACCGACACCAATGATGAAGAGCGGGCCTGGATCAAAAGCATCTATCAAGTCACCTTGCCGGGTGAGGACGAAGTCAAGGATATCGAAGCCTCGGCGCGTTATTACGATGCGGAAAACGGCGATTTGCATTTGCGCACCGATTTCCTGATCGAGGAAGAAGAAGGGCCGTCGCGCAGCGTCACGGTGGCTTTCATCCTGACCAAGAACATGCTGTTTTCTGTCCACAACGACGATTTGCCGGTATTCCGGCTGGTGCGGATGCGCGCCCGTTCGCGCCCCGGTTCGATTGAGGATTTCAAGGATGTGCTGCTGGATCTGTTCGCTACCGATGCCGAGTATTCAGCCGATGCGCTGGAAGGGATTTACCTGAATCTGGAGGACGTCAGCCGGCGCGTGCTGCAAAAGGAATTTACCGATCAGGACGCGGCCGCCACGCTGAACGCAATCGCGCAAGAGGAGGATTTGAATGGACGTATCCGGCGCAACATGATGGATACGCGGCGCGCGGTCAGTTTTCTGATGCGCGGTCGCCTGCTGAATGCGGACCAGTTCGAGGAGTCGCGCCAGATTTTACGCGATATCGAATCGCTGGACGGTCATACCTCTTTTCTGTTCGACAAGATCAACTTCCTGATGGATGCCACCGTCGGTCTGATCAATATCAACCAGAACAAGATCATCAAAATCTTCTCGGTCGCCAGCGTCGCCTTTTTGCCGCCGACCCTGATCGCCAGCATTTACGGCATGAATTTCAAGGGCTGGTTTCCTGAATTGAATTGGGAGTTCGGTTATCCGTTTTCGCTGGTGCTGATGCTGGCGTCGGCGATTACGCCATTCTGGTATTTCAGACGCCGCGGCTGGCTCCGTTGAGTGCCGGCAAAGAATATAAAAAAAGGGAGTATATGTATTTTTATGGCGATTTACGCAATAATATATTGCACAACATAAAAATACATGTTGCAGTATAGATGGTGCTGAAGGAACATCTCCAGCGCCTTTGTCGAGGGCTGGAGATGCTCGCGCGCTATCAGGCCAGTTGCGCGAAGGCTCTGCGTGCAGCGGTGATAGTGGTGTCGATTACTGCGTCATCATGTCGCGCCGAGACGAAGCCGGCTTCAAAAGCAGCCGGGGCGAAGTACACGCCGGCGTCCAGCATCGCGTGGAAGAAAAGATTGAACTTGTCTTTGTCGCCAGCCATGATTTCGGCATAGGTGGTTGGTACCGCGGCAGAGAAATACATGCCAAACATGCCACCGACCGAGTCGGCGCAGAAGGTCACCCCAGCTTCTTTGGCTGCTGCCGTCAAACCTTGCACCAGTTTGGTGGTTTGTGCCCCGAGCGACTCATAGAAACCGGGCGCTTGTATCAATTTCAGTGTGGTCATGCCGGCGGCGACGGCAACCGGATTACCTGACAGAGTGCCAGCCTGGTACACCGCGCCGATCGGCGCCATCTGCTGCATCAGATCGGCGCGGCCGCCGAAAGCCGCCACCGGCAAGCCGCCGCCGATGACTTTGCCCAGCGCAGTCAAATCCGGCCTGATGCCATGCAGTGCTTGCGCGCCGCCGAGCGCGACCCGGAAACCCGACATCACTTCATCGAAAATCAGCACGGTGCCATATTCGGTACACAGGCGGCGCAGCGTGTGCAGGAATTCGGAACTGGCGCGCACCAGATTCATGTTGCCGGCCACCGGCTCGATAATCACGCAGGCAATGTCATGACCAATCGACTTGAAAGTCTCTTCCAGTTGCTGGCTATTGTTGTAGTCCAGCACCAGCGTGTGCTTGATGAAATCTTCCGGCACGCCGGCCGAGGTCGGGTTGCCGAAGGTCAGCAAGCCGCTGCCGGCCTTGACCAGCAAGGAGTCGGCGTGGCCGTGGTAACAGCCCTCGAACTTGACGATCTTGTCGCGCCCGGTGGCACCACGCGCCAGCCGCAATGCGCTCATGGTGGCTTCGGTGCCGCTCGATACCAGTCGCACTTGTTCCACCGACGGCACCAGGCGGCAGATTTCTTCGGCCATCAGCACTTCGCCTTCGGTCGGCGCGCCGAAGCTTAAGCCGCGCGCTGCTGCCTGCTGCACTGCCTTGACTACTTCGGGATGCGCATGGCCGACGATGGCCGGGCCCCAAGAGCCGATGTAATCGATATAGCGGCAGTCGTCGGCGTCCCAGAAATAGGGGCCTTCGGCGCGGGTAATGAAGCGTGGCGTACCGCCCACCGAGCGGAATGCGCGCACCGGGGAATTGACGCCGCCGGGCGTGGTTAGTTGGGCGCGCGCGAAAAGGTCTTGGTTTTTGGAAATCATGGCAAGCAGTCGGTTAAATGTGGGGAGTGGTATTGAGCGTCGTGCATTGTCGATCAGGCTTGTTGCAGGCCAAATTCTTGTTGAATGTCTACAATGTGCGTGGCAGCGATGACTGGAATCCAGTCCAGCATGGATGTGACGCGGTACTCTATCTGCGTAAATGTAGCCAAGTCGGCCCGAATGCGGATCGTGTCGGCCGGATCGGAAAGGCCAAAGGTTAAAAAAGTCAAAACGAGCGGGGAAGTTTGGTTTTGCACGACCGGTGGATTAATATAACGGATTTTGTATTTTACTAGATGGAGTGTCGGCTGTGAGCAACAAAGAAGAATTCAAGGCATGGATGTGCTTGATTTGCGGCTGGGTCTATGACGAGGCGCAGGGTTTGCCGGAGGAAGGCATCGCTGCAGGCACGCGCTGGGAAGACGTTCCCATGAACTGGACCTGCCCGGAATGCGGAGCGCGCAAGGAAGATTTCGAGATGGTCGCGCTCTGAATGGCATGATCACCCAGCGTATTTTGCCGGGTGCCGGCAATACTTATCGCCTGAATTTTGCAAAATTCGTCACTTGTAAAACGTATTGTTTTAAAGCACTGTATTTTTTGTTACAGTTGGACAGAATTTCCAAACGGCTGGCCGGAGCGGCATCATGACAACCACGTTACAGGATGGCAAATTGAAAATCATGGTAATTGATGACAGCAGCACCATTCGTCGCTCCGCAGAGATATTTTTGGGGCAGGCTGGTTATGAGGTCATACTGGCCGGGGACGGCTTCGATGCACTGGCGAAAGTTAACGATCACCAGCCAGCACTGATCTTTTGCGACATTCTGATGCCCCGGTTGGATGGTTACCAAACTTGCGCACTGATCAAAAAAAGCGCCAAATTCCACGCCACGCCTGTTGTCATGCTGTCGTCGAAAGATGGCTTGTTCGATCGCGCGCGAGGGGCGATGGTAGGTTCTTCCGAATACCTGACTAAGCCGTTTACCAAAGACGGTTTATTAAAAACAGTGCGCGATCTTACTGCGCAGACTCTTGATCAGCCACTCTTGAAGCAGGGAATGTAAAAATGTCCATTCAAAAAATTTTGATTGTTGATGATTCGGCAACCCAGCGTTACTTCCTTACCGACCTCTTGGCCAAAAATGGATTTTCCGTATCCACTGCCGAGAGTGGCGACGATGCATTATTGATGATTAAGGCCGACAAGCCGCAGTTGATCCTGATGGATGTGGTGATGCCGGGAAAAAATGGCTTCCAGGTGACGCGCTCGATTGCTCGCGACCCCGAAACTCGGGATATCCCGATCATCATTTGCACCAGCAAGGATCAGGAGACCGACCGCATCTGGGGTTTGCGGCAAGGTGCGCGCGACTATTTGATCAAACCTATCAATGCGCAAGAATTGTTGTCCAAAATTGCTGCGCTTGGCTAAACCTGTTTCATGAACAAACCTTTGATGCCTTGCATTCAGGCTGAATCTGCCGGTAAGCCGGGCCCACTTGCGCGCCGGGTTCGCTTACGTGAATTTCAGACCCAACTAGCGCAACGGGTGCAAGCTGCGCAAAACAGCACGGAAAGTAATGTCAATCAGCTAGGCGTAATGCTGGGAGATACGCGCTGCCTGTTCGATTTGCGGCAGACCAGTGAAATCATGCCGGTGCGCTCGATTACCAAAGTCCCGCTGACGCAGGACTGGTATCTCGGCCTCTCGAGCATTCGCGGCAATCTAATGGGTGTGATCGATCTTCCCCGCTTCCTGGGTTATGCGGGCACCCCGATTGATGCGGAATGCCGGATTATCGTTTTATCGCGCGCGCTTTCGTTGCATGGCGGTTTGCTGGTACCTCGCGTTTTGGGCTTGCATAATCCGCAGCAGATGACACCCGCCCCGGAGCCCGATCAGGTATCTGAGTTGTCGCCTTGGCACTGGGCTAGACAGCGCTATCGCGATGCGCAATCCCGCTACTGGACGCAAATCGATGTGGCGGCGCTGGTGCAGGACTCCCGCTTTCTACAAATAGGTTTATGAGCGATTCTGGCAAGCGTTGCTGTGCATGCCGGTCGTCTCTTCATTGACAATAGGAGATTTTTTTATGGTTTTCAAAAACCCTTTCCTTTCTTTAAAAAAGAAGCAAGAGAATCTGCAACAGGACGCTATGCCCGCAGGTGCATTGGCTGCAGGATTGCAGGTGTCGGCAAGTGGCGGGAGCCGTGGACTGGAGCGCCTGCTTGATGTCAAACTACCCTTGATTGGCCATCTTGCTCTGCAAAGGCAAATCCGCATACTGCTGATTTCGGTAGGCGCCACGATCCTGTTGAGTATATTTTTTCTCTGGAGCAGCATGCACAATTGGGCAGAAAGCGCAGCCCAGAACCAAATTGCCAGCGAGGTGCTGATGCACTCGCAGCGCATCGGCAAGGCAGCGCCAAACGCAATTCAGGGCAATCGTGAAGCGTTCAAGCAACTGGAAGACAGTCGGCGTGAAATCAGTAGCAGTTTGAAGTTACTAGCTGCTGGCGGCAGTTATCGGGGAGCGACTATCGAACCGCCGGATGCTGCAGTCGTGCCCGTCATCAAGGAAAGCCTGAAAATGTGGGTCAATTCGGAAAAGGCGGCCGATACTATCCTGAAACTGAAAAAAGAGCTGACAGGTTTCGGCGCCACCCTGGAAAGTCTGAACAGTCTGTCGCCGGTGATGCTTGAGTTGTCCGAGCAAATTGCTGCGCTGAAAGTGCAATCCGGCGCTGCTCCGCGGGAAATCCTGATCGCAGGCCAATTGATGATGCTGACCCAGCGCCTGGAACGCAGTGCCGGCGAATTTTTGACTTCCGAAGGGGTCAATCCAGAAACCGCTTTTTTGCTGGGAAAAGACACCAATACTTTCCGCGACATTGTTGAGGGTTTTTTGAACGGTAGCGATGTGCTCAAACTGACTGCCAATAAAGACCCGGAAATACACGTAAAGCTGACCGAATTGCAAAAAGTGTTTGCCGAATATCAGATATCGGTTGCCTCGATTCTCGGCAATCTGCAGAATTTCATCGCGGCTAAACAGGCCGAACAATTGCTGTTCAATGAAAATGAAACCTTGAAACAGCGTGTCGACAGTTTGCAGACCGCTTTTCGGGTCGAGCAGAGTAATTGGGGTTGGCCGTTCTTGTTGTTGGTCGCGAGCGGCCTTGCGGCCTTGGTCGCGGCGGCCGGAGTAGCCTTGCTGTTACTGCAGGATAGCCGGAACCATGCGCGTGAAGCTGAGGCGCGCCGCCTGGAAGCGGAGCGGCAACAGCATCTGGCGCAGAGCCATGAAGAAGAGGCAAAAAGCACAAACGACCAGAACCAGGCCGCCATTTTGCGCTTGATGAATGAATTGCAGGAAGTAGCCGACGGCGATTTGACGGTACAAGCTACCGTGTCAGAAGACATAACCGGCGCAATTGCCGATTCCGTCAATTACACAGTGGAAGAACTGCGCTTGTTAGTTGGGCGGGTAACCAGTACCGCTGAACAGGTGACTTCAGCGTCGAATCAGGCCCAAAGCGTGTCGGCTGACTTGCTGCTGATGTCGCAGCAGCAATCGCGTGAAATTGAAAATGCCGGTCAGTCTGTATTGCAGATGGCAGAGCAGATTACCGATGTGTCGCGCTCGGCGAACCAGTCTGCCGATGTGGCGCGGGAGTCGGTGGCGGCTGCGCAGCAGGGTTCGAAAGCAGTGGAAAATGCGATCAAGGGCATGACCGATATTCGTGAGCAAATTCAGGAAACATCCAAGCGCCTCAAGCGTCTCGGTGAATCTTCGCAAGAGATTGGCGAGATTACCGAGCTGATTTCCGACATTACTGAACAGACTAACGTGCTGGCACTCAATGCTGCGATTCAGGCAGCCTCGGCCGGCGAAGCCGGACGCGGTTTCTCGGTGGTGGCGGAAGAAGTGCAGCGCCTGGCGGAACGTTCCGGTGCGGCAACCAAGCAGATCGGCGCGCTGGTGCGCACCATTCAGACCGATACTTTCGACGCGGTGGCCGCGATGGAGCAATCGACGCAGGGCGTGGTGGAAGGCGCCAAGCTGTCAGATGCGGCTGGCACCGCACTGACCGATATCAGTCGCATCTCTAATCGCTTGGCCGATTTGATTCAAGGCATTTCGTATGAAACGGAACAACAGGCGACTTCTGCCAACAGCGTGGCGCAAACCATCCAGCACATCCTCGTCGTGACCGAGCAGACCAAAGACGGCACACAGCAGACCGCGCAGTCGATCCAGGAATTGTCTGTGCTGGCTGAAGAACTCAAAAAATCGGTGTTGCGCTTCCGCGTAGCGGCCTGATCCTTTTCTTTGAGCCGGGCAATGCCCGGCTTCATACTGGCGAGACAAGCATGAGCATCCCTTTTTCCGCGCACCCGGACGATCAGCCGGATGGGACCGATACCGGCCCTTTGTCTTGGGTAATAGGTGAAATCCGCGATGCGCTGGGGCGATCCAAAGTGGCGCTGCAAGATGCCGTGGCGCAGGACGCCGAGTCCAGATCCACCTCGCTGCACCATGCGAAGACCCATTTGCATCAGGCTCACGGTGCGTTGCAAATGGTGGATCTCGATGGCGTGACGATCGTGACTGAGGCCCTTGAACTATTGCTGGAGCGTCTGGCGGCGGCCCAAATTACGTTGGCGCAAAGCCATGCTGATGTCGTCGGCGACGCTTACCAAGCCTTGCTGGAATATCTGGAGCATGTGTTGTCTGGCGCGCCACAGCAAGCGGTGCGCTTGTACCCCTACCACAAAGCTACTCTGGAGCTGCTCGGCGCAGCGCGCATCCATCCCGCCGACTTGTTTTTTCCGCAGTTAGTCGATCCGCTCGCGTTGCCTGGCATCGAATCGGATCAAATGCCGCAACCGATATCTTCTGCCGCGTATGCCGGTCTGCGGCGGCGTTTCGAGATGGCTTTGTTGCCATTCCTGAAAAATGGCGTAGCGACAACTGAATCCGGTGGTGCCGCCGCCATGCGCGCAGTCATTGCAGAAATAGAGCAGGCGCAAACCGAGCCGCAGGCGCACAGGTTCTGGTGGGTGATGCATGGCTTTGCTGAAGCGGTATGTTGCGCTCAGATCCCTATCGGGCACCTCGTCAAGCAGCTGTTCGCTTTACTCAACCTGCAGATCCGGCACCTGGCACAGGGTTCCCCGAGTATTTCCGAGAGCTTGATGCGTGATGCCCTGTTCTTCATCGCGCAGATCGAGCAACCTTCTGCTGCAATCCTGCTGATACGCGCTGCGTATCGCATCGAAGCGCTGATTCCAGCCGATTACGAAGTCCGGCATTACGGCCAAATCGATCTCCAGGCACTGCGCAGCGCCAAGGAAGGATTGGCACAGGCCAAAAACATGTGGAGCCGGATCGCCGCTGGCGATGCCAGTTTTGCCGAATCTTTTGTGCAAACAATGGAAACCCTGGCTGTGGCCGGTGAAAAACTGGATTCGCCCTCGCTTGCCAAATTATTACGTGAACTGAACGGCATCGCTCGCCATGCTGCGCAGTCCAGCCCGGAGCACAGTATCTGCCTGGAAATGGCGACTGGCTTGCTATTTGTCGAATATGCACTGGACAACATCAGCCATCTGGGGCTCGATTTTTCCGGGCGTGCCGATGCCTTGTCCGGTCGCTTGATTTCAATTGTCGCCGGTGAGGTGCCTGAAGCCTGTGCGCAATGGCTCGACGAATTATCCGAGCAAGCCCAGCAAAGACAGACTCTGTGCGTGCTGGCGGCCGAAATGCAAGCCAATTTGCGTCAGGTTGAAAAATCGCTGGAGGAATACTTTTTCAATCCGGCCCAAAAAGAATTGCTACGTAAGCTGGAGCCGGCGCTGCACCAGATTGCCGGTGCGCTGGCAATCCTGGATCAGAACGATGCGATGTGCGCCGTCGAGCACACCCAGGCAGTGGTGCGTGGTTTTACCGATAGCCTGCCGGACGCGCCGATCGACCGGCAGGCGTATCAGGATGTGGCGCAAAACGTCGGTGCGCTGGGATTTTTCCTGGAAATGCTGGCGGCAGATCCGCGCGCCGCGCGTAGCCGTTTCACCTTCAATGCGCAGGATGGCATTTTCCATGCAAACCTGTTTCAGAAAACTGGCCCAGCGGCGATCGTTACGCCGCAGACTGTGGCAAACGTTGCAAACGGGGCTGCCGCTAGTGCTGTAACGGCTGCCGTGGCTGCGGTGGCAACTGACGGCGAGATTGACGCTGAATTGCTGGAGATTTTTATCTCTGAAGCGCAAGAAGTACTGGCTTTTGTGAGCCAGACCTTGCCGCAGTCGCGCCAGGACAGGCATAACCAAGAGCATTTGGCTACCATGCGCCGCTCTTTCCACACGCTCAAGGGTAGTGGCCGCATGGTCGGCTTAAACGTGTTCGGCAACGCCGCCTGGAGTATCGAGCAGGTAATGAATCTCTGGTTGTCCGAAGCGCGCAGCGCGAGTGCCGACCTTTACGCTTTGCTGGACATGGCAGTGCCGGAGTTGCAGGCGTGGGTGGCGGAAATTCAGTTGCACGGGCAATCCGGGCGCACTGGAGATGACTTGATACAGGCGGCCGAACGCGTGAAAACCGGCCAGTCGCTGGAATTGCCTACCGCCATCCGGTCAGCCGTTGCAAGCGCCGATGTGTCGGATGCGCCGACAGTCGCAGCAATATTGCCTGCCCTGCCTAAGACCGCTGATTTCGAAGCGCCGGCGGTCATGGATTTCGACTTTGACCTTGATCTTGATCTTGAACCTAAGCTGACCCCGGAGCAGGATGCCGGCCAGCTACGCGAAGCGCAGCAGCCGGTTGCAGAATGCAGCGATGACGCAGAAACAATCAGTCGGGTGCAACCGCCGCCGGAGCCATCAGTGCCGGAACTGGAGCCGGTTGCCAGCGTAATCGAGTTCCCGGCAATCGCTGCGATGCATGCGCGGCCGGACGATACTGTCAAGAAAATTGGCGAGGTCGAGATCAGTGTCCCACTGCACGCTATTTATCTGGCTGAAACGGATGAAATCATGCGTATGCTGTCGAACGATTTTTCCGAATGGCGGCACGAAACCCAGCGTGCGGTCAGTTCGGAAGCGATCAATGCCGCGCACTCGCTGAGCGGTAGCTCGGCCACAGTCGGCTTCCGCGGACTGCACGATCTGGCGCGGGCGCTGGAGAAACTGTTGCAGCATCTGGCGCGGCAACCGGCCTTGTTGGAGATCGAGGAGTTCGATGCTCTCGATCAGTGCGTAGCCCATTGCAAGTCGATGCTGCAGAGCTTCGCCTTGGGCGAGATGCCGCCGCTTCCGCAAGCGCAAATACAAGCGCTGGAAAGCCTGCATCGCTTGCTTAAACAACGGCACGATGCAGCGGATCGCTACCCGGAAGAGGCGGTTGTGCAGCCAGTCGCGCCGCCGGCGTTGCCGGTGCAGGAAGAACAAGTTTTGCTTACGGAAACTGGAGCGCAACAGGACGCTGCCAGCGCGCACACTGCGCTGATCCAGGATGCACTTGACCTCGACCTGTTGCCGGTATTCATTGAAGAAGGACGCGATGTGCTGCCGGAAATCGGCCGTCTGCTGCGCGCTTGGCAACAAGCGCCTGCCGATGCCGGATTGCCGCAAGCATTGCTGCGCTCGCTGCATACCATCAAGGGTAGCGCGCGCATGGCTGGCGCAATGGTGCTGGGACAACATGCGCACGAGATTGAAACCCGCATCGACCAACTGATGCAGTTTGGTGTGCCGTCTGCGCTGGCAATGGACGAACTACTGACCAGTCACGATCACAGCTTGCATCTGTTTGAGCAGTTGCAGAGACCGGCTCCGACTATCGCTGCGGCGGCAGAGCTTATCCCGGCTGCACCTGATGCGCTGACTGTTCAGACTGCCGCCGCGCCGCTGGTGCGGGTGCGCGCCGATATCATCGACCGCTTGGTGAACCAGGCTGGCGAAGTTTCGATTTCGCGCTCCAGACTGGAAACTGAGGTGAGCACCCTGCGCGTTTCGTTGTCGGAATTGACTGAAAACGTCAGCCGATTGCGTAGTCAATTGCGTGAAATCGAGATGCAAGCTGAGTCGCAGATCATGTCGCTGATGCCGCAATCGGGCGACCGCGAATTCGACCCGCTGGAATTCGATCGCTTTACGCGCTTGCAGGAACTGACCCGCATGATGGCCGAGAGCGTCGATGACGTCGCCAGCGTGCAGCAAAGTTTGACGCGCACGGTAGAAGATGCCAGCACCGACCTGAGCCATCAGGCGCGCCTGACCCGCGACTTGCAGCAAGATCTGATGCTGGTGCGCATGGTGCCGTTTGCCAGCGTATCCGAGCGCTTGTATCAAGTCACGCGGCAAGCCGCCAAGGAAGTCGACAAACGGGTTAACCTTGAGATTCGCGGTGCTGCAGTCGAGATCGACCGCAGTGTTCTGGATAAAATGGCGGCTCCGTTCGAGCATTTGCTGCGCAATGCGATTGTGCATGGGATTGAATCGCGCGAGCAACGGCGCGCGCTGGGCAAGAATGAGACCGGCGCACTGCTGGTGCAGGTGCTCCAGGAAGGCACTGAAGTCGTGATCCAGTTTTCCGACGATGGCCGCGGACTCGATCTGGCGCAGATTCGCGACAAAGCCAGAGACGCCGGCCTACTCAGCATGGACGGCACGATTTCCGACGCCGATGCGATGGATCTGATTTTTCAGCCCGGCCTGTCGACTGCATCTGAAGTTACTGCGTTGGCCGGGCGCGGCATTGGTTTGGACGTGGTACACGAAGAAGTAGCCGGGTTAGGCGGACGGGTGACGATCGGTTCGGTCGCTGGGCAGGGCGCCAATTTCACGATTTATTTGCCGCAGACGCTGGCTGTTACCCAGGTAGTTTTGCTGGAAGCCGGCGGCATAGTCTATGCGGTGCCTTCTGCTTTGGTCGAACAAGTGCAGCAATTGAAAAGCCAGGCGCTGGCTAGCGCCTACAACGAAGCCGGGATAGTCTGGCAAGGCAACCGGGTGGAGCTGCGCAGTCTGTCGGCCATGCTGGCCGAGGAGGGGGCAATTCCGCTGGCACAAAAATATTCGCAGTATTCGCCAGTGATAATCCTGCACAGTGGTAACGACCGGGTGGCAATCCATGTCGACAAGGTGCTTGGCAACCGTGAAGTGGTGGTCAAGAATATCGGCCCACAACTGACGCGCATGGTGGGTATTGTCGGCGCAACCGTGCTCGGCAGCGGCGAAATCGTGTTGATCCTTAATCCGGTGGCGTTGGCATTGCGTGCGGCCCGGGCCAGTCAGCGTGCCCAGCGCCTGACGCTGTCCGATGCGCCAATCGGCTTGGGGGCTGTGGCCGATCTGATCGAACTGTCCGACCCGCAGACCAGTCGGGTCGGCGGCCAGGCAACGCAGCCAGTTTCAGGCCTGCGCACGCAGCGCATCGTGATGGTGGTGGATGATTCTTTGACGGTGCGTCGAGTGACCCAGCGTCTGCTGGCCCGTGAAGGGTATCAGGTCGTATTGGCCAAGGATGGCGTGGACGCATTGCAGCAATTGCAGACCATCATGCCGGATGTGATGCTGGTCGATATTGAAATGCCGCGCATGGATGGCTTCGACTTGACCCGTAACGTGCGCGGCGACGAGCGCACCCGCCACATTCCGATCATCATGATTACCTCGCGCACCGCCGACAAGCATCGCAGTTACGCAATGGAACTGGGAGTCGACGCCTATTTTGGCAAGCCGTATCAGGAAGATGCGTTGTTGCAAGCAATTGCGGCTCACATTGCGCCAGCGCTACCGGTGGGCTGATGCGTTTTCTGCGCCAGATCTATGATTTTTAATATACATTGGTATGTATATTTTTTAATTCCAATTAAATAATGCGGAAAAGCACTTGTTTTTTACTATACTCCAGGATATTTCAATTTTATTGGAGTCATTCAGAAGCCGGGCGAGTGAAGTCCGCTACTTTTCCGACTACAACTGCGGCGGCATAATGCGCGCCTGCTCACGCAACAGGCCCCGGGCTACAGCATATTCGGGATAGATCGACGCTACCGTGGCCCAGAAGCGTGGGCTGTGGTTCATTTCACGCAGGTGCGCCAATTCGTGCGCAATCACATAGTCGATCAGCGCCAGAGGGAAATGGATCAAGCGCCAGTTGATGCGGATTTTGCCTTGCGAGGTGCAGGAACCCCATTGGGTTTTGGCCGAGCTTAATGCGAACGAATGGTAGCTTGCGCCGAGCTTTTCTGCGTAGTGCGGCAAGCGCTGGCCGAACAACCGTCTGGCCTGGGTTTGCAGCCATCGTTGTAGGTAAATTTGCAATTGTTGTTGGCTGGTATCTGCCGGCAGATGCAAGTGCAACTCGCCGGCAATTGGATCGAAGTCGAAGCGCACGGTTTTGGTATTCCACATCCGCAGCATCAGGTCTGTACCGAGATAAGGCAGCAAGCTACCGTCGCTCCACGGCAGCGGATCTTGCCGTCGCTGCGGTTGCAATGCGCGCTCGCGGCGTTGCTGCAGTTTGCGGTTGATCCAGTCTTGCTTGTCGCGGATCGCGTCTTCAACCGCCGCTACGGCCAGCCAGTTAGGCGCACTCACGCGCAGTCCCTGATCGTCGATCAGGAATCCGATCGAACGGCGCTGGGAACGGCGCAATCCATATTCCAGTAATTGGCCGTCGATGGCAATGCTGCGCCGCACGGGTGCCTGGCTCATTTTTTGCAAGGTCTGGTTATGGAGTGGTAAAGCGCAGCTATCCGGTGGAATTATTTAGCCGCGTATGCCGCTGGCGAGATAACCCGCATTTCGGATTCGATCCAGTTTTCTACTAACTGCAGCAGGCTATCCGGGGTATGGCCCTCAGGAGAAATCGACGGTCCGATTGAGACAGTGATGGTGCCGGGTTGCTTGATGAATGTGTTTTTTGGCCAGCATTCTCCAGAATTAAGTGCAATCGGCACTACCAGCGCCTTGGTTTGAATCGCTAGTCGGGAGCCTCCGCTTTTGTATTGCCCTTTACTGCCGACTGCGATGCGCGTGCCTTCGGGAAACATGATGATCCACTGGCCATCGGCCAGACGCTTTTTGCCCTGTGTGACGACCTGCCTGAAGGCGTTTTTACCGCTACTGCGATCGATCGGGATCATCCTCAGCAAGCCCAGCGCCCAGCCGAAAAACGGTACGTACAGGAGTTCCTTCTTGAACACGAATACCAGCGGGCGCGGCATCATGCACAGCAGAAAAATCGTTTCCCAGGCCGATTGATGCTTTGGCATCAAGATCACCGGCGCATCCGGCAGGTTTTCCCAACCCTTGAATCGGTAATGGATGCCGCACACTACTTTTGCCAGCCAAATGGCGAACACATTCCAGCGCGAAGTGACGTAATAACGCCGGTTATACGGCAGCGGCGCGGCCAGCAGGCAGATGCAGGCCCAGACCGGCGTTACCAGCAGAATGACGATTATGAAAAACAGTGAACGCAAAAATAAGGTGGTGCTGCGTAACATCGTGTCTCCAGAAGAAAATGGTTCAGGCCGATGGCAGAATTGCTGCGGCGACTTCATCGGTAGTTTCCGTGGCATCCAGCAAGCCATCGACTGCGGCGGCCAGATCCGGGTAAATCAGGGTGTCCGGTGGCAGGCCGTCTTCGGTCTGGGTTTGCGTGCCTTTGCCCGTTAGTACCAGATACGAGATGCAACCGGAATTGAAGCCGGCTTGCAAGTCGCGCAGCGAATCACCGATGTTGGGAATGCCTTTCAGGCTGATTTCGTAGCGTTTGGCGATTTCCAAAAACATGCCGGACTTTGGCTTGCGGCAATCGCAATTGTCGCTCGCCGCATGAGGGCAAAAGAAAATCGCATCGATTTCGGCCCCGACTTCGTGCGCTGCCATGTGCATTTTCTGGTGAATCGCATTCAGTGCATTCATGTTCAGCAGGCCGCGTGCAATGCCGGATTGGTTAGTGCAAATCACCACTTGGTAGCCGGCCTGGTTCAGACGCGCGATCGCTTCCAGAGAGCCCGGTATTGGCTGCCATTCGTCGGCTGTTTTGATGAAGCTGGCGGAGTCGAAATTGATGACGCCGTCACGGTCCAGAATGATCAGTTTCATAACTGAATCCTTCGCTTAAGTTACTAGGTTAACTCGCCAGTTTGGAAATGTCGGCCACCCGGTTCATCATCGTGTGCAATGCGGCCAGCAGCGCGATCCGGTTATTGCGTAGTTGCAAGTCGTCGGCCATCACCATCACTGTGTTGAAAAAAGCGTCGACGTCGTCGCGCAATGCGGCTAACAATGTCAGGGTAAGAGTGAAATCGCCTGCTGCGAATGCGCGCTCCACTTGCGGCTGCAACGCGGTCATGGCGGCGTACAACGCTTGCTCCGCAGCTTCGCACAGCAAGTCGTGCCGCACTTGGCCGGGCGTGATGTCGATTTTTTTCAGGATGTTAGTGATGCGCTTGTTGGCAGCTGCCAGCGACGCCGCTTGCGGCAGTGCTGCGAAGGCATGCACCGCTTCCAGGCGCTCTATGATGTTGTCCAGTATGTCGGGGTTTTGCGCTGCCACCGCTTCGATTTCGCTCGGGGTAAAGCCCCGCTCGCGCAGCAAACCGCGCAAACGGTCCAGCAGGAAGACGGCAATATCCGCGCTCGCCAGCTTGAAATGGGGATTGTCGGCGAACAGCTCGGCGCTATTTGACAACAGCGTATGGATGGATAGCGGCAAGCGTTTTTCCAGCAGCATGCGCAACACGCCTAGCGCGTGACGGCGCAGTGCAAATGGGTCCTTGTCGCCCGTTGGGTGCAGGCCGATGCCCCAGATGCCAACCAAGGTTTCGAGCTTGTCGGCTAGCGCCACCGCGGTGCCGGTTTGAGTCGCAGGCAGAGCGTCGCCGGCAAAGCGCGGCTGATAATGCTCGCTAGCGGCCAGCGCGACTTCTTCGTGCTCGCCATCGTGACGGGCATAGTAAGTGCCCATGATGCCTTGCAGTTCCGGGAACTCGCCCACCATGTCGGTCAGCAGATCGGTTTTTGCCAGTAGCGCGCCGCGTTCTGCCAGCGCGACGTCGGCGCCGAGTGCTTGCGCAATCTGGCCGGCCAGCGTTTTGACGCGTTCGGTGCGTTCGGCCTGGGTGCCGAGTTTGTTGTGATACACCACGTTGGCAAGGCTGGGCAGACGCTCGGCCAAGGTTTTTTTCTGGTCTTGCTCAAAGAAGAACTTGGCATCCGCCAAACGCGGCCGCACTACCCGCTCGTTGCCGCCGATGATGTGCTGCGGGTCGCTGGTTTCGATATTGGAGACGATCAAAAAGCGCGAGCGCAGTTTGCCGTGGCTATCGGTCAGGGCAAAATATTTTTGGTTGGTCTGCATGGTCAGGATCAGGCATTCCTGCGGCACACTCAAAAATTGCGGTTCAAAATGGCATTCGTAGACTACCGGCCATTCGACTAGCGCGGTGACTTCATCGAGCAGGGCTTCCGGCATCAGCACACAGTCGTCGCCTGCCTTGTCAAGTAGCGCGGCGCGGATTTTTTCCTTGCGTGCAGCAGGGTCGGCAATGACCTTGCCTTGCGCTTCCAGCGTAGCGGCGTAACTGTCGGCGCTCAAGATGCTGATTTCACCCGCTGTCAGGAAACGATGGCCCAGCGTCTGCGCTCCGGCGGCCAGGCCGAGGGCTGCGACCGGCACTATGGCGTTGCCGTGCAGTGCGACAATTTTGTGTACCGGACGCACGAACTGCACCGTGCTGCCGTCCGGGCGCTGATAACTCATTAATTTAGGAATCGGTAACTTGGCGATTGCATCGCCCAGCGCGGCCTGTAATCCGCTGTGCAGCGCCGAGCCGGGTGCGGTATGGGTGTAGAAAAAACTTTCCGTCTTGCCGTCGGATGCGCGCTCCAGCGCATCAATGCCGATGTCGGGGAAACCCAGCGCGGCCAGTTTTTTTGCCAGCGGTGCGGTTGGCTGGCCGGCAGCATCGAGCGCGACTCCTACCGGCAGCACTTTTTCGCGGATCGATTTGTCGGGTGAAGTGGCGCGCACCTGGGTGATTGTGACCGCCAGCCGACGCGGCGAGGCATAGGTGCTTGCAACCGCGTCAGCGCCGAGGAAATCGCGCGCGCGCAAGCCGTTGAGAATTCCTGCGGCAAACGCATCGCCCAGTTTGGCTAGCGCTTTCGGCGGCAGTTCTTCGGTAAGCAGTTCGACTAACAGTGTCTGATTCATTTTTTGCCAAGCTCCCGGTTGGCCCGGGAAGCGCGTATTGAGTGTGAGTGGGTGGGCACATCGCGCCCACGTTTTACCGCTGATCTGGTCGTGATTGGGTTTAACCGGTCTACGCAGCGTTGCGGCTATCGCCGCACATCGGGAAGCCGAGTTTCTCGCGCGAGTCGTAATACGCTTGCGCCACGCCGCGCGACAGGTTGCGGATGCGGCCCATGTAGGCGGCGCGCTCGGTGACCGAAATCGCGCCGCGTGCGTCCAGCATGTTAAAGCTATGCGCTGCTTTCAGAATCATTTCGTAGGCCGGCAGCGTCAGCGGTACTTCCAGCAGGCGCTTGGCTTCGGCCTCGAAGCTGGAAAATAGCGAGAACAGGAATTCGGTATTCGCGTGCTCGAAGTTGTAGGTCGATTGCTCGACTTCGTTTTGATGGAAGACGTCGCCGTAGCTCAGCTTTTTCGTGATGCCGTGCTCTTCCCATTCTGTCCAGACCAGATCGTAGACGTTTTCCACGCCTTGCAGATACATTGCCAGCCGTTCGATGCCATAGGTGATTTCACCCAGCACCGGCTTGCAATCAAGCCCGCCGACTTGCTGGAAATAGGTGAATTGGGTTACTTCCATACCGTTCAGCCAGACTTCCCAGCCCAGGCCCCAGGCACCCAGCGTCGGGTTTTCCCAATCGTCCTCGACGAAACGCACGTCGTTTTGCTGCAAATCCAGTCCCAGCGCCTTCAGCGAACCGAGGTACAGGTCGATGATATTTTCCGGCGCCGGTTTCATCACTACTTGATATTGGTAGTAATGCTGCATGCGGTTCGGGTTTTCGCCGTAGCGGCCATCTTTGGGCCGGCGCGACGGTTGTACATAAGCGGCGCGCCACGGCTCGGGGCCGATTGCGCGCAGGAAAGTCGCGGTGTGCGAAGTGCCGGCACCGACTTCCATATCGTAAGGCTGGAGCAGCGCGCAACCTTGCGCGTCCCAATATTCTTGCAGCTTGAGGATAATCTGTTGAAATGTAAGCATGTTGTGATTCTTTAACCGCACGGCGTCGCGCCGCGCTCGGGTAAATGGAGAGTCCGCCAAAGCATGAATTTTAACGGGTTTTAGCAGGGTTATGCGCTAATGCAACGGTTTTTGCGGCTGGTGAGCCAGCCGGCGCCGAGCGCCAGCGCAGCCAGCAACAGGATTGCTGCATTACCGGCCAGAATGTAGGGCGTCATACCTTGCATGCCTTGCACTGTGGCCGTTAGCGTGCCGCGTTGGTATGGCTGCAATTGCGCGGTGACTCGGCCTTGCGGGTCGATGGTGGCGGTGGTGCCGGTATTCGTGGCGCGCAGCATCGGGCGGCCGGTTTCCAGCGCGCGCATTTGCGAGATTTGCAAATGCTGCGGCAGCGCAATGGTGTCGCCGAACCAGGCGATATTCGAGACGTTGAGCAGCATGCTTGCCACCGGCGCGCCGGCGAAGTGGCTGGCGGCCAGTTGACCGGCGATTTCTTCACCGAACAAATCTTCGTAGCAAATATTCGGCAGCAGCCACTGGTCCTTGACCGCGAACGGTGCCTGCACTACCGGGCCGGAACTGAAATCGCCCAAAGGAATGTGCATCAGGTCGACAAACCAGCGAAAACCGGTCGGGATGAATTCGCCGAACGGCACCAGATGATGCTTGTCGTAGCGGTAAATGTAGGCAGCCGCCGCGCCGCGCTCGGGTGCGATGCCGATGACGCTGTTGGCATAGCGTTGCGGGCCGTCGCTGACTGGTATCCCAATCGCCAGGTGGCTGCCGGAGCGCTGTGCAAAATCGGCCAGTTGGGGCAGATATTCGGGCGGCAATTGCTGCGCAAACAGCGGGATTGCGGTTTCAGGGGTGGCGATCAGGTCGGCCGGCGCGGCGCGGATCATGTCCCGATATAGCGCCAGCGTTGTGCCGATTTGTTCAGGCGCAAACTTCATTGCCTGCGCTACATTGCCTTGCAGTAGCCGCACTGTGATCGGCTGACCGGCCGGGTTGGTCCAACGGACTGTCTTCAGGCCAAGGCCGGCTACTAACAGCACCAACGCCAGCGCCAACGGCGCTTTGCGATTTGGAAATAGCGTCAGACAGCCGGCGATCAGGGCTGAAATCCAGGCCAGCCCGTAGACTCCCAGCAGTGGTGCGTAACCGGCTAGCGGGCTGGCAGTATGCGCATAACCGGAAGAAACCCAGGGCAGACCCGTGAAAATCCAGCCGCGCAGCCATTCCGTCAGCGCCCATAACGCCGGAAAGATGAGCAGCGCCGTGCAGGCCGGCCCAGCTTGCCAGCGCTGCCGCAGCCATGCACTGAGGCCGAACGCCAGTGCCGCGTAGCTGCCCAGAAACAGTGCCAGCAAGATCACCGCGAGTGCCGCGATTGGTGCTGCCATGCCGCCGAACTGATGCATGCTGATATACAGCCAGTACACCCCGCACACGGTCCAGCCGAAACCGTAAGCCCAGCCAATTAGCGCACTGCGCTTGCAATTGCTGGCGCGCAACGCCAGCGGCAGCACCGCTGCCAGCGTGAGTATTTGCAGCGGCCACAGGCCGAAAGGTGCAAATGCCAGTATGTTTAGTGCGCCGGCCAGCAATGCCAGCAACATGGATCGATAGAGTGGCACGCGATAAGGTCCGGTTTAAGATAAAGAAGAGTTACGGAAAGAGTTGCGTAAAGAGTTACGTAATGCAACAGATTGCGGCATAAACCGAGTTTGTTGCCGGCGCAATAAAACCGTTGTCGTATTGTGTTAAATTTATAGTACTAGCGTATGTATTTTTATATTCCGCACGTAATCATAGCGGAAAACTATGTTTTTTAAAGCATACTCCGGCAATAAATTTTTTCTCTGGATTTGACTCAGGCTTCCGGTGGCACTTCAGCCGTGCCGAAAACATCGGTGTAAGTCGGGTAGAACGAGCAATACATGACAATAGTCAGAACCACCGATAGCGGTAGCAGGACCATCATGACAAGTGCCGAGCTGCCCAGCAAAATAACGGCGAGCAGACTGAGCAAGGTCGGGAACGCAATGCCGATGATGCCCCATGCCAGGCCAAACGCGAGGAATGGTTTGGCAGTGTGAAAGACGGCAAAAAAACTATAAAACAACGCTTTGACGACCCCCATTTTGTGCCACGCTACCAGCGGCGCGGCATACCAGAATGCCATCGAAACCGGCACGTAAAGCAGCCCGGAGAGCAGCATTCCAGACGCCATGTCGGAGTTTTGAACGGTTTTTGGATCAAGTGCGGTGTGGCCGGTAATGACGTTCCAGAATACGCCGCCATCGATCAGGCTGGACGCGCCCGCGCAGGCGGCGGCGGCAAACAGGTACAAGGCGCCTAGTTTCAGCAAACTGGCGACTGCCGGCGAGCGAAATCCGGTCAGCAGTAAGCGCGGCGTGATGCGTTTGCCGTGCTCGATGTTCACGCAAGCTTGCAGGAACGCGAGCGAAAATGCCGGCACCAGCATCAGCGGCAACACTTGCCCTACAAACGGAATGATGCCCACAGCCAGCATCATGAACATATACGCCAGGAACAGCATCGACATTTCTATCGGTTGCTTGCGAAACAACGCAAAACCCCGTTTGATCCATTGCAGGCCGGTTGCGGCGGGGAGTTTTTCCATGATTAATATAGTGGTGGTGCGGGATTGCCGATGCGCAGGCGCAGGATTCGCTCGAAATGGGTCGGGTCATGCGGTGTCAGCATTTCTGCGGCGCGCGGCAGATGGGTGTCATACAGACGCGACAGCCAGAAGCGTAGCGCGCTGGCCCGCAACATCGGTTGCCACGCGAGTTGCTCGGCAGCCGTAAACGGGCGCACAGCATGATAGGCTGCCAGCAGCGCGCGCACCCGGACTGCACTGAGAACTCCAGTTTCCAGGTCGATGCACCAGTCATTGACCGTTACTGCGACATCAAACAGCCAGTGATCGCAACCGGCGAAATAAAAATCAAAAATGCCGGTCAGGATGTCGTCGACGAACATCGCATTGTTGCGAAACAGGTCGGCGTGAATAGCACCGTGCGGCAATTCCAGATAAGCGCCAGAAGCAGCGAAAGCCGCCTGAAAATGCATTTCTGCGCGCAGCAGGTGTGCGTTGTCGTTCGATAGGAAGGGCAATACCGCTGGCGTGGTGGCATTCCACCAGTCCAGACCGCGCAGGTTCGGCTGCATCAGCGGGAAATTCTGTGCCGCCAGGTGCATTTTCGCCATGTTTCTGCCCACTTCGGCACAATGCGCCACTTGCGGCGCAAGCTGGCACTTACCTGCCAGCTTGGTCACGATGGAGGCCGGCTTGTCGTGCAGGCGGTGGATGATCTCACCCTGCTGATTGGAAATCGGTTCCGGCACCGGTACCCCGTGCTGCCCCAGATGCCGCATCAGCTTCAGATAAAACGGCAACTGTTCGAAACTGAGCTGCTCAAAAATGGTAAGGACGAATTCGCCTGTTTCTGTGGTGAGAAAAAAATTACTGTTTTCAATACCGGATGAAATGCCTTCAATGGCAAGTGCTCGGCCGAGTGGGAATTGCTTAATCCAGTCGGAGAGGTCATCCAGTGTGACCGGGGTAAATACTGCCATGGGAATGAAGTGAAGATAAGGTAAAAACGGGATCAATCGGATAAAAATGTAATGACGCGACGAGCTTCTAGCTTTGTGGCGTCATTGTAAAGTGTGTCATTTCGCGGGCGCGGCAGGTTTCGTTGCAGGCGGCGCTTTGGCGGCCGGCTCAGTGGTTTCTGCATCTTTGGCTTTTGCCGCGGCTGCAGCCGCTTCAGCAGCAGCTTTCTTTTTCTTGGCGCCGCCCACATCGAATTTCAGCACGGGCCATTGCGCCGCGCGCATCTGGTCGCTTTGACCATCGCCGCGCAGGCTGCTACCGGCTGGATCGACCGGTTTCAGATAATAGGTGCTGTTGCCGCTTTTGACTTCGACTTCTGTGACTTTGCCTTGCTGGCGTTTTTCGGTGATTTTCTTTTCCGTGCTTGGCGGGGTGATGGAAATCGCAGGCGGCTCGCCTTCCTCCAGTTTTTCCATCACGGGCGGCTGTTGCGCACCCACCAATAAAGGTATTGCGCAGGCGGCAATGCCGCATCCGACGGTGATCCAGGCTGACGATAATCGCATGATAATAAGGCCGGTTGGCGTGCTGTTAAATGGGAAATATTTTGATAAATGTGCTGGTGTCGGTAATTGTAGCAAACAGAGTCTGTCGCGCCCAAGGATGGATTACAAATACAGCATTTTTTGGTGTTCTTCTTCCGACAGTTCAATATCGCGCGCTTCATAAAAAGCAAAGATGGCATCGATGATATTGGACGGCTCATCGATCAGATGGATCAGGTCAAGATCTTTTTCATTGATTACGCCGGCAGCCAGCATGGTTTCGCGCAGCCAGCCCAGCAGGCCGCGCCAGTATGTGGTGCCAACCAGGATGATCGGCATCGGGCGTGATTTTCCGGTTTGTATCAGGGTCAGGGCTTCACTTAGCTCGTCCAGTGTGCCGAAGCCGCCGGGAAATACCACATAGGCATCGGCATACTTGACGAAAGCCACCTTGCGCGCAAAAAAATGCCGGAAACTGATCGAGATGTTTTGCCACGCATTGCGGGCTTGCTCGTGCGGCAGCTCGATGTTGAGGCCGACAGACGGCGATTTACCCTCGAAAGCACCCTTGTTGGCGGCTTCCATGATGCCCGGGCCGCCGCCCGAAATTACTGCAAAGCCGGCATCCGACAAACGTCGCGCAACATCCACGCACTTGATGTAATACGGGCTTTCCGGCAGCAGCCTGGCTGAACCGAAGATCGAGACCGCCGGACGTAGCTCGGAGAGGCGTTCGGTGGACTCAATAAACTCTGCCATAATCGTGAACATATGCCACGATTCGCGCGCTTTTTGCGAGGTGGCGCGTTCCTTGTCCGTCACCTGCCGCAAGCGCAGCACCCTTTTCCCAATTTCTTCCATATGCATAAAACCCTGTTATTAGTGGACGGTTCCAGTTATCTGTATCGCGCCTTTCATGCTTTGCCCGACTTGCGCAACGCCGAAGGAGCGCCGACCGGCGCCATGTACGGCATGATCAACATGCTGCGCCGTCTGCGCCACGATTATCCCGCAGCATACATGGCCTGTGTCTTCGACGCCAAAGGCAAGACCTTCCGCGACGACCTGTATCCGCAGTACAAGGCGCAGCGCGCAGCGATGCCGGACGACCTGGTGCGCCAGATCGCGCCGATCCATGCAGCAACACGGGCTATGGGCTGGCCGATCCTGATGATAGAAGGCATCGAGGCCGACGACGTGATCGGCACGCTGGCGGTGGAGGCCGCCAAGCTCGGCATGGACACCGTGATCTCGACCGGCGACAAGGATCTGGCGCAGCTGGTCAATGACCATGTGATGCTGATTAATACCATGAGCAACGAAAAGCTCGACCATGCCGGCGTGGTCGCCAAGTTCGGCGTGCCGCCCGAGCGCATCGTCGATTACCTGAGCTTGATCGGCGACACCGTCGATAACGTGCCGGGCGTATCCAAAGTGGGCCCGAAAACCGCGCTTAAATGGCTGGCTGAATACGATTCGCTGGAAGGCGTGATGCAAAACGCCCCTAACATCAAGGGCGTAGTTGGCGATAACCTGCGCATTGCGCTGGACTGGCTGCCGCAGGCCAAGGTGCTGGTAACTGTCAAGACCAATTGCGATTTGTCGGTGCAAATGAAGAATATTTCCGAATCGCTGCAACAATTGCCCGAAGACCGGGACGCGATGCTGGCCTTGTTTTCGCGTTACGGCTTCAAGAGCTGGCTGCGCGAGTTGAGCAGCCATTTGGCCGATCAGGTCGGCCACAGCGCCACGCCAATCGGTCCGAACGCCGTTTCTGCCCCGGCCCCGGCGGCAGTCGAAAAACGGTACGAAACCGTGCTCACCGAAGCCGACTTGATGCGCTGGCTGGCGACGATTTCGGCTGCGCCGCTGACTTCGCTCGATACCGAAACCACTTCGCTGGAACCGATGCAGGCACGTCTGGTCGGCATTTCGCTGTGCTGCGTGGCCGGGTGTGCCGCCTACATTCCTTTGGCGCACAGTTATCAGGATGCGCCGCAGCAGCTTTCAACCGAATTTGTGTTGTCCCGACTGAAGCCGTGGCTGGAAGATGCCGGTCAGAACAAAGTTGGCCAGAACCTGAAGTACGACAGTCATGTATTTGCAAACCACGGCGTCACGCTGCGCGGCATCCGCCACGACACGTTGCTGGAATCGTATGTGTTCGAGTCGCACAAGGCCCACAACATGGACAGTCTGGCGTTGCGCCACCTGAACCACAAGACCATCAGCTTCGCCGATGTCTGCGGCAAGGGTGCATCCCAAATTTGTTTCGATCAAGTCGAGATTAGTGTTGCCACCGAATATGCGGCCGAAGACGCCGACATCACGCTGCAATTGCATCAGGCAATGTGGCCGGAGGTTGAAGCCGATGCTGGGCTGACCTTTATTTACGAAAAAATCGAGCTGCCGACTGCGGTCACGCTGCAAAAGATCGAACGCAATGGTGTCCTGATTGATGTCGAACTGCTGGGCCAGCAATCGAACCAGCTCGGCCGACGGATGTTGGAACTGGAACAGAAAGCGTATGCACTGGCCGACCAGCCGTTCAACCTGAATTCGCCGAAGCAATTAGGCGAGATTTTTTTCGATAAATTGAAATTGCCGGTGATCAAGAAAACCCCGTCAGGCGCGCCCTCAACCGATGAAGAAGTGCTGCAAAAACTGGCCGAGGATTACCCGCTACCTAAAGTGCTGCTCGAATACCGCGGCCTGGCCAAGCTGAAATCAACTTACACTGACAAACTGCCGAAGATGGTCAACCCGCAGACCGGACGTGTGCATACCAATTATGCGCAAGCGGTGGCGGTGACCGGCAGACTGGCGTCAAACGATCCGAATCTGCAAAATATTCCGATTCGTAGCGTTGAAGGGCGGCGCATCCGCGAAGCTTTCATTGCGCCAGCGGGTAGCGTTATTGTGTCAGCCGATTATTCGCAAATCGAGTTGCGCATCATGGCGCATATCTCGGGCGACGCCAACATGCTGCGCGCCTTTGCCGCCGGCGAAGACATCCACCGCGCCACCGCCGCGGAGATCTTCGGCGTCACGCCGTTGGAGGTATCGAGCCAGCAGCGTCGTTACGCCAAGGTCATCAACTTCGGCCTGATTTACGGCATGAGCGCATTTGGTCTGGCCGGCAATCTCGGCATCGAGCGCGCTGCCGCACAACAATATATCGATAAATATTTTGCCCGTTTTTCCGGCGTCAAGCGCTTCATGGACGACACCAAGCTGGAAGCCAAGTCGCGCGGCTATGTTGAAACCGTGTTCGGCCGCCGGCTGTGGTTGCCGGAGATCAACTCCCCAAATGGTCCACGCCGCCAGGGTGCCGAGCGGGCCGCGATCAATGCGCCGATGCAGGGCACTGCCGCCGACCTGATCAAGCTGGCGATGGTGGCGGTGCAGGACTGGCTGGAACACGACCGGATGCAATCGATAATGATCATGCAGGTGCATGATGAACTGGTGCTGGAAGTGCCGCAAGCCGAACTGGCACTCGTGCGCGATAAATTGCCCGCGATTATGGCCGGGGTTGCCAAGTTGAAGGTGCCGCTGATTGCCGAAGTCGGCGTCGGCAACAACTGGGATGAAGCGCATTGATTTTTGTGTAATCAATGTTGCTCGCAAAAATTTCAATCCACCAAAGATACGAAAAATAAGCAAAAAACTTTCTGCTGCAGTTGCAAGGAAGGTGTTGTGCATGCTCTCGTGCTTTTGTGTCTTTCGTGGACAACGCTTTTCATGCCAGTACGCATTTCGGCTGCACTGAGGTTGGTGTTGGGTGGGCTCGGGGTTGTCTGTACCGGTGCCGTTTAGCTGATTTTTCAAGCTGATCAGGATGTCGGGCCGATGTGCGCGCTGTCAGTAACTTTCCTGATTCCGGTATTCGGCGTGCTATGGGGCGCCTTGTTTCTGGGCCAGACAGTCGGCTGGAGCCAACCAACTGTCCGGTGGCGCACTGGTATTGTGCGGCACCGCCTTGACCAATGGGGTGATCCCGCTGAGACGCCGAACCAACACATTAATTTAACCCATGTGCTGACCACCATTGATCGAGAAATCGGCTCCGGTGATAAAGCCGGCCGCATCATCGCAGAGAAACGCTACCGCGCGGGCGATGTCATCCGGCGTGCCCATGTGGCCGACCGGAATTTTCGCGATAATTTGCTGGCGCACTTCTTCCGCGACAGCCAGCGTCATTTCGGTGCCGATATACCCTGGTGAAATGGTGTTGACGGTGACACCCTTGCGCGCGCCTTCCTGTGCCGCCGCCATGGTGAAGCCATGTACGCCAGCCTTGGCGGCACTGTAATTGGCTTGGCCGAATTGGCCTTTTTGACCATTCACCGACGAAATATTCACCACCCGTCCCCAGCCGCGCATCAGCATGCCGTCGAACACCTGGCGCGTCATGTTGAAGACGCCGTTGAGATCGGTATTGATCACCGCCAGCCAGTTTTCGACCGACATTTTTTTGAGTGTGCTGTCGCGCGTCATGCCGGCATTGTTAACCAGGATATCGACGGCCCCGATGTCGGCTGTAACGCGCCCGATCAATTCCTGGCAGGAAACAAAGCCGCTGATATCGACCGGGTACACGGCAACTTCGAACGATTGTGCCTGCATCGCCTGTTGCCACGCGGCTGCGCCCGCATGGTTGCCGGCATGGTAAGTTGCGACTACGCGCCGTCCCTGCCGGCACAAGGCCTGGCAAGTCGCGGTGCCGATGCCGCCGGTGCCACCTGTTACTACTGCGATCCTGGACATGATGTTTCCTCGTTATCAGCCTGTAGTGATAATGCAACTTTCCCTGAGACATATCAACATCTCTGTGTCAAGGCTGTTTAGTGTATAAATTACAGCGCAGGCCAAGCTCTATAACGATCAAACCACTTCGGTGCAAAAGTCCCCGAGGGTGGGGTCTACGCTTTACCCGCTTGCTTGTATCTATGGATTGTTCCGAAATTGTATTGTTATTTTCTCTGGAGAAAAAATGCCAAACATGAAGCAAGATTTCGATAGCCTGGTGTGCAGGACACCCCTGACGGGGCCTGTGGCTCGGCGTGATTTCCTGAAAACCACTTTAGGCGTCGGGTTTGCCGCCGCGGTGCTGCCGGTAATGGCACAAACCGTGATCAAGACCGATAGCGTCGGTTTGACTACCGGCCAGATCACAATCACAGTAAATGGGCAGAGCGTGCCGGTATACCGAGCACAGCCTATCGGCCAGACCGATTTACCGGTGATGTTGGTGGTGTCCGAGATTTTTGGGGTGCACGAGCATATCGCCGATGTGGCGCGCCGCTTTGCCAAGCAGGGCTATCTGGCCTTGGCACCCGAATTGTTCGTGCGTCAGGGCGACCCGCGCGCTTACCCTGCGATAGGCGAATTGATCGATAAGGTGATTAATCGGGTGCCGGACGCCCAAGTGATGGGTGATCTGGATGCTTGCGTAGCCTGGGCCAGTACGCATGGCGGCAACACCGACAAGCTAGGCATTAACGGATTCTGCTGGGGCGGGCGTATTGCCTGGTTATATGCGGCGCACAATCCGACTGTCAAAGCTGGCGTGGCTTGGTATGGCCGACTGGTGGCCAGTTCGAGTGGCAACAATCTGGCATTAACGCCTCGTCAACCGGTCGATATCGCGTCCAGTCTGAACGCGCCCATGCTTGGTCTGTATGGGGGCAAGGATGACGGCATAAAACTAGATACCATCGAACAAATGCAAGCGGCGCTGTCAAAAGGCAGCAGCCAATCCAAATTCGTGGTGTATCCGAACTCGGGCCACGCCTTTTTTGCCGACTACCGGCCGAGTTACGTTGAAGCCGACGCCAAGGATGGTTGGCAACGCTGTCTGGCGTGGTTCAAGGCACACGGCGTGGTGTGAGATCAGTTCCTGCGGCGCAGCGGTGCCGCAGATATTTTTGATTGGATTGGATGTGGCGACAGCCCTGTATCTCACCAAACACACAAATTGAAATGGCTCTATTTGCATCAGTCGTTGCCATAGAGTGAAGCAAAATATTCAGCTTTACCCGGAATTATTTATGCAACAACGTGCAATCTAAAAATAGCCATAAATTGTGGAGTATGCTTATAAATAGGCATATTGCCGCATATAATATAAGATATATTTTTTAATACAGCGTGCTGTATAAATAATATTCAATTGGTAAAGCAGTGTTTCGAACGTAAGCGCTCCACAAACCCCAGACTTTTCAGCTTGTGATTTCGTTTGTAAAATCAGTCATTCGCAAATTCCAGAGCTACAGAGCAGCAACATCTTCGAGGTTTTTCGCCTCTGGAAGATCATGCATGACAACTTGCCGATCAAAGCGACGGCTTAGTCGTCTCGGCCACGCTTGCCTTTCGGCCGCATCAGGGAAGCGTCGACAAAGCGGCGGAACGCATCAGGTTGTGCAGCGCTTGCAGCATGTGCCCAGCGGCGATCACCCAGCCATAGACGAATTTAATAATTTGATCCGATCAACCATGTGCCCGTCCTGTTTCTGCCAGTCCAGATCCATCATCCCATCTCGCCAGGCCTCATATCAGAAACGCCGAATCCAATTGCTATCGTCACTGCCGAAGTACTGGTACCGAGCAAACTGTCGATTTATTTTGATTAGCAAGAAATGGACGATGCCGATGCGGGACTGGAAAGTGGCACTGAGCCGCTTCACAATTCAGTTCGAAGAGCGGTTGACAATGGCGTAAACGAAATTCTGTTCACACAAAAATCCAGGACTCCCTCAGCCGGTTTTAGAATTGATTCTCTAAATTCTTGTGTATCAGGATATTTCGCTAAAAATTCATCTAATCAACTAAAAATTCTCCGGTATTCGTCAAGTTTACGTTTTTATCGTGCATCTATGTCGCCTAATAAATTGCTGCAGCGTTCCGCATTCTGCGTGGCGCATTCCACGTGGTGCATTTGACCGATTTGTGCTCATACTCATAATAGAATGACCGTTCTGATTTTTATTTTTGTGCAATGTCGGCAAATAGAATGGAGCGAACATGGGTTTCCTTACCCGGAATAAATCATCGTTGTTTTTAGCTTGTGCCTTATGCAGTTTTAGTTCTGCCGGCTTTGCCGCCGAAAGCGCTGGTGTCAACATGGATGATGCCGTCATGGTAGGCAAGCAGCAACTGTATCTGAATGGATTGGGTGTGCGCCACAAGATGATTTTCAAAGTCTATGTGGCAGGCTTGTATCTGACCGGCAAAAAGACCAGTGTGCCTGAAGTGCTGGCTGCAATCGGCCCCAAACGGGTCAGAATCGTGATGCTGCGGGACGTGAGTAATGAGGAGTTTGGACGCGGCTTCCTGGCCGGCATCCGGCAAAATTCCGACCGTGCCGAACTGATGAAAATCACCGGCCCGTTGATGAAGTTCGGTGAATTGTTCGCGTCAGTACCGGAGCTGAAAAAAGGCGATGTACTCACCACCGACTGGCTGCCAGGAGTCGGCACGCAGATGCAGCTCAATGGTAAAAATATCGGCGACATTATTCCCGATGAGAGTTTTTATCACGCCTTGCTAAAGATCTGGCTGGGTGAAAAACCGCTGGACAATGCGCTCAAGCACCTGCTGCTTGGCGCTACAGCAACTGAAAGTGCCCGCACTAACTCGCGTTGATCCACACGCCGCGACAACCGATGGTGATGGCGCCGACTGTAGTCACGCATTCACCTGATCGAGATCAAATCCGGCTCTAACCTGTTCTGAATCGCTATAAAACTGCTGCCGTTTATAACAGGCAGCATGCAAATTCATCCACTAAAATTGTTATCTTTTGCTTCCGCTATTCGAAGTCCGGGGAAATGCGCTGTAATCTGACGGTGTATTCGCCGCCGGTTATGTGCGTGCGGCAGAATGCATTCTGATACAGCATTTTTTAAAAAAACAGGGGCTTGATGCGTAAACGATTGTTGTTGGTGGGTGGCGGCCATGCGCATTTGTTCGTGCTGGAGGCATTGCGCCTGCAACGCGCACTCTGGCGTGAGCGGCTGGAAGTGACCTTGCTGTCACGCGACGTCATGACGCCGTATTCCGGCATGTTGCCGGGGCTGATTGCCGGGCATTACCGCAGTTCGGAATGTCATGTCGATTTGCGGCCGCTGGCACAGAGCGCCGGCATCGATCTGGTGCAGGCCAGCGTGGATCAGATCGATCTGCAGCGTAATGTCGCCACGGCACAAGGCCGGGAGTGGCGCTTTGATCTGGTGTCGCTTGATATCGGGTCGTCACCGCCGCTGGCGCTGGTGCCGGGCGCCACCGAGTACGCGCTGGGAATCAAGCCGATTGATGTCTTTCTGCAGCAATGGAATGCGCTGGAACAGGCCAGCGCTGCGTTGCAGCGGCCGATCCATGTAGTGGTGGTCGGCGGCGGCGCTGGTGGGGTTGAAGTGGCACTGGCCATGGCCCATCGTTTGCGAACCCGGCGCAGTTTGGTGAAATTGTCGCTGGTCACGCGTGCCGCGCTGCTGCCTGCTTACCCACGCCGCGCCGCGCGCCTGGTGATGCGTCATCTGGAAGCTGCCGGAGTAGCGTTGTTGACCGGGGCCAGCGTCAGCTCGGTGACACCGGGACGGCTCAACTTTGATAATGGCAGCACCGCGTCTTTCGATCATCTGCTCTGGGCCACCGGCGCAGCAGCGCAATCGTGGCTGGCGCAGGCCGGAGTGGCGACGGTCGACGGCGGCTTTGTGCAAGTCAATCAGTACTTGCAATCGGTGAGCCATCCGCAATTGTTTGCCGCCGGCGATATTGCCAGCAACCCACAGCAGCCACGCCCGAAGGCGGGCGTATTTGCGGTGCGGCAGGGGCCGATATTGGCGCAAAACTTGCTGCACCAGGTATTTGGCGATGCCTTGATCGAGTATCGGCCGCAACGCGATTATTTATCGCTGCTGACGACCGGGTCGCGCCATGCGATCGCTTGCTGGTACGGGTTGGTGTGGCAGGGCGACTGGGTCTGGCGCTGGAAGGATGGAATCGACCGGCGTTTCATGCGGCGTTTTGCACTGCCGTTGCAGCCGGCAGATCCGCTGCCCGAGCCTGGACACGACGACCGGGCTTGAATGTGCCTGCGGCAGGCGGCCTATTCCGATAAGATATGTGCGCGCAATATACTGTGCCGGCAGCTGGATTGTTGCCGGCCCTCATATTTTTTCAGGAGCAGTGACAGATGCCAGAACCGAAAACCGACCTTTCACCCGATCAGCTTTTTCTGAATAACCAGGCCTGGGCTGATGCCATCAAGGCCAAGGACGCCGATTATTTCAAGAAGCTGGCAGCGCAGCAGTCGCCGGAATACTTGTGGATCGGTTGCTCCGACAGCCGGGTTCCAGCCAACGAATTGCTCGGCTTACTGCCGGGCGAATTATTCGTTCATCGCAATATTGCCAACGTGGTGGTGCATACCGATTTGAACTGCCTTTCGGTGCTGCAGTTTGCTATTGATGTTCTGGGCGTCAAGCATGTGATCATTTGCGGCCACTATGGCTGTTCCGGGGTGCATGCAGCACTTACGCGTCGCCGTATCGGGCTGGCCGACAACTGGCTGCGCCATGTGCAGGATGTGCATCAGAAACATGAGAAATATTTCGGCGATGCCTTGCCCAGCCGTGCCCAACAAGATCGCCTGTGCGAATTGAACGTGATCGAGCAGGTCACCAATCTATGCCAGACCACTGTCCTGCAGGATGCCTGGGAACGCGGCCAGGATGTGACGGTGCACGGCTGGGTGTATGGCTTGCAGGACGGCTTGTTGCGCGAGCTCGGGATGGAAGTTAATTCGGCGGAAGTACTGGCGCAAAAATTGGCGACCGTGTTTTCCCGTTACGAGCAGGCTCCATAAAATAACAATTTTATGGGAGTATAGTGATAATTGGTCTTATGGCCGCATGATTATATGCGGAACCATAAAATACATAATAGTGTATGTTGGATATGCGGAATATCCGAAGTGGACTGGTTATTCATGCACCTGCAGACGGCCGTCGCGTAGTTTCAGGCGTTGCACTTGCGGCAGCGCGATCAGGTCGCGGTCGTGGCAGGCCATGATTACGCTGCTGCCTTCGGCCAGTAAGGTTGGAATCAGCCGGATCACTTGCTCGCGCGCGGAACCGTCGAGGTTTGAGGTGGGCTCGTCCAGCAACAGCAGTCGGGGTTTCAGGATGCGGGCGCGGGCTAGTGCCACGCGCTGTTTTTCACCGCCGGACAAAGTGGTTGCAAGGTTGTCGCGCAAGTGCGTAACGCCCGCCCATGCCATCGCTTCCAAGGTGTGTGCGACCCGCGATGCTCTCGAATTGCCGCGCAACTTCAGGCCGAAGCCGATATTCGCCGCCACGCTGCCGGCAAACATGACCGGATGCTGGTGGACGTAAATGATCGCGGCGCGCAATGCGGCGGGGTAGGGCGTCAGCGACATGGATTGTCCGAGCAGGGCGATCTCGCCGCATTCGGCGGTTTCCAGTCCTGCCAGGATACGTAGCAGCGTGCTTTTTCCAGCCCCATTGGCGCCGGTCAGCACATAGGCGCTGGCGCTGGCGAGGGAAAAGTTATCGATATCGAGCACCAGACGCGGGCCGTGGCGCTTGCGCAATTGCCGCAGTTGAAGTAGCGCCGTCATCGCAGTTGCCCTTGCCGCTGTGCGTCGCCCTGCAGCAGCATCAATGCGGCATTGATTACCAGTGCAATTGCGATTAGCACCAAACCTAACGCGATGCCTTGGGCAAATTCGCCTTTGCTGGTTTCCAGCGCAATCGCGGTGGTGATGGTGCGCGTGGCACCGGCGATATTGCCGCCTACCATCATCGCGCAACCGACTTCTGAAATCACTCGTCCGAAACCGTTGATGACAGCCGCCATCACGCCGAATCGCACTTCATGCAGTAGCGTGAGCATCACCCGCAAGCGCGACGCACCGAGCGTGATGGCGGTTTCCGACAAACGGGGATCGGCCGCCTGCACCGCAGCCAAGGTCAGCGCGATCAGCACCGGTAGCGCGATAATTGCTTGCCCGGCAATGACGCCGGGCTGTGCAAACAGCCATTGCAAATCGCCCAGCGGCCCTTGTCGCGTGAGCATCATGTAGAGCAACAAGCCGATCAACACGGTGGGAATCGAGAGCGCCGCTTGCGCCAGCCAAATCAGTATGCGCCGGCCGCGAAAGTTGCTGCTGGCAAGCGCATAACCGGCCAGCAGCGCGGCCGGGGTGGCAATCGCCAGCCCTACGACGGAAGTCTTGAGCGATACCCAGATAATCCCCCATAGCGCGGCGTCGCCTGAAAACAGCAGCGCGAACGCTGCTCGGGTAGCCTCCAACATTCCCATCTGCTAGCGGCGCTTAACCTGAAAGTCGCGCAGCGACTCATTTCGCTCTCCTCTCCCGCGAGCGGGGGAGGAGTTGGGGGAGAGGGCGGTCATGGTGCTATCTTGGTTCTCAGAAGCAGTGTTCGTCAGCCGGGAACGATTTATCCTTGACCGCCGCCACATACGCCTGCACTGCAGCGTCGATGCTGGTTTGACCGGCCATGAAGTTCTTCACGAAACGTGCCTTGCGGCCTGGAAATACGCCCAGCATGTCGTGCATTACCAGCACCTGGCCGGAACAATCCGGCCCGGCGCCGATGCCGATAGTTGGGATCGTCAGTAATTCGGTCACTTCGCGTCCCAGCGCTGCAGGAATCGCTTCCAGCACCAGCAGTGCGGCGCCTGCGGCTTGCAGCGCCAGCGCGTCAGACTTGAGCGTGTCGGCCGCTCTGAGCGTCTTGCCTTGTACTTTATAGCCGCCCAACTGATGTACCGATTGCGGCGTCAGGCCAAGGTGGGCGCAGACTGGTATGGCGCGGTCGGCCAGAAAGCGCACAGTCTCGGCCAGCCATGCGCCGCCCTCAAGCTTGACCATGTGGGCACCGGCCTGGATCAACTGCACCGCGTTGTTGAATGCCGATTCAGGCGTGGCGTAGCTGCCGAACGGCATGTCGGCCAGCACCATGGCCGACTTGTTGCCGCGCGCAACGCAGGCGGTATGGTAGGCGATGTCGGCGACCGTGACAGGCAGGGTTGAATGGTGGCCCTGGCAGACCATGCCGAGCGAATCGCCGATCAGCAGCACTTCGACACCGCAGCTATCCATGAGAGCCGCAAAGCTGGCGTCGTAGCAGGTTAACATGCTGATTTTGTTGCCCGTGGCGCGCATCGCATTCAGCGACACAATCGTGACAGCCTTGGCCACGATCGGTTTGGCGGCAGCCATCGGCGTATCGGCCCCGGCCATGTCTTTTCCCTGCAAATAACTAGCCATAAAATCCTCTAAGTTACGAAACTCGATTGCAATAGTGTAGCGCTCTGGCACGGGCTTCGCCCGGCGCAATATTATTATTATTGCTGCCGCTAACTACGAAAAATAAAATACACCGCGCCCACCAGACACAGACCGGCCCAAACGTAATCGAGCTTGAATGGCTGCCCCATATACAACATGGCGAACGGTACAAACACCACGAGCGTAATTGCTTCCTGCATGATTTTCAGTTGTCCCAGACTGAACTGGGTATAACCGATGCGGTTGGCCGGCACTTGCAGCATGTATTCAAACAGCGCAATCGCCCAACTCACCAGTGCCGCAATCCACCACGGTTTGCTGGCCAGGTTTTTCAAGTGGCCGTACCAGGCCACAGTCATGAAAATATTCGAGAAGAACAGTAGGCCGACAGTTTGGAGGGTGGTGAAATTTGGCATGGTGGCGTCTGAAATGTTTTTATGATGCAAAAAATGTTAGGGGTATGCATTAAAACATGTAGTTCACCGCATGTATTTCGAGCACTTCAAAAAATACTGTATATATTTTTTAAAAAATAGTAACCCAAAATATTTTTTATACTGGGCTCGCGTCAGATCTGTTGAATGACCTGATCCGCCACTGCCGGCGCGAACTGATGTGCGGGGCCGTGGCCCGGGATCTGGATCAACGGGTCGATTTGCAACAATGGAATCAGCACGAAGGCGCGCTGTGTCATGCGCGGATGCGGCACTTGCAGCGTGGTGCTGGCGATCGTCTGGTTGCCGTACAGCAGCAGGTCGAGATCGAGTGTGCGCGGTGCGTTGGGGTAGGGGCGCAGGCGTCCAAAATCATGCTCGATTGCTTGCAGTGCCAGTAGCAGTTCGGCGGCTGGCAAGCGGGTTTTCAGTTGCACCACCGCATTGATGAAATCGTCGCCGGCAGCGTCAATCGGTGCGCTGCGGAACAGGCTCGATCGTGCGCTTAGATTCGTATCGGGCAGGGTTTGCAGTTGTTCAATGGCGCGCAGCACTTGATTGCGCGCATCGCCCAGATTGGCGCCCAGGCCGACGTATGTTGTTACCTGCGCCGGTATTTGCTCCTGCGCCGGCAATGTCACTGCGCGCTTTCGGTGCTGCCGCCAATTTTCTTGCGGCCACGTCCGCCGCGTGATGCGCCGCGTTTTGCTGCACCGGCGGGCGTGGCCGCGTTGCGCGGCTTCGCGGTTAGCAATACTTCGCGCTCGTTGCCGTCAGCAGCCATGAAGCTGGTCCACCATGCGCCGATTTCGGCATCGATCTCGCCGGAAGCGCAGCGCAGCAGCAGGAAGTCGTAGGAGGCGCGCAGGCGCGGGTGTTCCAATAATTTGTAGGGCGATTTACCGATGCGGCGCTCGAAACGCGGCTGCATAGCCCAAATGTCGCGCATGTCGGAGCCGATTTTGCGCTGAATTGCCAACTTGTCGGACTGTGTGTCGAGCACGTCATCGGCTGCCAGATGCAGAGCGGGAATCGGATTTTCGCCAGCGGCCTGGTAGGCCGTCCACTTCTCCAGCACCTGATGCCACAACAGCGACGCGAACAGGAATCCGGGCGAAACCGGTTTGCCCAGCTTGACCCTTTCATCGGTGGCGGCCAGCGCCAGCGTGATGAATTTCTCACCCATCGGCTGTTCCAGCACCACGTCCAGCAACGGCAGCAGGCCGTGATGCAAGCCTTCCGAGCGCAAGCGTTTCAGGCAGGCCAGCGCCTGGCCGCTTAACAGCAGCTTGAGCATTTCGTCGAACACACGGGCCGAAGGTACGTTGTTGATCAGCGGCGCCATCACCGCAATCGGCGCAGCGGTAGCGGGATCAATCGTAAATTGCAGCCGGGCAGCGAAGCGTACCGCCCGCAACATGCGCACCGGATCTTCGCGGAAACGCGCTTCCGGGATGCCGATGATGCGCAGTATTTTCTTGCGGATGTCGGCCATGCCGCCGTGGAAATCGAGCACGGTCTGGGTCGCCGGATCGTAGTACATCGCATTGATGGTGAAGTCGCGCCGCACCGCATCTTCGTGGTGCTGACCGAAGGTGTTGTCGCGCAGCACGCGGCCGTGTTCATCCTTAGGCGATTCGCCCGAGGCAGGCCCGCGGAAAGTGGTCACTTCCAGCAAATCCTGGCCGAACATCACATGCACGATCTGGAACCGCTTGCCGATAATGAACGCGCGTCTGAATAAACGTTTCACCTGTTCCGGGGTGGCGTTGGTGGCGATGTCGAAATCTTTCGGCTTGACGCCCAGCAGCAGGTCGCGCACCGCGCCGCCTACCACATACGCCTTGAAGCCGGCGTCTTGCAGGGTTTTCGTGACGCGAATCGCGTTGTTCGATAACAGCACCGGGTCGATGCCGTGCTGTTTCGGACTGAGCGTGTCCGGCTCCATGTTGTTGCCGGCGGCGTCGGTCTTGTTGATGCCCAATATTTTGCGGATATATTTTTTAATCATGGAATAACTTCAGGATGGGCCAGCCGAGCGCTCTGGCGTGCGCTTCCAGTATGGCGTTGGGATTGGTTGCCACCGGATGGGTGACGGCTGATAGCAGTGGAATATCGTTTTGCGAGTCGCTGTAAAAATGACTCTGATCGAAGTCGTCGAGGGATTTTCCCATACCGGCCAGCCAGTCGTGAGTATGGCGTATCTTGCCGGCGCCGGAGGTCGGAATTCCGATCAGTTTGCCGGTAAGGGTGCCGTCGGGCAAAGTTTCCGGTTCGGCGGCGATCAAATGCCGCACCTCCAGCTCTCTAGCAATCGGCGCTGTAACGAAACGGTTAGTGGCGGTGATGATGGCAACCAGATCGTCGGCGTCCTGATGGCGTTTCAGCAGGTCGCGTGCTGCCGGCGTGATGACCGGAAGGATCACTTCGGCCATGAATTGCGCATGCCAGTCGTCCAGTTGGCGGCGCGGAAATTGCGCCAGTGTGCCGAGCGCGAATTCAAGGTATTCGACTGGGTCTAGCGTACCGGCCTGGTATTGGGCAAAGAAAGCGGCATTGCGCAGTTTGAATGCGACAGGCTCCACCGCGCCGATGCGCGCCAGAAATTGTCCCCATTCGTAATCGGAATCGATCGGGATCAGGGTGTGATCGAGGTCAAACAGGGCTAAATTCATGGTGTTTTCGGTTTGCCTTCCAATTGCTCCATTTGCAGCAGGCTGCGCAACAGCGACAACGTGATCGGGCGTTGGGTTTCCAAGGAGTATTTATCCAGACCGTCCAGGATGGTCGATAGCGAGCGCATGTCGCGTTGAGTGTGTGTCAGCAAATACGGCAGCACACCGGGCGATAAGCTCAAGCCGCGCATCTGGGCGGAATGGTTCAGAGCGGCAATCTTATCTTCATCGGTCAATTCATGCAGGCGGTAAATCAAGCCCCAGCCAAGCCGGGTGCGCAAGTCTTCCCGCACCGCCAGGTTGGCTGGCGGCAAGTTGCCGCTGACCACCAGGGCAGTGCCGTGCTCGCGCACCTGGTTGAACAGATTAAAGGCTTCGATTTGCAGCGTGGGGGACAACTGGGCGCAGTCGTCGATCAAATATAGCGTCACGCCAGGGTCGAACTGGAAAGCTGCCGCATCGGCTTCGGATGCGATGAAACGTGCAGCAGGCGCGGCAGCTTGCGCCATCGCACGCAGCAGGTGAGTTTTGCCGGCGCCGGGCTGGCCCCATACATACACGAAGCGCTCGCTGGAAACACGCGCCACGATTTGCTGCAGGCGTTCGGCTAGTTCAGGATTCTGTCCGACGAAGAAGTTATCGAAGGTTTGTGGTTTTTCCGCCCCTAAATCGAGTAATAGTTGCCGCATCATTGGTTGTAAAAACTACTCTCGAAATAATGTGCGCGTACATGCTTGATCGCCACCGAAATGATGGCCGCCATCGGTAGCGCCAGCAGGATGCCGACAAAACCGAACAGCTGACCGAACGCCATCAGTGCGAAAATCACCGCCAGCGGATGCAGGCCGATGCGTTCGCCAATTAAGCGCGGCGTCAGGAAATAGCTTTCGATAACTTGGCCCATTCCGTAAATCAATGCTACCAGGAGCAAGCCCTGCAAGCCGTCGAACTGCAGCACCGCAGCAATCAGCGCCAGTATCAGGCCCAGCCCGAAGCCCAGATAGGGAATAAAAGCCAGCAAACCGGTGATGATGCCGACCGGCAGCCCAACGTCAAAACCCGCCAGCATCAGAGCCGCCGAGTAATACACTGCCAAAATCAGCATCACCAGCAATTGTCCGCGCAGATATTGCGCCAGCAAGCCATCGACATCGTTCGAGATCGTGCGGGTTGTGTCGCCCCACTGACGCGGTATCAGCTTGAAGGTGGATGACAAAATCCGATGCCAGTCCAGCAACAGGTAAAACAGGATGAATGGAATCAGCAGCAACATTGCGGTCCATCCCAGTACCGCCGAGCTACCCTGTTTGGCCGAAGTGAGCAAAGTGCCCCAGATCTGGTCGCCGCTGGAGGCCATCCGCGACGATACCAGTTCTTTCAGGCCGTCGATATTCAGATTGACCTGAATTCCCAGTGCCGTTAAACGTGGACTCACGAACGCATTTGCTTGCGCCAGAAAAGCCGGAATTTTTTCACGCAATAGCGGTATCTGGCTCTGCAATACCGGCACCACAATCAGGATGAGCGCGAGCAAAGTAGCAAACAGTAGCGCAATCACCAGCAACGCCGCCACCGCGCGCGGCAGGTTGAAACGGCCGATGCGCTTGCGCTCGAACCAGTCGACGCCAGGATTGAGCGCGTAGGCCAAAATCGCCGCCGCGATGAAAGGGGTCAGAACCGGCCCCAGCAAGATCAGCAGAACGATAAGTAATATCCCCAGCGCCAGCCAGGTTGCAGATTGTTTCTGTTCGGAAGTGAAGGGAAATGGCATTAAATGGGTGTCGGTTTGGGTCAATTTGATAAAATACCACTTTGCCGCGCCTGTTTGACGCGTTCATACCCTTTATTCTACTGCCTCTGCCGCCAATTACACCATGAACTCGACCCCAAACGCTCCCCTTTCCTACCGCGACGCCGGTGTTGACATCGATGCGGGGGATGCACTGATCGAAGCGATCAAGCCGTTTGCCAAACGCACCATGCGCGAAGGCGTGATGGGCGGCATCGGCGGTTTCGGCGCACTTTTTGAAATTAGCAAAAAATACAAAGAGCCGGTGCTGGTGTCCGGCACCGATGGCGTGGGCACCAAGCTCAAGCTGGCTTTTCACCTGAATCGCCACGACACGGTCGGCATCGACCTGGTTGCGATGAGCGTCAACGACATCTTGGTGCAAGGTGCGGAACCGTTGTTTTTTCTCGACTATTTCGCTTGCGGCAAGCTCAATGTGGCGAGTGCAACCGATGTCATTAAAGGTATCGCCAAGGGTTGCGAGTTGTCCGGCTGCGCGTTGATTGGCGGCGAAACCGCTGAAATGCCGAGCATGTACCCGGACGGCGAATACGATCTGGCCGGCTTTGCAGTCGGCGTAGTGGAGAAATCGAAAATCATCGATGGCAGCAAGATTGCACCCGGCGACGTGGTGCTGGGCCTGGCCTCGTCCGGCGCGCACTCCAACGGTTACTCGCTGGTGCGCAAAATCATCGAAATCGCCAAGCCCGATCTCGACAGCGATTTTCACGGCCGCAAACTGGCAGATGTGCTGATGGAACCTACGCACTTGTACGTCAAACCTTTGCTGGCGCTGATCGCTTCCATCGAAGTCAAGGGCATGGCGCACATCACCGGCGGCGGCCTGGTCGAGAACGTGCCGCGCGTGCTGCAAGCGCACCTGACGGCCGAACTCGACCGCACAAAATGGATCATGCCGCCGCTGTTTACCTGGCTGCAACAGCATGGCAATGTGGCCGACGCCGAAATGCACCGCGTCTTCAACTGTGGCATCGGCATGGTCGTGATCGTCTCGCAACAGAACGCTGCCGCCACCATCGCCCAGTTGCAAGCTGCCGGCGAAACGGTCAGCCAGATCGGCGTCATTCGCGCCCGCCAAGGTGACGAGGCGCAAACCATAGTGCTGTGATTTGGCGATGTTGCCAGAACCCGTACGAATGACCTGTAACCCTGATTATTGCCGGAGTATATTTAAACGTGCAATGATTAAATGCGGAAAAAGTATTGTTTTTGGCTATACTATGAGCCAGTAATTACAAGGCAATAAGCATCAAAAATGGTAGAGCGAACTAGTTCGTTCTACCATTTTTTTATGCTCGCAGTAACTCAGGGCGCACGGATATGGTCGATGAAGGCCAGCGTTTCCGGTTTGGGTGGCGGTGTCGCCAGACTGACGATAACCAGCGCCAGAATCCCGGCCGGCACGCCGAATACGCCGGCCGAGATCGGTGCGATATGGAACCATTGGCTAGCGCTGGCGCCGCCCAAGGCCGGATGCGTATGCAATATGTAATACACGCATACGGCAAAGCCGGCGACCATGCCGGCGATAGCGCCTTGCTGATTGGCGCGCTTCCAGAATACGCCCAGCACCAGCACCGGGAACAGCGTCGAAGCCGCCAATGAAAATGCGCCGCCCACCATCGATAGGATGTCGCCCGGTTTCAACGATGCGGTATAGGCTGCCACCAGCGCCACCACCACAAGCAGCAATTTGGAAATCGTCAGCCGTTTTTGGGTCGACGCGTTCGGGTCCAGGATCTTGTAATAAATATCGTGCGACAGCGCGTTCGAGATGGTCAGCAGCAAGCCGTCGGCGGTCGATAATGCCGCCGCCAGACCGCCCGCCGCGATCAGGCCGGAGACCACATATGGCAGGCCGGCGATTTCCGGCGTGGCCAGCACAATGATGTCGCCATCGATCGCGATTTCGGCCAGTTGCACGATGCCGTCATGGTTAATGTCGACGATCGAGATGAGCGGTGCGGCCTTGTCGATGCTGGCCCAGTACGATACCCACGCCGGTAGGTCGGTGTAGGCGGTGCCCACCAGCGAAGTATAGATTTCATACTTCACCAGCACCGCCAAGGCCGGGATGGTGATGTAAATCAGCATGATGAAAAACAGCGACCAAAAGACCGAAGCCCGGGTTTCCTGTACCGATGGCGTGGTGTAGTAGCGCAGCAGGATGTGCGGCAAGGCGGCGGTTCCTACCATCAGGCAGAACACCAGTGCCAGGAAGTTGTTGCGCTTGATGTCGGAGGCGGCCGCATCCTGGGCCGGGAAAGGCGTGCTGTGGTCCAGGATGGAGTCGGCCCGCGCCAGGTTATAGCGCTGTGCCTGACCCCACAGGCTGCGGGCTTCTGCGCTGGTTTTTGGATAGCTCGACAATGCCCGCTCGGCGATTTTGATCTCGATTAGAGTCGCGCCATTTTTCTTCAATCGATCAACCTGGCTTTGCAATACGGCCCGGCCTTGCTGCAGCGAGCCCGGCAGCGACTGTATTTGCTGTGCATAATCGGCGGCGACGCGCTTGAAAATGGTGCGTACTTGTTGTTCTTTCGGGTCGCTCTCCAGCTTTTTTTCGGCCACGCCTATTTTTGCCAATACCGCACCGTAAGCGATTTGCGGCACTGGCACGCTGGTGTGCTTGGCCGACAGCCAGAACACCGGGATCATGTAGGCGGCAATCATGATGATGTATTGCGCAATTTGGGTCCAGGTGATGGCGCGCATGCCGCCCATGAAGGAACAGACCAGAATGCTCGCCAGCCCAAGAAAAATTCCGACCGAAAAGTCAACCCCGGTAAAGCGCGATGTGATCAAACCAACGCCGTAAATCTGCGCCACTACATAAGTAAATGAGACCAGGATGGTGGCAATCACCGCCAACACCCGCACCGGGTTGCCGTCGTAGCGTGCCGCCAGAAAGTCGGGAATCGTGTACTGGCCGAATTTACGCAGAAAAGGCGCGATCAGCAACGCGACCAGGCAATAGCCGCCGGTCCAGCCGACGATATACGCCATGCCATCAAAACCCTGCAGGTACAGGCCGCCGGCCAGGCTGATGAAACTGGCTGCCGAGAGCCAGTCGGCAGCGGTCGCCATACCGTTGAACAGGGCTGGCACACGCCGTCCGGCCACATAATATTCCGCCACATCGGAGGTACGGCTCATGACGCCAATGCCAGCATAGAGCGCGATGGTGGCGAACAGGAATAGATAGCCGATCCAGGCTCGTGGCACACCTTCGAACTCCAGAATCGAGAGTGTGACCAGGAACAGGATCAGACCCAGGGTGTACCAGGAATAATAGCGCCGGAGCTTTCGATGGAAAACCTTGTCTGCCATCAGCCTTCGCTCCTGCAACGCCGGTCGAGGATGCGCATGCGCCAGGCATAGATGCCTAAAATAACTACATAGATTAAAGGTAAGCCTTGGGCAATCAGGTAAAACGAAACTGGCCAGCCGAACAGGGTTAGTTCGGACAATTCCCTGGCGAAAAAAATACTACCGAAGGTGATGATCAGCCACGTCAGCAGCAGCACCGTCGTCAAGCGTCTGGTAGCGCGCCAATGACTGGTGCGCGGTGCGAATTGCCGACTGGGACGCGTCATGTCAGCCCAGATACTCAATCATGGCCGGGTCCCTGGCTGGGCGTGGCGTCATGTGCAGGGTGACGCGAAACAGGCTGCCGGGAAATTTCGGATCGCGCTGATGCGGATTGTCGAAAATGTCGATTACTGCATCGTGTTGCAGTGCAATCTCTTTGACGATCGCCAGGCCGAGGCCGCTGCCTTCGACATTGCTGCCCAGGATGCGGTAAAAGCGCTCGAAAATATGGCTGCGGTCGATGGCCGGGATGCCCGGCCCGGTGTCTTCTACTTCCAGAAACGCGTGCCCATTGTTTGCGTCGCTGCGCACGCGCACGGTGACGTAGCCTTGCGGCGGCGTGTACCGCAGCGCATTATCGATCAAATTGTTGAGCAGTTCGCGCAACATGAGCGGATTGCCGCTGATCATGACCGGGTGCCCCGGCGACTCGAAACCGAGGTCGATTCGATAGGCAAAAGATGTTTGCACCCAGTCCTGCACCGCATTGCGCGCCAGTTCGGCCAGTTCCAGCGGCGCAAAAGGCTTGGCGGCTGGGGTCTGGTTTTCGGTGCGAGCCAGCGCCAGTAACTGATTGACCAGACGCGTGGCCGATTCCGAGCTTTTCGATAATTGCAGCAGTGAACGGTGGATTTCCTCCCGATCGGTCTGGCGCAGAGCAAGTTCGGATTGCATGCGCATTCCCGCCAGCGGCGTTTTCATCTGGTGCGCGGCATCGGCGATGAAGCGTTTTTGCATCTCGGTCGATTGCGATAGCCGCGCCAGCATGTCATTAAAAGAATTTATGAGCGGCGAAATTTCTTCCGGTACCTGGCCCGAGTCGATCGGGCTCAAATCATCGAGCCGCCGGTTGCGGATGCGTTGCTGCAGTTTAGCAAGTGGCAATAAGCCGCGCGACAGCGCCAGCCAGACTAGCGCCAGCGCGATTGGCAGAATGATGAACTGCGGCATGATCACGCCTTTGATGATTTCGTTGGCAAGTTGAGCCCGTTTTTCCAGGGTTTCACCGACCTGCACCAAGGCTGTTGCCGCTTCTTTCGAAGTACTCGTATTTGCCGGCGATTGCGGCTGCCAGCGGTGCAGATCAACGTAGGTGTAGGCGACCCGGATTTCAGTCCCGTGCATCGTGTCGTTGCGAAATGCGATGATGCCTGGCAGGGGTTTTTCCGCATCCTGCGGTACTGGCATCGGCATGTCGCGGTCGCCTTCGATGAACTCTGCATGCGGACCTTGAATCTGAAAATACACGTAATCGATATCGTCGGCCCGCAACATATCGCGCGAAGCGGCGCTGGTTTGGGTGACGACTTTACCGTTCACCTGCTTGACTTGCTGCGCCAGCACCGCGACCCGGTCTTCCAGTGCATGATCAAACGGTTGGTTGGCGATCGATTTGGTGACGATGTAAGTGACGGCGATGCTCATCGGCCACAGCAGCAATAGAGGCACCAGCATCCAGTCCAGGATTTCTCCAAACAAGGAGCGCTGGATCGGTTCACTGGGCTGAATCGGCGGGGTACCGGGCAATAAATGTGGTGCAGCCGACGCGGTACCGGTAGTGTTGGCGTCCAATTTGCGGGCGTCGCTCATGACTGGCTCACGACTGATTCTAGCGCGGCATCGGTGCAGTGGCGGGCCCAGAGGTATTGCCGGCCGGCGCATCAGGGAATTTTTCAAGGCAGTAGCCGATGCCGCGCACCGTTACGATGCGCACTCCGCCGATCTCGATTTTTTTGCGCAGGCGATGTACATAGACTTCAATCGCGTTATTGCTGACTTCCTCGCCCCATTCGCACAGATGATCCACCAACTGATCCTTGGAAACCAGGCGGCCGGTGCGCTGCAGCAGCACTTCCAGCAAACCGAGTTCACGCGCGGAAAGATCCAGCATTTGCGTATCGATGTAGGCAGTGCGGCCAACCTGGTCATAGGTCAGCGGGCCGTGTTTGATGACAGTCGGGCCGCCGCCGGCGCCGCGTCGTGTGAGCGCGCGCACCCGGGCTTCCAGTTCGGACAGTGCGAACGGTTTGGCCATGTAATCGTCAGCTCCCAGATCAAGTCCTTTGACGCGCTGCTCAATCGAATCGGCAGCGGTCAAGATCAATACCGGCAAATGCGAATTGCGGGCCCGCAGACGCCGCAGCACTTCCAGGCCCGGCATCTTGGGCAAGCCGAGATCCAGAATCAGCAGATCGAAATCCTGGGTGGACAAGGCAGAATCGGCTTCCAGGCCGTTTTGCACGTAATCGGTCGCATAGCCGGCCTGACGCAAAGAACGGGTCAGACCGTCGGCGAGCACACTGTCGTCTTCTGCAAGCAAGATACGCATGGTTTTAATAAGTCATCAAAAAGTAACTAGGAACATGAGCGGGCCGCAGCGAAAATGAACGCCATGATGCTCGCCGGATATGGCTTGTAGTTTATTGCGTTTCAAACCCGGCAGCAAGGCGCAGAGGGCTTCCGGTTTCAAGTATGATTGCTGGGATCGAAATTTACTTGCAATTTGTACTGTTTTTTTATACAGTACTATTTGCAACGCAATTCAACTCGACTATTACCGCGAATACCGTGCGCTGCAATCGCACTCTCACTGTTGAAAGAAACTTATGGACGACAAGAAAGCCGCTCCCGTTACAGATAAAAGCAAAGCCCTCGCTGCCGCATTGGCCCAGATCGAGAAACAGTTTGGCAAGGGTTCGGTCATGCGCATGGAAGATGGCGCGGTGGTCGAAGAGGTGCAAGTAGTCTCGACCGGCTCGCTCGGCCTGGATATTGCACTGGGTGTCGGCGGTTTGCCACGCGGCCGCGTGGTCGAGATTTACGGGCCGGAATCTTCCGGTAAAACCACGCTAACCCTGCAAGTCATTGCAGAAATGCAAAAACTCGGCGGTACCTGTGCCTTCATCGATGCCGAGCACGCGCTGGATGTCGGGTATGCCAGAAAACTGGGCATCAACCTGTCGGATCTGTTGATTTCACAACCGGATACCGGTGAACAGGCGCTTGAAATTACCGATGCACTTGTGCGCTCCGGCAGTGTTGACCTGATTGTCATCGATTCCGTGGCTGCACTTACGCCGCGTGCCGAAATCGAAGGCGACATGGGTGATTCTCTGCCAGGCCTGCAGGCGCGGCTGATGTCGCAGGCGCTGCGTAAGCTCACTGGTAGTATCAACCGCACCAATACGCTGGTGATTTTCATCAACCAGATTCGCATGAAGATCGGTGTCATGTTTGGCAATCCTGAAACCACGACCGGTGGCAATGCGCTTAAATTTTACGCATCGGTACGGCTAGACATCCGCCGCATCGGATCGATCAAGTCCGGCGACGAAGTCATCGGCAACGAAACCCGCGTCAAAGTCGTCAAAAACAAAATTGCACCGCCGTTCAGGGAAGCACACTTCGATATTCTGTATGGAGAAGGCATCTCACGTGAAGGTGAAATTCTCGATCTCGGCGCCGATGCCAAGATCGTTGAAAAGAGCGGTTCCTGGTACAGTTATAACGGCGAGCGCATCGGACAGGGCAAGGACAATGCTCGCACTTACCTGAAAGAGCGGCCCGAACTTTCGCGTGAAATCGAGAACAAGGTACGCACATCACTAGGCGTACCGGAGTTGCCACCGTTGGCATCAGATGCACAAGCCAAGCCAAAAACCAAGGATAAAGGCAAGGACAAAGATAAGGACGTGGAACCAGCGGCACCTGCGCAACCTTAAGTGTTCATCTGTCAGGCCGCAGAGTAGGATTGTCCGTAGGGGCGGGCTCAAAACCTGCCCCTATTCTAGTTAGGCTGATCAGTTTCGTAGGATGGGTGAATCCCATCATTTGCGTTGATGGCGACTTAAAAGTGATGGGCTTCTCCCATCCTACGCGCTGGTTTTACCGATTCAAGATCATGGCCGCATTAAAAATCAGTCTTAAAGCCCGCGCACTCAGATACTTGTCTATACGAGAGCACAGCCGTGCGGAGTTGGCGCGCAAACTTGGCCGCTACGCAGAAGAGTCCGACGACATCGAAGCCCTGCTGGATTTTCTGGAAGCGCAAAACTGGTTGTCGCAGACTCGCTTCTCTGACGCTCTAATCAAACGGCGTGCGGCGCGTTACGGTAACAGCCGCATCCTCGCTGAATTGCAGAGCCACGGCATTAGCGGTGATGCACTGACCGAAATCAAGATGGAACTGGCTGTGGATGAGATTGCGCGTGCCGGCGCGGTCTGGTGCAAAAAGTTCGGAATCCTTGCTACTGACGCCGCCGAGCGCACCAAACAGATGCGATTCTTGCAGCAGCGCGGTTTTTCCCTTGGCGCAATTCAGGCTGCCATGCGCGGCGTTGTCGATTGGGACGATTAATTCTGGATCACAGCGGCAACCGGGGGGCGCCGTGCGTCCGCTCGGCCGTTTTTTTAATGAGCCGGGTAGGCGCTCGGTGTTCCCATCGTATTGCGCCGGCCGTCCTCTCGGATGCGAATACTCTATACCTATCTCTTTAACGGTATGCGTAGCTAATCCCCCTTCATAAGATTTACGTGGATACTGCGCCACTAGATTTTGTATGAGTCTTCAATAAGATAAAATTATTGCAATTTTTTAACTAATGCCAATTACCTAACAGGTGTTACGCAGTGCGTATGCGAAATAGGAAAAGCATTCTCCACGAAAGACACGAAAGTCACAAAAACAGCAAGCCATGTCTAAGTAGTGCAGGCCTCCGTGCCTGCATCGGTTGCAGGCACGGAGGCCTGCACTACTGACAGACAACTGCAAAAAATGGTGTCATGCAGTATTTCCGTGACTTTCGTGCTTTTTGTGGACAACATTTTTTGTGCGTATCAGTTACCTAATCAGTTACCTAGTAAGGCTTTAATAATTTTTCCAAGGATTACTGCGTGCTTGCCTTTTCGATTTTTTTTGATCCGGGATAACGGCACTGTATGGCAGTATGGACCGCGGGCGGTGCGATTAGGCGCCATCTGCTATCTCGATGAAGTGGTCGAGGTGCGCCAGAATGCGGTGGTGGTGATTCATCCGTTTTGCCTGACGGTCGACCGCCAGGCGCCGCAGTATCTGGCCAGGGTGTTCGGTCCCGGACGCTACGCGGTGTTGCAGCATCCCGAGCGATTGCCTGTGGTGTTGGTGGACATTCTCAGAACCCTGATCAAAGCTTGAATTTTTGTTTTTGGAGCGGGCTGATGCGCGGGCCTTATACTGATATGACCCCGGTATTTTAGGCAACTTAATATTCGACCTGATAATAAGCATTATTCTGTAACGCTGTCTCAATGTGCTACACTTTTCCTCTTATTGCAGTGCCGCAAGAGCGGTTGCAATCTTACAAATCCGTAGAAGCTGCGGTAACGCACGCAATTGCGGCTTGATTAATTTTGCCGATTTATACGGCATTGGTTCCTATGCCCCTTTCATCACCCGCTGTCCCACGCATCCGCAAGCACACGCGCGCCATTCACATTGAAGCGTTTGCACGCGAAGATGGCCTATGGGACATTGACACCTGCATTACCGATGTCAAGACCCGTGATACCCCGTTCGCCTCCGGCGTGCGGCCGGCCAATACGCCGATCCATGAACTCTGGTTGCGCCTGACAATTGACACCCAGTTCAACATTATCGCGGTCGAAGCAGTCTCCGATGCTGTGCCTTATCCCGGTTATTGCAATACGATTGGCCCCGATTATCAGAAAATGGTTGGGCTCAATCTGTTGTCCGGCTTTCGGCACCAGCTCAAGCAACTGCTGTCAGGCACGCGCGGCTGCACCCATTTGACGGAACTGGCGCAGATCTTGCCGACTGCCGTAATCCAGGCGTTTGCCGGGGATGTGCTGGATACCCGCGATGGCGACGGTGCCGACTCGCAAGGCCACAAACCATTTCAACTCGACCGTTGCCATGCATTGCGCACAGATGGCCCGGCGGTCGCGAAATACTATCCGCGCTGGGTCTGCTCCGCGCCCACAGATATCTCTGGCAATTCAGCCAGTTAGTTTTTATCCATAGTGTTTTTATCCATACCTAAGCGTCTGAAGGGAAGCTCGCATGAAAATCCATGAGTATCAGGGTAAAGAAATTCTCCGCCAGTTCGGAGTGACGGTTCCGCGCGGTATTCCGTGCAATTCCGTAGATGAAGCAGTCAAGGCAGCTGAAACTCTTGGCGGCCCGGTATGGGTCGTCAAAGCGCAAATCCATGCCGGCGGTCGCGGCAAGGGCGGTGGCGTTAAAGTCGCTAAAACGCTCGAACAAGTGCGCGAATACGCCAACCAGATCCTCGGCATGCAACTGGTCACGCATCAGACCGGCCCCGAAGGCCAGAAAGTACGTCGCCTGCTGATCGAAGAAGGCGCCGACATCCAGAAAGAGCTGTACGTCAGCATGGTGACCGACCGTGTCAGCCAACGCGTGGTGCTGATGGCTTCCAGCGAAGGCGGGATGGATATCGAAGAAGTGGCTGCAAGTCACCCGGAATTGATCCATCAAGTCGCCATCGACCCTAGTATCGGCCTGACTGGCGCCGAAGCGGACGATATCGCCACCAAAATCGGCGTACCGGCAGCATCGATCGCCGATGCGCGTACACAGTTGCAAGGCTTGTACAAAGCGTACTGGGAAACCGACTCTTCTCTAGCTGAAATCAATCCATTGATCCTGACCGGTTCCGGCAAGGTCATTGCGCTCGACGCCAAATTCAACTTCGACGATAGCGCGCTGTTCCGTCATCCTGAAATCGTCGCTTACCGCGATCTGGACGAAGAAGATCCAGCCGAAGTCGAAGCATCCAAATTCGACCTGGCCTATATTTCGCTCGACGGCAATATCGGTTGCCTGGTTAACGGTGCCGGCTTGGCGATGGCTACTATGGATACGATCAAATTGTTCGGCGGCGAGCCAGCCAACTTCCTCGACGTCGGCGGTGGTGCGACAGCCGAGAAAGTCACTGAAGCCTTCAAGCTGATGCTGAGAAACCCGGGCCTGAAAGCCATCATGGTCAACATCTTCGGCGGCATCATGCGCTGCGATGTGATCGCCGAAGGCGTGATCGCGGCCGCCAAAGCAGTGTCGCTCAATGTGCCATTGGTAGTGCGTATGAAAGGCACCAACGAAGACATCGGCAAGAAGATGCTGGCCGAATCCGGCCTGCCGATCCTCGCCGCCGATACGATGGAAGATGCAGCCAAGCAAGCCGTCGCTGCCGCCAACGCCAACGCATAAAACATCGTAAAAGGAACCCATATGTCGATCCTGATCAATAAAGATACAAAAGTCATTACCCAAGGCATCACCGGTAAGACCGGCCAGTTCCACACCCGTGGCTGCCGCGATTACGCGAATGGCAAGAACTGCTTTGTAGCTGGTGTGAATCCGAAAAAAGCCGGCGAAGATTTCGAAGGCATTCCGATTTTTGCCAACGTATCCGAGGCCAAAGCCGCTACTGGCGCTACTGTCTCCGTCATCTATGTACCACCGGCAGGCGCAGCGGCAGCGATCTGGGAAGCGGTTGAAGCCGAACTCGATCTGGCCATCTGCATCACCGAAGGCATCCCGGTGCGCGACATGATGGTGCTGAAAGACCGCATGGCAAAAGCCAACAGCAAAACTTTGCTGCTAGGGCCGAATTGCCCAGGTCTGATTACACCGGACGAAATCAAGATCGGAATCATGCCAGGCCACATCCACAAAAAAGGCCGCATTGGCGTGGTGTCGCGCTCCGGCACGCTGACCTATGAAGCAGTCGGCCAACTGACCGCACTGGGCTTAGGCCAATCGTCGGCAGTCGGCATTGGCGGCGACCCGATCAATGGCCTGAAACACATCGACATCATGAAGATGTTCAATGACGATCCAGACACCGATGCAGTCATCATGATCGGCGAGATCGGCGGCCCGGACGAAGCCAATGCGGCCTATTGGATCAAGGAAAACATGAAGAAGCCGGTAGTGGTCTTCATCGCCGGCGTGACAGCACCTGCCGGCAAGCGCATGGGCCACGCCGGCGCCTTGATTTCCGGCGGTGCCGATACCGCGCAAGCCAAGCTCGATATCATGGAAGCTTGCGGTATCAAGACCACCAAAAACCCGTCAGAAATGGCGCGTTTGCTCAAGGCAATGCTGTAATCCATAGTGGTTGGAAATGACAACGGGGAGCTGCGGCTCCCAGTTTTGTTTTGGCTGTGCAAATATACGTAAGCCGTAAGCCGTAAGCCGTAAGGTGTGTCGTGCGTGCCGCGCATCTTACTACGGGTGAATCTTGCGATGGCAGTAATACTTATATGCGTATTATTTGCGGCGCATTGAAACAATGCGGTAGAGTGGAATTTAATGCATATACTCCCGATAAATATTCATTAAAGCAAAACGTAATACGAGTAGATTTTGTGGAGCGCACCTGAGCGTGAACAGATCTGAAAGGACTGGGTCCGTCGTAACCGCAGGCCTGCACTACGGATAAGCAACAATATTTTGCGTATCTCCTACAATCCAGAATAGGTCGCTATTGATAGCCAGTCGCTGGTTGGCAGATTATTGCGTCTTCCGCAACGCTTCTTAACTAATCCGTCACGATGACATCTGAGCCATCACACAGTAAGCTTGAATTCGCCGCCTTGACCGATGTCGGCCAGGTACGCCGCCAAAACGAAGACGCCATCGCCTTCAGTGAAGGCTGCGCGGGTTGTGGCTTTGCACTGCTGGCTGACGGCATGGGTGGGCATCTGGCCGGAGAAGTGGCCAGCAACATGGCAGTGACCATTATTCAGCAAGCGCTGGAACAGACTCTGCTGCGCCAGGCAAACATTTGTAGTGCTCCTGCCGAAGCACGACAGCATTTGCATGGCTGGATTCGGGACGCAATTATTTTGGCCAACATCCGTATTTTGCAGACCGCCCACAGCCAAATCGGTTGCCGCGGCATGGGGACTACGCTAGTGCTGGCGTTGCAGTATGAAAACACGCTCAGTGTGGCCCACGTTGGGGACTCGCGGCTGTACCTGCTGCGCGGGCGCATATTGCAACAACTGACCCGTGACCATTCGCTGCTGCAAGAGCAAATCACGGCCGGCCTGATTAAGCCCGAGCAGGCGGCGCTGTCCAACAGTCGTAACATCATCACTCGCGCGCTCGGCGTCGGCCCGCTAGTGGAAATCGAACTGCACGACCACGATGTTCAACCCGGTGATATCGCCCTGTTATGTTCGGACGGCTTGACCGAAATGGTGTCGGACTCGCAGATCGCCGACCTGCTGCATGCCAACAGGTTCAGCCTGCCACATGCTTGCGCGCAGCTGGTCGCATGCGCCAATGCGTACGGCGGGCAGGATAATATTTCGGTGGTTTTGATGAAAATACGCGAAAATCACGACTGAGCGGCATAATGCCAAGAACTTAGATAGATCGCAGGAGAAACAGCATGGCCAAAATCATCCTTATGGCAGACGGCGCGGTATTGCAGGAAATGACGCTCTCGAAAGAGCGCATCACCATCGGACGCCGGCCCAGCAACGATATAGTCATCGATAACCTTGCCATCAGCGGCCAGCACGCCGCCATCATTACTATACAGGAAGACTCTTTTTTGGAAGATCTGGGCAGCACCAATGGCACCCAGGTCAACGGCCAACCCGTTAAAAAACATTTCCTGCAAAATGGCGACGTCATTGAAATGGCCAAATACCGCATCAAATATCAGACCGAACCGCAGCGCGGCAACAGCGCTGCCAATTACTCCGATGCCACCGACACCATCAACACACTAACGCAAGTCATACAAGACACACAAAACACGCAGGTCTACAACCCGTCGGAAGTCTACGACGACAACATCCGTCCAGCCAGCCTAAAAATCCTCAGCGGCACCAGCAGCGGCAAAGAAATGCACATCACCAAAGCGATCACCACCATCGGCCGCCCCGGCATCCAGGTCGCTGTTATCACCCGCAACGCGCAAGGCTATGCCATTACCCACATCGAAGGCGACAGCCGGCCCATCGTCAACGGCCAAGCCATAGGCAGCGCCGCTCAAACGCTGCAGGATGGCGATGTGTTTGATCTGGCTGGCATCGAAATGCAGTTCAGCTTGAAATAAAGCCTATATTTGTTGCACATTCTTGGTTAGCGCATGCGCTAATCGCCAGGTGAACGCCTATCCTAAAAGTGGGGCGTCAATAAGCGAAGCGCATTGCGCCGATTATGCAGACCACAATCGCCATCAATATTGCGGGGCTCGGTAACCCCATTTGTTGTATTGCGCAGATTCAGGCGTAAGCATGGACTATATAAAAAAGCACCACGCGAATAGACGGTTTCCGTTCATCACAATCATCCGGCTCTACGTGCTCCGTCGTGAGCAAGCATGCATTGAAAAGACTTAATTCGACCTTTAAAGTGACTTGTATATCAGTCGGCCTCCTGGAGTAATATCATGCCTTATTCGCAACAAATCAAGCCAATAAGTTATTTCAAAGATAATTCCGCCAAAGTTATTGCTGAAATCAGGCAAACACGCGAGCTCCTCATCATTACCCAAAATGGTGAGGCTACCTGTGTGGTTCAGGACATCCATAGCTGGGAACAAACGCAGCAGACAATCGCGTTACTCAAAATATTGGCGCTGGGCAGGCAGCAGGTCGAACGCGGCGAATACAGTTCGGCTAAGTCTGTATTTGCAAAACTCGATGAAGACATGGATGGCATCGGTGGAACACCGGAATGACCTATTCATCCTGGTTCACCAATAACGCTAAAGCAGACATAAAGGAATTGAAAGGCTAGGTGATTCAAAACTGGCCGAAGCAAGTCTGGAAAACCGCATTGGACCAAATCAAGCATGCAGTGTCCATTCTTGAAGATCAGCCCACTGTCGGCGCAGTATGCCAAGACCTTGCTGCACTGGGAATAAGCGATTATCGTCAAATGCTGACCAGCAAAAACCGCATAATTTATACGGTGGACGTTGCAAACCCCCGAATTATGATTCATATCCTCTGCGACCAGAAACGGGACTTGTAGACGATTCTGATGCGCCGGTTAATCAATAGTTCTCTTGATTGATAAGTACCATGCCGTGTATATAACGGTATAGCTTTAAAAATATGCGGAGAATGGCATGTTTAATAACATACTCCCATGTTTATTTTATGTGCGCCGGTCTCGCAACGCGCTGCGCATCCAGGGAAAGTACGTGAAACTTACTTCGGGCGCTGTGACAATCTGACACTTCATGCCGAGACTGACAATTATTGTCAGTCGGCGACAATAATATTCCTACTGTGCACATTTTTTAAGCAGGAAACGCTGTAATTAGCCCATTTTTACGCTGGCACAGCACTTGCTCATAGGTAAGCATGGCAGACCTACTGTCAGCATTGCTAACCACAGAGGGAAATAAAATGAAATCGATGAAAATGATGAAGAGCGCACAACGCGGTTTTACGCTGATTGAGTTGATGATTGTTGTTGCGATTATCGGTATCTTGGCGGCGGTGGCTTTGCCGGCTTACAGCGATTACACGATTAAAGCGAAAGTTGCGAATGCGCTGTCTGCTGCAGATTCACTAAAGACCGCAGTTGCAGTGTGTGCACAGGAAGCTGGTGGCGTGCTGACTACTTGTAACACTGCGGGTGCCCTTGCGGATTTGGTTTTTACTCCTACCAAAGAAGTTAGTGCTGGCACGGTTACAACCGATGGCATCATTGCGCTCACGATGGCGACAGGCGTGGGAACAGGAGTCGACGGGCTTGCGATTACCTTCACTCCGAGTCTAGCTGCTGGTGGTACTGCAATGACTTGGAATAACACCACGACCGTAACTAATAAGGCTGCACTGGCCGCAATTCAAAAAAACAACTCCTAACATTCAAGTATTTAGACGTCGCGCAAAAGCCGCCTTTGGGCGGCTTTTGATCTTATGATTAACTTGCCTGCGGTGGTTATGTGCAATTATTTAAAAACACACCATATGGCATATGGTCAGATATTTCCAATCTAACTGAAGTTAAGCAATTGTATTTAACATTAATGTTAAGTATCGTTTTAATTTATAGCTATTTATTACCTTTTGCGACATTGACGAATACAGGTAGTCACGACGATCAACGAATTTTTCAAATAGCATTTTTATTGATTTTTAGTGGAATAACGCTGATAAAAACATTCCGAAAAAACTATTTAATTGCGCGAAATGAAAGCAGTTTGAGGTGGTTTTTGATCTGTTTTTTTCTACTGGGCGCAGCATCCAGTATTGCTGCCTTTTCACAACGCCATGCATTTTATGAAGTATCAAGCTTTCTTATATTGCTGGTCTTAAGCATCTGTGTCGCTAAAGAAATTGCGCAAAATTGTAGCAGACACCTCCCTCTAATATTAAAAATATGTGGTTATGGGTGCATGCTTTATGCATTTAAAGTTTTAGTTGTCTATATATCTGCTTTGATTATTGGCATTCAACCCAGTGCCGCCGATTTCGCTCCGGGGTTTAGTAACTTACGTTTTTTAAATCACGCGCAGACCATTGCTTTGCCACTGCTAGTTTTACTTTTCGTATTGGATAAAAAAGACGACAAGGTGAAACTGACGTGGTTATTGTTAGCAGGGTTTTGGTGGACTCTGTTATTTGTAACAGGGGGGCGTGGAACTTTTATTGGCTTGATGGCTGGTTGTGCTGTTGCTTATTTACTGCCACAAGTGCATGCGCGTGTTTTTTTTCGAGCGATGTTGCTAACCGGTTTGGTTGGTTTAGCTATTTACGCAGTTTTCTTTGTTTTCATCCCTCTTGCATGCGGTTTTGAGCCTTTTGGGGAATTTTTTCAAGTGGCACAGCGCACGGTGGCGGACCCAACTTCCGGTAGGTTGGATCTTTGGCGGCGCGCTATTGTGTTAATTGTTGCGCATCCATGGTTGGGCGCAGGGCCGCTACATTATGCACATTATGCAATTGATGTTCAGGCCGGTGCACATCCACATAATTGGATATTGCAAATTGGAGCCGAGTGGGGTTTGCCAGCGCTACTGTGCCTGTGTATCGCGATTGGATTAGCACTGCGTCGTTTGTTGCAAACAGCGAAGCTGATCGCCACGAACGATGCGAAAAATCATACTATTTTAGTGAGCTGGGTTGTGATTGGCATCGCAATTTTGGTTGATGGCCTTTTTTCAGGGCTGATAGTTATGCCTGTAAGTCAATTGCTCATAGTCCTTTACATTGGATGTGCAGCGGGCTGGTCGATGTCATTTAAATCCGCTAGCGTGGCCCGCCTTGAGGCAGCTTCCAAATCGAGGCGCGTTCTCTTTGCAGCCCTGTTGTTGATATCAATGCTTGCGTTGATGAACGGCATTTGGCCCGAAATCAGAGATTTAATCGGACACGAAGTTGTTTCTGAAAAGGGAGCAACGTTGTTCAACGGTACATACCACCCACGTCTATGGCTGAAGGGTTATTTTTAGCCCGCGTAGGGTAATGCGCTGCACACACTGCGTCCTATATAACTGGCTACATAATGTTTATCATATACAGGAGCCGGTATGTTTACATTCAAAGTCACAATTGTTGGTGCATCAGAAGGATTCATCCTGAACAAGAAAGCAAATTCTGGCGGATAACGACGTATGTTTGCAATTTTTTGAATTCGACGCCATACACGCGATGTGGGCAGCCGCAGTTGGCAGATTGGTTTCGAGCCCGAATTGTTTAGGAACGATTTAAATTCCGGCTGGTAAAATATAAATCCCCTACCAGCATTTCCAGGAAAAAACATGATCAAAGTCGGTATCGTCGGAGGTACAGGCTACACAGGCGTCGAGTTGTTGCGCCTGTTAGCGACGCACCCGGACGTGCAACTCACCGTTATTACTTCACGCAAGGAAAACGGCGTGCCGGTGGCGGAACTGTATCCGTCGTTGCGCGGACGCGTATCGCTGGCATTTTCGGCCCCTGAAACAGCTCGTTTGACCGAATGCGATGTGGTGTTTTTCGCCACGCCGCACGGCGTCGCCATGGCGCAGGCGCAGGCGCTGTTGGATGCTGGGGTCAAGGTGATCGATCTGGCGGCCGATTTCCGGCTGCAGGACATCGCACAGTTCGAAAAATGGTATGGCATGCCTCATAGCTGCCCAAGCTTACTGGCTGAAGCCGCCTATGGCTTGCCGGAATTGCATCGTGCAGCGATTGCGCGCGCGCGTATCGTCGGCAACCCCGGCTGTTATCCAACTACCATGCAATTGGGCTTTTATCCTTTGCTGAAGGCTGGCGTGATCGATCCGTCGCATCTTATCGCCGATTGCAAATCCGGCGTATCGGGGGCGGGCCGCAAGGCTGAAATCGGCTTTCTGTTCGCTGAAGCGAGCGACAACTTCAAGGCATACGGCATTTCAGGCCATCGCCACAAACCGGAAACGGTGGAACAATTGCAGCGCATGACCACGGAAAAAATCGGCTTGCTGTTTTCGCCCCATCTGGTGCCGATGATACGCGGCATGCATTCGACTCTGTACGCTCGTTTGGCTAAGGAAATCGACAATCAAGCGCTGCAGGCGCTGTTCGAGGATGCCTATCGGGATGAGCCGTTCGTCGATGTAATGCCGTTCGGCAGCCATCCAGAAACCCGCTCCACCCGTGCTTCCAATATGTTGCGTCTGGCGCTGCACCGGCCCGACGACGGCGATATGGTGGTAGTGCTAGTGGTGCAGGATAACTTGGTCAAGGGCGCATCCGGGCAAGCAGTGCAATGCATGAATTTGATGTTCAATGTGGCCGAGACGGCGGGTTTGCTGCATGTGCCGGTATTGCCTTGAAACAATGCTGGCTATGGATGCCTGATGCAGCAGCCGGATCGCGTCCCCTTGAAGCGTAAGTTACGGTCTCAGCGGCTGTCGGTGTCGGCCTCGAAGATGACCATCAAGCGTCAACTGCACTGGTCGTTGAAAGCCCTGATCGCCACGGTTGCAATCAGTTTTGTGAGTGTCATGGCTTTCTTGGCGTACGATCTGGGACGCAGCTTTACCGGCTTTGATCCCGGTGCGTCGCGGCAGCGGATTGCCGAGCTGGAGCAACAAGTTCAGCAGTTGACCAGCGAGCGCGACCGCTTGTCGATAATTGCCGATGCGGCCGATTCCAGTGTAAATATGGAGCGTTCGGCGCAGCAGCAACTGGCGTTGCAAGTGAAAAATTTGAGCGCCGGCAATGCGCAGATGAAAGACGACTTGGCTTTTTTCGAGAGTTTGCTGCCCACTGCAACGGGCCCGGCCGGCATTAATATCCGTCGCTTGACGCTGGAAATGGCGGCGCCAGGACAGTTGCGTTACCGTTTTCTGGCAATGCAGGGCGGTCGCGCTGTGCGTGATTTTTCCGGCACTCTGCAGTTGGCTGTGACAATGTCGCTGGCGGGAAAGGAGTTGGTGCTGCTTTACCCGGAACAAAAATCGGCGCAAGCTGCCAGATTCAAACTGAATTTCAAGCATTACCAACGCGTCGACGGCGTGTTGACGTTACCTGCCGGCGCGGCGGTTAAAAAAATCGAGGCACGGGTGCTGCAGCAAGGCAAGATCCAGGCCCATCAGTCTGCCAATTTATAAAGGAGGTGCGGCATGTTTAAACGTAAGCCCAGTAATACTATCGATTGCCTGATCGGCGTAACGACCACTATTGAGGGTGATGTGCATTTCACTGGCGGTTTGCGCATTGACGGCAAGATCAACGGCGACGTGATTGCGGAACCCGGTGCGGTAAGCATGCTGGTGGTATCCGAACTGGCCAGAATCACGGGTGAGGTGCGCGCTGCGCATCTGGTGATCAACGGCGAGATTATCGGAGCGGTGCATTCTGCCGAGTTGCTTGAATTACAGCCGAAAGCCCGCATAACTGGCGATGTGTTTTACAAAACTCTGGAAATGCATGGCGGCGCGTTGGTCGCCGGCAGGTTGACGCACGGACAACCGGCAGAAGAGCCTGTTCTTAAGCTGGCAGTATCCAAAGCATGAGTTGCGGCGAGCGTCTATAATTGTTTCATATTGTTCCTTATTAGGAGTCTGAAATGAATGCTGTTACCGAAATGCCTGCACCGATTATTTTTACAGACAGCGCTGCACAAAAAGTTGCTGACCTGATAGCCGAAGAAGGCAACCCTGACTTGAAGCTGCGTGTATTCGTGCAGGGCGGCGGTTGTTCTGGCTTCCAGTACGGCTTCACTTTCGATGAAGTCGTCAATGAAGACGACACCACGATGTCCAAGAACGGGGTGCAGCTGCTGATCGATTCCATGAGCTACCAGTATCTAGTCGGGGCCGAGATCGATTATAAGGATGATTTGGAAGGTGCCCAGTTCGTGATCAAGAATCCGGGTGCCAGCAGCACGTGCGGTTGCGGTTCTTCATTTTCTGCCTGAGCCTCTGCGCTGAAACAAACAAGGACGCGAAAGCGTCCTTTTTTAATGCCCCAACGGTTTTGAAATTTTAAGAGTAACTATTCAGACTGTTATGGATAGCTTCCGTATGCGGGATAGCAACAGTCTGCTGTTACTTATTGCGATGAACGCGCCAACCGCCCTATTAGCAAAACAGACCTATGCGAGGCCCTTGGATGCAGCGCCAAGCCGTGTACGTCTCATTTGTGCATCCGTCCGATGATGGCCAATGGATACGACGATAACCTGCCCTGATTAATATTGAAAGCAGATAAATCGTGACTGTATTTCCCTAATCGGATTAAACGGCGGTTACATGGAGCGATGGGCAGATCCAAAAACGACAAAGCCCAAACATGAATTTGGGCTAAGTACATAATTTTAGGCATTGTTCTTGGGGTGGCTGATGGGGCTCGAACCCACGACAACAGGAATCACAATCATGACTAAGTGCCATTTATTGCTGTTGATTAACAATCATAAAACACCGTGATTCGTTAAAAATCAATGGCTTAGTAAATTTATGCATCTTTTCGTGTAGATATATGTTGATTCATATGTACTGAAATTTCCTACACAGCCCCTACACGGAACGAGAATGCGATGAAATGGGAAAACTTTACTGCCGGACGTGTGGCCGCCTTTAAATGTGCACCAGGCAAGAAGCAAGGCATTTTCTGGGATGGCAAAACGCCGGGTTTGGGTTTGCGTGTAACAGCTACCGGTGCCAAGTTCTACATATTCGAGACGAGCTTAAACGGCAAGACGCTGCGCATTACCATTGGCGACGCAGCAACATACACGATTGCCGCTGCGCAATCCGAAGCCGCCGTCTATAAAGCCCAAACAAACAAAGGTATCGACCCGCGCCAAGTGAAGGCAGACGGGCTCGCTGCCTATCAATCCAAAGTGGAGGCCATAGCTGCCGAAGCCGAAGCCAAACAAATTCAAAATAAGCATGAAACGCTCACCCTTGGCATGGTCTGGCCACTGTATGTCGAATCACGCCGCAAACGGTGGAGCGAGTGGCATATAAGGGACCATGAAAATGTTGCGCGTGTTGGTGGCGTGCAAAAGGTTCGGGGCAACGGATTAACTGAGCCGGGGCCGCTTGCATCATTGCTTGACGTTCGATTGTCTGACTTGACCGGAAAGCATATAGGCGCGTGGCTTGCCAAAGAAGCCGAAACCAGACCGACACAAGCCGCCTTATCTTTTCGCCTGCTATCCGTTTTTGTGAACTGGTGTGATTCACAATCTGAGTACGCCGGGTTGGTGCCTGCTGGCGCGTGTAAGTCGCAACAGGTACGCGACGAAATGCCCAGCAAGAACGCGAAGGAGGGCGACAGTCTGCAACGTGAACAGCTTGCACCGTGGTTTAAGGCGGTTCGTAAGATGGGAAACCCGGTGCAATCCGCTTATCTGCAAGCCTTGTTGCTTACTGGTGCCCGCCGCCGTGAACTTGGATCCCTGCGCTGGGATGATGTGGATTTTCAGTGGTTGAGCATGACCATACGCGACAAAGTGGAAGGGGAACGCACCATACCTCTAACGCCTTTTGTGGCATATCTGCTGGCAGCACTGCCAAGGCGTAACGAATGGGTTTTCTCAAGTCCTGCCGCCGCCAATGGACAGCTTGCAGAGCCAACACCGGGGCATAAGCGGGCATTGATTGCAGCCGGGTTGCCTGACCTTACCCTGCATGGCCTGCGCCGTTCGTTTGGTTCGCTGGCAGAATGGACCGAAACACCGGCTGGCGTGGTGGCGTGGTGGCGCAAATCATGGGGCATAAACTGAGCGCCATTGCAGAAAAACATTACCGCCGCCGCTTACTGGACCTGCTGCGCATGTGGCACGTCAAGATTGAGGGGTGGATATTGGAGCAGGCCGGTATTGACTTTGTGCCAGTGCAAGCGGGATTGCGCGCTATTAAATAACATTGCAATGTGAAACGTTACGCTATACAATCAATTTATGATTAAAACATTCCAGCACAAAGGGCTAAAGGCTTTTTTCGATACTGGTAGCAAGGCAGGTATTCAACCGCATCACGCTGTCAAGTTAGGCCGCCAATTGACGCGACTGGACCTTGCTAAAGCCGCCGACGATATGAACGTACCGGGCTGGAACCTGCACACACTGGTTGGCGAACTTGCCGGACATTATTCAATTACCGTAAATGGCAATTGGCGTATCACATTCACTTTTGAGAACGGCGATGCGGTGCTGGTGAACTACCTGGACTATCACTAAGGAGCATTAACCATGACCAGAATGTATAACCCGCCGCACCCCGGCGAAACCCTGCGGGAAGATGTGTTGCCCGCACTCAATCTAAACGTCACGCAAGCAGCCGAGCAGCTAGGCGTGACCCGTGCTGCATTTTCCCGTGTGCTGAATGCCCGCGCTGCCATCTCGCCGGAAATGGCTTTACGGTTGGAAGGCTGGCTAGGCGTGGAAAACGGCGGGCGTGCTGATTTATGGATTGCACAACAGGCCGCATACGACTTGTGGAAAGCCCGCAAAGCTGGTGCGCCGAAGGTGCTGCGCGCGGAAATTATCTCGACTTTAACAGCCGCTTGACGGTTGAGTGTGATCACCTAATTTGATGGTTCGATGTTCACGGTCGGCGATGGTGATTTGACGTGTAATTTTGACAGTAAAGCGCCGCCAGCCTTGAGAGCTCGCGGCGTTTTGCATTTGTGGACGAAATCGTTCAGAAAGGCTCGTCGTCGGTGGTTGTGGATGGATGGGGTCGGACGATGTTGCTGGTCTGATAGTAGCGGTAGATCTGGTTAGCGTATCGCGTTTCAAATATCTGGAACATCACTCCAAGGAAGTCGAGTATCTCGACGGCAGCTTCGTCGGAAAGTGGCGGCAATGGTATGCCGTGGTCGGGCGGACTGTTCATGGTGGACTCGCTCGACGATCAGCGTGCAGCTGCGCGGCGCTGTGTGGGTAAAGTTGGTTGCGCAAACACATCCAGATAGAGCTTCTCATCGATCATAGGCAGATCACGTTGCGCCGCGGCGGCGAGCAGTTCGGCTGCCATCGTGGTCAGGCTGCGGTAATTGCCGGCGGCGTGATCGCACAGAGTATGGCGCAGCCCTTGCGTCATCAGGCTGGCGTTACCCGCGCCGGCGAGTAAATGATCAAGGCAGGCAAGCAGTTCGTCGCGGCTGGCAAACTCGGTGGCAAGCCGGGTGCGGATGCGGCTGCCGAGCGGAATGAGTTCCTCGCGGCGTAGTTTCTCGATCAGCCTGGCATCGCCGGCGATGATGATGCACAGCAGCGGCTGGGAATCGAAGCGGGCACTGGCCAGCAGGCGCAGCTCGGAGAGTACTTGCGGCGTCATTTCCTGCGCTTCGTCGATGAGAAGGACCGGCCGGCAACGGCTCGATTCGAGATGGCTGAGCCAGCGTTCGCGCAAGGCCTTGAAGCCGCCCCAACGATTGCTGGGGCGCAGCGGCACCCCAAATATGTCACCCAGTTCACGATAGAAATCAGCCATATTGCTCTGTGGGTGATTGATGGCGCCAACGGTGATGTCAGGCTGTTTCTTAAGGCGTTCGGCAAGCAGGCGCAAGACAATGCTCTTGCCGCTGCCCGGATCGCCGTGGATCATGGCGAAGCCACCCTCGCGGATCTGTGCATGCTCGATGCGCCAGCAGAAGTTCTCGATCTTGGTCGGCACATAGATCGCCTCGGTTGGCAATTCCGGTGAGAATGGGTTCCATTTTAGCCCGTAGAGGGCAAGTAATTTCTGGTTCATGCAGCACTCTCGTCACAGGTGGGAAGATAGGCTGGCGGCGTAGTCAGCCAGCAGTTCGGTCATCAAGGCAGGCAGGCCCCTGGGCGGCAGCGGCGACAGATCGGTCGTCACTGGGGCCAAGCGTCGGCGCTGACCATTGGCATTGGCAGACTTGTCGAGCGGTTTGACCAGACACAGGATGGCGCCGGTGCGCGGATCGACCAGATCGACCCGGGACAGATCCCAGCGGGCATAGCGCAGATGAACGCGTTCGAAGTGCCGATAACGCGCCGGTATCTCGAAGCGCCCACCATTGAGACTGACGGTGCCGTCTGAGCGACGCTGGCGCCGTAGCACCTCGATGCGGAAGGCGGCAGCGAGCACGGAGACAGCCGGGCATGGGCGGGCCACGTTCGGGCCGGCAAGATAGTGGGCCAGCGGCGTGGCGTCGATTTCCGAGTGGCGCGTACGGTGGTACTCCTGCTCGCACCAGGCTTGCGTCGCCAGATTGAGGGCATCGATGGTGAGGCTGGTTTCGCCTTCGAGCATGGCCATCAGGCGCCCTTCAACGCGGCCCCAGAAGGATTCCTGTTTCGCGTTCTGGTAAGGAGAATAAGGGAGCGTGGTCTGGTGCAACACGCCTAGTTGCGCCAGGCCAGCGGTGGTTTCCTCGGCCAGCATGGCGGCGCCGTTGTCGGTCATCAGGGCACGCGGTAATCCGCGTTTCATGAAACCTGGCACAAGCTGTGAATCAGGCTCTCGGCCGTTTCGTCGAGATACCACTGCAGATGGCAGGCCAGGCGCGAGCGGTCGTCGATGACGCCCATCAGCATCGGCGTCACCCAGTCACCTTGACGCGTGAGCACCTTGCGGGAACCATGGTGGAAATCGAGGTGCCAGAGGGCGCACACATGGTCCACCTCGAAGCTGCGCACTTCAAGTCGTTCCAGGCGGTCACGCGCGGCAAGTGCGCCTGCGGTCGCGCGTTTGGGCTGGGCCTGGCGGAACATGCCCTGTGCTTTCAGATAGCGCCGGATGGTCGGATACGAGGCAATCGCGGTATCGCTATCCTTGAGGGCTGAGCGCAGATTGTCGAAGTGAAGCTGGACGGTCCAGCCCGGGTGTTCGCGATATTGGATGGTCAAGGTGTCGATGACTTCGGGCGTCATGCTCGGAAAGCAACTGACATCGCCGCGCAGGCGATCCTTCAAGGCGGCCACCGGATCGTTGGCGCGCCGCGCAGCGTAGAACCAGCGTTCCATGGTCGACACGCCGAAAGCGATATCGAGTCCGGAGACCGGATGGTGCCATGTCTTGGCGGCAAGCAGTTGCAAGGCGCTGTTCAATTCTCCTGGCGCCGGTGGCGCAGCCAGCAACGAGCCGATGATCGAGAAGCGCAGCCGTGCCCAGCGATCGCGTTTGAGCGGATCGGGTATTGCATTCAAAAAACTCTCCCAAAGATGCGCCGCCGGCGGCAACGCTAATGGGAAGCAAGCTTACGAACCATCAGAAAGTTTGGCTATGAGCAACCTCTGCGGGTCATGCGCGGCCGTCACACGCGTTGATCATTGCCGGACCGTCAAGGGGGTGAGAAAGGCCAGGAGCCGTGTCATTGATTCTGCCGCCGAACCGGTAAAGCGTGCGATCAGGCTGGTCGGAAGCTCGGTCGTTGCGACCGGGGGCATGAAGCGGGCGCAGCTGCCCTGCCAAAGCGGCGTTGTTGGAAATAATTGAACCCACCAGATTCGCCAGCGCAGAACAGTTCGGGTGGGCACGGCCAGCGTCTCACATAGGCGCAGCTGTATTGATGTCGGCCCGGCTCGCCGAGCCGACATCAACACCACAGCCAAGGACAAATACACACGCCGCCCCAGAAAGCGCACCGACATGGCCGTCGAGCGTTTACGGCACCGGCTGCAACAAAAACTGAAACGCGATTCGTAGTCAGCCCGCACATCACTTGGGCAGCCGCGGGGTTTGCGTGGATAGTTGGCGCGGTGAAGGACCCCACCACACGAGCATTTCCCAGCGTGCGTTTGCGCAGCCAGATCAATGTCAATTTGCAGTCGTAATTGAAAAAACTTGGGGTCTTGCAGGAGGATATGGCACACTTGGGTCGTCTCGATTCTTCGTACACGAGAGACTGCCCCAAGAGAATCGTTTGTTCAAGGTCCTTGAGGGGCTCTTTCCTATTCCCATCACGTTACTTGGTCAATTCTGTACCAAACACCATCAAGATCACTGACCGTACTCACAAGGATCTGAATCTACAGCTAACTGAGTCCAACATTGATCTTATTGCTGAGATGCACGGTTCCATCTATGCACTACTACTGCTCGACCTTTTCCAAATGGGACAATTATCGAAAGTGCCTAAGGTGACGATCTGGAAGCAAGCCGAAACGCAGGATGCACTTCACGGAGATCTTTGGTTGCTGTCGTATGAGGCCGGCGTGCGCGGTTGGGCTGGATTCACCGATACACACATTCAGGCAGACAGTCATTTCAATGCGCTCCGAGTGCTAGGTGTACGTTTCTATGACCAAGCGGCGACGCTGAAACCGATCTTCCATGTTAAGTCTATTGTCGGGAAAAATCGTAAGGAATTCGATCTATCTACGCTTTTCGATCTAGATGAAGTCGACGACTTCATTGAGTTTGATGAGAGTGACGGTGGGTATGAGGGAGTGGTGATTCCGGATGATGATAAAAAGTCCGAGGCTTTGGAGGAGTGGTGAGGTTTCCTCGATATTTCGTCTTCCTGTTGACTTTGGCACCGAATTGATCTAAGTGGCTGGAATTCGCTGCCCCACCCGCACAATCAGCAAACGTAGGCCCATTGCGGGACCTGAAGCGCTGTGCATGGGTCAGTTAAAATCAGCCGGCTGAGTCAATTTGGCGCTAGCGCCAACAGCTTGAGCCGAGTGCTGAGAAACCCACATGCTCGGTTCTCAGGGGGAGCGTGCGCGGGCAACCGCGCAGCCTACCCGACCGGCGCCCTATACACGGGCATGTCGACTCAATCCACAATCGGATTATATGATTGCATGGACTGGAAAATCCTACATAGCCCCTACACAGAGCGAATGAGAGGTTCAAAAACAACAAAGCCAAAACATAAGTTTTGGCTAAGTTTTTGATTTTAAACAGTAATTTTGGGGTGGCTGATGGGGCTCGAACCCACGACAACAGGAATCACAATCCTGGACTCTACCAACTGAGCTACAGCCACCATTGTTTTTTGCTTTTCTACGCTGACTTGTAGAAGTCGACAATTATATAAATTTGCGCCTTACTTGTAAATCAAAATATGCACTGGTAGTTGGTTTCACCAAAGTAATTACAAATTAAACCATGCCGAGGTCTCTATATTGGTGAAACGAAATATTAGCTCATTTGTTTTCTAGCCGACCGTTACCAGCGCGACGCTTGCCTGGAGGTGCAGTAGATTGCTTAGAGCGACTTTTAGCGCTGATTCGTCGCCGGTGGTGAATGCCTGCAACTGGCCTGGGTTGGCGGATGTATTCAGTAAGTCATGATTTTTGAGGAGTCGTTCCAGTTGCAATGCAATGGGCCGGCCGGTGTCGATGATGGTCACTGGGTCAGAAGTGGCGCGGTGTGCTGCGTCCTGGAGCAGCGGCAGTACGAAAGGATAATGGGTGCAGCCGAGCACCAAGGTATCTGCTCCCTGTGCAACCAGTGGCCCAACATAACTTTGTACCAGCAAGGCGGTTGCTGCGGATTGCAATTCGCCTTTTTCGATCTGGTCGGCCAGTCCGATACAGGCTTGCGTGAGTATCCGCACACCTGTGCTGGCAGAGATTTGTTCACTCAAATGTTTGAACTTGCCGCTGGCGAGGGTGCGTTGCGTGGCGAGTACGCCGATCGTATTATTTTTGGTCAGTGCTGCAGCCGGTTTGAGTCCAGGTTCGACACCAATTATTGACAACTGCGGGTAACGCGCTCGCAGTGCCTTAATGGCAGCGGCGGTGGCAGTATTGCAGGCGACCACGATGGCTTTGGCACCTTGTTGTAGCAGAAAATCTGTAATTGCCAATGCACGGTCGACGATGAATTGTTCCGCCCTGCCGCCATAGGGGGCAAAGTTTGAGTCGGCAAAATACAGTACATTTTCCTGTGGTAATTGGGCCTGGATATGGCGCAACACGGACAGGCCGCCAATGCCGGAATCAAAAACGCCTACAGGTTTATTTGCTGCTGCAAGAACGCTGGCAGGCGTAAGGAACGTGGTCAAGGAATGGTGCGGCAAGTGAATAGGTGATTGGATTGCCGGGCGACATGGCCGAAAACAATATTCGGTACTTCGCCCGGCGAGGGCGGGTGGGTGCTTATTTGGTAGTGACTGCGATGTCGCCCACAGAGCTCGCGGCAATCCTAGCTTGCCATTCTTTCGGCCCGGTATCGTGAACCGAGGTGCCGCTGGCATCGACCGCTACCGTGACCGGCATGTCTTTGACGTCAAACTCGTAAATTGCTTCCATCCCGAGGTCGGCAAAGCCGACCACTTTTGCGCTCTTGATGGCTTTCGAGACCAGATACGCTGCACCGCCGACCGCCATCAGGTAAGCCGATTGGTGCCGCTTGATCGATTCGATTGCAACCGGCCCGCGCTCCGCTTTGCCAACCATGGAAATCAGGCCGGTTTTTTCCAGCATCATGTCGGTATATTTGTCCATCCGTGTCGCGGTGGTCGGGCCGGCTGGGCCGACTGCTTCGTCGCGCACCGGGTCAACCGGGCCGACATAGTAAATCACCCGATTGGTGAAATCGACCGGCAATGGCTCGCCCTTGGCTAGCATGTCCTGGATGCGCTGGTGGGCGGCATCGCGGCCGGTCAGCATCTTGCCGTTCAATAGCAGTGTCTGGCCCGGTTTCCAGGATGCGACTTCGGTCTTGGTCAGGGTATTGAGGTCGATACGTTTAGACTTTTCGATGTCCGGTGCCCAGTGCACTTCCGGCCAGTCGGACAGTGACGGCGGCTCCATGAATGCCGGGCCGGAACCGTCAAGCACGAAATGGCCGTGGCGCGTTGCCGCGCAGTTCGGGATCATCGCCACCGGCTTGGAGGCGGCGTGGGTCGGGTACATCATGATTTTTACATCGAGCACCGTGGTCAGGCCGCCCAAGCCCTGAGCGCCGATGCCGAGCGCATTGACTTTCTGGAACAGTTCGATGCGTAGTTCTTCGGTCTTGCTTTGTGGGCCGCGTTTAAGCAGGTCGTACATGTTGATGTCTTCCATCAGCACTTCTTTTGCCATCAGCATGGCTTTTTCAGCAGTACCGCCGATACCGATCCCTAGCATGCCCGGCGGGCACCAGCCGGCACCCATGGTCGGCACGGTTTTCATGACCCAGTCCACCACTGAATCGGATGGATTAAGCATCACGAACTTGCTCTTGTTTTCCGAGCCGCCGCCTTTGGCTGCAATCTGGACGTCGACTGTGTTGCCCGGTATCAGCTCCATGTGGATTACCGCCGGTGTGTTGTCGCGGGTATTTTTGCGCGCGAAAAGCGGGTCGGCCACGATCGAGGCGCGCAACTTGTTTTCTGGATTATTGTAGCCGCGTCGTACGCCTTCGTTAACGGCGTCGGCGATGGAGCCTTTGAATCCTTCAAACTGCACATCCATGCCGATTTTCAGAAAGACATTGACGATACCGGTATCTTGACAGATCGGGCGATGGCCTTCGGCGCACATGCGCGAATTGGTCAATATCTGTGCAATTGCATCTTTGGCCGCCGGGCTTTGCTCCGCCGCATATGCGCGCCCCAGATGTGCGATGTAATCGGCCGGATGGTAATAGCTGATGTATTGCAGCGCGCCGGCAACGGATTCAATAAGGTCGTTCTGCTTGATGATGGTCATGATGGTTCTCGTTTGGCTAAAATGAAGGATTGCTATTCTTGTGGCGTATGCGTGCCGGAATGGGTTTGCTGTCGGCAATCTTCGGTAGACAGTTCAGACCCAGAGCTGTCGCGCTAGTGTATGACCTAAAGGTGAATTGGGCTCGGTCCGTGGTAATGATTGCAATGAACGGATTTGCAGGAAAATGGATTTTAGAAATTTTTTAACCCGTCGCATGCCAAGCGGACATTTTTCATGCATTTCAATGCAGAATATCAATCTAGAAGATATACTGGCATTTGTATTTTTAAAATAGCTATAAAACAATGCGGTAATAGTGGCATATTTATATATACTCCTGCATTAAATCCATTATTTAAAAATGTCCCGGGCTTGTTTACTGGTTCTCCAAGCACCATTCTACTGTTTCTGAACTAGACTGAATTTTACACTTGCGGGCCATGAAGTTGACAGACGGACGATTCTTGACTCAAAAAAATGCGTGCCGGCGGCGCTCGGCCTGAAAACCTAATCCGGGATTACGCTCAAGTTTTGAGGCGATAAAATCATCACAACACTGACGAAACGCAATAACGCAGACGGCAAGGCTGGCATAACCAAGAATGTGTTGTGGCGAAATTTAGCGGAAGGAAAGAATTCAGCAGAATTTTTCGGTTTTGTGACATAAGCAACGCCAGGTTTTTAAGTATGCATATTTGTGCTGCAGTATATTGCTCCTATGCCTGGCTGGGATGTGTAAGACTTGAGTAAGAGTAAAAGTCTATGTTATCAACTAAATCATCATTACATGGAGAAGACAAATGGCAGGTATTGAATCCACAAATCAAGAGAGTCGTGTTTTTCTGCCGTCGGCAGATTTCGTCAAGAACGCTACCATATCCGGCATGGATGCTTACAATGCGATGTGCGCCGAGGCAGAGCAGGATTACGAAGGTTTCTGGGCCAAGTTGGCACGCGAAAACATCCTCTGGCAAAAGCCTTTTACCAAGACGCTCGACGAATCCGATGCGCCGTTCTACAAGTGGTTCGAAGACGGCCATCTGAACGCCTCCTACAATTGTCTCGACCGCAATCTTACCAACGGCAACGCCGACAAGACTGCCGTTATTTTTGAGGCCGATGACGGCAGTTCGACCAAGGTCAGTTACCGCGAATTGCATCGTACCGTCTGTAAATTCGCTAATGGCTTGAAGTCGCTAGGCGTCAAGAAAGGCGACCGCGTCGTCATCTACATGTCGATGTCGGTCGAAGGCGTCGCCGCCATGCAAGCTTGCGCACGCATTGGCGCTACCCATTCGGTGGTATTCGGCGGCTTCTCCGCCAAGTCCTTGCAGGAACGCATCATCGATGCTGGCGCCGTCGCCGTTATTACCGCCGATGAACAGTTCCGCGGTGGTAAGCATTTGCCTCTGAAAGCCATCGTCGATGAAGCGCTCGCACTAGGCGGTTGCAGCACGATTCGCAACGTCATCGTCTATAAACGCACCGGCGGCAACATCGGCATGGTCGAGGGACGCGATTTGTGGTTGCACGATCTGCTACAAGGCCAGGCCGAAAGCTGCGAACCGGAATGGGTCAGCGCCGAGCATCCGCTATTCATTTTGTACACATCCGGCTCCACCGGCACCCCCAAAGGCGTGCAGCACTCCACCGGCGGTTTTTTGCTGTGGGCCATGCTGACCATGAAGTGGACCTTCGACATCAAACCTACCGACGTATTCTGGTGTACCGCCGACATCGGCTGGGTCACCGGCCATACCTATATTGCCTACGGCCCGCTGGCAGTCGGCGCCACCGAAATCATTTTCGAAGGAATTCCGACATACCCCAACGCCGGCCGCTTCTGGGACACGATTGCCAAACATAAGGTCACTATTTTTTACACTGCGCCAACGGCGATACGTTCATTGATCAAGGCCGCTGATGTAGACCCGAGTGTCGCGCCGGCGCAATACGATTTATCCAGCCTGCGTTTATTGGGCTCGGTGGGTGAGCCGATCAATCCTGAAGCCTGGATGTGGTACTACAAGAATATCGGACGGGAAAACTGCCCGATAGTCGATACCTTCTGGCAAACAGAAACCGGCGGCCACATGATCTCGCCGCTGCCGGGCGCCACGCCGATGGTGCCGGGTTCCTGTACGTTGCCTTTGCCGGGCATCATGACGGCAATTGTCGACGAGGCGGGGCAAGACATGCCGAACGGCCAGGGTGGGCTGCTGGTGGTCAAACGACCTTGGCCGGCAATGATCCGCACTATCTGGAACGACCCGGAGCGCTTCAAGGCGAGTTACTTCCCAACCGAGCTCGGTGGCAAGACTTATTTGGCAGGTGACGGTGCAATCCGCAATCCCGATACCGGTTATTTCACCATCACCGGGCGCATCGACGATGTGCTGAACGTTTCCGGTCACCGTATGGGCACCATGGAGATCGAGTCGGCATTGGTAGCTAACCCGCTGGTGGCCGAAGCAGCGGTAGTTGGTAAACCTGACGATACCACCGGCGAATCGATTTGCGCCTTTGTGGTGCTGAAGCAGGCACGTCCAATGGGTGAGGACGCAAAGCGGATCGCTACCGAGTTGCGCAATTGGGTCGCCAAGGAGATCGGCCCAATCGCCAAGCCGAAGGAAATCCGCTTTGGCGACAATCTGCCCAAGACCCGTTCCGGCAAGATCATGCGCCGCTTGCTGCGGGTGCTGGCCAAGGGCGAAGAAATCACGCAGGATATCTCGACTCTGGAGAACCCAGCCATTCTGGAACAGTTGAAACAGGCACAGTAATTTCAGTAGATGCGCAAAAGCGGCACATTGATAAGATGTGCCGCTTTTAAATTTTGCAATAATCCAGACTATGAAACAGCATCTCAGGCCGGTGACTTACCGGTCATTTTTCGATAAAACCTCCATAACCCACCCAGCATCAGCGGTACCACCGCAGCGGCCACGCCGATTATGACGATAGTATTCAAGTGATCGCGAATGATCGGGATATTGCCGAAAAAGTAGCCGGCAGCGACCAGCGCGCCCACCCACAATATCGCGCCAGTCACATTGAATAGCTGGAATTTGCTGAATGTCATTTTTGACACTCCCGCTATAAACGGTGCAAAAGTACGCACAATCGGTACTAAACGGCACAGGATGATGGTCTTGCCGCCGTGTTTTTCAAAAAACAGGTGCGTCCTGTGCAACGCCTTCCTATCGATCCACTTGTAATCGTGTGTAAATACTTTTTGGCCGATGGCGGTGCCGATCCAGTAATTGAGCGTATTGCCGCCGACCGCTGCGACTAGCAATACGCCGACCAACAACCCTGCATCCATCGCACCGGTTGCGCAAAAAGCGCCGCCGATGAATAGCAGCGTATCGCCCGGCAAAAATGGAAATACCACCAGCCCGGTTTCGGCAAACACGATCACAAACAGCACCGCGTACACCATGATTCCGTAGTTTTCCAGCAAATGGCCGAGCGTCTTGTCGACATGCAAGATCATGTCGAAAAATTGCATGAATTCCATACTTCTCCTAAGGATAGCTAACCCATCAATTGGGGCTGCAGAATGATACCAGCACACCCAGCTATAATCTGGCCATGAATGCTGCGCTCGACCCACACCGTCCAATCCAGGCCTTATCCGACCAATTGATCTCCCAAATCGCCGCCGGCGAAGTGGTGGAGCGGCCCTCTGCCGTGGTTAAGGAATTGCTCGAAAATGCGCTCGACGCCGGCGCCACCCACATCACCGTGCGGCTGGAGCAAGGCGGCGTCAAGCGTATCGCCATCACCGACAACGGACGCGGCATTGCGCCGGAGCAAATGCGGCTGGCCCTGGCGCGTCATGCGACTTCCAAGATTGCTTCATTGCACGATCTGGAACACGTTGCCACACTAGGTTTTCGGGGTGAAGCGCTGGCATCGATTGCATCGGTGGCGCAATTGACGCTAACTTCACGCACTGCCGCCGCCGCCCATGCCTGGGAAATTTCCGGTACACCGGCCGGCAGCCCAGCGCCCGCTTCAGGTGCGGCCGGCACCACCATCGATGTACAAGACTTGTATTTCAATACCCCGGCACGGCGTAAATTCCTGAAGACCGAACAGACCGAATTCGGCCATTGCGCCGAAGTGGTGCGCCGCATCGCCCTGGCACGGCCGGACGTCTCTTTTTCGCTATCGCACAATGGCAAGGCCATCGACCACTGGAACGCGACTGAGGTGGCGCAACGCAGCGCGCATATTCTGGGCGACAACTTCGCCACGGCCCGGCTGGCGCTGGACGAATCCGCTGGAGATGAAGCAAGCGGCCTGCGGCTGCACGGTTTCGCCGGCCTGCCGACCGCCGCCAAGGCACGCGCCGACGCGCAATATTTCTACGTCAACGGCCGCTTCGTGCGCGACAAACTACTCACACATGCAGTGCGCGCCGCCTATCAGGACGTGCTACACGGCGACCGCTATCCATCCTATGTGTTGGCGCTGGAACTCAATCCGGCATTAGTAGATGTGAATGTCCATCCGTCGAAGATCGAAGTGCGCTTTCGCGACAGCCGTGCTGTGCACCAGTTTGTGTTTCATGTAGTGCAACGCGCGCTGGCGCAGACTTCGGCCACCGCATTCGGCACCGCACCGGCACCGCTGGCATCGCCTTCGGGCGCAATGTCGTGGCTGCGCGAGCAGCAGCAAACCACGTTTGGCGCCCAATTGCGCCCTGACGCTGCACCACCACAATTCAGCCGGGCAAATTCCGGTTTCGGCGTGGCGCAATCGACCGCAAGTTACGGCGCGCTATTCGCCGCAGCAGCAGCGGCGCCGGAATCATCGCCCTCGGCTATCGCCCTGCAACCGATGCAGTCTTTGCCGGGCGACGATGATCATCCGCTCGGCTTCGCGTTGGCGCAGTTGCATGGGGTTTTCATCCTGGCGCAAAATAACAGGGGCCTGGTGCTGGTGGACATGCACGCCGCGCATGAACGTATCCTGTACGAACAACTCAAAAACGCGCTGGACGCGGATGCGATGCAAGTACAGGCGCTGTTGATCCCTGTCACCTTTTACGCTGATGCAGTGGAAGTCGGCACCGCTGCAGAAAGCCGCGCCATCCTGGAATCGCTCGGATTCGACATCAGCGCGGTATCGCCCACCACGCTGGCGGTGCGCGCCGTGCCGGCGTTGCTGAAAAATGCCGATGCGCAAAGTCTGGCACGCGACGTGCTACGCGACATCCGTGAATTCGGCGGCTCGCGGGTACTGATCGAACGGCGCAATGCGCTGCTCGGCACGCTGGCTTGCCATACCGCAGTGCGCGCCAACCGTTCGCTGACCGTGCCAGAAATGAACGCGCTGCTGCGCCAGATGGAAGCCACCGAACGGGCCGACCAGTGCAACCACGGCCGCCCGACTTGGGTGCAGTTAGCACTAGCCGACCTCGACAAATTATTTCTACGCGGCCAATGAAACACTCACAAAGCCAGCAAACCAAACCGCTAGCGGTCGCTCTCATGGGCCCGACTGCCTCTGGCAAAACTGCGTTGGCGCTGGAAATTGCGCGCTGGATACCGTCCGAAATCATCTCGGTCGATTCCGCCCTGGTCTATCGCGGCATGGATATCGGCACTGCCAAGCCAGGCGCTGCTGAACTATCCGCTGTGCCGCACCACCTGATCGACATCATCGACCCGACCGAAGCCTATTCCGCTGCGCAATTCTGCAAAGATGTACTGCGACTGAGTGCAGAAATCCGCGCCCGCGGCAAGCTGCCGTTATTGGTCGGCGGCACCATGATGTATTTCAAGGCGCTGATGGATGGACTCGACGTATTGCCAGCCGCCGACCCGGCCCTGCGTGCGCAACTCGAACTCGAAGCTGCCCGGATCGGCACTCCGGCCATGCACGCCCGACTGGCGCAGCTCGATCCGACTACTGCAGAACGGCTCAAACCCAACGACGCGCAACGCATCCAGCGCGCGCTGGAAATCATTGCACTGACCGGCCAACCGATGTCGCAACTACTGGCATTGCGGCCCAAAACTGAATTGCCTTTCACTCTTCTGCAACTTGCGCTGGAACCCTCGGACCGCAGCGTACTGCACCAGCGCATCGAAACCCGCTTCGATGCCATGCTGCAGGGCGGCCCCGGCCACAACCTGCTCGACGAAGTGGCAACGCTGCGCGCGCGCGGCGACCTGCATCCTGGCCTGCCGTCAATCCGTTGCGTCGGCTATCGCCAAGTCTGGGAACACCTGGATGGGCAATACGACCTGCCTACGCTGCGCGAAAAAGGCATCATTGCCACCCGCCAGCTCGCCAAACGCCAACTAACCTGGTTGCGCGCAATGCCGCAACGGATTTCACTGGATTGCCTCAGTGCAAACGCAATCGATCAGGCGCTGCTGCACATCAATCAACATCAGGAAATTTGAAGTACGCTGCAGATACGAGCCAAGAGAGACAATTTTCTTGACAGAGAAAAAGTGGCTGGTCATAATGCAGGGCTTAGTTGTTCGGGCAGATTATTTGGCCTGAATAGTGCGGTTCCAACTATAAACCGCATAAACTCATGGTGATATAGCTCAGTTGGTTAGAGCACAGCACTCATAATGCTGGGGTCGGTGGTTCAAGTCCACCTATCACCACCAAAAAATACGTCATGAATTCAGAGACTTACGAAAAAAAAGCCGACTTCACAGGGTCGGCTTTTTCGTTTGTGCAATTTTTCCCCAAGCAATAAGCCCACGCGCTAATTTGGCTTTACACATTAATTCCAACTCGAGATTGCGCATCGCGGGATCTCATGCGTTCATAAGTCGCTCAGGATTCAGCAGCACCACGAAACTACAGTTGTCGCTCAGTCGCCGATCTGTTTGCGCTTCCCGACAAGCAAGGCGCAAGCGGCTTTAACTGGAGGGCACGTAATCGCAGCGGTTCAGAACCGTGTGCTGCTAACAACATTCAGCAACTTGATTGAGAGTCAAATGTGCGAATAAATTCGCGCCTTTGCCACTACATTGCCAAACATCGATTTTATACTTCAATTATTCAACTATTGTTGAATAGTTGAAATATAATCGCTGCATGGATAAAAACACTGCAACTACCGTCTTCGAATCTTTGGCTTCCGGCATCCGGCTTGATGCTTATCGCTTACTGGTGCGCATCGGCCCAGTCGGTCTGGTCGCCGGCGAAATCGCCAGCGCGCTTGATATTGCACCCACCAATCTCTCGTTTCATTTGAAGGCGCTGACCCAGGCCAATTTACTGAGTGCAACCCAGGAAGGTCGCTTTCAGCGTTATCGCGCGAATATGCCGCTGATGCAGGAACTGATCACTTACCTGACCGAGGAATGCTGCACCGGACATCCTGAGCGGTGCGGGGTCGACTGCGATACGCCGCTGTGCGCCGATACTGACGCTGCTCCGGCTTCAGCCGTTTTACCTAAAAATTCAACCCAATAAAGCTTACGCAAATGCTATGTCTATGTAGTAGGTGCCTCCGTACCTGCGCCTTACAACCAGATTCAGGCACGGAGGCCCGCACTACTTAACCGCACAAATCCTGCTCACAGTTTTTTACAAGAGGCTCTGTATGACCACAATTCGGGTTTTTGATCCTGCTCTATGTTGCAGCAGCGGCGTATGCGGCACTGACGTCGATCAGGCGCTGCTGGAAGAAAATTTGCGTTCGCCCTGCACTTAGTAAATCGCCGTGTTTCAAGCATTTTCACGCACCATCCGCGAAGCGGGAAAAAAGTTCGTGGTGATGGATACCGCACCGACCGGCCACGCGCTGCTATTGCTGGACGCCACCGACGCTTATCACCGCGAGGTGGCGCGCTAACTGACCGACCCCCATCTGCATTTCACTACGCCGGTGCTGGAAGCGGCAAATTTGCAGGCCGATCTGCGTCGCGCCGGCATTGAACCGTGGTCCTGGATTGTCAACAACAGTCTAATGGCGGCACAGCCGCAGTCCCGCCTTCTGCGTCAGCGCGCCGTGAACGAACTGGCACAGGTGGACTTGGTAGCAACGCACCATGCCCAGCGTTTTGCAGTAGTGCCGCTGCTGACCGAGGAACCGGTTGGCGTGGCGCGCCTGTTAGCGCTTACACACGTATCTCTTCAAGCATCCCCAACCATTGTCAAACGGAGTTCGCCATGAGCGACAAAATCTACAACGTGCTGTTCCTCTGTACCGGCAACTCGGCGCGCAGCATCATTGCCGAATCCATTCTGAACCAGCTTGGCGCAGGGCGCTTTCGTGCTTACAGTGCGGGCAGTCACCCGCGCGGTGAGGTGCATCCGTTGACACTGGATTTATTGCAACGCCACCACTACGACGTCAGCACGTTGCGCAGCAAGAGTTGGGACGAGTTTGCCGAGCCCGATGCGCCCAAGTTGGATTTCGTTTTCACCGTCTGCGATCAAGCTGCCGGCGAAGTCTGCCCATTTTGGCCGGGGCAACCGATGACAGCACATTGGGGTTTCGCTGACCCGTCGCAGGTGGAAGGCGACGACGCAACCAAGCACAAGGCTTTTAATCGCACCCATCTCGAAATCACTAACCGCATCCGGCCGCTCCTGAGTCTGCCGCTCGATAAGTTAGATCGCGCCTCGCTCCAAAAGCATTTGCACGAAATGGGCCAAAGCCAGAGTGCGTAAGTTATCCCTCTATCCCAACTGGAATTGTTATGTCTGCACAATGTGAAGTTGCCGCCAAAAAGGCGGCTGGGGCTGTCGCTCCACTAAGTTTTTTTGAACGCTATCTGACCGCGTGGGTTGCGATTTGCATCGTGGTCGGCATCGCGCTCGGTCAGGGCTGGCCGAATATGTTCAAGGCGATCGGCGCGATGGAAGTCGCCAAGGTCAATCTGCCGGTCGGTTTGCTGATCTGGGTGATGATCATCCCGATGCTGCTGAAAATCGATTTCGGCGCGTTGCAACAAGTCAGGCAGCACAGCAAGGGCATCGCCGTTACGCTATTCGTCAACTGGGCGGTGAAGCCGTTTTCGATGGCGTTTTTGGGCTGGCTATTTATCCGGGTCTGGTTTGCACCGTATTTGCCCAGCGCGCAAATCGATTCCTACATCGCCGGCTTGATTCTGCTGGCAGCCGCGCCCTGCACCGCGATGGTGTTTGTCTGGAGTCGGCTAACCGGCGGCGACCCGTATTTCACGCTGTCGCAGGTGGCGATCAATGATCTGATCATGGTATTTGCGTTCGCGCCGTTGGTCGCTTTGCTGCTAGGCGTATCCACCATCATCGTGCCGTGGGCCACGCTGCTGACTTCGGTAGTGTTGTATATCGTGCTGCCGGTGATCATCGCCCAGGTAATCCGGCGCGCGCTGTTGGCCAAAGGCACAGCCAGGTTCGATGCAGCACTGCACAAAATTCAGCCGTGGTCGATTGCAGCTTTATTGGCGACGCTGGTGCTGCTATTCGCATTCCAGGGCGACGCCATCCTGCGGCAACCGCTGGTGATTGCGCTGCTGGCGGTACCGATTCTAATCCAGGTTTTTTTCAATGCGGGATTGGCTTACTGGCTTAACAAGAAAGTAGGCGAAAAACATTCGGTCGCCGGCCCGTCGGCGCTGATCGGCGCTTCCAACTTTTTTGAGCTGGCGGTGGCGGCAGCCATCAGCCTGTTCGGTTTCGAGTCCGGCGCGGCGCTGGCCACCGTGGTTGGGGTGCTGATCGAAGTGCCGGTGATGCTACTGGTGGTGAAAGTGGTAAATGCGTCCAAACCTTGGTATGAAGCCGGCCATTCCGTGTAGGGAGCGGGTTTCCCCCCCCTCGCAGGTTGCCGCAAAAGGGCAGGTTTGGAACCTGCCCCTACAACACTGTAGGGCTGCGCTTATTGCGCCCCAGCCTTAACTTTTATCATGGGAGTATATGCAAAAGCACCCATTTTTACGCATTGTTTTAGTGTTGCTCTTAAATATACATGCTTAGGTATGCTTAATTGCACAACGCTGCTGAAAATCGCCTTTCCGGCCCATTGCCAGAGTAGTCAATGGCTAGCCTGCTGCCCGTTTTCTGCGCAGCGCGTTGCGGTTGTTGTTGCGTAAAAGCGGTAACTACCGGTACCGCTTCGGCTTTTTTACTCAATTTGAACACGCTCACCGCCTGCGCCAGCGATACTGCCTGACCCTGCAGGCTTTCGGCGGCAGCCGCCGCCTGTTCTACCAGTGCCGCATTCTGCTGCGTCATTTCATCCATCTGGCCGATGGCTTGGTTGACCTGTTCGATGCCGGCGCTTTGCTCCTGGCTGGCAGCGGTGATTTCACTCATGATGTCGGCTACCCGCTGGACCGAGCTGACGATTTCACTCATGGTCTGGCCGGCGGCATCCACCAGTTCGCTGCCCTGGTCGACTTGTCGTACCGAATCGTCGATCAGGGCTTTGATTTCCTTGGCGGCGGCAGCCGAGCGCTGCGCCAAATTACGTACTTCGCTGGCAACCACTGCGAAGCCGCGGCCCTGTTCGCCGGCGTGGGCCGCTTCAACCGCCGCATTCAGCGCCAGAATATTGGTCTGAAAAGAGATGCCGTCGATGACGCTGATGATGTCGGCGATCTTGTGCGAGCTGGCCTTGATCGAACCCATGGTATCAACTACTTGCGATACCACCTGGCCGCCCTTGACGGCTACGCTGGAGGCCGATACTGCCAACTGGGCGGCTTGGCGTGCATGGTCGGTATTTTGGTGCACAGTAGCAGTCAGTTGTTCCATCGAACTGGCGGTTTCTTCCAGCGCACTGGCCTGCTCTTCGGTACGCGATGACAGGTCGGCGTTGCCGGTGGCGATTTCCCCTGAAGCCAGCGCAATGGTATCAACACCAAAACGGACGTCGCCAATGACTTGATGCAGCGCAGTATTCATGTCGCGTAAAGCGGCGAGCAGTTGGCCGGTTTCATCCTTGCCGGTAGCCACGATTTGTGCCGATAAATCGCCTGCGGCAACACGCTGGGCAATCTGCACCGCTGCATGTAACGGTATCGAGATGGAACGGCTGATCAGCCATGCGCATGCCAAGCCGAGCAACAGCGCAGCCACGCTCAACGACGCCATCAGGATGCGGCCGTTCTGGAAATGACGGTCAGCTTGTGTAGCCAGTGCCTGCGACAGGTTTTGTTGGTAGACAATCAGTTGGCGGGCACTGCTCAAATAAGCGTCGACCGCCGGCAAGAATTTTTCTTCGATCATCTGGTCGGCAACCGCATTCCTGCCAGTCCTTTTGAGTTCGAGAACAGCGTCGCCGACAGTTGCATACAACTTGCGTTTTTCAGCAATATGCAGCAGCAGTGCTTTGCCTCCGGCCGAGGCAATCATCGGCTCCAGACTTTTTTGAATCGCGCTAATTTTATTGGCGGTGATTCTGATTTGCTCTTTAAAATATTGCTGGGATTCCGGCTCATCAGTTCTGGCAACCGCTACGGTTCGCGCGCTATTGACGCTGATCTCGGTAAACCATTCGGCGCCGAGCCGCTCAATTGCCATGGTTTCAGATGACATCGTATGCACCACCTCGCCGACTGCCTGTAATCGGCTGATACCCAATCCGGCAATCGCCAGCATCAAGATCAGCACAGCGGCAAATCCGGCACTCAAACGGGTACTGATACTGAAATTATTCATGATTTTTTACCTCTGTTTAGCTACGGTAGAGATGTGATATTTTCTGTCGTTCGATATATAACAACCGTTCCGAAGATATTTTCCAATGGCTCGAAACGGTCGCCATTAATGCCACAGGTAGGTTTTCGTTTTAGCTTGCTACCGACAGGCCCTGAATATAGCCAACCCCGCCGCCGTGCTTGTTTTTGTAGTTCGTGTTAATCAGCGCATCCAGATTTTGATATACCTTGGAATGCAGGCCGCCAGTCACATTATTGCTGCCGTCCTTGGTTAGCACCCAGTCTCCGGGATGCTGAAAATTGCTCATGATGTATGCGAAGCCATTGAGGTTATCGACCGCTTGCAGACCGGTCGATTCGGCACCTGCCGGACAAGACAAAATGCGGGTCAGTACCTTGCTGTCGACGTTGTAAGCCCACAAGAAGTTATTGACATGCATGCCGCTGTCTTCACCGATGAACAAGGTACGCAGCCGTTCGGAAAACTTGATGTTGTCGGGGTTTGCGATCAGGTTAACATCGGCCAGGTTACCCAGCGCATCCGGCACCGCCAGATCCGCGCCCACCAGCGCCGGCACAGTTGCCATGAATACCGGCACCCAGGCGCTATCGATCGCAACGCCGGTATCGTCCTTTTGCGCATCGGCCAGATCCAGTTGATACACCGCGCCTGCTTTGGGGCCTTTGACATTGACGTCGGTAGTGCCGTTGATCATGGTGCCCTGAATGTAGGACATGGCCAGATAGGCCTTCTTGTCCCTGGCATTGACGGTCACGCCTTCCATCTTGGTGAAGCCCAGGCTGCCGCCTTTGAAAGCGGCGTAGCGATGGGTTTCCAGGAAGATCGCGGCTTGTTCTTTGCCGGGCACGAATTTGACCCAATTAAATTTTCCGCTAAAGCCGATTTTGGTATAGCTGGCGTCCAGTGGATCGGCTGTTTTTACATCCATGATATCGGCAGCTTTGAGGCTATTGGCCAACACTTCGATTTCCGCACTGCTGGCATGGCCGAGCCTGATCCAGCCAAGGTCGGCCGAGCCGCCGTTGCTTGCGCTTTTTTGCTTCCATTTCGCTACAAACAAAGTGCCTGCCGACAAATCCGCTGCCTTGTCGGCGATGAACATGAACAGGCCGCTGTTAGTGAAATCGTCGCCCATCAGCACGGTGCGCTGATCCGGCATGACTTGTACCAGCTCATGCGAGATGCGGCCCATGCAGTAATGTTTTTTTACGGAACCGGTACCGTCCGGCTTGACGGTGATTTCCGGCATATGCCCGTAGTGATACGGGTTGGCCTGGGTGGTATCGCCAAACAAGTTCTGGCTAAAAGCCATAAAACCGGCGTTGCTGGCGGCGCTAGTCGCATCCGGCTCATATTCTTCGCTCGACAAATGGGTATTCCAGGGCGAAATACTGGCGCCGCAAGTGATCCACAAGCCATGGGCCGGTGACGTATCGACGGTTTCATATTTGATTAATTTGAGCTGACCGGATTTCTTGTCCTGATCCAGCGTCAGAATCGCGATCGGCGAAGGCAGCTTGCCGTACATATTTCCACCAGCCGAATCAGTCGATGTGTACTCAAACTGCACAACTGCGAAAACCGTATTGCCGACCACACCTGAAACAGTCGGATTGTCCAGCTTCAACATGGTGTAGCCATCCGGGCAGTCCGAATAAAATTGCGGCTTGCTTGCAGCGCTGGAATCCAGGATCGGTTGGCCATTGATATCGAAATAGCCGCCGGCCACCACCGTGCCGCCCTTGCCATCAGGCACTTTATCGCCAGTGATAAAAAACGGTTGATAACTCAATGCCACTTCCTGCTTGCTGCCGTCGGACATCTCCAGCAACATCTTCGATTTCACGTTGGTCGTGGCTTGATCCGCTGCCGCACTCGGCGCGGCCATCGACACGAAGGAGACTGCAGCAATGGTGGCTGCAGGCCCCGCCAATGCGGTAGTGCTGCCGCCGCAACCGGCCAGCAACAGGGCATTGCCAAATCCGGCAATTGGCAGCAGCGGTGCGCCGGCCAGAATTCTTAAAATACTGCGGCGCTTGTTGTCAGTAATGTCGTGCATGTCGGAAACTCCCTAATGGGTGCAAAAATGAGCGGTATAAAAATAAGTGACAGTACTTTTGGCGCTGTCGCAACGCGGGTTGCAGATGTGAGCCGAGATTGCCCTTGTGCAACGCAGCAAGTGAAAATGTACTGTGAAATTGTGACCGTCGAATGACAGCGGCTAAGGTTGTAGTAGTGCAGGCCTGCGTGCCTGCGACCCGATGCAGGCACGCAGGCCCGCACTACTTGATTTTGCACAAGCATTGAATAGCTTTGGAGCAACGGATTGTTAAGCGAAAAAAACCAGCTGAACGCTGGTTTTTTTATTTTAAAAACAGGAAAATTATTCCGGTGCGCGCACCCGTAGGAAGCTGGCAAAGCGCGGTAAACCATTCGGCGTGCGATCGCGGTAGCGGTAGGTCACAATGCTGCCTACCGGCGGTGGCGCGCGGCGCTGGGCATCGCTCATGCCACTGCCCAGGCGAAAGCGCTGCCCGTCGGGACTTTCCACCAGCAATGCGCCGCACAAGCCTTGATATTTCCCTTTGCCCGGCAGGTGGGCGATAACCTTGGCCTCGGCGTCAAGCTGTGGTTTCAGTTTCAGCAGTGCATCGGTACGGCCGGTTTGCCAGAGCGCGTCGGCGCGGTGCAGCATCAAGCCCTCGCCGCCGGCGTGCACCACTTGCTGCAATCTGGCTTGCAGAGCCTGGCGATTGGCGATGCGTACTTGCGGCACTAATTGCAGCCAGTCCAGGTTGGCGCGCGCCACGCTGACCTGCAATGCGGCAATGCGCTCGCTGAAAGTGCCGGGTGCTTGCGGCCATTCGAATACCTGATAGCTGATTTGGCGCCACTCGGCATCGCGCGGGCTATCGCGTCGCACCGCTGCCGACAGGCGGTCGAATTTGCGCCGCCCCATCCACAATTCGCCATCCAGCGGGTGCGCCGGAAAATTGGAAATAAACCAGTCCGGTGCCGGAATTATTCTGCCGCTGCGAAAGCGCAGCGTTGTGCCATCCCACAGCGCACGCACGCCGTCGAGCTTTTCACTTACCAGGTAAGCGCTGGGGTCGATCGCATCATTGAAATTTTGCGCCAGCAGCACGGGTGGCGCGGTATCGTCAGTTGTATTTGCAGCCGCAACTGCCTGCACCATCGGCCCGGAATGCAGTACGCCGCCCAGCAATAATAGTGCGAGCAAGCGCCGTATTGGAGGCAACTTCATTGGAGGCAGCTTCATCGCATGCCTCGCGGGTCGGCGACACGGCGGCAATGCGAGAAAAGTGAAATAGGGCAGCGCACGATAATTCTCCTGAACGATTAATAACATTCTTGCAAGCAACAATTTATCACGCATGGCAACGCTTGCCGGCAAAACGTGTCTGAGGCACTAGGAAGGCATTGCGCGCGCTTGGGTGATAATGCAAAATCGGAGCTTTTGATTTGCAGGATTATCGGGAAAGGAGCATCCATGCCGCAATTGCCGACCGCACCACAGACACACAGCGCTGCCGTGCCGGATTGCGCGCCGGCTACGGTGACGGCAGAAGAGTTATGCGACGTCGCGCAGGCACTGATTCACTCGCGCCAAAACATTTCGCCCAAACGACTGGCAGCGCCCGGCCCGACACCGATCCAGCTCGAACAACTGCTGGCTGCCGCCGCAGCAGCGCCGGATCACGGTCAATTGCATCCGTGGCGCTTCGTCATCATCCCGCTGGATAAACGCGCGCTGCTGGGCGAAGTATTTGCGCAAGCGTTAATCGAGCGCGATGCCGACGCCACGCCCGAGCAGATTGCCAGCGCGCGCGAAAAGGCGCACCGCGCGCCGCTGCTGCTGTTGGCGGTGGCCCAACTGGGGCCGGCCGAGCCGGATATTCCGGCGCTGGAACGCATGGTCTCGTTTGGCTGCGCGCTGCAGAACATGTTGCTGTCGGCGCATGCAATGGGCTTCGGCGCCGGCCTGACCAGCGGACAGGCGATGCGCTCGGGGCACATGCAGAAACTATTTACGCTGGCCGCCGGCGAGCATCCGGTATGCTTCATCAATATCGGCACCGCCAGCAAGCGCAAATTGCAGCAAGCGCGGCCGGGGCCTTGGGAATTCACATCCATTCTTTAAAATTCAACCCATGCGGAGCATTATTCATGACAGGTTTGCATCAGGTTTCCAGATTGATTGATAAGGAGCGCACATGAGTGGCGCCCACGATCACGCGCCCACCAGCTTTAATCGCGCATTTGCAATTGGCATCTTGCTCAATACCGTTTTTGTCGCGTTGGAAGCTTTTTACGGCTGGCAGGTCAACTCGCTGGCGCTATTAGCCGACGCCGGCCACAATTTGTCCGACGTGGCCGGGTTGGTGCTGGCCTGGGGCGGCGCGCTGGCCGGCAGGTTGCTGCCGGACGCGCGCCATACCTACGGCTGGAAACGCGCCTCCATTCTGGCCGCCTTTGCCAATGCATTATTACTGTTGGTGGCGATGGGTTCACTGGCTTGGGAAGCAATCGGACGGCTAGGTGCTCCGGGGCCGGTGCAGGGCGTGACTATCATGCTAGTGGCTGGTGTCGGCATTGCAATCAATGGCGCTACGGCTCTGCTATTCATGCACGGCGGCAAAAACGACTTGAATATCCGCAGCGCATTCCTGCACATGGCAGCTGACACGCTGGTCTCGGCCGGCGTAGTGGTGGCCGGTGCGCTGGCGCTATGGTTCGGCTGGAACTGGCTGGACCCGGTGGCCAGTCTGCTGATTGCCGCCGTAATTGTGGTCAGTACCTGGAGCCTGTTCCGGCAATCGTTGCACTTGTTGTTTGACGGCGTGCCGGAGGCAATCAATCTACCCGAGGTGCGCGCCTATCTGGAATCGCTGCCTGGCGTAACCCGTGTGCATGACTTGCATGTATGGGCAATGGGCACCTCGCAGGTGGCGCTCACCGCACATTTGATCATGTCTGCAGGGCATCCGGGCGATGCGTTCTTGTGCCAGGCCAGCACTGGCCTGCACGAGCGCTTCGACATCGACCATGCCACACTGCAAGTCGCGACTACACCCTTGATGCCGCCGTGCGATGGCCCGATCGCTGTGAATTTGTCGCATAGCCACTCCCATTCTCATTAACTTCTGCTGGCGAGATGGCTACCGATACTGACACCCGCCAGCCACCAGACGCACACCTCCAGATTAAGAAAGATCAACATGGCCCGACCCAGACACCCTGAGCTGCACCGTACCGAACGCATCGGCTGGCTGCGCGCCGCTGTACTGGGAGCAAATGACGGCATCGTCTCCACCGCCAGCCTGATGGTGGGTATTGCTGCGGCCAGCGGGGGGCGCAGTGAGCTATTGGTAGCCGGCGTCGCGGGTCTGGTGGCGGGAGCGATGTCGATGGCGGCTGGTGAATACGTGTCTGTCAGTTCACAGTCCGACACCGAGCAAGCCGACCTGGAGCGCGAACGGATCGAACTGATCGAAGAGCCGGAGCACGAACAGCAAGAGCTGACCGCCATCTACATGCAGCGCGGGCTGACGCATCAGTTGGCGGCGCAAGTGGCGTCCCAATTGATGGAACATGATGCGCTAGGCGCCCATGCGCGCGATGAGCTCGGCATTTCTCATTCTGCCAGCGCGCGGCCGGTGCAAGCCGCGCTGACTTCGGCCGTCACCTTCGCTGCAGGCGCCGCCCTGCCGCTATTGGCGACGCTGCTGGCGCCACTGCCGCAACTGGTGCCACTGGTGGCCGGCACCTCGCTGGTAGGTCTGGTCGCATTAGGCGCGCTGGGCGCTCACACCGGTGGCGCGCCAGTAGTCCAGGCCGCGCTGCGAGTGACTTTTTGGGGTGCGCTGGCGATGGCGGCGACGGCTGGTGCGGGCAAATTGTTCGGTGCGGTGATGTAGTGGATGCAGTTGATTTAGCACAAACGGTACGAATGCAACATGCACTAATTTCAATACGATTCAATACGACTTATTGCGTTTTCTTAACCCCGCAAGTGGAAACATTAATCCATGAAATTCAAAGATTATTACGAAAGCCTTGGCGTATCGCGCACGGCAACTCAGGATGAAATCAAGGGCGCATATCGCAAACTGGCGCGCAAATACCATCCCGACGTCAGCAAGGAACCCGATGCGGAAACACGCTTCAAGGAAATGGGCGAAGCGTACAAAGTGCTCAAGGACCCGGAAACGCGTGCTGCCTATGACCAGGTCGGTAGCCAGCATCGCAGCGGACAGGAATTCCAGCCGCCGCCGAACTGGGATGCCGGTTTTGAATTTAGCGGTGGCGATGCCAAAGCAGACGGTGCCGATTACAGCGATTTTTTCGAATCGTTGTTCGGTCGCCAGAGCGGGGCAGGCCATGCGGCGCGGCAAGCCAGGCCGGCGCAGGGTCAGGATCATCATGCCAAGGTGCAAATCGATCTGCAAGACGCTTACCACGGGGCACAGCGCAGCATCTCGCTGCGCCTGCCAACCATGGACGCGCAAGGTCGCGTCAGTACCCAGGACCGCACGCTCGACATCACCATCCCGAAAGGGATTCGCGAAGGCCAGCATTTACGTTTGAGCGGACAAGGCGGGCCAGGGTCAGGGCAAGGGCCGGCCGGCGACCTGTATCTGGAAATCGTATTTCGTCCGCACCCGCATTATCGGGTCGATGGGCGCGACGTCTATTTCGATTTGCCGCTGGCGCCGTGGGAAGCGGCGCTCGGCGGCAGCGTCACCGCACCGACGCCCGAAGGCTCGGTGCATCTCACCATCCCGCCCGGCTCCAGCGCCGGGCGCAAGCTGCGCTTGAAGGGGCAGGGCATTCCAGGCAACCCGGCCGGCAATTTGTACGCGGTGCTGGTGATCGCGCTGCCGCCGGCCGACGACGAGCGCGCCAAGGAGGCTTACCGTGCGATGGCGCAAGCTTTCGACTTCAACCCACGCGCCCATCTCGCAGGATAATTCGGAGCAAATCTGATGAACCAAACAAATACAACCTACCTCCAAGGCCAGGTGGTCGAGGAAGAAATCGAACTGACCTTAATTGAGTTGTGCCAGGCGTGCGATGCGCCAGAGGAACAGATCACGATCTGGGTGCTGGAAGGCATGCTGGAGCCATACGGTCCGCAGCCGCAAGAGTGGCGCTTTAGCGGTGCCGCGCTGCAACGCGCACGACTGGCTGTGCGGCTCACGCGCGATCTTGAAATCAATCCGGCCGGAGTTGCGCTGGCGCTCGATCTGCTGGATGAAATCGCAGCTCTGAAAACCCAACTCAAGCGCCGCAGCGCACATTGAACGCATGTTAATCATTGCAAACGCATTGCAAAAGCATTGTAAAAACGCGTACCAGGAGAGCACCATGGAACAACCCGTACATCCGTTCGCCGAACTATTCAAGCAATTGGGCTTGCCCGCAGAAATCGCGGCAATCGATCGCTTCATCGCTGCTCATGCGCCGCTAGCGGCCGATGTCGTACTGGCCGATGCGTCGTTCTGGAGCCCGGCACAAGCCACGTTTTTGCGCGAAGAGATTTTGGAAGATGCCGATTGGGCCGAAATCATCGACCATCTGAACTTGGCGCTGCGTGCAGATACTGCGGCACAATAGCCGGCACAACTTGTACTTCGTGTCTGCATCTACGTCCGATTAAAAATCAAAGGAAATCCATGAAACATGTAATTCTTGCCTCACTACTCGCACTTTCCGCCACTGCTGTGTTGGCCCAGGTCGAGGTCAAGGACTCTTGGGTGCGCGCCACCGTGCAACAGCAAAAAACCACCGGCGCTTTCATGCAACTGACTGCCAAACAGGATGCCCGCTTAGTCGAGGTGCGTTCGCCGGCCGCCAGCGTGGTCGAAGTGCATGAAATGTCGATGGAGAATAACGTCATGAAAATGCGCGCCGTTTCCAGTGTGGACTTACCGGCCGGCAAAGCGGTCGAGCTGAAGCCGGGCGGTTATCACATCATGCTGATCAACTTGAAGCAGCAAATTAAGGAGGGCGACATGGTGCCGGTGACGCTAGTGGTCGAAGGCAAGGATAAAAAACGTCAAACCATTGAACTGCAAGTGCCGGCACGGCCGCTTAATAGTATGGCCGGCATGAAACATTGATAAGGTGTGCAGGCCTCTATGTCTGCACTACTGGAAATAAACGATGCAAAATAAGCCGTCAGCCGCCCTGCAGCAGCAATTGCAACTTATCCACGCGCTGCAACAACAGCACATGGAGCTGATCGAAACCCATATTTCATGGATTTTGCTCAGCGAAGACACTGCTTACAAGGTCAAGAAAGCGCTCGATCTGGATTTCCTCGACTTCAGTACGCTGGCTGGGCGAGAATTTTATTGCAAAGAAGAAATTCGACTCAACCGGCGGTTGGCGCCGGATATCTATATCGATGTAATCCCGATCGGCGGTAGTTTCGAGGCGCCGCTGCTGGGCTTGGGCCATTTGCCGGCGATTGAATATGCGGTCAGGATGCGCCGTTTCGATGGTTCGAACCAAATGGACGTGGTACTGGCTGCCGGCCAATTACGCGCCGCGCATATCGACCGCTTGGCCGTCACCTTGGCGCGCTTTCACGCCAGTCTGCCGCCGGCCGACCCGGTCAGCGCGTTTGGCACTGCCGAAGCCATTCTTGCTGTTGACGAGCAGAATTTCGAACAACTTGGAGCACTGTTACATAGCGCTGCAGACCACCAAACCTTGCAAGCATTGCAGCAAGCCACTGCAGTTGAATTTGCTGCCTGCCGGCCGATCTTCGGACAGCGCCGCAATGACGGTTTCGTGCGCGAATGCCACGGCGATCTGCATTTGAGCAATATCGTACTGATCGACGATCAACCGGTACCGTTCGACTGTCTCGAATTCGATCCCGGATTGCGCTGGATCGACGTCATCAACGAACTCGCTTTCCCGATGATGGACTTGATGCACCGTCAACAAGGCGGATTTGCTTTTCGCCTGCTCAACGCGTATCTGGAGATCACCGGCGACTACGCCGGCGTGGCGTTGCTGCGTTTCTACCTGGCTGGCCGGGCCACGGTGCGCGCCAAGGTAAGCGCTATTCGCATCACTCAGCCTGACTTATCGCAAGCTGAGGCAGCTGAAGCTCTGGCCAGCGTGCGCAGCTATCTGACTTTAGCGGACACGCTGCTGCATTCCGGTGCGCCAACGCTGATCATCACCCACGGCTTGCCCGGTTCCGGCAAAAGCACGTTGGCGCTTGAAGTGCTGGAACGCCAGCATGGGATTCGGCTGCGCTCCGATGTTGAGCGCAAACGCCTGTTCGGCATCGATGCCCTCGACAACAGCCGTACCGCGCAAAACATCTACAGCGCTGCAGCAACCCGGCAGACCTATAGCCTGCTGCTGCAAATGGCCCGGCAGTTGTTGGAAACCGGTTACACGGTAATCGTAGATGCCGCATTCCTGCGCGAAGATGAGCGGGCCATGTTCCGGCAATTGGCCCGGCAGATGGCGGTTGGGTTCGCAATCGCCTCGGCTCAGGCCGATGCAGTGACTCTGCGCAGCCGTATCCAGCACCGCAGTGCGCTCGGCACCGATCCGTCGGAAGCCAACGGGTCGGTACTGGACAGGCTCACCAGCGTCCAACAGCCGCTGTCGCCCGAGGAACTAGCGCACACCGTAATATTCGAAAGCCAAGCGGGCAGCAATGGCTTTGGAGCGTTAACCGATAGTTGGGATAAGCTGGATAAATTGCTGGCAGCGACTTGATGCCACGCACAGCACGAATTCCAGTATTAAAATACATACATGGCTATGTATTATTTAACAATCGTTCAAATATATGCGGAAAAATGCCTGTTTTTAGGCATACTCCATATAAAATAGTACGTGTGGCAACTATTCAGACGGCAAGACAATTAAGAGCGAAATGGCACGATGTTGTAGGAGCGCACCCGGGCGCGATCAACGGCTGCGGTCTGGCGACTGCTTTCGCGCCCGGGTGCGCTCCTACAAAAAAACACTTCGGTTTGGACGTTTCTTGGTGCGGGCTGAATAGTTACTGCAGGCGCAACCAGATGCAGGCACGCAGGCCCGCACTATTACAAAAACCGGTCCAGCAGCTTGCGGCTGGTCTGGTTCAGCTCCTGCAGGTCGCGCACCAGATACTGGACGCCGTGGCTGTCGGCAATGATGAGACCCTCTGGCCCGACGCGGCGAATATCTTCTTCGCCCTTAAGCACAAAGCTGGTCTCGCCGCGGTCGGTTTCGACTTGCCAGGTGCTGGGCGTGGCGAATGCGGAAACATGCAGAATCTGCAGGATGTGCGGCAAAAACTCGCGACTGGCCAACTCCTGTTCCAGCAATATCCTCACTTCATCAGGCAGATCGGATAAGCGCTCGATCCAGGCCAGTTCGCTACCATCGGCACTGACGATGGCAATCCCGCTGTCTGGCGCGGCAATCGGGAATGCGCGTACCGGCACCACTCCGACATGGCTATCAGACTCCCCAGCGGCGGTAAATACCAGTTTGCCGAAGGCATTGCGCTCCAAATCAAAATCGTTCAAATCACTCATGCCACACGTTCACTTTCATCAAATTCAGCGCTGTGCTCCACGCCTTGCTCCAGCCTGTCTTGCTCGGCTTGACGAGCCTGGGCCTGATACAGCCGATAGTAGGCGCCTTCGCGCGCCAGCAATTCATCGTGTTTGCCAACTTCGACGATCTGGCCGCGATCCATCACCACTAGCCGGTCGGCTTGGCGCAGTGTAGAAAGCCGATGTGCAATTGCGATGGTGGTGCGGCCGCGCACCAGGTTATCCAGCGCTTTTTGAATCTCGCGCTCGGTAGTGGTATCGACCGAAGACGTGGCTTCATCCATGATCAGGATATGCGGATCGATCAGTAGCGCACGGGCAATTGAAATCCGCTGGCGTTCGCCCCCGGACAAGGTCTGGCCGCGCTCGCCGACCATCGAATCGTAACCATGCGGCAGGCGCAAAATGAATTCATGCGCATTGGCGGCGCGGGCAGCGGCAATGATCTGCCCGCGGCTGGCCTCCGGCTTGCCATAGGCGATGTTTTCGGCGATGGTGCCAAAGAACAGGAAAGGTTCCTGCAGTACCAGGCCGATATTGCTGCGGTATTCGGAAATCGGCAGCGAGCGGATATCGACCCCGTCGATCAGGATCGCACCGGCGGAAACATCGTAAAAACGGCAGATCAGGTTGACCAGCGTGCTCTTGCCGGAGCCGCTATGACCGACCAGGCCGATCATCTCGCCCGGCTGGATGGTCAGATCGAGGTCGTGGATTACCGCCCGGTTGCCGTAGCGAAAGCCGATATTCCTGATTTCGATACGGCCTTCGATTTGCGCCAGATGGATCGGATTGGCAGCTTCCGGCACGCTCGATACGTGGTCCAGAATATCGAAGATGCGCTTGGCGCCGGCAGCGGCTTTCTGCGTCACCGAGACGATTCTGCTCATGGAGTCGAGCCGGGTGTAAAAACGGCTGATGTAGGCCAGGAATGCGGTCAGTACGCCGACTGTGATCATGCCGTGCGAGACTTGCCAGATGCCGACTGCCCACACCACCAGCAAGCCGATTTCAGTCAAAAAGCCGACCGTCGGCGAAAACAGCGACCAAATCTTGTTGACCCGATCATTGATCGCAAGATTGTGGTTGTTGGCTTCGCGAAAGCGCGCAGCCTCGCGTTTTTCCTGGGCAAAGGCCTTGACTACGCGGATGCCGGGGATGGTATCGGCCAGCACATTGGTGACTTCCGACCAGATCCGATCGATTTTTTCAAAGCCATAGCGCAATTTGTTGCGCACCGCATGGATCATCCAGGCAATGAACGGCAACGGCACCAGCGTCACTAATGCCAGCAAGGGATTGATCGAGATCAGAATTGCCGCCGTCATCACGATCATCAGTACATCGGTGGCGAAGTCCAGCAAGTGCAGCGACAAAAATACACAGATGCGGTCGGTCTCTGAGCCGATGCGCGTCATCAGGTCGCCGGTGCGCTTGCCGCCGAAATATTCGAGCGACAAGCGCAATAAATGTTCATAGGTGCTGGTGCGCAAGTCGGCGCCGATGCGTTCGCTCACCAGGGCCAGAATATAAGTGCGGGCCCAGCTCAACAGCCAGGCCAGCAACGCCGAGCCGAACAGGCCGCCCAGATACAGCGTGACCAGTTGAACGTCAATTGGGGCCCCGTTCTGATACGGAATCAGCACATTGTCCATCAGCGGCATGGTCAGATAGGGCGGTACTAATGTTGCGGCGGTGGCCGCCAGCGTGAGGATAAATCCCAGCAGCAATTGGCCGTTATAGGGCCGGGCAAAACGCCACAGCCGAAACAGCGTCCAGGTCGACGGCGCAATAGCGACGTCGGGAGCACAGTTCGGGCATTCTTCCTGCCCAGGCTCCAGAATTGTCTTGCAGCTCGGGCATACTACCGATTCGGGTTCAGCCACCGCTTGCCCCGACACGGCAGCGTGGCATTGCTGCTCGAACTGAACCACCAGGCGCAAGGCATCCGGGTTATGGTTTAAGGTGTAGCGCCAGCACGACAGGCGGGCACCAGCATCGTGCAGTTCGAGACTGCCCACGCCGGCATGATCCTGATGCACCAGGATCAAATCCGGTCGATACGACCATTGCTGCCAGGTGGCATCATCACGGGTCTTGAAAAGCAGCCTGAAATTACTGACCACCACGATACCCGGAACAAAATGCAACTGCGCATCGAGATCAATCTCGCAATGCGCGAGTACCGTTTCATTTTTGATCAGTTGGGAGTGTAAGTCGTGATGCCAGGCGGCAGGCAGTTCATACTTTTTTAATAGCAATATTGGCAAGACAGTTTTCATTAAAGCGGCAGGGGCGTGCGGTAAATGGGTTTATGAGCGTAAACTACACCTCAAATTATCTGTTAACTGAAGTTTAATCGCGATTTTGCGCCAAGTATATCCAAAGGTATTGCCGTTGTTTGCTAGTATTTCACATCCTGCAAAATTTTCCTCCGCTAATCGAAACCAAATCGCGCCAGGCGCGTTAAGGTTATTTTGTGCGTATACATTTGCTTTTCATCTAACCGCATCAGTATTCATCTATGAATAAAAAAACTATCGACATCATCAATGTGTTGTCTTTGCGCGGGCCGAATATCTGGACTTATCGCCCGGTTCTGGAAGCCTGGGTCGATATCAACGATCTGGAAGATGCGCCATCCAATACTATTCCCGGCTTTTACGAGCGCCTGACAACGTGGTTGCCGGGGCTCATCGAGCATCGCTGCGGGATCGGCGAGCGCGGCGGCTTTCTGCAACGCTTGCGCGACGGCACCTGGCCGGCGCACATCATGGAACACGTGATGATCGAGTTGCAAAACCTGGCCGGCATGCAGAGCGGTTTTGGCAAAGCCCGCCAGACTCAGCAGCGCGGCGTCTATAAGGTCGCGGTGCGCGCCAGATACGAGCAAGTCAGTCGGGCAGCGCTGGTAGCGGCGCGCGATCTGGTCATGGCGGCAATCGAGGATCAACCGTTCGATGTTGCAGCCACCGTCGCAGAGCTGCGCGCAATACGCGATGCCGCCGTTCTGGGGCCCAGCACCGCCTGCATCGTCGATGCAGCAAACGAACGGCGCATCCCTTCGATACGACTGAGTGAAGGCAATCTGGTGCAACTGGGATACGGCGCCAAACAGCGGCGCATCTGGACTGCAGAAACCGATGCCACCAGCGCGATCGCCGAGAGCATATCGCGCGACAAGGATTTGACCAAGAATCTGCTGCAATCGTGCGGCGTACCGATTCCCGAAGGCCGGATTGTCGAGAACCTCGAAGATGCGTGGGAAGCAGCGCAAGATATCGGCCTGCCGGTAGTGCTCAAGCCGTCGGACGGCAACCACGGGCGCGGCGTCTCCACCGACCTCAAAACGCGCAGCGATATCGAGGCGGCTTTCGACCTGGCGGCGCAGGAAGGCAGCGCAGTCATAGTCGAGCGCTTCGTGGCCGGCAACGAACACCGGTTGCTGGTCATCGGCGGCCGTGTAGTGGCAGCGGCGCGCGGCGAAACCGCATCGGTGATCGGCGATGGTAAAGCCTGCATCACGCAACTGATAGACGATCAAATCAACACCGACCCGCGCCGTGGCACCACCGAAGATCACCCCCTCAATCTGGTCTTGATCGATGAAGATCCAGCAGTACTGCTGGAGTTGTCGCGCCAAGGTTTTAGCCCGGATGCGGTGCCGCCGGCCGGCGCTACGGTACTGATCCAGCGCAATGGCAATGTCGCCTTTGACGTCACCGATCTGGTGCACCCGGAGGTGGCCGCCGCCGCCGCGCTGGCTGCGCGCGTCATCGGACTCGATATCGCCGGAGTCGATCTGGTCGCCACTGACATTTCGCGTCCGCTGGAAGAGCAAGGCGGCGCGATTGTCGAGGTCAACGCCGGGCCTGGATTGTTGATGCACTTGAAGCCAGCCGATGGCCCGGCCCGGCCGATTGGGCAGGCCATTGTCGATCACCTGTTTCCGGCCACACACAACAGCCACGGCTGCGGCCGGATTCCGATTGTAGGCGTGACCGGTACCTCGGGCAAAACCATGGTGGCACGCCTGATTGCCCGACTGCTACACCTGCACGGTGCATATGTAGGGCTGGCCTGCGGCGACGGTTTGTATCTGCGGGAAAGATCCGTCGAATCAGGCGACTGCGCCAATTGGCAAGCGACGCAAAGAATTCTTCTGAACCGCTCAGTTGACGCCGCAGTTTTTGAAAACGGCTGGCGCGCCATTCTGACCCAAGGAGTGGCTTATGACCGCTGCCAGGTTGGCGTCGTGACCAACATCGATCCCACGGAATGCTTGCCGGAGTTGCATATCAATAACGCCGGACAAATGGTTAATGTTGCACGCACCCAGGTCGACCTGGTGCTGCCGGAAGGGGTGGCAGTACTCAACGGGGCCGATCCGCTGGTGGCAGAAATGGCTGCCCTGTGCGATGGTAGCGTGATTTTCTTTAGCGCATCATGGGAAATTCCAGTCTTGGCCCAGCATCGTGCCAAGGGCGGGCGCTGCGTATTTGTGGATAATGGCCACGTCGTGCTGGCCACCGGCATGAACCAGACCGCCATTCTCGATCTTGGCACTATCGCCTTTCCAGATCCGGCCCAGCGGCCTTTTATTACCCAAAACATTCAGGCTGCAGTGGGTGCCGCCTGGGCCTTGGGTATTGCCCACGACCTGATCCGCGCGGGCATTCAAACCTTCGATTTCGGCATGAAGAACGCCGCACATTAGACCTGATCCATGTCCACGAAAAGCACGAAAAAAAGGCGCTGATAGCGTGTTCAGAAAACCATGATCAAGCGCTGAAAAACGTCTTGTTAATATCAAACATATGTAGGAGTATATTTTATATAATCAATAAAAATATGCGGTGAGTGCCATAGAAATTACGATACTCCTTATTTTTATGAAACTCACGAGGCTGTGAATCCGGCACGTGCCACTCGTGTTATTTGTGTCTATCGTGGACAATGCGGTACATCAGTTAAGACTATTCGCTGCATCAATGCACGCACAGCGCGCTGGGTGCACACAAGGAAATATTCATGGAAATATCACGTATTCGAGCATTGCGCGGCCCCAACCTGTGGAGCCGTCATACCGCTATCGAAGCGATTGTGTCTTACCCCGAAACAGAATGTTTAATGACCGACATTCCCGGCTTTGAAGTCAGGCTGCGCGCACGCTTTCCCGAAATAAAATTTCTCGAACCGGTAAACCAGGAAGGGCGCTGCCCGATGGCGCATGCATTGGAGGCTGCAGCCCTCGGCCTGCAGGCGCAAGCTGGGTGCCCGGTCACTTTCAGCCGTTCGGTGAAAACGGTCAATCCCGGAACCTATCAGGTGGTGGTCGAGTATACCGAGGAGGCGGTCGGTAGGCTGGCGTTTGAGCTGGCACAAACGCTGTGTCGCGCAGCTGCTGAAGACACGCCGTTCGATCTGACGCAGGCGCTGGCCAGCCTGCGCGAACTGGATGAAGACGTGCGGCTGGGGCCGAGCACCGGTGCGATTGTGCTGGCCGCAGTCGCACGCGGCATTCCGTACCGGCGCCTGACTGAAGGCAGCATGGTGCAGTTTGGCTGGGGCAGCAAGCAGCACCGCATTCAGGCCGCAGAAACCGACCACACCAGCGCTATTGCCGAAGCGATTGCACAAGACAAGCAACTGACTAAAATATTGCTGCACGCAGCGGGAGTACCGGTGCCGCAAGGCAGGTCGGTATCGAATGCCGAAGATGCCTGGAACGCGGCATCTGAAATCGGCGGCCCGGTGGTGCTCAAGCCGCGCGACGGCAACCAGGGCAAAGGCGTTGCGGTCAACATCAAGACCCGGGAAGAAGTATTGGCTGCTTTCACCGTGGCGTATGCGATCAGCTCCGACGTGATCGTCGAGCGCTATCTGCCCGGCCATGATTTCCGCTTGCTGGTGATTGGCAAGCAGTTGGTTGCGGCAGCCCGTCGGGCCCCGCCGCAAGTCATCGGCGACGGCATTCGCAGCATTGGAGATTTGGTCGAACAGGTCAATCTTGACCCGCTGCGCAGCAATGGTCACGCCACTTCATTGACTAAAATCAGGGTCGACGGCATTGCCCTGACAACCCTGGCCAAGCACGGCTACACGCTCCAGAGCATCCCGACCAAAGGCGAACCGGTGGTGCTGCGCAACAATGCCAACCTCAGCACCGGCGGCTCGGCTACCGACGTGACCGACAAAGTGCATCCAGAACTGGCAGCGCGCGCGGTTGAAGCTGCGCAGATGATCGGGCTCGACATTTGCGGCGTCGACGTGGTGTGTGAAAGCGTCAGTAAACCACTGCAAGAACAAGGCGGCGGCATCGTCGAAGTCAATGCGGCGCCCGGCTTGCGCATGCATCTTCAGCCCTCGTTCGGTAAAGGCCGCGCAGTCGGCGAAGCGATCATTTCAACCATGTATGGTGAGGGCGACGACGGCCGGATTCCGGTTGTCGCGGTGGCGGGAACCAATGGCAAAACCACTACAGCGCGCCTGATTGCACATATATTGAAAACCAACAAATACCGGGTTGGCCTGACCAGCACCGATGGTATTTACATCGAAGGCAAGCGCATTGATAGCGGCGACTGCAGCGGCCCGCGCAGTGCGCGCAATGTATTGATGCACCCCGATGTGGACGCTGCTGTTTTCGAGACCGCGCGCGGTGGGGTGTTGCGCGAAGGTCTGGGGTTTGATCGTTGCAATGTCGCCGTAGTGACCAATATCGGCATGGGCGACCACCTCGGCTTGAGCTTCATCTGCACCGTGGAAGACTTGGCCGTGGTCAAGCGGGTAATCGTCCAAAACGTCGCGCCAGGCGGCGTAGCGGTACTCAATGCGGCCGACCCGCTGGTAGTCGAGATGGCTACCGATTGCCCCGGTTCGATAACGTATTTCGCCATGAGCCACCAACACCCGGTGATTGCTACCCACCGCGCCCAGGGGTTGCGCACCGTGTATCTGGAACAAGGGGCAATTGTCGCTGCACAAGGCCCTTACACACATCGAATTGAGTTGACGGATATCCCGCTGACCTGCGACGGCGCTATCGGCTTTCAAGTTGAAAACGCGATGGCGGCGGTTGGCGCCGCATGGGGCCTGGGCCTCGCCTGGGAAACCATTCGTGCCGGCTTGCTTACTTTCATCAACGACGCCAACAGCGCACCGGGAAGATTTAACCTGTTCTCCTTTAACGAAGCCACCATCATTGCCGACTACGGCCACAATCCAGACGCGATTGCGGCGCTCGTGGCGGCAATTGGGAACATGCCATCGAAGCGTCGCTCGGTCGTCATCAGCGCTGCCGGCGACCGGCGCGACCGCGACATCCGCCGCCAAACTGAGATATTGGGAGACGCTTTCGACGAAGTGGTTCTGTATGAAGACCAATGCCAGCGCGGCCGGGCCGACGGTGAGGTCATGGCACTGCTGCGCGATGGTCTGAAACAGGCAAAACGCACCAAGTCGGTGATGGAAGTGCATGGCGAGTTCGTGGCCATCGATACCGCACTGGCCAATTTGGCAGAGGGCGATCTATGCCTGATCCTGATCGATCAGGTGGAACAAGCATTGACGTATATTGCGCAGCGCTGCGCATAAAACGGCCCTGCAATCGTGGTAATGGCATAAACTGCACGCAGTCACGGGGGAGTAGCCGCCCGGCAATCAAGCTGTTACAAACTTTGGATTGCCGGAGCTTGCGTCAACATACCTGGCCTCTCGGCCATGGTGCAGGCGGTGTCGGGAGCCTGCCGGTACTGAGGAGAATCGGTTCGATTTTCCTTAAGTCGGGCAGGCTCCTGAGACTTGGCAAGACCTATGACTATGCTGCCCTGGACTGGCCGGGGAGCGGCATAGTCATTGGTTCCATATCCGGCCTGGGAGCATCAGTTGGAAGCATTTCTCATCTCGACCGGGATCGTAGCCCTGGCCGAAGTCGGCGACAAAACACAAATCCTGGCCTTTATCCTCGCTGCAAAATACAAAAAACCGATTCCCATCGTACTCGGCATTTTGGTCGCCACGCTGGCCAATCACGGCTTCGCCGGCGCGCTCGGGGCTTGGATTACTACGCTGATGGGGCCGCAAACTTTGCGCTGGGTGCTAGGCATCTCGTTTATCGGCATGGCAATCTGGACTCTAATCCCGGACAAGTTCGAGGAAGGCGATGCCAAATTCGCCCGCTTCGGCGTCTTCGGCACGACGCTCGTGGCCTTTTTTCTGGCTGAAATGGGCGACAAGACACAGGTCGCCACAATCGCGCTGGCGGCGCAGTATCATGCCCTCTTTGCTGTAGTAGCCGGCACCACGCTGGGCATGATGATCGCCAATGTGCCGGCAGTTTTTCTGGGAAATCGGATTGCCGAAAAGATGCCGGTGCGCCTGGTGCACAGAATTGCCGCAGCAATTTTCGCCGTTCTGGGCGCGGCTACTTTGTTTGGCGTAGGCGCGCAGCTGGGCTTTTAAGTCGTAATTAGCTGCTATTACGCATTACCGGGCAAAAAGAATGCAGTAGGATGGTTGCAACCGATCTTGCAAGTTCGATATGCGATCGTTTACACCTATCCTACTGTGCTCTTTCAAAAAAACCATGGCGGAAAAAATATGGCATCAAAAGTTCCAAAAAGCACAATTTCCGAATTTGACCTGATTGCTCGCTTCTTCACCCGCCCCAATCTGGTCCCTTCCCAAATTACCTTGGGAATCGGCGACGATTGCGCCCTGCTGCGCCCGACGCCCGGCATGGAGATGGCGATTTCAAGTGACATGCTGGTTGAGGGACGGCACTTCCTGGCCGGCGCAGATCCGCAAAAACTCGGCCATAAATGCCTGGCCGTGAATCTGTCCGACCTGGCCGCAATGGGTGCTCGGCCGCTCGGCTTTACGCTGGCGTTTTCCTTGCCGCAGGCCGATTGCGCGTGGTTGGCGGGGTTTGCCGACGGCTTGTTCGCGCTCGCTGATGAATGCAATTGCGCACTAATCGGCGGCGATACCACCCGGGGGCCATTGAACATTTGCATCACAATTTTCGGCGAGATTCTGCCGGGGCAAGCGCTGCGGCGCGACGCCGCGCAGGCCGGCGACGATATCTGGATATCCGGCACGCTAGGCGATGCACGTCTGGCGCTGGCCGGTCTGCGACATGAAGTTGCGCTCGACCGCGCAACCCAGGCCGCTGCTGCTGCCAGACTCGATATGCCAACCCCGCGCGTGGCGCTTGGACTGGCCTTGCGTGGCATCGCCCATGCCGCCATCGATATCTCGGACGGTCTAAGCGGCGATCTCGGGCATATCTTGCAGCGTTCCGGCTGTGGTGCGCTGGTCAACCTCGATGCACTGCCGCTGGGCTCGATGCTGGCACAGCAACCGCAAGCGCTACAGCGTGAATTTGCGCTGTTCGGCGGCGACGATTACGAACTTTGCTTTACCGCCGCCGCCGCGCAACGGGCCGCCATTTTGGCTGCCGCGCATACGGCCGGCACCGCCGTCACGCGTATCGGCCGCATCGAGCCGGACGCCGGCCTGCGCCTGGTTGACGCTAGCGGTGCAGTACTCGATATGCAGTATTCTTCTTTCGACCATTTCACGTCTCCATGAACACACCTAAAACCACCCATAGCATCCTGCCGATCAAAGCAACTGCCCGCTTCATGCTGGCCCATCCGGCACATCTCATCGCCCAGGGCTTCGGCAGCGGTTTATCGCCGATCATGCCAGGCACCTCCGGCACGTTGTACGCCTGGTTGTCGTTTGCAGTGTTGAGCTTGCGCTGGCCGGAACTGTTTACCCCGATCAACTGGGCCATCATCGTAGTGCTCGGCTTTGTGCTCGGAGTCTGGGCCTGCGCCATCACCGGCCGCAATCTGGCTGCACCTGACCACGGTAGCATGGTGTGGGATGAAATCATCGCGTTCTGGCTGGTGCTGCTATTCATTACACCCGCCGACTTCACGACCCAATTGTGGGCCTTTGTCTGGTTCCGTTTCTTTGATATGGTTAAGCCGCCGCCGATCCGCTATTTCGACCAACACCTCAAGGGCGGTTTTGGCGTAATGTGGGACGATATAATGGCAGCGTTTTACACTTTGCTGGTGTTCGCACTATGGCGCGCAATGTAGAAATTTAGGATCAGGTTTAGATTTGAAACATTGACAATCCAGAGGGGACTGAAATGGAAGACATCATCAAATTAGCCGCAGAAGTCGGCCACGCATTGCAACAAAAAGACTTGCTGTTAGCCACTGCAGAATCTTGCACCGGCGGCGGTGTGGCACACGCAATCACTGAAATTGCCGGCTGCTCGGAGTGGTTCGACTGCGGTTTCATTGCATACTCAAACGACTCGAAGACTGAAATGCTGGACGTGTCAGCAGTGCTGATTGCGCAACATGGTGCGGTCAGCGAAGAAATCGCCGCTGCGATGGCGCAGGGGGCGCTGGCCAATAGCAATGCACACGTCGCCATCGCCACCACCGGAATTGCCGGCCCCGCTGGCGCGGTGCCGGGCAAGCCGATCGGCACAATCTGCTTTAGCTGGGCTACGCGCGAGCGGACCGTAACCGAACGCAAAGTTTTCGTTGGCGACCGGCATACAGTGCGTGAACAAACCGTGGCGTATTGCCTGCAAGGCTTGTTGCGCTTTCTACAAACGTCTGCTTAATGTCCTGAGCCGAAAGAAAAACCAGGCCGCAACGGCCTGACGCCTGCTGCTGCAGCCCATCAGCCCGAAGTTTACGGCCTCACGCGCAGGCAAAGCACAGGTCTGCTGTGGGAATGGAATTACTGGCTGGCTGTATCGCCCAACGTGATCACTGCGTCGAACAAGGCGTCAATATCGCGCTTCTCGGTGCGATGGTTGACGATTGCCACTCGTATTGCCAGGCAGCCGTTGACGGTGGTAGCGGATGGCGCGGCGATGCCGGATTCGTGCAGATCGGCGATCAGTTCTGCATTGAAATTGTCACACTCTGCACTGCGATAGCGGAAACAAACGATATTGAGCGAGGCCGGCGAGAGTAATTCCAATTTCGGCTCAGCTTCGATTTTTTGCTGCAAATATTGCGCCAGCGCACAAGTGCCGGCAATCACCTGGCCGAGCTTTTCAGCGCCGTAGACCTTGATCGTAAACCAGGTTTTGAGGGCGCGAAAACCGCGCGACAGATCGGGGCCGAAATCGCAAGGCCAGGGCGAGCCGGCCGCCAGACCGCGCGTCTCCCGGCGCAGATACGCCGCCGGCGAAGCAAAGGCATCGTGATGCACGGTGCCATCCCGCACCAAAAAAAAGCCGGCGTCGTAAGGCACCTGCATCCACTTATGGAAATCGAAGGCGATACTGTCGGCGCGCTCGATGCCTTTCAAACGCGGCGCAATTTCGCTTGATAACATCCCCAGCGCACCGTAAGCGCCATCGACATGGAACCACAGCCCTGCGCTGGCTGCGATATCGGCCAGCGCGCTCAAGTCATCAATCGCACCGTGGTTGACGGTACCGGCCGAGCCGACCAGGAAGAATGGCGTGAAACCCTGTGCGCGATCGGCAACAATCGCGCGTTGCAGCGCCGCCAGATCGATCTGATGCAGCGCATTCATCGGAATCACCCGCAATGCGTCAAAACCCAGTCCCGATAAATCGACCGCTTGCGCAATGCAGCCGTGCGCGCCGGCCGACGTGTAAGCGGTCAGCCGTCGGCCGTCAGCGGCCAGTCCGCGCTGCCGCACTTCCAGCCCGAGCACCGCAGTGCGCGCCACCAGCACGCTCATCAGGTTCGCCATCGAGCTGCCGGTGACGAACAGGCCGGTGGCCGTATCCGGGAAGTCGAACAGTTCGCGCACCCAGCGCAACACTTGCCGTTCCACTTCCAGCGGCATTTGGTCGCGCGCGCCAAGATTGGCATTCAAGCCGGCCGCCAGCATCTCCGCCAGCATCCCGACCGGATTGCCGCCGCCCTGCACCCAGCCCATGAAGCCGGGATGCGTATTGCCGCCTGCATACGGCAAAATGTCCTGCATGAAGCTGGCATGCACCGCAGCCAGATCGGTCGGCGCGACCGGCAAAGGTTCGGTAAAAATGTCGCGCTTGTGCTGCGGGATCGGTTGCCAGACCGGGCGCTGGCGCACATTCGCCATGTAATCGATGATGTCGTCCAGCATCAGGTGGCCTTGTGCGCGTAACGCTTGCCAGTCGGCCGGGTCCAAAGAATGGGAATCTTTCGAAATCATTTTCTGTCAATTTCTCTTGAAGAACAAAATGGGTTTATTTGCCGAGCTTATTTGTAAATTGATTTATACGATTCATCAGCGGCAGCGATTAATCGCATCCCGCGTCGCCAGCGCAACCGTCCGTGCGGCAGCGGCAAAATCTTCGCCTTGCCCTGCATACAGAATGGCGCGGGAAGAATTGATCATCATGCCGCAGCCATCGGCGGTTTTGCCGGCCGCCACGGTGGCGGCAACATCGCCGCCCTGAGCGCCGATGCCGGGCACCAGCAGCGGCATCGCGCCGACAATCGTGCGAACTGCAGCCAGTTCGTTGGGGAAGGTGGCGCCGACCACCAGTGCGCACTGGCCGTTGGTGTTCCATTTTTCAGCCACCAATTGCGCCACATGCTGGTACAGAGGACGGCCGTTGGCGTTCAGGAATTGCAAGTCGGAGCCGCCCGGGTTCGAAGTGCGGCACAGCACGATGGTGCCGCGATCAGGCCATTCCAGATATGGCGCGATCGAATCGGAACCCATGTAAGGGTTTACCGTTACCGCATCGGCGCCGTAACGCTCGAATGCTTCGCGCGCATACTGCGCTGCGGTAGCGCCGATATCGCCGCGTTTGGCGTCCAGAATCACGGGCAGTTGCGGATAATTGACGCGTATGTAGCTGCACAGTGCTTCCAACTGATCTTCTGCCTGGATCGCGGCAAAATACGCAATTTGCGGCTTGAACGCACACGCGGTATCGGCAGTGGCGTCGATAATCGCTTTGCAGAAAATGAAGATCGCGTCCGGTTGTCCTTGCAGATGAGGCGGAAATTTGCTGATGTCGGGGTCCAGTCCAACGCACAATAGTGAATCGTGCGCAGCCCAGGCAGCGGAGAGTTTTTCGATAAATGTCATGACATATCTTGAGTGGGGCAAACCCGTGCATTGTAACGCCGCCGATCGCACTGTTTAACATGGAAGCCGTGTAGCGGCTTACTTTGCTTCCATCTCTCGCGAGCAGGACAATATACAAGGGCGATCGGTAGTTGAAATGCCGGCGCAGCCCCCCAAAATAAGCTTTGAGCGGTAACATATAGTTTACTGCAATGTGGTTTACTGCATTACCCATCACCTATATTCGAAAGAACCAGAATGAACAAATGGCTAAAACTGATTGCAATCGTGGTGTTGAGCGCCACCCTGTCGGCCTGCGGCTATAACGATTTCCAATCCCGGGATGAGGGTATCAAGGCGGCTTGGGGCGAAGTGGTCAACCAATACCAGCGCCGCGCCGATTTGATTCCAAACCTGGTCAATACGGTCAAGGGCTATGCCTCGCACGAGAGTGCAACGCTGGAAGCGGTGATCAAGGCGCGCTCTGCTGCCACCAGCTTCCAGATCACGCCGGAAGTATTGAACAATCCAGAAGCCTTTAACAAATTCCAGCAGGTGCAAGGCCAGTTGTCCGGCGCGCTGTCGCGCCTGATGGCGGTGTCGGAGAATTATCCAAACCTGAAAGCAGACACCAGCTTCCGCGACTTGCAATCGCAATTGGAAGGTACCGAAAACCGCATCACGGTGGCGCGTCAGCGTTACATTGTTGCGGTGCAGGAATATAACGTGTTGACACGCAGCTTTCCGACCAATCTGACCGCAACGATCTTCAGCTACAAGGTCAAGCCCTCGTTTACAGTCGAGAATGAAAAAGCGATCTCGAACGCACCTGCCGTGAATTTCGGTAAATAATTTTTGGTAAATAATTTTCGCTAAATAGTTTTGATAAAAAACGTGAGCCGCACATGCCTACTTTCCGACTTCTAATTGCTTGCGCCTTGGCGCTATGGTTATCGATGGCAGGCGCGCAGGATTTCGTAGCCGTGCCGGCGCTATCGGCGCATGTGATCGATCAGGCCGGCATGCTGAATCCGCAGCAACGCAGCAGTCTGGACAATGTGCTGAAGGAATACGAAGCCCGCAGCGGCAGCCAGATTGCAATTTTGCTGTTGAATAGCACCGCGCCGGAAGCCATCGAGCAATACAGCATCCGGGTCGCGGACGCTTGGAAGCTGGGACGCAAAGGCGTCGATGACGGCGTCATCCTGGTGGTTGCAAAAAACAATGATAAAGCCTTGCGCCGCTTGCGCATCGAGGCCGGGCGCGGGATTCAGGGTACCGTCACCGATGCCCAATCGAAACGCATCTTGCAGGATGTAATTGCACCGTATTTTCGTCAGAACGATTATTACGGTGGGTTGGCTGCAGCTACCACCGCGCTAACCACGTTGATGGATCAGGAGCATCTGCCAGCGCCCACCGGTAAAAACAAACAACCGGCGACAGGCGATGGATTTTCAGGCTGGATGCCGATCGTGTTTCTGCTATTCATGTTCATCGCCATCATCTACCAGCGTTCGCGCAGTTCTTTCAAATACGGAGCCAAGGGTGGCAACGCCGGCATGATTCTGGGCAGCGCCGGACTAGGTGGTTTGCTAGGTGGCGGCTTGGGGGGCTTCGACAGACATTCTGGCGGCTCGTCGGACGGTGGCGGTTTTGGCGGTGGCGGCGGTGGTTTTGATGGCGGTGGCGCGTCGGGGGACTGGTAATGATGCATCTTTTTTCGCGCCTGAAACGGCATCTGCTGACTACTTCCGGCAGCGGCCGTCGCGCTTTCCCGCCCGCCACCCTGAAAGCGATTGAAGCCACCATAGCCGCCGGCGAGGCGCTACACCGGGCCGAAGTCTGCTTGATCATCGAGTCGGCGCTGACGTTGGGTGAAGTGCTGCGGCATGTCTCGGCCCGCGAGCGCGCGCGCGAGCTTTTTGCACTGCATCGGATCTGGGATACCGAAGAGAATTGCGGCGTACTGATTTACGTCAATCTAGCCGATCGCAAGGTCGAGATCGTGGTCGACCGGGCGGTAGGCCGGCGGGTTGACGCCAGCGATTGGCAAACGATTTGTCACACCATGACGCACGGTTTTGCCCGCGGCGAATTCCACGATAGCGTCAATGCAGCGCTGCAAAAAATCAATACCTTGTTGCAGCAACATTACCCGTCGCAGGGCGCGAACAGTAATCAACTCGACAATCGGCCGGTGCTGCTGTAATGCGATGATAGGCCCTGCACGATCTGCATACTCCAATAGTTGACATCTATCGCCGCATTATTTACATGCGTAAAAGAGACATACTCCCGTAAAATAACTTACCAATCCTGATAAATCCATTGCAGCAGCGCATCCTGCGCGGCGCGCCCCAAAGCGGCATTGGGATCGTTAATCAGGCACACCACCACGTAGCGCCGGCCGGACGCGGCCAGTACATAGCCGGCAATCGAGCGCACCTGATCCAGCGAGCCGGTTTTGACATGCGCCTGGCCGGTGATAGTGTCGTTCTGAAGCCGCTTGCGCATGGTGCCATCCAATCCTGCCAGCGGCAACGATCCGATGAATTCCGGCATGGTCGGCGCATGGAATGCCGCTACCAGCATGCGCCCCAAAGTACGCGGTGAAATACGCTCGTAACGCGATAAACCGGAGCCGTTTTCGATCACTAACTCCGGCGCGTTGATGCCTTTGCCAGCCAGCCAGAAGCGGACTGCATCGGCTCCGCGCTGCGTGCTGGCCGGCAGCATCGGGATTTCGGGTGCCAGGCTCAACAATACTTGGCGCGCCATCACATTGTTGCTGTATTTATTGATATCCCGGATGATTTCCGGCAGCGCCTGGGATGACCATTCAGTAATCAGGCTGGCGTCGTTCGGCAGGCGGCCGTCGATCACTGCACCATTAAACGTTCCGCCCAGTTCTTGCCACATCTGACGAAACATCTTGCCGAAAAACTGCACTGGACTGATCCGATAGGGATTCATATACCAGGTCTTGTCGCCGCATGCGAGCGGAAATGCACCGTTAAAAACGATGCCGTCGTCGGTAAATTCAGCGCCCAGCTTATCTTGCCAATTACCGCAATCCCCGCCTGAGAGCGCCGGCGCGGCAACCCTGAAACCGGCAAGCGGCAGATCCACCGAAACCTGTACAGCGGCGCCGGCAGCATCCGGTAAGAAACGCACACCTATCGTCTTGTAGTTCAGCAGCAAGGCATCCGGCCCGACGTTGTAAGGCTTGGCGGGCTCGCCATCGAAAGCGGCTGCATCATACGGCTTGTCCTCAAACGCGCTGCGGTCAAGCACCAGGTTGCCGTTGATTGTGCGGATGCCCTGCGCGCGAATCCGACGCAGGAACAGCCAGAAATTCTCCAGCACCAGCTTCGGGTCGCCGCTACCCTGGATGATCAAATCGCCTTGCAAGACATCGCCATACTGCGGCCCGGCCGCATAAGCGCGGGTTTTCCAGGCATAGGTGGGGCCTAGCAATTCCAGCGCCGCATCGGTAGTCACCAGCTTCATCACCGATGCCGGGCTGAACCCGGCCGCTGCGTTGACCTCCAGCAGAGCCGCACCAGCCGATACGTCCTGCACATAAATACCGACTGCAGATACGGGAATGCCGGCGCGCTGCAGCGCAGCGTCCACCGTGAACGGCAACACCTGAGTCCAGCCCGCAGCGGCACATACCAGCAAGCCGCACCCAGCGGCCGACCTGGTAAGTTTTCTAATGACTAATGAGTGCATCGTATTCCTGTTAGAAAGCCGGGTCGCTGGCAATCGGTATTGGTTTTGATTATGATATTTTGACAGGCTAGCGGGAGGCCCGCAGCGGGCCCATTATTTCTCTTTGCCGAGCGCAATCCGATATTGCTCCAGCTTCGTTTCATAGTCTTTTGCGTCGCCATATTCGAGAAAATAGGCGTAACGCGCATGCGTGCCGAGCATCTTGCGTGCATGCTTAATCGGGCAAAAATACTGTTCCGTGCGGGAGATAATCTCGCCGATGTAAGAGATTAGCCCAGTGCCATATGCGCAATAGGTGCAGTGGAATTTCTCGATGAAGTTGAGGTACCCGAGCTGTTGACGATCGATCACGATATAGTCGCTGCGGCGCACTTTACTTATCCCGTAGATCGGAAAACATGTCGCCTGATACAAGGTGATGCATAGATCAAAGAACAGTAGTGGAATAAGCATGCCGTAGATGATGGGCCCGGTGATCAGATTTTGCGGGCGGTAAGTGACCAGCCAGTGGAAAAAACTACTCTTGAGCCGGCCGTGCGCCTGTTTGATGGTCTGTTCAAACTCTACGCGCTTGCCCTTGATCTGGAAGAACATCCTGGTTTCTTGTTCATGCAAAGCCGTCTCCAGCTCGCCTTCAAGGACGGTCATCTGGGCGAGCAGACGGCGAATATTGTCATTCATGGATATCCTGTGTTGTCGAATACGCGCCCAGTACAGGCGCATTTCCTAAAGTAGCACAGGACTTGCTGCAACGACGCTGGCTGACGTCAAAGCAATTTGGTGCCGACGCACACGTGAAAGGGCATTTCTGCGATTCTCTCTGGGTATTAAACTCAGTGGTGCGGCAATTTGGTCACGCCGCAGGGTCTATTATCGGCCGTAGGCCAGTCTAACTAATTGTTGCATGGGTAATAAAATGTGCGGCTTCTTGACTGAGCGCCATAGGTTGATCGCGATGGGGCGAATGGCCGCATTGCGGCAATACGACAATTTTGGTGGCAGGAATTTTTCTTTGAATTCCATAAATTTGTTCGAGGGTGCCGTATTCATCGTTTTCGCCCTGAATTGCAAGAATAGGGCAAGTGATGGTGGTGAGATCGTTTTCAATATTCCAGGCCCGGAACGCGGGGTCGAGCCAAATGTCGTTCCAGCCCCAAAAGGCCGAATCGACGTCGTCGTGGTATTGCGCCAGCCTGGCACGCAAATTTTTCGTCAGGTAGACTTCGCGAGTAACGCGGATGCTGGCGACGGTAATATCTTCCACAAAAATGTGCGGAGCAGCGACAACAATTCCGCTCAGGTTCTCCGAAAAACGTGCTGCATACAGCAGAGCGATTGAGGCACCATCGCTATGGCCGAACAGCCAGGGATTGGTAATTCCCAGGTGCGAAAAAAAGGCAGGCAGCACCTGATGCGCCTGTGCTTGCATAAAGCTAACAGGCCACTTTTCTGCTGCTGGCCGTGGGGTGGACTGACCGTAGCCATAACGTGAAAACACCAAGCCCGTCAAGCCGTGATCCAGGCAAAATTTTGCTGGAAAATCTTTCCAGAGTGCGACCGAGCCAAGCCCTTCGTGCAAAAACACGATTACCGGGTAGTCGGAATGCCTTGTACCGACCCATTGATACTCCAGCTTGAGCGGGCGATTTTGCCATTGTATATCGGCAAATTGAACGCCGTTATTGTGCATATTTGAACGCATTAACGATGGTTCCTTTCTGTGCTCCATGCATTGCTACCAAGCGCGATTATAGTGGGTCCACAAATCCGGACAAAAGTTTAAGGTGTACCCTGTTGCAAGAAGAGGCGGGAAATGAGTGAAAGCAGGCGGAAGATTTTTACCGGTATGCAAAAAGCCAAAGTTGCATTGGAAACGGTCAAGGCTTGAAAGCCATCAACGAAATTGGGCAGGAGTACGGCGTCCATCCGACCCAAGTAAGCCAATGAAAAAAGGACTTGCTGAAAATGTAGGCAACCTGTTCGAAGGCAAGCACGACCCAAACCGGCTCTACGCCAAAATAAGGCAGATCAACATGGAACTCGACTGGCTTAAAAAAATATAAGATTAGCCTGTAGAGCAACGGCAGAAATAAAAAGAACTAGCTCAAGCGCTGGCAATATCGGCGCAATGCAAGCTGCTGGCGGTGACACGCTCAGTCGTCTACGACAAGAAAAAGCGTCAGCAGAAAGAAGTGGGCACAAAAAAATTGGGACAGTGCCATGCAGCTGGTGCATTAACGGGGCTTTATCTTAAATCTGATAAATATTTGCTTGGAAAACGGAGTTCGCTTTAGTCTTAATTTAACCGAACCTCAAGCATGCGTTCATAGTTTGAATGTGAGGAGTAAATTATTATGCTGCATAAAATTCTGGTTATCGGCGGAGGTGTTGGCGGGACCATGACTGCCAACCATCTTGTGACTAAGCTCTATCCCGAAATACGTTCTGGCAAGGTGCAGATCACTTTGCTGTCAAATTCGCCTTGGCATTACTACAAGCCGGCATTTATGTACGTGGCTTTCACCAAATTTTTTCGAGACGAGCTGCGCCGTCCGCAACGCGGATTACTGCGCCCTGAAATAGATTTTCAGATCGAAGAAGTCGAGCAGTTTGACTTCCAGGGCAACAAGGTCAAGTGCAAAAGTGGGCACACCTTTGGCTACGACCATCTCATCATTTCCACAGGTTGTGTTCCCACGCCAGAACGCATAGAGGGGCTCAAGGAGGCGGGTGACCACTTTTACCAGTACGCGCCAGCCCGCCAACTGGCCGAAAAACTCAGAACGATTGAAAAAGGCCGGATATTAATCACCGTTACATTTCCAAAAACGCCAAACGTGCCACACCAATGCGGCATCGCCCCCATGGAAACCACTTTGATGGTTGACGCGCTGCTGCGCAAGCGGGGCGTACGCAACAAAGTCGAGATCGTATACACCTACCCAACTGTAGCGCAGGGGGTCCAATGTGGCCTATTTCTACAGAGTGGGGTTAGCGAGGTCTTACCCGCTGTTTTCGATCAGAACGGCATAAAGTACAACAGAGGTTTCACCTTGGAGCGAGTGGATCCAGGTGCCAAAGTCGCCTACTCCGCAGAGGGCAAGGAGGAAAACTTCGATATTCTCATGGCCACACCACCCATACGTGCCGTAAAAGCGGTGCGCGAATCCGGTATTTCACACGCCGAAGACGACGAGGGTTGGCTGCCCACCGATCATGAATCCATGAAGGTTCTGGGTCTGGAAAATGTCTACGTATTGGGCGACACAGTGGATTTACCGATTAGCAAGGCAGGCGGCTCCTGCCATAACCAGTCGCCAGTGGTAGTAAACAACGTAGCCTCTGAAATTCGTTTTGGCCATACCTGTGACGCCTATGAAGGCAGAGTTGTGGCGATTGCTCAGATGGGTCTGGAGGAAGGTATGCCGCTATGGTACGACTACACCCACGAAGTCATACCCACCCCGGCAACCAAACTAGGCGGTATGACGCGCAAGGGATTCAACCGCGGCATTTACTGGGCTGTAGCCCGCGGCCTGCTTTGAGCCGACACCTGGCCTATGCAGAAAACCCCATATTCTGAACTGGAGACGCAAAAAATGAACACGGACTCTAATACTATTATTCACGACACTCCGGCTGCGTTGCCGCCCCATGCTGGCGACACAACCAGAGGGCAGCTCAACGATGCTGCGCTGAAAGGCCTGGAAGAACTAATCAGCAAGCTTGAGCCGTTGTTGGCAACCCGCCGCCTGAACCGGGTCGTTGAACTGCTGTCAGTGGTCGCCGATACTGTAGATATGACAGATGATTATTTCGTAGAAAAGCTGTCCAAAGTTTTTGAGGAGGGAGTTGGCGCGGCTTGGGCTGCTGGTAATGCAGCACGAATGGCTGGCGCGAGGCTTGCTCAGATGCAGGAAACCCCGTCGCTGATCGGACTGCTGCGCATAGCGCGTGAGCCGGATGTACGACGCGGGCTTGCATTCATGCTGGCCACGGCGGGCGTGCTGGGCAAACAGTTAGCTTATGACCCTATTGATTACACTGCCGACTGATAAACCAATTAACCAATGTTTTTTGATACTTTGCATTATTTGCAACAGGGCTCTGCCATGTCAGAAAAAATCACTGAACTGGGTGAACTTTGCTTGGGTTGTCTGTAATTTCCGGCCAATCTTCCCTGGAAAATAGTTGCCGATGAAGATTGGGTGGCTCTGGTGTAAATGTCGCCGTGGCCTCACTTGCAGCTTGGAATTCGGTGAGTAGCGGCGTTGGTGCATGGATAGTTTGAGGAAGAATTTCTGCCGTAGGAGGTGAACCTTCTGAACGCTTCGACTATTTGCCCCATGCGCAACAAGCACAACGCAGATGTTCGATGCAATTCCTACAGAAAATGCGGTAACGATGTTGCGCGAAAATTGCCAGCCGGTTCCCGCAGGTATTCAGGCATTCCGGTGATTGGCAGGAGTATCGTCAAAATACATACTGTCCCCGCTTTATTACCTAACGGTGTTGAATATACCTATCCTTGTATATTTAATCCGCAAAAAAATTTGGCAAAGCAAGCAGGAGCGGTTGCAAGCCCGCGCTGCTTGCCGCCGTTTAGGCTTTGGATGCCGGCTTGCGCTTAGCTGCGGCAGGCAAAGGTTTTGCTGCTATCGGTTTGGCCGCAGGTTTGTGTGGCGCAGGTTGGGTCTTGGGCGTTGCGGCAACGCTGGCGGTCGTTGCCGCAGCAGTCTTGGCATCAGGTTCGACCATCGCATTGCTGACCGCTTGCTTGAACTGATTCTGCAGGATGTCCCACCATGCGGCAGGGCTGGCCATTTGGGCAGCTAGTTCAGATGGCGCGCTCACCGCCGCTTTTGGCGCCGGCGCTGCCGGCGCAGTGGCGGCCGGGCTGGTTTTTTCGGGCTGCAGCGCAGACCAGAATGCGGGAGCATCGAATTTTTCTTCGGTACTGCTCTTGACTGCGGTCTGGAAAGCGGTGCTCATCGATTGTAGCGTGCCGATGGTGGCGCGCTGCACTTCCATCGCCTGGATTGTATTGCGCAGCATGGTCATGTTGACGTTGAGCCAGGTTTCGACCGCTTTCAGGTCGGCTATTTTCTGCTCCAGCTCTTCCACCGACAAGGTCGGCGCTACCATCGCCGGCATACCGGGGACGCTCATTCCTCCCCATAGTTTCTTGACAAAATCGAGTGTATCGGTCATCGGTCCTGCGCCAAACATATTGCCCTGAGACATGATTTTTCTCCGTTATGTAAATTATCAGCGTAGCAGAATTCAGCGCCCCGCAACAGGCAAAAGATGCAGGTTCACGCCGTTGAAAATAGCTTCAATGCGGGCGCGCCATGTGGCAACTGGTCGGCAATGCGGTGGCTGGGCCGCTCAGGTACAGTTCAGTCTTGAAACCGAAGCCGCTGCCTTCGTTGTCAAAGCGGATGCTGCCGTCGGCCAGTTTTTGCATCACCGACACATACAGCGGCTGGATCAGTTGGTGGTCGGAGGCGCGCATGGCGGCGCTATGGAAAGCGTTGGCAAAACGTGCTCCTTCGAGTGCCGTTGCTACCGCTGCGGCCTCGGTGCTGCGGGCCTTTTCGATGGCGTTGACCAGCATTTCAATCATCAGATGCATGCGCAGGTGGACGTAATCGTCTTCCGGTTGCGGATAGCGCTGCCGGAACGCCCGGTAGAACTGGTCGGAAGCCGATTTTTTGCCGCCCGCACCGGCATCGGCGTTCGGATGCCACTCGGCCACTGCGCGCACGCTGCCTACGCCGGCCTCGCCGATGGCTGCCGGCGCACCCAGACTGTTGCCGTAAAAGGTATAAAACTTCACGTTCAGGCCGGATTCACGGGCCGCCTTGACCAGCAGGGTAAGGTCATTGCCCCAGTTGCCGGTAATCACGGTATCGGCGCCGCTGGCCTTGATTTTGGCGATGTAGGGCGAAAAATCCTTGATTTTTCCAATCGGATGCAATAGTTCGCCGACAATTTCGATGTCGGGCCGTTTTACGCTTAACTGACTGCGCGCTGCTTGCGCGACCAAACGGCCGAAGCTGTAATCCTGGCCGATCAGATACACCCGCCGGGCGCGGCTATCGGTCTTGATGACTTCGGTCAGCGCATGCATGCGCATGTCGGCGTTGGCATCGAAGCGGAAGTGCCAGAAACTGCATTTCTCATTGGTCAGGGCCGGGTCGACCGCGGAATAATTCAAAAACAGCACACGCTGTTTCGGTAGCCGTTCGTTATGCTTGTTGATGGCATCGACCAATGCCAGCGCCACCGCCGAGCTGTTGCCCTGGATGATGAAGGGAATGCCCAAATCGGTGGCACGTTTGAATTCGACCAGCGATGCTTCGACGCTTTGCTTGTTGTCGAAAATGCGCAACTGCAGCGCATGCCTGCCGTCCGGCAATGCGACTCCACCGCGTGCATTAACCCGCTCAATGGCCAGCTGCACGTTACGCTGCACCGCAGCGCCGGCATTGGCGAACGGGCCCGACATGCCCTCGATCATGCCGATTTCGATCGGCGCTCGTGTGCCATTGGGATTGGCTGGGATGCTGAAGGCCGGCAGCATGCAGCACAACGACAGCAGTGCGATTAAAAATTTTGACATGGATTGCGGCCTGAAAAAAGTGCTTATTTTACGCGTTGGTCGAAATTCGCTGCACTGCTGGTAGCGCGACTGCTCTGCTTGTAGCACAGCGATTACCGCCGCTAGCATATACACTTGCGGGATGACAAAATCCGCCCATTCAGCGCCACCAGCCCAACCAAAACGCTGGCTTGCTTTGCTGCTGGCTTCTGTCTTGTTGCATGGCATGGTTTTGAATCTGACCGGCTGGCGGATCGGCATTCCCGCGCCGGCTGCGCTACCGCCGTCGCACAACGTAATCACCGCGCATTTGCGGTTGCGTCAAACGCCGAAGTTGACTTCGGCAACCCCGGTATCGCCTTCGCACACAGTGCAACGGCCAGTCACCAGGCCGAAATCAAAGCATGCTCCAACGACTAGGTCTGCCGCACCCAGCCCGAATGCGCCGACAATAACTACGATGGCTCCTGAGACACCCACGGCTAAAGATCAAATAGACAGCATGGCAGACCCAGGCAGCAGCATCGAACCTGCGGTGGCGTTGACGCCAGACGTTGCGCCGCCGGTATCCGCTGCGCCCGATGCGAAAACCGAATCCGTCGTCGCATCCGACGCCAAACCCGCCGCCGCGTTGCAACAGGCAATCGATCCGCCGCCGCCGGTGCTAATGAAATATGAGGTGCAATCGAAAAAAGAGGGCAAGGCCGTATACGGCAGCGGCAAAATCGCCTGGAACACCGATGGCCATGTCTATACCGTCAATGGTGAAGCCAGCGTATTGTTCTTTACTGTGTTGGAATTTCGCAGCGAGGGTGCAATCGATAGTTTTGGCGTGTCGCCGCAGCTGTACAGCGAAAAACGTTTTCGCAAGTCGGCCACTAATACGCACTTCCAGCGCGAACCGAAAATTATCAGTTTTTCCGCTTCTACCTTGACGTATCCGCGCCAAGGCGGCGAGCAGGACCGGGCCAGCATCGTTTGGCAACTGGCCGCTCTGGGGCGCGGCGACAGTAGCCGGTTTGTGCCAGATGTGCAGATCGAAGTTATGGTGGCTGGCGTGCGCGATGCCGAAGCCTGGCCGATCCGCGTCGTCGGGTTGGAACAAATCCAGATTCCGGCGGGTCAGATGGAGGCATGGCATCTGGTGCGGCAACCGCGCCCCGGTTCATTCGACCAGAAAATCGACATCTGGCTGGCGCCGCAGAAACAGTGGTATCCGGTTCGACTGCGGTATACAGAAAATAATGGCGATTATCTCGATATGGCCGCCTCAGCCATCGAACCGATTGCGCCACCCTCTACCAAGTCACAGGAATAATAACGATGTTACGTAATACCTACCTCAACTTCCTGGCACTCTGCCTGTGCTGTGTTACGGCTGCTGCACAGCCCGTGCCGCAGTCGCTGCCTGAGCATCCGGTCAAGCGCTATGCCACCGATCTGGCACCTTCCGCCGATTTGTTGTACCGCATCAAGGCCCAGCAGAGCGGTTTTTCCCTGAGCGGCAATGCCAAGGTGGCCTGGCGCGCCCAAGACCGGCAATACAGCATCAGCACCCAGACCGAAGCCGCGATTCTGGGGCGGATTCTGGAAGCGGACAGCAGTGGCGCGATTGATACATTCGGCCTGGCACCGTTGCAATCGACCGAAAAGCGCTTTCGAAAACCACGCACTACCACCCGCTTTAACCGTCAAGATAAAACCATTCGATTCACTGAATCTGAACTGAGTTACCCGCTCCAGGGCGGCGAACAAGATCGCACCAGTGCAATCTGGCAATTGGTAGCGGTCGCGCGCGGCGCACCCAACAAGTTCAAGGCCGGATCGCAATGGCGGTTTTTCGTCGCCGGTCCGCGCGATGCGCAAGCCTGGAGCTTCAAGGTGATTGGTAAAGAGGCCATCGACACGCCGCTCGGCACGTTGCAAGCGGTGCATGTGCTTAAAGCACCGCCGCCCGATTCAAAGGAGCAGCAACTCGACATCTGGCTGGCGCCTACGCGCGACTGGTATCCGGTGCGACTGCGTTTTTCTGAAGCCGATAACGATTTCGTCGAACAAACGCTGGAGCGTATCGACCAAATCAATTAAGGCCGTAAGGCGTTGCGTTTATTGACGCCCTACGAGCAGACGTGTGTTCCTGTCTTGCGTGGGCTATAAACTGTATCTTGCAATGTACTGTTATAGGTATTTATGTCTGAGTCAATATATACATGCGGTAAGTAGCATAGTTTTAAATATACTCCCGTATTTTTAAAATTTTGATCGACTGCGCTGACGGTGACCGGGTGAAGATATTAGCGGTTATCTGATTGGGAAACCATTATCTTGCAGGTGCGAATTTATTCGCACACTTGGCTATTCAATGTGAAAGCAGGTGCGAACGCATCCGCACCTGCGGCGCTTGTTGTTTCACAGTAAAAAGCCTCGATCCTGACCAGATTGTTCATGAACCGCAGTTCGAGGCGAAACGCCGCTTCAGGATCCTAAGCGATTGTTCCTAGGGCGCCAGGGAAACAATCGATCAGACGGCTAGGTCCAGCCACGCGACGATGGCGGCGCGCGCTGCGGCGGGTTGTTCGTGGAACAGGAAGTGCCCGGCATTTTTGATAACCGTGTAGGTGGCCGTAGTCAGTGCTGCCGCTAATTCTTCGGCGGCAGCAATCGGAATGAGGCGATCGCCAGCGCCGTGAATGATCGCGGTCGGGCAGGTAATCGCGGGCAGCATGTAACGCAGGTCAGCTCGGTTCACAACAGCCTGCTGTTGCCGCAGGAACGCGTCGGCGCCGACCGGGGTCGTCATCTGCCGCCAGATGGCGAGAAGTGTTTCGTCGGATTCGTTCTCTGCCGCGACCACGCCGGGGAAGGCGGCATCGATCAGAGTTGTGAATTGTCCTGCTTCAACGAGGGCCGATTGTCTAGCGCGGGCCACCTTCTGCTCGTCAGTGTCGGCCCGAGCGGATGTGCTCACGAGCGCGAGTGCGGTGACGCGCTCGGGTGCCTGCCGCATCACCTCGAGGGCAACGTACCCGCCCATACTCGTTCCGAGAACAGCGAAGTCCCCCGTGTTCTCCCGCAGGATTCGTTCTGCCATGGCCGCGATGGTTTTATCGCGGCGTGTGTCTGCGATGGTGACTTGCCCTCGGGACCAGAGCGTGTCTAGCACTGGGACGTAGGCAAGAGGCGAGCAGAGGAGGGGCGGGATAACGATCGTCTTCATGGCTCAATTATTCCTCGTAACAAATGACAATACAGTTTTGCTGATTTTTTCCTGTATTTCCTTCCAGCGCGGAAGCTGGTCAATTTCGTAATTCACACTAACGTGCGCATTCAATTTCGATGGCATTACATTTCCTATTTTGAACAATAATTAAATATTAAATATTAAATATTTTAGGGTTAATGTATATCCAACCAACAAAAGGAGCGGCACTACCAAATAGGCTAGTCGACCTCAACGTAAGCAAGCATTTGCCCCATCGGGCGCGGCATTGATCAAGGGCAGCAGCTGCGGCGCCAGCACCTTCAGCAGTTGCACCGGCAAGCCGCTGGTGAAGTCGTAATCGGCGGCCTGCGGGCCGGCTACATAGGCGATGATGGTGCCGAAAAAGCGCTCATCGATGTTGAAGACGAAGGTGGCGGTGCGGTTCACCACCCGCGATGAAATCAATTGGCCGTGCGCGCCGTAGGTGTCGAAGCGGTGGTCGCCGGTGCCGGTCTTGCCGCCGACCGGGATGCTGCTGCCGTCGGGTCGCACGAACGCTTGTTTAATGCGTTTTGCGGTACCTTCTTCCACCACCAGCCGCAATGCGCCGCGCACCGCTTGCGCTACTTCCGGCGCCAGTACTTGTTCTACTGTTTTGGGCTTGTGTTGCAGCAGGGTTTCATACGGAGTGGCGGCCGCGAAGTGCAGCTCCTTGATGCGCAGATCGGGTTTTCTGAGGCCATCGTTGACGATGATTCCCATTAATTCGGCCAGCGCAGCCGGACGATCGGCCGATGCGCCCAGCGCCGAGGCGTACGACGGCACCATGGTATCGAACGGATAACCCAGCCGCGCCCATTGCCGGTGGACTTCCAGAAACCCTTCGCCTTCGAGCAGATTCAAAATCCGCGTGTCCTGCTTATTCTTGCGTCGGGTTTTGAACAACCATGCGTACACATCCTGCCGCTGCGCAGCGCTGGCTTGCATGACTTGTGTCTGGGTCGCGCCCGGATGGTTGCGCAGATAACCTACCAGCCACAGTTCCAGCGGGTGAATTCCGGCCAGGTAGCCGCGATCGGCCAGCGACATGTTTTGCGGCGCATATTGCAAGTAGAGCGCGGCGATTCTTTTTTCATCCAGTTCGGTGCCGGGCGCTAGTTGGCTTTTCAAAAAAATCGCAAATTGCCCGGCCGGCGCCTCCGGCAAAATGGTGCGGAAGATGGCGGCCAGCCGCGACACGGTTGGGCGTACGTTTTCTAACAGCAAATCCTCGGCCTGCTGCGCGCTCTTGCCTTGGTATTTGACCAGGAATCGACGCATGAATACCTGCCCTTCGCGGTCGGCGAAACGGGCCAGGTAAGCGGCCCGGCGCGGATCGTCGGCGTCGCGCAGCAGCTTGGCGGTAGAACCGGGGATCTGGAACATGTAGTGATGCACCACGTCGCGCATCAAACGGATGAACACCAGGTTGACCGAATTGCGCAAAGCGTCGCGCACCGACATTATCTTGCTGTCGTCGGAATGCTGGAAATTGTCGAAATGGTGCAAGCCGCCGCCGGTATAAAACCCTTCCGCCGGGCTGGCCGAATAGCGCCGCTCCAGTGCCGCCGCCAGCATCGGGCTCAGGCTTTTGTCTTGCGCTCTGATCAGATAATCGACCGCCCAACGTGTCAGAACGTCTTTTTGGTCGACTTCCTGCGCGCGTAATTGCGTATTCTCCAGCGTCGCCAAACGCTGGTGCAAATTGGCGATGATGTCGAGATAGGTCAGCAGCGTGCGCAGCTTGGCAGTCGAGCCGAGGTCAAGCTTGGTGCCTTCGTTGATATTGAGCGGCTGGTCGAAATTATCGGTCTGCACGCGCAGCATATTCGCGTTCACGCCGCGCTCGTAAAGTGTGAAGCTGTACACCACCTTGGCCGGGTCGCCGCGCCCCAGCAATTGCTTGCTGTTGAGCCCAGCGGCGGCGGCGTTGGCCGGCAAGCGCAAACCGCGCAACAAGTCGGCGACTGCCGCTTGCACCGGCGCGTCCAGAGTGCTGGCCACGCTGACATCGAGCCGATCCAGATCGTACAGGCGGCTGCCGCCCAGCAGGCCGGCCAAATGCGTGCGTACCGTGTTGGCGGCTTTGCGCGCAATGAAGGAAATCGCCGGTGCCGTGTCCCGCATCGGGTGCCGGTTCAGTTGCGCTTTGAGGGCGCCATCCTGCAGCGCCGGCGGAATCACGCCGGCGCTGCCCAGCAAGCGCAGATAACTGTTGGTCAACTGTTCCAGTTCGGCTTCTTTACCGTTGAAATAATAGGACGGCCGGCGCTGCGAGATCAGCAGGCTTAATGCCTGCTTGTACAGCAGCGCCTGTTCGCCCGGATTGCCGTTCGGGCCGGACTTCAGGATGCGTTGCACTTCGGCGAAGTCGCGCCCGTACCAGACCCACAAACCGTCGCCCACGCCATGCACTTCGCCGAAGCCGGGCCGGGCCGAGAGCGGCATGGTATTCATGTAATTGACCACGATCTGGCGTCGCGCCGCGCTGGTGTCTTCGCCCTGCTGGTAAGCGCGCAAGGAGGCCGAGACCATTTGGCGCAACTTGTCCTCGATCGAAGCGGTGCGGCCATCGGGAGAGTGGCGGTATTTTTCGATTTGGGTCGCCAGCGTGCTGCCGCCGGCGGCTTTGCCGGTGCCGCCGACTTTTTGCAAAACTTGATTGAACGACGCCATCGCCAGCCGATCCCATTCCACTGCCGGATTGCGCTTCGGATAGCGCACGTCGAGCAATTCGCGGTTCTCGATGAACAGCAGGCTATCGATCAAAGTCGGCGCCAGATCGTCAAAATTCTTGAAGACCCGCTGCGGATAACGCTGCTCCAGCAAACGGTCGTTGTGACAATCGAAAATCGTCAGGCCGCTCTGGAGTTTTTCGGGATACGGCGCGAAATAACCGTCATCGACCAGTTGTGCCATGCGCGGCGAAATCCGCGCTTGCTGGACGATTGTGAAATCGTGTTTTTGCAGATTGCCGATCAACACCGGTAATTCGGAATAGCCAAGGCGCTCGTCATACGGTGTTTTCTGCGGGAATCGGATCAACGGACTGGGGCCAGGTCCGACCGCATACGTCATCTTCTGCGCCAGTTGGGCAAAAAAATGCGCCTGATAGGTCGAGCTGCGCATTTCCTGCGCCACCAGCAACCCAACGGCGACGATAACAATCAATAGCGTGCCTGCCAGCGCTGCCTTGAACCAAAAATAGAATGATTTTGCTTCCCGCATATACCTGTTTGAGTGTGAGTTTTACTGACGATTATTCTGCGCGGGTTAGGCTCGTATGATACATCCCCGCCAGATAGGCGCAGCAAACATCCTGTCACTTAAAAACCACACTTTCGCACGGCACATTGGTACTCAGCTCGACCATATTTGAATTTCAGCCTGGCTTGCAGCCGCTTTACTGTTAAAGAAAACGCTGGCATTCCGGCTTTGCAAAATTTTTACTGTTTAATTAAATATGCGGAGTATATAAAAAAACATGCCATCCTCCGCATATAAAACAAGCGGTATATAAAAATACCAATAACAGTATGTTTATTCGCCAGTCGCCACCGGGCGCGCCGGGTCGGCGCACCATTCGCTCCAGGAGCCGGGATATAGCGCCGCGCCCGGCAATCCGGCTACTTCCATGGCCAGCAGATTGTGGCAAGCGGTGACGCCGGAGCCGCATTGGGCGATGGTCGCTTGCGGGGTGTCGATCAGGGCGGCGAATTCGGTCTGCAATTGGGCCGCCGGTTTGAAGCGGCCGTCGGCTTGCAGGTTGTCTTTGAAGAAGCGGTTTTTAGCGCCGGGAATATGGCCGCCGACCGCGTCCAGGGTTTCGTTTTCGCCCCGAAAGCGGTCCGGCGAGCGCGCATCCAGCATCGTGCGTGCAGGGTTGGTCAGATTGGTCAGTACGGCGGCAACGTCTACGCTGACGGTCAGTGTGGCACGGGCTGTGAGCGTGCCGCGCCGCAGTACCGGCGTGTCTTTGGTCAGTAGGTTGCCGCCCTGTTGCCAGGCCGGCAGGCCGCCGTCCAGCACCGCCACCGCGTCGTGCCCGACCCAGCGCAGCATCCACCACAACCGGGCTGCGAACATGCCGCCGCTGGCGTCGTAGGCGATTACCTGCGTGTCGTTATTAATGCCCCAGTGACGTAATGTCTCCACGAATATGTCGCGCTCCGGCAATGGGTGGCGGCCGCGGAATGGACCATCGTGTCCATCATGGCCGGTCATGCGGCCGGCCAGATCGCAGTCGAGGTGCGCGAATTGCGCCTGCGGCAGATGGCCGTCAGCGTAGGCGTTGCGTCCGGCTTCGGGATTGGCGAGGTCGTGGCGGCAATCCAGTATGACCCAGCCGTTATCGGGCAAGTGTTGCGCCAGTTCGGCGGCGCTGATCAGGGTGGTGAATGCGGTAGTAAATGACATTAAGCGCTCCTGGGGTTGATAGTTTCGTTGCTGGTTTTCGGGCCGTTCGTAACGGTTTCTGTGACCGCAATCAATGCTGCATTGCGAGCATTGCGGGCATTGTAATAAGTGGCGCTGATGCCGCTAATCAGGATTACCGCGATGCCCAGCCAACTATTCAGTCCCAGCATATCGCCCCAGAGCAGGATGCCCCAAAGGCTGGAAAACACGATGCCGCTGTATTGCAAGTTGGCGGTGACTAGCGCATTGCCGAGCCGGTAGGCGCGCGTCATGGCGACCTGGGCAATTGTTGCACTGATGCCCAGGCCGAGCAGCAGCGCGATTCCGCGGCCGCTGTGCGGGTGCAGCAGCGTAGCCGGGCTGCCGGTAATGATTAGCGTGCCGAAGAGGCCGGCACATAAGCCGATCAGCGAAAAATAGAACACCACCCGGTATTCCGGTTCGCCCATCAACCCCAGTCGGCGCACCTGCAAATAAGCTAGCGCCGAGAGCATCCCGGAGCCTAGCGCAAACAAGCTGCCGACCCATTGGTTGGCATGAACGCTGGGTTGCAGCAGCAGCGCCACACCGCCAAAGCTGGTTGCAATCGCCACCGCGAAGCCCCATTCCAAATGACTCTTGCCACGCTGCCAGCCGATTGCGAACAGGATCATGGCAAGCCAGATCGGCGAGGTGTAATTGAGCGTAACCGCCAGCGCCAACGGCAGCGTGCTGAACGAATAAAACCAGCACCACAATGCGACCACTCCAACTGTGCCGCGCCACAGATGTTCGCGTGCAAACCGGGTGCGCAGTGTCCCGCCTCTGATGCGCACCAGCGCCAGCATGAACAGAACACCGATCAAACCGCGAAACATCACGATTTCAGAAGTCAAATACAAGTCCGATGCGAGCTTGACGCAGACGCCCATGATAGCGAACAGAAAAGTGGCGCACAGCATCCAGAGTGATTGCATAAATTAAGCTCGGGAAAAGAGGGTGAAGCGCGAATCAAGCGAGGTTCCGGCAAGAATCAATTGCGCAAATTGCAAAGACGATAGTGTAGCCGAGCTGGGCTTGCGCTGTGGAGCGCTGCAGGATGCGAACAGTATGGGTACTAGGCTCGAAATGGTAGCCGGACAGATACGAAGATGCGGCAGACGGCATTTCGCAGCAGTGATGTTTGTATCTAGTTAAAACCTTGCTTGCTGGGTTGGTTGCGGAAACGTCGTTTCCAGACTACATCGGGTAGTTGCAGGCCAGGTAGGGCGGGTGAAACCCGCGATACGTTATTGCGGGCTACCCGCGCCTTGCCAAGCTATTTATAAAATTGATATTGCGTCAATTTTGTCCAGTCCCGTTTCAAGGATAAAAGGCGCATTAACACATACGCTGAAACAGCCTCGTATCCAGCATCATGCAAACATAAACCACCACAATCCCGCCAGTAAACCTAGTAAAACCAGTGCCAAAATCGGTCTTTTTGTGTGAATTTCTTCGCCTGCGGCGACCATTTTTTTGCCGGTCAGCATGGCACGCACCAGATTTTCCTTGTGCGCCAGCGAAGTCAGTACTACGGCGGCGATATGGATCACGACGATCGCCATTAACAAGTTTGCCAAGGTTTCATGGACGTCAGATAGCCAGTCGCCGCCAATTTCCGCATAACTGGCGTAACCGCTGGCGACCAACAGCAGGGTCAGAGCCATAATCACCAGAATTGCCAGTGCACCGGCCGGATTGTGCCCAACATAATGCGCCGGACGGAACTGTAGCCAGGAACGAAAATACGCAAGCACTGCGGTCGGCCCGCCGACAAACTGGCTAAAGCGGGCGTAGCGCGTGCCTACCACGCCCCAGATCAGGCGAAACGCAATCAGCAACGCCATCGAATAGCCGAAGCTGAGATGCCAGAGCTGCCAGTACTCGCTTTCCGAGGTCAGCCATGCGCCTAGAAAGGATAGCGCGAGCGACCAATGGAAGACACGGGTCGGCAAGTCCCAAACTAAAGCAGGTTTTTGCATTTTTATTTCAGAATCCTGATTCAATGCCGGGTTGGATAGTTGGGTTTTCATTTTGGAATCCTGACGTTGTCTTCATCGAAATCGCCTTGGGCTGCCTGTTTATGGCAAGCCGAGCAATTGGCGCGGCTCTTGATCGCGGTGCGCAGCCAAACGTCCTTGCGGACTTCGCGATGCTTGCGGGCAAACCAGGCGCTGCTGCTGATGCGGTAGTCGGGCGACACCTCGGAAAATTTGCGCGAGCCGGACGAATATTTGTCCAGCCAGGCGGAAATCTCGGTCACCGACTGCGCATCGATGCTGGCGTCTGTGCCGTAATGTTTGTCCAGCGAGTGCATGATGCCCAGCCAGGATTTTGACGGCAGCAAGCCAGGCGCATACGGTATATGGCAACTGGCGCATTCGGCCGTGTACGATTTTGGCATGGTGTTGGGCATGCCGACGCTTTCGGCCAGCGCGTTGGCCGAAAGCAGCGCGGCACAACTGCCAGTGATGATCAGACGGGTGATTTTATGCATGATGGTGTCCTTGCTAGTTGTTTATTGAATGGCCTATTTGATGGTGAGCAGCCAAGCGATGATGTCGACTTTTTCCTGCGAGGTGCATTCCCTGGCCAGCACGTCTTTGCAATTGCGCCTGAACCATTTTTCTGATTTAGCGGCGTCGGTGAAGCGTTTTTCGTTCACCGCCGGGGCCATCGGCAGGATGCTTTTGCCGGTCACAATGTGTTGGGTGGTTTTATTCGGGACATCGCTATGGCAACTGGCGCAACTCCATTCGCGCCCGTGCTTGGTAGTGAAAAATTGCTGGCCGCGCTGCGCCGAGGGCTTGCCAGGAGCTGCTTCATACGGCTGCATAATCTCTTGAGGGGTGGCTGCCCAAGCAGGCGTGCCAAGCATCATCGCCATCAGTAACAGGGTTTTTTGCACTTTGTTCTCCAAATTTAATGGCGGCCGGCGACGAGGTGTGCAAGCCATGACTGAATGCTAATGAGCTGTTGCTGAACCGGCGCTTATCGCATCATTCAGCTACAGTTCATGTTTGCGTTGCCATGCTTGGATATATGAAAATATTGCGTTTGCTCTTAATGAGTGTGTTGCTCGCGTCTGCGGCCGGTGGCCTGCGTGCCGACGATGACGACCAACACGATCGTGCCCGCGCCGCCATGGCAGCCGGGCAGATTAAACCTTTGGGCGAAATTCTTTACCAGGTTGAGCAGCGTTATATGGGCCGGGTGGTCAAGACCGAGTTGGAGCGCGATAATGAAATCTGGATCTACGAGCTCAAATTGCTGCCTCCAAATGGCCGCGTCTACAAACTGAAAATCAATGCGCAAACGGGCCGCATCATCGGCTCTAAAGGCCAGGTACAGGAGAAACGCTGATGCGGGTGCTGATTGTGGAAGACAATATTGAAATCGCCCGGCAAATTCAGGCCGTTCTGCTGGAACACAGCTATGTGGTCGATCTGGCGCAAGACGGGCGCGAAGGTAAATTTCTAGGTGAGTCGGAACCTTATGACGCCGTAATTCTGGATCTGGGCTTGCCGCAACTTGATGGCTTGTCCGTGCTGCGCCAGTGGCGTCAGGATGGACACACGATGCCGGTTTTGATCTTGACCGCGCGCGACGCCTGGACCGACAAGGTCGATGGCTTGAATGCCGGCGCCGACGATTATCTGGTGAAACCGTTTGTGATGGCCGAACTGCTGGCGCGCATCAATGCACTGGTGCGACGCACCCAAGGCCGCGCTAGCGCGACGATTGTGGTTGGCGATATGCAGTTGGATACCGTCACGCAAAGCGTTAGCCTGGCCGGTTCGCCGGTGCGTCTGACCGCGATGGAATATGGCTTGCTCGCTTATCTGGCGCATCATGCCGGCCGTCCGGTCTCGAAAACCGAACTGACCGAGCACCTGTACGACCAGGATTTCGACCGCGATAGCAATACCCTGGAAGTGCTGGTGGCACGCTTACGTAAAAAGCTTGGAGACGACAAGATCGAAACCCTGCGCGGCCAGGGTTACCGGCTGGTGCTGCCCATCCCTAATGTCGCCTAGTGTCGTTTAGCGCGCCGGTATCGCCATGAAATCCATCACACTGCGCCTCGCCATACTGTCCGTGCTGTGGGTGGTGCTGGGCTTGACGGTGGTCGGTGTATACGTGAACCAGGCCACTACGCTCCAGTTGCAGAACGCCGCCGACGCCAGAATATCCGCCCTGCATGACGCGGTCACTGCGAATATCGAATTTGATGCGCGCGGCTTGATCCAGTTGCCGCACAGCTTGCCCACGCCCGAGTTCGACCAGCCGCTGTCCGGTGTTTATTGGCAAATCACTGCAGAAGACAATTTGCTGCGTTCCAAATCCTTGTGGGACGAAATTCTGCCGTCGCCCCAGTCTTCCCTCTCCCCCAACCCCTCTCCCGCGAGCGGGAGAGGGGGGCGAAGTGAGCCGCTACGCGACTCTAACGTCGATAGCGGCTCGCAGTGGAGCACCATCAAAGGCCCGCGCAATGAAGATGTGCGCCTGCTGGCCCGCGCCATCACGCTGCCGGATTTCAAGCAAACGGTGTGGGTGCAAGTGGCGGTGGCGCAGGAAAATACCGAGCGTGAAATCGCCAGCCTGCGGCGCAGCCTGTTGTATGGACTGACCGCGCTCGGCGCGCTGCTGGTGGCTGGCGTTTGTGTGATCGTGATCGCCGGATTGCAGCCTTTGCGTCAGGCCAAAAATGTTCTGCACGCGATACGGCGTGGGCAGAACGCACGGCTAGCGGAGAATGCGCCGGATGAAATTGCGCCGCTATTCGCTGAGATCAATGCGCTGGTGGCAGAGAATCATCAAGCGGTCGAGCGCGCCCGTTGCTACGTCGGCAATCTGGCGCACGCATTGAAGACGCCGCTCACGGTAGTGACCAATGCGCTCGCCAGCAGTACGCCGGATCTGGCGCTGGCGCAGCAGCAGATCGCGCTACTGAATCGCACCGTGGCTTACCATTTGGCGCGCGCTCGCATCTCAGCCCGTAGCGCCGCGCAAAGCGCGCAGACCGGCGCCACCCCACTGGCGATTGCGCAGGAAGTCGCGGCCGCCCTGCGCCGGATTGCGCCGCAAATCCAGATTGTGGTTAAAGGCGATGCGATAGCGCAGGCAGCAATCGATCGCCAGGACTTGATCGAACTACTTGGCAATCTGATGGAAAACGCGATCAAATGGGCGCACTCGCTGTGTCTGGTCGAAATCGGTTTCTGTCCGCAAGCCGATTCCGATGTCGATCCTAAAACCCGGGTCAGTATCAGAATTCAGGATGACGGCCCCGGCATGCCGGACGAAGTCGCCAGCACGCTGGCACGGCAGCGCGGCGAACGCCTGGATGAAGCGCAAGTCGGCTTCGGCTTGGGTTTGGCAATCGTGGAAGAAATCGCGTTACTGTATGGCGGCAGTCTTACAATCGTGCCCAAGAGTGCGCTGGGCGGGGTGCGAGTCGATGTGACGCTGCCGGCGTTCGGCGTTTAACGATGGGAAAGCGGGTGGGCGCACCATTTACCGTCAATACAATCATTACGGGTGCAGCAGTGCGCATCGACTTGGTCAGCTATGCGGCGCTTACCTGCCGCTGGTCGCGAACGCATCCTGAACGGCATTTAGCCCATTCGGCGCACGCATACTCACGACCCGCACTGGCCTGAAGCATTCGTCACGACCAATGCCAACTTCCGATTGAAATTTGGATATTGCATTCTATCCACGCGCCAGCGTATTTTTCAAGCGCGCAAATCTCATGCGTAGTAACTCGCCACATAGTCCTCAAACCGCTCCTGCGGCAGCGACTCCAATCGCTGCTGCTCGGCCAAAGAGGCTTGAACGCTCTCCTCGAACTTTGCCAATGTAGCCGTGTCCAGAGGCTGGGCCAGCAAGCTCTCGTGGTGTTGCAGGGACTGCTGCATGGCGTATTTGAAGAAGCCTTTGTGCTCCCTCGCAGCAGCCAGAACCTGGGCCGACGGTGTGGTCTCCGGGTGGTCAATTCGGGTGCGTAGGCTGGCCAGCGTCGTGGCGTAGTTATTGCCACCGTAGGCCACATCCAGCATCTGGGCAAACGGCTGCATGTCGTCAAACAAAGCGTGTGCAATGGGTCGGAACGGTTGTTCGCGGTTGTGCACTAGCAGATTCAGGTCGGGCTGCCGGCCGCAGTTGACGATACGGGTTTTGTTCTCATCGTTCTCACTCTGCTCGCGTGTAGTAATGGGCGGACTCTGACGAAAAAGGCACATCAGCAACAGGATGTCGGCAAAGGTACTTTGCTCAGGAAGAATACCGATGTCCACGAACGGGTTCAGGTCAAACAGGCGTACCTCCACGTATTCGACACCGTATTTCGTCAAGGCCAGCGCCGGGCGCTCGCCCGCCTTGCCAATGCGCTTGGGCCGAATGCTGGCATAAAATTCGTTCTCAATTTGCAGCAGGTTCGCGTTGAGTTGTTTCCAGTGGTCGCCTTCGCGCACGCCCAACTCTTCGTAGAACGGGTCAGGGGTGCGAATTGCAGCCTCCAGTGCCTGGGTGTACTCAGCCAACGAATTGAAACTGACGTGCAGTTGATCCTGCGCCCGGTTCTGGTAGCCCAGATCGCTCATGCGCAGGCTGGTCGCGTAGGGACGGAACAGGGTGCCTGGCACAAGTTCCTGAAGGTCTGAACTGCGGCCTTGCAAGAATGATTGGCAGATCGCAGGCGAGGCGCCGAACAGGTAGGGAATCAACCAACCAAAGCGCAGAAAATTGCGAATCAATCCGAAATAACGCTCACTGACAAAGTCCTGCATGCTACCTGTTACGGAGCAGCCGCTTTTTAAAATCACCCAGAATTCGTCAGGCAGCGACCAGTTGTAGTGGGCTCCGGCAATTGTTTGCATGTGGCGCCCATAGCGCAGGCCCAGTCCTTCGCGATAGGCAGCCTTCATCATGGCGGAGTTGGAGGTGCCGTAGTTGGCAATGGCGATATCTTTGTCGTCACCTACGACGCAAGGGATCGATCCAGCCCACATGACTTCATCCCGCATTTGCCGGGCCGCGAAGCGGTGAATGTCGCGCAGGAAATCCAGCGGAAACGCCGGGTCTTGTGATGGGGGGGTGATGAACTCCAGCAGCGCTTCGGCGTAATCGGTGGTAATCCAGGGGTGGGTGAGTTTCGAGCCCAGCGTCAAGGGGTGCGGGGTCCGGGCTAGATGGCCGTTGGCGTCCACGCGCAAGCATTCGCGCTCGTAGCCTCGGGTGATGCCGCGCAAAACCTGCGCTTGGTCTGACGAGAAAAACTGCCGAACCGCATCGCAACATGTGAACTTCAACATAAGCCGTGTCTTTTTCCGTAAATTGGCATGCAGTATGGCAGTTATTGACCGGCAAGGCAGTTTTGCACGGAGGAATGACTACCTCGATACGGTCACCATGTTGCGCGATTGTTTCGGATGTTGGCGCGCCATTATGGGAGCCATTGCAGCGGTCGGCGTCGACAGCCCGCTGGAGCTTGCGCCAGGTGCGGCACCACTTCGCGCCATGTTTTGCCTTCAGCCATTGTCCTGTGCCAACGCTGATGGCAACCTGCCGCCTCGGGCCTTGGGTTCCTGGATGATCGTTTTTTGGAATGATGCCGAATGCGTACAGTCAGCAAAAAAACGGACGGTCAAATCTGGCTGACGCGACGGAAAAAGCGTGTGAGGCGATACCGATGATCGAGTCGGCCAGAGGCGAATTTCGACCGGGAGTGCGCTATAAATAGCGGAATCGATGAGCGCAGGCAGTGCTAAACTGCGCTCCTTACACCCAAGCTCTGAACCCATGACGAACAAGAAACAGTCTCCTGCGAAAAAAATAGTCAATGCGCCTGTAAATCAAGCTGAAAACCCGTTCCAAAATACCGAGTTTTACGCACGGATGCGCGATTACACGGAGCGTGACGCGGCATTTTCAAAAGAGCTGAAAGCTATCTCGGAACGCGGCGCAGGCAAACAGAGTGGCGACGCGCGCTTTGCGCCGTCGTTGAAAGTTTTACGCGGCGTAATTAAAAAAGGCTTACCGTTAGCGGACATGCTCGATCGCATCGTACTCGGCGTCGAAAAAGGTCTGTGGGAACCCTGGTTGACCGTGTTCGGTTTGGAGCTACGGGGAGTCAACTATGCGAAGACGGGAGCGCGCAACGCCCGGCTGGCGCTGGACATGAGTTTGGCGTCTAAGGCCAACACTCTGTTCGCAAATGCCGGAATTCCAAATTGGCGTAGTTTGGCGGCGGAAGACTGTGTCGAGCTCCAAGTTGAGAAGCCGACCGAGAAGACACCCGCCAAGGCCTATGCCATTTTCTGCCTGGACGCTATTGACAATTGAGTGTTGTGTAGCCGTCGGGCGGCGCAGTGAGTCGTATCGTTACGTCACGGATGACAATATAGGTTTGGCTGACCGCCGCACTTGGTTGGGCCCGCCGGATGACTCATCGGCGTATTTAGCAGACCAGTTTCGGCCATTTTAAGACATTCATGTTAGTGAATCGAAAGTCGATTTCAGACTGTTTTCGACTATTCGAGATTCATGCGCGGCCGACAGCGTTGCAGTTCAAGCCACCATCCACCTTGGTGGTTTGAACAAACGGATTCGGTCTGTGGATACTGCAGATATAGGGTGGTTCGGGATGGATGAACTCCCACGTCTTCCGCATCCTTCAACTATCGCGTTCCAAATGATAGATTTTGTGCGCCGGGAGATTAGCTCGTCGGTCTTGAATAATCCGTTACGGCACGAATCCGATTAGTTGATAAAGGTTGAATGAGCAAGCAGCTACGCTAGCCTAATTGTCAAGACCCGCTTGGTTGTATACGCGTTTCACGAACAAATCAGGCTTTTCTTGCTGCCATTTCTTGAGTGCCTGAATCGGCGTTTGATGCTTTAAAGCGCGTTGTGGAATGTTGTGGTTGTAAATTTTCACGTAGTTGT
>JABBOV010000004.1 GCA_012927625.1 Glaciimonas sp. | reverse complement strand
GGCGGCGGCTGCCGCCGAAAGCCTGCAAGATCAGGCTAAGTCGCTGGCGCAGGCGGTGAGCGTGTTCAAGCTTGGCCATGAAACCTCGGCAGAGCTGGCGTTGCGTGCGCCTGGGGTAAAAACCCCGGCACTTGCCCAGGCCGTCTCAAAGCGCAATGCCATCGCGATAGCTACAAAGCCTAAAGGTAAGCCTGCCGGCAATGACGGTGACGAGTGGGAAGAGTTTTAGGCAACAACACGAGTTTTAGGCAAGAGCACGACAACTGCCGCATGTGAGAAAAGCAAAGGGAGCCGAAGGCTCCCTTTCTGGTTTCGGCGTTCAAAACACTGTCTTGCTCGCTGAAAAATAATAATACAGCATGCTATATTATTAAATATTCCTTATTTTATATGCGGCAATATGCCTGTTTATCGGCATACTCCACAATTTATAAATGACCATGAGTGGCGGACCAGTCATCAGAAATAAAGACGGCACTTACATCCCAAGACACAATTAATTTCGTGGATTTATCGAAACCCATGAAAAATCAATTGCAGCTTAAGAAATTTTTTATTTGGATCCAGCTTTATTGAACGCCTCGACGCCTGCCATGATCTCCAGCTTGGCTTCTTCCGGTCCGGCCCATCCTTCAATTTTTACCCATTTACCCTTTTCGAGATCCTTGTAATGCTCGAAAAAATGCTGAATTTGATTCAGCAGTAGTTCGTTCATGTCTCCCGGCTTTTGCCAGTGGGTATATATCGACAGTATCTTGTCCACTGGTACCGCCAATACCTTGGCATCGTCACCACCGTCATCCGTCATTTTAAGTACACCAATTGCACGGCAACGCACAACTACCCCTGGGAAAAGTGGAAATGGCGTAATCACCAGCACATCGACCGGGTCGCCATCACCGGCAATAGTGTTTGGCACATACCCATAGTTACAGGGATAGTGCATGGCGGTACCCATGAAGCGGTCAACAAAAATCGCGCCCGACTCCTTATCCACCTCGTACTTGATCGGATCGGCATTCATCGGGATTTCGATAATTACGTTGAAATCGTTCGGCAAATCGCGGCCGGCAGGGACATTATTCAGGCTCATGGTGCTTTCTCAACAGTTTGGAATTTTGATCTACGAATAATTATAGCGGTTTTCAGTAATCTATTTTGCACTGCAACATAGCAGATTACGATTCAGGTTGCAGCATGGTGGCCATCGCACAAAGACGGTAATGCGTCGCTGCCTGCTCGGTCTGATGCAGCGCGTCATGCAGTTGCGCCAACTTCAGATGCGCTTCACACACTAACGTCGCGGAGGTCGCATCCGACAGGGCCTGCTCCAAATAGCGTTGCGCCTTACCCCATAATTTTTGTTTTAAACACAATGACCCGAGGGTAAGCACAAGCTCGGCATCGGTTGGACGTTTTTTTATCCAGGCTTCGCAATATTCAATCTGGGCCAGCAATGCAGGATCACCGTTAGCAGCGGCAGATTCGCGATATGCGCGAAGCAGACGCGCATCCCAATCCGCAGTCAATGCTTTCTCCACTACCTTACGGGCATCGTCATGCAATCCAATAGCATTAAATGCACTAGCAGCACGCACGGCGACAAACGGCTTTTTCTGATCTTCGTCAGGAATATTCCACAACACACGCCGGATCGAATCCGCATCATGGCTGCGATTTGACAATGCATCATCGTAGGCCAGTTCGCGTAGACGAGCGGACAACGCGGGATGCAGTACTTTATTCTTATCCAGCAACTGCACCAGACGCAGTACTTCAGGCCAATTCTTGGCCTGCTGATTGGCCTTCAGCGCCAAGCGCAGCACATGAATATGCCTGGTACCGCTGGCATTAAGCTCTTTTACCGCCGCCAGAGCAGCTTCAGATTGATGGTCATCGACCAGCAATTCGATGGTTGTCATGAGGCGGGCGGTATTCAGCGGCAGATCATTCTGCGTCTTGGATAGCCAGTCGTCGCGACGTTCAGGTTGTTGCATCCTGTGCGCAGCCCGAGCACCAATCAATGCCGCGAGACCGGCATTATCCGGTAAGTTTGCAGCCTGTTTAGCTGCTTTCTGAGCTTGTCCAAAACGGCCTTCAAATAGTGACTTCAGCGCATCGCGCAGTGCTTGATTACCTTCATGCTCGCGCCGCGTCTGGCGATAAGCAGCAACACGTCCCGGCATTTTCTGCGTCATGCGGATGGTGCGCAGCAAGAAATACAGCAGCAGAAACAGCAATGTAATCAACAGCAGAAAAAAATTCAGCGATAAATCAATCCTGTACGGCGGATAAAACAGCACGACGTTACCAATATTAAAGTGAGCGGCGACAGCAAACCCTACGGCAATGACAAACAATAAGAGTAGCCTGAGGAACAGTCCCATATCTTACCGCTTCGCTTTGTAGTTACGCACTGCATTAAGACTGTCAGCCAAGGTTGGCATCTCAATTGACAGGTTGCTGCCCTGCACTTGCTTCAGTAACGTTTGCACTGTTTGCGTGCGCCTGGCGCGGGTATCGAAGTATTTGCTTATGGCGTCTTGCGAGGCGATCATGTCGCTGCGAAATGCAGATTCGTTGCGCGACAGTAGCGCCAACCTGGCATTCAGCAAGCGCAGTTTAAGGTTTTCCCTGGCGTAGTATTCCTGCGTCGGCGATAGCAATAGCGCCTCGGGCGACTCGACGCTGCGAATGCGCACCAACTGCTGCAAATCGCCCCACATCTCTGCTGAAATTTTTTGCCATGAATCTTGCAATTTCAGCATCCATAGCGCACTGACATTTTGATTCCCCGCTGTTACGCTATCGGCCTTGGCTGCCTTGACATTTTTATGTGCTACAGGTCTCGGCTTGGGCACCGAAACTGGCGGCTTTTCACCCGACAGCAATGGCAAAGCGTCGATTTGTGCAATAGCGCTATCAAGACGCAAAGCAATTCCGGTCAAATCCAGGTTGGGCAGGGATTTCAGCTTTTCCAGGTCGCTCGCAATAGCACGGCGTATCTGAATAAATTGCGGCTTATCCGAAGTGGACAAACGGGTATCGGCATTTTGCAAGGCAATCAAGGCGCCAGCCACATTACCAGCCAATTGCAGTTGCTGGCTGGCAGTCGATAGCACCTGTTCGGTTTCAGCCAGCGCCCATTCGTCGCGGGTTCTGGAAAAAGCCTGATACAGTTGTTCGAGTGCCAATTGCTGGCTCTGCGCCTCCACCTGCTTGCTTTCCAGCACATTCACCTTGGCTTGTATTTCTTTCAAACTTTCCAGGCTTGTCTTGGCGACTAACCTGGTTTCATTATTGATAGAATCTGCACTTTGCAGGCGGCGCGCCAACTCTTCGCGCAAACCGCCAGCCTCGGTTTTCGCTGTCCACCACTGCGCTGCGATTAAAAGCAGCAATACCAGTAATCCAATCGGCAGCAGCAATCGCATCAATTTATTATTTCCAACCGCAGCGGCAGGCTTGGCTGACGGATTATTTTCCAGAGGATTCGAGGTCTCATTCATGGCTGGATTGTAACGCGGCTAGCAGTCGTTCGTCGCCTGATCCGGTCAGGGTGACATTGTTGAACCACAAGTTTTTGGCAACTTCCGCAATGCGACTGTGCGGAACGATCAAGTGCTTGCGTTGCATTTTTACAACATATTCAGTGCCGGCAATCTGTTTCACCAAGTCCATCAGGATGTGCAAAGCTTCGGAACTGGTGATGATCCAATCGGATTCGACATCCAGCAAGCTCTGCAATTGCTGCAGAACTGCCGGACTCGGTTCTGGAGCAGTGCGTCGATATGCCGCAACCTGGGTGACGCTGGCGCCGCTCCGGCGTAACGCATCGGCCAACAATTCACGCCCGCTCTCGCCGCGCACAATCAACACCCTGCTGCCGCGCAAGGCTTCGATATCCAGTACTTCCAGCAAAGTTTGCGAGTCGGTTCGTAGCGGGTCGCGTGGACAATGAATGGTGGCGTTGGCGTCACTCACGCCATGTTCGGCCAGTGCGGCCCGGCTCCCCTCTCCTACCACCGCAATAGCGACTTCGGCCGGCCAATGCGAAAGATAGGCAAACGCAGCATGAATCGCATTCGGGCTCACGAACGCCACCATCGAGAACTGCGTCAGATCGGCCAGCACCGCTTGCAACGCGGTGGAATCCGGCAACGGGTGGATTTCCAGCAAAGGGAATATGACGGCGGCACGCCCCAAGGCCGCCACTTGTTGCGCAAGTGGCCCGGCTTGCGCAAGCGGGCGGGTTATGACCACTGTCTTGCACATTTCATTTGCCTTGCTCATTCGGCGGCGTCAGGAGTGCATGCAGCAAGTATTCCGGCCGCATCTTGCGTAGCCAGTGCTTCAGCCACTTGGCGCCCAAGAGCTTCCGGCGCATCAGCGGGGCCAAATGCTTCTGCTGTTGCCATTCGCTGACCGTCCGGCGTAGCCACCATCGCACGTAGGCGCAGCGTGGCCCCATCCAGCGTAGCAAACGCAGCCAGCGGAATCTGGCAACTGCCGCCAAACACCCGCGATACTGCGCGCTCGGCCAGCACCGCCTGAGTAGTTGCTTGGTGCGCCAGCGGCGCCAGCCAGGCTTTCAGGTCAGCGCGCTCGGACTGGATCTCGATTGCCATCGCACCTTGCCCTGCCGCCGGCAAACTTTGTTCCGGCTCCAGCACGCAACGAATGCGCGTAGTCGCGCCGAGCCGCATCAAGCCTGCCGCCGCCAAGATAATGGCTGCGTATTCGCCCCGGTCGAGTTTAGCCAGTCGGGTATCGAGATTGCCGCGCAACGGCCGTATCAGCAGATGCGGGTAACGCGCGGCGATCAGTGCCTGCCGGCGCAAGCTGCTGGTACCTACCACGGCGCCATGCGGCAGCGCATCCAACGACGCATAATCATTGGAGACGAAAGCATCGCGTGGATCTTCGCGCTGCATCACCGCTGCCAGACAAAAGCCATCTGGCAGATTCATCGGCACATCTTTAAGAGAGTGCACGGCAAAGTCGGCCCGCCCCTCCTGCATGGCGACTTCCAGTTCCTTGACGAACAAGCCCTTGCCACCCACTTTAGACAACGCACGATCCAGAATTTGATCGCCGCGCGTGGTGATCCCGAGAATTTCTATGTGGCACTGCGGATATAATTCGGACAAACGGGAGCGCACATGTTCAGCCTGCCACATGGCAAGACGGCTTTCGCGCGATACGATACGCAATTTCGAGGGAGAAGATTCTTTCAACACAGGCTCTTTCGATGAATTATTTTCTGCGGAGTATTTCTATTTAACCGACATGGATGCCGCGTCAAACCCATGCCGTTACGCACATGCTTGAGGCCAAATGTTATCACGCGACCTCTGCCATTCATGGCTAAAGGCCATTTTCCTCACCAGATCAAAACGGATTACATTCGTTCATCATGACTAAAAAAAACATCAGTACCCGGCACCCCGCCAACCAACCGAGTGTCGACAAGGATGCCCCGCTGAAAGAGGACATACGTCTGTTAGGCCGCCTGCTAGGAGATGTGCTGCGCGATCAGGAGGGCGGTGCTGTTTATGATGTGGTGGAAACCATACGCCAGGCGGCGGTGCGCTTTCGCCGCGATGCAGAAACCCAGTCCGGCGTCGACCTGAATAAGTTGCTCAAGAAATTGACCCGCGACGAGACCATTACGGTGGTGCGCGCCTTTTCCTACTTTTCGCATCTGGCCAACATTGCTGAAGACCAGCACCATAACCGCCGTCGCCGCGCGCATTTGCTGGCCGGTTCCGCGCCGCAACAGGGCAGCGTCGCGTTTGCCTTGTCCAGGCTCGACAATGCCGGCGTGACCGGCGACGCGATTCATGATTTTTTCAAGCACGCACTCATTTCTCCAGTATTGACCGCTCACCCAACAGAAGTGCAGCGTAAAAGCATCCTGGATGCAGAGCGCGAAATCGCCCGCCTGTTGGCCGAGCGCGATCATCCGATGACACCCAAAGAGCTGGCCGGCAACACGGAACTGCTGCATGCGTGCGTCGTCACATTGTGGCAAACCCGCATGTTGCGCTATTCCAAACTGACCGTGGCCGACGAAATCGAAAATGCGCTGTCTTACTATCGCATCACTTTCCTGCATGAACTGCCTGGTTTGTATAACGATATTGAAGCCGAAATCGCCACCCAGTTCGCGTTCGATGCCAGGCCGTCCGATACTCCAGCCTATCTGCAGATGGGCAGCTGGATTGGCGGCGATCGGGATGGTAATCCGAACGTCAACGCAGACACTATGCAGCATGCGCTGGGGCGTCAATCAGCCACCATTATTGAATTTTACTTGAGCGAAGTTCATCTGCTTGGTGCGGAACTTTCCAGTTCCACCTTGCTGGTTGCTGTCTCGCCGCAACTGCAAGCGCTAGCCGATGCCTCGCCCGACACGTCGGCCCACCGCGCCGATGAGCCTTACCGGCGCGCGCTGGTCGGCGTGTACGCAAGGCTGGCGGCAACCGCACGCGCGCTGGGCGTAACCAACATCCTGCGCCATGAAATCGGCCACGCGGCACCTTACGCGGCAGCTACCGAACTCACTTTTGACCTCAATATCGTCGCCGAATCACTGAAGTCGCACCACGCCGCCGCCTTGATCAAGCCACGCCTGTCGTCCTTAATGCGGGCCGCTGAAATATTCGGTTTCCATTTGGCTACCCTGGATATGCGCCAGACTTCAGACGTGCATGAAATCGTTCTGGCAGAATTGTTCGCCCACTCCGGGGTGGAAAAAAATTACACCGCACTACACGAAGAACAAAAAATTGCCTTGCTGCGCCAAGAGTTGAGCCAGCCGCGTCTGATGTATTCACCCTACATTGCCTACTCGGACCTGACCAATTCCGAACTATCGGTGCTGCGCGCGGCGCGCCAGATCAGGCTCCGTTTCGGGGATCGTGCGATCCGCAACTACATCATCTCGCACACCGAAACCGTGTCCGACCTGCTTGAAGTGCTGCTGCTGCAAAAAGAAACCGGTTTGCTGCGTTCGCAATCGGACCCCGGCGCACTGCCGACAAGCGAAACCAGGCACGACCTGATGGTGATTCCGCTGTTCGAGACCATCCCCGATCTGCGCCGCGCTGCTGCCATCATGCAGGAATTGATGGCGCTACCGGAATTTGCCCGGCAACTGGCGCAACAAGGCCAGTTGCAAGAAGTCATGCTGGGTTACTCGGACTCCAATAAAGATGGCGGCTTTCTGACGTCCAACTGGGAACTGTACAAGGCTGAAAACGCGCTGGTCAAAGTATTCGATCACGCCGGCGTTAAACTGCGCCTGTTCCACGGCCGCGGCGGCACAGTAGGGCGCGGCGGCGGCTCCAGCTACGAAGCGATCCTGGCGCAACCGCATGGCACCGTGAACGGCCAGATTCGCTTGACCGAGCAAGGCGAAATCATCGCCTCCAAGTTCTCGAATGCTGAAATTGGCCGTCGCAACCTGGAGCTGCTAGTGGCTGCAACACTCGAAGCCAGCCTGATGCCGTCGATCTCGGACTCCGACGCGCGCCATACCAAAAAGCTGCAGGAATTTGAGCAAGCGATGGGCGAATTGTCCGAACGCGCTTATTCCGCCTACCGCAATCTGGTATACGAAACACCGGGTTTTACCGATTATTTTTTCTCTGCCACGCCGATTGCCGAGATCGCCGAACTCAACATCGGCTCGCGTCCCGCCTCGCGCAAATCGACCCGCCGCATCGAAGACTTGCGGGCAATCCCGTGGGGCTTTTCCTGGGGTCAATGTCGTTTGCTGCTGCCGGGCTGGTATGGCTTCGGCAGCGCCGTATCCGAATGGATGAACGAGGGTGACGAAAAAGCGCAAGCTAAAAAAGTCGCCACCCTGCGCGCGATGTTTCGCGAATGGCCGTTTTTTGCCACTCTGCTGTCGAATATGGACATGGTGCTGGCCAAAACCGACCTTGCAGTCGCCTCCCGCTACGCCGGACTGGTGGCCGACAAAAAACTGCGTACCAGCGTTTTCAAACGGATTGTGGCAGAACACGAACGCACCACGCAATGTCTGGAAACCATCACTGGCGCCACCGAACGGCTAGCGAGCAATCCTTCACTTGCGCGCTCGATCCAGAGTCGCTTCGCCTATCTCGATCCGCTCAATCACTTGCAGGTTGAACTCATCAAGCGGCACCGCGCTGGGGCGCTTGACCCCGACAAGATCGACCAGCGCGTCCATCGCGGCATCCACTTGTCGATCAACGGTATTGCGGCAGGTCTACGCCACTTAATTTTTCAGTTTATCCATCACCGCAAAATACCCTATTTTGCACGACCCGATTCGACCGTCATGACTTTAATGCACTGGCTGATAATTTGTACTGCGGCGCTGTTTGCCGGCGGCTTGAATGCGATCGCCGGTGGTGGCAGTTTTTTGACCTTTCCAGCACTGGTATTGGTCGGCGTGCCGCCGATTATGGCCAACGCAACCGGCACCGCCGCATTACTGCCGGGCTACGTCACAGGCGCGCTTGCCTTCAAGGACGACCTCGGCAGTCTGCGCTCCATGACCATGAAAAAATTGGTCGTATTCAGTTTAATCGGCGGCCTGATCGGAGCGTCGCTGCTGCTGGCGACCTCGGACGCCGGTTTTCGTCGCATCATTCCGTGGCTATTGCTGGCCGCGACCTGCCTGTTTGCATTTGGCGGAAAGCTAGCCAACCGCTATGCCAGCACTGCTGAATCTGCCGGAACTGCCGGTTTTGCAGCGGGCTCGGTCTGGCCGTCGATTGTCGTATTTCTGGTTGCCATTTACGGTGGCTATTTCAACGGCGGGCTCGGGATTCTTTTGCTGGCTGCATTTGCGCTGCTGGGTGAAACCAACATGAACAGCATGAATGGCTTGAAGAATATTGCGTCTGCCGTGTTGACGGCAATCTCGGTGCTGGTCTACGCGCTGGGCGACGCCATCAACTGGCCGCTGGCATTTGCCATGATGGTCTGTTCCACACTCGGCGGGTATTTAGGCGGCCGGCTGGCGCGCAAAATGCCGGCCAAGGCGGTGCGTACCGTGGTAATTATTACCGGCGCTGTGATGACGCTGATTTTCTTTCAGAAATAAAATATACATACACCTGTAAATATTATTTACGCACGTAATATATGCGGTGAATGCACAATTTTTTAATATACTCCAAGTATTTTTATAACGGCTTGATCAGTACGCCATCAACGTACCATCAGCGCACCAGCGCTTTGAGCACCGGCCATTGGCGGCGCGAAATGGGCAGGCGCTCGCTTACATCGCGCAGAATCACTTGCCAGTAATCTCCGCCTTTACCCTGATCCTCGCCCTCATGCCCCAGGCCGCTTGCACGTTCTACGCCACAAATGGCGCTGCGCGCTACCAAGGCATTCCGATGAACGCGCACGAAGGTTGCAGCCAACTCGTGCTCCAGCGAGACCAGCGACGCCTCGATCAAGTATTCCCGCGCCCGGGTATGCAGGGTTACGTACTTTAATTCGGCTTTCAGGTACAGCACATCGTCGATCGGCACCAACAAGACCCGAGTACGCTCCTGCACCGAAAAATGCCGACGCCGGTCCGGCTCCTGATCGGCGGCGCTGGGCAACAGGGACTCGCCGCGGCCCAGTACAGGTACCGCAGGCAGCGGCTTGAAACGTCTTAACGCGTCCGCCAGACGGGATGCCCGCACCGGCTTCAGCAAGTAATCGAGCGCCTGCACCTCAAAGGCGTCCAACGCATATGCATCGTGCGCGGTAATAAAAATGATCGCGGGCGTCGGTGCCTGCGCTTCGGCCAATTGCGCTGCCAGCGCTATTCCGCTCATGCCAGGCATGTGCACATCCAGCAACAGAATATCGGGCTTGCTGTGAGCAATCCCGATCAGCGCCTGCGCGGCGTTATCGGCTTCGCCGACAATCAGATTCGGACATTCTGCAGCGATATCGCCCAACAGAGTGGTCAGCCTCACGCGCGCCGGAGCTTCGTCATCGGCAATGAACAAACGCAACTTCATGCTGTTTTTTTCATACTGGGCTCTTCAAATAAGGAAAACGCAGGTGCACCTTGAATTTCCCCGCCACCACGGAGGTAGTCAATTGCGCCTCGACATCGAATAACAGCGCCAGCCGCTCGCGAATATTAATTAACGCCATGTTGTTGCCGGTCTTGCCACCAGCGCTCTGGCCCTGACCATGATAGGAATTGGTGATGACAATTTGAATGCGGTCGATGGAACGATGCAGGCGCACGGAAATCACGGATGGCGCGCTGACCGGTTCGACGCCGTAATGCACCGCGTTTTCCAGCAGAGGTTGCAGCAACAGCGCCGGCACTTGGGCGCGGCGCAGGGTCGCGTCGCTGACGTTGCCGCGCTCCCAGTGCACCTGCAAGCGCTCACCCAGGCGAATTTTCTCAATTGACAGGTATTGGCGGCACAGCCGGATTTCTTCTTCCAGACTGGTCATGTTGCGCGCATCGCGCATGCATACGCGAAACAGATCAGCCAAATCCTCCAGCGCGGTTTCGGCCTGGCGCGGCGCGGTGCGGATCAGGGACAATACCGCGTTCAGGCTGTTGAACAGGAAATGCGGACGGATGCGCGCCTGCAAGGCTTGCAAGCGCGCCTCCACCAAGGCCGGCGAAAAGGCGCGGGTGCGCAACTCGAAGTAATGTTGCAGCGCAATCCCAAACAAAGCCGCCGCCAGCACACCGCCCGGCACCGTCAAATGGGGAAAGCTACTGGCGTAGCCCTCGAAAGAAGATAAGAAACGGATGATCGCCGCCGTCACCAGCGCCGGCACCAGCATGCACAGGATGCGCTGGGCCCAGCGGCGAGCATGGCGCACGGCCCGAAACCGGCGCAGACCGCACAGAATAAAAAGCGACCACAGGCCAGCCAGTTCTATCACGATCGACGATTCGACAAAATCGATCAAACCCACCCGCACACTGTCATTGTGCAAAATCACAGCTAGCAAAACTGCCAGATTGACCGCCAGCATCGAGCGAAACATCACGCCGATATTGCAACAGTCGGGAATGACCGTATCCGTTGCTGCACTGCGAGGAATCATGAAGAGCGACATGGGCGAGCGTTAATCCGATTCATAAAATGGAAGAGGCGGCTTCATGAAAAACATACTACATAATGTATTTTTCAATTACGCATAATAATAATGCGGAGATATGCTTATTTTTTGGCATACTCCCATTTTTTTAAATAAATTCCAGTGCGCAAGCCAGGCCCGGCCCGCAGGTTGGACTTATTTCCGCCTGTTGTGCGCAAGTCCTATTTATAATCGGGGGATTCATTAAGACCCAAACTTGGACCCAATTATGACAGCACAACTCTCCAAAAAAAGCGAAGCGTGGTCAGCACGTTTCTCCGAACCGGTATCCGATCTGGTCAAACGTTATACCGCTTCGGTATTTTTCGACAAGCGCCTGGCCCAGTTCGACATCGAAGGTTCGCTTGCCCATGCCGAAATGCTGTGCGCCACCGGCATCATCAACCCGGCCGATTATGCAGAAATTCAGCGCGGCATGACGCAAATCCGGGCCGAAATCGAGGCCGGCCAATTCGAATGGCTGCTCGACCTGGAAGACGTGCACCTGAACATCGAAAAGCGCTTGACCGAACTGGTCGGCGACGCCGGCAAGCGCTTGCACACCGGCCGCTCGCGCAACGACCAGGTCGCCACCGACATCCGCTTGTATCTGCGCGCCGCGATTGACGACATCACGGCGCTGCTGCAGGCGTTCCGGCTGGCGCTGCTGGACTTGGCCGAACAACATGCCGACACCATCATGCCGGGCTTTACCCACATGCAGGTAGCGCAGCCGATCACTTTCGGCCACCACATGCTGGCCTATGTCGAAATGTTCAGCCGCGACGCCGAGCGCATGGCCGACTGCCGCCGCCGCGTCAACCGCTTGCCGTTGGGCGCGGCTGCGCTGGCCGGCACCACGTTCCCGATCGACCGCGAACGCGTCGCCAAAACGCTCGGCTTCGATGCAGTCTGCCGCAATTCGCTGGACGCAGTATCCGACCGCGACTTCGCCATCGAATTCTGCGCGGCCGCCGCATTGGTGATGACGCACATCTCGCGCATGTCGGAAGAACTGGTGATCTGGATGAGTCCGCGGGTCGGCTTCATCGACATCGCCGACCGCTTCTGCACCGGCTCGTCAATCATGCCGCAAAAGAAAAACCCGGACGTGCCGGAACTGGCACGCGGCAAAACCGGCCGTGTCAACGGTCATCTGATCGCCTTGTTGACCCTGATGAAAGGCCAGCCGTTGGCGTACAACAAGGACAATCAGGAAGACAAGGAGCCGCTGTTCGATACCGTCGATACCTTGACGGATACGCTGCGCATCTTCGCCGACATGGCAACCGGCATCACGGTCAAGGCCGACACCATGCGCGCGGCCGCACTGCAAGGATTCGCCACCGCCACCGATCTGGCCGATTATCTGGTCAAGAAAGGTTTGCCATTTCGCGATGCGCACGAAGCGGTAGCCCGCGCCGTGCGCACTTGCGTGGATCGCGGCTGCGATCTGACCGACCTGACGCTGGACGAGCTGCGCACTTTCTCCAGCTTGGTCGAGGCAGACATCTTCGCTGTGCTAACCCTGGAAGGCTCAGTCGCCGCCCGCGACCATATCGGCGGTACCGCACCGAATCAGGTAAAGGCAGCTATTGCCAATGCCCGGCAGCAGTTGCGCTAAACCGGGTTACCAGAACACTCCTCCAACTTCCCTGCAAATGTTTTTATCACTCTGCGCAGGCAATACGCGGTATTCTTTAAAACGCAAAATAATTAAATTACACTCAGGAGCACACATGCAATCCAATAACATGATCAAAAAACTTTCTGTTGCGCTGATCGGCGCCGGGCTAGCTGGCAGCGTGCTGGCAGCCGACATCAAGATTGGTGCCGCCGAAGCGCTGACGGGTCCGGCCGCAAAGTACGGGATTGCAATCAAGAACGGCCTCACCCTGGCAAGCGAAGAAATCAACGCCAAAGGCGGCGTCAACGGTAACAAGATCGCGCTGGTGGTGGAAGACGAACAAGGCAAAAAAGAAGAAGCGATCAATGTCTTCAAAAAACTAATTTTTCAGAATAAGTCCCTGATGGTCTTCGGCCCGACGCTGTCGAATTCGGCATTTGCCGCAGACCCGATTGCCAATGCCGCCAAAACCGTTGTGTTTGGCACCAGCAATACCGCCGAAGGCATCACCAATATGGGCCCCTTCACTTTCCGCAATTCAGTCATGGAAGCCGACGTGTTGCCGGTTACCACTCGCGCTGCGGTCAAACATTTCGGCATCAAGAAAGTGGCCGTGATATATGGCAACGATGACGCTTTCACCAAGAACGGTTACGACGTTTTCAAAACGGTGCTGGCAGCGCAAAAAATTTCGGTCACCGATACCGAAACCTATGCCAAGGGCGATGTCGATTTCAAGGCGCAACTGACCAAGATCAAGGCTGGCAATCCAGATGCCATCGTCTGCTCCTGTCTGGCAGAAGAAGCCGGTAATATTATCTTGCAAACCCGTGCGCTGGGCATGAAGCAGCCGTTCATCGGCGGCAATGGTTTCAATTCGCCAAAGCTGTTTGAAATCGCCAAAAATGCGGCTGAAAACACCGTGATGGGCAGCCCGTGGTCGGGTGAAAACCAGAGTGCTGCCAACCAGAAATTCATGGCTGCCTACCAGGCCAAGTTCAGCGCTGAGCCGGATCAATTTGCGGCACAAGCTTACGACGGCATGTATATCGTCGCTGCTGCACTGAAAAAAGTGACGCTGAGCGGCAACCTCGAAAAAGACCGGTTGGCATTGCGTGATGCGCTGCCGAACGTCAAATTCGACGGCGCCACCGGCAACTTTGTTTTCCGCCGTGCCGCAGCAGCAGGCGGCAAAGAAGCCGGTTACGACGCACAGCAGGATGCAATCGTCAATATCGCCAAAGGCGCTAAATTCGTATTGTTGAAGTAATCCTTCGAAAGCTTCTCCGAACTGTCAACTTTACCCAGGGGCCAGTCACTCCGACATTTTAGTCAGAGTGCTGGCCCCAACTTGTCAGGCACCATGCTCGAACAACAACTTATCAACGCGCTCTCCCTCGGCAGCGTCTATGCTTTATTTGCGCTGGGATTTACCCTCGTGTTTGGGGTTTTGGGTGTCATCAATCTTTCTCACGGCGCGATTTTCATGCTCGGCAGCTATATCGCGTTGTTTCTGGTCAACCAATTCGCGATGTCGCTCTGGGTTGCGATGCTGGCAGCCATGCTAGTCACCGGCCTGATTGGCCTGGTGGTCGATTTTCTGGTGTTGCGACCATTGCGCAAACGCAATGCGCCACATCTAACCCCAATGATCGCTACCATCGGCGTAGCCATCATGCTGACTAACCTGGCGCAAGGCATCTTCGGCGCTGAAAACCAGCGCTTCCCGTTCGGCACTATCCCGGAAGACAGTTTCACACTGGGCAATCTGCGCTTGACTGCGGTGCAACTCGCGATTGTGCTGATTTCCTTCATGCTGATGATCGTGCTGCTGGTAGTGATGCGCCGCACCCAACTGGGACGTGCGCTGCGCGCCATTGCCGAGTCGCCCAAGGCCGCATACCTGCTGGGCATCAACGTTGAAGGCCTGTTCCTGCTGACCTCGTTTTCGGCGGCTGCGCTGGGCGGTGCAGCCGGCGTACTGGTTGGGCTCTCCTTCAATGCAATTTCCCCTTTCATGGGGCAGCCGATGCTACACAAGGGCATCGCCGTCATTATCCTGGGCGGCATGGGGGACATCCGTGGCGCAATGATCGGCGGCTTGTTCCTGGGCTTTGCCGAAGTGTTGAGCGTAGCTTATCTGTCCAGCGATTTCCGTGATGCGATCGCATTCGGATTGCTGTTCCTGATCTTGTTGATCCGGCCTTCCGGCATGTTCGGCAAGGTACTGGAAAGAAAGGCTTAAGATCATGTTCGAATCATGGGACGGGTTCTGGTCCATATACAGCACTGTCATTTTCAGTATCGGCATCAACGCGATGTTGGCTTTATCCATTTACCTGACGCTTTCCTGCGGCTTGCTATCGCTGGCGAATGCGGCCTTCATGGGAATCGGCGCCTATGCCGCCGCGCTGATCAGCATGCAGACCAGCCTGCCGTTTCCGCTGGCACTGACGGCAGCCGGCGTTTTGCCGGCGCTGGTGGCGTTGGTTATCGGCATTCCCACCTTGCGCCTGTCCGGGGTCTATCTGGCGATGGCAACGCTGGGCTTTGGCGAAGTGGTACGAGTCATCATACTAAATCTCGATTTCACTGGCGGGCCGATGGGCATCAATGGCATCCCCCTGAAAACCGAGTGGTGGCACATCGTGCTGATCCTGGGCGCGACACTGTATGTGCTGTCGAGATTGCGCCGCTCGAAGGTCGGGCGTGCATTCGAGGCGATCAAAGCCGATGAGATTGCCGCCCGTTTGATGGGCGTCAACGTGGCCGGACACAAGCTGCTGGCATTTGTACTGGGCGCGGTGATTGCCGGCGTTGCCGGCGGTCTGAACGCGCACTACACCTTCACTATCGGACCTGGCAACTATGCGTTCGAGAATGCGGTGGAGATTTTAACGATGGCCGTCTTCGGCGGCACCAGCAACCTGGTCGGCCCGGTGATCGGCAGCACTATTTTGACGCTGCTGCCAGAGCTGATGCGCTATCTGAAAGAATTCCGACTGGCCGCCAATGGCCTGATTCTGATACTCGTGGTGTTATATCTACCCAAGGGGATATGGGATCCGCAACGCATCCGTGCGTTTTGGCAAGCCCGCGCACAGCGGCGCAATTCCGGAAAGGCGGCCGGCTAATGCTGCAACTTAACGCCATCAGTAAAAACTTCGGCGGCTTGCAAGTGCTGCAGGACGTCAGTTTCAGCGTGCCGCAAGGTAGTATTTTCGGCCTGATCGGGCCGAATGGCGCCGGCAAAACCACAATTTTCAATCTGGTCACCGGCCTGCTGCGCCCATCGAGTGGTTGTATCGAATTCAATGGCCAGAATCTGGAGACGGTGCCGGCACACCGCATTACCAAGCTCGGGATCGCCCGCACCTTTCAGAACATCCGAATTTTCAAGGAAATGACACTGCTGGAAAACGTCGTGGTGGGCATGCACGATCACCTGGATTATGGCTTCGCCAGCCTGCTGCTCAATCTCTCAGCGTTTCGCAATGCCGAAGCCAAGGCGCGCCTCAGGGCGCTGGAATTGCTGTCGTGGGTAAAGCTCGACCACAAGGCGCAGATGTTAGCCGCCAGCCTGTCCTATGGTGAGCAGCGCAAGCTGGAATTTGCCCGCGCATTGGCCACCGAACCCAAATTACTACTACTGGATGAACCGGTCGCCGGTATGAATCCGGCAGAAAAAACGGAGCTGATGGCAGAAATCGTCAACATTAAACAGCGCGGTTTCAGCATTTTCATGATCGAACACGATATGCGCTTTGTGATGGAGCTATGCGAACGCATCGCGGTACTGAATTTTGGCAAGATCATCGCTGAAGGCACTCCGGCTGAAATACGCCAGAACCCGGAAGTGATCGAGGCCTATCTCGGCAAGGAGGAAGCCGCATGAGTGAGATTCTGCGCATTCAAGATTTAGCGGTCTCGTATGGCCAGATCGAAGCGGTCAAAGGCATTGATCTGGTATTGAACCAAGGTGAAATCACGGCACTGGTCGGCGCCAATGGCGCCGGCAAAAGCACTGCGCTGCTGGCAATTTCGGGCTTATTGAAGCCGACCCGCGGTCAAGTGATACTGGACGGCAAAGACCTGACCAAGCTCGCGCCGCATGAAATCGTGCGCAGCGGCGTAGTACAGGTTGCCGAAGGCCGCGCTATCCTTGCCACGCTGACAGTACGTGAAAACCTCGACCTGGGCGCATATACCCGAAAAGACAAAGCGCAAGTGCCGCAAGACCTGGACTGGGTTTTCGCACTTTTTCCAGTGCTGGCAAACCGTGCGGCGGGACTGGCGGGAAACCTTTCCGGCGGCGAGCAGCAGATGCTGGCAATCGCCCGCGCGCTGATGGCCAAACCACGCGTATTGTTGCTGGACGAGCCATCAATGGGGTTGGCGCCGTTGATGGTACAGGGGATTTTCCGGGTATTGAAACAGATAAACCAGACTGGCTTGACTATTCTGCTGGTTGAACAGAACGTGCGTCAGGCGCTGCGCATCGCACAACGGGGTTATGTGCTGGAAACCGGCAAGATCGTGCTGGCCGACAGCGGCCAAAACCTGCTGCATAACCCGAAAGTGATCGAAGCGTATCTCGGTGCATAAATTTCAGGCCAGCCAGTTATCCAAACCAGGACGCTGGCGGCCCACCGGAACTTGCTGAAGTTAGCTGCCGGCTACCATCATGTTCTCGACCAGGATGGAACCGGTTTGTTTCGAACCGCGCACCAGAGTATCGGCGCCGACTGCCACGATTTGTTGAAACATATCTTTCATGTTGCCGGCAATGGTGATTTCTTCCACTGGATACGCAATCACGCCATTTTCCACCCAGAACCCCGAAGCGCCACGCGAATAATCACCGGTCACATAATTGGTTCCCTGCCCCATCAACTCCGTCACAAGAAGCCCGGTGCCCATTTTCTTCAGCATCGCCTTGAAATTATCGGTGCGTTTGGTAAGCGTCGATGTCAGCGACAGATTATGCGAGCCGCCGGCGTTGCCAGTAGTCTGCATGCCGAGCTTGCGGGCCGAATAAGTGGACAGAAAATAACCCTGCACCACGCCATCCTTGACCACATCGCGTCGGTGGGTTGTGACCCCTTCATCGTCGAACGGTGAAGAACCGACGCCGCCGATAACAAACGGATCTTCCAGAATCTGAATATGCGCCGGGAAAGCTTGGGTACCCAGTGAATCAAGTAAAAAAGTGGATTTGCGATACAACGCGCCGCCCGACACCGCTTGTACAAAAGCACCCAGCAAACCCGCTGCCAACGGCGCTTCAAACAATACCGGGCACTTGCGGGTATCGAGCTTGCGCGCGCTCAGCCGCGCCAATGCGCGCTCTGCCGCATAACGGCCGATATCCTCCGGATTAGCCAGTTTTTTGGGATTGCGCATCGATGAATACCAGTCGTCGCGCTGCATGTTGCCACCCTTGCCGGCGATTGGAGAGACCGAAATGGTGTGGCGGGAATACGGATAGCCACCGATAAAACCGCGGCTGTTGGCCGAAATAAAATGCGACTGTTGCACATGCACCCCAGCGCCTTCGCTGTTGGTAATGCGCTTGTCGACCGCAAACGCCGCGGCCTCGGTGCGCTGCGCCAGCAAAACGGCTTCCTCCGATGAAATCGTCCACGGATAGCACAGGCGTAAATCGCGCGGCGCCATTTCCAGCATGTCGGCCTCCGGCAAACCGGCGCAATCATCTTCGGCAGTAAAGCGGGCAATGTTGTAGGCCGCTTCCACAGTGGCGCGCAAGGCGGCTTCCGAAAAATCGGAACTGCTGGCATTGCCGCGTTTTTTGCCGATATACACGGTCACGCCCATGCCTTTATCCTTGTTCTGTTCGATGGTCTCGATCTTGCCCTTGCGTACGGACACGGACAGACCGCTGCCTTCGCTGAAATCGACCGAGGCATCCGATGCTCCGGTATCAAGGGCGATGCGCAACACATCTCGCGCTAACTGCTTTAATTGGTCTTGGCTGTGAATGAATAGGGAGTCGCTCATGAGCTGTTTTCTTCGGATGGTCGTATAAACAGTTATGATAGCAGTCGTTTACAGAATGGCTCACTGCCCCCCTCAATTCATTATGCCAAATCCTAACCGAGGCGCTTGCGGCTTCCAAACCAGCGAATTCGAACAAGAATACGACCGCCCATCCAAGTCGCAACTCAAACGTGACATGACCGCCCTGCAAAAGCTGGGCCAGGAACTGATCGACCAGCCACGCGACCGCGTCAAGCGGGTGCCGATGCCGGAAGACGTCAAAGACGCAATTCTTGATTGCCAACTAATCAAGGACCACGAAGGCCGCCGCCGCCAACTGCAATATGTCGGCAAAAAAATGCGCTCGCTAAATGAAGAGGAACTCGCCATCATCCAGCGCGCGATGGACGGCTGGAAAGGTTTGTCCAAAGCCGATACCAGCGCCATGCATGCACTGGAACGTCACCGCGAACGACTACTCAAAGACGATGCCGCGCTAACGCTGTTGCTGCAGCAACATCCTGAACTCGAAGCGCAACACTTGCGCACGCTGATCCGCAATGCGCGCAAAGAACAGGCTGAGAACAAACCGCCTAAAGCGTATCGCGAGATTTTTCAGATACTCAAACAACTGCAGACCCAGGCCAAGACCTCTGAGCAAGACGATCAGGACGGGCAGAATGACGATGACGAAAATAAATAACCCTGATCAGTTGCGCATCGGTCTGGTCTCGATTTCCGACCGCGCCTCCAGCGGCGTCTATGAAGACCAGGGAATCCCGGCGCTGCGCGACTGGTTTTCCGCCGCATTGACCAGTCCATGGCAAATGGAAACCCGGCTGATACCGGACGAACGAGCCGCGATTGAAAAAGCCCTGATTGAACTGGTCGATGTATTGCACTGCGATCTGGTACTGACCACCGGCGGCACCGGCCCGGCCAAACGCGACGTCACACCGGAGGCAACGCTGGCTGTAGCCACCAAGGAAATGCCCGGCTTCGGCGAACAGATGCGCCAGATCAGCCTGCGGTTTGTGCCGACCGCAATCCTGTCGCGCCAAGTCACGGTGATCCGTGAAAGCGCTGACCACGCGGCATTGATCATGAATCTGCCCGGCCAACCAAAATCCATCAAGGAAACGCTGGAAGGCTTGAAAGATGCCGACGGCAAACAACTTGTTGCCGGCATCTTCGCTGCGGTGCCCTACTGCATCGACCTGATGGGCGGGCCATATATCGAAACCGATGAAAACGTCTGCAAGGCATTTCGCCCGAAATCCGCTGTCCGCGCTAAAACGTGAATCGTCTGAAGCCCCACACATACGCGGGAACGATAACTGTCTTTACGCAATCCATCTCCTCCATTTGCGACCACGAAGAAGGCTCCAACCATGACACTAGAAACCGTTGAAATCGAAACTGCTCCCAACCCGAGCGTATCCGTCATCTGGCTGCACGGCCTGGGTGCGGACGGCAATGATTTCGTGCCGATCGTGCGCGAACTGGATTTAACTGGCTGCCCTCCGATCCGCTTCGTATTCCCGCATGCCAGCGCGATACCGGTAACCATAAATGGCGGCAATGTGATGCGCGCCTGGTATGACATTCTCGGTGCCGATCTGGCGAAACGCGAAGATGAAGCGGGCCTGCGCAATTCGCAAATATCGGTCGAAAATCTGATCGCCAGAGAAATCGCACGCGGCACGCCGGCCGAGCGCATCATCCTGGCCGGATTTTCCCAGGGCTGCGCGATGGCCCTGCAAACCGGTCTGCGCCACACTAAACCACTAGCTGGTTTGCTGTGTCTGTCGGGCTACGTTCCTTTAAGTGGCGTCTTAGCAGCAGAACGTCACCCGGCCAACCAGCACACGCCGATCTTCATGGCGCATGGCCGCGCTGATCAGGTGATCCAGATCACGCGTGCAGAACAATCGCGCGAACTGCTGGCCTCCCTCGGCTACACCGTCGAATGGCATGAGTACATGATGCAGCACGCGGTGTCCGCAGAAGAAATCGATGACATCGGCGCTTGGTTCAAACGCGTTCTGGCCTGATTCGAATAATAAAAAATGCCACCAGGGATTTGCGTGCGCCGGGTGGCATTCGGCAAGTTATAAAGCACATACTGCACAATGTATTTGTTAAATACTTAATAATAATATGCGGAAATGGCATTGTTATAAGCTATACTCCCATAAAAATCAACGCTGCATCGGAGCTTTCAGAGTCTCCAGATCGATCTGTATCGTCTGATCCCCGCCTGTCATCCAGATCTGCCCATCTTGAATCGTGCATTGCAACTGCATATTGCGTTGCGCCAGCTTTTGCAATGCCTGACTGGTTGCTGCCGGCACGTTGAATACGGTTAAATTCTTGGCGCGCTCCAGGCGGTTGCCGATCTGATTCCACCAGATGCTGCTATTGCTGGCGTAGCTGTAGACCACCACTTGTTCGGCGCGCCCGCAGGCTTTGAGCAGCCGCTTGTCGTCCGGCTGCCCAACCTCGACCCAAAGCTCGATAGCGCCGGTCAAATCTTTTTGCCATAAATCCGGCTCCTCGGTATCGAACAAGCCCTTGGTAAAAGTCAGTGCCTCGTGTGCATGGCGGGCAAAGGCCAGCACCCTTACCATCATCCGTTCGTCGGTTTCGGACGGATGACGGGCGATAGTCAGGATTTGCGTTTCGTAAAAATTGCGGTCCATGTCTGCAATTTGCAGATCGGCTTTGTAAATGGTTGCTTTGATAGCCATTGTGTCGCTTAAAAATGAGAGGCGGAATGCTGTATTCAGGTGCTAACGCTAAACGCACTTTGCCAAAGTTATTTGAAAACCACCGTCTTGTGGCCGTTGATCAAAATGCGGTGCTCGACGAACCACTTGACCGCGCGTGCCAGCACCACCGATTCAACATCGCGCCCGACTGCAGTCAGCGCGCCAGTATCCATCGCATGGTCGACCCGTGCCACGTCCTGCTCAATGATCGGGCCTTCATCAAGGTCGCCAGTGACGAAGTGGGCGGTGGCGCCGATCAGTTTCACGCCGCGCTCATGTGCTTGGTAATACGGTTTGGCGCCCTTGAAACTGGGCAGGAATGAGTGGTGGATATTGATCGCCCGCCCCTTGAGCACTTCGCACAAAGCCGGAGACAAAATCTGCATGTAGCGCGCCAGCACCACCAAATCGATATGATGCGTTTGCATGAGCTCCAGCACGCGCGCTTCCTGCGCTTGCTTGGCTTGTTCGGACGCGCCCAGTTCCAGCGGCAAATGATGAAATGGAATGTTGTAGCTAGCCGCGAGCTGGTAAAAATCCATGTGGTTTGACACGATAGCCGGGATTTCGACCGGCAGCAGTCCACTTTTATAGCGGAATAGCAGATCGTTCAGACAATGGCCAACCTTCGAAACCATCAGCATCATGCGCGGCTTGACACCGGCATCAAACAATTGCAAATCCATGTGCCAGGCTGCCGCCAGCGCCGCAAAGCCGTGGCGCAGCGTGACATCGGTAACGCCAACATCTTCGGCTGCGAAATGCACTCGCATGAAAAACAGTTGCGACAGGGCATCGCCGAATTGTGCGGAATCGATGATGTTGCAGCCGTGATCGGCCAGAAAACCGGAAACGCTCTGGACGATCCCGCGCTGGTCGGGACAAGACAGGGTCAGAATATATTCGGGATGCATGATGGGGATGTGGTTACGAACGTAGTAGCAAACTTGGTTGCAAGTTTACTTACGCGCTAAAGTTACAAGCGAAATCGCGGTGCCTATGCGCCGCGCAATAACCATCTATTGTCGCATGCCGAACCTGGCGGCAAAACTACCTCGGCGCCAAGTCCGCTCGCTGGCAAACAAGCCAGGCACTGATATCACGAAAGTACCAAAAACAATACGCAGATTTGTTCCAAATCCAAATCCATAACGCATTCCTTATTAGTTTCTGAGTGCCTGGCTATACATACCGGTCAGATTGTCCATCGTTTCCAGAAGACGCTCGCTGGTAGTGGCAACATTCCTGGCTGCGATATCCGAAGCGGCACCGCCATTGAGTGCATTTTCCAAGAACAACCACTGGGTTTTTGCCAGGGCAAGCTCGCGCCTGATTGCTTCGGAGGACAAAGGCGCCGCTTCGAGCGCCGCCATCGCGCTCTTGAATTCCAGGATAAATTTGTCCAGATCAGGCTTGGTATTGCTCACCATTGCGCCAAAATACAGCCGGGCCATGCGTTGCGACAGCATTCGCTGACGGCCAGACAGGTTGACAATTCTAGCGGTGGGGATGTTTGCCTGAAGCTGAAAAGCGATGGTCAATTTATCCGCCGCCGCCACCAGCGCATCGGTAATCTGGTGCGCCGCAGCCACATTATCTCTGGTAGCTGGCTTACCCAGCGCCGCGCTATAGCGGCGATACATTTCGGTTATGGTCGCCAGTCCTGCCTTCAGTTCTGGCGTGTGTGCTCCTTTGCCCAAAAATTGCAAGGCGTCTTCGTAACGTTTTTGCGATTGCGTGATTTGCTCAGAGGATTTCTCGGGCAATATTTTTAGCACCTGCTGCGCATACGCCTTACCCATGCGCTCGGCCAAATAGCGCAAGCGGCCGGATTCATTGATTAGTGCGCCGGCATTCGGCGACGCAGAGGCCGATTCCACCGTGGCGGCGCGCAACGGCAAGCTCACTGCGGTACATCCAATCGATAACAACAGACTTGCAAGGGTCAAAAAACTGCGTCGCAACATAATCTCGGGGCATTAAAAATCAGTCTTTGATCGGTATCGAAACAATTTATTTTTTGCCCGACAGAGGGTTTTTATTAAAAAAATTTAATGTTTTATAAAATTTCTTATTGGCAAATTTTATCGCACCCCACTCTCTGCCACAAGTTGAAATAGCCCGTCAGTCGCTTTAAGCGGCGGGTTTACTGCCCTGCACCAACCTAAGCTTAATGTCATTCATAAAAAAAATCGCACAGCCTGAGAACAGGCCATGCGATTTTTAATTCGGATTATGTCGATTAAAACTATACGGCAGCACCTGCTTCCTTGACTGTCGAGATGGCAGATGTAGTGGACGCACCGCCGACCTGTACCTCGCCAATCAGTTGCCCACCCTCTTCAATCACGATCTTACCGTAACGGATCTTGCCAGTGACCTTGCCGGTGGCATAGATCACCAGTTTCACGCGGGCCGTCAAATCGCCATTGAATTCGCCTCGGATTTCAGCTATGTCGATTTCAGCTGAACCCTTGAAAGCGCCGTTTTCAGCAATTTGTATCACGCGGGAATCCATAGTCGCTTCGACCCGACCTTCGACCACCAAAGTGTCGCAATCGGTGATCTCGACCCCTTTGAGCTTGATATTCGGGCCGACTATCAACTTGCTGCCAACTTCGTTGGTACTGGCGTTTGCAGTATTCATATTATTAGAATTTGTGGATGAGGCAGGATTGACTGCATTAGGCGCTCTGGGGATGTTCAGGCTACTGCCGGAGGTGATGCCGCTGGCAGCGCCAAGAGGAGAATTAAGCTTGGTGCTGCTAAGGGGAGAGTTATCGGGGCTAGTGGGATTGCGCTTACCAAAAAGCGATTGGGAGCGAAGCATATCATTTCCTTCAGGGGCTCTGGGCGGTTAGCAAGTGTCCTGTCATGTTTGCACATCGCATTCACAATCCAGGACGCTAGGGAATTATGGCTATCAACTCTGGCGTCGATACGCTGCATTGCGCGGATACCGTGGCGTGCAAAAATTAATTCCACAAAACGCAAGCAGCGCAACTCTGTACCAGAGTGGCGGCCTATACAAATAGATCAGGCATGCAATTGCACCTTCTTTTGTCTATCATTTGCGCCAATAGTTCCTGTGTTTTAACGCATTTTTCAAAATAGAACGACCGTTCAAATTTACGTTATAGTAAACCTACAATTTTGACTGAAAGAGACTAAACATGAACGTTACAGCAATACAAAACCAACAATACCGCCTTGCCGCTCGCCCATTCGGCATGCCCAAACCAAGCGACTGGCAAGTCACCGTCGAAGCGCTGCGCGATATTACCGATGGCGAAATCGTAGTTCAGACGCTGTACCTGTCGCTCGACCCTGCTATGCGCGGCTGGATGAACGAAGGTAAATCCTATATACGCCCAGTCGCAATCGGTGAAGTGATGCGAGCGGGCGGTATCGGCCGCGTGATCGCCTCCAAATCGCCGAAATTTGCGGTTGGCGACAGCGTCTGCGGCGGCATTGGAGTACAAAGCTACTGGGTCGGTGCGGCCGATGACAAAACTTCAGGTTTCTACAAAGTAGATTCGACACTGGCGCCGCTGCCAAAATATCTGAACGCGCTCGGCATGCCCGGCATGACCGGCTACTTCGGCCTGCTCGAAGTCGGCCAGCCGAAAGCCGGTGAAACTGTGGTGGTCTCCGGTGCCTCCGGCGCAGTCGGCCAGACCGTCGGCCAAGTCGCCAAGCACAAGGGTTGCCGCGTGGTCGGCATCGCCGGCGGCCGCGAGAAATGCGATTTCGTGGTGAATGAACTCGGATTCGACGCCTGCATCGATTACAAAAACGATGCATTGAAAGATGGTTTGAAACAACATTGCCCGAACGGCGTCGATGTCTATTTCGACAACGTCGGTGGTGAAATTCTCGATACTGTCCTGACCCAGATCAACCTGAAAGCCCGCATCATCATTTGCGGCGCAATCTCGCAATACAACAACACCAGCACGGTCAAGGGACCAGCCAACTATCTAGCGTTGCTAGTGAATCGCGCCCGCATGGAAGGCATCGTCGTCTTCGATTACGCCGACCGCTACCAAGTCGGGATGAAAGAAATGGCCAAATGGATGAAAGAAGGCAGCTTCAAGACACGCGAAGATATCGTCTTCGGCCTGGAAAAATTCCCGGAAACGCTACTGATGCTATTCGAAGGAAAGAACTTCGGAAAACTGGTGCTGCAGGTGGCGCAAGAATAAACCGCATCAATGCTGCCAATCAGAACTTGCAAAAGGTAGGGTGCGCCTGACGCACCCGCCGCCATCCGTACCATCGTATACAGACATTGGCACGCACGACGCACCCTACCTACCGTAGCGCTGCTATTGACGAGTATATTTTAAATATTCAATCAATAAATGCGGTAATGGCATCATTTATTGCCATACTCCCTATTTTTTTGATAATTTATCAACTTCATTTACGCGCATAAACTCTGTACTGTGACGCAAACTGCCCAACTGCAACGCGTATTGGTGCGTAAACTCGGCCCCCAGGAAGAAAATTTGCGCAGAGTAGTACACCCATAACAACAGTGCAATCACCGACCCGGCTGCGCCAAAGCTATTGGCCACGCCGCTATTACCGATGTACAGGCCGATCGCATACTTCCCCAACGTAAATAAGCCGGCGGTACCCAGTGCGCCTATCGCCACGTCATGCCAGGACAAGCGCGCACGCGGCAGCATTTTGTAAATGACGGCAAACAGCGCTGCAATCACGCCAAAACCGATTAGTTCCGACAGCAATTTCATCAAGAAGACCGCATCTTTCCAGACGCCGCTCCAGTAGTGCTCCAGCACCGCAAGGGCAGCGCTGACCACGAGCGACACCATCATTAGAAATGCCAGCACCAGAACCAGGCCAAATGACAACAGGCGGGTGCGCGCCACATCCCATAGACCGGTTCCAGGTGTATTGGGCACTTGCCATATTTCGTCCAGACTATCTTTCAATTCTGCAAAAACGCTAGTGGCGCCGAACAAGAGCAAGGCGCTAGCTATCAACGTGGCCAGACGTCCCTGCTGCTGATCGCTCGCGCCGGCTAGTATCAGCTGAATCGCGTCAGAGCCCTGGCTCCCAACCAATCCTCGCAACTGCGTCAATATCTCTCTCTGGGCCGTTTGGGTGCCGTAAAAAAAGCCTGCAATGGCAATTACCAACAGAAGAATCGGCGCCATCGAAAACAAGGTATAAAAAGCCAGCGCAGCACCTTTACTGGCGGCACGATGATTGATCCATTCGGTAATGGCGCAATGAATCACGTGGCGTATTTGTCGGGTAAAAGCAAGCATGCGGGCAGGCTTCATGGGCAATTGTGCACAAAGGTGGTTACGGTGGTTACCGAACAGGCCGTCCCGCATCACATACGAGGTGCGGCGCAATGAGGCGACGATGCCGCGCAAAAAATTCCAGCATCATCTTGCTGGCGTCCGGCCCGGACGGGGAATTGAACGCCAGGCTGCCGTCGCCGCCACTCCACGCATGCTCCAAGTGGGCAATCCGGGCGACCCTTAACAGCAATTTTTTGCGCAGATAAAAGTCGCCTATTTCATAGGCGCGGCCCGGATTGCGGCTGCCAACCCGCCCAGCAGGCTTGGCCACGACCGGCACGGCGCTCTCTGCCGCCAAGCGATTCAATAGCAGAGTTTGCTGCACCAACTGGGTCTGGTTGATCGGACGCACTATTTTATCGCCCTGCCCTTGGATCAGAATGGTCGGCATCGCGGGAAACTCAGGATGTTTGTGAAGAACTTCAGCGATGGCAGTGCCGACACGATTGTTCGCGCCGTGTTGCATGACCCCATAAGCGCCGATCAGACTATGCCCGGCGCCAAACATCGGCCCTGAATGCAGTCCGACCGCGGCAATCAGTTGCGGATGATTCAGCGCCACAATGTTGGCCATCGCCGCGCCGGCCGATATGCCGCAAATATAAATACGTGTTCTGTCAATCGGGTATTTTTCAGCTACTTTTTCTATCATCCCAACAATCATTTTTACGTCGCCATCGCCATCCTGGGTCGCTTTGTCGTACCACTTCCAACACCGATGCCGATGCGAGCGCAAGGATTGTTCCGGGTACAGTACCGCATAACCTTTTTTCCCGGCGCGCTGATTCATGCCCGTGCCTTGTGAAAATTCCGGCGCTGTTTGTTCGCAACCATGCAGCATCACGATCAGCGGCCAAGTCTTTTTTTCTTGATGATCACGCGCCAATTGCGCCGGGAATCGATCGGGAAGGTACAAGTAATAACGCATGCGTCGCAACGGCAGCAGCATCCCATCGTCGGCTAAGGGTGAGTAATAGGAAGCCAGCAATTTGCCCGGCAACTGGTTCGATCCAGCGTCCGTTTTGGGATTTGCTGGTGCTTCCAGCACCCGTGCCTTACTAGCTGCCCTGGTGTTAGCCGGTGCAGCGCTGGGCCGTTGGATTGTCTTGGATTTGCGCTTGACCTTCGGTTTCGGCTTGATGAGCATGCTCTTGAATAATTTTGCGGCTTGGCTCTGTTGTACTTTCCCCGCGCGTGCCAGACCGCTCAACCAGAGGCGACTCAGGCCCTTTAACATCGCTGGCTCGCAATAGGTCGCCGCGACACAATTCCGTATGCAAATACTGTGCATTCATATTGGATACTACAAAGAAAAATCGTCATCTGCATTCCTCCATTTGTTATAAAGCATACCAGCGAAGCTTGAAAATTTCAGGTCGCTAAATGCATCGAGCCGCAATCGACGCATGTCATTTCCTGGCGACAATGGAGCTCGTTTTTTTACGCTATTAATATTCAGTAATAGCAGGACAAAATAACATCAGACTTCGTTTACTTATGTTCGGAACCGAACAGACTTGGCTCTAATTACAAATCATATTAGGATTTTAAACAGGAGAAAAATCATGAACAAAAACCAAATTAAAGGTACTGCAAAAGAAAGCGTTGGCAAAGCACAAGAGGCAGCAGGTAAATTAATTGGAAGTGATAAACAGCAAGTCAAAGGACTGGATAAACAAATTATTGGAAAAGTGCAGAAAACAGTTGGCGATGTGGAAGAAAAAATTAAATCCAAAGGAAAGCCTGCCTAAACAGAGGGCAGTTTTACTCTTCAAGCGCAACAAGACCAAGCTTATCGACCCAGTATGCTTTAAAGTCAAAAGCGTCTACAGGAAATGGGCGGGCATTCTGTCTAGGGTGCCTGCGCCGCTGGTACACTGATAAAACGATACATTGCGCTTTTTTGCCGAACCAGGCGGATTGGCGCGGGATCGGAATTGGGCGCACGCAAACACTCTATCCAAGCCCGAACCAATTGACCGAAGGCTTGCATCATGAGCGCCCATTTTTCTGTCGTGATTACGCCGCAAGGCTGGGAATTTGACACTCCCGATACACACCCATTGCTGGTATCGGCGCAGTTGGCAGGTGTTCGCTTGCCCAGCTCCTGCCGGAACGGCACTTGTCGCACCTGCATCTGTCGTCTGCTTAGAGGACGCGTCAGCTACCGCATCGAGTGGCCGGGGCTGAGTGCAGAAGAAAAGGCAGACGGCTTTATTCTGCCCTGCGTGGCCTATGCCGAGTCAAACCTTGTCATTGATATACCCAATGCAGTCCGACACGCCGATGTTTCGTAACCTGAACTTTATCTTCAACTTTGGCCCCGAGTCTAAAGCAAAACGGCAAGGTGAAATAATCAGGGCGTATCGTTAAATGCGACTGCTCTGCCGCATACATTCCTTGAATAATAAATTTTACTGAATACAGTATATAAACCTGCGTTCAGCGCAACGACAAATCTCCAGGCGAATTCCCAGCGCCAGCAAATATTTCTTGAATATTCTATAATTTCAGTAATTCCTGAAAATTCAATAATCCAAATCAAGAAACGCGAATAAATTATGGACTCACTCAGCCCCCTTACCCAGCGCTTCATCCTCCATTTCGGCGAAATGGGCAGTCGTTGGGGCATCAATCGCACAGTCGGACAGATTTATGCGCTGCTGTACGTGCAGAACAAGCCATTGAATGCGGACGAAATTGTGGAATATTTGTCGTTTTCGCGCTCCAATGTGAGTATGGGACTCAAAGAGCTGCAATCATGGCGGCTGGTGAAGCTGTTGCACCAGCCGGGCGACCGGCGCGAGTACTTCGAACCGCCGAAGGATATCTGGGACATTTTCAAGGCATTGCTGGAAGAACGCCGCCGGCGCGAGGTAGAGCCAACACTATCTATGCTGCGCGATGCGCTACTGGAAAATCCAAGTTCTGAGAGCGATAAGATTGCCCAGCAACGGATGCGCGAAATGTACGATCTGATCGAACTATCGACTTCCTGGTTTGATGATGTGCAAAGGTTGTCGCCGGAAACCTTGGCGTCGCTGATGAAGATGGGCTCAAAAGTAAAAAAGCTGCTCGATGTGCGCGACAAGTTCCGTATTGGCGGCAGCCAGGACAATACTGCCGTGCTGGATGACGGCCGTGAGTAATCTAAGCAATCAAACAACCAGACCCATTTTATCGCGCTGGCCGCGACTGACCCGCCTGCCGCTGGCGCTGGAAATTACGCTGGCGCTACTGCTCAAGATCGCGATTCTGTTTGCGTTGTGGAATGCCTTTTTTTCCCAACCGCAAGCCAAGCATATGTTATTGCCAACCGCACAGGTGGAACAACACCTGCTGGCGAACGCAACGAATTCCGACTCTTACGACCCGAAATCCGTTCGTACGGTGCATTCAAACCCCTCTTCCATACCCCAATCTAAGGCGCAACATGGCTCCCATTGAAGCAGTCGTCAACCTGTCGCGGCTGCAGTTTGCTGCCACTGCGATGTATCACTTTCTGTTCGTTCCGCTCACGCTCGGCCTAGCTTGGATATTGGTCATCATGGAATCGGTCTATGTGATGACCGGGCGCGAGATTTATCGTGACATGACCAAATTCTGGGGCAAGCTATTTGGCATCAACTTTGCGATGGGCATAACCACCGGCATCACGCTGGAATTCCAGTTCGGCACCAACTGGTCGTATTACTCGCACTACGTGGGCGACATTTTCGGTACCCCACTGGCGGTTGAGGGCATGATGGCTTTCTTCCTGGAATCGACCTTCGTCGGACTATTTTTCTTCGGCTGGACGCGCTTGTCCAAGGTGCAGCATCTGGGCGTGACCTTTCTAGTGGCGCTGGGCTCCAGCCTGTCAGCGGTATGGATTCTGATCGCCAACGGCTGGATGAACAATCCGGTCGGCGCCGAATTCAATGTCGAAACCATGCGCATGGAATTGGTCAGCATCACGCAGGTGATCCTCAATCCGGTAGCGCAGGTGAAGTTCGTGCATACGGTAGCCGCCGGTTATGTGGCGGCCTCGCTGTTCGTACTGGGTATTTCATCGTATTACTTGCTAAAAGCGCGCGATACCGCGTTCGCATTGCGCTCGTTCGCGATTGCCGCCGCATTCGGGCTGGCTTCGACGCTCTCGGTAATCGTGCTCGGCGACGAATCAGGCTATACCGCCGGCGAAGTCAACAAGGTGAAGCTGGCCGCAATCGAGGCCGAGTGGGAAACTGCACCGGCCCCGGCTGCCATTACAGTCTTTGGCCTACCCAACGACAAGGCCGAGCGCACCGATTATGCGGTCAAGATTCCGTATGTGTTGGGTCTGATCGGAACCCGCTCAACCGACCAGCAGATTACCGGGATCAAGGATCTGAAACTGCAGCATGAGGCACGTATCCGTAACGGCATGCTTGCCTACGCTGCATTGACACGTTTGAAGTCGGGCGACAAATCGCCGGCAGCGCGCGCCGCCTTCGAGCAACTGAAAGGCGATCTCGGTTTCGGCCTGCTGCTGAAGAAATACACGCCGAACGTGATCGATGCCACACCAGAACAAATCAGGATGGCGGTCAACGATACGATCCCGAAAATCGCGCCGCTGTTCTTCGGTTTTCGCCTGATGGTCGCACTGGGGTTGCTGTTCCTGTTCATCTTCAGCGCCTCGTTCTATTACCTGATCCGCAAGCGGCTGGCAAAGCAGCGCTGGCTGCTGAAACTGGCGCTGTTCAGCATTCCGTTGCCGTGGGTGGCAATCGAGACCGGCTGGGTGGTAGCAGAATACGGCCGCCAGCCTTGGACTATCTCCGGCGTGCTGCCGACCCATCTGTCGGCTTCGACACTGCAAACGTCCGACCTGTATTTCAGCTTGGCCGGCTTCATGGGCTTCTACACGGTGCTACTGGTAATCGAGTTGATACTGATGTTTAAATACGCCCGACAAGGGCCAAGCAGCCTGCACACCGGCAAGTACCATTTTGAGCAATCCGAACAACCCAAACTATCCAAAGCTTAGGAGCCGCCATGTTCGATTATGAAACCTTGAAAGTCATCTGGTGGTGCTTCGTCGGGGTGCTGTTAATCGGTTTCGCGCTGACCGATGGCTTTGATTTCGGAGTTGGCATGCTGCTGCCATTTTTGGGCAAAAACAATACCGAGCGCCGTATCATCATCAATGCGATCGGCCCGACTTGGGAAGGCAACCAGACCTGGTTTATCACCGCTGGCGGCGCACTTTTTGCGGCTTGGCCGCTGGTGTATGCTGCGGCGTTTTCGGGCTTTTACATTGCGCTGATGCTACTGCTGTTCTCGCTATTCCTGCGTCCGGTCGGCTTCGATTACCGTGGCAAAGTAGCAGACCCGCGCTGGCGCAATGCGTGGGACTGGGGATTGTTTACCGCCGGTTTGGTGCCGCCGCTGATCTTCGGCGTCGCATTCGGCAATCTGTTGCTGGGCGTACCCTTCCATTACGATGACAGCATGCGGCTGGAATACCGGGGTGGCTTCTTTGGCTTGCTCAATCCATTCGGGCTGTTGGCCGGGGCTCTGAGCGTGGCGATGATGGTGATGCATGGCGCGGCTTTCCTGCAGGTCAAGACCGATGGCGTGGTCGCACAGCGGGCGCGCAAGGCCGCTGCCATCGCGTCGCTCATTACGATTGCCGTTTTCACGCTGGCAGGAGTCTGGGTCGCCACCGGCATCGACGGCTATCGCATCGTAACGATGCCGGACATCAATACCGCCTTTATGCCGGCAGCCAAAACGGTCGAACTGGCGCGTGGCGCCTGGATGGACAATTATGCCCGCTGGCCTGTGATGTGGGCGTTGCCATTGTCAGGCCTTGCGGGGGCCATGATGTGCCTGTTTTTCACTGCATCCAAACGCGCTCTGCCGGCCTTCCTCAGCAGCGGCCTGTCGGTCGCGATGGTGATCCTGACTGCTGGCGCCGCAATGTTTCCGTTTGTGATGCCGTCTTCGCTCGACCCGAATAGTAGTCTGACCGCGTGGGATGCGGTTGCCAGCCACAAGAGTTTGGGCATCATGTTCTGGATCGTGGTGATCTTGCTGCCGATCATCGTTTTGTATACCGGTTGGGTCTATCGCATCATGCGAGGCAAAATCGATGAAAAGCATATCAACGACAACGAACACACCGCTTATTAGTAGATTAGGAGATCATCATGTGGTATTTCAACTGGATTTTAGGGATTGGCTTGGCACTGGCGTTCGGCATCATCAACGTGATGTGGCTGGAAGCGAATTACGCTTTCGGCGAGCGCGACGAGGATCAAACCCAGCACAGCTTCGAGCGCGCAAGCGGCAAGCATGAAATGCAAAGCCACCGGGCAATAAAAAAACGTTAATTACTGTTGGAATTTGAATCTTGAACCACCAAAAAATGCATCCGAAAGAGCATCAAAAAGCCTCGCTGGCATTGTTTTGCAAAGTAGTTGATAACTATGGCGACATTGGGATTTGCTGGCGTTTGGCACGACAACTGGAGCAGGAACATGGCATCGCCGTCACCTTGTGGGTGGACGATTTGCAGAGTTTTCAGCGGATTTGTCCAGAAGTTGCTATCGACCGCGAGAAACAACAGATCGGTACTGTGACGGTGTGTCATTGGAGCGACCAAAACGGCGTGTTTGCAGCCAGTGATGTAGCCGATATCGTGATTGAGTTTTTTGCCTGCGACATACCGCCTGTGTATATTGCGGCAATGGCACAGCGTACACCGCATCCAGTGTGGCTGAATCTGGAGGGCTTGAGCGCGGAAGTGTGGGTGGAAGGTTGTCATGCATTGCCATCACCCCAACCACTGTCTTTGACGAAATATTTTTTCTTTCCAGGCTTCACCAGCAAAACGGGCGGTCTGCTGCTCGAATCTGGACTGCAACAGCAACGCCAGGCTTTTCGCCATGATCACGCTGCAATGACAGCTTTTCTCGGGCAATTTGGCGTCACGCCAGCAGAGATGACATCCCTGAAGGTGTCCTTGTTTTGCTATCCGCAGGCACCGGTTTCGGCATTATTTGATGCATGGCAAAAGAGCGAGACAGCGATACTCTGTCTGGTGCCGGAAGGGGTTGCAGTCGATGCAGTTGAAACATTTCTTGGGCAAGCTGCGAAAGCAGGGGCAACTGCGACCCGCGATGCATTAACCGTGCGCGTGCTGCCTTTTATTCCCCAGCCTGATTACGACAAATTGTTATGGGCATGCGATCTCAATTTTGTGCGGGGAGAAGATTCATTCGTCCGCGCACAATGGGCGGGCCAACCTTTTATCTGGCATATCTACCCACAAGACAAAGATTTGCATCACATTAAATTGCATGCATTTTTGCAGCGCTATACAGCAAAAACAGAGAGCTTGAGTGCATTCTCATTAGGCTGGAATGCTGCCACAGATACAACGAAATCCACAGTGGACTGGGCCGAGACATGGCCTCTGCTTGAAGCCGATATGCTAAAAATTGCCATCATGTCTACAGACTGGCAGCGCCAATTATTGGAAAATGGCGACTTGACATCGAATTTACTGCAGTTTGTCAAAACAGTTCGGTAAGAAATGTTCAAAAAATGGGTTAAAATCCACGGCTAAATTTACGCATTCCAAAATTCAATCAAACGTAGGCTTGCTGCGCTTTTTGCCAGCAGGCTACACATGATTTTTATGTAACCACCTTTTTACGTATATTCGCTATGAAACCTGCAAAAGAAATTCGTGTTGGCAACATTATTATGGTTGACACTAAGCCTATGATCGTTTTGCGCTCCGATGTCAACGGCTCCAGCCGCACGGGCTTCACCTACAAGTGGAAGATGAAGAATCTTTTGACAAATAGCCCTCTGGAAAATGTCTTTAGAGGTGATGACAAGTTTGAGGTAGTGGTGCTCGACAAAAAAGCGGTGACTTACTCTTACTTCTCGGACCCGCTGTATGTGTTCATGGATGCAGACTATGAACAGTTTGAAATTGAAGGCGAGAACCTGGGTGATGCACTGCACTACCTGAAAGACGGCATGGAATGCGAAGCTGTTTTTTACGATGGCAAAGCAATTTCGGTCGAACTGCCAACGACGATCGTTCGTCAAATCGTGTACTCGGAACCAGCAGTCAAAGGCAACACTTCGGGCAATGTGTTGAAAGAAGCAAAGATTGAAAATGCAATCGAAGCGCATCGCCACACCGTTCCAGTGCCGTTGTTTGTCAGCCAGGACGACATGATTGAAATTGATACGCGCACCAACGAATTCAAAAAAGTAGTACGCAACTAATTTACATCCGACCACTAAAAACGCTGCCGATTTTCCGCAGCGTTTTTTTTCGTTCGTTTGACGGCAAAACACCAGTTCCGGGCCACGGCATCAGATGTCGGGAGCCTGCCACTATCGCAGCTTTGTAGGTTGGATTAGCGGCTTCATCGCGTAATCCGACATTTTCGGCTGAGAACGTCGGGTTACGCACTCGCTAACCCAAGCTACGATGTACCGAATTGCAATTACAGTACCTTGGCAATCGACGCGGCGACGTAACTAATATTGCGCGTATTCAGGGCAGCCACGCAGATGCGGCCGGTATCGACTGCGTACACCGAAAATTCCTCGCGCAAACGGTCAACCTGAGGCTTGGTCAGACCGGAATACGAAAACATGCCGCGCTGCTTGGTGACGAAATCGAAATCCTTGGATGGCGCTGCTCGTTTCAGTTCTGCCACCAGCAATTGGCGCATTTCACGGATACGCACCCGCATCCCGGTCAATTCTTCTTCCCACAACGTACGCAAGTCCGGTGCTGCCAAGACGGTGGCAACCACCTGGCCGCCGTGGATCGGTGGATTCGAGTAATTGGTGCGAATTACTCGCTTGAGTTGCGACAGCACGCGTGCAGCCTCCTCGGTGCTGGCGGCGACAATGGAAAGGGCGCCGACTCGTTCGCCATACAAGGAGAACGACTTTGAAAACGAATTCGCCACAAACAGCGGGCCGCCGGCAGCGGCAAAGCGGCGCACCACTTGGCCGTCTTCAGCGATGCCGTCGCCAAAGCCTTGATATGCCATATCCAGAAAAGGCACCAAACCGCGCTGGGCGACCACTGCAATGACTTCATCCCATTGCGCAGTGCTCAGATCGGCACCAGTTGGGTTGTGGCAGCACGCATGCAACACCACAATCGCGCCGGCAGGCATCGATTTCAGCGAAGCCAGCATACCGGCGAAATTGACGCCACGCGTCGCTGCATCGTAATACGTGTAGTTATTCACGGTGAAACCAGCCGATTCAAATAGCGCACGGTGGTTTTCCCAGCTCGGGTCGCTGATCCAGACTTGTGCGTCCGGTGCAAAGCGTTTCAGAAAATCGGCACCCAGCTTCAAGGCACCGGTGCCGCCGATAGCTTGCGCGGTCACTGCGCGTTTTTCTTGAATAACCGCGCTATCGGCACCAAATACCATTTCCTGCACCACTTTGTCGTAAGCTGCCAGGCCGTCGATGGGCAAATAAGTGCGTGGCGCGAATTTTTCCATCAGGATCGCTTCGGCCTTGCGCACGCATGCCAGCAGCGGGACTTTGCCGTTGTCATCGGAGTACACGCCGACCCCAAGATTGACTTTATTGGGGTTTTGATCAGCATTAAAAGCGTCGGTCACGCCAAGAATTGGATCTCGGGGTGCCAGCTCAATAGCGGCGAATAGGGATGCAGAAAGAGGTGAGTTCATCGTGATAACATCAAAAGTTGGCAGCGAAAGCACCGAAAGAGGTTCTCAGCATTTCTCGCAGCGGGGTTGAATGGTGCAGAGCAAAGCAAAGATGTCCGCCAAGCACCATATAACAATTAACAGTCACTAATTTTACCAAAGGTCGCTATTCATGGCTGAACTATCCGAAGTTTCCCCTCAAATTGATGAATCCAAAATCGTCACTTTTCCGGATTCTCCGTACCGCCTGTTCCAGCCTTTCGCGCCGGCCGGCGATCAACCGCAAGCTATCGACAAGCTAGTCGAAGGCATCGAAGACGGTCTGTCGTTCCAGACCTTGCTCGGCGTGACCGGTTCCGGCAAGACATACACGATGGCCAATGTCATCGCCCGCATGGGCCGGCCAGCCATCGTATTCGCGCCGAACAAAACGTTGGCGGCGCAGCTATACAGCGAATTCCGCGAGTTTTTCCCGCAGAATGCGGTCGAATACTTCGTCAGTTATTATGATTATTACCAGCCGGAAGCCTACGTGCCGCAACGCGATTTGTTCATCGAAAAAGATTCGTCGATCAACGAACACATCGAGCAAATGCGCTTGTCCTGCACCAAGTCGTTGATGGAGCGGCGCGACGTGATCATCGTTGCCACCGTTTCCGCCATCTACGGTATTGGCAACCCGAACGAATACCACCAGATGATCCTGACCTTGCGCGCCAAGGACAAGGTCAGCCAGCGCGACGTGATTGCGCGCCTGATCCAGATGCAATACACCCGCAACGAGATTGATTTCGGGCGCGCCACTTTCCGCGTGCGCGGCGACACCATCGACGTGTTTCCGGCCGAACACGCGGAATTGGCGATCCGCATCGAGATGTTCGACGACGAAATCGAAAGTCTGCAATTGTTCGATCCGCTGACCGGTCGCGTGCGCCAGAAAATTCCGCGCTTCACCATCTATCCCGGCTCGCATTACGTGACGCCGCGCGCCACCGTGCTGCGCGCGGTCGAAACCATCAAGGACGAATTGCGCGAGCGGCTGACTTTTTTCCGCAAGGAAAACAAACTGATCGAAGAACAGCGCATCGAGCAACGGACCCGTTTCGACCTGGAAATGATGGCCGAAATCGGTTTCACCAAGGGAATCGAAAATTATTCGCGCCATTTGAGCGGCGCACAGCCGGGCGAACCGCCGCCGACCCTGGTCGATTATTTGCCGCCGGACGCACTGATGTTCCTGGACGAATCGCATGTGCTGATCGGCCAATTCAACGGCATGTACAACGGCGACCGCGCGCGCAAAACCAATCTGGTCGATTACGGCTTCCGGCTGCCGTCTGCGCTGGACAACAGGCCGCTGCGTTTCGACGAATTCGAATCGAAAATGCGCCAGACCGTGTTTGTCTCGGCCACTCCGGCCGCGTACGAGACGGCCCACGCCGATCAGGTGGTGGAACAAGTAGTGCGCCCGACCGGACTGATCGATCCGATGATTCTGGTGCGACCCGCCAGCACCCAGGTCGATGATCTGACCAATGAAATCAGCGAGCGCGTCAAGAAGAACGAACGGGTACTGGTGACCACGCTGACCAAGCGCATGTCCGAGCAATTGACTGAATACCTGAGCGACAACGGCATGAAAGTGCGTTACTTGCATAGCGATATCGACACCGTTGAACGGGTCGAAATCATCCGCGACCTGCGCCTGGGCACGTTTGACGTGCTGGTCGGCATCAACCTGCTGCGCGAAGGACTGGATATTCCAGAAGTGTCATTAGTGGCGATTCTGGACGCCGACAAGGAAGGTTTTCTGCGTTCCGAACGCAGCCTGATCCAGACCATTGGCCGCGCCGCCCGCAACCTCAACGGCATGGCGATTCTGTACGGCGACAAGGTGACCGATTCGATGCGGCGCGCAATCGACGAAACCAATCGCCGACGCGAAAAACAAGTCGCGTTCAATCTCGCTAACAACATCACGCCAATCGGCATCAAGAAACATATCCGCGACATGATCGACGGCGTCTACAGTCCGCAGGAAGCGCGCGAAGAGTTGCAGGTGGCGCAAGAGCACGCCAAATATGAAGCGATGAGCGAGAAACAAGTCAGCCGTGAAATCAAACGACTGGAAAAACTAATGCACGATCACGCGAAAAATCTGGAATTCGAACAAGCCGCGCAAGTACGAGATCAGCTCAGTGTACTGAAAGATCAGATTTTCGGCGCGCACGGAACCGACAATGTCGTGTCGATTAGTTGATCAGTAGTGCAGGCACGGACAGCACATAAGTTATAGCTATACTAACTGCCGTATATTTTGATACCGCATTAAATATATGCGGACAATGGCATGTTTTTAAAATAAATTAGGGAGTATATTTATTTTTGCAACAAATGCAGCGGCGCAAACAAAGCTTGCATTTGTGCGTGGGCGATGAAAGACAAGTTGTACGGATGCTCGGACAACACCTGCGGAAAAGCGTTAATCACTTGCAACGGTTGCAGGCGCTCGGCGATTTTTCCCCACAACACGAGCGTTGGGGCCGGTACACTTTGCACCTCGGCCCGCGCCGCCAATGCCTGCAAAACCACCTCCAGAAAAGGCAGCCAGGCACGCGCATCTTTGGCCGGCGCTACATTGGCTCGAAACACCAGCGATGCATTCAGCAGCAAAAATCCCTGCGCCAGCAGATTGCGCTGCAAGTCAGGCAAAGTTTGCACCAGCGTCGAACCCATCACACGCGCCTTCAACGCCACTTGCGCGATTGCTGCGCCCGCAGTATTTTCCACTTGCAACTGGCCGTCTGCCACCAGCAACATCTTGATGAAATTGCGCAGCGAAGTCGCCTTGTTTACCGGCTTTGACAATCCGCCATCCGGCAGCACCGACCACAAACCCGCTACCGCGCCATCCATGAAGGCCACGCCGGTCGCACTCGCGGCACGCGGATATGGCCCCTCGCCCACCAGCACATAACGTACTGTATCCAGCGCTTGCGCAAAGGCCGCGAACAAGCGCCCTTCCGTCGGCAGATACGCGCTGCTTGCTAACGTCGGCAAGTATCCGGCATCGGCGCACGCCACCGCCCGCAAACCGTCACGCAATATCGGCTGCCAGGACGCATGCGCGCCAGTCAGCGCATCCAGTATTGTTGCAGGAATATCAAATGTCATAGGCAACCAAAGAACAAAAGCGGTCCACGAAAAACACGAAAGTCACGAAAAAACCAATCAAATACATTCTGAGATACCGTCTTTTCGTGTTTTTCGTGCCTTTCGTGGACAAAAAAAATAACAACGCAAGACGGGCAATTTATCCAAACTTACGCTGCGCATCCAGCGCCAATCCGGCGCCGATGCTGCCGAAGCGGTCGCCTTCGACCTGTCTGGCATCCGGCACCACGGCAGCGATTCTTTCCCGCAACAAACGCACGCCGCTAGAGCCGCCTGTGAAAAATACGGTATCGACCGCAGCTGCCGGGACGCCGGCGTCGCGCAGCAGACTGGCGACGGTGTTTTCAATATTGCCGACCAGACCGTGAATGGCGGCCTCGAAATCGGCCCGGTGAATCGCCAGCGTTTGGGGCGGCGACATGCGGTCGAGGTCGAGTTGGGTCAGTTCGACGTCCGATAGCGCGATTTTGCCCAATTCCATCTGCCCCGCCAGCCAGTGACCGGCGCGCTGGTCGATCAGCGCATGCAGGCAGTCGAGCCGGTCCCGCGCCATCGCATCGCGATAAATATCCTGCAACTGCGCCCGGGTTTTTTGGGTGTAGGCAAGATTGATGTTGTGCCAGGTGGCGAGATTAAAATAAATGCTGGACGGTATCGTGCCGCCGTTATTAAGCGCACTGCCATAACCGAGCAACGGCATCGCGCACGCCAGGCTCAAATATTTATCAAAGTCGGCACCGCCCAGATGAACGCCGCCGGTGGCCAGAATATCGCTTCTGCGGTCGATCTTGCCGGCACGCTGCGGCGACAAGCGCACCAGCGAAAAATCGGAAGTACCGCCGCCGACATCAGCAATCAGCACCAGTTCTTCACGTGAAATCTGCGATTCATAGTCGAAGGCGGCGGCAATCGGCTCAAACTGAAAATCAATTTCCTGGAAACCGACCATCTGCGCGACTTCGGCCAGCGTATTCTGCGCCAGTCGGTCGGCGGCAGAGTTACCATCCACAAAAAAGACCGGCCGACCCATTACCGCACGGCTGAATTTGCGCCCAGCCGCAGATTCAGCGCGCCGTTTTAGCTCGCCGATGAACTGTGCCAGCAGCGACTTGAACGCCATGGTGTTCCCTAACACTTCGGTCTGACCTTCCATCAGGCTGCTGCCGAGCAAGCTCTTCATCGAGCGCATCAGCCGCCCTTCCGCGCCGTTCAAATAACCGGCCAGTGCGGCGCGACCGTATTGCACAGTATCGTCGTCAGCATTGAAGAAAATCGCCGACGGCAAGGTCGGCTTGCCATCCTCCAGCGCCAGCAAGGCCGGCTGGCCGGGGCGACTCCAGCCGACGGTGGAATTGGATGTTCCGAAATCAACTCCGCATGCGTCTGTCATGGCGCTCTCATTAATCCAAAGGGCGCACATAATAAGCCATCCACCGGCTGCTGTCTTGACGCATCGCAGCGCTAGCTGCCGAACGAGCAGCCTGCAAGCACTGCCAACGCTACATTAAACGGCACTTGCGCATCCACGTTCTCGCCATTTACCTCGCCTTTTAGCTCTGCATCAAGCACAATCCCGCTTGGCTTCCGTATTCCACAAGAGCATCATTAGGGGCCAATGTTTCTTATTCTATAAAATTTGGGATTAGCGCACTAAATTGACAGTAGCACCCACGACAATCCTTGCTTTTTATGCAAAATTCGGACTTATATGAAAATTTGGGTACAACTCTTGGTTACCATCGGGATCTCTCTGATTGTAGTTTGGTCAGGCGTGATAATTTGGCAAAATTATGTCTCTCGTGAAGTCGCCATTGATCAGGCGCGCGGTTTTTCCCTTAGCATGCATGAAGTCACCATGGCAGGACTCACCAGTATGATGGTCACCGGCACGGTAAAAGACCGTGCTATCTTTCTCGACCAAATCAAGCAACTCAACTCCATACGCGATGTGCGGGTGGTACGCGGCGATGGTGTCACCAAGATGTTTGGAGCCGGCACAGCCAAGGATATATCCAATCCAGACGCCCTCGAAAAACAGGTACTGGATACCGGCAAAGAAGTCATTCGGGTCGAATCCGATAGCAACGGCGAATACCTGAGGGCGGTGCGCCCCACTCTGGCCCAAAAAAATTACCTCGGCAAGAATTGCATGATGTGCCACCAGGTACCGGAAAATACTGTGCTGGGTGTCGTCAGCATGAAAATCTCGCTCGACGAAGCCAACGCGGCCTTGTCCAGACAGCGCCTCAAATTGATTCTGGCCGCCATTCTCACATGCATCCCAGTGCTGCTCTTGATTTACCCTTTCATTCGCAAAGTCGTCACGCAGCCGCTGGAAGCTGGGATACGGATCGCCAATGGTATTGCCGCCGGCGATTTGACGCAGGAAATCGACGTTAACTCGACCAATGAAATGGGGAAATTGCTGCAAGCGTTAAAAGACATGAATGGAAGTCTGGTGCGGATCGTGGGCCAAGTGCGCCAGGGAACCGATACCATTTTCAGCGCTTCGAGCGAAATCGCCAGCGGTAACGCCGATCTTTCCTCCCGTACCGAATTACAAGCCAGTGCACTGGAAAAAACCGCTTCCTCGATGGAAGAGCTGACTTCCACCGTCAAGCAAAATGCCGCTAATGCGCACCAGGCCAACCAACTCGCCATGTCCGCATCAGAAGTCGCGGTCAAAGGCGGCGCTGTCGTCTCGCACGTGGTTGACACCATGGAATCGATCAATACTTCGTCCAAAAAAATTGTCGATATCATCGGCGTGATTGATGGCATCGCGTTTCAGACTAATATTTTGGCGTTGAATGCCGCGGTGGAAGCCGCCCGCGCCGGCGAACAGGGGCGCGGCTTTGCGGTCGTCGCCGCCGAAGTACGCAGCTTGGCGCAACGTTCGGCCGCAGCGGCAAAAGAGATCAAGGCCCTGATCGGAGACTCGGTCGAAAAAGTCGATACCGGCAGTGCGCTGGTGCATCAGGCCGGCGCCACCATGACAGAGATCGTCGACAGCATCCGGCACGTCACCGACATCATGGGCGAAATCAGCACAGCAAGCAACGAACAAACGGCCGGTATAGAGCAAGTCAACGACGCAATTATCGAGATGGATAACGTCACCCAGAAAAATGCCGCACTGGTAGAAAAGGCTACCGCCGCAGCACAATCCTTGCAGGACCAGGCAGGGCATTTGGAGCAAGTCGTCAGTGTCTTCAAATTGGACGTGAAGCATAACGATGTAAATAGTTAAATAGCTGTAGAAAGCTACGACCTCAGAACGCAACCTATTGGATTAAGGGAAAATTAAAAAATTTATGCATAAAAAAACCGCCGCTTGTTGCCAGCGGCGGTTTGTGGAGGCTTAGAGAGAGCAGGCCAAATTGCGGCCGATGCTTTTAATCGCTGCTATTGGCAAATCCAAGCAACTGCAGCAGACTGGTGAACAAGTTGAAAATGGTCACAAACAAAGTCACTGTCGCCATCACGTAGTTGGTTTCGCCACCGCGAATAATTTCACTGGTCTGGTACAGAATCAGACCCGACATTAGCAATACAAAGACCGCCGATACCGTCAGTGACAAGGCGGGAACGTGCATGAAGATGCCCACCAGTCCGGCCAGAAACGCTACCAGAATACCGACTGTCAGAAAGCCGCCCATGAAGGAAAAATCACGCTTTGAAACCAGCGCATAAGCTGACAGTCCCATGAAAATAACTGCGGTGCCGCCCATTGCCATCATTACTGTCTGGCCGCCGTTAGGCAGCTTCAGATACATGCTGATGATCGGTCCCATTGTGTAGCCCATGAAACCCGTCAGGGCAAATACCAAGGCGACACCGAGGCCGCTATCCCGGTTCTTGGTGACCAAATAAAGTAGCCCGAAGTAACCCACCATCGTGATGATGAGACCAGGATGCGGCAACCCCAAGGCGACCGAGAGCCCCGCTGTCAGAGCGCTAAAAGCCAAACACGCCGACAGCAGCATATAAGTATTGCGCAGTACCCGGTGTGCCGAGGCGTCCAACCCCTGGGTAGCTGACGAAGTCGACGCAATATTGGTACGCATGTCATTAAATCGATTGTTCATGTTCATTCCTTTTGATAATTTCCAAAAAAATTCAGGCAAATTCTGACAACATCATGGTGTGTTTCGCGTGGGAAAACGACCTGGCCCGCGACAAAAGCCGTTGCACCGTGTAAGCCGCCCGGTGAATCGCGCGGTCAATCGTCACGCTTATAGTATGCCCTGTTTCTGTAACGACGATATCAGGGAGGCCCGGCATGCTCAATTTGATCAGGCAACGCTTGTCGACTCCACCCTTCGGGCCATTTTCATCAGTGATATGTACTGTCACTGCACGGATGTTGTGCCAGACCCTGTTCAGTGCAAAATCCAGCCGACGTGCCGCATAATCACGCATTAAACGGCTCGCTTTCAAACCTTTGGCAATAATAACCGGCTTCATTATGGACTCCTGTCGTTATGTACCAGTCCATGCTATTTGGTTTCTCCATCATGTAAAAGCGAAGATAACATGAATATTACTTCATAAAAACAGAACTATGAAATCGACCGGATTAAATTTTCACCACCTGTATTACTTTTGGGTCGTCGCCAAGGAAGGCGGCGTGACGCGCGCCGCCGAGCGACTCGGGGTCGCAGTGCAGACCATCAGCATGCAGATCAGCCTACTGGAGCAATCGATCGGAAAGTCTTTGCTTACTCAGCAAGGTCGCCGGCTGGTGCTGACCGAGGCCGGCAGAATGGCGCTGGGTTACGCCGATCAGATATTTTTGCTCGGCGAACAAATGCAAGAGGCGCTGGCCGAAAACAATATCGGCCGCACCATTCATTTAACAGTAGGCATTTCCGACGCGCTGCCCAAACTGGTTGCTTATCGCTTGCTGGAAGCAGTGCTGCAGATGCCGGACAAGGTCAGGCTGACCTGCTATGAAGGCAAGTTCGAATCATTGCTGGCCGATCTCGCGTTGCATAAGCTCGATCTGGTTCTGACCGATCGCCCGGTTAGCCCCGGCACCAGTTTACGGGTATTCAGCCATTTATTGGGCGAATGCGAAATCACGATGTTCGGCATTCCCGCTCTCGCACAGAAATATAAGGAGGGTTTTCCCGCCAATCTGGACGGAGCGCCTTTACTGATGCCCACCCGCAATAGTGCGGTTCGCGGTCAGGTCGATCAATGGTTTGAACTGAACGATCTACACCCGGAGATCGTCGGCGAATTTGAAGATAGCGCATTACTCAAGACTTTTGGGCGCAGCGGACTGGGCTTGTTTCCCGCCCCATCTTTGCTGGCGAAGGACATCGAAGTACAATTCGGCGCCGTGCCCATTGGAGACTTGCCGGGCGTGCAGGAACAATTTTACGGAATCCTGACCGAAAGGAAAATCAAGCATCCTGCGGTAGAAGCGATTCTCTCGGCCGCACATGCGAGCTTTGTTAAACCAGTTTGAGCACGTAAATGTGTAGTTGTATGGCCGAGTTCGCCTGTGCGCTTACAACTTGTTACAGGGCTTACGCATTGATGCTGGCACTGCCCGGCGATTCGGACTTTAATGGAGTTATATCGGAAGAGTACAAAGAGAATAAAGGAAACCAACGTGAAAAAATATCTCATCCTTGTAGCCGGATTACTAACTTGCTCTAGCCTAATATTGACTAGTACGCCGGCGTTGGCCCGATCGGACGTCAGTGTTGGCATCAATATTGGCATTCCGGGTTTTTATCCTGGGCCCGTCTATATGGAGCCGCAACCAGTCTATGTTGAGCAGCAGCCTGTGTATGTACAACCGCGTGTGATCTATACGCAACCGCGTCCACTGTATATAGAAAGAGGCCCAGTGTATTACCAAGGGCGGCAATGGGAAGACAGGCAATATCGTGGTCGCCACTGGAAAGACAAAGAGCATCGTGGTCATGACCACGAGGATGACTGACAAGCGCTTTTGATTGAATGCATCAGGGTGCATAAAGTTACCCACATTTTTGTGGATAATTTTGTGTATAACTGCAATTTAAAGCTCCAAGTTATTGAATACAAACGATTTATATTTATTACATATAAATTAGGCACTTGCATAAATGATGTCGGGCATTGCGAATAGAAACATTATCTTCGCATGTGTATTTGTCAAGAGGTTCCGTTATGAAAATACCAGCAAAACGTTTGGCACTTGCTTTCATTATGCTATCCACCCTTGGTGGTTGCGCGGTATATGGGCCAGGCTATCCGTCTGCCTATTACGACACGAGTCCTTATGACCAGCCGCGGCCAGTGTATTATGCGGCTCCCGTTTATGCGGCTCCAGTTTATGTTGGACCACCTGCATTCTTCAATTTTGGATATCGGTCTGGCGACGGCTTCCGTGGATATGACGATCATGGCGATCGCGATTTCCGTGAGCATGATGGTGGTGATCGTGGTTTTCGTAGGCATGATGGTGGCGATCATGGTGGTGATCGTGGCTTTCGTGGCAATGGCGGTGGCCGCGGCCACAGGTAAGCAACCGCGCTTTACATTTAACGTGGGTGCACCACGCACGCGACTATTCAGATGCATCTGCGGACGCGGCAACTGATGCTGATTGCGCGCATTACGCAGTTGCACAAGCCCAATTCTGTTATATCTCGCATAACGCCATCTACGGTGTCCGGCCCAAGTCGGGCCAGTGGCTTATTTCGTTGAAGAAGCCGCCAAACTCCTGAGTTTTCTTCATGCCGCCGGACGAGCGGTTACGGCACCACTTTGCGGACGTGGTTGGCATAGCCTTGGAACGGATAGCCGATATGAACGCCGAACTGATGCCCGGCTCCAAAATACTCTTCGATCTTATGGTGTAGTTATCTGACGTTAACCATGATTTTGCGCAAGCTATGCCGGGTCAGATGCTTGATCAGATAGGCCATGACCATTTTAGCCAAGATCAGGATCATCTCTTTGTACGTTATAGGCGCTACGCGTTGATTGTTGCAGGATCGCGGCGACCTCAGTGTCATCCACTGCGGTAAAGTCGCGGTAAAACTGGCTTACAGCATGAAAATCGGCCGCTGTCAGCAGGCACACCACCGCATCAGCAAAAGGCGCCACGGCCTTGATGCTCTCGGGAGGAGCGACGGGAGTAACGCAAATAAGTGTGTCGGGATTTTGTAAGCGGACTGCCTTGAGCGCTGCAATCATGGTCGAACCGGTTGCGATACCGTCATCCAGCAGCAGTACAATGCGGCCCTTCACATTGATGGCGGGCCGCAGCCGCATGTAGGTGCTGCGACGTTTTCGCATCACTTCCTTTTGGTACTGTTGTTCCGCTGTCAAGCTGTTGGCGTCGATGTCGCTCGCGTCCACTTCCATATTCATAGTGGTATTGCCCGTTTCATCGATCGCACCGATCGCGTATTCCAGATTGCCGGGCGCCCGCAATTTGCGCACCAGCACGATATCGAGCTCACCGCCCAGGCGTTCAGCGATGATCTTTCCCATCGGTACTGCGCCGCGCGGAATGGCGAGAACGAGCGGATTACATCCCCGATATGCCTGCAGGCAATCAACCAATTGCTCTGCGGCATCTGTACGATCCGCAAAGCCTTGATTCGGTGTATACATGGCGCTCGGTCTCCTTCGTACAAAGAATAATAGCAACGAACAAAACTATATTGCGCATCCTCAAACCCGGCGCGAACAGATGAACGGGCTTGCACGAGTCTAAGCAGAATTCCCGCGTACCTCCACCACAACGCTATTTTTTACCACTTATAGATTAAAACTGATTGCTCAATAAAACAATCCGGCATAAGCCGGATTGTTTATTTTCAAATCAAATCAAACCGCATCCGGCCCGGTTTCACCGGTGCGGATGCGCACCACTTGCTCGACATTTTGGACAAAAATCTTGCCGTCGCCGATCTTGCCGGTGCGCGCAGCCTTGATCACCGCATCGACCACATTTTCAACCACGCTATCGTCGACCACGATTTCAACCTTTACTTTTGGCAGAAAGTCGACCACGTACTCAGCACCGCGGTACAACTCGGTATGGCCTTTCTGGCGGCCGAAGCCTTTGACTTCAGTTACAGTCAATCCGGCGACGCCGACTTCAGCCAGCGCTTCGCGGACTTCATCCAGTTTGAACGGCTTAATGATGGCAGTAACTTGTTTCATGGGGCTCCTTTAGGGTATTGAAAAAACGATGCTGGATGATCATTCGAAAAAACGGGATGTAATTGGATAGCGCCAGTCGCGCCCGAACGCCCGGTGCGTAATGCGAATCCCTACCGGCGCCTGGCGCCGCTTGTATTCGTTGATCTTGATCAGGCGCGTGATGCGTTCCACGTCTTCCTGGCGATAGCCTGCAGCTAGAATCTCGGTAATGCTCAAATTCTGCTCCATATACATCTGCATGATGGCGTCCAGTATTTCGTACGGCGGCAATGAATCCTGATCAGTCTGATCGAGCCGCAACTCGGCCGATGGCGCACGAGTCAGAATACGGATTGGGATGACGTCCGATAAAGTATTGCGATAATCGCACAAACGGTACACCAGCGTCTTCGCGATGTCCTTGATCACCGCGAAACCGCCCGCCATATCGCCGTACAAGGTGCAGTAACCAACCGCCATTTCGCTTTTGTTGCCGGTGGTCAGCACAATCGTACCGTGCTTGTTCGACAGCGCCATCAAAATGGTGCCACGGATGCGGGCTTGAATGTTTTCTTCGGTGGCATCTTCCTTGAGGCCCTTGAATTCCTCTGCCAAAGTAGTACTGAAAGCGTCAAAGCAATCGTTAATCGGAATTTCATCGTAGCGTACGCCGATTCGGCTAGCCATCTCGCGTGAATCCAGCCATGAAATGTCGGCCGTATACTTTGATTGCATCATCACGGTACGCACGCGGTCAGCACCCAGCGCATCGACTGCAATCGCCAGCGTCAATGCGGAATCGACTCCGCCCGAGAGACCGATGATCACACTGGGAAAGCCATTCTTGCCGACATAATCGCGCACCCCCAGTACCAGCGCTTGGTACACTTGAGCCTCGATCGGCAACGCATTGGCGACATGGCTGCTCTGCGGAACGCCATCGATAAATTTAATCACCTGCAACGCTTCTTCGCAATGCGACAGTTGGGCGCAAACGCCACCGGTGGCATCCATCACGAATGAATTGCCGTCGAAAATCAGTTCATCCTGGCCGCCGACCAGATTCGCATAGACCAGCGCCAAGCCTTGCGCGCTGACGTTCTCGCGCAAGACTTTAAAGCGCACGTCCTGCTTATTCATGTGATAGGGCGAGCCGTTTGGAATCAGCAGCACTTGCGCACCGGCAGCTTTAGCGCGCAATGGCGCATGCGCAGACCAAGCGTCTTCACAGATATTGATGCCGAATGCAACACCCTTTACCTGGAACACCACCGGCGCGTCGTGCGAAGAAAAATAGCGCCGCTCGTCAAACACGGTGTTGTTCGGCAATGCGAATTTGCAATAGGTCGCCAGCACCACACCATTGACCAACACCGAGGCCGCATTGTACTGGGCGCCATCGCGCAGTACCGGATGACCGACTACCACGTGCAAGTCTTTGAACTGAGCCAAATCGGCTGCCAGCGCGTCGAACGTTTCAGCGGTTTTTGCGTAAAATGCCTGACGCAGCAATAAATCTTCCGGCGGATAGCCGACCAGTGACAGCTCGGGCGTGAGCACGATATCGGCACCCTGCGCGGCGGCGCGGCGGGAAAAATCGAGGATTTTGGCGCGATTGCCTGCCAGGTCTCCGACGATGCTGTTGATTTGGGCTATGGCGACTTTAACTGTCATGATAAAAAAAGAATAATGGAATGCGACGAATGATGCTGCAATTACACAGCGCATGAATTATTAAAACAGGGCTTACACAAAATACTGCTGTTTTACCAGTAGTGCAGGCCTCCGTGCCTGCAACCCGATGCAGGCACGGAGGCCTGCACTACTTAATAAAATCAAGCACTAAAAAAGGCGAACCAACCCATGAATTATCGCACGCGAATCATCTCTTCCCTGTCGGAGGTTGGCCCACACGATTGGGATGCGCTGGTACAGCTGCAAGCCGACACCAACCCTTTCCTGTCTTTCGCCTTCCTGGATGCGCTGCATGCGACAGGTTGCGCCAGCGCAGAGACCGGCTGGCAGCCGCAATACCTGACATTGTGGCAAGACGATGCGCAGGAAAATGCGCAGCTGGCGGCGGCACTGCCGCTGTATGCGAAATTCCATTCCTACGGCGAATACGTGTTCGACTGGGCCTGGGCTGATGCCTACCAGCGCCACGGTCTGGATTATTACCCTAAGTTGCTGGCGGCGATCCCATTCACCCCGGTCACCGGGAGCCGCTTGCTGGCACGCGATGATGCGGCCCGCGCGGCCCTGATACAAGTATTGCGTGCATTGCAGGACGACAGCGCGGTATCGTCCTGCCACATCCTGTACCCACCGCAAGCCCAAGCCATGCAATTGGAGCAAGCCGGTTATTTGTTGCGTAGCGGGGTGCAATTTCACTGGGTTAATCCCGGCTATCGGCATTTCGACGATTTCCTGTCCACACTGGAGCATAAAAAGCGCAAGAACATCCGTGCCGAGCGGCGCAAAGTCAATGATGCCGGCATCACGTTTCAACATATCGCGGGCAATTGCGCGACCGAATCAGACTGGGTGTTTTTCAACCGCTGCTATGCCAACACGTATGCCGAACATCACTCTTCGCCCTATCTGAATCTGGAATTTTTCCTGCGCATCGGCACTGCCATGCCGCACAATATTCTACTGATCGAAGCGCTGCGCGACGGCCGTCCGATTGCCTGTTCGCTATTGATCCACGATCAAAACACCCTGTACGGCCGTTACTGGGGTGCGCTGGAGCATGTGCCGTGCCTGCACTTTGAAACCGCGTATTACCAACCGCTGGAATTTTGCATTGCGCACGGAATCGGCCGCTTTGAAGGCGGCGCGCAAGGCGAACACAAGATGGCGCGCGGCTTTCTGCCACAGAAAACCTGGTCGGCACACTGGCTGGCACACCCCGCATTTGCCGATGCAATCGAACGCTTCCTGACGCGTGAAAGCGGCGGCATCGAAGCGTATATGGATGAATTGAACGAGCGCAACCCGTTCAAACCGGTACCGGCAGCACATTCTAGAACGTAGGCAAGCGTAGTATTTCGTCTGATAAATTTATAAAAAGTGCAATATTCAGAACCTCAACTAAACAGGAATACACATGGATCAACAATTTGAAGACGGTTTGCGCATGCGCAAGCAAGTCATGGGTGACACTTTTGTGGAGAAGGCGTTTGCCGGCGTCGATAGCTTCACTGCGCCGCTGCAGGATTTCGTCACGCGCAACGCCTGGGGCACGGTCTGGTGTCGCGACGGGCTGGATCTGAAAACCCGCAGTCTGATGACGCTTTCGATGCTCACGGCACTCGGCCGCGCGCATGAAATCCGGGGCCATGTACGGGGTGCGGTCAACAACGGCGCCAACATGAAGGAAATTCAGGAAGTGCTGCTGCACGCCAGCGTGTATTGCGGCATGCCGCTGGCAATCGACGCATTCCGCTCGGCGCATGAAGTGCTACAGGAAATGGATATGATAAAGGATACATTGCCATAAAAAAAGGCTATGTCGCACTTACCTGTTGAATCGCTGGGGTTCAGCAACGTGTAAGACGAATATAGCCGTTTTTTTATATACTTCTTATAAAGAATATAAATTTATTACCATGAAAATTCTGAATTCGATTCAAACTGCGCAGGCGTTGCCTTATTCCAGACTGGTGCCGGCAATCGCGCAAGCGATGCGCGAATTAGCCAGCGGGCAAATCCAGGCTCCCGAGCGGCTGGCGGTGCCGATTGATCCGGCCAGCGTTTTGCTGTGCATGCCGGCCATCGGCAGCGATATTAGCGTGACCAAATTAGTGACCGTACATACCAATAATGCGCAATACAGCCTGCCGGCAATCCAGGGGGAAGTGATCGTTTTTGAAACCGCCAGCGGACGCCGGCTGATGCTGCTGGATGGCCCAACTGTTACCGCGCGCCGCACCGCGGCCGTCACGCTGCTCGGCATTCAGACGCTGTTGCCCAAATTACCCGAATCGGTGCTGATCATCGGCACCGGAATCCAGGCTGCAGCACACGTCGATGCACTGGTGGATTTTTTTGGCATATCGCGGTTCTGGATCGCCGCCACTGCGCTGCACAAGGCAAAAGCATTTTGCGCTGCATTGCGCGAGTGTCATTCCGGGATTACCGCGGTGCCCCTCTGGGCCGCGCAACTGGAATCGGAGCTACCCGCCACCGATGTAGTGATCGCCTTAACCACCTCCAAAACCCCGGTTATTCCGCCCCAGATTGCCGCCGCCACATTGGCTATCGGAGTGGGCGCTTTCAAGCCGGACATGGCGGAATTTCCGTCGCAATTACTGCATGAGCGGAAAATTGTAGTGGACGATCTGGATGGTGCCCGGCATGAAGCAGGCGACCTGCTGCGGGCCAAGGTTGATTGGAGCCAAGTGTCTGCGTTATCGGAAGTATTGGATGGCACAGTTCGCTTATCGCAGGTGACGACGATGCCGGTATTTAAAACCGTAGGTCAGGCTGCCTGGGATCTGGCCGCTGCGCGAGTGGCGCTGGCGTCGCTGAAATAAATCAAGTCAAAAGAGCAACGGGCGAAAATTGTGCGCCACAAGCACTACCGAGCGGGGTCTTTAGCCGCAGGCGCCTTGGAATGCGGTATCAACTTCGATGCTGGCGGCGGTGCAACCTGGAGCGGTGCGGCACCTGTGTTCGCCAGCAACTGAACGAATATTTCGCCTTCCTTGATCATGCCCAGTTCATACCGGGCCCGCTCTTCAATCGCACCGGTGCCATTCTGCAAATCGCGAACTTCGGATTCGAGTTTGCCGTTGCGTGCCTTGAGTGCAATATTCTTGTCAAGCGCACTATTGACTTGCTGATCCAGATCCCACACACGCAACCAGCCGCCCTTGCCTAACCAGAGCGGATGTTGGATCAGTGCCAGTAACAGCAATAGGGAAATGGTGATCAGGCGCATCGGGAAAAATCAAGATCAAGAGTCCGGTCGCAAAACAGAATATTTACGGCCGAAAAACTCAATTTTATTTCAAGTTATAGAACGCATCACGACCAGGATAGCTGGCAATGTCGCCTAGATCTTCCTCGATGCGCAGCAACTGGTTGTATTTTGCCATGCGGTCGGAACGCGACATCGAACCGGTCTTGATCTGCAGCGCATTGGTGCCGACTGCGATGTCGGCGATAGTGGAATCTTCGGTCTCGCCGGAGCGGTGCGAAATCACTGCGGTATAACCGGCGCGCTTGGCCATTTCAATCGCGGCGAAAGTCTCGGTCAGGGTGCCGATCTGGTTGATCTTGATCAGAATCGAGTTGGCGATGCCCTTCTGGATGCCTTCTTTGAGAATCTTGGTGTTGGTTACAAATAAATCATCGCCCACCAGCTGGACTTTCTGGCCCAAGGCTTTGGTCAGAATTACCCAGCCTTCCCAGTCGTTTTCAGCCATTGCATCTTCGATTGAAATGATCGGATATTTGTCGCACCAGGTTTCCAGCAGGTTGGTGAAATCGGTTGCCGACAACGTCAAGCCTTCGCCAGCCAGGTGGTATTTGCCATCTTTGTAGAATTCGCTGGCGGCGCAATCCAGACCCAATGCAATCTGAGTACCTGGTTCAAAGCCGGCTTCTTCGATGGCCTGGATGATTAGCTTGATGGCTTCTTCGTGGTTAGCGACCGATGGCGCAAAACCGCCTTCATCACCGACTGCTGTGGTCAAGCCTTTGCTTTGCAGAATTTTTTTCAGGGTGTGGAATACTTCAGCGCCATAGCGAATCGCTTCGCGAAAGCTCGGTGCGCCAACCGGAATAATCATGAATTCCTGGATGTCCAAGTTATTGTCGGCGTGCGCGCCGCCATTGATGATGTTCATCATCGGCACTGGCATCTGCATTGCGCCGGAACCGCCGAAATAGCGGTACAGCGGCAAGCCTGCTTCTTCGGCAGCGGCTTTGGCAACTGCCAGCGAGACTGCCAGCATGGCGTTGGCACCCAGGCGGGATTTATTTTCAGTGCCGTCGAGGTCGATCAGGGTACGGTCCAGAAACGCTTGTTCATTGGCGTCGAGTCCCATGATGGCTTCGGAGATTTCGGTGTTGATGTGTTCGCAGGCTTTCAGTACGCCCTTGCCGAAGTAACGGCTGTTGTCGCCGTCGCGCAATTCAATCGCTTCGCGCGAACCGGTCGAAGCGCCGGACGGCACTGAAGCACGGCCCATTACGCCGGATTCCAGCAGTACGTCGCATTCGACAGTAGGGTTGCCGCGTGAATCGAGTATTTCACGGCCGATGATGTCAACGATAGCGCTCATGTGAAGCTCCAAAAAGAATTTTGTAGATTGGTAATCTGGCACTGAACTGCTTGAGGATTACCAGAAATCGGCTTAAATCAAAAGCTGGATTCGAGGAATCCGTTTTTCTTTACGATCCGGTCCAGATCGATCAAAGTCGCCAGCAATTCGCGCATGCGCGCCAGCGGCACTGCATTCGGGCCGTCCGACATGGCTTCTGCCGGGTTTGGATGGGTTTCCATGAAGACGCCGGAAATGCCGACCGCTACCGCAGCCCGCGCCAGCACTGGCACGAATTCGCGCTGGCCGCCGGAAGTCGCGCCCTGCCCGCCCGGCAGTTGAACCGAGTGGGTGGCATCGAACACAATCGGACAACCGGTCTCGCGCATGATCGCCAGTGAGCGCATGTCGGATACCAGATTGTTGTAACCGAACGATGCACCACGTTCACACGCCATGAAGTTATCTTCCGGCAAGCCGGCTTCGCTGGCGGCAGCACGCGCCTTGTCGATCACGTTCTTCATGTCGTGCGGTGCCAGGAACTGGCCTTTCTTGATGTTCACCGGCTTGCCGGATTGCGCGCAAGCGTGGATGAAATCGGTCTGGCGGCACAGGAAAGCCGGCGTTTGCAACACATCGACCACAGCGGCGACTGGTTTAATTTCATAGATTTCGTGGATGTCGGTCAGGACCGGCACCCCGATTTGCTGCTTTACATCAGCCAGAATTTCCAACCCTTTTTCCATGCCGAGACCGCGAAAAGAAGTGCCGGAAGAACGGTTGGCTTTGTCAAAGGATGATTTATAGATGAATGGAATGCCCAGCGTCGCGGTAATTTCCTTCAACTGACCAGCAGTATCAAGAGCCATCTGGCGCGACTCGATTACGCATGGACCGGCAATCAGGAAAAATGGATGGTCGAGGCCGACCTCAAAGTCACACAGTTTCATGCCGTTTCCTCAACCCGAGCGGCCTGCTTGTAGGCCAACGCCGCCTTGATAAAGGCGGTGAACAGCGGATGACCATCACGCGGCGTCGATTTGAATTCCGGGTGATATTGCACACCAATATAGAAAGGATGCGCGTTCGACCCGAAACGTGGCAACTCCATGATTTCGCACAGATTTTCGGTTGGAGTGCGGGCCGACACGATGAGGCCGGCTGCTTCGACCCGACCCAGATAATGGTTATTCGCTTCATACCGATGGCGATGGCGTTCAGTCACCGTACTGCCATAAATTTCCGCAGCCATTGTGTCCGGTTTGACCGCACAGGTTTGAGCACCGAGGCGCATGGTGCCGCCAAGGTTGGAATTAGCATCACGCCGCTCCACTTGGCCGTCATGGTTTTGCCATTCATTGATGAGGGCCACTACCGGTTGATCGGTTTCAGGGTTGAATTCGGTCGAATTGGCATTAGCCAGGTCAGCCATGTTGCGCGCGTATTCGATCAATGCGACCTGCATCCCGAGGCAGATGCCCAGATAAGGAATCTTGTGTTCACGCGCGAACTGGGCGGCGGCGATCTTGCCTTCCACGCCGCGCTTGCCGAAGCCGCCCGGCACCAAAATCGCGTCGTACTTGGCGAGTGCTGCTGGGCCTTTTTCTTCGATTTCCTCGGAATCCAGATACTCGATATTGACGCGACTTTCGGTATGAATACCGGCGTGACGCAATGCTTCGGTAAGGGATTTGTAGGATTCGGTCAGATCGACGTATTTGCCGACTATGCCGATGGTGACTTCCGTCTTCGGATGTTCCAGCGCGTACACCAACTTGGTCCAGACCGACAAGTCGGCCGGCTTGGGCGACAACCCGAGCTTTTCGCAAACAATCGCATCGAGGCCCTGGTCGTGCAGCATTTGCGGAATCTTGTAAATCGTGTCGGCATCCCAGACCGAGATAACGGCCTCTTCGACCACGTTGGAAAACAACGAAATCTTGGCCCGTTCGTCAGCCGGGATAGGACGGTCGGCGCGGCACAGCAAGGCGTCCGGCGAAATGCCGATTTCACGCAGTTTTTGCACGCTGTGCTGGGTCGGCTTGGTCTTTAATTCACCGGCGGAAGCCAGATAAGGCACTAGCGTCAGATGTACAAATGCGGCGGCATTGCGGCCAGCACGCAAGCTTAATTGGCGGGCCGCCTCCAGAAATGGCAGCGACTCGATATCGCCGACGGTGCCGCCGATTTCAACTAATGCGACGTCGTAACCGTAAGCGCCGCGATGGATGTAATCCTGGATCTCATTGGTGATGTGCGGAATCACCTGCACGGTTTTGCCGAGGTACTCGCCACGGCGCTCCTTGCGGATCACGGACTCGTAAATCTGGCCGGTAGTGAAATTATTGACCTTCTTCATCCGGGTCGAAATGAAGCGTTCGTAATGACCCAGGTCGAGGTCGGTCTCGGCGCCATCGTCGGTGACAAACACTTCGCCATGCTGGAACGGGCTCATGGTGCCGGGATCGACGTTGATGTACGGATCGAGCTTCAGAAGGGTGACTTTAAGGCCGCGGGATTCGAGAATCGCGGCGAGGGAAGCGGCTGCAATTCCCTTGCCAAGGGAAGAGACGACGCCACCGGTAACGAAGACAAACTTGGTCATTGCAGAAGGTGCCGAGCGGCACGAGCGGGAAATTCGAATTATACCCCAAAGAGACCCTGTACTTGCCTATAAGCGCCGATATTCCAGTCCATTTTGGCCACTCTCCAAGCATCAAACTGGGTTGATGCTCAAGGGAGCTCAGGGCGAATATACCAGTTGAAATCGGACAAAATTTTGCGCGCCATCCGACGCCGGCAAATCGCGAATTTCATTGCTACGCCGCACGATTGCGGCCTGCAAGGCAAAGGGCGGCCGAACCCACTGCAGGCCGGCTTCCGCTTGCGCCACCAGGCGCTGCGGGCGCACTGTATGCAAATTGTCTTTGGAAAAGTACCCACCTTGCAGGGACGCATCGCGGCCGACTGCGCGCCCCCCGAGCTTTAGATACAGATGCTGCGTAGGCGCCGCCGGCAAGTCGCCCAGGATGCCGGCGCGCAGCGTCACTGCGGCCGTCACATCGGTAAAAATATTACCAAAACGCCCCTGTACGCTGGGCTGCAGATCCAACCAGGACTGCAATGACCAGCGCGCCGGTGCGACATCGGCATATAGCACCGCCCCGAACTCATTTTTCATCTGGCTGCTCCAGCCTTGCGGCAACGGTTGGTTGATCAAACGGTGCAAATTTGTTTGCACCCATTCGCCGGCTGCACATGGCCCCAGGCAACCCAGATCGAAACCCAGCATGGTGTAAGCGCCATCGACCTGGCGCTTCTCCCGGAACAGGCCGCCATATAGCCACGCAGCATACGGATGATCCGGCGCTCTGACTTGCGCCGGCGGTAGCTTGATGTCGGACGCTGTGTACATTTCGTGGCCGATGCGCCATCCATACGTAACTAAGTCCGATGCACTGCCGGCTACACCCGCTACATCCAACGCATATTGCTGCGTCAGGCGCACCCCGCTGGTATAAAAACCGTCATTCCGGTTCATCAGCAGGCTATCGTTATCAATATCCAGCGCGAAGCTGGATTTGCCTTGCGCCATCACGGTCTGGAAATCCGGCTGTGTGTTGGAGACAACATCGGCGCGCACCAGGATGGCATGTGCCAGCAGCAAACCGCTAATCAACAATTTTGTTGTAAATCGCAACATGGCCTACTCCTGCGACGGCACAAGCGACCGGATCATGTCGTGCAAGGCGCTAGCGGCCAGCGCCGGCGACTCCATCGGAAACAGGTGACTACCTGGAATTTTCCGACTATGCCGCCCGACCAGACGCCGGGTTGCAGCCATACCGGCTTGCCGGCATTCGACCGAGTCGATGCCGCCGACAAACCCGACCGGCACCGGAAACGGTATTTGCACGATCTTGCCAAGATGATGCGGCAGGCTGCGATAAACCGCGGTCTCGATTTCACGCGTGAAACGTAGTGTCACGCCATCCGGGTGCGGCATCAGTCCACTGTCCAGGTAATCGTGCAACACTTGCGGCGGCCAGATCGCAAACATCTTTTTGGCGGCAAAATATGCAAATGCGGCGTCGGCATCGGGCCATACATTGCGGCGCTTGATCGAGCGCCGCGCCGGAGAGAATTTTAAATCCTGGCCAGTCGATTTGGCGACCCGCAACAGCAATGCGCGCCACCCCGCCACCACCGGCGAATCCAGCAACACCACGCAACGCACCAGATCGGGCCGATCCTTAGCCGCCATCAGACTGAGCATGCCGCCCAGTGAATGACCGACCAGGATCACCGGTTCGGTATAGCGCGCTGCCATATCATCGATCAATTCCTGTTTCAGCGCGCGCCAGCCGTTTTTGACCGGGTATTTCGGATTATGGGCATGCATGTCGAGCGCCTGCACTCGGTAATGCTGTTGCAGATACTGGAAAAATACGCGATAAGTGCCGGCTGGATAGCTATTGGCGTGGGCGAAATGAAGTAGTGGTTTGTTTGTCATAGTGTCTGTTTCAGCGTCCATACCAATAGCGGGCATGGCTGCTGCGATATTCGGAAATGTGCAATGTCTGATCGAATTGCAAGGTGATTGCGCCGGATGCATCGTTGCGCAGGCGCTGTATTCCCATTGCGCCATAACGCTCGAAAATTTCTAACTTTGGATGCCGATAACGGTTGCGGTAGCCGACCTGAAATAGTGCCAGATCCGGTCGGACCGCGTCCAGGAAAGCCACGGTTGACGAAGTGCCGCTGCCGTGATGCGGCGCCAGCAGCACATTAGCACGCAATGCGTCGCGATTACTGCCCAGCAACTCGGATTCTTGCGCCGCCTCGATATCGCCCGGCAGCAAGATCGAAAGGCTGCCGGTACTGATTTTCAGGGTGCAACTGAGCGCATTCGGCTTCTGCTTCGGATTATTCAGGCTCAAAGCTTGCGGGTGCAGCATGTCGAACCGGACGCCATCCCACTGCCACGATTGCCCTGCCATGCAATGCCGATGGCGCGGCGCAGCAGCGACGATTGGGCTTGTCAGCGCCAGCGAAGACCAGACCTGCCCGACCGTAATTTCGTCCAGAATCGACAGTGCGCCGCCGGAGTGATCGCTGTCGTTGTGGCTCACGATCAGTCCATCCAGTGTCGCAATACCGCGCGCCTTCAGGTAGGGCAGGATGACGCGATTGCCGCCATTCGACTGCGGCGAATAGTACGCACCGGTGTCGTACAGCAACCGGTGTTGCTTGGTCTCAATCAGCAAGGCCATACCCTGGCCGACATCGAAAGCGGTCACCCACATCTGGCCCGGCTGCGGCTGGGTCGGGCTGTTCAGCAGCAGCGGCAACCAGCCAGCCAAACCCAGCCAGCGCAGCGGCCAACCGCGCGGCGCCAGCAACCACACGGTTCCCAGCAAAGCGAACAGAAAAATCCACCAGGACGGCAGCGGCGCCGACCAGACCGCCCACGGCAAGCCGGCCAGCCACTGCAAACCGTTCGCCAGCCACGCCACCAGCGCATGCGCGGCGACCAAAATCCAGCCCGATAATGGTGCCGGCAGCACGCTGCCCAATAAAGCCAGCGGCGTCACCAGCAAGCCGACCAATGGAATCGCGACCGCGTTGGCTACCGGGCTGACCAGCGACACTTGACCAAACAGCAGCATCGTCAGCGGCACCAGACCCAGAGTCACCACGTATTGGGTATGACCAGCGGATGTCAGCGCACTGCGCCAGCGTGTCATTCTGTCGGGCATCTCAGTTAAATGGCGCTGCGGCTGGGCGCGCCCGACGCTGGCATACAGGATGCTCGCCACCGCGCCGAATGACAGCCAATATCCGGGCCACAGCACGGCCCAGGGATCGAGCACAACTACCACTAGCAATGCAGTGCACAGTACATGCGAAACGCTGGTCAAACGGCCGCACCAGAGCGCAACTGCGACCACCGTCAACATGTACAAAGTGCGCTGCGCCGGCACCCCAAAACCGGCCAGCAGCACATACAGCAGCGCAATCACGACTCCGCTTAACGCCGCGACTTTTTGCGCCGGCAACAGCAAGGGCAACTCGGCACTGGTAAACAATGAGCGCCGCCACAGCCATTGCGCCAACGCAGCAAACAAGCCGGCTACCATTGTGATATGCAGGCCGGAAATAGAAATCAGGTGGCCGATGCCGCTGCGGTTGAATACTTTCCAGTCGCTTTGATCGATCCCGCGCTGGTCGCCGACCACCAGCGCGACAATCACGCCGGCGTAGGCATATTCATGCTCGGGCAAGGCGGCATAAATGCGTTCGCGCAAACCGGCGCGACAGTATTCGACCAGATTACCGACGCTGAACACGAAGTCCGACAAGCGCCGGTTCTTCAGCGTCGCTTGCGCATCCGGGCGCACAGTACCGGTGGCACGCAGATTTTGCTCCAGCAGCCAGACTTCATAATCGAAACCGTCGGGATTGGCATTGCCGTGTGGTTTTTTCAGGCGCACCGTGAGTTGCCAGCGCGCGCCGGGTTCAATCGCCGGCAACGCGCCCGCCGACGGCGTCGAATACCAGGACAAAGCGATTTTAGGAGGAAAATTGGGCGGCAAATCAGGCGTCGCCAATGTGCTGCCGTCCGGCTGCAACACCAACATCTGCTCCAGCGCCAGATTGAAGCGCACACCCTGATCGAAGCGGTAAGGCAGGCTGTCGATGGTGCCAATCACCGTTACGTCGCGCCCTTCCCAATCGTCCGGCAACGCATGCGCCAAACGCTGCTGCGCCAGCAATCCCGCCCAGACGAAGCCCAACATGGCGCCACAGGCCAGCAATAAGGCCGGTCGCAAAACCGGTTGCAGCGAACGGCAAGCCGCCATGCCGAGCACCGCTGCTGCCAGCAACAGCAACGTAAGCGTCAAAGTCGGCAACACCGGCTGGTTTTGCAGCCAGACGATACCGATCACAAAGCCGATGATGGCGCTACGCATGGATATTTATATGAGGAACTAAAAAATTTAACATACTGCAATACGTATTTTTTGATACTGCAATGAATGCATGCTGAGAATAAGCCATTTATCCGCATACTCTGCCATTTTTTATAATGTCATGCAACTATTCAGTCCGCTATGGGAGACATCTAAATCGAAGCAGCCTCTGTAGGAGCGCACCCGGGCGCGATTCCCCGGTAGCTATTCACAATCCGGTCGCGCCCGGATGCGCTCCTACAAAAACCACGCTACTGACTTTTAATTGATATACGACTGAACAATTACTAATATCATCGGGTATCAGGAGAGCCGGCGGCAATCAGCGCAGTCAGCGCAGCCAATCTCGGCAGCACCGCCGCAACGTTAGCGGAAGTAACGCTGGCGACATGGCTAGCCGCTTGCCCGCGCAACTCGGCCAGATGCAAACCAATCTGCGGCAACTGTTCCGGGCTGTTGCGCGCCGGGTGCAGCCATACCGGCGAAATGTCCGGCGCATCGGTTTCCAGCACGATAGCTTCCAGCGGCAGCGCCACGGCCAGACGGCGAATCTGCAAGGCACGCGGGAAAGTCATTGCGCCGCCAAAGCCCAGCTTGAAACCGAGATTGATGAAGGCTTGCGCTTGCTGCAGGCTGCCGTTGAATGCATGCGCGATGCCGCCGGGGACGGCAATTATGCGCAACTGCTTGAGTATCAAATCCTGTGAGCGCCGCACATGCAACAACACCGGCAAGCCGAAGTCGCGGGCGATTTTCAATTGCTCGCGGTAGAAATAGGTTTGCTTTTCAGCCATGGCCGCAGTTTTCAGGTTGGGCAGGAAGAAATCAAGTCCGATTTCGCCGATTGCGACCAGGTGCGGGTCAGCCATTGCAGCCGCCACGGACTGGCGCAAAGCGTCTAAATCGGCTTGCTGCGCCTGCGGCACGAAGATCGGATGAATGCCCAGCGCATACGCGCAATTCGGTTGGCTGTGCGCTAAGGCGGCAACCGCCGCAAAATTGCCGGACTCCACCGCCGGAATGACAATCCAGTCGACCCCCAGTTGCGCCGCTTTGTGCGCCACTGATGCGCCCGCCAAGCCACCATCGGCACCGAATTCGTGCGCGTCCAGGTGGCAATGGCTGTCAATCCACATGCTCGCTATGCTCAATTTGTTCCGCTTGTTCAGCTTGTTCAATATAGGGCTGCAAGCCGTTCTCCGTCAGATGCAGCACACGGTCGCAATGCCGCGCCAGTTCGATGTCGTGCGTCACGATGATGAAAGCGGTGCCAAGCGTGCGCGACAGTTCCAGCATCAGGTCGAAAATCTGATGTGCGGTCTTGCGATCGAGGTTGCCGGTCGGCTCGTCGGCCAACACGCAAGCCGGCTGCGTCACCAGCGCGCGCGCTAGCGCAACCCGCTGCCGCTCGCCGCCGGACAATTCACCCGGCACATGTGTGACGCGGTGCCCCAATCCAACCCGCGTCAGGATCGCTGCCGCCTGTTGCTGCGCATCGCTGCGCTTGAGGCGACGGATCAGCAGCGGCATCGCGACATTGTCGAGCGCCGAGAATTCCGGCAGCAAATGGTGGAACTGGTACACGAAACCCAGTGCGGTATTGCGCACATCGCCACGCGCCTTTTCGCTCAGGCTGGCAAAATCGCGCCCCAGCAGGGATACGCTGCCCGAGGTCGGCGTATCCAGACCACCCAGCAAATGCAGCAAGGTCGATTTGCCGGAGCCGGACGCGCCGACAATTGCCACCCGCTCGCCCTTATGAATATCCAGATCAATGCCGGACAGCACATTGACCGAATATGCGCCCTGGACGAATTTCTTGGACAGATTACGGCACGACAATACGACGGGTTGCATCAGCGACTGCAAAGAGTGCTCCCTGGGAGGGTGGTTAAGATCATTCATAGCGCAAAGCCTCGGCCGGGCGCACGCGCGCAGCGCGCCAGCTCGGATACAAAGTGGCAAGAAAGGCCATCACCACTGCCACAGTGCCTATGGTGTAGACATCCGGCCAGCGCAAATCGGACGGCAGCGCGGAAATCAGGTAAATATCCTTGGGCAGAAACTGTACGCCCAGCAGATGCTCGATAACCGGCACGATCACATCGACATTCAGCGCCACCAAAATACCCAAGAAGACGCCGATCCCGGTGCCGAGCAAACCCACCAGCGCACCTTGAATCATGAAAATTTTCATGATCGAACCCGGCGACGCGCCCAGCGTACGCAAGATCGCAATATCAGCCTGCTTGTCGGTCACCGTCATCACCAGGGTCGAGACCAAATTGAAGGCAGCCACTGCAATGATCAGGGTCAGAATAATGAACATCATCCGCTTCTCGGTTTGCACCGCGGCAAACCAGTTGCGGTTTTGCTTCGACCAGTCGCTGATGATCAAGTCGCCGGAAAGAAGCTTCGACAAATCCTGCGCCACCTGCGGCGCACGTTGCATGTCGATAATCTTCAAGCGCAAACCGGACGGCGCCCCCAGCCTGAACATCTTTTCCGCGTCTTCAATATGGATGAAAGCCAGCGTCGAATCGTATTCGTAATGGCCGGCCTCGAAGATACCGACCACGGTAAATTGCTTTAGCCGCGGCAGCACGCCGGCCGGGGTTACTTGCCCTTGCGGCGCCAGCATCGTCACTTTTTCACCGATTTCCACATGCAGCGCGCGCGCCAGTTCACCACCCAGCACCACGTTGAATTCACCCGCTTTCAAGTCATCGAAACTGCCTTGGCGCACTTGATTGGCCACGTCCGACACAGCACGTTCCTGCTGCGGCAACACACCGCGGATAACGACTCCACGCAGAATATCGTCGCGCGTGAGCATCGCTTGCGCGGCTACATACGGTGCCGCGCCGATGACTTCCTTATCCTGCATGGCTTGCCTGGCGGTACCCTGCCAGTCGGTCATGGCGCCGCTGGCGTCAGACACTTCGATATGCGCCAGCACCGACAGCATCCGGTCGCGCACATCCTTTTGAAAACCGTTCATCACCGACAGCACCACAATCAGCGCCGCCACACCGAGCGCGATGCCGGCCATAGAAATCAGTGAAATGAAGGAAATAAAACTATTGCGCCCGCTGCGTCGTCCGGCGCGGGTATAGCGCAGGCCGACCAGCCATTCAAACGGCAGGTTTTTTAAGATACTCAAGGTGCAATTCCCGTTTGTTTATTTGCTTGTTTCAGTTCGCGCCCAGCCAAGTGGCCGGGCGATGCAGAATGATACGTTATAACGTTTGCGGTATTTATTGTTTCAATCCGCGCCAAGCCAATTGGCCGGGTGATGCCTTCGGGTACAGGCTATCAATTTCTGCCGGCATCATCAAGTTCTCCTCGTCGTTCGCGTCAATTGCGTGGATACGCACGTTCTTTCGGCCAGCACTTTGCAAAACATAATGGTCGTTGACGGCCAAGACCAATCCAGTAAGTGGAGTACCTGCAAGGTTATCGACAACAGTTAGATTATTGATTTCAGCGTGCTTATTCATATCTTAAAGAGACACCGACCTCAATGCCGACACAGATGTTCCATCGGTCACTGATTCGATACCTTCCTGAAACACTGCACAGAAGTGTTTCATCGGCAATTCAAAATCCGGGTGAGATTGTGTGAACGCATCCATGTCGTGTATCGATTGAGTGACGCCGTGCAGCACCTGGTCAATCACGGAATTGACTGAGGCTCTGGATAAGCCGCAGGCGTGTCTCCCAAACTGAATCAATTCCTGGCGGGACGGGTACTGCTTTGACCCATTCAACTCCAAGGCCAATACGTCACGACGCTGGTATGGTTTTGTTGACAGCATGTCGTACACCGGAGCAAGACGCACATCACTATCTGGATGACTGTAGAGCACACCAAAGTTTTTCAAATGTGCGTCACCATTTCTAATTGCACAGGCAAGTACCACAGCGCCAAAGTAATGAGACATCGAATTAGCGTGATGTTCAGGTGATACATACTGCTTAATACGCTTTGCTACATTTTCGTAAGACGAATCGTAACGACCAGTTGATCGCATCCCGCTTAGTACACAAAAGTCCTCGAACCCCAAATATGTTTTGTCCGTGAGATCAAAACGTTCCACCACCAGCATTGTGCGATTTTCTGATAATTGAACCGCCGCTGTTGGCAACCCTGCATGTCGAGACGCTTCCATGCAAAAAAATTCATTTGCTGCGAGTTCCGCATATTCGCGAGGGTCAAAGCTCTTGACGATGTGCGTTGCGCCACGGTGCGTAAGCCGGTTTAGTAATCGTTCATTATCATCACGAATCAATACCTTTGGCTGCATACCGGAAATGCCGGAATATTGTGCGAAACGCGCCAACAAATCATTAAATAAATCTTCGGTCCCATCATATGCAAGGAGATCGTTCACGCTTTGTGTCGGTACTTCTTCAAGTTCAGCACCTGCCTGGGTATAGCGCAACCTGCCAATTTGTGATTTCCCGATAAGCTGCAAGAAAGATAGAGCATCAAAATTCGGCACTACTTTTGAGAACATACGTTCCAGCTTTTCGCGCAAAGCACCTTCTGGCAAATTCATCTCGAAGATTGGATGTATCGTTCCCGTTGAATCGTATGGGTCACGCGTAATGGGCATTGTTAATGAAACCGCACAATTCGTTTGGCAATCACGGTCATAGATAAATAAGAACATATCCTCTTCCACATCGCTACGGATGATGTCGCCCGCTAATGCGCCAGAAGCAAATACACTAATCCCGTTTTTTTGCATAATTTTCTTTTCGTAATTCTTGCAATGTCGGATATTTGCGGCGAGGAGAGACATTCAGTTCAAGACCAACCAACGCACATAACATCATCGTTTTACGCAATCCTACTTCAGCAATTTTGCCAGTCTCTATCCCCGAAACAGTGGCGCGACTCATCCCAAGATGCTTGCCTGCTGCCTCCTGAGTCAATCCTTTGTTTTTACGCGCTTCTTTGATTAAAGCGCCGATTTCATCAAGTTCCATGCATCAAATATAGTGCAAAAATAGTTACCGGTCAATTATTGCATTATATTTAATGCATAAAAATCTGTCTTTCATGCAGCCAGTGCTGATCCTCTGGAACTGATTTTCCGATCAATTCAAGCGCGTTTCATACGGCGTATTTGCCCTAGTGTTTCCATTTTACGTCGTGGTCCCATCAAGCCAGCTTCCCAGCCGGACAAGATATCCGTGTTGAACCGACCAACTTTATCAATCACCAAGACGATCAATTCAGGCGTTAGTGCAATTTCCGATTTCCTTTGATTCTGTGCGTTACAGACCGGGAATCATGGATGCATCTGGCATTACTTCAATAAAAACGAATTTTCCATCACCAAGCTTGGCACGTGGGAACGACATTCCTGATCCTGATTTAGCGATAACGGCGAGGTTGTAGTACGTTCCATCGCCTTTCAATACCTTTTCACTTTCGACCACACGCGTAATAGATTCACCCAACCCATGATAAAGGGCGACCGCATCGGCAAGCGACATCTCCGTTTCAATCCGCGCCCAGCCAATTGGCCGGGCGATGCTTCTAGGGAACAGGAACATGCCTCTTTTACCCGCTGCGCCAGACGCGCAATTACGGTTGTTGGGATTCTCCAATAGTGCCGAGTTCAACCGCGGATTTAGCGTAAAAAAGATGCAATCCCGGCTCCGCATTCAAACGCTCGAACAGTCTTGCCGACTCTTCTTCGGATACCACCATTGTGACTTCGACCGGTTGATCGGTTAGTTCGAAAAAATGGGCGGAATGCAGCTTGTGATGGCTGTCGATGCCTTCCTGCGCGGTGCGCAGGGTTGCCCCTCGAATTTGCATCGACTGCACTAGCGCCATCAGCCATTCTGCAAGTGGCTGATGGCTGTGACGGCGGTCTTGCTGGGTAAAGAATGTCAGTTGATAACCGTTCATGCAATTCTCCTTGAATCAGGCCCGCAAGACTTGTTGCGTAATGACGATGCCGACGATTGTCAGCAGCACCGAACCGACTACATGGACCAATATTTCTATCGTGGCGTTGACGATTCTGCCCTGCTGCAACTGGGTGCTGACTTCCAGCGAGAAGGTGGAAAAGGTGGTCAGGCCGCCCAGAAAGCCGGTAATAATGGCTAAGCGCCATTCGGGCGGAATGGCGCTCCGGCTGACTAAAACTTCGCTCGCAATGCCAATTAGCAAGCCGCCGATCAGGTTTGCCAACAGAGTGCCGAGCGGCAAATTCGGCCAGACCGCATTCAACGCCAGTCCTAGCCGCCAGCGCAGTAAGGAGCCCAGTGATGCGCCTGCAGCAATGGCTGCGATTGGAATAATCATAACGCTCGATCCGCTTTCTTAATGTTGTGCATGCGTTTTGCCGACATGGTTGGCTCTCCAGGCTTTTATTAGTGCGGGTAGATTACTGCGACCGCCCGCCGGCAACAAGAAAGATCGACGAAAAATCAACATCAGGCGCGTGAGTAACACGGTCGCGCGCAGCAGAGTTGGCGGGATTAGTGTGCGCTTTTTGTCCTACAATCGCGGCATGAGCCATATCGACATCCTGCTACCGTTCGGCCTGCCGCCGCCCGAACTGGCGTCTGACCTGATCAGACAATTAAAAACTCCGGCGTTAGCTGTCCTACTTGGGCGTGCCGGAAGCGAGCGGCAAGCGCCCGAATGGCAGAGCCTCGACGGCTTTGAGAACGCTCTGCCGCACGAAACCTGGCTGGCGCATCGATTCGCTCTGGCTGAAAATTTGGCGCAGGGCGGCAGCCCGCCGGTGGCTGCGGCGGCGATGACAATGTTCGGTCTGAAGCCGGATGACGGCGTCTGGTTTCTGCTGCAGCCGGTTCACATTCATGTCACGCGTGACCATCTGGTGCTGATGGATCAGCGGCAGTTAGCGATTTCCGAGCAAGAATCGCGCGCCCTGTTCGACTTGGCCGAACCGCTATTTACAGAAGTTGGGATGCCGCTGCGCTATGGCGACGCGCATACCTGGTTCATGCGCGCCGATGCCTGGAATGCGCTGCGTACCTCGACGCCGGACGCCGCCTGCGGCCACAATATCGATATCTGGATGCCCAAGGGTAACGGCGAGCGCGACTGGCGCAAGTTGCAAAACGAAGTCCAGATGCACTGGCACGATCATGCGCTCAATCAAGCGCGTGAAATGCGCGGCCAAAAACCTATTAATTCGCTCTGGCTGTGGGGTGGCACGCCAACCACCATGCTAGCGGAGCAAACTTCGGCGCACTCTTCTTACACCGCCACGATCAACCTGCCCGAGTGGATGGGCGCGCTGGGCCAAACTCGCGGCATGACTGCCGGGCAACTGATTTCGGCTGCGCCGCAACGGGGCTTGCTGGTACTCGATGCGCTACTGGAAGCTGCACTGGCCGGCGACTGGGGACGCTGGTTAGAGCAAATGCAGGAGCTGGAATTGCACTGGTTCGCTCCGCTGCTGAGCGCCTTGAAGGCCGGTAAAATTAGCAGCATCGGGCTGATCCTGAACCATAACAAAGAATTGCGCGATTACCGCGCCAGCCGGATGGCGTTGCGGCGGTTCTGGTTGCAGCCGTCGCTCAACAAACTTCTGTAAGTGATGTATCAACCGCAGCATGGCGATCCGGTGCGCATGGCGCACCCTATTTCCTGAAACCGCGCATAAAATAAGTAAAGAATCAGGTTATTTATAGAGTATATTTTATATCAGCATTAAATACATGCGGTAATTACCATGAAAATTGGCATACTCCTTATTTTGAAACTCAACACATTCTGAACGACTGTTCGTGCTTTTCGTGTCTTTCGTGGACAATCCGTAACATCCGATAAAAAAGACAACACCATGACCCGAATCACCACCCGACCCTATTCTTTCCGCGCTTCCGAAATGCTGCGCCAGAGCGGCGTCCATCCGGTTTTGGCGCGCGTATATGCGGCGCGCGGTCTGACCGAAATACACGAGTTGTCAAGCGATTTGAAAGCATTAATGGCACCCGGCGGCTTGCTGCACATTAATGAGGCGGCGGCATTTTTGGCCGATGCGATTGCCGCCGGCAAAAAACTGGTGATCGTCGCCGATTACGACTGCGACGGCGCCACTGCCTGCGCGGTCGGCTTGCGCGGCTTGCGTGCTTTAGGCGCGCAAGTCGATTTCATCGTGCCGAACCGATTTGAATACGGTTATGGACTGACGCCCGAAATCGTCGATTTGACCATCCGCGAAAAATCGCCCGACATCATCGTCACCGTCGATAACGGCATCGCCAGCATCGACGGCGTAACTGAAGCCAACCGGCGCGGCGTCGAGGTGGTGGTTACCGATCACCACTTGCCGGGCGACGCGCTGCCGAATGCGCGTGTGATTGTCAACCCGAATCAGCCCGAATGCGGCTTTCCCAGCAAAAACCTGGCCGGCGTGGGCGTGATGTTTTACGTGCTGCTGGCGCTGCGGGCCGAAATGCGCCAGCGCGGCATATTCGATGCCCAGACTCAGCCCAAACTGGATGCTCTGCTCGACTTGGTGGCGCTGGGCACCGTGGCCGACGTGGTCAAGCTCGATGCAAATAATCGCATCCTGGTGGCGCAAGGCTTGAAACGCATGCGGGCCGGTCGCATGCACGCCGGGGTGGCGGCGCTGTTTCGCGCTGCCGGGCGCGAAGCCCGGCGCGCCACGCCGTTCGATCTCGGCTTTGCGCTCGGGCCGCGACTGAACGCGGCCGGACGGCTGGCTGATATGTCGCTCGGCATCGAATGTCTGACCACCGATGACGAAGGCCGGGCTTGGGCGATTGCGCAACAGCTTAATGAAATCAATATCGAACGGCGCGCAATCGAAGCCGAGATGCAAGACGCCGCGCTGCTGCATCTGGACGACTTCGCGCCGCAGGACAGCACCACCATCACCGTGTTCGACGAAAGCTGGCATCAGGGCGTGATCGGCATCGTCGCCTCGCGCTTGAAAGATAAATTCTATCGTCCGACCATCACCTTCGCACCCGGCGGCGCAGGATTGATCAAGGGTTCGGGCCGCTCAATACCGGGCTTTCATTTACGCGATGCGCTTGATTTGGTGTCGAAACAAGCCCCAACCCTGATCGAAAAATTCGGCGGCCATGCGATGGCGGCGGGCTTGACGATTCGCGCCGATGCCTTGCCGGCATTTTCAAAAGCGTTCGAAGCAGTCGGCCAATCCTGGCTCGGCGCGCATCAATTGGAGCGCATCATAGAAACCGACGGCCCGCTGGAAGACGCGTATTTCAGCACTCAGTTCATAGAAATCATGGATGGACAGGTGTGGGGCCAAGGTTTCGCGCCACCGCTGTTTTGCGACGAATTCCGCGTCATCAGTCAGCGCGTGCTGAAGGAACGGCACCTGAAACTGCTGTTGGAAAAAAACGGCCAGCGCTATGACGCGATCTGGTTCGGCCACGCCGATGCACTGCCGGAACGCACCCGCGTTGCGTTCCGGCTCGACGCCAATGAATATAACGGCGTAACGCGAGTGCAACTGATGGTGGAGCATGCGGAAGCGGCCTGAATACTGAAAACGGGTTTTTACGGCGCAACCCGATGTTTCTCAGACCGCCGGCAGACTGTTGCATTCCCCCGGAAATGCTTGTGCCGGCCTCAGGTATGCGTCATCCTTGCTATAGGCATTCCATGCTTTTCTCTTTTTCCCTATGAGGCCCGAGATGAAACGAACCGGATTATCTGCAATTGCCATCGCCATCGCATTAACGACTAGCCTAAGCTTGCTGGCTGCTTGCGATAAGGCTGAAGGACCGTTACCGAAAGTAAGTACGGCAGAACAACCAGCGCCGCAAATGGAAGTCAAGCAAGACGGTGCAAACAGTACAACGGCGCCCAGCCAGAGCGAGCGTGAATCCACACTGCAAATGGCACGCCAGGAAATTGACCAGTTGAAAGCCCAAGTCGAGGCATTGAAAGTCAAGGCGCAAGACGCCAGCGCTGCACTGAAAGAAAAGCTGGCATCGGACATTCTGGGTTTCAAACCGGATCTAAAAGATATTGAGACGAAATTCAACGCGCTTAAAGACGCCAGCGCAAATGCCTGGCAAGACATGAAGACCGCTTTCACGGCATCGATCGACAAGCTTAAAGCATCAGTCGAAAAGTCCAGCCAGAAGTCGAGCGCGACTGGCAGTTCGTATTGAGATTAAAGCATACTGGAAGTTGTATTTTTTAACACCGCATTTTTTTAATGCGTAAAAAGCATGTAAAAAATGCATACTCCCATTTTTATATTGTAAATAAGCGTTCATTGAAACGCCGCAACAGGCCCTGCCGACGCAAAATGAACCCACACCTAGCACCGCAATTGGCCGCCACCGATCTTTGTCAGGATGAATGACTCCATATTGATCAGCCTGTCGGTTGCGCTAGGTTGCGGTTTGCTCATTGGCATCGATCGCGAGCGCAGAAAGGGCAGCGGGCCGAATCGCACTTATGCCGGAGTGCGCAGTTTTGCGCTGGCATCTTTCACCGGCGCATTGGCGCAAATGCTGCATCCGGCGCTGGTGGCGGTCGCCGCGCTGCTGATCTTTGCGCTCACCATCATTCACTACTGGCGCGAGCGCGCAGACGACCCGGGCATCACAACCGAATTAGCCCTGTTTACGACTTTTTTGCTGGGTGTCAATGCGATGGAAAACCCCGCAGTGTCGGCTGCCGCCGCAGTCGTTGTAGCCGGCTTGCTAACTTTTCGCAGCCCGCTCCATCATTTTTTCAAAGAATCCTTGACTGAGTTGGAGTTGCGTGACGCCCTGCTGTTGGCGGGCGCCGCACTGATAGTGTTGCCGCTGATGCCTAACACGCCGGTCACTTGGCTAGCGGGAGCAAACCCACGCCGCTTGTGGAGCCTGGTGATACTGATCATGGCGCTACAGGCGGGCGGTTATGTCGCCTTGCGCCTGGCCGGCGCAAGGCTGGGGTTGGCGCTATCCGGGCTGGCATCAGGCTTTGTCTCCAGCACCGCAACCACCGCCGCCCTGGGTGCCCGCTGTCGACAACAAGCCGAACTGCTCAATGCCTGCGTAACGGGCACGCTGCTATCGAATATCGCCACCTTTCTGTTGTTATTCATAGTCAGTGCAACAATCTACCCCGCCGCGCTGGCAACTTTAGCGCCGAGCCTGTTGTCAGGTTTGGCGGCGGCGGTCACGGTGTCGGTAATTAGCCTATTCGCTCATCAGACCAGCGCCGAATACGCCAAACCCAAAGGCCATGCTTTCAGCCTGACGCAAGCCTTATTGTTTGCGCTGATCCTGACCGGCGTGACTGCAGCGGTCGCTTACACCAACACTCACCTGGGACTGGCCGCAGTTACGGTGGGCGCCGCCGTGGCAGGTTTTGTCGATGTACACGCCGCAGCCGGCTCGGTACTGTCTCTGGGTGCCGGCGGCATGCTGAAAATGCCCGAATTGTTGCTGGCTATCCTGATTGCCTTTTCCACCAATACCTTCAGCAAGATCGCGGCCGCTTACCTGGCCGGTGGCACGCAGTTCGCAGCGCGCACTGGGCTGGGCCTGATCCTGATAATGCTTGCTACCTGGCTACCGTATTTTTTTACCTGACGGATGCCTGCACGCGCGAAAGGGCGGGGTTATCCAGTGCCGGCTGAATAGTTGCGAACAAACCTTTCCGGCGCAGTCGAAAGAACTGTGTTGCATTCTTTCGTGCTTTTGGTGTCTTGCGGCAACAGCCATACGGTAAATCTAGCCACCATTGCCACAATCACCTATACTCCCATTGTCAGTTTGCAATTGTCAGGCGTTCAGTTTATGCATTCGCGGAGCATAGCCACAGGCAGCCTGCCACCTTTAAACGCTTCGGAATATATTTCTTCAAGGATGCCATATGTATCAAAAGATTTTGATTCCAACCGATGGTTCAGACTTCTCCAACACTGCCACTCAGGCCGGGGTGGAATTTGCCCTGCAATTGCATGCTGAAGTAGTCGGGTTTTACGTCGCCCCCGAATACCAGTATCCGATCTATGTGGAAATTATCCCCCCGAGCTATCCATCGGAAGAAGAGTACAAGGCATCCATGCGCCAGGCAGGGGAAAGTTACTTACAGACAATACAGAAATCGGCAGAGGCGGCCGGCCTGAAATTCACCGGCATAATCGAATTTGCGGATACTCCTGCGAAAAATATCGCCCTAGCCGCCCACAAGAATCAGTGTGACTTGATTTTTATGGGATCCCACGGACGCGGCGGTTGGGGGCAATTGATTCTGGGCAGCGTTACTGCGAAAGTCCTTTCCTTATGCCAGATACCTGTGTTGGTATATCGAATGGGAAAATCAAGCGCCGCTTGATTTGACCGGACAATTACGATTTCTGATCGTTGTATCGCAGGATAGTCGCACACACCATAGGCCCGGAACGGGCAGTGCCGCATTCTCAACATCGTTGCGCGGGTGCTTGCGATCAATGTTTCTACTCCACTCAAGGAATCACTCCACCTTTCAAGAATGGTTAAACCGATGATACGTTTAGTCATTGCAGACGATCACACCATCATGCGTGAAGGCCTCAAGCGTATCCTGGACGGCGCAGAAAATATCGAAGTCGTCGGCGAGGCAGTTAATGGCTTTGAAGTTATGGTAAAAGTGAGGGAAGGCGGATTTGACCTGCTGTTGTTGGATCTTTCAATGCCTGGGCGCAGCGGAGTCGAACTGATCCGGCAAATCAAGAGCGAAGCACCAAAACTACCGATTCTGGTGCTCACCATGCATGAAGAAGAACAATATGCAGTGCGCACGATACGGGCAGGTGCGCGCGGTTATCTGACCAAAGAAAGCGCCGGCACCCAATTGCTCAGTGCGATCGAAAAAGTGGCTGCAGGACGCCCCTACATAAGCGCTGAAGTCGCCGAACAACTGGCGCTGGAAATCATGGAGCCGCACGACATCTTGCCGCATGACCGGTTGTCAAACCGTGAATTCGAGGTTTTCAACCTTCTGGTGCATGGCAAATCGATTACAGAAATTGCCAAACTTCTGCATTTAAGCGTAAAAACCATCAGTACTCATAAAACCAATCTGCTACAAAAAATGCATATGGATTCGCTCGCGCAACTGGTTCAATATGCGGTCGCGCAAAACATGATTAACACCCCGCATCGCTAAGGCCGGAAAATTCTTATTTCTGCTTTTCATGGGCCGCTGCAGATTTAATTGCGGCTTTTTTTTCTGCCGTGATGGTATCGTTGACTTCTTCGAAATTGGTGCGCGCGACCTCGATATTATGGGTTGCAAGCGTCGACGCCTCTTTGAATGCCACGCTCCAGACATTAAACAGATCGGTCATTGGTCTTATCAAATCACTATTTCCCTTACTAACTAATTGCGGAACCAAAGAATCCGCCTGTCTTAAGAAAAATATGTTAGCACTTGCATGACAGTGCGGTTTGCGCAATATCAAAAGTTGATTCGCTAACCGCTTCCATTCCGGCTAAAAATATTGATATTGATCAAACCTGCCGGGAGCTGAGCACGTTACTGTTTTTAGCCACACACCAACCAAGGAGTACTGCATGTCGTTCAAGACTATTCTCGTGCACGTCGACGAGTCAAAACACGCAGCAGATTGCATCCGAATTGCGAGTGAAATCGCTCTGACTGAAAATGCCCATCTAATAGGCGCTGCCATGACGGGCGTATCCCGTTACCTGTATCGAGACATGACCATCATCAATAACGATCCAGGCTTGGTCTCGCACATGACATTTTTAAGGGAACGCGCCGGCCGGGCGCTGCAGCAATTCGAGCCGCTGGTTCAAAAAATCGGCGTCAGCTCATTCGAGCAGCGAGTGATCGATGACGAGGCTGCCGGCGGTATCTGCCTGCAGGCCCGTTACAGCGATCTGGTGGTGATTGGACAAATCGACCCGGATCAACCATCAACCACAATACTGTCAGATTTTCCTGAATATGTGCTGATCCATTCCGGCCGTCCGGTACTGATAATCCCATATACAGGGTACTTTGAGAAAATTGGGAAACGCATCCTGATCGCCTGGGATGGCAGCAAGGAAGCCACGCGCGCCGTGACCAATGCTATCCCACTATTGAAACGGGCCGAAATCGTCCATGTCGTGATATTCAACAACGACGCCAGGACCGATACCCTCGACGCCGAACCCGGCGCCGATATCGCACTGTACCTGGCGCGCCACGGTGTCAAGGTCGAAATATCGCTAGAAGCTAGCAACATCGATATTGGCAACAGCCTGTTATCACTGTCCAACGATATGCATGTGGATATGATCGTCATGGGCGGATACGGCCATTCGCGCTTCCGTGAAACGATACTGGGCGGCGCTACCCGCACCATGATGCAAGCCATGACAGTGCCGGTGCTGATGTCGCATTAACATCCGCAAGCTCAGATCTGATATTCAACCCGCAAGCGCGTCTGCAACAGCTTTACCTGTCGTAATGCTTCGATCAAAACTCGCTGGTCGATTTCGTTCAAGGCATACGGATTAATTCGGTTGGGATCGTTGTGACTGCCGGCGGAACGGTTGAGCTGGCCGCGTATGCGGATGGTCTGGACGAAATGAAAGGCGGCAACATCGGCCTCAATTGCCTCCGATTTTCGCCCCGCCCTGGCACCGCCCAACAGCAGTCTCTGCGCGGTATTGGTGGCGCGCACACCGTGCGCCAGCGAAAAGATTCGGCCGATATCCACAAACAGTCGGGCTGCACGTTTTTTCAGGTCGATTGTCCCTCCGAACTTGCCGCCATCGGTGGAAAAACGCGACAGCACGCCCAGCGGAACCGAAGTTTCCAGCGCATTTTTGGCCATCAGATGCAGGAACAAGGGATTATCCCGGCACAGCGCAAATAGAGTGTCGCGCAGGGTTTCCGCCAGTGCAGCATCCCCGTACAGGGGGCGTAAATCGAAAAAAATGCTTGAAAGCACTAACGATTGCCGGTCAGACGTACAAATCCAGGTGGCAAAGCGGCTCTTCCATTCATCGAAAGTAAGGCACCACTTGGGATTGCGCGCCATGATGTCGCCCTCGCATAATGGAAAGCCGCAAGCATCCAGCCCCACATTGACGGTGGACGCAAACTGCAGCAATGTGTTACGCAGGGCCGTGACTGCAGCCGCATCGGCGCCCGGCGGCGGTACAAAAATGATGCCATTGTCTTGATCGGTGGAAAAAGTCTGTTCCTGGCGCCCTTCCGAGCCAAAGGCCAGCCAGCAATAACGCACTTGTTGCCCCCCTTGCCCCTCCTGCATCACAGGCTCGCCGACGATGTGAATCAGCTGAACCAGCACTCGGTCATTGAGCGCAGAGACCATGGACGTGATCTGCTCCGCGCTCATACCGTAACGAAACAGGCCGCTGCAGGTGGTGCGGATGCTATCGACCGCATTGCGCAGCGCTGCAATCGAAGTTGCCCGTTCAATCGGGGCTTCCAGATGACCGAAACCGCTACGCTGAAGCACGAACAGGTCACGCTCCGAAATTACGCCAACCAGCGCACCATCCTCCGAAACAACCGGCAGGTGGCGAATTGAGCGGCTGGCCATAGCAAGCGCCGCTTCCGCCACCGAACTGGTCATAGGTAAACATACCGGCGCTGGCGTCATTACCGTGCTGACCGCGCGCGCCAAATCCAGGCCGGGTGCGAGTACCCGCCGCAACGTATCGGACTCGGTCAATATGCCGGCCACGCGCCCGGCATCGGTCACGATCACCGATCCGATTCGGTGCTGGGTCATGAGCGCTACCGCCTGCTGGACGCTATCCGATACGTCGATGGTCAATGGGCTCTGCTTGATCAGGCTGCTCAAAGGCTGAAAGTTGATTTGTGCGGCGATGCGGTTTGACTCGATATCGGTCGCGATATTTTGCATTAACCGCTCGTGATAGCGCCAGCACTGATCAATGGCCCAGCGCAGCACCGCGGGCTCTGCCAGCAACGCCGCAACACAAGGTGCAGCCAGCGACCAGCACACGCAATTCTCAGCTGCGGTATAGGTCTCGACCGACTCCCGCAGCGGCAGAGCGAGATCGAGCGGCAGCAACATGCCGGGACCAAGTAGCTCGCCGACACCATTTTCTGTGGCTGTGCTGCGCACCGATACCCGTCCTTGGAAAATAATCAGGATTGCGCGCTGTCCAGTCTGCAACTGTGAATCAAAGATCGGCGCGCCGGCGGCAAAGCAAACCAACTGGGCCGCCTCAAATAACGCCAGCAACCGCTCTGGAGCCAAGGTGGAAAATGGTTCGAAGTCTGCCATCTGGGCAATCTCCTGATTTGTCAGCGAAGATTTGGTCTGCAGCATAGGGTTGACCCGCACATGGATAACTAACAAATGAATGGATAGATCGTGTTTAAGAAAAAATTATGAGAATGCACAATAATAGTGCATTTACCGCAGGTATTTAATACCGATAGACAACTACACAGCATATTATTAAAGGGGCGACAAACGCCGGTTCGATTTCTCAAGAGCGTGATTCGCGCTGCTCCAGTGATACGCATTGGGCCGTCACCGCGTATCGATCTAATTATCCAATGATTGCGCGCAAAGTAAGTGTTAAGTAAGTAATTAAAGATAGTCTGACTGCTGAGACCATATTGTAATGACGATTTCAAACATCTCTTTACACCAAATGATGCCAGGCAAGCCGACGACTTTCCGGTGCCAATGTCTCTATCGATTCAACCTCGTGGTTTGATAACATAACTATAGGAGATTTTAAAAATGGAAGAAGATCTTGTTCAAAAGATAAAAGCTAATCCCAATTATCAAAAACTGGTTTCAACTCGATCAAGTTATGGCTGGACTCTGACCTGGTGCATGATGGTCGTGTATTACGGCTTCATCTTGCTGATCGCATTCGACAAGGAATTACTCGCAGCCAAAATGGGGACAGGCGTGATGACCTGGGGTATGCCAATCGGGCTTTTCGTGATTATATTTACCGTCATCATCACGGGCATCTACGTTCGACGCGCCAATAGCGAGTTTGATGACCTGACTGCCAAAATCCGCAAAGAGGTGCTTTAATGACAAATATCAAACGGTTTTTTGGTGCACTGGCACTGTTTTCTCTGGCCGGTGCCGCTTATGCTGCCGGTGTCGACCTTGGTCAGGCTGTAAAACAGCCGACCAACTGGACGGCAATCAGCATGTTTGCCGCGTTTGTAATCTTTACCTTGTTCATTACCAAATGGGCCGCTGCCAGAACCAAATCTGCAGCCGATTTTTACACTGCGGGCGGCGGCATCACCGGCTTTCAGAACGGCTTGGCAATTGCCGGCGATTACATGTCGGCAGCGTCCTTTCTGGGTATTTCGGCAGCCGTGTACCTGAACGGCTATGACGGCCTGATCTATTCGATCGGCTTTCTGGTCGGCTGGCCTATCATTACCTTCCTGATGGCGGAACGGCTGCGTAACCTCGGTCGCTTCACCTTTGCCGACGTAGCTGCTTATCGCTTCGCGCAAACGCCGGTTCGTGTTTTTGCAGCATCGGGCACACTGGTAGTGGTGGCGTTTTACCTGATTGCACAGATGGTTGGTGCCGGTCAATTGATCAAGCTACTGTTCGGCTTGGAATACTGGATCGCAGTCGTGATCGTCGGCAGCCTGATGATGGTGTATGTATTATTCGGCGGCATGACTGCCACCACCTGGGTACAGATCATCAAGGCATGCATGCTACTGGCAGGTGCCACTTTCATGGCTTTTGTCGTGATGGCACAATTCCATTTCAGCCCGGAAGCACTATTTGCAAAGGCAGTTGAAATCCATGACAAAAAAGACGCCATCATGGGGCCGGGCACTTTTATCAAGGATCCGATTTCAGCCATATCGTTCGGTATGGCGCTGATGTTCGGCACTGCCGGTCTGCCGCATATCCTGATGCGTTTCTTCACCGTGCCAAGCGCCAAGGAAGCACGCAAATCGGTATTCTGGGCCACCACCTGGATCGCTTATTTCTATGTCCTGACTTTCATTATCGGCTTTGGCGCCATCGTTCTGGTCAGCACCAATCCGGTCTTCAAGGATGCTGCCGGCAAGCTGCTGGGCGGAAATAACATGGCTGCGATTCACTTGGCCAATGCAGTGGGCGGCAACGTGTTCCTCGGCTTCATCTCAGCAGTAGCGTTCGCAACCATCTTGGCTGTGGTGGCAGGTTTGACTCTGTCCGGCGCCTCGGCGGTGTCGCATGACCTGTACGCAACCGTATTCAAAAAAGGCCACGCAACCAGCGCTGACGAGCTACGAGTATCGCGCATCACTACTGTGGCCCTGGGCATCATTGCCGTGTTGCTAGGTATCGTGTTCGAGAAACAGAACATCGCGTTCATGGTATCGCTGGCGTTCGCGATTGCCGCTTCGGCCAACTTCCCTGTTTTGTTCATGTCGGTCTTGTGGAAAGATTGCACCACACGCGGCGCCACTGTCGGCGGTTTCCTTGGCCTGATTACCGCAGTTGGCTTGACGGTGGTATCGAAGTCGGTATGGGTTGACGTGCTGGGTCACCAGAATGCTATTTTCCCATACACATCGCCAGCATTATTTTCGATGACCGCCGGTTTCGTCGGTATCTGGCTGTTTTCAATTCTTGATACCAGCGATAGGGCCCGCCTCGACCGTGCAGGTTACGAAGCGCAGAAAGTGCGTTCGGAAACAGGTATTGGAGCTGCAGGCGCTTCCAGTCACTAACCTTGTAAAGTGAAGTACACAGCCCCGGCAAGTAATTTCCGGGGTTTTTTTTAATCCGAGTAAATTTGACGGTCGCCACGCTTTAGATCAATATTAATTCCATTCAAAGTCAGGCCGCAAAGGATCTCCCATGTTCCAAAACAACCTTAGCGGCCAGCGATTTGCCGCCATATTCACCTTAGGCTGGATTCTGTTGAATTATCCGCTGCTGGCACTGTTCAACGATGCCAGCACTTGGTTCGGCATCCCTATTTTGTATGCTTATCTGTTTATTGCCTGGGCGCTGATCATCGGCCTGCTGGCGTATGTTGCGGAAAAATCGTCGCACCCCGATATCTGTGCTACTGGCGACACCGCCACGCTGATTGCGAAAGACTGACATGCTGCAGGGCTGGGTTATCGTACTAGCTTCATTCGCCTATTTGGGTGTACTGTTTGCGATCGCTTATTACGGTGACAAACGGGCCGATGCCGGTACCAGTATCATCAACAATCCGACGATTTATGCCCTATCGCTAGCCGTTTATGCGACTTCGTGGACTTTTTTCGGCAGCGTCGGACGCGCCGCTGCAAGCGGCATCGGATTTTTGCCGATCTATCTCGGCCCGACGCTGATGATCGCACTCTGGTGGATGGTGTTGCGCAAAATCATCCGCATCAGCAAAGCCAACCGTATCACTTCCATTGCCGACTTTATTGCTTCACGATATGGCAAGAGCGCGTTGCTAGGAGGTCTGGTTACGATCATTGCCGTGGTCGGTATCGTGCCTTACATCGCGCTCCAGTTGAAGGCCGTCTCGGCCAGTTTTTCCGTACTGCTGCACTATCCCGACATCATGACCGGGCGGATCGAGACGGGTCCGATTTGGAGCGACACCACGCTGTATATTGCGCTGCTGCTGGCAACCTTCACCATTCTGTTCGGAACTCGACATCTGGATGTCGCAGAGCGACATGAAGGCATGGTGGCCGCCATCGCATTCGAATCCATCGTCAAACTGGTAGCCTTCCTGGCTGTTGGCATCTTCGTTACTTTCGGCATGTACGACGGTTTTGGCAACCTGTTCCAACAGGCCCAGTTAGTTCCGCAATTGCAAAAATTACTCACCGTCGGTAGCGATACCGGCAGCATCGCCTTCGGCAGTTGGGCTTCGCTGATCCTGCTATCGATGCTGTCATTGCTGTTTTTGCCGCGCCAATTTCAGATAGCAGTAATTGAAAACATCAATGAAAGCCACCTCAACCGCGCCATCTGGCTACTGCCGCTGTATCTGTTGATCATTAACATCTTTGTACTGCCGATTGCTTTTGGCGGCATCATGCACTTCCCTGACGGCAACGTCGATGCCGACATGTTCGTGCTCGCGCTGCCAATGCAAACGCAGCAGCAAGGCTTGGCGTTGCTGGTATTTATCGGCGGGTTATCGGCTGCGACCGGCATGGTGATCGTAGAAAGCATCGCTCTGAGCACCATGGTCTGCAACGACCTGGTAATGCCATTGCTGTTGCGCACTGGATCATTTCGACGCAATCAATATGCCGACCTTAGCAAGTTTTTGCTTAATATACGACGTGGCGCAATTGTGTTGCTGATGATGCTGGGCTACGCGTATTTTCGCTTGGCCGGAGAAGCCTATGCGCTGGTCTCGATAGGCTTGATTTCATTTGCTGCGGTGGCCCAGTTTGCACCGGCAATGTTGGGCGGCATCTACTGGAAAAACGGCACCTTGGGCGGCGCACTGACTGGTTTATGCGCTGGTTTTCTGCTCTGGCTGTACACCCTGCTGTTACCCTCGTTTGCACAGTCCGGCTGGTTACCGGAAAGTTTTATCGAACTAGGGCCGTTTGGCATCGAATGGCTGAAACCGCGTCAATTGTTCGGCTTGACCGGACTGGACCAGGTATCGCACGCGTTATTCTGGAGCTTGCTGGCCAATCTCGGCTTGTATGTTGGCGTTTCGCTCACAGTCCGCCAAAATGCCATCGAAAAAGCCCAGGCGATTTTGTTTGTGGACGCCCGCGCACTTGGCACGCGCGTATGGCGCGGTAGTGCCTCGGTTGAGGCACTGTCGAATTTGTTACGGCGTTTTCTGGGAGCCGCCCGAGCCAATGAATTGCTGGCACAGCACAGCCGGCAGCGCGATACCAATAACCTCAAGATGGCCGATGCCGAATTAGTGCATTTCGCTGAAATTCAACTCGCAGGGACAATTGGCGCAGCGTCGGCGCGCGCCATGATCGCATCGGTGGTGGATGAAGAGCCGCTAGGACTGGAAGAAGTCATGGCGATATTGAATGAAACTTCGCAAGTCATCGCTTACAGCCGTCAACTGGAGCAGCAATCGCACGAACTGAAACAAGCCTCGACCGAGCTCAAGGCCGCCAATGCCAGACTAACCGAACTGGATCATTTAAAGGATAATTTCATTTCGACCATAACCCACGAGCTGCGCACGCCGCTGACATCGATTCGCGCTTTCTCGGAAATACTACGCGATAATCCCAGTCTGGCAGCCGCTCAACGCAGGGAATATCTGGATATAGTAATCAAGGAAAGCGAGCGCCTAACCCGGCTGATCAACGATGTACTCGATCTTGCCAAGATCGGCTCCGGCAGTGCTGAATGGCAAACTGTAGCACTCGATCTAAGGGATGTAATTACCGATTCACTCAGTACCATCAGCCAGTTGCTGAAGGAAAACGGCATCCACCTAACGCTTGAATTACCATCGCAGCCAGCACCCATCGCGGCGGATCACGACCGTCTGATGCAAGTGATGCTCAATCTACTATCCAATGCAGTCAAGTTCTGCGATCAAACTCGGGGCAGCATCCACGTCAGCCTAAGTACGATTGGCACTCAGTGGCAAGTAGCTGTCAACGATAATGGCCCAGGCGTACAGGAGCAAGACCAGGAACTGATTTTCGATAGATTCCGCCAGGGCGGCGACATTCTGACCGGCAAACCGCAAGGAACCGGGCTCGGCTTGCCAATCAGCCGGGAAATCATTCATCATTTCGGTGGCCGGTTATGGGTTCAATCCCGGCCGGGCGAAGGCGCAACCTTTGCGTTTACGCTACCGCTGGCAGCAACGCAGGAGACATAACATGACCCATAAAATTTTGATTGCCGATGACGAGCCGAACATAGTCATCTCGATTGAATTCCTGATGCAGCAAAGCGGCTATGAAGTCGCCACCGCACGCGACGGTGCAGATGCGATGCAAAAAATTGCCTCTTTCCAGCCCGATCTGGTGTTGCTTGACATCATGCTGCCAAAACTCAATGGCTTCGAAGTTTGCCAGAGAGTGCGCGAAAACAATCAGTGGGATCGGATCAAGATCGTCATGCTCTCGGCCAAGGGACGCGAAATAGAAGTCAGCAAAGGAATCGCGCTTGGAGCCGATGCATACATAACCAAACCGTTTTCCACCAAGGATCTGATCGTCCAGGTGCAGCGCCTGCTGCAAGACGAATGATGGCAAAAATCCGTTTCTGGCTGGTGCTGGCGCTATTGTATACAACCTTGATGGGAGTTTTCGGCCTGCTGTTTCTGATTCTGTCATTGACCCTGGAGGCGCCGCAACAGGTGCTGCTGGCCCAAATATTGGGCCCACGCCTGCCACTTTTAATTCCACTGGCGCTGCTACTACTGCTGGGGCTGGGCGCCGGCCTTGCAGCGCTCCAAGACCGCTACATACGTCCACTGGCACTATTGGCTGACGATGTCGTAATAATGCTGAGTACCAATCCTGAACATCGTGCAACACCGCAGGGTGCGGTGGAAATACGCGTGCTGGCAGAAAAAATCAACTCCCTCGCAACCACTTTTCAGGTCCTGCAATTTGACGTTCAAGCCAAAATTGCACAGTCCAACCGGGCACTGGCGGAGGAAAAAAACCGGTTGGCAGTGCTGATGTCGGAATTAGCCCAAAGCGTGCTGGTCTGCAATATCGAAGGCCGCATCCTGCTGTACAACACCCATGCCACCGAATTGCTGGAGACGCATGGCGCAACCGGTACCACGATTGGGCTGGGGCGCTCCATTTTCGGCGTAATTGAGCGCGACTTGATCGTCCATGCATTAGAACAAATCCAGCACCAACGCCAACAAAAAACCGAACCAGCAGCACAAGCAGTGTCCGACTTTGTCGCCACCCTGTCCAATGGCCAGTTGGTGCGCGCACACATGGCTGCGGTGCTGGACGGCAGCAATGCGCTCGACGGTTTTGTGCTAACGCTGGAAGACATCACCCGCAACGTTGCCGCAGAAAGCCAGCGCGACACATTACTGCAGTCGCTTACCCAAGACACGCGCGCGGCGCTGGCCAACATCCGCGCAGCGTTGGAAACGATGCAGCAATTTCCCGATATGAATAGCGAAAAAAGAAGCCAGTTCACCGCCGTCATAGATGATGAATCGCAGCGCCTGGCGCGCCGGATCAACCAGGTGGAACATGCCCATGCTGATTGTCAAAACGAAGGCTGGCAGCTTGAGCAGATGCGCGGAGTCGATTTGATTGCACTGTTGCAGCGGCGCATCGCAACGCCCACTCTGCGCATCGACAGCAGCGACACCATCGACCCGGCACTGTGGCTGAAGATAGATAGCTATGCACTGACGCAATCACTGGCATATCTGGCGCAGTGCCTGTCCACCCAATGCAATGTCAGCACGCTGCATTTAGACCTGCAGCGTACCGAACGCTTGGCCCATCTGGACCTGACTTGGCGCGGCGCGCCAGTAGCGGCAGAAACCTTCCAATTATGGGAGAACACCCCGCTACAAATGAGCGCCAGCAACCCGCTACCCACCTTAAACGCCGTGATTAAGGGCCAGGGCGGCGAATCGGTTTACCGGTTCGACCTGGCACGGCAGACCTCATGCTACCGCTTGCTATTGCCGTTAGCGACAGCACGGGCAACACTCGATATCCGCCGTAGCATTTCTGCAAGGCCAGAATTTTACGACTTTAACCTGTTCCAGCAATCGGGCCAGACCGAAGTGCTTGATCAGCAAATGTTGTCGCAACTCAGCTACACCGTATTCGACACCGAAACCACTGGGCTGCAACCAACGGCCGGCGATGAAATCATCTCGTTAGGCGCACTCCATATCGTCAATGGCCGCCTGCTGTCGCATGAAAACCTGGATCAGCTAATACAACCAGGCCGCAAGCTGTGTTCAGAATCGATTGCCATCCATGGCATCAGCGACGCCATGCTGATCGGCCAACCGGTGATAGAAAAAGTACTGCCGCAATTCCATCGCTTCGCCCAAGATACCATTCTGGTGGCACACAACGCAGCGTTCGACATGCGTTTTTTACAGATGCTGGAGGCAAGAACCGGTATCAGTTTCACCCAGCCGGTACTCGATACCCTACTGCTATCACAGGTTATTCATCCACACCAGGAACAGCACTCGCTGGAGGCAATTGCAAACCGCCTAGGGGTAGATATCGTCGGTCGCCACACGGCATTGGGGGATGCCATCGTCACTGCCGAGGTGCTGCTCAAGATGATTCCATTACTAGCTGAAAAAAATATCTTCACCCTCAAGGAAGCACGTGATGCAACACAGCTAACACCCTACGCACGCATCCATTATTAGTGCAAACGCATATGGCATTAATTATACTAAAGTGTGTATTTTTTAAATTCCCAATTAATATATGCAGTAAGTACTGCATATATTTATATACTCCATCGTTTTTATAGGATATTGGGTACGTATTACAGCCGATTAACAGCTACACCAACTCCCACAGCAGCGTGCATGAAGCACCTCTTAATTTGGCGACTACGCCAGAATTAATGTATAGGCGTCACGCAAAATAGGGCCGGCATCCCGGTCATGTCGTAATGCCACAACCCAAACAGGCCGATGCCAATCAACACTACCGCACCGCTGCCGCGCAAGATGATAGGTAAAATACGCCGATTGAGCCACTGGCCAATTCCCTGAGCGAACAGCAAATAGGGCAATGCGCCCAAACCAAAAATCAGCATCAGCACAGCACCGGAAAAAGTACCGCCGGATAATAGTGAAAATGGCAGGACGGCGTAGACCAAACCGCAAGGCATGCATCCCCATGCCATACCGGTCAAAAACGGATGGCGCCCCGTCTGCGCGGCAAGCGAAAATCGAATCGGCAGTTTTATTTTTTGCTCCAACCGGTTGAGCAGCGTCAATCCCGGCGCGTAACCGACCAAACGCAGCCCGAGCCAGATCAGGGCCAGATTGCCGACCATGAACATCGTCATCTGCACCGGTAGATACGGCTTGAAAAGCAAGCCGGCGGCACCCAGCGCCCCAACTATGCCGCCAAGCACACCATAAGTACAAATACGGCCGGCATGCAACAATGCCAACATGTGCCATGTACTACCCGGCCCATCCGACTGCTGCAGTTTGATTGATATGACTTTGCGGTTGACAAATCCGGCAGAACCAGTTGAAACCAACCAATTTGAGATGCCTCCGCACATGCCTATACAATGCGCTCCGCCCAGCAGGCCGGCGGATAGTGCCGCAATAACTAATGGAACGGAAAGCATGTCGGATCAAACATGGATTGCGGGTAAAGTACCCTGCGAAACTTCGGATTATTTGGAAGTGCTCGACAACAAAACTGTCAGGCCGCTAGAGATTGCACCCAATAACCAGAACACAAAAAAACCTATGGTGTACACCCCCAGATTGCTTAATTCAATTCTATTGCCCAAAAGAATCAGCTGCTCTGGATTGACCAGGCTGAATAGCAAACCGCTTGCCACACATGCTGTCAAGAATGAAGGCCAGAGTACCACCATCAGGATACTGCGTACGGCAACCGCTGGATAAACCGCCTCGGTACTCTTCACATTACACCCTTTCTGCTGTACTGAATCAATTGATTGCCTTGAGTTGTAGCTGGACGTGCATTGGGTCGGGCCAATCACCGGTTAGCCGCCAGTCAGATGCCTCGATCTTGACATGCCAAAGCAAACTGTCTTCAGGCTTACGCACAGATGGCGGCAAGTACGTCAACTGGTAAGTGCCTGCTCCAGTTTGCACCAAAGTGCCGCGTCGGATGAATTCATTAACAGCAGAACGTGAACTGGACTCAGCAATGCTTAACTGCAAAGTATCCGGTAAGGCAGCATCGCTTTTCACATGAAATGAAATGCGGCCGGTGACCGAATCAAAAGCCATATTGCCTGACATGTTTTGGGCTCGGGCATTGGCATCACGCCGAATATCCGTATTGACCATCAAGCCCTGTTTATAATAATCTTGGGCAACGACTTTATCGCTACCGCTAAAAGCCAGAAAAGCAGTATAAATAGCGGCAATAACGACGATGGCCGGCCCTCCCACCACAAGCCAGACCCAGGGTTCTGTGTACCAGCGCACAACTTTTTCCTTGCCTGGCTGAAGTTCAGGGTGCAAACGCGCTTCCATAATGTTTCCTTAACGAGGGATCAGAAATACCGCTTTTTCCGTAACTGACACACGCTTGTCATCATGATCTTGCACGGTAAAGATGATTTTATTGGAGCCAGGTTCACCCTGGCCCAATGCTACCCTAACCCGGACCGGCACTGCAGTAGTGGACGCCGCCGGGACAGCAAAGCTGTTGTCTGAAATTATTTCCGCACCGGGAATGCCGCCAACTTCTATCGTGTATCGGTGGGGAGCCTCTTCCGTATTCATCACCTGTAAGCGATACACGTTATGCACCGATCCGTCTTCCATGATGCGCGGCATGCCGCGGTCGCGGAGCACATCCACTTTCAGGGGCAGGCGCATGGCTAGTGACAGAGCAGTAATCAATATTATTGAGCCCAGAATCCCCGAGTAAATCAAGGTGCGCGGGCGCAAGACGCGGCCCCAGATGCCGCGCTTGCTCAGATTTTCCACCAGCGCATGCTCGGTGGTATACCGAATCAAGCCTCGTGGGTAATGCATCTTGTCCATGACCTGATCGCAGACGTCAATACAAGCGGCGCAACCAATACACTCGTATTGCAAGCCATTGCGGATGTCAATGCCGGTCGGGCATACTTGTACACATAAAGTGCAATTAATGCAGGAGCCGAGATTCAGTGTCGAGAGGTCGGCTTGCTTGCTGCGGGAGCCGCGCGGTTCGCCGCGCTGTCCATCGTAAGTTACGGTCAAGGTGTCTTTATCAAACATCGCGCTTTGGAAACGCGCATAAGGGCACATGTATTTACAAACCTGCTCCCGCATCCAACCTGCATTGCCGTAAGTTGCAAAGCCGTAAAACAGTATCCAGAATATTTGCCACGGGCCGAGATCGAAGCTGACAACTTCCGCGGCCAAGGTGCGAATCGGCGTGAAATAACCGACAAACGTAAAACCGGTCCAAAGTGCAACTGCGATCCAAGCGGCATGCTTGGCTGTTTTAAGAATAAATTTGCGTGGCGACATTGCTGCATCGTCTATGCGCATGCGCTTGGCGCGGTCGCCCTCAATCTTGCGCTCGATCCACATGAAAATTTGTGTGTAGACGGTTTGCGGGCAAGCGTACCCGCAAAAAACACGGCCCGCCACGGCCGTAAACAAGAATAACGATAAAGCCGCAATGACCAATAAAACGGCCAGATAAATAAAATCCTGCGGCCAGAAGACCATACCGAAAATATAAAATTTACGGGCGACCAAATCAAAAAGTACCGCCTGGCGATTATTCCATGTAAGCCAGGTAGTCCCGTAAAAAGTGATTTGGGTCAACCAAACCATAGTCCAGCGCCATGTCGCGAACCAGCCGCTCAGCGCCCGCGGATAAATCTTCTTGCCTGTTTCAAAAAGCGACTGGTCAACTTCCTTGGGGCTGTACTGTTTGAGTGGCTTAATTTCCATTTAAATCGTTACTGCCTATCTAAAATAAATATCCTGTTTTATTTGGCATTTGCCAACAACCCAACCGATTTGACATCTGAAGCGGAAATTTTCCCATTGGAAGGTGGGTTATTTGAGAGCCCCCAGACATACGCAGTCAGCAAATGCACTTTTGCTTCACTCAATATATTTTTGTGGGCAGGCATTTGATTGGCGCGACCTTTATTAATGGTTTCCATGATGGTATTGATGTCGCCGCCATATAACCATATCTTGTCAGTCAGATTGGCCGATCCCAACGCCTGGTTGCCTTTGCCATCAACACCATGACAAGCGGCGCAAACCATGAACTTGGACTTGCCCAGTGCGGCCCTGACCGGATCGTGCGGGGAGTTCGACAAACTCTGCACGTAGTTGGCAACATTACGTACATCGTCCTCATTCCCCACTGCCGCGCCCATTGGCGGCATTAATCCATTGCGCCCTTCAAGTATGGAGGTTCTAATGGTTTCCGGATCCCCACCGTACAACCAGTCCTTATCGGTCAGATTTGGGAAACCCTTGCTACCTTGCGCATCCGATCCGTGACACTGCGAGCAAGAATTGAGGAAAAGTCGCTGGCCGATTTCTCTAGCTTGCGGATCTTTCGCTACCGTCGGAATATCCATTGCAAGAAATTTATCGAATAATGGGCCATATTGTTTCTCACCGGCATCCATTTCCGCTTTATATTCACTCACCTGGCTCCAGCCGAATGCACCCTGCCAGCTTCCCATACCAGGATATAGCACCAAGTACACCACACTGAATACTATCGTCAGATAAAACAGACCCATCCACCAACGCGGTAATGGATTATTGTTTTCAGTCAAATTGCCATCCCAAACGTGCCCGGTACTTTCTGCTGGCAAGGGCTTGCCGTCCTGACCTAGCTTAACCTTTACTTTTGATTGCGACCATAGCAGCAATCCACACCCGAAGATACTGAGCGCCACCACGATGGCGATTCCGATGCTCCACCCCTGATTAAAAAAATCTGCCATGATCAGTTTCCTGTCGTTTCATTATCGTTATCAATAGGTAACTTGCCGAGCGCTTCAAAGCGTTCTTTATTATTTCGGCTGTAAGCCCAAAATAAAATACCGACAAAAGCTACAAAACTTAGTACGGTAACAATGCTACTTATCCATGTGAAATTCATACATCCCTCGCTATCTCGACTTGCCCAGACATTATTCCCCCGGCCAGCGCTTAATCCTTGTTCTTGATTGCAGTACCGAGTATCTGCAAATAGGCAATCAGTGCATCCTGCTCTGTTTTGCCGTCAATTGCTGCTGCAGCTTGTGCAATTTCAACATCGGTGTATGGAACTCCTACCTTGCGCAAAGCGCGCATTTTTGGCGCAATATCATTCGGATCGAGCATGTTCTGGGACAGCCACGGATAAGCGGGCATGTTCGATTCCGGGACGACATCTCGTGGATTGTTCAGGTGAGTACGGTGCCAGTTATCGCTATAGCGCGCACCGACCCGGGCCAGGTCCGGCCCGGTACGTTTGCTACCCCACTGAAATGGGTGGTCATAGACCGATTCTCCTGCGACCGAATAATGCCCGTAACGCTCGGTTTCGCCCCGAAACGGGCGAATCATCTGCGAATGGCAGTTATAACAACCCTCACGTTGGTAAATGTCCCGACCCGACAATTGCAGCGCCGAATACGGTTTCCAGCCAGCCACCGGCTGCGTGGTGGAATTTTGGAAAAACAAAGGGACAATTTCCACCAGGCCACCGACACTCAGAACCAGAAGAATCAGCACCAGTAACAAGCCGACATTCTTCTCAATCATTTCATGAGTAAATTTATGCATTATTCTCTCCTAAAAGCGTCAGTTGATTCAGGCTTTGGCAGTCGAATGACCTGCCATTGGTGCCAATACCGGAATCTTTGCTTCCGAAGGCGCTACCCCTGCAATGGTTTTGTATACGTTGTAAGCCATCATGCACATACCGGATAGATAGAGCACTCCACCGGACAATCGAATGATGTAATACGGATAAGTAGCCTTGACCGACTCAACAAAAGTGTAGGTAAGGGTGCCATCAACATTGACAGCGCGCCACATCAGACCCTGCATCACGCCGGCAATCCACATCGATGCGATATACAACACCACGCCAATCGTGGCCACCCAGAAATGCACCTCGATCAGCGATTTGCTGTACATCGAAGTACGTCCGAACAGACGCGGAATCATGTAGTACAGACTGCCGATGGTAACGAACCCAACCCAGCCCAAGGCACCCGAATGTACGTGCCCGATAGTCCAATCGGTATAGTGCGAAAGCGCATTGACCGTCTTGATTGCCATCATTGGGCCTTCAAAGGTAGACATGCCATAAAACGACAGGGACACGATCAAAAAGCGCAGAATCGGATCGCTACGCAACTTGTGCCAGGCACCGGACAAGGTCATCACACCATTAATCATGCCGCCCCACGAAGGTGCCAGCAGAATTAGCGAAAACACCATGCCGATCGATTGCGTCCAGTCAGGCAGCGCCGTGTAATGCAAATGATGCGGACCCGCCCACATGTAAGTGAAAATCAGCGCCCAAAAGTGAACAACCGACAAACGGTATGAGTAAATCGGACGCTCCACGACTTTCGGAATGAAGTAGTACATCATTCCCAGAAAACCCGCTGTCAGGAAAAAACCAACCGCGTTATGGCCGTACCACCACTGCACCATGGCATCCTGCACGCCGGCATAAGCCGAGTAGGACTTGGTAAAAGATACTGGGATAGCGGCAGAATTGACGATATGCAACAATGCTACAGCCAGAATGAAAGCGCCATAAAACCAGTTTGCCACGTAGATATGCGCAACTTTGCGCTTGGCCAGCGTACCAAAAAACACTATTGCATAAACTACCCAGACCACGGCAATCAGAATGTCAATCGGCCATTCCAATTCAGCATATTCTTTGCTTTGGGTATAACCCATAGGAAGCGAAATGGCTGCCAGCACAATCACCAGTTGCCAGCCCCAAAAAGTAAATGCAGCCAGCTTATCGGAGAATAAACGCACATTCGAGGTACGCTGCACGACATAGTATGAAGTGGCAAACAGGCCGCAACCGCCAAACGCAAAAATCACTGTATTGGTGTGTAATGGTCGCAACCGGCCAAAGCTCAACCAAGGAATCCCGAAATTCAATTCTGGCCATGCCATTTGCGCGGCGATTAGCACGCCCACCGCCATGCCCACCAGGCCCCAGACTACCGCCATAATGGAAAACTGGCGCACCACACGATAATTGTAGGTATCTACTTTTGATTGGCTCATGTTTTAGCTCGGTTATTAAGCTCAGTTGTTAAATTCTGACGCCACTTTAAGTGCTCGGCAAAAATCAAACGTTGATCTAAATCAAATTCGCCGGGACGCCCCAGACGCCGACCAGTTGCGCTGAAATAGGAAAGCTGGTAGTAGGTTTTCGCATTAGCAAAAAATAGGCAGGCGACCGACTGAATAATGGATGCGCCAGTATTTTTTTGCGATACTTTTATCATTCTTGGCGCATTTGCACCAAGAACAAATACACATTAATCGGGATCGTTCAAGATGCGTTCGGATACTTCATCAAGGTCATCGAACTGACGATGATTTATGGCCCACCAGAACACCGCGCCGATGGCAAATACCACTATGACGCTCATTGGAATCAGTAAATAAAGTATATCCATAGAAATTAATTACCCACGTCGAAAAAAATACTTGGTCCGAACAAAAACTCACACGCAACATTTGAAACAAGCGCCAAAACTCATCTCGCATGACGCGCAACAGCCGTTATTGTGCCATTCAAATTGCGCTGCGATTGCGTATTTTGAGACGATATGCGTAGCGAATTGAGTACTACCACCAGAGAACTCAGGGACATCCCAATGGCGGCATGCCACGGAGCCAGTACACCCGACATTGCAGCAGGAATGGCAATCGCGTTATACATTAGGGCCCAGCCCAGATTCTGCCGGATCAGCAGCATGGCTTTGGTTGCGGTCTGGAATGCGTGTCGCAAATCGCCCAGATGGTTTGAAATCAAAATTACGTCGCTTCTGGCTTGAGAAATCGGCGCCCCCTGCCCCATCGCAATCGACACATCGGCCAGCGACAGCCCCGGCCCGTCGTTCATGCCGTCGCCCACCATGGCGACCACTCCGCCCTGCTGTTGAATTTTTCTAATCGCCGCATATTTCTGTGCGGGGCCCAGTTCCCCGAACGCCGCTGGAATACCGAGTTCTTGCCCCACTTGCGTCACCACATCGGCCCTGTCGCCTGACAGCAGCACGACTTTTTTGCCTTGCTGCAGCAAAAAAGTAATCAAGTCCCTGGCCTCGTGACGCAATCCATCCTGCATCACGAATAGTGCAATCCAGCCATTTTTGTCACCGAAGGCAGCCAGGGTCTTGCCAGCATATCGGGGGGGAATTTCCAATGGCTGGCGGTGCAGTTGCTGCACGAAATGCACGCTGCCCAAACGGTAAGCATGGCCGTTGCCATCGCTAGCTTGCAGTCCCTGACCGGCAATTTCAGTAATGCTGCCAAACTTTGGGATAGTGTGCGCGAGCGGTTCGTCTCGCACTACTGAAGCAGGCGACGCTGCCAGCGCCTGCGACACCGGGTGCAGCGAGCCGGCGGCCAAGCTGGCTGCTGTTGCCTGCGTGAATGCTGCGTCCCAGAGCGCATCCTGTCGCAGCAACAACGTATCGAGCAGGCTTAACTGGCCGTAGGTGAGGGTGCCGGTCTTGTCGAACACGACATGGGTGGTGCGTGCCAGCGATTCAATCGCCCGGCCGCGCGCGATCAGCACACCATTCCTGGCCAGGCGTCCGACTGCAGCCGACATCACGCCTGGGGTGGCCAGCGACAGTGCGCAGGGACAGGTGACTATGACGATAGTCACGGCAATCCACAGTGCGCGTGACGGATCGATTTGCCACCAGAAGATGCCGGACCCGATAGCCAGCAGCATGATCAAAAACAGGAAACGGCTGGCATGGCGGTCGGCCAGCGCCACCAACGGCGGTTTTTCATTGGCTGCGGCTTCCATCATCTTCACCAACGAAGATAGCTGGGTCTGATCGCCCACCTGTTCGGCCTGCATCACCAGCGGGCCGATCAGGTTGAGTGCGCCGCCGATCAACTTGCTGCCGCGGGACTTGAGCACCGGATGCGATTCGCCGGTCATCAGGGCTTCGTCGCACTCGCTCTCACCTTCGATAACCACGCCATCGACCGGAATGTGGGCGCCGGCCGGTACCAGAATGGCGTCGCCCACCAACAGCAACTCTGCGGTAACCTGAATGACTTGGCGCGAGTTTGGATAGTCAATCAGTTTTTCGACCTGCGCCGGCACTAGCTGAATCAATGCGCGCAAGGCCGAGGTACTTTTTAGATGCACCTTGGCTTCGATGGTACGCGCCGCCAGCAGTAGAAAAACGAACATGATGAGCGAATCGTAATACACCGGGCCGCCGGCAAAAGTGGCCCAGATGCTGGCAAAAAAAGTTACCAGTACGCCCACCGAGACCGGCACATCCATGCCGACATGCCGATTACGCAGATCACGCCAGGCCGCGCGGAAAAATGGCCAGGCGGAGAACAGCACCACCGGCACCGTGATCGCCAGGCTCGCCAGTTTCAGCAGCAAGTCGATATCCGGCGTCAGATCGCCACCCACGCTAGCCACCGGAACCAGATATGCCGGAAATGCATACATCATCACCTGCATCATCGCAAACCCGGCCACGAACAGGCGCCACAAAGCCATTTTCTTTTCGCGCTCATCCAACGAGCCCTGCGAGCCAGCCGGCAATGCGCTATAGCCCAAGTCCGAAATAGCCGCGACGATGCGCGACAACGATATGCTGCGGTTATCCCAAGTGATTTCGGCGCGGTGGCTGGCGATATTGACCTTGAAAGCAGTTACGCCGGCCAATTGTTGCAACCGGAACTCGATCAGTTGCACGCAGGCGGCGCAACGGATTCCGCCAATTGTCAATTTCTCGTGTTTTAGTGCAGCATCGCCGGTGGCTGGCGCGAGGCTGCCAGAAGTTGCTGAATGTAAATTATGCATCAGGCATCCATATCTAATCTAATTGCTGTTTCAGGGCCAAGTACTGTTCAGACTGACCCAATTGTTCGACCGTAGACAGGATGGCGGCACAACCGTGGCAACAAACGTCGCGGCAAACCCCGTCGAATACAACTTGCACCACGCGCCTCTGGCGCACCCGTTCGCCGCAGTGGAAGCATGCGATCTTCGGATTGGCGGCAGCCGATCTGGCAAATATTTCGGCCAGCGCGGAAGATAGTTTGCGCAGCATCATCCGGTCAGCCAGCGTTGTGCGCTGGCGTTTTTAATCAAAAATTTGAAGGAACTGCACATGCTCAGGATTCTTCTTTGTTATCACCATATCTGCCATTGTGCCTGATTCAGGCACCGGCTCAAGCGTGGGCACGATCAAATACAGAAGGGCCGGATTACCAATATGCAATATGGTTGACCACTACACTAATTGCTCAATACAAAGATACACACCGCCGTATTTTAGTCAACCTCAATAAAAAAATGCGGAAAGTGCTATATTTTTTGCCATACTCCCCATAAATCATATCAAATAAAAATTCTCAAGGATTAGCCATCCATACTTCCGCCTGGCGCCGTACCACTTCGTTCAGGGAGCCTGTTTCGGCATAAGCGGCGCGCAACCAGTCCGCGTCGGAACTGCCCTTGATCGCGTTTTCTTGAATTGCCGCGATCACGTCGGTAGTGCCAAGTTCGCGCGCAGTGTCGCCTAGCATTTCGAGCGTATGCAAAATATCTTCCTTGATCGGCAACTGGGTATTTTGGGCCGGATCAATCACTAAGCCGGCCAGGCCGAAGCGGCAAGACTGGAAGCGGTTATATGAATACGTCAGGTAGGTATCCTGGGTCGGACACAACGCACGATGATCTAGGAAATATTTGCACAGGGTTTGCGCATAAGCAGCCAGTTGCACCGCTGTTTCAATCCCGAGCGGGGTATCGCAAACCCGGATTTCCACTGTGCCGTATTCTGGCTTGGGCCGAATATCCCAATAAAAATCCTTCATGCTGGCAACGATATTCAAGCTTGTCATTTTTTGGTAATACGCATCGAAAGCTGCCCAGTCGAGCACGAACGGCATGCAGCCGCTCAGGGGAAACGCATTGATGCTGGTCAGTCGCGAAGACTGGAATGCGGTATCGACGCCTTGATAAAACGGCGAGGAAGCCGATAACGCGATGAAATGCGGAATATAGCGCGCCAGCAAGTGCGCCAACCGCACCGCCTCATCGCCATTGGCGCAGCCGATATGGATATGCTGGCCGTACACGGTAAATTGTTTGGCAAGATAACCATACAATTCCGACACCAGATGGTAGCGCGCAACCGGCGATATGCGTTGCTCGTCCCAGTGCTGAAACGGATGCGCGCCACCGCCAGCGAGACCGAGATTGACCTTGTCTGCGGCAGCCACCAGCAGGGTGCGCATGGCCGCCAACTCGGAGAGCATTTCCCGGTGATTGACATGCACCGAAGTGGCAATTTCAATCATGCTTTCGGTAATTTCCGGCTTGATGTCGTAGCCATGCGGGGTCTTCTCCAGCACCGCCAGCAAATCAGGACAGCCACGGGTCAGGTTGTAGTCACGTCGATTAACGATTTGCAACTCCAGCTCGACACCCATCGTCAGCGGCTTGGAAGATGTAAATTCGAGCATGAATTTCTCCTTTAAGAACGTGTAAAAAATAAGTTGTGGATTTGGGCGCGTTTGGCGGGATGCGATGCAAGGCCTAAGGATGAGTCATAGCTGACTATGGCGACGACGAGCAAGGCCGCAACGCGCCCACCAAATATGGAACAAATACGCAAATTATTTCGTACATTTTCCACCCTATCAGGGTTTAGGTATATTCGATTCGCCCGACGCCACCAGCGCGTAATGGGTCGAAATCGGGCCGATGATTTCCAGCACAACCACCACCGATAGCACCAGCGCCGAAAGTTGCGCGCCAAACTCAGGATGAATGCTGGAAACATATTGTGCGGTCAGGATGGCAACTCCCGACATCGGCAACAAGCCCAAGCCGAGCAGTGCTCCTTGACGCGCACGCAAACCGTTCCGGGACGCCAGCACTGCGCCCAGCCCAGTCATCACAGTCAACCGCATCGCAATATACGCCAGGCCAATCAGCCAGAACTGTCCCAGATGCGCCAGCTCCAGACGGGCGCCGGCGAACACAAACAAGATGACACTTAGCAGACTGTTGATCTGACTGAATTCGGATTCGACCACTACTTGCTGACGGTCGCGATAGCGGCTGCTGACGGCAAATACCAGCAACGACACCAGCGCCGGGAATTTGAACATATCGGCGATTCCGATGGTGGCTGCAACTAGCGCAAACACTACGATCCGCTGCGCGTGACTCTCCGGCCCCAGGTGGCGGCTGGCAAAAACCAGCAATCTGCCGGCCAGCAAACCGAACACGATGGAGCCGAAAATCAGATACAACGGGTGCAGCAGGGCGATGCTCCAACTACCACCGTACTGCCAATGCAACACCGACAGGCACACGATAAATAGCAGAAAAGCCAGCGAATTGTTGATGGCAACGATATTGAGCATGCGGGCGCTCACCTGGCCTTCGGCCCTGATTTCCTGCACCACGTTGAGCGTCACCGCCGGCGACGTCGCCATGCCGATGGCCGCAGCCAGTGCCGCACTCAGGGCATCGAGTCCCAGACTCAGCAACAATATAAATAAGGCCACAAACACGCTGATGCTGATGGCTACGCCAGTGATCAGCAGACACCGTTCTTTCAGCAGCCAGCGGTAATCAAGACGCCGCCCCAGCTCAAAGACGAATAAACCAAGCGCCAGTTCGACAATCGGCTCCAACTCATTCAGCGCGGTAGCGCTGATCAGATTCAGGCCAACGGGGCCGATCAACAATCCCGTCAGCACATAACCGGTAATCGCCGGCACCGGAGCAAAATGCTTAACCAGACGCGCGCCAAATATCCCGGCAATCAGTATCAACCCCAAAGCGGTCAAAACATTAAGGCTGCCTGGCAGGTGTGGAAAAAAACTGAATGATGACATATGGGTTTCCTATGACAGGGTAGCGCATGGGTAAAAACGCATGCCTGTAATTATCGTAGGCAAAAAACCGCTATTGAACCTATTGAAAACCACGAAAGAATACGGGCAATTGCCTGAAAAGTGCTTGTCCGACGACGATTATTGTTTTTCCACACCGCTAAAGAAATTAATCGGACAACATGATTATTGAAGACCTGCGTACAACCATTCTATCGAATAACGCATTTGCGAAAAAACATTTTTGCCCTGCACAAAAAATGCAGATAAGAGTGCGGATATTACCAAAATGAAAAATAAAGACGAAATTGCTTTGAGGAAGCATTTGGTCATTTGGATGTTTTGAATAAATTTTGGCTGATGATGCGTGCTACACGCTCGCGTATAATTTACGGTTTGATTACAGATAATTACACTATGGAAGCTGAACGCTTAAACGCCCTCTCCGCCTTGCTTGCCGACCTGGCTGGCCGTGAAACCGAACTTCGGGGGTATCTTTGACTTCGATCTGAAGTCCGAGAAACTCGAATCCGTCAACGCGGAACTGGAAGACCCCACTGTCTGGAACGACCCGAAACGGGCGCAGGACATGGGCAAGGAAAAAAAGTCGCTGGAAAACATCGTCTACTCCCTGATCAAGATCGAAGCCGATCTGCGCGATACCCGCGACCTGTTCGAAATGGCGCGCGAAGAGCAGGATGAAGACACGCTTGAAGCAGTGGAAGCCGATACCAAAGATATTGAAACCCGGGTTGCCGCGATGGAATTCCGGCGCATGTTCAACAATCCGATGGACCCGAACAATTGCTTCATCGACATTCAGTCCGGTGCCGGCGGCACTGAAGCGCAAGACTGGGCCTCGATGATCCTGCGCCAATACTTGCGCTATTGCGAACGCAAGGATTTCAAGGTCGAAATCCTGGAACAGTCGGACGGTGAAGTGGCCGGCATCAAGACTGCAACCCTGAAAGTCGAAGGCGATTATGCTTACGGCTTCCTGCGCACCGAAACCGGCGTGCATCGACTGGTGCGCAAATCGCCGTTTGACTCCGCCAATGGTCGCCACACCTCATTTTGCAGCCTGTTCGTGTACCCGGAAGTCGATGATTCGATCGATATCGACATTAATCCGGCCGACGTGCGAATCGATACCTATCGCGCCTCCGGCGCCGGCGGACAGCACATTAACAAGACCGATTCCGCAGTGCGCCTGACGCACGGCCCATCCGGTATCGTGGTTCAATGCCAGAATGACCGCAGCCAGCATCGCAACCGCGCCGAAGCGTGGGACATGCTAAAAGCCAAACTGTTTGAACTGGAAATGCGCAACCGCATGAGCGAACAGCAAAAGCTGGAAGATTCCAAAACCGATGTCGGCTGGGGCCATCAGATCCGTTCTTATGTGCTCGACCAGTCCCGCATCAAGGATTTGCGCACCGGTTTCGAGACCGGCAACACCAAAGCGATACTGGACGGTGATCTTGATGAATTCATCGCCGCCTCGCTGAAACAGGGCGTCTAAACTCACTTCGCACCCCGGCCCGATACGCCCACGCGCCATTTTGCACACATTGCCTAAATAATATGACCAAGCACAATGAACCAGCGGCCATGCCGCTAGATGAAAATTCGATCATCGCCGAACGGCGCAGTAAACTCGCGACACTGCGTACCCAGGGAATTGCCTTCCCGAACGATTTCCGTCCACAACACAAGGCGGCAGTACTGCAGGCGCAATACGAAAGCGCAGCCGCGCGCGAAACCCTGCTGACCGAACCGGTAACGGTAGTGGTGGCTGGGCGCATGATGCTCAAGCGCGTCATGGGCAAGGCCTCGTTTGCCACCATCCAGGACGCCTCCGGCCTCAAAGCCGACGGCCGCATCCAGCTTTACATCACTAATGACCTGACCGGCGAAGCGGAACACGCAGCTTTCAAGCATTATGACTTGGGCGACATTCTCGGTGCCGAAGGCACGCTGTTCGAGACCAAGACCGGCGAATTGTCGATCAAGGTCACCAAGCTGCGTCTGCTGACCAAATCGCTGCGCCCGCTGCCCGACAAATTTCACGGCCTTTCAGACCAAGAAACCAAATACCGGCAGCGCTACGTCGACCTGATCATGAACGAAGAAACACGCCGTACTTTCAAAGCACGTACCGCCGCAATTTCGTCGATCCGCCGTTTCATGGAAAAAAACGACTTCATGGAAGTCGAAACGCCGATGTTGCACACCATTCCCGGCGGTGCGACAGCCAAGCCTTTCATCACCCATCACAACGCGCTGGACATGCAGATGTTTCTGCGCATCGCGCCTGAGCTGTACTTGAAGCGGCTGGTGGTAGGCGGCTTCGAGCGCGTATTCGAAGTCAATCGCAATTTCCGCAATGAAGGCGTATCGCCGCGCCACAACCCAGAATTCACCATGATGGAATTTTATGCCGCGTATGTTGATTACCTGTGGCTGATGGATTTCACCGAAGCGGTGATCCGCCAGGCCGCCATTGATGCGCACGGCACCGCGCTGCTGACGTACCAAGGCCGCGAACTCGACCTGACCAAACCGTTCCACCGCCTCACCATCGTCGCGGCAATCAACAAGTACGCGCCGCATTACAACAATGAACAACTGCACGATGCTGAATTCATTAAAGTCGAGTTGAAAAAATTTGGAGTCCAGCCGTTCGCCAGCGCCGGCCTGGGTGCGCTGCAACTGGCCCTGTTCGAGGAAACCGCGGAAGCGCAGCTATGGGAGCCAACCTATATTGTTGATTATCCGATCGAAGTATCGCCGCTGGCGCGCGCCTCCGATACTCAGCCCGGCATCACCGAACGCTTCGAACTGTTCATCGTTGGACGCGAAATCGCCAATGGTTTTTCCGAATTGAACGATGCGGAAGATCAGGCCGCCCGCTTCCATGCGCAAGTCGCGGCCAAGGATGCCGGCGACGAAGAAGCAATGTTTTACGATGCCGATTTCATCCGCGCCCTCGAATACGGTCTGCCTCCAACCGGCGGCTGCGGTATTGGTATCGACCGCTTGATAATGCTGATCACCGATTCGCCGAATATCCGTGACGTCATCCTGTTCCCGCATTTGCGCCGCGAAGACTGATTTTTGTTTTAGTTTCTTGGGGCCGCGCGATGCGGCCTCATCGCATTCTGGTCTGGAATACTCCGGTTACATCACCTTACAACTGACACACAATCCAGCTTTTTCAATTGCGCCTTAACATTGATAATGAGGTCATCAAAATAATCAAAGGGCAAAAGGGGAAATAATGGAAAATCAAAAAACATCGAGTCAGATCCATCCGCTGGTCGCAGGCGCCGCCGTCTCGGTCATGGTGCTAAGTCTGGTTGGCGTAGCCGCCATGACCGGCTTGCTGCCAAAATCGAACAGCAGTACAGCCCCGGTGGCAGTAGTTACATCATCGGCTCCAACACCGGTAAACGACAAAATATCGACGTTAGCACCGACCACGGAAGCCAAGCACTTCGTCGCAACGAAAGAGGCCGATTCCGCTGCGACCATACAAAGCCAACCCAGGCATAAACCGCTGCATAAGTCACCGCCAAGCTACAACCAAAACGCCTATGTACCCTATGTCTCGCCAGCGCAGGCGGCAATCTGCGGCAATTGCGGCACGATCGAATCGGTTCGTGCCATCCAGCAAGCGGCGCAGCCGAACGGCATCGGCATCGGCGCTGTTGCCGGCGCCGTTCTCGGCGGCATATTGGGCCATCAGGTAGGCGGCGGTGACGGTAGAAAACTGGCTACCGTAGCCGGTGCTGTTGGCGGCGGATTTGCCGGCAATGAAGTTGAAAGACGCACCCGCACCACCACCAGCTATGAAATCCGGGTTCGCATGGAAGACGGCAGCATGCGCAGTTTTGCCGATTCCGGGCAATCTGGATGGCGCAGTGGCGACCGGGTCAAAGTGGTCAACGGCAGCCTGACTTCGCAAGGATAAATAACTGGGGAGATTGTCTCCAACCTAGTCTAAAAGGCGGCAGTGTCGCCTTTTAGTTTGTCTGCTATTCGAGTCAACAAAAAAATCGTTACTTGATACATACATGCTTGTGTATTTTAAATAAACTCATATAAATTATGCGTCAAATCATGCATTAATTAATATACTCCTTGTTTTTTATTTTCATAATAAATATTTCTGGAGTTATGCCAGGCATCAGGATAACCAGCAGCAAGCAGTAAACGTAAAAACGGGCCGCATGCGGCCCGTTTTAATATTGCCATAACTAAATTACTTCTTGCCAGTTTTGGCAGTCGATTTTTGTGCTACATCGGCAAAGCTCTTAGATGCCTTGGCAACATTTTCTTCCAAAGTTTCTGCTGCTTTTTTAGTGGTGTTGAGCATTTGATCGTAACCAGCATTGGTATTGGCGACCAGAGACTTCAGCATTTCAACCATGCTTTCTGAACCGGCCGGAGCATTCTTGGTCAATTCAGCAATCATCTTGGTGAGTTTTTCGCTGGTTTCAGCAATCTGCGCCTCTGCAGCCTTGGTCAATTCCTTTTGGCTGGCAGCGGTAATGCTGGCCAGTTCACGACTGTACGCCATTGCTTTTTCGGCGCTCGGCTGTGTCTGGGAGGCGGAAATTTTCAGAAAATCTTGTGCGTCTTTTGCTGCCAGCAACTCTTGGCCCGCGGCTGCCGAATCTTCGAACGTGGCTTTGGCGGCATTCACGTTCAGAGTGATGATTTTTTCCGCTTCGCCAAATACCTTGGCTGTCAATGAGTTGATCATTGCCAATTGTGCTTCAAAATGCGACTTACTTGCTTCCAGAAACTGCTCTTGAATTGTAGCCATAACATTCTCCTAGTTGATAAAGATGGATGATTAAATTAACTAATGCTGCACTGCACAAATACACTTTACACACACCTTAAAAAATTGTCCAGAATTATTTGTGCAGCGCAGCATAAAACAAAAAACAACATCGCGCCTCCCGCATCAGGCGGCGAGCAGGTCGGTTTGGCCCAACACAGCGGTAAATACCTCAATTACATACGCCATGTCCTGGCGCGACACATCCTTATGCGTAACTAGCCGCATATGCGCACTCACGCCAGCAAGGATGCCGCTTTCATGCAGCGCTGTCACAAGCGCCGGAAAGCACTGCGAAGGCAAATCAACATACACAATATTGGTTTGCGGCATCTGCAGCGCCAAGCCAGGTATCGCTGCCAATCCTTGCGCCAGGAACAGCGCATTGGCATGGTCCTCGGCCAGGCGCTGCACGTTATGCTCCAGCGCATACAAGCCAGCAGCGGCCAAGATGCCAGCCTGACGCATGCCGCCACCCAACATTTTGCGCCAGCGCAAGGCTTGACCGATAAAGCTGCGACTGCCGCACAGTAGCGAGCCAACCGGCGCGCCGAGTCCTTTCGAGAGGCAGACTGAAACGCTATCGAAGCCTTGGGCGGCGTCCTTGAGGCTGATGCCCTGTTGCACCGCCGCGTTGCAGATTCGGGCACCGTCGAGGTGGGTGGCCAAGCCGCGCTGATGGGCCAGATCGGTAGCAGCCCGGAGGTAATCGGCACTCAGCACACGTCCGCCAATAGTGTTTTCCAGTGCCAGCAAACGGCTGCGGGCAAAATGAAAATCATCCGGTTTAATGGCCGCAGCAATATCTTCCAGCGCCAGACTGCCATCGGCCTGATGTGCCAACGGTTGCGGCTGGATACTGCCCAGAACGGCGGCACCGCCGCCTTCATATTTATAGGTATGCGCTTGCTGGCCGACGATATATTCATCACCGCGCCCACAATGCGTGAGCAGAGCAATCAGATTGGTCTGGGTGCCGGAAGGCGCAAATAATGCCGCCTCAAAGCCGAATAATTCTGCCGCCAGTGCTTGCAAGCGGTTGACGCTGGGGTCATCGCCATACACATCGTCGCCCACCGGCGCCTGCACCATCGCGGCGCGCATGGCGGCACAAGGTTGCGTGACCGTATCGCTACGCAGATCGATTGTTGGTCGTGTCATGCTGATTTTCCTTTTTCTGGCGCATCACAGTTTAATGGATGTAATAATGGCAATAAATTGACGCAACGCATGCTATCTTTCACAAGAATGTTATACGCATTAAACCTATGCTAACGTAGCATAATAAGCAACCCGATATTACCGTGGCAAGTTTGTTTGTTGCCACTTTATAGCGCGCTATAATCAGCTTGGATGCATTTTTTGCGCCTTGGCACCGCTTCATATTTCGTATCATTCGTTAATTACAGATATCACAAGGAAATGACATGGCAAACGTAAGACAAGTAGTGATCGTCGGCGCAGCACGTACTGCAATTGGCACTTATGGCGGCACCCTGAAAGACATAGCAGCCTGCGACCTTGGAGCGTATGCGGTCAAGGAAGCCTTTTCCCGCGCCAAAGTAGATCCTGCGAGTGCCGGTCAGATCGTGTGCGGTAACGTGATTCACACCGAAGCCCGCGACATGTACGTCTCGCGCGTAGTTGGCATCAATGCCGGGATGGCACTGGAATCGGCGGCGCTGACCCTGAACCGCCTGTGCGGCTCCGGCTTGCAAGCCATTGTTACCGCAGCCAATGCGATTCAGCTAGGCGATACCGACATTGCCGTAGGCGCCGGGGTTGAAACCATGAGCCGTGCCGCGTTTGCCGTTCCGTCGGCTCGTTGGGGCGCGCGCCTGGGCGACACCAAGATGATCGACATGCTGGTCGGTGCAGTGTCCGATCCGTTTGGCGTCGGCCACATGGGCATCACGGCTGAAAACATGGCAGACAAATACCATATTTCGCGCGAAGAGCAGGATGCCTTTGCCGTGAATAGCCAGAAGAAAGCGGTCGCTGCGATCGCTGCCGGTCACTTCAAATCGCAAATCGTTCCAATCGAAATCAAGACCCGCAAAGGCGTAGTCGTTTTCGATACCGACGAGCATCCGAAAGCGGACACGACGCTGGAAAGCCTGGCCAAGCTCAAGCCGGCATTCAAGAAAGAAGGCGGCACCGTGACTGCCGGTAACGCTTCCGGCTTGAATGATGCCGCCGCTGCTTGCGTATTAATGGAAGCATCTGCAGCGGAACGCGCTGGCCTGACGCCACTGGCACGCCTGGTGTCGTATGCGATTTGCGGCGTCGATAACGCGATCATGGGTACCGGACCGATTCCTGCAGTACAGCTGGCACTCAAACGCGCCGGCCTGACACTGGACGATATGGATGTAATCGAATCGAACGAGGCTTTCGCAGTGCAGTCGTTAGGCGTTTGCCGCGGTCTGGAACTCGATCCAGCGCGCACAAACCCGAACGGCGGCGCAATTGCGCTGGGCCATCCATTGGGCGCGAGCGGTGCGATCCTGACCGTGAAGTGCATGTATGAATTGATTCGTACCAACAAGCGCTATGGCTTGGTCACCATGTGCATCGGCGGCGGCCAGGGTATTGCAGCGGTCATTGAACGCCTCTGAGGCGTTACTACACAAAGTGTAATTAGTTAAAAAACCCGCGCATCCGAGACGATGTGCGGGTCTTTAATTTGTACTATGCCTTAGCGTTACGCGGTAAAAAATCGCTCAGTCATTTCTTCCAGCCCCAGCGTTGCCAAGACTTCCTGCAGCCGCTCAGACGGACGCTTGCGCGGCAGATCCTGATAAGTGGCGATGATCAATTCATTCTTCATCGAATGTTCCCAACCGACCAGCTCGGTCACGTTGACCTGATAGCCATGCGCTTCCAGTTGCAGACAACGCAACACATTGGTGACCTGGCTGCCGAATTCGCGCGTATGCAACGGATGGCGCCAGATTTCGGTCAAGGCGCTTTTTGCCAGCGTTTTACCCTTATTCCTTTTCAGCACCGAAGCGACTTCAGCCTGACAGCAAGGTACCAGCACCATGAAACGGGCCTTCTTTTTCAAGCCGAAATGAATCGCATCGTCAGTAGCCGTGTTGCAGGCATGCAGGGCGGTGACAATATCGACCTCGGCGGGCAACAACTCTGACAATGCAGACTCGGCTACCGACAGATTCAGAAAAGACATGCCGGGAAAATCCAGCCGCGCTGCCAATTCTTCGGACTTCCTGACCAGTTCATCCCGGGTTTCGATACCGTAAATACGCGAAGAGCCGGCCAGCGACTTGAAAAACAGATCGTACAGAATGAAGCCCAGATAAGACTTCCCTGCCCCGTGATCGACCAAACGGATTTCGCTGCGCTCCTGCAACACTTGCTGCATCAATGGTTCGATGAACTGATACAGGTGATACACCTGCTTGAGTTTGCGGCGGCTATCCTGATTCATCTTGCCGTCACGCGTAAGGATATGCAATTCCTTGAGCAATTCAATCGACTGGCCGGGCCGGATCTCGTACATCTGGCCTGCAGGTTTTACATCTGTCATTGCACAATCATCCATTCTGAACGCAGAAAAAAGTCCCGGGAAAATTCCTGCGTAATTTGAAAAACAGGGAGTATCAATAAAAAAATGGCTATCACCGCATATTTATATTGCGGACTAAATAAATACACAAAGTAGTATGATTATTTACACTGAACGCGTTTAAAACGCTTTATGGCTACGTGCCAGCATACGTACCAGTGCGTATTTCAGTGCCATTTTAGGCTGAATCTATTCTGCTTCGGCGATCCAGGCCATCTGGATCGCTTCGAGTATTTTCTCACCCGAATGTTCAGGTTGATCGTCGAAACCATCCAGTTCGGATACCCACCGATGCAAATCGGTAAAGCGCACTGTCAACGGATCAATCTGCGGGAATTTATCGAAAAGCTCTTCTGCAATACGCTGGGTATCGGTCCATTTCATACGGTTCTCCGGTCTGAACTGCCTGCGAATAATGTAGCTAATGCGACTAATGCAATTCGCGGGCGTGGTTGATTGTATATTTTGGAATTTCGACTACCAAATCTTCTTCGCCTACTAGCGCCTGACAGGAAAGGCGCGAAGCCGGCTCCAGACCCCAAGCTTTGTCGAGCAAATCTTCCTCGGCTTCGGTTGCGTCTTCCAGCGAAGCAAAGCCTTCCCGAATGATGACGTGGCAAGTGGTGCAGGCGCAGGATTTTTCACATGCATGTTCAATCTCGATGTCGCTGTCGAGCAGTACATCGCACAGCGATTTACCGACCGGCGCATCAATGACCGCGCCTTCCGGGCACAACTGCGGGTGGGGAAGTATGACGATTTGGGGCACTATATTTACCTCGATAATAGGATGAGCTATCGTCTCCGGCCGGAAACGACACATTAAATTGTTAAAGCGTTATTCCAGCCTTAGGCGATTTCGTCGAGCTTCTTGCCGGCCAGCGCAGAACGCACGCTGCGATCCATGCGCCGCGCGGCGAATTCTTCAGTGCCATGCGCCAATGCATTGACTTCAGCACGAATGGCGACATGATCGATGCCCAGGATCTGCTGCCGCAGACGTTGCAGCAAGACCTCAATGGCGGTGCGCTCGTCATCGGACAGCAGCAAGCTGCCATCGCTTTCCAGCGCCGACTGCGTTGCCAGCATGATCCGTTCGGCCTCGACCTGCTCTTCGCGCAAGGCACGCGACTGCCTGTCGATATCCGCCGATGCAAACGAATCTTGCAACATGCGGGCTACCTCGTCATCGCCCAGGCCATACGATGGCTTGACTACAATCGAGGCTTCCACGCCGGAACGCAATTCACGCGCCGACACCGACAGCAAGCCGTCCGCATCAACTTGGTAAGTGATGCGGATACGCGCCACACCGGCCGCCATCGGCGGGATGCCGCGCAACTCGAAGCGGGCCAGCGAGCGGCAATCGCTGACCAGTTCGCGGTCGCCTTGCACTACATGCACCGCCAGCGCGGTCTGGCCATCCTTAAAGGTGGTGAACTCTTGCGCTCTGGCGCAGGGAATAGTGGCATTGCGCGGAATGACCTTTTCCGCCAGACCACCCATAGTTTCGATTCCGAGCGACAGTGGAATTACGTCCAGCAACAGCCAGTCGTCGCCGGCAGCACGGTTGCCCGCCAGCAGATTAGCCTGAATCGCCGCGCCCAGCGCGACTACCTGGTCGGGATCGATGTTGGCCAGCGGCGTGGTCTGAAAGAAATCGCCGACCGCCTTGCGGGCATGCGGCATCCGGGTCGCACCGCCAACCAGCACCACACCATCGATATCCTCGGTAGACAAGCCCGCATCGCGTAGCGCCTTGCGGCAAGGCGACAGGGTTTTGGCAACCAAATGTTGGGTAATCTCGACGAATATAGCGGCGCTTAATATCAGATGCACGTTCTCGCCCGAATGCAGCGCTGCATCGATATGGGTCTCGGATTTAGACGACAGCAGCTCTTTGGCTTCGCGGGCCTTGACCATCAACAGGCGAGTATCCCGGTCCGACAGCGGCGCCAGTTTCGCCTGTTCGATGATCCAACAAAACAAGCGATGATCGAAATCGTCACCACCCAGCGCAGAATCGCCGCCGGTTGACAAGACCTCGAACACGCCCTTGGTCAGCTTCAGGATCGAAATATCGAAAGTGCCACCGCCCAGGTCATACACCGCATAAATCCCTTCGGAGCCATTATCCAGTCCGTAAGCAATCGCCGCTGCAGTCGGCTCGCTCAGTAAACGCAATACGTTCAAGCCGGCCAGCTTGGCAGCATCCTTGGTGGCTTGGCGCTGCGCATCGTCGAAATACGCGGGCACCGTAATGACCGCACCAACCAGATCGGCGCCGAGCGCGTCTTCCGCCTGCTGGCGCAAGGTCGCAAGGATCTGGGCGGAAATTTCCACCGGGCTTTTCACGCCGGCAATGGTATTGATCTGTACCATGCCGGGCGCGTCCTGGAAATCGTAGGGCAGGTTCTCGACATACGGGACATCTTTCAGGCCGCGCCCCATGAAGCGCTTGACCGACACGATAGTGTTTTTCGGATCGGTGGTCTGCGCTGTCTGCGCCTTGTGACCGATATGCACTTCAGCGCCCGGCAGATAGCGCACGATGGAGGGCAGCAAGCAGCGCCCTTCTGCATCCATCAGAATTTCGGGAATGCTGTTGCGCACGGTGGCGACCAGCGAATTGGTGGTGCCCAGATCAATCCCGATCGCCAGCCGGTGCTGGTGCGGTGCGGTGGACATGCCGGGTTCTGCGATTTGTAAGAGTGCCATGCGAAGTTACCGTGAGGCCGGCAAAGCGATGCGGATACCGAGGCCGATAAAGGCGCACCCTGCCAGACGATTCAAATAAATGGAAGCGGAAGCGTTACGCTGCAGGTAGGCTCCGACTATCCCGGAAAATAAAGCAAGGCTGCCGAATATGCATAGCGTTACCAGAATGAATAATGCTGCCAGCAACAACATTTGCGCCGCGACATGTCCAGCTTGTAGATTGACGAACTGCGGCAGGAAAGCGATGAAAAATAACGTTACCTTGGGATTTAGGATATTGGCGATCACGCTTTGCACATAAATTCTAATCGGCGCAACCAGAGCGGCAGGCGCGCCTGCGTTGACGACTGCACCAGAGCGTAAAGTCCGCACGCCGAGGTAGATCAGATACGCGGCTCCCGCATAACGGATCAGGTCATAAGCAATCGGCGAAGCCTTGATCATTGCGGCAAAACCCAGTACCGCCAGCAAGGTATGGAAAATCAGTCCAGAGCTAAAACCCAGCGCGGCCACCAGACCAGCCTTTTTACCTTGTGTAATGCCGCGGGTCAGCACATACATATTGTCCGGCCCCGGGGCCAACGTCACAGTCGCGGCAGCGGCCAGGAATAACCAGATATCAGGCATTGTCACTTTCGCGCATTCGGAGATTAAGCTTCCAGAACAGCGAATGCATCACCGATCTCGTGGCCAAATTTTTCCAGGAACATCAATTGACGCACGCCCAGCGCTGCCTGCGTGAAGTCGCCGCCATCGAGCGCACTACCGATCCGTGCCACCTGATCCTTGCGCACCGTACGCAATTCGGCGTCAATACTGTCTAGCGCCGAAACATCCTTGGCCGCCCGGGCATCCTCGAGCGCTTCGCGCCATTCCATTTGCTGCATCAGAAATGCTGTCGGCATGGAGGTATTCGATTCAGTCTGCAAATCGATGCCATGCAGCTCGCACAGATAAGCAGCACGCTTGAGGGAATCTTTCAAGGTCTGATAGGCTTCGTTGGCGCGTGTCGCCCATTGCATCGCCACCCGTTTTTCAGCGTCGGTAGCACTGACGAATTTGTCAGGATGAACACGATTCTGAACTTCGTGATAGGCGGCATCCAGAGCACCGGCGTCGATTTTGAACTGTTGCGGCAACTGGAATAAGTCGAAGTGATTTTGCATTTGTAGTTGCACACCAATTAAAACAAAAGCCTGTCCAGACATCAACAGGCTCGTTTTCGGGCAATATATCCACCATTTTCAGCAGGATGTGGAAAGTGGGAAGTAGAAAGCGGTAATCTGCAGCCTACAAAACGTATCAGATCGTAAACGATTCTCCGCAACCGCATTCGTCCTTGACGTTCGGGTTATGGAACTTGAAACCCTCGTTCAAGCCTTCGCGAGCGAAATCCAGTTCGGTACCGTCGATATAGGACAGACTCTTCGGATCGACGAACACCTTGACCCCATACGATTCGAACACGATGTCTTCCGCCTCCATATGGTCAACATATTCAAGCTTGTAGGCCAAACCGGAACAACCGGTGGTACGAACCCCGAAACGCAGACCGATGCCATTACCACGCCGGTCGATATAGCGGCTGATGTGTTTCGCCGCTTTTTCAGTCAGAGTAATTGCCATGATTTTCTCCATATCCGTCCTCCGCCAAGAAGATGGAATGCTGTTTGCACCAAATATTTATGCTGCTGGCGATTGTGCGTCGTGCCTGGTTTTATAGTCCAGCACTGCTGCCTTGATCGCATCTTCGGCCAGGATAGAGCAGTGAATTTTTACTGGCGGCAATGCAAGTTCTTCGGCAATCTGCGTGTTCTTTATATCCAGTGCCTGATCCAGCGTCTTGCCCTTGACCCATTCGGTCACCAGCGACGAGGATGCAATGGCGGAGCCGCAACCGTAAGTCTTGAACTTGGCGTCTTCGATCACACCATTTGCACCAACCTTGATTTGCAGCTTCATCACATCGCCGCAAGCCGGCGCACCGACCATGCCGGTGCCAACCGAATCGTCGCCCTTGTCAAACGCACCAACATTGCGGGGATTTTCGTAGTGATCGAGAACTTTTTCCGAGTAAGCCATTTTGACGCTCCTTAAAACAATACGTTGATTCGTTTCACGTTTCAATATAAAAAATCCAACTTAGTGGGCGGCCCACTTGATCGAACTGATGTCGATCCCTTCTTTGTACATATCCCACAGCGGCGACAGTTCACGCAATTTTGCCACTTTAGATTTCATGAGTTCAATGGTGAAATCAATTTCTTCTTCAGTGGTAAAGCGGCCGATGGTAAACCGAATCGAACTATGCGCCAGTTCATCGCTGCGGCCCAGCGCACGCAGTACATAGGAAGGCTCCAGGCTGGCAGAAGTGCAGGCGGAGCCGGACGATACAGCGATATCCTTAATCGCCATAATCAGCGATTCGCCTTCGACGTAGTTGAAGCTGACATTCAGGTTGTGCGGCACGCGGTGCTCCATGTCGCCGTTAATGTAGACCTCTTCAATCTCCTGCAAACCCTTGGCCAGACGGTCGCGCAATGCTTTGATGCGAACCGTTTCCGTCGCCATTTCTTCCTTGGCAATACGAAAAGCCTCGCCCATCCCAACGATCTGGTGCGTCGGCAAGGTACCTGAACGCAAACCGCGCTCATGTCCACCGCCATGCATTTGCGCCTCGATGCGTACTCGTGGCTTGCGCCTTACATACAGTGCGCCAATACCTTTTGGGCCATAAGTTTTGTGTGCGGTGAAGGTCATCAAATCAACCTTGGACTTTTCCAGGTCAATCTCCACTTTGCCGGTTGCCTGGGCTGCATCGCAATGAAAAATGATGCCTTTGGCCCGACATAACTCGCCAATCTGGTCAATCGGCTGGATCACACCTATTTCGTTATTGACCAGCATCACCGATACCAGGATCGTGTCGGGACGGATCGCCTCCTTCAATTGGTCAATCGTAATCAAGCCATTTTCTTGCGGCTGCAGGTAGGTCGCATCAAAGCCTTGTCGTTCCAGTTCGCGCACTGTATCAAGCACTGCCTTGTGCTCAGTCTTGACGGTGATGATGTGTTTACCCTTGGTCTTGTAAAACTGGGCAGCTCCCTTGATGGCAAGGTTATTGCTCTCTGTAGCGCCGGAAGTCCAGATAATTTCGCGCGGATCGGCATTCACCAGGGCGGCGACTTGCGCACGCGATTCCTCCACCGCTTTTTCAGCTGACCAACCGTACATATGGCTACGCGAAGCAGGATTGCCAAACTGCTCACGCAGGTAAGGGATCATCTTGTCAGCCACGCGCGGATCAACCGGCGTTGTTGCAGAATAGTCCATGTAAATAGGGAAATGCGGGGCCTTCAATGACTCGATCAGGCTTTTTTCCAGTGGTGCATTCATTCTCAAACTCCAAATATCATCAGGCGACGACGTGGGTACGACGCGATTGCATGACAATCACGTTTTGTTCAGTATTTTTTTGAATTTGCTGGTCAGCTAGATCCTGTAGCGACACAGAGTCAAGATATTCAACCATTTTTGCATTCAAAGTCGACCACAGGTCATGCGTCATGCAGCGGCCACCGGTTTCCGGCTTCGAGTGCTGGCAATTTTCCTTACCTCCGCACTGGGTCGCATCAAGCTGCTCATCCACCGCAATTATAATGTCTGCGACTGTTACATCCTCGGCCTTGCGCGCTAAACTGTAACCACCGCCAGGACCACGTACAGACTCTACGATTTTATGGCGACGCAATTTGCCAAACAGTTGTTCGAGGTAGGAAAGTGAAATCTCCTGCCGCTGGCTGATACCAGACAAATTTACTGGCCCATTATCCTGGCGCAAAGCCAAGTCAATCATGGCAGTCACCGCAAAACGGCCTTTTGTTGTCAGTCGCATCGAAACCCCAGTTCTAAAAACTTATTCCGCAAACCATAAAAACCCGTCTAATTCCCAAACGATTTTGTCAAGTATAGCAAACCTGAGTAAATCTGTCAGGTAAGCATCAAGAATAAATTGAGGGGGGCGGATTTTGTTGGACGCTAATTTTTCAGAAAATTGGGCTGAACAAGCAATGGCCCGGTTCTGCTGGAATGCAATTTTTACGCTTTAAGCAAGCGCTATCGACTACAGAAAGAAAACCCAAGACCAAAATGAAAGCGACGGTATTGCGCCGTCGCTTTCATTTCCCTTGTACTAAGGGAGTATGTTTAAGGAGCATAAAGCCCCTTGATTCGCATTGCATACTGTTGCGAATGATATTTTTGTGCCTAAACTTATCACTTTTAAAATTCAAACTTTGTGTGAATATCCACCTCCTTGCGGAACCAATTGATCACACTCTAAATATAGGCTGTGACTGGAAAGTTACAAGGAAATATTTACGCTTAAAAAACAAGGGCAAGAATATTTTCACTCATTAAACTTGGCATTTCTCTGCAGTGCTGCGGCAAAAAGTCACCTCAGGATGCACCCAAAGAGATTTTTGAGATTTAGTTAGTAATCGTTTATCGCAATACCGGCAGAGTGCCGTGCCATGCCGACTTGACTGCTGCAGACCCTATCGCAGCTCCAAATTTCTTCAAGACTCGGTCAGGCAAGCCTTCATGCTCGGTGTAATCGACAATATCCTCAGCTTTAATTACTTCACGAGCGACCGTATCAACTGTTCCCAATCCGTCAACCAAGCCTAACTCAATTGCCTTGGCCCCACTCCAGAATAAACCGGAAAATATCTCTGGCGACTCTTTCAGGCGCGCGCCACGACCTTTGCGTACCACGTCGATAAATTGCGCATGAATTTCATCCAGCATGGTTTGAGCATAAATTTTATCTTTTTCAGACTGTGGAGAAAATGGATCCATGAAACCCTTATTACTTCCTGCCGTAAGCAACCGGCGCTCCACGCCGAGTTTTTCCATCAAACCAGTTACGCCGAAACCATCCATCAGCACGCCAATAGAACCGACGATACTGGCCTTGTTGACAAAAATTTTATCTGCTGCGGCGGCAATATAATAACCGCCAGATGCGCAAACTTCATCAACCACAACATAAAGATGCTTGCCTGGATACGTTTTACGCATCCGCACAATTTCGTCATTGATCATGCCGGCCTGTACCGGGCTGCCACCTGGGCTATTAATGCGCAAAATGACGCCAACGGACGACTCTGCAGAAAATGCATTATTCAACGCAGGAATGACCACATCAGCACCACCACTACCTCCGGCTTCAATTACCCCATTAATTTCTACTAGAGCGGTATGACGGCCTTGCGTGCTCATATTAGTGTCACCCAGATTGGATATCAGCCAAAAGCCATAAAAAAAGAGAGAAAGTGTTACAAGTTTGAAAAAGATTCCCCAACGACGGCTTGCGCGCTGCTCCCTGATTGTAGAAGAAGCTAATTTCTCTAATACATCACGCTCCCATCCATCTTTTTTATTATCAGATTTCATTTGTTCCATTGAATTCTTCCTTGATAAACTGTCGAAGTCATTATCGCTCATGGTTTTAGCTACTTACGTTTGCCCTGAAAGCCGCAAATTACAGACCTGGCTTCGAAAGCGGTTTATAGAATACTTACAAAAAAATAACGGGAGTAATTGCTCCCGTTTAACTGTCGAGATACTATATCAGGCCATTGCCGGACGAATGTAGTCATCCGTCTGCCAAAAAATCTGGTTATCGACCTCAATGACTGTTATCGCCCGCAGGTTTGCACCACGGCAAGGTCCCCCTGCGCACCTACCTGTGCTTGGAGTATAAAGCGCTCCATGTGTTGAACACACCAGATACGAGCCAGTAGATTCAAAAAACACACCTGGATTCCAATCAAGTTCCATCGGGACATGCGCGCATCGGTTCAGAAATCCACGCACTATGCCATCATGACGCACGATAAAACCCACGGCATCTTCTCCACCAGCGGTAACAGGAAAGCGCACCCCATTTCCGCCTTCATGGACTTCATCCGAACGGCAAATTGGAATGATTACATCGGCTATTCTCATTTACGCGTACCGACACAACCAGTCATGCAGCAACGGCACGGAACCGGCTAAAAACAACGGGTTCAGTGTTCGCAACTGATCCTCTGGGTGCGCGCCATACTTTACGCCAATGCCGGCGGCACCGGCATTGACAGCCATCTGTAGATCATGCGTAGTATCGCCGATCATGACTGTGCGTTTTATATCCTGACCAAGTTCACGCGTTAATTCCTGCAGCATGGCTGGATGCGGCTTGGAAAAGGTTTCGTCCGCACAACGTGTTGCATCAAATAAAGACAACAGATTGACAGCGTCCAAGGCCCGATTCAAGCCAACCCTGCTCTTGCCGGTTGCAACAGCAAGAAAATACCCATCTTGCGCCAACTCAGCCAGCATTTTAGGGACGCCATCGAATAAGGTCAATGCGTGATCTTTAGTCAAATAATGGTAACGATAGCGCTCAATCATGCGCAAATAATATTTCGGATCGACACCCGGCAACGCTGCTTCCATCGCCTCTTGTAAACCCAAACCAATCACATGCGAAGCCATCTTGTCGTCCGGTACCGGCAAGCCCAAATCCCTGGCCGATGCTTGAATGCAATTGGCGATAGTCGCAGTGCTATCCATCAAGGTACCGTCCCAATCGAACACGATTAAATCAAATTGCTTTCTCGCCATTTTTTTGGCAGCACATACTGCCAACTCCATTAATTCATATATCGGTAAAATGCTATGCATAGCATTAAGTAGTATTAAATATGCTCTTGCTATATCAATTTAACGCAACGTCTTCAAGCACACGTACGCTCCATGCTTTTCAAGAAGTTTTCACATTCCGTTGCCAGTGCTGCTTTTAAAGTCACAGGCTTACCCGTTTCTGGATGATTAAAAGTGATTTGATGCGCATGCAAAAACATGCGTTTTAGTACGCCATGAACGCCAGTCGCTTTCAACAACGCACGATTGAGGGCAAAATCACCATACTTGTCATCACCTGCAATCGCAAATCCGCTTGAAGCCAGGTGCACCCTGATCTGGTGTGTGCGGCCTGTTTTCAATTCCGCCTCAAGCAGTGCAAATGCACCGTAATTTTTTAATAACGTAAATACAGTGTGTGAAGCCAAGCCATCCGCTTGCACTCGCACCCTGCGCTCCCCTTCGGAAGTGGTGTATTTGAATAAGGGCAATTTGACATGCTGTCGTTGATTTTGCCAATCACCATGCACTAAGACCAGGTAACGTTTGTCGAGCAGCCCTCCACGTATTTGTTCATGCAGGTTCACTAAGGCAGAACGTTTTTTCGCAAGCAATAAAATACCGGAAGTGTCGCGATCCAGTCTATGCACCAGTTCAAGAAATTTCGCATCCGGGCGGGCTGCGCGCAATTGTTCTATCACGCCATAACTAACCCCTGAACCGCCATGAACAGCTACGCCAGATGGCTTATCAATCACAAGAAGATTATTATCCTCCAGTAATATTTTAAATTCCGCGCCAGGTACCGATTGCACTTTTTTTTCTGACATGCGAATCGGCGGAATACGCACCATATCGCCCGTCAGCAATCGATATGTTTGGTCAATCCGCCCTTTATTTACGCGAACTTCACCAGAACGCAAAATTCGATAAATATGACTTTTTGGCACACCCTTGCACACACGCATCAAGAAATTATCGATCCGTTGCCCAGCTTCTTCCTCAGCGATATTTACAAATTGTGCGGGCAACTGATTTTGCGACTCCCGCTGATGAACTGACTTTTGAGTCCCATTCCCAGAAAATCTCATTAAGTCCTTCATTTTGAATATATAATCATTTCGCTTCGATTAATAACCGTCGCAAGTGCAAGAATAATAAAGACATTCTACACAGGGGCGTCTCCACTGGCCTCGCCAATTTGCAAATTCGGTGGAAAAGATGTGTACGCATCATCCTGTGCGAATCAAGGTTGCACCGTTGTTGTAATCGGATAACGCAAAGGATGCTGGAAAAGATTGCTTGGATTATAAGGATATATTGCCGGCAAGCCCACCTTCAAACTAAACATAAAAGAAGGCTTGCTGGTTGATGTGGTTGATTACTATTGCCGCTTTCGCTAAACCCGTAAATTGTTTAGCTCATTTTAACTGCTCACCGCCACGCATCTGAATCGATAGATCCGACGACAGAAGCACCACTGACGATGTGCGCACTCGGCAATCAGATTGACTCCATCCGCGCTCCATGTTGAATTCGGCGCCTATGGCTCGTCTTCCTCAGAATAAGGCAATTCTCTCCCCCAAGCTATCGTTTCGCGTGCATCCCTATACATTTGCTGCCTGCCGACAAACAGATCAGACAGCATTTAAGTTGGCCTTTGGCCATGGAGCATATACATGAAACGCATGTTGTTTAACGCCACGCAGCAAGAAGAATTGCGCGTCGCCATTGTCGATGGACAAAAACTCATCGATATCGATATTGAAACGACCGGACGCGAACAGCGCAAGTCAAACATCTATAAAGGTGTAATCACCCGCATAGAACCATCCCTGGAAGCCTGCTTCGTCAATTATGGCGAAGAACGTCACGGTTTTCTACCTTTCAAGGAAGTCGCGCGCGGCTACTTCAAGGAAGGTGTTGATGTCCGCAATACATCGATCAAGGATGCCTTGCGGGAAGGCCAGGAAATCATGGTGCAGGCAGAAAAAGAAGAGCGCGGCAATAAAGGCGCCGCTTTGACCACCTTCGTTTCGCTGGCTGGCCGTTATCTGGTTCTGATGCCGAACAATCCGCGCGGCGGAGGTGTTTCGCGCCGAGTAGAAGGTGAAGACCGCCAGGAACTGCGCGAAACCATGGACAAGCTAGATTTGCCAGGCGGCATGTCCGTCATTGCCCGCACTGCAGGGATTGGACGTAATGTGGATGAACTGCAATGGGATTTAAATTACCTAATGCAGCTTTGGCGTGCGATTGAAGGTGCCGGCAAGTCAGCACCCGGTGCATTCCTGATTTACCAGGAATCTTCCTTGGTGATCCGCGCCATTCGCGATTATTTCCAGCCGGACATTGGTGAAATCCTGATCGATACTGATGGCATTTACGAACAGGCACATCAGTTCATGAGCCATGTGATGCCCGACATGGTGCATCGCGTCAAGCGCTATAGCGATGATGTGCCATTGTTCTCACGCTTCCAGATCGAACATCAGATCGAAACCGCTTATTCACGTACGGTGCCGTTGCCGTCCGGCGGCGCGATTGTAATTGATCATACTGAAGCACTGGTATCAGTCGACGTTAACTCGGCTCGCGCAACACGCGGCTCGGATATCGAAGCCACGGCTTTCAATACCAATGCTGAAGCGGCCGAAGAAGTTGCCCGCCAAATGCGACTGCGCGATCTCGGCGGTTTGATCGTGATCGACTTCATCGACATGGAAAACGCGAAAAACCAACGTGAGGTCGAAACCCGCCTGAAAGATGCGCTGCACTATGATCGTGCCCGGGTTCAAATGGGCAAGATTTCCCGTTTTGGTCTGATGGAATTGTCACGCCAGCGTTTGCGCCCTTCGCTGTCTGAGGGCAGTCATGTAACCTGCCCTCGCTGTAACGGAACTGGCCATATCCGCGACACCGAATCTTCCGCTTTGCAAGTCCTGCGCATCATCCAGGAAGAGGCAATGAAAGAACATTCGGCCGCTATCCACGTACAGGCCCCAGTAGATGTTGCTGCCTTCCTGCTTAACGAGAAACGTGGCGAAATACTAAAAATAGAGACTCGGCATCGCGTTACCATAATTCTGATTCCGAACAAACACTTGGAAACGCCGCACTATAAGCTAGAACGTATTAAACTGGACGATCCGCGCTTGGAAGACAGTCAGGCCAGCTATACTATGGTGGAGGAGGCCGAAACCGACATCGGTTACGGCAAGCGCCAAAAAGAGGAAATAAAGCCTCGCCAAGAGGCCATGGTCAAAGGAATCACGCCATCTCAACCTGCCCCGCTGGTAGATCGCACAAAGATAGCAGTGTCTTTGGCAAACGCCTCTGCCGAGGCAGCGAAAAAACCGATTAAGGAAAGTTTTTTAAGCAAATTCATGGACTTGCTGTTCGGCAAAAAACCGCTCACGGCCGTTGCCGCTCCAGTCATTCTTAACGAAGAAAAACCGCAGACAAGCCGTGAACGCAATGAGCGCAACAGCCGCGGTCAGCGCAGCCGTGGCGGTCGCAATGGCAAAGAGCGTGGCAGCCGCGAAGAACGTGACGCTGCACGGCTTGATGTCAGTGACGAAATAGTCAAGCCGGTGGAAACTGTGACCACGGAAGTACGTACGGCACGCCCTCCACGCCAACCTAGGCCCCTGCGCGAAGCTGAAGAAGGAAATGAGGGGCGTCGTAGTCGTAATAATGGCGAGCGGCAACAGCGCAGCCGCGTTGAAAATAGGGATTCCGATGCTGCGGAGCCGAAAGTTGAAGAGGCGTTGCCGCTTGCATCACTGCCACTGGCCGCTGACGCCAGTACTTCATCAGTAGTTGTTGCTGTTGCTGCGCCAATACTACTGTCCAGCAATACGGATAACAGCGAACCGATGACAGAAGGTGCAGCCCAAGCGGGTGCAGAAAACGGTGAACAGGGCGATGAGCCGCGCCGCCGCCGGCGCCGTGGCGGACGTAACCGCAACCGTCGCGATCGCGAGGCAGGTGACGAAATCGAATCCGGCGATATTGATGCTGTTGCAGGGACAACAGAAACAACAGAAGCAACCGTTGTATCGACTTGGGCCGATATGGTTCACTCAACGCCAATAGCATCTGACACCGCATCCATCGTAGCACCTGCTACAACTCGGGGACCAGTGCCTGAAATCGCGACAAACACATCCATCGAGATAACCCCTGCAGCAGTAGTGCCGCCTACTGTTGCTCCAACGCCTGTTGCTCCAACGCCTGTTGTCGAGATTAATGATGAGGAAGCGACATTAAGCGAATCCACTACACCGCATGAAAATCCGGTTCTTGCTAAGGTGATCGTTCCAGTTGAAGTGATTGGGGTAACTGCACAAGTTGCAGTTACTGTTCCGGTTGAGGTGGAAACACCGATTACATCTACCCCCGTATCTGCAGTTTCCATGCCAGGCGCGGCCATCGATTTACAGCAAATACTTGCCACCGCTGGTCTTATGCAAGCCACTACGGATCCAGAGAAATTGCGTGCAGCACTGGAAGGTGCTGACAAAATCGCTCCACCCGTGGAAGTTCATCGTGAGCGCAAGCCGTTGCCATCATTATCGACGGAACCGTTATCACAAATAGAAACACGCAGCTAATCTGACAGACTGTTTTCATTTCGACAAAAAAACCAGATTTTAGACGTAAAAAAGGAGAGCCTCGGCTCTCCTTTTTTACATTCTTCAATGTGACAAGCGTTCTTGGAGTACGCAGAAAAGTTACTTCATTAAAGGCGCTCAACGGCCCCACCTCATTACCGTTAATTATTCCAGCATGGTTAAAAACACATTTCCTTACCAAAAGTGATTCCAAGTATTTCTACTATTCTATCAATAAGTAAATTCTCAAATGTAAAGTAGTATGTTGGCATCTCGTCCAATTTTTTTGCTCTTTATGAATAACCAATTTTTAAACAGGAAAGGAGAAAATATGCTGTGATTGCGGCGAGAAAATGGATTTTATATTTTTTTCTTATTAGGTTCGGGCAGTAAGCAGGCATCAACCACCTGCAAATCATTATCTTTTGCAAAATCAACAACAAAGTGGTATGCCAACGGCTCAATCAGGCGCAGTTTTTCATTCACCACTACTGAACGAATTCCGTTAAGCAAGATTGGACGCACGTAGTGCGAATACTGGAGGTGGGCGTTTCTGCCTTCGCCTTGCTGAAAACAGGACATGGCCCCACATAGACGTTCAGACCAATCGCTTGGGCGAAACTGTTTTCCATTACTGTTAATGCCAAGTATGAAAAACTCTTTGATGATTGGATCTTTATCTTTATGCGCCATGTTTGCAGCTAATTTCTATAGTATCTGCTATCTAGGTTTGCTCGCCACCATTGGGTAGCATCAAGCTTTTAAAATTCTTACGTATTATATCTTATAGAAGACTTCCGTACGAAAAGGCAAGTCACAATATGAAAACGACAATAACTAAGCCTATGTGAGATTAACCCAGCCAAACTGCTATTGACAAAAGCAAGAGCAATAACATCCAAAGCAATAGTGCACGCCACACCAAGCCCACCGTACTCTGCAGCGCACGGGTCGATGGCTCATCTCCCGGTACGCTGTCAGCTTCAATGGCAATCGAGTCCACCATAGCGGCGTCCACAGGCAATATGTCGGTCGCATTTTCAAACGGTGTGCCAAGCCTAAAGCCCATGGCGCCACCACCAGAGGAAAGGATGATACCAATTGCTTCATCCTTCCAGTTGCCTGCAAAATTGCGCCAAGAATAGATGGCATCTTCAAAATTACCCACTATTGCAAATGCCACTGCCGTCAAACGCACTGGGATCCAGTCGATAATGTAAAACGCGCGAACAGAAAACTGGCCAAACGTTTTGCTACCAACACGATCTGGATCATTCCAGGCACGTGCCAGATATTCGGCAACGCGATACATGACTGCGCAGGCAGGGCCCAATGGCATCAGGAACCAGAAAAAAACACCAAACACATTCCGATGCGTGGAAATCAAGGCTTTCTCGACTGCCATCCTCGATATTTCAGCCACTTCCATATCAACTGTATCCTGCCGAGTCCACTCCGCCAGCAAGTTACGCGCAGTCACATTGTCACCGGCGTTCAGTGCCAATTGAATCGAAGTAAAAAAATGGCTGTAATGCCTAAAGCCGAGCGTCAAATACACAATGCAGACATTCCAGGCAAAAGCAGCAATCGGGCTAATCTTGATGCTTAACCAGTAAATCAATATGGTCGGCAACATCAGTGCCAGCATCATGAAAATCCAGCCGCGTTGTCCATGATGTGCCTGACCGGCGTTGAACCAGCCTTCCATACGGGCTGCCAGAGTTTTGATTTCGGTATAAATCGGATTGTCCGCGCGTAGCGGTTTGAGTTGCTCGATCAACAAAGCGCAAAGTATGGAGAGAAAGGTCATTGGAACATTTTAAAAATCAGTGAGGCTCTACCTTAACCTAGCGCATCAATAGAATCAAACAGCTTTATACGATCAGAAAAAACAGAGTACTGGCGATGATATGGAAAAACGTAATTTTATAATTGAAATTTACAGCAAGCGATGCCATTCTGAACGCATACCGCAGCAACAATAAATTAAGCTCTCAGAAAATGAAACAAGTTACGCAACATACCTGCGGTTGCACCCCATATAAAAAATCGCTCATAAGGCATTGCGTAAAATATTCGGCGACCAAATCCCGCCGAAAATTCGGTCATGCGGCGCTGATGATGTGCGCCATCCATCAAGAATGAGAGAGGAACTTCGAAAATCTCGGCGACCTCAAAAGGGTCTGGTTGAAAATCGAACGGAGGCGTGACAATTGAAACTACCGGAGTAACAAGATAACCGGTAATGGTGCAGTAGTTGGGCAAGGTGCCCAACACATCCAAACGACTACGATCAATGCCAACTTCCTCTTCGGTTTCCCGTAAGGCGGTCTCAATGGCCGACGCATCGGTTTTTTCGGCACGACCGCCAGGAAAACTGACCTGCCCAGGATGGTCATGCAAATGTGCAGTGCGCTGGGTCAAAAGCAAGGTCATCCCACCCTCTCTGGCCACTAGGGGAATTAGCACCGATGCTGGACGCAACGGTAAGCGCTGTGATCTTAAGCCGTTTTCGTCTGTGATTTCGGGGCACCACACGGGTGGACTGGCAAAGCGCTGCCGCAGCCACGGCGACACCAAGTGCTCCGATGGTACCGCCAGTTCACCCGCAATCGACACCACTGTTGCAATCTTTGGATCAAAAATCAGTTTGGGCAAAAGTTACCTCTTGATTAACAAAAAAGGACACCATCGGGCGCCCTTTTTTCACATAAAACACATACCTGACGTTATGCGGATTTTTTTGTCACCGTGCGGCGATTTGGCAATTTTTCTTTAATTCGTGCCGATTTACCCGAACGCTCACGCAGGTAATACAGTTTTGCGCGACGCACATCACCACGACGCTTGACTTCAATTGAAGCAATCAATGGGGAATATAACTGAAATGTACGCTCGACACCTTCCCCAGAAGAAATCTTGCGAACAATGAAGTTGGAATTCAAGCCACGGTTACGACGAGAAATAACAACACCTTCATAAGCCTGCGCGCGCTTGCGCGTGCCTTCTACAACGTTCACATTGACTATGACGGTATCTCCAGGTGCAAACTCGGGGATATTCTTGTCTAAACGAGCAATCTCTTCTTGCTCAAGTTGTTGAATCAAATTCATTTTTAACTCCATATACCATCTTGCTGGCGCGTTTTTTCGTCACCATTGCCCAGTAGAGGATGGGATTAAACATACGGAAAACCAAATTGGCTTCGCCGCTCTTTACTATCTACTACAGACATCTTAAAAATTTTTCATCTGAAGCCGTAAGTAGACCTTCCTCACGCGCTTTAGCTAGCAGGTCTGGACGTTTCCTGGCTGTTGCTTCGAGAGCCTGGTGGTGTCGCCATTTGCAAATATCCGCATGATTCCCACCCAATAATACTGGGGGCACCCGTGCTTCTTGATAACTCTCCGGCCTTGTGTAGTGCGGGCAATCGAGCAGACCATTGACAAAACTATCTTCAATTGCAGATAGCTCGTCATGCAACACACCCGGCAATTGCCGAATGATCGCATCCAGCAAGGCCATCGCTGGCAGCTCGCCGCCGGACAAAACAAAATCACCAAGGCTGATTTCGTCATCAACGCAAGCATCCAGCAGGCGCTGATCAACCGCTTCGTAACGTCCGCACAACAGTACCAGACCAGGCAGCTTGCTCAATTCCATTACGCGCCGGTGATTCAGCGTCTTGCCTTGCGGCGACAAATACACTACTTTCGGAACCGCCAAACCCAACGCATTTTGGCGCTGCTTGGCAGCGTAAATGGCGTCATCCAAAGGTTGAGCCAGCATCACCATCCCTGGTCCACCACCATATGGCCGGTCGTCCACGGTGCGATGATTGTCGCACGTAAACTGACGTGGATTCCACAACGTTAAATCACATTTTTTCTGTTCAAATGCACGCCGTGTAACACCAAACTGCGTCAGCGCAACAAACATTTCGGGGAAAAGTGTGACGACATCAAATTGCATCTCGCCACCCTATTCCAAAAAATGCCCGACCGTTCCAGAACCTGGTGCGCAAAAATCTAGTAATCCAGACTCCAGTCAACCGTAATTTTTCGCGCTTGCAAATCAACCGTCTTGACGAACTGATCCACAAAAGGAATCAATAACTCCCGTGCTGGCTTATCCTTAATTTGGAGACCCACCACCGCCACACGCAAAATCGGGTGCGCACCAGTGCTCATTAAATCCTGGACGATGCCCAGAGGCGCACCTTCCAGATCACTTACCTCCAGGCCAATCAAATCAACCCAGTAAAATTCTCCATCCACCAGAGCTGGAAAATGACTGCGGGAAATCTGTATGGCGGTGCCCTTAAGCGCTTCCGCCGCGTCACGGCCTGAGACTCCGACCAATTGAGCAACGACATCGTCGACATGCAACTTGGCCTGAATCACATCGACACGATGCACATCAGGCCGGTCAAACCACCATTTTTTTGCGTTTAGCAGCGCATCAGCGTCAGCAGAGTATGGCCTGATACGAACCCAGCCGTGAATCCCGTAAGCACCAGATACGTACCCCACCAACACTAAGTCGGCAGGGACTTGCACCCCTGCTGCAATCTTAAGCGACAATTAGGCAGCTACTTTTTTGCCAGTCTGAGCCAGACGAGCCACTGTAGGCGACAATTGTGCGCCAACGCCTTGCCAATAAGCCAAGCGATCCTGCACAATGCGAATCGATTCTTCGCCACCGGCAGCCATCGGGTTATAAAAACCGATACGTTCGATGAAACGACCGTCGCGACGATTGCGTGAATCAGTTGCAACGATATTGAAAAAAGGACGCTTTTTTGCGCCTCCACGAGCTAAACGAATGACGACCATATTTATTTCCAAAAAAGTGTTCGAATGCGGAAAAAGCCGTAAATTATAGCTTGTTTACCACAGCCCCTGCAACATAAAACATATTACCGACCACACGATGTTGCCAACCATACAAACACAGCACTAAATTAGGGCTTCCACTTACAAAATATTCAACATTGGCTTAACAAGCGCCCGGACAATGCTGGAAATCATAGTTTAAATTCAGCAAAATCGTTGCCGCCCTATAAATTTCAAAAATAATGCAAGGCCATGCCATATACTCTATAGTGCATTTTAAATAACATCTGACGAATATGCGTAAACCTATGCATTTTAAGACATACTCCCTACATTTATTAACTATGAGCGAAAAAATTATGTGCTCTCGCCACAAAAACAAGACTGTTGCCACCTTTTTAGCCACGTTTCTGGGGGGTCTGGGCTTGCATCGAGTGTACTTATATGGCTGGCAAGACAAATGGGCCTGGTTACACTTTGCCAGTCTTCCGATTTCCATGTTTATTGTTCTGATGGCACCTTCTCAACCCTGGATGTTCACAGGTAGTCTGTTCGTTCTGTCTGTGCTAGCGGGATGCATTGAATCGCTGGCTATCGGCGTCACGTCTGATGAGGCATGGGATGCGCGCTTCAATCCCAATTCAGGACGACAATCCATGTCGGACTGGCCTTTGGCAATATTACTGGTACTCACGGTTGGCGCCGGTGCGACCGCACTGATTGCTGCAATGGCGCGCATTTCGGACTTATTACTGACCGGCGGCGCTTTCGGATGACCCAGAGTTGGTCATATGTCTGTCGGTAACGTCAATGTTTCCTTGACCTCTTCCATTACGACAAAACTTTTTGATTGGGTTACTCCCGGCAACTGCAGCAGGATATCGCCCAGCAATTGGCGATATTGACCGATCTCCTTGATGCGGGCCTTGATGATGTAATCGAAATCGCCCGAGACCAGATGACACTCCAGTACTTGCGGAATTCGCACCACTTCACGTCGAAAATCATCAAAGGTCCGCCCGGATTTGGCCGATAGCGTAATTTCAACAAACACCAGTAAACCCGCATCCAGCGTCAAGGGATTAACACGCGCGTGATAGCCGGTAATGATGCCATCACGCTCCATGCGCTTGACACGCTCGATGCAAGGTGTGATGGTCAAGCCAACCGCATTAGCCAATTCAGTCATCGCCATGCGGCCATCTTGCTGTAATAGCGTCAGTATCTTGCGATCTAGCTTATCCAGGGTGCGCACAGGCTGTCGTTGAGTACGCATTATTTTTTCCTTTAAAACACTGAAATACATGAACATTTACTAGATTTTAATCATTACCATAGTAATACTTAATAATATATATGTATTTTTTCAGGAGATTCTAATGCGCATTCTGATTCTTGGAGCCGGTGTAGTCGGCGTCACCAGCGCGTGGTATCTGGCACATGCAGGTCATGATGTGACTGTAATCGAACGCCAGCCCGAAGCGGCACTGGAAACCAGTTTCGGCAACGCCGGACAAATTTCTCCTGGCTACGCATCACCGTGGGCCGGGCCGGGCGTACCCGCGAAAGCGATCAAGTGGTTGCTGCAAAAACATCCGCCATTGTCTCTCAAACCGGACGGTACGCTATTCCAGCTGCAATGGCTGACCCAGATGCTAGCCAATTGCACCGAGAAACGCTATGCGGTCAACAAGGCCCGCATGGTGCGGCTGGCCGAATACAGCCGTGATTGCTTCAAGACAATCAGATCCGACACCGGCATCGATTACGAAGGACGTCAACGGGGCACCTTGCAAGTGTTTCGCACCCAGAAGCAGGTAGATGACACGGCTAAGGATATTGCGGTTCTGCAAAAAATGGGGGTACCGTTCGAGTTACTCACCAGAAATGAACTGAGTCGTGCCGAACCTGCGCTGGAGCAGATAAAAGACAAATTGAGCGGCGGCCTGCGCCTGCCCAACGATGAGACTGGCGATTGCCAACTCTTCACCACCAAACTCGTTGCGCTGGCGCAAGCTGCCGGTGTACGTTTCCTGTTTAACCGCAGCGTTGACAGTCTGGTAATCGAAGGCGGCAGATTGAAAGGAGTGCGTTCGGCGGGCGAAACGGTGGAAGCGGACGCAACTGTAGTGGCGCTCGGCAGCTTCTCGACCGCGCTGTTGCACGGCATGGTGGATGTTCCCATCTATCCGGTAAAGGGCTACTCGATCACGGTGCCGATTACCGATGCAGCGGCAGCGCCGGTCTCAACTATTCTGGACGAAACCTACAAAGTCGCAGTGACCCGTTTCAATGACCGCATCCGCGTCGGCGGTATGGCCAATCTGGTCGGCTATGACCTGGAACTGCATGACAGCAAGCGTGAGACATTGGAGTATGTGGTCACTGATCTGTTCCCGCACGGTGGCGACGTCAAACAAGCCACTTTCTGGGCCGGACTACGCCCGATGACTCCAGACGGCACTCCAATTGTCGGCCCAACCGCCATCCCGGGGCTGTGGCTCAATACAGGCCACGGCACCTTGGGCTGGACCATGTCATGCGGTTCGGGACAATTGCTGGCAGATTTAATGTCGGGCAAGACACCGGCAATTGCAGCAGACGATTTGGGTGCGCGCAGGTATGCAAAAATTTGAGGCCGGCATTGACAAGCACCACTGATAGCTTAACTGTGAGATAGGTTAAATCTGATTTTCCGCCTCCCGCTCGTCGGTCAGTCTGATAATTAATTACCGGCCTGTTAAGTTTAAGCAATTTCCGCAATAAAAAAGGGCAGCCCGAAAGCTGCCCCTGCCTGCATTAAAACTGGATTTACATCAGAACTGATCTTCGGTCAGCGCCAGGACGCCCGCGCTGCCCGCAACAATCGCAATCCTGTAGCCGGCCGCTTGCGACAGGATATTGTCTGCAAAGAAACGCGCAGTACCAATCTTCGCGTGGTAGAACTTGGCATCGCCCTCTCCTGATTGCAGCTTTTGGTCGGCGATCAATGCCGCACGCGCCATTTGCCAGCCACCAAGCACGATACCAGCCAGCTTCAGGTATGGCACCGACCCGGCAAACACCGCCTTGATGTCGGACTTCATGTTGCCGGCCACATAAGTAACGACTTCTTCGAGCGCAGTCGCACCGATAGCGAGTTGCGCGCCAATGGCGGCCAGATCGGCTGACGCATGTTGTGCGCAGTGTGCCGCTAGCGCTATTTCGGTCGCACGTACCTGGGAAATAATCGCCTTAGCAGTTGCCCCGCCATCGCGCACCGTCTTGCGGCCAACCAGATCGTTGGCCTGGATTGCAGTCGTGCCTTCGTAAATAGTCAGGATTCTGGCGTCGCGGTAATGCTGCGCTGCGCCGGTTTCTTCGATGAAGCCCATCCCGCCATGCACTTGCACGCCGGTAGAGGTCACGTCCAGCGACATCTCGGTCGACCAACCCTTGATGATCGGCACCAGATATTCGTAAAAAGCCTGATTGGTCTTGCGCGTCGCATCATCGGCATGGTGATGCGCGATGTCGGAAGCGGCGGCGGCGACGTAAGCCAGCGCCCGCGATGCTTCAATCTGGGAGCGCATCGACATCAGCATGCGGCGCACGTCGGGGTGATGGATGATAGCTACCGGACCGGCGGAACCGGCCAGGTCGCGCGACTGCACGCGGTCCTTGGCGAACTGGGCGGCTTTCTGATAGGCGCGCTCAGCGACAGCGACACCCTGCATGCCGACTGCGAAGCGGGCCGCATTCATCATGATGAACATGTATTCCAGGCCGCGATTTTCTGCGCCGACCAAAGTACCGATAGCGCCGCCGTGGTCGCCAAATTGCAATACGGCGGTCGGGCTGGCCTTGATGCCGAGCTTGTGCTCGATCGATACGCAGTGTGCATCGTTGCGTGCACCGAGCGAACCATCGGCATTGACCATGAATTTCGGCACGACAAACAGTGAAATGCCTTTCACCCCTTCCGGTGCATCCGGTGTGCGAGCCAGCACCAGATGGACGATATTTTCGGCCATATCGTGTTCGCCATAGGTAATGAATATCTTGGTGCCGAATACTTTGTAAGTGCCATCACTCTGCGGCACCGCACGGGTGCGCACTGCTGCCAGGTCGGAGCCGGCTTGCGGCTCGGTCAGGTTCATGGTGCCGGTCCATTTGCCGGAGATCAGGTTTTCCAGATAAATCGACTTTTGTTCGTCAGTACCGGCAGTCATCAGCGCCTCAATCGCGCCATCGGTCAGCAATGGGCACAGGGCGAAAGACAGGTTGGCAGAGTTGAGCATTTCGATGCACGGCGTTGCCACCAGTTTTGGCAAACCCTGGCCGCCGAATTCGGTCGGATGCTGCACGCCTTGCCAGCCGGCTTCGCCATAGGCTTTGAACGCTTCCTTGAAACCCTTGGTGGTTGTAACTTGGCCAGCACTCCAAGTACTCGGCGCCTGGTCGCCCGCCCAATTCAGCGGTGCAATGACCTCGCCACAGAACTTGGCATTCTCTTCCAGCACCGCCTCCACGGTTTCCGGCGTTGCGTCTTCGCAACCCGGCAAGCCGTTCACGGCAGACAAACCAGCGAGCTCATTCATCGCGAACAGCATATCTTTCAAAGGTGCAACATAACTCATCGTATAACTCCAGTAAATGGGCAAAAAAGTGGTCTTTTAGCGATGGGTTCAGTAAAAACCCATTGCTAAAAGACCCGATCATTATTACGGATTGACAGGCGCGTACCTGTCAATCCAGCGACAAAGACTGCAAGTCCCGTCGCTTAAATAACGCGCTTTAATAACGGTATCGGCGAATTAACCTAATTCGGCCACGAGTGCCGGCACTACATCGAACAAATCGCCGACGATACCGTAATCCGCAACGCTAAAAATCGGCGCTTCCGCATCCTTATTGATGGCGACGATGACTTTTGAGTCTTTCATCCCGGCCAGATGCTGGATTGCGCCCGAAATACCGACTGCGATATACAACTGCGGCGCGACAATCTTGCCGGTCTGCCCGACTTGCCAGTCGTTCGGCACATAACCGGCATCGACTGCAGCGCGCGAGGCACCCATTGCGGCGCCAAGTTTGTCAGCCAAAGGTTCGAGAATCTTGAAGTTCTCGCCGGAACCCATGCCGCGACCACCGGATACGATGACCTTGGCGGCCGTCAGTTCCGGGCGGTCTAATTTCGCGACGGCACGTCCGATGAAGGCAGACTTCCCAGAGTCAGCTACCGCCTCAATGTTTTCGACTACAGCCGAGCCGCCTGCGGCAGCGGCATCGAAGCCGGTTGCGCGCACGGTAATGACCTTGATCGGATCGCTCGACTGTACGTAGGCGATAGCGTTACCAGCATAGATTGGGCGCTCGAAAGTGTCGGGTGCATCCACTCGGGTAATTTCGGAGATCTGAGCGACGTCGAGTTTGGCCGCCACGCGTGGCAGGATGTTTTTACCGTAGGCCGTGGCAGGCGCGAGGATGTGCGAGTAACTATTGGCAATCGCCAGTATTTGTTCCGCCACGTTTTCGGCCAAACCATCGGCAAAAGCGGCGGCATCGGCCACCAGCACCTTGGCCACGCCGGCGACCTGTGCCGCGGCTTGGGCGGCAGCGCCGCAATTGTGACCCGCTACCAGAATATGAAGATCGCTACCGCAGGCGGCGGCGGCAGTAACGGTGTGGAGCGTGCTTCCTTTTAAAGAAGCGTTGTCATGTTCAGCAATGACGAGTATGGCCATGATGTTTTCCTAATAACAGGATGAGCAGGATGCAGTACAAAGGATGCCGCGCCACAATCTGCGCCTGACGTCCTTAAGTAATCAATAAGTCTTCAATGAATCAAATGACTTTCGCTTCGTTTCTGAGCTTGGCGACCAGCGTTGCGACATCCGGCACCATGATGCCGGCGCTGCGCTTGGCTGGCTCGACTACTTTCAGTGTCTTCAGGCGCGAACTGACGTCTACACCCAAATCGGCCGGCTTGACTGTGTCGAGCGGCTTTTTCTTGGCTTTCATGATATTTGGCAGCGTCACGTAACGCGGCTCGTTCAGACGCAGGTCGGTGGTGATGATCGCCGGCAAGGTCAAAGCAAGTGTTTCCAAGCCGCCGTCGACTTCACGGGTGACGGTGACTTTGCCGTCTTCCAGCACGACTTTGGAGGCAAAAGTGGCTTGTGGCCAGCCCAACAAGGCCGCCAGCATCTGGCCGGTCTGGTTGCAGTCGTCATCAATGGCTTGTTTGCCGAGGATGATGAGTTGCGGCTGTTCCTTGTCGGCCAACGCCTTGATAAGCTTGGCTACAGCCAGCGGCTGGATATCGGATTCTGTTTCGACCAGGATAGCGCGGTCGGCACCGATAGCCATCGCGGTGCGCAGAGTTTCCTGGCATTGCGTCACGCCGCACGAAATGGCGACAACTTCAGTAACTTTGCCTGCTTCTTTCAGGCGCATCGCTTCTTCCAGTGCGATTTCATCGAACGGATTCATCGACATTTTGACGTTGGCGATATCGACGCCTGTGTTGTCTGACTTGACACGCACTTTGACGTTGTAATCCACCACGCGTTTGACCGGGACCAAGACTTTCATAGTTCTGCCTTTACTGTGCAAATTTGCGAATGAAGTTTAATTGACGTTAACGTAAATCAAATTGAATTATAAAGCGAATAATAACCACTGAGACAAAATTTAGGACGATCGTTCTATTTATTCCAACGCCTGAATGCAACCAGTTTTCAGGAATTGCTTATACATTGCTTATATTCAGTTCAGCTGACCGTGCTTGCAAGGTTTTATCACATCGACGCTTAAGAAGCGCATTTTACACGCGTGGTTACTACAGATTAATCAACCCGAGAAAATCCTGAATTCAACCAACGCACTTTAGCAGCCTCGCCAGACGCTACAGTCATCTGGATCGGAATTTTTCTGTAGATATCTCAAATCGCTTCAACTTGTCATACAGCGTTTTGCGCGGGATATTCAGGCTCTCAGCCGCTGCGACCACATTACCCTCCAAACGCCGCAGTCCATCCTCGATAATGGATTTTTCAAATGCGTCGACCTGCTCGGCAAGCGACCCCTCCCGCCGCACACCGGATGGCATCAACATTTCGTCGAGCAATCCCAATACAAAGCGATCGGCAATATTGCGCAGTTCCCGCACATTGCCGGACCACTTCTGCGCCATCAATGCACGCAATAATTCGATCCCGATTAATGGAGCTGTCTGGCCATAACGTACCGCCCCCTGTAAAACGAAGAACTCGAATAGCAGCGGTATATCTTCACGCCGATCCCGCAGCGCGGGTAGGGTCATGCTGGCAACATTCAAGCGGTAGTAAAGGTCAGCCCTGAATTTGTTTTGCTCGGCGAGAACGCGCAGATCGTCCTTGGTTGCGGCAATCACCCGCAAATCGATCGAAATCACCTGATTCGATCCCAGTCGCTCCACCTGCCTTTCCTGCAACACACGCAATAGCTTGACCTGCAACGAGAGCGGCATGCTTTCAATTTCATCCAGAAAAAGCGTACCCCCACTAGCGTATTCGATCTTGCCGATACGTTGCCGACTGGCCCCGGTAAATGTCCCCTCTTCATAACCGAACAGCTCAGACTCAAAAATAGACTCCGGCAAGGCACCGCAATTAATCGCGACAAAGTGATGGTCTCTGCGATCGCTGAAGTCATGCAGGCAGCGCGCAATCAGCTCCTTGCCTGTGCCTGTTTCGCCCAAAATCATGATGTCCGCCGATTTTGCCGCCAGACTCAATACAACTTGCCGTACCTTTGCAATCGCATCGCTGCGCCCGATGATTCGTGCCTCGATGCCCTCGCGGTTTTCCAGTTGCCGACGCAAATCAATGTTTTCCAGTACCAGACGCCGTTTATCCAGCGCGCGATAACCCACTTCGACCAACAAATCGGCGGAAAATGGTTTCTCGATGAAATCGTAGGCGCCTTGCCGCATTGCGCTCACTGCCATCGAGACATCGCCATGACCGGTAACCAGAATGACCGGCAACGACGCATCTTGCGCGACTGCAATGCGCAACAATTCCAAGCCGTCAATGCCAGGCAATTTCACATCGCTTATCAAAATACCGGGAAACTCAGGCGATAAATATTCGAGTGCCTGCTCGGCAGTAGCGCAAGGTATAACGCTTAGACCGGCCAGTTCCAGAGTTTGCTTTGCCCCTTTCCTGACAATCGCATCGTCTTCCACAAACAAAACCTGCATGCCGTCAAAGCGCCGCTCATCCATCATGTTCCCCTTTTCTCGCCATCAATATCGGATACACACATCAGACTGATGATAAATTCCGCACCGCATCCCTCACCTTTTGGCCGGTTTCGAACAGAGAGCAGCCCACCGGCGGTACGAATGATTCCTGCGCTAATCGAAAGCCCGAGCCCCAAGCCTTGCTCTCTGGTGGTATAGAAGGGATCGAATATCTTATCGATTTGATTCGCTGAAATTCCGGTTCCTGTATCGCAGATGTGAATTTCCAGGCGATCCGCATATTTGATGGTCTTAATCTCGATACGCTTGGTAGTGGATTCGGCCATCGCATCGATTGCGTTTGACAGAAGATTGGTAAAAACCTGTTCCAGTCCAATCTCACTACAAAATACGATAAGTGGCGGCACCGGCCATGCTGTTATTAGCTGTATCTGTTCCGCGCTCATTTTTGCATGCAGCAACAACATCGTCTGCCTGAAGGCTTTCTGGACATGGGCCGGCTTTTTAGCATCGTCGCTGCGCCGTGCAAATGCTTTCAGCTGCGATGTAATGTAACCAAGTCGCTTGACCAGATCGGAGATGATGGAAAGATTTTCCAGCGCTTCCTCGGTGCGCCCTCGCACAATCAACACCCTGGCATTATCAGAAAAGGTTTGCATTGCGGCCAGAGGCTGATTCAGTTCATGGGTCACGCCCGCCGCCATTTGTCCAATCGCAGCCAGTTTCTCGCGCTGCACCAGCTCGACTTGGGCAAAGCGCAGCGTTTGTTCGGCACGTTCGCGCTCGGCTACTTCCGCTTGCAGACGTTGATTGGCATCGAGCAAATCCGAAGTTCGTTGTCCAACCTTGATTTCCAATTCATCGTAGGCACTCTTGAGTGCCACTTGCGCGGCCAGCCGCTCATGGATGCGCCGACGGCGTTGCCTTGCATACAACACACCGAGCAACACTACCGCCCAGGCCAGCGTCGCAGCGAGCGCCGCATTTCTGGCTACAGCTCGCACCTGAGCCAGATCGGACAACACGGTAATTTGCCATTCCAAAGGTGCAAGGCGACGCCCCACGGCAAGAAACTCGCCGCTGGGCACCACACGGCCATTCGCCGGTTTGGTCAGGGAGATTACCTTCGCTCCATCTGCAAATTGCTCCAGCACCGAATGATCAACCGAGGGTAAGGCTTCATGCATGAATTGGCGCTGCTGGTTAATCGTTTTTCTGCGCGCATCCGACAATGGCAACAGGGTTGTAAATTTCAAACCGGGAAATGAGGACAAAATGATTACGCCATTGGAATCAGTCACCCATATCTGCTCGGTGGCGCCAGGCGCTCGCCATGATCGTTCGATCCAGTCAAGACTTACCTTTGCCACAGCGACGCCGATAATGTGCCCGCCACGTCGAATCGGTTGGGAAATGAACAATCCAGCCTCGCCGGTCGATACGCCAATACCGTAGAAACGTCCGATCCCGCCGCGAATGGCTTGTTCAAAATACGGTCGAAACGCATAGTTCTGGTTGACATACGAAGTCGGCTCTCGCCAATTGCTCGATGCGAACACAACGCCTTGAGGATTCAACACGTAGACGGCGAAGGCACCGACACGGGTATTGATATCCTCGAGATAGCCATTGACGCGCGCCACCTTTGCGGCGTCTTTTTGTTGCAACAGTTCGGCCACTTCAGCGCTTTGCGCCAGTGCCAGCGGGAGGAATTCATATTTACTCAGGATGCCGTCGAGAGTTGCTGCGTAAAACTCGGCACGCGGCACCAGAATCCGATGCATGTCGTTCAGACTGCGGCGCTTCGCAAACCAGTAGGCAAAAATCACAACCGCAACCAACAAACACAGTGCCAGCACTACCATGACCGAGTTTTTGAGATTGCGATGAGCGAACACTGGTTATACTCCGCGTTTAAACGACACCTTGTAACAACATCGATGTGCGCCCTGTATCGACTGGCGCGCCATCATACACCGCGATAGGCATACCAATGTAGCTCGGCAGCGTGCGGCACTGGATTTCCCGATGCATTACCAGAAAAAATATACTATCCAATGTATTTTTTAAAATGCCAATAAAATAATGCGGAAGTATCTGCATTTATACCGATACTCCTGCATATTTTGTTAAATTACAAATACGGAAAGGGCAGTTTATGGGAAAATCCTTTCCGTTGCATCAACGTTACGGATTAATAAAATGCCTCAATCCGCAGTAGTTACCAGCATTTCATCCTGGCGATGGCGTTGCTGCTCCTCCATCACCAGCGCACCGAGCTCTCGTTTCAGGCGATTGAACTCGGGGTCGCTCGGGTCGCGCGGGCGCGGTAAGGCGATGTGCACATCGCGCTTGATCGTGCCGGGCCGATACGTCATGACAATGGTGCGGTCGGCCAAGTAGATCGACTCTTCGATACTGTGCGTTACAAAAACAATGGTGGTGCCGAACTCTTTCCAAATTTTCAGCAGCTCATCTTGCAGGTTGCGGCGGGTTAATGCATCCAGTGCACCAAACGGTTCGTCCATCAGCATGATCGGGGAATCGAGCGCCAGCACTCTTGCGATGGCAACTCGTTGCCGCATGCCACCGGACAAATCCTTTGGAAAACGATCGCGGAATTCATGCAGGCTCAACATATTCAGCAATACTTCGACCCGTTCCCGGATCACCGACGCCGAACGTCCGGCGATTTCGAGGCCAAACGCAATGTTTTGATGAATCGTCATCCAGGGAAACAACGCATATTCCTGAAATACCATGCCGCGATCCGGGCCAGGCTTGGTCACACGCACATCACCAGCCCAGATTCCACCCGAAGTCGGATGTGAAAATCCCGCTATGGCGTTAAGCAAAGTCGACTTCCCGCAACCTGATGGGCCGAGCAAGCAAACGAATTCACCGCCGGCAATTACCAGATTAATATCCTTGAGCGCTACCACATCGCCGCCGTAGCCAGAAAACACCTTGTTGACCGCTTCAATTCTAATGGTTGTCATATTGTCTCCTGATTAGTTGTGTTCGAGCCCGCGATGCCACTTCAGCAAGTGGTTATTCAACGCGTTCATTGCAAGATCGATCATCAGGCCGAAGAAGCCGATGGTAAACATCCCGGCGATGATTTTGTCCGACCAGAAATACTCGCGGGCTTCCAAAATCCGAAATCCAAGGCCATTGTTGACGGCGATCATCTCCGCCACGATCACAACAATAAATGCGGTTCCCATGCCAATCCGGGCGCCGGTCAAAATATACGGCGTGGCTGCCGGCAAAATCACGCGCCGGAACATGGTCATTTGCCCTGCGCCAAGATTGCGCGCGGCCCGGATATAAATACCATCGACATGACGCACACCGGCAATGGTGTTCATCAGGATTGGAAAAAATGAACCGATGCTGATTAAAAAGAACGCGGGAGGATTACCTAAGCCGAACCATAAAATCGCCAAAGGAATATACGCAATCGGCGGAATCGGACGCAGCACTTGAATCAGCGGATCGAACAATTTGTAGATCGTTTTATTCGTCCCCATCAACAGCCCGAGCGGCAGCGCCAGCACCGCACCGATCAGGAATCCGCCAATCACGCGCGACATGCTGGCATAGGCGTCGTTCAGCAATTCGCCGGACAAGAGCCACAATGCATAACTCCCCAGTTCAGGAGAATAGGCTTCTGTCGGCGCCAGATATTCGCCCCACTTGCGCACCACCGCCAGCGGCGACGGCACGATCTGAGGATTAAGAAATCCAAGTGACGATAGCGTCTGCCACAGCGCCAGCGCAATCAAGGGCACGATCGCGCCGTACAGTATTTTTTTGAGAAAAGAGAGATTCATGTTGATCCCCGTCTCAATTCTTGATCGACTTCTTGGCCGCTTCCAGCAAATCGAGTTTCACCCAATCGAGCGCTGCCGGGGGAATTGCCATCTTCCCAATACCGTACTTCACCATATAATCGGTCGTCAATTGCACGTGATTGATCGAAATATCATCGGTAAAGGAAGCGTTCTCCATCGCGTCACGGTAATCCTCGCTGCTGACCTGATTCCTGAACATCGATGTACGGACATAATTCTCGGCCGCTATAGGATCGCTGATGAAATGGCGGGTGGCCGCCACAAAGCACTGCATGAAACGTGCTGCGACGTCAGGACGTTCCTTGTACATTTTTTCCGTCATCACCAATGCCCGCACCGGTTCGCCAAGCGGAGTGTCATACGGACGCAAGATTTCCGAGCCATATTTTTTGTTCAGCGCCTGGGTGGAATAAGGCTCTGACTGGCTCATCGCATCGATGTTTTTGGTCATCAGGGCCTGATTCAGATCAGGGTATCCCATATACATTATCTGAACATCCTTACCCGGTTTATCCGACCATGTCAGATGGTTTTTTGCGAGCTCGGTGAATAGCAGAATTTCCTGTGGGCCGCCTCTGGTAACACCGACTTTTTTGCCTTTGAGTTCGGCAATGCTGCGAATATTCAGATCGGAGCGCCCGACGATGCGCACACCGCCTTTCGCAAACCCGCCTACCAGATACACCTTGACCCCGCTGGCCCGGCCTGATATCGCCGCTTCCAGCGCACTGGCCGATACATCGATTTCACCCGCGATGATCGCCGGGACGATATCGAGCCCCTTGGCAAATACCCGTTCTTCAATTTTCAGGTTGTACTTGGGTGCAATTTCTTTCATGTAAGCGACCGCTCCGTAATGGGCGAATTTCAAATTGCCCAGGCGAACCAGGTCAGCGGCGTTCGCAACCAGCGGGAACCCAGCCACCGCAACGAGTGCAGCCAGAGTATGCGTGGCGAGAAATGTCTTGATATGGTGTTTTGAATTCATTGTCTTCTCCTGTTTTGGATTTATCGTATGCACTGTATTTCGGGCGCGCTGCATCAATACGCTGCCTGTTGTAATAGCATCTTTCATACCAGCCGCAAAAAATCGCAGGATATTCACCTAACATCATGAATATAAAGAAATATTTATAAAATTTTTAGAGATTTAAAAAAGGAATTTTCTGGATTTCCGCATTAAGCTGACAATCCTAGGCTGGATTTCCGCACACATATTGCGCCGCCATGCAACCAGCAATAGTTCTTGGGGATGCAGGAACCACAAGCACTGAACGCTTGAGCACGGCTATGCGCGCGGAACTACCTTATTACTGATTTTGAGGTGTATCGATCAAACCAACAGGGATTCATATTTTTTGGAAATGACGTTCGGAGGGGGGTATAGCGGGGGAAATGAGTACACCGATCGTTTTTGAACAAAACACCGGGAGTAATACTGTGGACGTTGGCAGGGAAAACACCATCCAAGCTATTTCGAGCAAGGCAGTCCAAAACCGTAATCACGTTAGCGGACTGGGCGCTTGTCTTGTTGATTGCCTCGGCAAAAAGAGGGATTTATTGTGAAAATTACTTACGTTTGACGTAATACTCAAATTCCCGATCATGTACTTCATGCGACAACAATTCATTACCGGTCTGTTTTGAAAACGCCTGAAAATCTCGAACCGAGCCAGGATCTGTTGCCAGCACGTGCAACACTTGACCACTCAGCATTTCAGATAATGCTTTTTTGGTCTTCAGAATAGGCAAAGGGCAATTGAGACCACGTGCATCTATTTCTTTATTAAATTGCATGATTTCTATCCGTAGATAATTTGGTCTTCAAATAATACGCCAAATTTTACAGAAAACGTCTTTTGATGGTGCGTCGCAACAAAATAATTTTTAATCGCGACTTTGGCGTGCAATAAATTGGTGCGAAATATGAAAAAATGTACGTTAATGTCATTAAAAACAACATATTGCGTTCAATTCTATACATAAGCACATCAGCACCGATCAGTATGAATCAGTGAACTGCGCAACGCCGCAAACCGGGCCAAACCTGAACTCAGATAAAGCCCGTTGTCCTTAACACACCTCAGATGCGCTCGCCGACCCAAGCCGCAACGCCGGCCAGCGCTTGCGCCAGACCGCTCGGATCGGTGCCGCCGGCTTGCGCCATGTCGGCGCGGCCGCCGCCTTTGCCGCCGACCTGCTGCGCCACGAAGTTGACCAGTTCACCGGCTTTGACTTTTGCAGTCGCGTCGGCAGTCACGCCGGCGATCAGGCTGACCTTGCCGTCATTGACGGCGGCCAGCACGATGGCGGCGGTTTTCAGTTTGTCCTTGAGCTTATCCATAGTTTCGCGCAACGTCGCCACGTCGGCGCCATCGAGCGTTGCAGCCAGCACCTTGATGCCGTTTACAAGCACCGCTTGCTTGAGCAACTCATCGCCTTGGCCGGAAGCGAGTTTGGATTTGAGCGCGGCAACTTCTTTTTCCAGTGTTTTGATAGTGTCCTGCACTTGCATAATGCGTTGCGTCAATTCTTCCGGTTGCGCTTTCAGCGCAGCGGCGGCGTCCTGCAAGCGGCGACTCAGGGTCTGCACCAGCGCCAGCGCGCCTTCGCCGGTGACGGCTTCGACGCGGCGAATACCGGCCGCGACGCCGCCTTCAGCGACGATCTTGAACAAGCCGATGTCGCCAGTGCGCGACACATGCGTGCCGCCGCACAATTCACGCGAGGAACCGATGTCCAGCACCCGCACTTCGTCGCCGTATTTTTCGCCGAACAGCGCCATCGCGCCGTGCTTGACCGCATCGTCGTACGACATCACTTGCGATTGGGTCGCAACGTTGGCGAGAATTTCGCGGTTGACGATGTCTTCGACGCGACTGATCTCGTCAGCCGTCATTGGTGCGTTATGGCTGAAATCGAAGCGGGTCTTGTCGGCGTCGACCAGTGAGCCTTTTTGCGCCACATGGCTGCCCAGCACTTCACGCAACGCCTTGTGCATCAAATGCGTGGCCGAATGGTTGCGCATGCTGTGTGCGCGCACAGCCGCATCAACCTGCGCATTGAGCGTATCGCCAACAGATAGCAGACCTTGGTTCAAAATACCGTGATGGCCGAACACGTTAGCCTGAATCTTTTGGGTATCTTCCACTTCAAAGCTCGCCGTATCGGTGCCATAGACCGATTCCAGCACCCCGGAGTCGCCCGCCTGTCCACCCGATTCGGCATAGAACGGCGTGCTATCGAGCACCACAATCGCATGCTGGCCCGCCGTAATCGACAGTACCGCGCTGCCGTCCACATATAGCGCAACGACTTTGCCGGCCTCGGTCAAACGGTCGTAACCGACGAATTGGGTCTTGTCGCCGCTGTATTCGATACCAGCCGCCATCTTGAACTTGCCGGCGGCGCGCGCGGTCGACTTCTGGCGCGCCATAGCAGCATCGAAACCTGCCTCGTCCAGCGTGATATTACGTTCGCGACAGATGTCGGCAGTCAGGTCAAGCGGGAAACCAAAAGTGTCATACAAGGCGAAGGCGGTATCACCGTCGAGCTTTTTGTTATTCTTGGCTAGCGCGGTTTCCAGCAGTTTCATGCCGTGTTCCAGTGTTTCGCCGAAACGTTCTTCTTCCTGCTGCAATACCTGCTCGACGCGAGATGCGGCATCAGTCAGCTCTGGATAGGCATTGCCCATCACGCCCACCAGATCCTTAACCAGCTTGAAAAAGAACGGTTTGGTCTGGCCCAGCTTGTGACCGTGGCGCAAAGCGCGGCGCACGATACGGCGCAGTACATAGCCGCGCCCTTCATTGCCAGGGATGATGCCATCGACCACCAGGAAGGAGCAGGCGCGAATATGATCGGCAATCACTTTGAGTGAATTGTCAGTCAAATCCATGCAGCCGGTTTCACGCGCCGCAGCGATGATCAGCGTCTGGAAGCTGTCGATATCGTAATTCGAATGCACATGCTGCAGCACTGCGGTGATGCGCTCCAGTCCCATGCCGGTGTCGATACAAGGTTTTGGCAACGGATGCAGCACGCCTTTCTCGTCCTTGTTGAACTGCATGAAGACCAGATTCCATATCTCGATGTAACGGTCGCCATCTTCCTCGGCACTGCCCGGAGGCCCGCCCCAGATTTCAGCGCCGTGATCGTAAAAAATCTCGCTGCACGGACCGCACGGGCCAGTCTCCGCCATCTGCCAAAAGTTGTCCGACGCATAGCGTGCGCCCTTGTTGTCGTCAATGCGAATAATGCGCTCGGCTGGCACGCCGATTTCTTTCTCCCAGATCGCATACGCTTCGTCATCCTCGAAATAAACCGTCACCCACAGCTTTTCTGGCGGCATCTTATAGACCGAAGTCAGCAATTCCCATGCGTAATGGATCGCGTCGCGTTTGAAATAATCGCCGAACGAAAAATTACCCAGCATCTCGAAAAAAGTATGGTGGCGCGCGGTGTAGCCGACGTTTTCCAGATCGTTGTGCTTGCCGCCGGCACGCAGGCTGCGCTGCGCGGTGGTGGCGCGAGTGTAATTGCGCTTGTCCTGGCCCAAAAACACGTCTTTGAACTGCACCATGCCGGAATTAGTGAACAACAAGGTCGGGTCATTGCCGGGAATCAGGCTCGATGAGCGCACCACCGTATGGCCCTTGGATTCGTAAAACTGGAGGAATTTATCGCGGATTTCGGACGAGTTCATGTGCTTTGGCTAAAAATAAGAATGCGTTATAAAAAATGCTTTGCAAGAAAAACGATTATACGTGATGCGTAAATGGCATTTACCCGCCAGTTACCGGCCATTAAGCAGCTATTTGTCTGCAATTACGACCGCCGCACCCAGCGAAAAATCAGCGCCGATCAGGTCGATGCGGTCGGTGCAAAATCCGTCCACGCCCCAGGAAAGAATTTCCGTGGCCCGCGCCGGGTCGTTGACGGTATAACAAAAGAGACCATAACCCGCCGCTTTTACCTGCTGCGCCAATTTGCGCGACAGGTTTTGATGATTGGTGTGCAGCGCAACTGCCGCCAACGCAACTAACCGTGCGTGCCAGTCGGCCGGAATCGTATCCACCAGATAGCCACGCGGAATTTCAGGCGCAGCGGCCCGGGCCGCCATCAATGCCTCAAAAGAAAATGAAGAAAACAAGGGCAAAGCACGCGAAGCGACGCCTGCAGTTGCAATTTCGGCAGCAAACAATTGCCGCGTCAAAGCCGCCGTCACGCGACCGGTTGCGACCTCGAAACCAACGGCCGGCTTGATTTCGACATTCATCCAGATTGCCTGTGCCCGGCAAAACGCCGCTACCTGCGCATAGCTCGGTACCGGCTCGCCGGCAAATGCGTCGCCAAACCAGCTACCGGCATCCAACCCCGCCAATTCTAAAGCGCTAGTCGTCGGCACGCTGCCAACACCACTGACGGTGCGGCCGAATTGCTCGTCATGCATCAGCACCGGAATCGCGTCCCGGCTCAACATCACATCGAACTCGACCGCATGAAAACCATGTGCCAGGCCGCAACGCATCGCCGCCAGTGTGTTTTCGGGAGCCAGCGCGCCGCCACCGCGATGGGCGACGATTTTTGGATAGGGCCACAGAGTTTTAAGCATGACGGTAATATACCAATCATTGATACCAGCCAGCCGCCCATCATGAGCCAAACTCTTCGCGTAATCGCTATTGTCGTGTTCGTCGTCATTCCGCTGCTGGTGCTGGCGGTCGGCCAAGCCGGATTGCTCGGCGGAAAACAGCCGACCGATCTGGGGCTGCACAACGGCCAGCTAAAAGCGCCGCGGGCTGACGCCTGGAACAGCGTTTCCAGCCAGGCCGCACTGCATCCGCACACCGATTATCACGTGATCGCCCCGCTTGCCTATCGCGGCGACGCCAAAGCGGCTTTCATCAAGTTGACCGCCATCGTGCGCGGCATGGGTGGCGCTACCGTCATCAGCGCCGAACCCGGCTACCTGTATGCGCAATTCCAGACGCCGCTGATGAAGTACATCGACGATGTCGAGTTTGCACTCGACGCACAATCCGGCGTAATCCAGATGCGCTCGGCATCGCGTTTGGGGAGCAAGGATTTTGGCGCCAACCGCAAACGACTGGAAGCGGTTCGAAGCGCATTTGCAGCACAGTAACTTGCCGATAAGGAATACTGGATGACGTATTTTCAATACAAGCAATGAATATATGCGGAGAAGGCAGTATTTTTCGCGATACTCCCGCAATAAAACTGCACTAAAAAAGTCTGACGTCGGCATTCTCAATCGAGACAGCACAGGTTAATCCTTAGCAATATTTTGACTTCCTAGTTTGACCTCGCTCAAATAATCTAATTTTAAAACCTACGCCGATCAACCTCTGCTTGAAATCGGCGCATTTGTGCATTAATTTCAACCAATTGCTGCGTAACGGGTCGAACAAGAAAATGCCATGACGAATCTATCGAACTCCGCGCGGCAACGCACTGTCCATTCGAGGGGGATACGACAAATTAGACGGGTTTGAATATTTGTAATGTCCAGAAATACATCCGATCAATTTTGAATAACAATCAGAAAGAACTTGACATGAAAAAAAAATATTTTATTGCTTCCACCGCACTCCTACTGACTGCCGGCTTCGTTTATGCCCAAGCAAATGACGCAAAAAATGACATGAAAAATGAAGCAAAATCAGCAAGCAAGCAGTCAAAAGCCGAACCCCATATGCAAAAAGTATTGGATGCACTGGCTACGCTCGGACCGAAACCGCTTGAAACCTTAACGCCAGAAGAAGCACGCAAACAGCCCACTCCGGCAGATGCGGTCAAGAAAGTATTAGAGAGTCAAGGAAAGAGTACAGACCCCGAACCGGGCGTAAGTGTAAAAGACATGACAATTCCAGGACCGGTGGGTGAAATTCCGATTCACATCTATACCCCGCAAGGAAAAGGGCCCTTTCCCGTCATGCTGTACTACCACGGTGGCGGCTTTGTCATCGCAGATACAAAAACCTACGATGCCTCGCCTCGCGCCTTAGCCAAAGGTGCGCAAGCCATCATGGTGGCAGTGGACTATCACCTGGCGCCCGAACATAAATTTCCTGCAGCACCCAACGATGCCTATGCTGCCTACACCTGGGTACTGGAACATGCCACAGAAATCAATGGAGATCCAAAACGTGTTGCGGTAGGCGGCGAAAGTGCCGGAGGCAACTTGGCGGCGGTGGTGTCGCTGATGGCGCGGGACAAGCAAGCGCCTTTGCCAGTGCATCAATTACTGATCTACCCGGTCGTCAATAACGGCTTCAATACCCCTTCTTATCAAGAAAACGCGGAAGCCAAACCGCTCAATAAAGCCATGATGCATTGGTTCTTCAAGCACTACTCCAGCAAGGAAGAAGACAGCGAAAATCCGTACGCATTGCCCATGAAAGCAGTCACCTTGAAAGGACTGCCGTCGGCTACGGTGATTGGCGCGGAAATTGATCCATTGCGCTCAGAGGGAAAGAGTTACGCCGACCGGTTGAAAAAAGACGGAGTAAAGGTTACGTATAAAGAATACACCGGTGTGACGCACGAGTTCTTTGGAATGGGCGCTGTCGTGCCAAAAGCAAAAGCTGCGGAAAAACTTGCGGCGGACGCACTGAAGAAAGCTTTTTCGAGCGTGCGCTAACTCTTTGTCATTGGTAATTTTTATTAGTCACTGCGTGCCGCCGGCAGATAGTCTGTGGCCGCTTTTATTAAAAAGGAGTATCGATATGAGAGCAGTCGTATACAACAGCCCCCGCAACATTGAGGTCAAAGAAGTTCCCGATGCCAGGATTGAAAAAGCCACCGATGTGCTGGTGAAGATCACCACCACCAATATTTGCGGCTCGGATCTGCATATGTATGAAGGCAGAACCGATTTTAATTCCGGCAACATTTTCGGGCATGAAAATCTAGGGGTCGTTATTGAAATTGGTAACGCGATCGATCGTATAAAAGTCGGCGACATGGTTTGTATGCCATTCAACATTGGATGCGGATTTTGCGAAAACTGTGAACGCGGGCTGACCGGATTCTGCCTCACCGCAAATCCGGGCTTCGCCGGCGCGGCATATGGCTTTGCAGGCATGGGGCCTTACAGCGGCGGACAGGCAGAACTGCTACGCGTGCCCTATGCCGACTTTAACTGTCTGGTACTGCCGCCCGATGCGGAAGAAAAAGAAAACGATTACGTGATGCTATCCGATATATTTCCGACCGGTTATCACGCCACTGAGCTAGCCGGCGTGCAAGTAGGTGATTCGGTCGTGATCTACGGTGCGGGTCCGGTTGGTTTGATGGCGGCATACTCCTCCATAATCAAAGGTGCGAGCAAGGTCATGGTGGTCGATATACACAAGGACCGACTTGCGCTGGCCGAAAAAATCGGCGCTATTCCCATCGACGACTCCGACGGCTCCAGCGTGGATCAGGTATTGGCCTTGACCGGCGGCCTGGGAGCCGACCGCGGCTGCGAATGTGTGGGTTATCAATGCTGCGACCACAAACGCCATGAGGTGCCGAACCTGACAATGAATAATTTGGTCCAGACGGTGCGCGCGACCGGCGGTATCGGGGTGGTCGGCGTTTTCATTCCGCAAGACCCTGGCGCCTCAGACAAACTTGCCAAACAAGGTCAGATCGCTTTCGACTTTGGCCAGTTGTGGGTCAAGGGCCAGCACTTTGGTACCGGCCAGGCCAACGTCAAAGCGTACAACCGCAAGCTATGCAATCTGATTGCTGCGGGAAAAGCCAAGCCATCGTTCCTTATCTCCCATGAGCTGCCGCTGGACAAGGCAGTGGAAGGCTATAAAAATTTCGATGCGCGCAAAGATGGCTGGACTAAGGTGGTTCTAAAACCGGGAAAATAACTGCCTGGCTGCACCAACTCGCTGAAGTTCCGTAAGTCACTTATTTTTTTGCAGGAGCGACTTTAGTCGCGATCAAGCACAAACAATTACGGCTAAAGCCGCTCCTGGAAAATCATATTTAATTGCCAAACCGCCTGAATCATTACGCTAAACCAGTTAAAAGAAAATCTCATATCCGAGCTTCATGATCAGCGTCGTCACCAGCACCAGGAACAATACCCGCACAAACCCGGCGCCCTTGTGCAGCGCCAGCCAAGTGCCAAAAACTGCGCCGAAGATATTGGCCAACGCCATCGGTAGCGCGACCTGCCACAGCACATAGCCGGCCGGTACAAAGAAAGCCAAGGCGGCCACATTGGTGGCGATATTGACGAATTTGGCTGCGGCAGAGGCATTCAGAAAATCGAACGCAAAAAAGCGAATAAACAAGAAAATCAGAAAGCTGCCAGTGCCAGGGCCGAACAAACCGTCATAAAAACCAATCGCGCCGCCGATCAGCACCGCAATGATTTTTTCGCGCCGGCCGACCTGCACCGGCTTATGAATGGTGCCGAAATCTTTTTTCCACAACGTATAAATTGCAATTACCACCAGCAAAAAAAACACTACTGGTTTCAGAAACGATTTCGGCACCATCGACACCGTCGCCGCTCCGGCGAACGCCATCACGAACGCGCTGGCAGCAGCCGGCAACACTAGCGCCCAAGCGATACGTACCCGCTTGAAATAAGAGCGCGCAGAGAAAAAAGTGCCAGCAAGCGACGCCACCTTATTGGTGCCGAACAAAGTTGCCGGCACGGTAGTCGGCATGAAATTAAACAGCGCCGGAATCTGGATTAAACCACCGCCCCCCACCGCCGCATCAATCAAGCCGGCAAAAAAGGCGAACAGGCACAGCAATAGTATTTCAGTCATCGGATAGCAGGCTTGAAAACAAAATGGCGATTCAGCGCGGCCCGGTACAACTAGGCCATTCAAAGTCCATCAGTTTAACGTCTGGCGAAGCCGCTTGTTGCACTATTACATCAGCCACGCTAGCGGCCTGCCTGTCAGCCTCTACGGTAGAATGCTTTCAACCAATATCAATCCAACACGTCATCAAAGAACACACATGAGCAGCGACATCAAAAAAGGCAATGGCCAAGCCGCCACAACACCTCCAGCCACCTCCAACTTCTTGCGCGCCATCGTCGAAGCCGATATTGAAAAAGGCGCTTACCAGCGCCCCGGTTTGCCGAACGTGATTACCCGCTTCCCGCCCGAGCCGAACGGCTACCTGCACATCGGCCATGCCAAATCGATCTGCCTGAATTTCGGTCTGGCGCGCGATTACAACGGGCGCTGCCACCTGCGTTTCGACGATACCAACCCGGCCAAAGAAGATCAGGAATACGTCGACACCATCATCGACAGCGTCAAGTGGCTCGGCTTCAACTGGGAACAGGACGGCATCGAACATTTGCACTACGCCAGCGACTACTTCGACCAACTCTATAACATGGCCGAATACCTGATCCACAGCGCTCACGCCTATGTAGATAGCCAAAGCGCCGAAGACATGGCTGCCAATCGCGGCGACTTTAATAAACCCGGCATCGATTCGCCGTTCCGCGAACGCTTGCCCGCCGAATCGCTGGATCTGTTTCGACGCATGAAGGCCGGTGAATTCAAGGACGGCGAACACATCCTGCGCGCCAGAATCGACATGACCTCGCCCAACATGAACCTGCGCGACCCGGCCATCTACCGCATCCGCCACGCACACCATCACCGCACCGGCGACACTTGGTGCATCTACCCGATGTACGATTTCACGCATCCGCTGTCGGACGCGATTGAGCACATCACGCACTCGGTCTGCACGCTGGAATTCCAGGATCACCGCCCGTTCTATGACTGGATCATCGCCCGTTGCGCCGAAGGCGGCTTCTTCCAGCAACCGGTGCCGCACCAGTACGAATTTGCGCGCCTGAACCTGACTTATGCGATCACCAGCAAACGCAAACTGTTGCAACTGGTCGAAGAAGGCATTGTCGATGGCTGGGACGATCCACGCATGCCAACCATCGTCGGCATCCGTCGCCGCGGTTTCACGCCGGAATCGATCCAACTGTTTTGCGAGCGCATTGGCGTCACCAAATCCGACGGCTGGATCGACATGAGCACGCTCGAAGGCTGCCTGCGCGAAGACCTCGACCCAAAAGCGCCACGCGCCGCCGCCGTATTGCGCCCGTTGAAACTGATCATCGACAATTTTCCCGAGCAATTGCGCGACGCCTGCACCTCCCCGGTCCATCCGCATTACCCTGAACGCGGCCTGCGCCACTTCAACATCAGCCGCGAACTCTGGATCGAGCAGGATGACTTCATGCAAGAGCCGAGCAAAGGCTACTTCCGCCTCTATCCGCCCATCGGCGACAAGGCCGGCAACAAGGTACGACTGCGCTACGGCTATGTAATCGAATGCACCGGTTGCGACAAAGACGCCGACGGCAATGTAATCGCGGTGCACTGCAATTACTTCCCCGACAGCAAAAGCGGCACTGAGGGCAGCGCCAATTACAAAGTCAAAGGCAATATCCATTGGGTCAGCAGCCACGAAGCGCTGCAAGCCGAAGTGCGCCTGTTTGATCGCCTGTTCAACGACCCGCAACCCGACGCCGGCGGCCGCGACTTCAAACTGGCCCTGAATCCGAATGCCAAAGAAGTGGTGATGGCCTACCTGGAACCCAGCCTGGCCGCCGCCATGCCGGAAGACCGCTATCAGTTCGAAAGGCAAGGGTATTTTGTGGTGGATCGGGTGGATTCTGTGGCGGGGAAACCGGTGTTTAATCGGGTGGTGACTTTGAAGGATTCGTGGGGGAAATAACGTAAAAAATTTCAGTAGCACTTAAATATTAACTCAGGAATATATATGACAAATATTGATACCGACAATGATTTTGATTTTGATTTTGACGATAAAAGTGCAGATATTGAAGATTCTGAAATAGAGGAAATTCCCAAAGAAAAGCGGGTATTAAGGACTCAAGCATATGATAAGAGTGTTGCAGATTTAGTGGCAATGATGCCAGACGATATTCGATTGGATCCAGATTATCAGCGTAATTACATCTGGGACAATAAGAAAGCATCCCTTTTAATTGAATCTATTTTATTAAATGTGCCGATTCCAGTTATTTATGTTGAAGAGGAAGAAGATAGCACTTGGAATGTTGTCGACGGCCTGCAAAGGCTAAACAGTTTAAAGCGTTTTTTTTCCAATGAATTTAAACTGACTGGACTAGAAGTATTGTCAGAACTAAATAGATTACAATTCTCTACGCTTAACACAAAAGCCCAAAGAGTTCTAAAAAATGGAATCCTTCGAATTATAGTTATACTTCAAGAATCTCACCCCGAGATAAAATATGACATATTTCTACGATTGAACCGCGGATCAGTTCGATTAAATGAGCAAGAATTAAGAAACTGTCTGTATAGAGGGAACCTAAACCAGGAAGTTCGAGACCTTCGAGAATCCGAGAAATTGCAAGCCATTCTAGGATTAACCAGGCCACATCCACGCTTTGTTGATGCTGAATTAGTTCTCCGATCTATAGCTTTAATTGAAAGATTTAATCGAGACACTGGCAGCGTTGGTAGCTACATTGGAAAAATGAAGGGTTTTCTAAATCTCTTCATGAATGAGTATAAAAATGCAGATAAAAGCACAATTGATAGATTTCGACGTGTATTCATTCATTCTTTGAATAGTTCATTTGATATTTTCGGAGAAAAAGCGTTTCGTAGAATTGATGTGAAAAATCGAGTAGCAGATCGCCAAATTAACAGGGCAATCATGGATGTTATTATGGTTGGTTTCGCATATTACGATAAAAAACAAATTATTAAAATGAAAGTAGAAATTTGCGAAGCATTTATTAAATTGTTAAACGATGATCATAAGTTCAATGAATCAATTACGTTGGGCACCAGTGATAAGCCAAAATTAGAATATCGTTTGACGGCATGGATGCACACGCTTAAAGAAGTTATGAGTTGATATGTCTTTCTTTGACGCTACCAAGGAATTTGACGCTGCAATTGGTGAAATTGATTATTTACTTACTCAAGCTGAATTATCACAATCTATTCCAATAGTATTAGAAATATATATCAAAGCATCTATTGTTTTACTCACGGCTAAAATTGAATCATTTTCTGAAAATATTTTAGAAGAATTTGTCGATAAACTCGCTGAGAAAAAATTAAAATATAAAAAATTACCAAAACAACTAAAGATTCACTCTACATCTTTTTTATTAAAAGATTTAATAGGAAGTAAGCCTTTCTCAGCTAAAAGTAATGCTATATCAAAATTAGTTGAAGCCGCATCTTTATGGAATGATGATGAAGTGTTTTCTGCGTTATCTGTAAACTATAAATTTGACTATGGAAAACATGGCTCATCTGAGTTTAAAAATTTTTTCAATAGAGTTGGAATTGAAAATATCTGTGATAAATGTCGGATATTAACTGATAACGAATCGATGCTTACAGGACTCCCTCAGAAAAAAGATATATCAGGGGATATCGATTCATTGACGAATATTAGAAATAACATCATTCATACTGACGCAACACCATCCAGCATTACTTATCAGCAGGTTAGAGGTTACAGAGAAAATTTATGGGAATTTTGTTATTTGATAGATCTACATCTACAGATAGAACTTGAACGTCTTACTAATTCTTAGCCCTTTGATTGGGCTAAAGCTTCACCAAGGCCGTAAGTTGCACACCGTCACGCGTAGGGCGTCAATAGCGAAGCGTATTGCGCCGTATGTGATTCGTGCCATACGGCGCAATACGCTTTGCTATTGAAGCCCTACAATTGCACCCTACTAAATTAAATCTTTGCCAATCGAATACTTCAGCCCGTAGGTCGGGCTAACGCTTTATCAGCCCAACATTCAATCTGCAAATAAACGAGGAAGCGTGATGGGAAACGATTTAAATCAAAATCAGCAGTCCGACCCTATTGTTGAAAAATTGCGTGACACAGCTACTTTAGAAAAATTCGTTAAACAAGCGGTGTTTGAGGCTGTCGACAAGGCCCAGCGGCTTGGATTTTTGCCCATTCCGCCACAATCTGAAACAGAAAAACATACTCATTAGCAAGCACTCACAATCTGGCACGTTCCAAAAACTTGATCGGTCTTAAGGCAATCACGCAGCGCAATAAATAGGATGACGTATTACTTTTTCTGGAATTAATCATGTCAATCCAAGCAACTCCTGAAGTTTATCAATTTGATGTGCGCGGCGTTTCCAAGCGCTTGCGCCATGCGGCCATTTTTGGTGCGCTGGAATCGTTGGAGCAAGGCGATGTGATGCGCTTTGTCAACGATCACGATCCATTGCCTTTGTTGAGCCAGATTCAGCAGCGTTACGATGGCCAAGTTCACCATGAATATGTGCAAAATGGCCCGGATGCGGTGGTGATCGATTTCACTATCCACCCAAAACAGCCGGCAGCAGCGGCCGCGTCTGGTGCGGATGATGCGCCGCAAGCGGGTGGGTGCGGCGGTGGTGGCGGCGGTTGTGGCTGCAAGGGCTGATCTGCAATACGATCGTTGATGCCCTGCGCCGCACGGCGTCAACGATGGTGCCTGAATCTTCACTTTGGTCAAAAACAGGTTTTACCAAAGTGGTGTCGATCTAACCATCGCCAGCATTTACAAACTTATATCAAACGATATTCGTATCAGGGCCGACTGTCTTTGCCAGGCCGTGGAATTTTTTTAACACATACTATCTACCGTATTTTTGCAATTGATAAGTAATTAATGCGGCGATTGATACGATATTTAGCATACTCCACCATATTTTAATAATAATTAAATAGTTGATAGCCTTATATACACGGCAAAAAATTCATCTTTTCCTGCGGCAATCCCCATTTTTGATCGTATTCAATTTTCGCCAGATACAGTCCGTCGGGCATGAATGTTGGCGCCGCATACTTTCTATCGCGGCCCTCCAGCACTTCTTTTAGCCAATCAGATGGCTTTTTACCGATACCGATGAAGATCAGCGACCCGACGATATTTCTAACCATGTGATGCAAAAAAGCATTGCCGCGCAAGGTGATCACGATCAAGTTGCCGTTGCGCACAATATCGATCGCATGCATCGTCCGAACAGGGGATTTTGCCTGGCACTGCGAGGCCCGAAAGGCCGAGAAGTCATGAACGCCAACCAGCGATTGGGCTGCAATCCGCATTTTATTTTCATCCAGCGCACGAAACACCCAGCCGACTTTTCCGGTCAACAGGGGCGACCTGGTCGGATGGTTGTATATAACGTAGTGGTAAGTGCGTGCGGTCGCGCTAAAACGCGCATGAAAATGTCCATCTGCGTAGTCAGCCGTGTGGTCAGCCACATCGTCATCACGCTGGACTTCGCAGGCCCAGCGGACTGCAATTGAGGGCGGTAAAAATGCATTTACGCCGCGCACCCAGGAAGCCGTTTCCCGGCTTATATCGGCATCAAAATGCACGACTTGTTCTATTGCATGAACGCCTGCATCGGTGCGGCCAGCGCACACGGTTGTCATCTCTTGTCGGGTGAATTTGCCGAGTCCTGATTCCAGCATATCCTGCACTGTCCTGCCATCCGGCTGGGTTTGCCAGCCGGACCAAGGCGAACCGTCGTACTCAATACCGAGGGCAATCCGCTTCAAATCAAATCCATCCAATACAAACCAGAAAAATAAAACGGGCGTCAGCAGAAGGGACGCCCGTCCCTATCAGCATGCGTAATCAGGCCAACTCAGCCAGCAAGGTTTTAGCTTTCTCGATTTGCGCCGCCGTTCCATCTATCAATACCTCATTGAGCAATTCGCGAGCACCTTCCTTGTCACCAATTTCCTGGTAAGCAATAGCCAGGTCGAGTTTTGTCGACATTTCAATATTTCCAAAACCAGCACCAGCATCGATTGGCGCCACTTGATCTAAGTTATCTTGAGTAGACGCGCTAGGCGGCTCGATCGGATCGAAATGCAGATCGAATCCCGATAAATCCAACTCTAGCCCTGGTGTAGCCGGCTCAACAGAAGCTTCCGTCTCAGCCTCAATTTCAGCATTTACAATAGGCAAAGTGGCATGGGCCACATCCTCCAATGGTAATTCCGGGTGCTGAGCGGCATCTGTTTTGTTAGTTGCTGTGTTTCCCAAGAAATCAAAATCGACTTCATCCAAGTCAAACTTGGGAAAAATGGAAATAGGCGCGGCTTCTACCGCCTTCTCCGGCATAGTGGGTGCGACCAGGGATTCCGTTACAAAATCGATGCTGATATCGTCAGGCTCTTTATCCTTGGCCGGGTCTACGTCGGTTTCCGATGCCGCCTCGGCAATCTCGCCCAAATCAAAATCCAGGCCATTTGAAATCGAATTTTCTGCCTCGGCAATATAATCAGGAACTGAATTGGTTGATGCGACAGAATCAAGCTTGGGTTTTATTCCCGGCGCGATATCTTCGAAAGCAAGCTTCGCCGACTCCACGCCGACATGCGATTGCGAATTGGTCAGGATAGCTTCTGGATAAAGCTCTTCCAGGGGCAAGGTTGGCTCACCCAATGCAACGGCCTTGGCAGCGGCTTCGCCAGGAAGTGCACCGCCTGCGTATAAAGGATTATTCGGGTCCAGCGCCGCACCAAGCCGGGCAGCCTGTTGCCACTCATCAGTTTCTCCCTTTGTCATGCCATACAGTTCACTGGCAAGCGCCTCAAAAGAGCGTAAATCCTTGCGGCTCGCGTAAATTTCAAGCAATTTCAGGCGTACTGGATGGCGGTCCGGTTGCGTCCTTAGCGCCTCTTTCAAAATTTCTTCAGCCTGCGCGTCGCGGCCATAGGCAATGTACACATCTGCTTCAGCGACCGGGTCAACTTCATTGGCGTCGAGTTGGCTGGCTGACGGAGCAAAACTGGAATTGAAGACGCTATTGTTGGTATCCACGCTTTGGCCGCCGGTCGAGCCAAAAAGTGAATTCGTTTGCAGACTCGATGCGGCAAAAGTGCTGTCGTCGAACTTATTATGCGGTTTCTTTCTACGGCGATTACTGTAAATACCGAAGGCACCCAGAATGGCAATCAAAATACCGGCGACTGGAAGCAATAAAGGATTATCCAGTAACTGGTCCATGAAGCTCGCTTTGGCGGGCGGCTCTGCAGCAACTATTTTCGTTTTCGTTGTTGACGCCGCAGGTGCTGGCAACGGAGCAACCGTAGCAGCCGGGGCAGCCGGAGCAACCGTAGCAACAGGGGCAGCCGGAACAACAGGAGCAACCAAAGCAGGCGTTGCTGGCGATTTCGCTTTCAAATTTTGCGCAGTTTGTGCATTCAGTTGCTGTTCTGTCAGTGCTTTATTCTTGATCTCAAGAAGTTTTTGCAAGTCGCTTAAATTTTTCTCCAGAATCGTAATGCGCGCACTAGCCTCTGCTAACGCCTTATCGGCTGCAATTGTGTTTTCGCCACCAGGAGTAGTTCCGTTAGCCTGCCTAGCGGGATTGCCCGCCAGAGCATTTGCTTTGGATAACTGTAATTTATCTTTCGATACAGAAACACCTGCCTGCGTTTCTTCGACTTTGGTCTCAACCTTGCCTACTGCACTTTGCGCATTTTGTGCGCCTTGTGCATTTTTTTTCATTACTGTAGATGATTTTGCTGCGCCTTGGGTAACCTTGCTGGCAAGCTGGTTACGGTAAGCGTTGAAATCAGCTGCCTGAGCAATAACGATGCCAGAAGCGACACGTGACGGAACGTTGCTTGTAGTATTGCTGTCTGGAACCGACAAAACAAAGCCGGCACGCATCCGGTTCATGTTGTTGCTGACAAATCCATTCGGATTCGCCCGGTACAATGCAACCAGCATTTGATCCAGCGATATGCTTTCCGGCTTGAATTTCAAGGCGACAAGAGTCAGTGTATCTCCGCTCTTGACCCTATAACTGGTGGTCTTTTTGTCTTCAATTATCGTAGAACGTCCTTTTGAGACCGGATTACGTGCCCGTGCTGCGCTTTCTTGGGCGGCTAATTCCGGGGCTGGGGCGGGCGATGCCGTTCCCAATTCCGCCGCACCGGGCGCCGCCACCGGCGTAACTGTCTGGGCATTCTGGCCCAGACGCAAGTCAACCGGATCCAGCAAGAACGTGTATTCGCGAGTCAGACGGCCTTTGTTCCCGCCTAGCTCCAGCAGCACGTCGACAAACGGTTCATTGATTGGCTGCGTAGAGGTCATGCTAATGACTTTCCGACCTCCACGCTGCACAATAGCAAAACGCAATGACAGCAAGACAGGATTGAAATCAATTTTAGCTTGTCGATATGCCTCAGTTGGGGCCAATTTCGCCACCAAAGATCCGGCATCGTCCTGAGAGGTGGAAGATAGTTCAATTTCCGCCCTGAGCGGCTCTCCTAGCGAAGACAAAACCGTCAATTTACCCAAGCCGGCAGCAAGCGCTGCGGAACACAATACGGCCGAAGCAACAGCAGCCCCAAGTGTTCTCAGACTAAAGGAAATTAATGTAGGCGGGGTTTTAGGATGCATATTGATTGGCATATTTATGCTTACGGTTAGCTTACTTTACAAGAAACGCGATTACTGCTTCCGGGCAATATTGTTCTCAGAGCGATCAACATATCATTACAGCCTTTGCTGCGCAAGCGAACCATCCTCACTAAGCCTGCACTTGATATGCAAAATTCACCAAATATCCTCGCGAATTAAATTGGTGGATTCAAGTTAAATATTAGCGATAAAAAATTATGCTTCCAGCAATATCCGTAGCATGCGACGCAATGGTTCTGCTGCGCCCCACAACAATTGGTCGCCGACCGTAAATGCGGAAAGATATTCGCCACCCATCTGCATCTTGCGTAGCCGCCCCACTGGGATGACCAGACTGCCAGTGACTGCAGCTGGCGTCAAATCCCGCATCGATGCTTCGCGGCTGTTCGGCACCACTTTTACCCATTGATTGTTCTGCGCAATAATGTCGTTGATTTCATCGAGCGGAACATCTTTTTTGAGCTTGATGGTCAACGCTTGGGAATGGCAGCGCATTGCACCCACGCGTACGCAAAGACCGTCCACAGGAATAGCTCTGGAGCCAAATCCTTCACCCTTGCCGAGTATCTTGTTGGTTTCTGCTCCGGCTTTCCATTCTTCGCGCGACATGCCGTTGCCGAGATCTTTATCTATCCACGGAATCAGGTTGCCGGCCAGAGGGGCGCCGAATTGCTGGGTTTCATCTGCGCCCATGCCATGCTGTGTGGCAAGTACCTGACGGTCGATTTCAAGGATGGCGGATGCCGGATTATCCAGCAGCGCCTTCACCGAAGAATTGATGGTGCCGAACTGGGTCAGCAATTCACGCATGTGCTGGGCGCCACCGCCCGAGGCAGCCTGATACGTCATCGCAGTCATCCAGTCCACCAAATCGTGCTGGAATAAGCCGCCCAAACCCATCAGCATGCAAGATACGGTGCAATTGCCGCCTGCATAGGTTTTCACGCCATTGTCTAGCGCAGTTCTGATGACGCCAAAATTAACCGGATCGAGCACGATAATGGCATCATCCCGCATCCGCAAGGCCGAAGCCGCGTCGATCCAGTAGCCGTTCCAGCCTGCCGCACGCAATTTTGGGAACACATCGGTAGTGTAGTCGCCGCCTTGGCAAGTAATGATGATGTCGCATTTCTTGAGCGCATCAATGTCACCCGCGTCTTTCAATGTCGTTTCATTCTTCGCCATCGCAGGCGCTGTTCCGCCTACGTTCGAGGTCGAAAAGAATACGGGTTCGATACGGGCGAAATCGCCCTCTTCCTGCATGCGCTGCATCAGGACCGAACCAACCATGCCACGCCAACCGATTAAACCGACTAATTTCATGATTTCCTCAAGTACAATTCCAAAAATATTTTAATCCAGGCCACTCCTCAGGCCAGCGCTTGCAGGACTGCCGCGCCCATTTCCTTGGTGCCGACTTTACGCGTACCCACCGCAAAAATATCCGGTGTGCGCAAGCCCTGCGCCAGCACTTTCTTGACGGCGACTTCAATTCGATCGGCCTGCTGCGCCTTGTTCAGCGAATAACGCAACATCATCGCTGCCGACAGAATTGTCGCTAGCGGATTGGCCACTCCTTTGCCGGCAATATCTGGCGCCGAGCCATGTGACGGTTCATACAAGCCCTTGTTATTGGCGTCCAGCGAAGCTGACGGCAGCATGCCGATCGAGCCGGTCAGCATCGCAGCGGCATCCGACAAGATGTCGCCGAACAGGTTGCCGGTCACCATCACGTCGAACTTCTTCGGTGCCCGCACCAATTGCATAGCGGCATTGTCAACATACATGTGATCCAACGCTACGTCTGGATATTCGCGGTGGACGTCGGTGACGATGTCTCTCCAGAATTGGAAAGTTTCCAGCACATTAGCCTTGTCCACACTGGTCAGGCGCTTGTCGCGTTTTTGCGCGGCCTGAAATGCGACATGGGCGATGCGGCGGATTTCGCCTTCCGCATAGCGCATGGTGTCGAAACCTTCGCGCTGACCCTTGAACGGGCCGTCGGGAGATTCGCGCACACCGCGTGGCTGACCGAAATACACGTCGCCCGTGAGTTCGCGGATGATCAAAATGTCCAGCCCGGAAACTATTTCCGGCTTCAGAGTGGATGCACCAGCCAGTTCTGGATACAAAATAGCCGGCCGAAAGTTGGCGAATAGATTCAGGTTCTTGCGCAAGCCGAGAATTGCCTGCTCCGGGCGCAGCGGCCGCTCCAGGCTATCGTATTTCCAATCGCCGACTGCGCCGAACAGGATGGCATCGGCTTCTTTGGCCAGCTTCAACGTACTTTCCGGCAACGGATGCCCATGTGCGGCATATGCGGCGCCGCCGACAGGCGCGGTTTCAATCTCGAAGGATTCGCCCAGCGCGTTAAGTATCAACACCGCTTGTTCAATAATTTCAGGGCCAATGCCGTCGCCCGGCAAAACTGCAATTTTCATGGTGGTTCTTTATTATTAAATGGTATTGGCCAACCAAGGCTGGGAAGCAATGTGGCGTTCTTCGAAAGCGTGAATCATGTCGGATTGACGCAGTGTCAGCCCGATGTCATCCAGTCCGTTGAGCATGCAGTACTTCCTGAAGGTATCGATATCGAATGGATACGCTACGCTGCCATTGGCGGTCGTCACCAACTGTTGTTCCAGATCGATCACCAGCCGGAAACCCGGAAACGCCTTAACTTCGTCAAACAGGTGATCCACCTGCGACTCGGTCAAGGCAATCGGCAGCAAGCCGTTCTTGTAGCAGTTATTGAAGAAAATATCGGCGAAGCTCGGTGCAATCACAGCCCGGAAACCGTATTGCTCCAGCGCCCAGGGCGCATGTTCACGCGATGAGCCGCAACCAAAATTCTTGCGCGTCAAAAGAATCGCAGCACCTTGATAACGTGGCTGATTCAGCACGAAATCAGGATTAATCGGACGCCTGGAATTATCCTGCCCGGGCTCGCCATGGTCGAGGTAACGCCATTCGTCGAACAGGTTCGGCCCAAAGCCGGAGCGCTTGATGGATTTCAGGAACTGCTTCGGAATGATGGCATCGGTATCCACATTCGCACGATCCAGCGGTGCTACCAAACCATCAAGTACGGTAAATTTTTCCATAATATGCTTTAGTTCCTCGCTGCACCTTCAACCTTGCTGCCTACTTTCTGGACATCCTTACCAAACCCTTGCATGGTGTTGCAGGCGCTCAGGAAGAAAACGATACAGCTCAGGGCGAATAATTTTTTCATTGTGATTTTTAGTGATAAATGGATTAACGGAACAAGCGCACATCGACGAAATGTCCGGCGATGCCAGCGGCGGCAGCCATTTCGGGCGACACTAAATGGGTACGACCGCCCTGCCCCTGGCGTCCTTCGAAATTGCGGTTCGAGGTTGATGCGCAACGCTCACCCGGTTCCAGTCGATCGGCATTCATGGCAAGACACATCGAACAACCCGGATCGCGCCATTCAAAACCGGCATCCCGGAAAATCTTGTCCAGTCCCTCACGCTCGGCCTGATCTTTCACCAAGCCGGAGCCCGGCACCACCATCGCCAGCCGTACATTCGAGGCGCGATACTTGCCGCGCACCACGGCGGCAGCGGCGCGTAAATCCTCAATGCGCGAGTTGGTGCAAGAGCCGATGAAAACCTTGTCGATGCGAATGTCGGAGATCGCGGTATTCGGCTTCAAAGCCATGTAAGCCAAGGCTCTTTCCATTGCATCGCGTTTGACTGCATCTTTTTCCTGGTCCGGGTCCGGCACCCGATCCTCAATCGAGACCACCATCTCGGGCGAAGTGCCCCAGGTTACTTGCGGCTTGACTTCGGTCGCATTCAAAGTCACCACCAATTCGAACCGAGCACCTGCATCGGTGTGCAGGGTGCGCCAATAATCCACTGCGCGGTCCCAGTGCGGGCCGACCGGGGACAACGGACGTCCCTTGACGTAATTGATCGTAGTTTCATCGACGCCGATCATGCCGGCGCGGGCACCGGCTTCGATTGCCATGTTGCAGACCGTCATGCGGCCTTCCATCGACAAGCTGCGGATGGTCGAGCCGGCGAATTCAATCGCATAACCGGTGCCACCGGCGGTGCCGATCTTGCCGATGATGGCTAACACGATATCCTTGGCGGTGACGCCGAACGGCAGCGCGCCGTCCACTTGCACCAGCATCGCCTTGGATTTTTTCGCCAGCAAGGTTTGCGTCGCCAGCACATGTTCGACTTCGGAAGTGCCGATGCCGTGCGCCAGACAACCGAACGCGCCGTGGGTTGAGGTGTGCGAATCGCCACAGACCACCGTCATGCCCGGTAGCGTTGCACCCTGCTCGGGCCCGATCACATGGACGATGCCCTGGCGTTTGTCGCGCATGTTGAAATAAGTCAGGCCGTATTCAGCGGCGTTCGCATCCAGCGTTTCGACTTGCAGCCGTGAAGTTGGATCGGCAATGCCGTGAATGCGGTCGGTAGTGGGTACATTGTGATCCGCCACCATCAGATTGGCGGCAACCCGCCACGGCTTGCGCCCGGCCAATTTCAGCCCTTCGAAAGCCTGCGGGCTGGTAACTTCGTGCAGCAGATGCCGGTCGATATACAGTATCGTGGTGCCATCTTCGCCAGTATGTACAACGTGCGAATCCCAAAGTTTGTCGTAGAGCGTCTTGGCCATGTTTTAAGCTGCTAAAAAGTATGTAATACGTGTATAAATGCCTGAATTAGCCTCGGATTATGCCATATTTGCACCCGGCTCGAAATCGAATGCGGCGCTGCGAATTTACCTGGCAAGGTCATATGCCGATCAACAGCATGCATGGAAAAATATGAGCATGCACACTCTTCATTCTTGTTTGTCTTTGATAAACACACAATCAGGATTTGCATCGCAACATATACCTAATGCTGTATTTTTAATATACGCAACAGTGTAAGCGTAAATAAGCATATTATTAACTATACTCCCTATTTTTTAGAAGAATGGTGAAGCCCATCACTTTTCAATCGCTATCAACGCAAATGATCGGGTTCACCCATCCTGCGCCGGCAATCATTCTTCTTTCGCTGGAGCGCGCTCTAAACCGGCCTTCGCACTTTGTTTATCCAGCGCATACGCCGAAGCCGCCAGCAGACGCTGGGTGTAGGGATGGCTCGGCTGCGACATGACCGCTTCGGTCAGGCCGGCCTCCACTACTTTGCCATCTTTCAGCACCATGACCCGGTGCGCCATCGCGCGGATCACGGCCAGATCGTGGCTGATGAATAGGTACGCCATGCCGTATTTGCGCTGCAATTCCGCCAGCAAAAGCAACACCTGCTGCTGCACCGAGACGTCCAGCGATGAAGTCGGCTCGTCCAGCAGGATCAGCGCCGGCTTCAGCACCAGCACACGGGCAATTGCGATGCGCTGGCGCTGGCCGCCGGAAAATTCATGCGGGTAGCGCGACAGCATATCGGCGCTCAAGCCGACTTCCAGCAAGCCACTGACCACCGCAGCGCGCAGTGCGGCGGCGTTCAGTTGCGGCTGGTGCAGGGCCAATCCTTCGCCGACGATTTGCGCGATGGTACGGCGCGGCGACAGCGAGGCGAACGGATCCTGGAACACCACCTGCATCTTGGCGCGCAAGGGCCGGATCGCGGCGCTCGACATCGCGCTCACCGGTTGGTCGTCAAACTGAATCCGACCCTCGACGGCAGCCGACGACAGCCGCAGCAAAGCCATCCCCAGCGTCGATTTACCGGAGCCGGATTCGCCAACGATGCCCAGCGTTTCGCCTTGTTGCAGTGTCAGTGTGACATCATCGACAGCGATAAATTGCGATTTTTTGAACCAGCCCTGCTTGATCTGGAAGGTGCAACTTAACTGTTGTGCAGCCAGCAACACCGGCGCATCGGTCGCCACCGGATTAACCTGACGTTGCGGACGACTGGCCAGCAATTGGCGCGTATAAGCCTGGCGCGGATTAGCAAACAATTCTGTAGTCGGCGCGATTTCAACCAGGCGGCCCTGCTCCATCACGCCGACCCGGTCGGCAAAATGATGCACCAGATTCAGGTCGTGCGAGATCATTAGCACCGCCATGTTTTCTTCGCGCTGCAATTGATTCAACAACTCCAGAATTTGCACCTGGATCGTCACGTCCAGTGCGGTAGTGGGTTCATCGGCGATCAGCAGTTTGGGCTTGCAAGCCAGCGCCATCGCGATCATCGCGCGCTGACGCTGGCCGCCGGAAAGCTGATGCGGATAGGACAAAGCACGGCGCGCCGGCTCGGGAATGCCGGTTTTGTCCAGCAACTCGACGGTGCGCAGCGCCGCCGCCTTGGTGCCGATGCCTTCATGCTGCATCAGGACTTCGGCAATCTGGTTGCCGATGGTGAAGAGTGGATTCAAGGCCGTCATCGGTTCCTGAAAAATCATCGCCACGTCCTTGCCGCGCACTGCGCGCATCGCGGCTTCCGAGCGGCTCAGGATGTCCTTGCCTTCGAACGTGATGCGCCCGTCATAACGCGCATCCTGATTCAGCCGTAATATCGACAAGGCGGTGACAGTCTTGCCGGAACCGGATTCGCCGACGATCGCCAGCTTTTCGCCGGCGGCAATCGAGAAGCTGACGTCATTGACCACGGTGGCCGAGCCAAAAGCCACACTCAGATTGCGTATTTCCAGCAAGCTCATGCCTTCCTCCGTACATCCAGCGCATTGCGCAAGGCGTCGCCGATATTGGTCAGCAGCAGCAATGTAATGGTCAGCACCGCGAAAGTCGACAGCGCGATCCACCAGGCATCCAGATTGTTTTTACCCTGGGCAAGCAGTTCGCCTAGGCTAGGCGTCGATGGCGGCACGCCCAGCCCGAGAAAATCCAGGCTGGTCAACGCCAGGATTGCACCACTCATGCGAAACGGCAAAAAGGTAACCACCGGCGTCAGGCTATTTGGCAACACGTGACGCCAGATAATTTGCCCATGCGACAAGCCCAGCGCACGCGCCGCCTGCACGTATTCCAGATTGCGGTTGCGCAGAAAATCGGCGCGTACATAATCCGACAAGCCCATCCAGCCGAATAGCGACAGTAATATCAACAACAAACCTATGCTGGGCTCGAAGATCGAAGAAAATATTATCAGCAAGTACAGTTCCGGCATCGAACTCCAGACCTCCATGAAACGCTGAAACAGCAAATCGGTCTTGCCGGCAAAATAGCCCTGCAACGCGCCGGTAATCATGCCCAGCAGCACGCCGGTAAAGGTCAGCGCCAGCGCAAACAGCACCGATACCCGAAAACCGTACAACAGGCGGGCGCTCACATCGCGGCCGCGGTCGTCGGTGCCGAGCCAGTTTTCGCTGGATGGCGGCGCTGGATTGGGCGACTTGGCAAAATAATTCAGGGTGTCGAAGCTGTACGTGTTCGGTGGATAAATCGCCCAGTTGCCATTTTTGCTGAATTGCTCGCGGATGAAGGGATCGAGATAATCAGCCTCCGAATCAAAATCGCCGCCGAAGCTTTTTTCCGAATACGTTATCAGCACCGGAAACACCCATTCGCCGTTGTAACGTGCTACCAACGGCTTGTCGTTCGATAGCAATTCGCCCATCAGGCTGAGTCCAAACAAAACGGAAAACAGGATCAAGCTCCAGTAACCGCGACGGTTTTGCTTGAAACGCAGCCAGATGCGGCGTCCGGGCGAGACGGAAGAAGTTGTCATTTGTTCAGACTTTCAAACTGCACCCGCGGGTCGGCCCATACGTAACACAGGTCGCCCAACAATTTAACCACCAGGCCAATCAGGGTAAAGAAATACAGCGTGCCCATCACCACCGGATAATCGCGCCGCACTACGGATTCGTACGACAGCAAACCCAGACCGTCGAGCGAAAACAAGGTTTCGATCAGCAAGCTGCCGGCAAAGAAAGCGCCGATAAAGGCGGCAGGAAAACCGGTTACCAGCGGGATCAACGCATTGCGAAGCACGTGTTTATACAGCACCATGTTTTCGCTCAAGCCCTTGGCGCGCGCGGTCAGCACATATTGTTTGCGGATTTCTTCCAAAAAAGTGTTCTTGGTCAGCATCGTCATCACCGCAAACGAACCGGCCACCGAAGCGGTCACCGGCAGCGTGATGTGCCACAGATAATCCAGCACCTTGCCCAGCAGCGACAAGGATTCCCAGTTGTCCGAGGTCAGGCCGCGCAGCGGAAACCACTGCACGAAGCTGCCGCCGCCGAACATCACCAGCAAAAATACGCCCAGCACGAAGCCCGGAATCGAATAGCCGATCAGCACCAATATGCTCGACAGCACATCGAAACGGCTTCCTTCGCGGATCGCTTTCGCAATCCCCAGCGGCAGCGAGACGAAATAGGTCAGGAAGAACGTCCATAGCCCCAGCGTGATCGAGACCGGCAGCTTGGATTTGACCAGTTCCCATACATCCTGGTGATGGTAAAAACTCTGACCCAGATCGAAGGTGGCAAAGCCTTTCAGCATTTTCCAGAAACGTTCCGGCGCCGGCTTGTCGAAACCGTACAACGCCTTGATCTCCGCCACCCGTTCAGCATCGACGCCTTGCCGGCCGCGATATTGAGACGCGCCGCCACCGGACGCTTCGCCCGCGCCAACCCGGCCCTTGAGTTCCATCAACGCTTGCTCGACCGGGCCGCCAGGCACGAACTGAATCACTGCAAAGGTGATGCTGACCACGCCAATCAGGGTTGGCAGCATCAGCAACAGCCGTTTCAATATGTAAGCCCACAGATTCATCGTTGTCTCATTCGAAGTCGTGTTGCGTTGATACTACTAATGGTATTTTTATACTTCGCATATTAAATATGCGGTATATGCACTATTTTTAACCATACCCCCTAGTTTTTATTATTTGGCAGGACTTACGCAAAATACGGCTTTTTAAATAGTGCGGACCTCATAGTGCAGGCCTGCGTGCCTGCGCCCTGCAACCCAATGCAGGCACGCAGGCCTGCACTACTGGGTATTACGTCAGTCCTACCTAGGTTTTTCTTCCCACCAACTCGAAATCACATATGGATCGGCCTGGTAATACAGCGGCATCTTGGCCGGAATGCCGAAGCGATTGCGGTAGGCGACCCGGTGGGTGGATGAAAACCAGTGCGTGACCACGATATGCTTGTGCAGCAAAACCCGATCCAGCGCCCGTGCCGCCGCCACCAAATCGCGCCGCGTTGTGGCCGCCACCAGCAATTCCACCAGGCGATCCACAGCAGCATCTTTCAGCCCCCATACATTGTTCGAACCCGGCTGATCGGCGGCCTTGGAGCCGAACATGTCGAACATTTCATTGCCCGGGCTGGTGACATCGGGGAACCGGGTGCTGGTCATGTCGAAATCGAAGTCCTCCATGCGCTTTTGCACCAGCGCAAAATCGGCAGTGCGCTGTTTGACCTGAAAGCCCAGTTTTTGCAAATTGCGCACATATACGCTGATGACCCGCGACATGGCAGATGGCACGTCCAAAATTTCGAACTCAAATGGCACGCCGCTAGCATTGCGCAGCGCACCGTCGCGGTACTCCCAACCGGCTTGCTGTAGCAAAGCCTTGGCTTGCAGCAGATTGGCGCGCAGCGAGGACGGCGGATTGGTGCTGGGCGGCAATGGAGCCGGGCCGAACACCGCCGGATCGAGTTTGCCGCGCAAGGGTTCGAGCAATTTCAATTCATCCTCGGACGGCAAACCGGTCGCGGCCATGTCGCTATTATTGAAGAAGGAATAAATGCGCTTGTATTGGCTATAAAACAGTTGCCGGTTCATCCATTCGAAATCCAGCGCCAGTTCCAGTGCGCGGCGCACCCGAATATCCTGAAACTGCGGTCGCCGCAAATTCATCACGAAGCCTTGCATGCCGGCGCCGTTGGAATGCGTCAATTCGCGCTTGACGATCTCGCCGCTGGTGAATTTTGGCCCGTTATAACTGCGCGCCCAGTTTTTAGCACTGTATTCCACCACCACATCGAACTCGCCGGCCTTGAACGCTTCCAGGCGCGCCACATCGTCTTGATAAAAACGGTAATTGATCCGGTTGAAATTGAACATGCCCTTGCGCGACGGCACATTCGTCCCCCAATACGACGGATTGCGTCGGAAACTGATCGAGCGGCCGAGATCATATTTATCGATCAGATACGGGCCGGAAGCGATCGGCGGCTCCAGTTGGATCTTGTCGAATTCGGTTTTCGCGCCCCACTTGCGCGAAAACACCGGCACGCTGCCGACAATCAGCGGCAATTCATGGTTCAAGGTCTTGAAATCGAAACGCACGCTACGCTCGCCAGTCACCACGCATTGCTTGACATCCGCGAACACCGACTTGAATTGCGGCGCGCCCTTGGTCACCAGCATGTCGTATGAATGTTTCACATCGGCTGCCAGCACCGGATCGCCGTTATTGAATCGGGCCAACGGATTGAGCCGGAACGTCATCGACATGCGATCGGGCGCCAGTACCATATCTTCGGCCAGCAAGCCGTACATGGTCGCGACTTCATCGCTGGAACCGACTGTCAGGGTCTCGAACATCAGGGAGGAGACACCGGCAGCGGCGACGCCTTTCATCGAAAAAGGATTGAACTTGTCGAAACTGGTGCGCTGATCGGGATTAGCCAGAAACAGTTCGCCGCCCTTCGGCGCGGCCGGATTAACATAATCGAAATGGGTAAAACCGGCCGCATAACGTGGCGTGTCGTAGAGCGAAAAAGCCGGTGCGGCCAAGGCATCGGCACCGAGCAGGCAACCGGCGCACAGCAATAAGGCTTTCAGAATTTTTTTCATCCGGCGCACCAGAGCAGGTGCCGGGAACCAAAGTACAAATTGCGCATTGCCACTCCCTATTTTTACGTCATTTTACCGAAAGGCACCTACCGCAGGCGCGAACATTTATACTGTGTTGCGGACAATATCGCGAGAACAGTTGCCGTCCCGTCGGCTACAACCTACAATCCCGAGCTATTTATAAAAAACTCAGCCGCACCTAAGAAACAACCCTATTCATATACATATATGCAGCTTCCCGCCAGTTTGGCGCTGAAAGCCGCTTCTATCCTGCGATAGCACCTGGAGACACACATGGCATTCTTGCAAGACAAAAAGATTCTGATCACCGGCTTGTTATCAAACCGCTCCATCGCATACGGTATCGCAAAAGCATGCAAACGCGAGGGTGCCGAACTGGCATTCACCTATGTCGGCGAACGCTTCAAGGAACGCACCGTCGATTTCGCCAAGGAATTCGACAGCACACTGATTTTCGACTGCGACGTCAGCAGCGACGCGCAAATCAATGCCCTGTTCGCCGACCTGGGGCAATCCTGGCAGCAGCTCGACGGCCTGGTGCATGCGATCGGCTTCGCTCCGCGCGAATCGATTGCCGGCGATTTCCTGGACGGCTTCACCCGTGAAGCATTCGCGATGGCGCACGATATTTCGGCTTACAGCTTTCCTGCGCTGGCTAAGGCGGCGATGCCATTGCTACGCTCCAATTCGGCATTATTGACGCTGACTTACCTCGGTTCGGTGCGCGCAATTCCACACTACAACACGATGGGTCTGGCCAAGGCATCGCTGGAAGCCAGCGTGCGTTATCTGGCCGAATCGGTCGGCAAAAAAGGTATTCGCGTCAACGGCATCTCGGCCGGCCCGATCAAGACTCTGGCTGCCAGCGGGATCAAGGATTTCGGCAAATTACTCGGTTTTGTCGCCGAACATGCGCCGCTGCGCCGCAACATAACGATTGAAGATGTCGGCAATGTCGCCGCGTTCTTGTTGTCGGATCTGGCGGCCGGCATCACCGGTGAAATTACCTATGTCGATGGCGGCTTCTCGCATGTGATGGGGATTAACGCAGACTAAGTTGTAGTGCAGGCCTGTGTGCCTGTATCGGGTTGCAGGCACACAGGCCTGCACTACTAAAACCAGTAAAACCGGTGCATGCGCAGCAAAATTACTGTATTATCTCGTCTTTGCGCTGCAAGACAAGGCGCAGAGACAACAAATCCGCAATAAATTAGCAGCTTCGCAAGCCTATGCCGCATTCAAATCAGAGTGCAGCATTTAAAGCCACCCCGCCTTTTGTGTCGCACCGACACAGTCCCGGCGCAAAGCTTTTGTGCCGAAATTTCTTTGTATTCATTTCAAGTCATTTCGTTGGTTGGCGTTGCTATTTTGCGTTCTCGCATTTGCATGAACGCTGACTTTTACGAAAGAAAAGAATGACTTTTGAAGCTCTAGGCCTACACGCGTCCGTAATTCAAGCATTGACGGAGGCTGGCTACACCAAACCGACCACGGTTCAGGAACAAGCAATTCCGGCAGCACTGCAGGGCCGCGACCTGATGGTTTCGTCGCAAACAGGTTCCGGCAAAACTGCCGCGTTCATGTTGCCCGCACTGCACAAATTCGCCTCCATCGAACAACCAGCCGATGCGGGACAAAACAAAACTTCGAACCAGGAACGCCAGGCAGCCCGTGCTCGCGGCGACCGCCCACGTTTTCAGCCAGCACAGCCAAAAATGCTGGTACTGACGCCAACGCGTGAACTGGCGCTGCAAATTACCAATGCCGCTGAAAAATACGGTTCGCACATGAAGCGCGTGAAAACCGTGTCCATCCTGGGCGGCATGCCTTATCCAAAACAGATGCAATTACTAGCGAAAAACCCGGAAATTCTGGTCGCCACGCCTGGGCGTCTGATCGATCATATGGATTCGGGCAAGATTGACTTCTCCCAATTGCAAATTCTGGTATTGGACGAAGCCGACCGCATGCTGGATATGGGTTTCATCGAAGACATCGAAAAAATCGTTGCTGCCACTCCAGCAGTGCGCCAAACCATGTTGTTCTCCGCTACGCTGGACGGCACAGTGGGCCGCATGGCACAGCAAATTACCAACAATCCAGTTGTTGTCAAAATTGCCGGCTCTGCCACCAAGCATGAAAATATTACCCAGAAAGTCCACTTTGTAGACGATCTGTCGCACAAGAATCGCTTGCTCGACCATCTGTTGCGCGACGCCACGATGGACCAGGCAGTGGTGTTTACCGCCACCAAACGCGACGCCGACACCATCGCCGACCGTTTGAACATCGCCGGCTTCTCCGCTGCTGCGCTGCATGGCGACATGCATCAGGGTGCGCGTAACCGCACGCTGGATTCGCTGCGCCGGGGGCAAGTTCGGGTGTTGGTTGCTACCGACGTCGCCGCACGCGGTATCGACGTTCCTGCGATCACGCATGTGTTCAACTACGATCTGCCAAAATTTCCGGAAGATTACGTCCACCGCATCGGTCGTACCGGCCGTGCCGGTCGTAACGGCGTTGCCGTGTCGTTGGTAAATCATGCTGAAGGCATGAATGTCAAACGTATCGAACGCTTCACCAAGCAATTGATTCCAGTCGATGTGGTTGAAGGCTTTGAGCCTAAAAAAACAGCTTCCACTTCACGTTCGCCATCTAAAGCAGGCGGCTGGAAGCCAGGCGACAATCGTGGCAGCGCCAAACCCGGCCAGCGCACTTTCAGCAATCCGAATGCTGCACCGCGCAGTGCTAACGGCAACGGCGGCGGCTACAAGGGTCGCACTGGCGATACCGGCGGCGCACGGCGCTCTTACAGCGATGGCAATCGGTAATCGACAACAAGTAGTCGCGAGATAGAAAATGGCCGCCGGAGCAATCCGGCGGCCTTTTTTACGTTTACCTTGGGTATGCCAGAAAACATGCCGATTCCCGTATATTTTAATTACAATTTTGAAAATACATTATGTTGTATGACAAATATGATCCATGCACAAGCCCTGATATATCCAATAAAAATGCGCCACCAAGCGCCCTTTTATTAACTGATGTTACGCACTTGCTCGGTCACGAGAAAACGTAACAGATAGCTAAAGCAGAATAAATACAAAAATGATCACCGTTTCCTCGCTCATCCAAATACCCGCTACGGAAGTTGCTGCGCACACTGCGATGCAGACAAGGCGCGTCATCGTGGCGGCGGCCATTGGCAACGGCCTGATAATGTATGACTTTACGGTGTACAGTTTTTCCGCTGTGATTATCGGCAAAATTTTTTTTCCACCAAGCAATCATTTCACATCACTGCTGATGGCACTTGCGACATTTGGTGCTGGTTTCTTCATGCGTCCCCTGGGAGCCATGATCATCGGGAATTTGGCCGACTGCAAGGGACGCAAGGCGGGGCTTACTTTCTCCATCGCACTGATGACGCTGGGCACCGGGATCATCGCATTCACGCCGTCTTACGCATCCATCGGCGTGGCGGCAACGCTACTCATTGTGTTGGCAAGGCTCTTGCAGGGATTTGCGGCAGGGGGCGAAATCGGTCCCGCTTCTGCCGTATTGATGGAATTAGCCAGCAAAAATCGCCGCTGTTATCTGGTTAGCTGGCGGGCAGCCAGCCAAGGGGCGGCCGCGCTTGCCGGAGCCCTGATCACAGCATTCACCACGGCAGTGCTTACGCGCGAATCTATGCACGACTGGGGATGGCGTATTCCCTTCATCCTGGGGATGCTAATCGGGCCGGTTGGCTGGTATATCCGTCGCCAGTTGGTGGAGACTCCGATGGAGGCAACATATCGGCCTATCCGGCCTACCTTGAAGAGTGTTTTCGCGCAACATCCCCGTACGCTGTGGTTCGGAATATTGTTGATGGCGGGACCCTCTGCCAGTATGTACATCATGGTATTTTACATACCGACCTATCTGGTCACGACGCTGCATCTGTCGCCCATCATCAGCCTGCTTTCGGCCTGTCTCGCCGGTACGGTGATTTTTTTTGCCAACCCAGCGCTGGCCCGCGTCGCCGACCGGCAACGCCATCGCAAGCCGATCCAGTATTTGACGCTGACCAGCAGCTTCGTGCTAGTTTTCCCGGCATTTCTAGCGTTGACGCACGAAGCGAAGGAACTGCTTTCACTATTGATTATCTGTGGATATGCCGCCGTGGCGTTAAGCAATGGTGGCGCCAACTCGGTGATGATGCTCGAAGCTTTTCCGCGTCACCATCGGGCGGCCGGAATGTCGATAATCTACAGCTTCGGTGTAACGATTTTCGGTGGCTTTTCGCCATTCATTGTGACCTGGCTAATAGGAGTGACCGGAAACCCGATGGCTCCCGCGTGGTATCTGCTGGCAGCGCTGTGCATCAGCCTGTTTGCCCTGAGTCGGTTTCCAGATACGGTTGAGGCTCGCTGACATGCAGGCATCGTCGTGCCACTTACCGCAATTCACATCCATTTATTTGCCTCTGACACGCCGCAACTCAAACACATGTGCGCGCAAATCCTGCGGCGCCATGGCGTAGGCCCGGCGAAATGCGCGAGTAAAATCCGAAGCGCTCTTGAAACCCAGTCCGTAAGCAATATTCATCACAGCCAGATCCGGAAATCTGACCAGCTCATCTGCCGCCTCGCGCAGCCTGCAGTTGCGAATATAAGCGCCAAGACCGCCCTCATGCTCAAACAAACGATACAAAGTAGCGCGAGGCAATTGCAACGCAATAAGCAGGCTTTCGGGAGATAGTTCTGCTTGATGGAGGTTGGCCTGAATATAGCGCCGCACTTGGCCGAACATGGCTGCGCGGACTGCCGCGCGCGTAGTGCCACTCAATCGCGCCTGTTTGCCAAAAGCGGCGACCAGGAGCTGGGCGCCGACGCGCAAGGCGCGCCCTGCTTCGCTTGCGCTGATACTCGCCATGTTTTGATTCAGCGACGCAACATGCTCGATGAGCAGCCGCATCAGCGGCGTCGTGTTTTCAATGACACGGCCATGCAAGGTTTCCGCGTCAGGAAAAGCCGCATCCACCAGCGCCCGCGGTAAGAAGAAAGTCAGCACCCGGCAAGCATTGCGCTGCATGCGCACCGGCTGGTTCATATCCAGCGCAACAATGCTCGCCACGGATGGCGCGCTACGGCGCTGCGGGTAAAAACCCGCCACGGACTCGGTTCCTCCCTCTATAAACACATGAAAAACGTAATCGCGGATGCTATCTGTAGAGATGCGTGCCACTGAGCGCTCCAGCAACAGCGGGTCAGTGCGACAGTCGGTGAATGCCAGTTCGCCAATCGCATAACAGTCAATCGATGCGCTGAACGGATTTTCAAGCTGCGCCAACGAAGGCAGCACATCAATGATATGGCCGACCCGATCGCGCCAAGCCAGTAATTGCCGCTGCGGCACCTCGCCCTGCACGTTGAAATGACTATGACTGATGCCGGGTGCAAGCGCAGGACGGCCACAAACCATGCGCTGGTCAGCGTTATCTGCCGGTTGCTCACCAGCCGCGTGATTTCCAGTTTCAGAGGATAGCGTCATCGGTTGTCATGAATTGGGTAATGCGCAATAAACGGTATGAAGGACATATTTTTCAGGGGCGCACCCACCATCATGCAAACGCAACGGGTGTAGCGAACTGACGAATTGTGTTGGATAACAGCAAATTTTTTAAAAACTGAGACGCACGGTCAAGTCCGTGAAAACAGGCTAATTATAATTGCTCAATTATAAATTTAATGCTCGTTAATTAACGATAGTACAGAGAAAAGGATACACCGCCGCCTTCGCGCAGGCGGCCCCGCCAGCACACAGGTGGTTGCCGGCGCGGGCAGTATCTCCCAATTTCTGGCCACCACCACGATCCAGCAATCGGGCCAGAACGTGTCACCAAACGAGTTCAGCACAAGCGTGTCGCCAACGCCAAGTCAGGCAGTAGCGATAATCGGGAAGAATTTTGACATCGCTGGAAGCGTCCGCTACCCAGTACAAATTTTTTCAAATCAGAGATGATGCATCGTGTTGGTCTGGCTTGACGAACCATGAAAATAGAACATCAATTCCCGACGCATGATCCAGCTAAAGAAAATTCTCGCAATATGATGGAAGCAGACAAAATCAAGATGAGCTCTCCGACGAAACACAGAATTGATCTCAATGCCATGTTTGGTCACACGGATGTATTTGCCGTATTGAACGACAAATTACCTCTACCAGACAAAGTCGAATACGTTCATCTTTTGCTGAAACAGCGCTTCCCTTTCATCGACCGGATTGCGGTGGCAATCTACGACAAAAAAACGGATTTACTCAAAACATTTGTACACAGCAGTAGTGGCGATCCGTCGTTGAGCCTGTACAACGCAAAGCTGGCAGATTCCGTCTCGTTACAGGAAATCCTGGAAGTCGGTCGGCCACGGGTGGTGAACGATCTCGATATTTTCCGCCGCGTGCCCGCCGAGCACGCCCGTCGCATCGCCGCGCAAAAATACGGCGCGAGCTACACCATGCCGATGTTTTCCAATGGAGAATTTTTCGGCTTCCTGTTCTTCAATTCCTATTCCAAACAGGTTTTCGACGATCTGGTACTGCACTATATGGATATGTTCGGCCACTTGTTGTCGCTGTTGGTGATCCACGAAATATCGAGTATCAGCAACCTGGCGGCGATCGTCAAAACGGCCGCAGAGATGGCGCAGCATCGTGATTTTGAAACTGGCGCGCACCTCGACCGCATGGCCAATTATGCGCGTCTGATCGCCCTGGACGTTGCGAAGAAACATCAGTTCGACGACGATCTTGTGGAACATATTTTCCTGTTCTCGCCGCTGCACGACATCGGCAAAATCGGCATTCCAGACAGCATCCTGCTCAAGCCAGCCAAGTTGACAGAAGAAGAATTCGACCTGATGAAGACGCACACGCTGAAAGGGACGGAAATCATCGACCGGATGCTGGAAAACCTTGGGCTGGACGATTTGCCGCATGTCGAAATCTTGCGCAACATCGCTTTGCACCACCACGAAGCATTGAACGGCAGCGGTTATCCCAGCGGTTTGATAGGGGTAGAAATTCCGATCGAGGCAAAAATCGCCGCAGTCGCCGATGTGTTCGACGCCCTGACCAGCCGTCGCCCTTACAAAGAAGCGTGGAGCAACGACAAAGCGTTTGCATTCCTGCAGGAAATGGCCGGCAGCAAGTTCGATCATGATTGTGTAGCGGCCTTGATCGCCGCTCGCGAAGACGTAGAGATAGTGCAACGGCGTTTCAGCGAAAACATGCTGGATTAGACGAAGCGCTCGGCAGTGCGCTGCGCATCACGACCAAGGCGAACGAGTGTCGCATTAATCGCAAAAACACATACTTCAAATGAGCAAATATGCCAGCCAAAATGCATACATCAAAATTCGGAAAGTTATTTCAAAGTCGTCACTATTCTTCGGGATGGATCAACCAAATTGCCAGCCTCAATATTGAAGTAGCAATGCATTCCGCGACACCCGACAAGAACAACTAATGGACTAAAAAAATGCGCACAAACTTGCCTGTCACAAATAATGAATACATCTTGCAGGATTCAGAAACGATTGTTTCCAAGACGGATTTGAAGGGCAGAATTACCTACATCAACCAGGATTTTCTGCACATCTGCGGATTTAGTGAAGAGGAACTTTTGGGGAAACCGCACAATATCGTGCGGCATCCCGATATGCCGGAAGAAGCTTTTGACGACATGTGGCGCACGCTGAAATGTGGCAAGGCATGGACTGGACTGGTAAAAAACCGTTGCAAAAATGGCGATTATTACTGGGTCGAAGCCAATGTTGCGCCACTCATGGAGAACCATCAGATTGTCGGCTATACGTCGATCAGGGGCAAGCCAACACGAGACCAGGTCAAGGCGGCAGGCGACGCATATCGCGCGATCAAGTCCGGCAATAAACGGCTCGTAATCCGCGAAGGAAGCGCATTCTTGCGGTCCCCACTCGACTTCTTGAAAGTCCTCAAAGGCTTTTCGATCACAGCCAAGCTGTCTATGGCGTTCGGCGTGCTTTTTCTCTTGTCCATAGTTAATGCGATTTTTGCCTGGTCCGTGCAAGGTGGCGCCAACCTGAACCTTGCCGGATGGGCGATCACAGTAGCGACACTGAGCGTGATCCTTACCGTGTTTTTTGGACTCATGCTTTTCAAGAGCATTGTTGCTCCGCTGAAAAGTGTTTCGATAGACATAGAGCGCATGACCTCAGGCGATCTGACTGGTAAGATCACGGCAAAAGGCGAAGATGAAATAGCCAAAGTCGTGCAGTCGCTACAGGTCTTGCAGATTAATGTGAAACTTCTGATTGGACAGATTACACAATCAATTGACTTGGTCAATTTCGGTGCCGGTGAAATCGCCGATGGCGTTCTCGATTTGTCGGCACGTACCGAGTCACAGGCATCGAGCCTGGAAGAAACCGCCTCGGCAATGGAAGAGTTGACGGCCACCGTGCAGCAAAATTCTGATAATGCGCATCAAGCCAGTAACTTGGTGATATCCACGTCCGACATTGCAATCAAAGGCGGCGAAGCGGTGTGTCATGTGGTAAACACGATGAATTCGATTAAGGAAAGCTCAAGCAGAATTGTCGATATCATTAGCGTGATCGACGGCATCGCTTTTCAAACCAATATTCTCGCGCTGAACGCGGCAGTGGAAGCAGCCCGCGCAGGAGAACAGGGACGCGGCTTTGCAGTGGTAGCTGCGGAAGTACGCAATCTTGCCCAACGCAGCGCAAGCGCCGCCAAGGAGATCAAGACGCTGATCGGAGATTCGGTAGAAAAAGTCGATGTCGGCAGCAGACTGGTGGACGACGCCGGCAAGACCATGAATGAAATTGTCGATTCGATCAAACGGGCGGCGGCGATCATGGGTGAAATATCAACTTCCAGCCGGGAACAAAGTGCCGGAATAGGACAGGTTCACCTAGCGATAACCCAGATGGATGCAATAACCCAGCAGAATGCATCGCTGGTGGAACAGGCGGCCGCCGCCGCTGCGACCATGAAAGATCAGGCGGACAATCTATCGCAACTGGTGGACGCGTTCAAACTCATGTCCGGCGGGCGGGTTTCGCACTCCCAATCGACAGGCAAAGTCACAAAGCTCACCAACAAGTCCAAGATGAAGGCACTTCCATCCCGGCCAAACCTATGTTTATCCATAGAAAATAGGCCTTCGTTTTAACGAAAAGCGTTGATTTGACGCCAGAGGTTAATCAACGCTGACAGGCAGAGGAAATTGGAAGTTGATTGACCATCACAGTACAAAAAACAGGCTGTATTCAGATTGCATGTTGATAGCAATGACCTATATTGAAATAACACTTCAATCAGGAGTTGGCTATGGATATGGAATCGTTGCAACGACTTGGTTGCTCCACAGCAATTCCTGTTTCATGCCCTGCGGAAAGAGTATCAACATTTAATCTAAATACAGCCAAGCGTCATACCGCGCAAGTCCGAAAACCGACGAAGGTATCGTCGCGTTGCGGCAAATAGAAATTCCTGAATTTCGGTGAACGCATCCGCGGCCGGGTTACAAAAGATGCGCCGCGCAAAACTTGATGCGTGCCAAACCAGGGCGCCGAATACTCACGGTAGGCATCTGCCACAAAACCGGGATAAGGCTCGAACGGGGTACAGGTCCATTCCCACAAGCTACCCCATTGAAAAGCCGCATGACCCGACATGGCTGCGTATTCCCATTCGGATTCACTTGGCAACCGGCGACCGGCCCAGCGGCAGTAAGCCTGCGCCTCGAACAAGCTGACGTGGCGCACTGCTTGATGGGCAGGCAAAGCGGTCAGCCGGTTGAAACTTTCAGTGCACCACCCAAGGCCATCGCGCTGCCAGTAACGTGGCGCTGAACGTTCCTGCTGCATCAGCCAGGCACGGCCGGCAGTACTCCAAAAATCCGACTTCTGATAGCCGCCGTCCGTAATGAAATCGCTGTACTGGGCATTCGACACCAATGTTGCATCGATACTAAAGGCGGGCACCAGCATCGGATGTGCCCATTTTTCGTTGTCGAACACGAAGCCGGACGCCGGTGCGCTGCCGAGCAGCATCGTGCCGCCGGGAAAATCGATCGCAATCTGCGGTGCTGGCGCTGCCATTGTTTGGTTTATCCGTGGCGGTGCTTCCAGACCCAGGGTTTGCAAGGTCATCGCGAAAGCTTCGCCGTGCATATCTTCATGCGCTAACACCAACTGGTAAGGTGCCAAGTCGCAGCCTGATGCGCCTGATTTCTCTAACTTATCCAGCACCCGATCCAATATCTCGCGGCAATACATCTTGAGCGCGCCGGCGCTGGGCAAATCGATCAGCCAGCGCGTGCGGTGCGGCACCGTATTCGAATCAAACCAGTCGTCGCCCTGTGTCAGCAAACAGGGGCGCTGTGCCGTAGCGGGGTTGCTCGACTCGGCCTCGCGCAGTACGAACCACTCAGCGAACCAGGCGATATGCCCCAACTCCCACAGCGGTGGATTGATGATGGGTAAAAACGGCACATGAGCTGATACATCTAGGCTGGCAGCCGAAAAACGATCAAACAACACCAGCGTATAATGCCTCGCGTCTTGCAAGGCCGCTGCCAATTCTTCCGAAGAGGCGTTTCGAAACGAAGGATTTATCATATTTTTCGGAAAATTTTCGCGCTATCAAGGAGCATTCTTTGCCCTCACTGCAGATTGTCATTATCAGCCCCGCACTGGCAAAAGCCAATAACGGCAACTGGCAAACAGCCCAGCGCTGGGCGCGCTTGCTGCGCCAACATTATCAGGTATGCATCGCAGCCAAGTGGGATGGCAAGCGCTGTGATGCAATGATCGCGTTGCATGCACGGCGTTCTGCAGACTCGATTGCGGCATTTGCCGCAGCCCAGCCGGAATCTCCACTGGTGGTGGTGCTGACCGGCACCGACCTGTATCGCGACATCCAGACCGATGCAAATGCGCAACGCTCGCTGCAACTTGCCACACAACTGGTGGTATTGCAAGCGTCTGGCCGACAGGAATTAACGGCCGGTCTGCGCACAAAAACACAGGTCATTTACCAATCGACGCGCACTCTCAAAGCGGTCGCGCCCGTAATACCTGCAATACCTGCAACGCCTGCCACACGGCGACACCTGAATATAACCATGATAGGACACCTGCGGGACGAAAAGGATCCGGCTGCCTTCATGCGTGCCGCCCACTTGGTGCAATCGGTGCAAGCGCGGTTGATCCATATCGGCGGTGCGCTGGAACCTGCTCTCGGCCGCCTGGCAGCGCAAACCGAACAGCAAGAGAGCCGCTACCGCTGGCTGGGCAGCCTGCCGCATGCGGCCACCCGCCAGCGCTTGAAGCGCAGCCATTTAATGGTCATCTGTTCCAGGATGGAAGGCGGCGCCAATGTCATTATTGAGGCCATCGCCAGTGGGGTGCCCATATTGGCCAGTAACATACCCGGCAACCGCGGCATGCTGGGCGATGACTACAGCGGCTATTTTCCGCTGGGAGACAGCCAAGAACTGGCGCGCCTGATCGACCGCAGTATCGCCGACCCGGCGTTTTACGCGCTACTGCAAAAGCAATGCGCGGCGCGTGCGCCACTGTTTTCAACTGAACGGGAAAAAACCGCTTTGCTGCAGTTGATGGATAATCTGCTTCACATATGACATTACTAAGGCAATCCCAATGAATACACCGACCGACTTGAAAATCAAACTGACCGCGTTTTCCCACGGCGGCGGCTGCGGCTGCAAAATTGCACCCGGCGTACTGTCTGAAATCCTGAAAAATTCAGCCGGCTTCCCGGTGCCGAAAGAGTTGATGGTCGGCATCGAGACCGCCGATGACGCAGCGGTGTACTGGCTCAATGACGAGCAAGCGCTGATTGCCACCACCGATTTCTTCATGCCGATCGTCGATGACCCGTTTGACTTCGGCCGTATCGCCGCCACCAATGCGATCTCCGACGTGTATGCGATGGGCGGCACGCCGATCATGGCGCTGGCTTTGGTCGGAATGCCGATCAACAAACTGCCGGTGGAAGTGATTGGACAAATCATTCGCGGCGGCGAAGCTATCTGCGCCGAAGCCGGCATCCCGATTGCCGGCGGCCACACCATCGATTCGGTCGAACCGATTTACGGCCTGGTCGTGATGGGCTTGATCCACCCTTCCAAAGTCAAGCGCAATGCCGACGCCAAAGCAGGCGACAAGCTGATTCTCGGCAAACCTATCGGCGTCGGGATTCTGTCGGCGGCGCTGAAAAAAGATGCGCTGGACGCCGCCGGTTATGCGGCGATGATAGCCAACACCACCAAGCTCAACAAACCTGGCCGCGCGCTGTCCGACCTCGACACGGTGCATGCAATGACGGACGTCACCGGTTTCGGCCTGCTCGGCCATTTGCTGGAACTGGCGCGCGGCGCCAAGCTGACCGCCAAGCTGGACATGGCGCAGATTCCACTGCTGCCGAACGTCCAGCAACTGGCTGATCAAGGCTTTATTACCGGCGCGTCAGGCCGCAACTGGGACGCCTACGGCCACGATGTGACACTGGCAGACGCCATCACGCCAACCCAGCAAGCATTGCTATGCGACCCGCAAACTTCCGGCGGTCTGCTGGTTTCGTGCGATCCGGCCGCGGTAGGCGAAATCCTTGCGTTATTCGCCCGTGAAGGCTTTGCCGACGCGGCGGTAATTGGCGAAATGACCGAAGGCCCAGCCGGGATAATCGTCACAGCAAAGTAGTTGCAAAGGCGCAAATATGCGCGAAATACCGCAAGGGGCTTGACAAACCCTGCTTGCGCCCACTACATTGAACCCATGTCATTCGCTCAATTCTCCTTTCTGAACTTCGTAAAGCCTGCTGGCGCTCCGCTAGCAGGCTTGCTACGACTGCCGCTGGCGTAAAACGCCCGCCTTCTGTTTTACCCTGCTGGCAGCGCGCTGCCAGCAGTCCGGCAAGAAAACAATACTGCTGATCCACAATATCCAACATGCATTCCACAATGAATCCTGTAACCATCATGCAAGGCACATTCGTCGCCATGATGGTTATTGCGCGTTCGCTGGGTCTGCTGAATCTACTGGGTCTGCCACGACTGCTGCTGCTACCGCTACCGATCGGTTGCCTGGCCTTGCGTTAAGTGGCAGTCAGGCAGCCTCGCTGCCACATCAATTGTTCAAACTTGTTATTACCATTTCCTCTCAAAACCCAAAGGATTCATCATGATGTTGCCCAACCCTGCAGCCAAATATCGTCCGTCTCCCGTTGTCACAATAAGCAACCGCAGTTGGCCGGATCAAGTCATCACCAAAGCACCTATCTGGATGAGTAGTGACTTACGCGACGGCAACCAAGCATTGATCGAGCCGATGAGCCTGGAAAAGAAGCTGCGTTTTTTCGAGATGCTGGTCAAGATCGGTTTCAAGGAAATTGAAGTCGGCTTTCCTTCCGCCTCGCAAACCGATTTTGATTTCGTGCGTATGTTGATTGATGAAAAACGCATTCCAGACGACGTCAGCATCATTGCGTTGACCCAGTCGCGCGAGGCATTGATCGACCGCACGATTGAATCCATGCTCGGTGCCAAGCGCGCAATCGTGCATCTGTACAACTCGGTAGCGCCGGCTTTTCGCCACATCGTCTTCAAAATGTCACGCGCTGACATCAAGGCGCTCGCCATCAGCGGCACCCAGCGCATCAAGGACTTGACTGGCGCGCACCCTGAAACTGTCTGGCGTTTTGAATATTCGGCGGAATCATTCAGCCAGACCGAACTGGATTTTTCCAAAGAAGTGTGCGACGCGGTGTCCGCAGTCTGGCAACCGACTCCCGCCAACAAGCTGATCATCAATCTGCCGGCCACCGTCGAATCCAGTACGCCGAACGTGTATGCAGACCAGATCGAGTGGATGCACCGCAATCTGGCCCAGCGCGACGCGATTATCCTCAGCGTCCATCCGCACAACGACCGCGGCAGCGCGGTGGCCGCAGCCGAATTGGCGATGATGGCCGGCGCCGACCGGGTTGAAGGCTGTTTGTTCGGTAATGGCGAGCGTACCGGCAACGTCGATCTGGTGACGCTGGCCATGAATCTGTACACCCAAGGCGTGCATCCGGGACTCGATTTTTCCGATATCGATAGCGTGCGGCGCTGCGTCGAAGAGTGCAACCAGATCCCGGTGCATCCGCGCCATCCGTATGTCGGCGATTTGGTGTTTACCGCCTTCTCCGGCTCGCATCAGGATGCGATCAAAAAAGGTCTGGCCCAGCAGCAAGCGGATACCAATTGGGAAGTGCCGTATCTGCCGATTGATCCGGCCGATCTCGGGCGCAGCTACGATGCGGTGATCCGCGTCAATAGCCAGTCCGGCAAAGGCGGCATGGCGTATTTGCTGGAACAGGAATACGGTTTGTCGCTGCCGCGCCGGTTGCAAATAGAATTCAGCCGTGCCGTACAAGCAACCACGGACCGCACCGGGGGTGAAGTTGCAGCGCAAGACATCTACGCCATCTTCGAGCAGGAATATTTGGCTCGCACCACGCCCTACGCCTATCAGGCACACCGGATGGAAGAAGACTCTGCCAAAGCGGAAGCGGTTCAGATCGAAATCGACATCGTCCAGAATGGCAAGCAAATGGCGCTGGCAGGCGGCGGCAACGGGCCGATCGATGCTTTCGTCAACGCCCTCGGTCTGGATATCCAGTTGATGGATTATCACGAACATGCGATCGGTTCCGGCGCCAATGCGCAGGCGGTTTGCTATGTCGAGTTGCGTCTCGATAATGGCCCGACTTTGTTCGGCGTGGGCCTTGATGGCAACATTGTGACCGCTTCGTTCAAGGCGGTACTGAGCGCCGTCAACCGGCATCTGGCGCTGCGCCGGCAGGAACAGGCACTCGCAACACAGGGGTAATTAGCCGGTAGTGGTAGTAGCTACCAGCGCGTAATTGCGCAAGCGACGCAGGGCATGGGTTATCGCTATAGCTGACTCATGCCCCGGATTTTATTGCTACTTTGCGTTGCCGCAACGTCGATTGATAATGGTCATTGATACAATTGTGCCAATTAATAATAATCGCCGTTTTGCGCTGCAAGAAAGTATGCATGGCCAACTTGAACCCATCCGCTTCATTGCACAAAATCGTCGCCTCCACGGCAAGGCCGAGGATCGATATGCCGCCGGTGGCAGGCATCGGCACATTCCCCTGCGGATTGGCAGCGCGAATGTAAATCCTTGATCTGAAAAAAATCGTAATCCTGCTGCGCGAACCCACTGGCAACGATTTTTCGCATACCGCGAAAAACACCAACAAACCTTCCCTGCCACAGTCGAAAAAAGGGTTTATGTCTTTTTTCGCGTCTTACGTGGACAAGGCTTTTCATATCTTGCAAGCAACCTGCGTTACCTGCGTTATTTACTTTGTTTAGGGAATTTCTCACATGCATTACTGGACCATAATTACAAGCTATGGCGGCAGTGCCGTGATGATGCCTGCGGCTGCCGCTTTTGCCGCCTGGCTTGCACTGGGAAGAGCCTGGCGCATGTTTTTTTGGTGGTGCGGCTTGTTTGGCGCAGGTCTTACAATCGTAATCGTATCGAAGATTGCCTTTATCGGCTGGGGCATCGGCATCCCGGCGCTAGATTTTACCGGCTTCAGTGGTCACGCGATGCGTGCCATGGCGGTAATCCCGGTGTTGTTCTATCTGGTGCTGCAAAATACTGGCAGAGCGACGCGCACCGTCGGAGTGCTGGTGGGGCTGCTGCTGGGCGCGCTGATCTGCACCTCGCGCGTTGCGGTGCAAGTCCATTCGGTAACGGAAGCAATCTCGGGTGGGGTGCTCGGAGCAGCGGTTAGCTTGAGCTTTATCGCACTATCTTGCAAGTTGGAAAAGCCGCTGCTGAACCGAGCGCTAATGATCGCAACCGTCATCGGCCTGATAGGCTTGTCGTATGTAGAGCCGATACCGTCGCAAGGCTTGTTGACTACAGTGGCGCTTTCTCTGTCCGGCCATGACAAACCGTATACCCGCGAAAATTGGAAGTTGCAGCGCATCACGGAACCTGACATCACTGACAAAGAGCAGCCTTTTGCAAGAATGTAGGGCACATCCAACCCGCGCGAATTTCCTGAAAATTTAATATACTATAAATAGTATTTTTTTAAATTCCAATTAAAATATGCGTAAAATGCATTGTTTTTAGTCATACTCCCCTATAATTTTAATATCACAAAATCATAAAGAGCGCGCCAGGCGGATGCCGCTGAATTGCCAGCGCGCGCTCGCCGGAAAAAAATTGCGATAGCTGGGACGTGCCTGATCAATCGGCGTGGCGCAAGAAGCACCGCGCAATACGTATTGATTGACCATGAATTTGCCGTTGTATTCGCCGATTGCGTCTGCCGAAGCCCGAAAGCCCGGATACGGCGCATAGCTGCTCGACGTCCATTGCCATGCAGTATCGAATAATTGCAATAAAGGCTCCGCGTCCGATTGGCTCGCCGCCGCGCACTCCCACTCGGCTTCGCTGGGCAGACGCGCGTCAAACCAGCGGGCGTAAGCATCGGCCTCGAAATAAGACAGTTGGGTGACCGCACGCTCCACGTCTAGTAGTTGCAAGCCGTGCAGGGTAAATTCATGCCACTCACCGTCGATCTGACGCCAGTACAACGGCCACTCCAGTTGCTGCGCTTGCAGCCAATCCCAGCCTTCGGACAGCCACAACGCAGCATTCCGATACGCTCCAGCTTCGATAAACGCCAGGTATTCGCCGTTCGTCACCAGCCGGGACGCCAGTGCGAACGGTTCGACAAACTGCCGGTGCCGCGGCAATTCATTATCAAAGCAGAATCCGCCGCCGGCATGACCGATCTCGACCACGCCGCCTTGCTGCTGCTGCCAACGCAACGGCAAGGCCAGCGCCAGCGGCAGCACCGCGCCGGCGGCATAGGCGGGTAACAGGGGATTGCAGGAAAGCAGATGCAGGACGTCAGTCAGCAGTAGTTCCTGATGCTGCTGTTCGTGCTGCAAACCCAGCGTTACCAGTTGCACCAGTTCGGCCACCCGTGCCGGCGGCAGGCCAGCGGCGATCAAAATCAGCGCCGCCATCCGGGCATCGACATTACTGCGGTAATCCTCCACTTCGGCCAGGGAGGGCCGCGTGATCAGGCCGCGCTGGGGCCGCGGATGCCGGTTGCCGACGCCGTGGTAATACGAGTTGAACAATACACGGAAGGCCGGATGATGCGGCTTGAAATTAAGCTCGAATTGTTCCAGCACAAAAGTCTCGAAAAACCAGGTGGTGTGCGCCAGATGCCATTTGACCGGACTGGCATCCGGCATCGATTGCACGCAGCAATCCTCGTCGGATAAAGGGTCGGCCAGCGCCATCGTGGCTTCTCTTGTCGAGTCGTATTCGGCCAGCAGGGAAATAAGCATTGTCATGTCGCGTTCCCGCTCAAATCATGCCGCCCGCGCATGCATGACGGCAAACCAGCCGCAGTCATCGGTCCAGGTTTGAATAGCATCAAAACCGGCTGCCCCGAGCAGTGCGGCAAACGATTGCGGAGTGTACTTGTAACTATTTTCGGTATGGATCCGTTCGCCTTGGGCAAAACGGCGCTGCCCGCCCGGCCAGCGCACAGTTAACGCCTGGCGCGCTTCCAGATGCATCTCGACCCGGCTCTGCTGCGGGTTATAAAACGCCCGGTGCAGCCAATCTTGTACCGCAAAATCGGTCTCGAGCAAACCGTTCAGATGGTGCAACAGATTCAGGTTGAACGCCGCCGTCACTCCCAGCGCATCATCGTAGGCGGCATCGAGGATGGCGTGATCCTTGATCAGATCAACCCCGATCAGTAGCGCGCCGTCGGCACCGCAAGCAGCGCGTATCCGGCCCAGAAAGGCCGCTGCCTGTGCCGGCACGAAGTTGCCGATTGATGAACCGGGATAAAAAAATACCCGCTTTTCGTGCCTGACGGTAGCCGGCAAATCCAGGCTGCTGGAAAAATCGAGCCCGATGCCGGTCATTTCAACGGTGGGGAAACACTGCCGTATCGGTGCCAGTGCCTGCGCCAGGAAATCGGCCGAGATATCAATCGGCACATACTGGCGCGGCAGCAAGGCGGGAAACAGTCGCACCGCCTTGGCGCAATTACCGGCACCCAAGTCGATCAAAGTGGATCCCGGCCCGACCGCCTGTGCGATCTGCGCCAGGTTTTCATCGAAAATCGCCGCCTCGGTGCGCGTCGGATAATATTCCGGCACCAGACAGATCGCCTCGAACAGCCGGGAGCCGAGCGCGTTGTACAGGTATTTCGGTGAAGTGAAGGCTGGCGTTGCCATTAAGCCGGATCGTAATTCGACACGTATTGCTTCAGTGGTGGCTGCACTGTTGTGCACCAGGTCTGCGCCAGTCGCACGCAATGTGGGAAGGGAAAGTCTCTGTGATAGTGGCATAAGTATGGATTAGATAGGTTTATCGGTTTATCGGGAAAAACCACCAGCATCTGCATCAATATGTTGAGCTTGAACTTGAACTTGAATTTCTACCAATTATGCCTGCAACCGGTAATTCGCGGATAATACCCGCCTGGAATAGACACCGCACCGCGCCCGAAATTCTCCCAATACACAAAAAAAGGTTTATCATGCTGCCCCTCTCGCTCTCCAAAATACTCAAAACACTGTTGTCAACCGCACTGGCGTCAGCGCTGCTGCTGTCATCCGGTCTGTCCCAGGCACAGCAAGTTTTACGCGTATCGGCCATTCCAGACGAGGCACCGACCGAATTGCAGCGCAAGTTCAAACCGCTAGGCGATTACCTGGAAAAAAAACTTGGCATGAAGGTCGAATTCACGCCGGTCACCGACTATGCGACATCAGTCGAAAGCTTGATCAATAACAAACTTGATATGGTTTGGTTTGGCGGTTTTACTTTCATCCAGGCCAAAGTACGCAGCAACAATCAAGTTGTGCCGCTGGTGCAGCGCGCAGAAGACAAAGTATTCAAATCAGTATTCATTACCACCGACAAGAACATCACTAAACTGGAAGACCTTAAAGGAAAAACCTTTGCCTTCGGTTCCGAATCGTCCACTTCCGGCCATCTGATGCCGCGTTCCTACCTGTTGGCAGCGAAAATCAATCCCGATACCGACCTGAAGCGCATCGCTTTCTCCGGCGCACATGACGCCACCGTGGCTGCAGTTTCCGGCGGCAAGGTCGATGCCGGCGCGCTGAATATTTCAGTCTGGGAAAAACTCGTCGCCAGCGGCAAGGTCGACACCAAAGTAGTACATGTGTTCTACACCACGCCCGGCTATTACGACTATAACTGGAGCGTGCGCGCCGACATGAACCCGGTAACGCGGAAAAAACTGACTGACGCCTTCCTGGCGCTGGATGCCAAAAATCCGGCCGACAAGGTAATCCTCGACTTGCAACGTGCCAGCAAATTCATCCCGACCAAGGCTGAAAATTATGCCGCTATCGAAGCGGCAGCACGCAATGCCGGTTTGTTGAAGTAAGACTCAAGTAACCATGTCATTCGTTCTACGCGGCGCTAGCGTACGCCATCCTTCGACCGCGCAGGCAGATGCCGGAGCCGGGTTTGCCTTGCATGACGTCAGCCTGTCCATCGGCCAGGGCGAACAAGTGGCGTTGATCGGGCCGTCCGGTGCCGGCAAGACTACCTTGCTGCACACTTTCGCCTGCGCCCATCGTGCCCAATCAGGCGAATTTTCCGCTTTCGGGATGTCGCCCTGGGATTTGACCCACGCCGAGCGCCATCGGCTGCGGGCACGGCTGTTTCTGGCACCGCAAACCCCGCCGCTGCCGCCGCGCCAGCGCGTGGTGACGGCAGTATTGGCCGGACGTTTGCCGCAATGGGGATTTTGGCGCGCGCTGGCTTCACTGATCAAGCCAGGCAGACTCAACACGCAAGCCGCTTATGACGCGCTGGGGCGCTTCAATCTGCAAGACAAGTTGTATGCGCGGGTCGATCGTTTATCCGGCGGCGAACGCCAGCGTTGCGGCATGGCGCGCCTGCTGGTGTCCAGTGCCGAAGCGTTCCTGGTCGATGAGCCGCTGTCGGCGCTAGACCCGACGCTCGCGCTGCAAACCCTGGTCGCATTGCAACAAGAGTCTGCACGCCGCAATGCTACGCTGATCTGCAGCCTGCATCAGGTGGAACTGGCACGCAGCCATTTCCCGCGCATCGTCGGCTTGCGCGATGGCCGCATCCTGTTCGATGCGGCGCGTGCGCAAGTAACCGACGCGATGATTACGGCGCTGTATCAGAATGCCGGCAACACGCCGCAACCGACGAATTTCAGTATGCCGCCTGCCACCATCGTTGCGCACTGCTGATACCGCCATGCCTGTAACCCGTTCGCAACATCCCGATCCAGCCTGGCGCCCCCGCGTGATGGGCAGCATCATCGCGCTGATATTGCTGTGGCCAATCCTGGTGTTGAGCGAATTCAAGCCCTGGGTTTTGCTCGATGCGCAAAGCCTGAGAGCTGCCGGGCGCTTCTTGGCCGATTTCGTGCCGCCGGCTCATTCGGGTGAATTTTTGCAACTGATGCTGGCAGCGACCTGGCAAACCGTCGCGATGGCTACCGCCGGCCTGACTCTGGCATTGCTGGGAGCCATCCCGCTGACCTTGCTGGTAACGCAATCGCTATCGATTTCCCGCCTCGGCAGCGGCCGCATGCGACTGGCCGGCTTTATCGTTCGGCAAAGCGCGCGCTGGCTGCTGGTGCTGTTGCGCAGTGTGCCGGAACTGGTCTGGGCGCTACTGTTCGTGCGCATCGTAGGGCTGGGGCCAACTGCCGGCGTGCTGGCGATTGCACTGACTTACTGCGGCATGCTGGGCAAGGTGTACGCCGAAATCCTTGAATCCACCGAGGCCCATGCTACAGAATCGCTGCTCAGAAACGGCAGCAGCCGGCTCGCTGCACTGCTGTATGGCACCTTGCCAACAGCAGCCTCGGAACTGGTTTCTTACACCACTTACCGCTGGGAATGCGCAATCAGGGGTTCGGTCATCATGGGCTTCGTCGGAGCCGGCGGTCTTGGGCAACGGATGGATGAATCGATGAAGATGCTGGCCGGCGGCGAAGTCGCCACCATGCTGATCATCTTCGTGCTGCTGGTGGCTTGCGCCGATCTGGTCAGCACTTTTTTGCGCAAGCGCCTGGGTTAGACATGAAACCCCATCAAGCTCCGCCGCCACCGGCCACCGATCTCTCTGCGCTTGCCTTGCTCATTGCATTGCTGGCATTAATCATCGTCAGTTTTGCATCGCTGCCGCTGCAGTGGAGCGCACTAATGAGTGCCGATACGGTGCGCTCCAGCATGGAATTTTTGCATGGCTTCGCGCCGCCCGAGCTGGCCGGGCCATTCCTGCTGAAAATCGCCATCGGCACGCTGGAAACCCTGTCGATGTCAGCGCTCGGCACCGGTATCGCGGTCATACTCGGCATCGCTTTGGCGCTGCCGGCTAGCGGCCGTTTTGGCAGTACTGCACGGGCGGCGATTCGATTCATACTGAACGTGTTGCGCTCGATACCGGAACTGGTCTGGGCCTCGATCTTGCTGATTGCCGCCGGTCTTGGCCCCTTCGCCGGTACGCTGGCGCTGGCCGCGCACACCACGGGCGTACTGGGACGCCTGTTCGCCGACTCGCTGGAAAACCTGCCGCCGGCACCGGAAGCGACGCTGCGCATCAACGGTACGTCGCCAATGACCGCCTTCTTTTATGCGACACTGCCGCAAGTGCTGCCGCAAATGCTGTCGTATACGCTGTACCGCTGGGAAAACAATATCCGCGCCGCCGCCATCTTGGGTGTGGTCGGTGCCGGCGGACTGGGCCAGATGCTGAAATACCATCTGTCGCTATTCCAGATGCAGCAAGCGGCCAGCGTCATCATTGCAATGCTGATGATGGTCGCTGCGGTCGATGCAATCAGTTTCTGGCTGCGGCGCGTACTGACCAGATAGCATAGTTCTAGAAAACAAGGAGTATCACTATTTTTATGGCATTTTCCGCATGTATTAATTATTGTTAATAAATATACTCACCGAAATGCCAGGTAAACATCAATGAAAAATATAAAAGATTACTATCTCGTATTAGGCGTCGAGAGCGATGCCTCACTCGCTACGGTGAAGACTGCTTTCCGGCAAAAAGCGTCATTGTTTCATCCAGACAAAAACGCAGCGCACGATGCGCCAGATAAATTCCGGGAAATCAAGGAAGCGTATGACACGCTATCGGTCGCAGAAAAACGGTCTGCCTATGATGAAAATCGCCGCCGTAACCTGCTCGACAACCCGATTCAAACCGCCAGAGAAATCTGGACAAATTATATTCAAGGAGTGCTGCATTGAGACTATCTTCATTTTTCCACGACCTCAAATCGGCCTATGATTCCGAGCTCGATGACATGAGCAGCGATTCTGCCGGCAATGATGTTTTAGAGTCCCGACTGGAAGCGAAACGGGCCCAAATCGATTCTCTGATGCCGATGATCAAGAACTATCCTGAAATGGGCGCAGTCGCTTTTCACAACGGCATCCACTTTATCAGCGGCAAGGCAATGGATGAGCTGGTAAAACAAGAGCCGGACGACTTTCCGTTGTGGTCAGCGTTGCTGCCATCGCTGGAGTTAACCGCATGGGCCAGCAAGCTGGCCAAGACGGTCCTTGCACATCCAGACGGCGAGCAGTTCCTGGTCGTCACAGCCGGCCTGGAATACCTGCACGGCAAGAGCGATATGGACATCCCAAATCACGCCGGCTCCCATGGCGCAAACGACTCGGATGAAGCCGATAGCAATAATGGCGGTGCGTTTGACAACGATTACGACGACGAGAATGACGACGTGGACGGTACCGATTCCGATCTTGCCGAAGCAGGCTCAGATTGGCTCACTGAACAGGGATTTGACCGTAATAACTAATCACTTTTTTGTACTGGACAGCCATGAACACCACTCCTGCACTACTTAAAGCACAAAGCCTGATCCGCGCCGGCGACATTGTCGGCGCGGAATCGGCGCTGGTATCCTTGGCCGATATCGAGGGCGACTACGCCCTTGTGGTCGCCCTCGATGATCTGCCGCCAAGCGACCTGCTGGCGATCATTCGGGAATATGACGTATCCAAGGAATCGATTGTGAATATGCTGGTCACTCCAGAACAATTCGCCCGCGCGGTTGTTCTGGAGAGTCGCTACAACGATATCAGTCACGAGCACTTGCGCGGCATGATCAACTCGGTGATCTTTCGCGAAGACCACGATACCGGCGAATTCCTGAACGCGATTGGCGCGCTGGATGGTGGATGCGATGCGCTGGTGGACTATCTTTCCGACAAGGCAGAACGGGTTGAACATTTTTTCCAATACGCTACATTCGATCTTTTCAAGTATGGCAATGAGTCGAAAACGGCTTTGGTCGATTATGACCTGGCAGCCGATCCCGACGAACATCCTCGCCTCAGTCTGGAAGAAGTGAATGATCACGACTGGATGGAATTGACTTGGACGCTGCGCTACGTCACTCCCGATCTATTCAGCGAAATTCTGTTCATGTTGCGTGCCCGCTGGCGTGACAGCGTGCGCCTTGAGGCCCTTGCTGAAGCGGCCTTGAACGCCAAAGAGCATGTCCCAGAAGAAGGTTCTGCCGCAGTATTGGGCGAGGAATCCGCGCTGTAAATAATGCAGTAAAACTGTCCACGAAAAACACGAAAGGCACGAAAACAGATTGTAATGGGGTGCGTAGAAAAATATATACATGCTATTGTATATTTTTTATTACCAATAAATATATGCGGTAAATGCCATAAAAATCGCTATACACCCTATATTTACGAAGCGCATGTGCGCTTGAGCCTGTTCGTGCTTTTCGTGTCTTTCGTGGACAATGCTTTTCATGTCTTGCCTGCACCGTGCTGCATCAGACCGTTTTAAACCACTTCCAATTTCCTATGTCCGATAGCAACAATATTTCACTGTACGACAGTCGTCCGTTTTTTGAAAAAGCACTGCATTTTGGCGTCCAAAACGACATCATCGACCCTGCCAAAGTGCGCGCCATTCTGGATGACGCGCCAAAAGGCATGATCCAGATTGCCGATTTTTTTGGCTCGCAATACCTGCGTCCGAGTGTTGAAATTGCACTTACGCGCATGGTCAATCTGGTAAGTTTGTACCTTGAGGAAAAAACCGCTGGAGATCTGGGAAAAGCTGCGCAATCACTGCGCGACAATTCGTTCCTGTCGCATTCGCGTGGCGGCTCCGAGATGCTCAAAAAACTGTTTGCCCTACCGGAAGACACCATCATCAGTAGCCGCAAGAGCGCACAGGTCAAGGAGTTCCTGGAAAAATGGTCGCGCCTGACGCCAATTGCCTATCGAAAGGAACTGAGGAAACGCATCGCTGCGCAGGCTGAAATTGCAGCCGCGGTCTGGCTCGCCGAACAATCGGGAATGGCCGCTGATGCACTGGAAGATGAAAGCGCTGAATTGGTGATACGCACTGCGATACTGCTGCGTTTGAACGCAAGCAAAAATCAGCGTGCAGCAGACCCGATGCCGAATGCATTCGAATTTGCACAATTAATAGACACTCTCAGGATCAAGGGCATTAAGGCCGAAGCACGAACACCTGCCCATGTAATGCGCAATGACATGCCCGAGCAGTACCAGCGCATCGTGGAGCGCATCCGCAAGAAAATCATCAAGACCGACCTCCCGGAAATTCTCGATCCGACCACCAGCCTGGCCGAGCTGCTGGACAAGCTCAAGCAAAAATATTTCTTGCGCAGCGACGACGCCGACGATGTCAGCAATTTTGACGCAATCGTCTCGAAAGACTGGACCCGCGTCACCGAAGGAAAGTCAGATTCAGACTCCCTGCTCACCCTATTCCTGTGCCTGGCCGGAAGTACCGCGCCAAAAACCAGTATCAACGAGAAAAAAGCACGAGAAATAGTCCGAAACATGCGCAAGGATGGCATCAACCCGGCATTGGTGCCGGCCTACATCCATCAATTTGCCCCCCACGAAATGCGTGAAGACCTGGTTGCGCTATGGGATGATTTTTTTTCTGAAGCAGAAAAATACCTGCTGGACGATTGGGATACAAAATTCGTCGAGGTAATGTCTTTCTTAAAAGACAACTGCAATATTCTGAAAACGCCATGATCAGGCCGAATTAAGACGGTATACCGAACCGATTTGACCGCCGACCGAACAACCCATACCGCGATTAAAAATCTTGCTATTCAAGCTTTTCGCAGAATTGGCCTGCAAGTTTGGTCTATAAGTTGTTTGTCGACCTGCAAACAAAATCGGAAAAACAGCTAGATACAATTGCGAGATAGCATATAAGTCTGGTAGCGCACAGACAACAAGCACTGTTGTTCGATAGGTTCACCTTTTAAACCGGAGATCATCATGTCAAACAACCAGATTCGTTTTTGTTCAGCATTGACTAATACCCAGCGCAAAGCAGTTTGGCTATCGGCCCTGATGCTGCTCGTATTGAACACCGCTTTTGCCGCAACGGCAGCAATGGCTGCAAGTAATACCTCAGACGCGGACGCACGCTATCAGGCAGACCGCGCGATTTGCAATAGTGGCCAGTCGAATCAGGATCGCGCAACTTGCCTGAAAGAAGCAGGAGCAGCGCGCCAAGAGTCAAAAAAAGGACAGCTCGATAGCGGCAAGGGTACGTACCAGCAAAATGCCTTGATACGATGCAATGCGCTGCCAGCAGACGAGCGTGATGCATGCCAGCGTCGCATAGAGGGTGAAGGCACCACCAGCGGCAGCGTGCGTAGCGGCGGCTTGTTGCGAGAATTGGTTGTGCCAGACAACAAATAAGTTGCGCAGAGTAGTCGAATCCACCTTGTGCAGGCATAAAAAAAGGCCGGCTAATCCGCGCCGGCCTTGGTCTTACGCATCGAAAAAATCAGTCAATATTGATGCCGTGCTTCCTTAATGCGGCGCGTACACCAGCGCCGTAGGCTGCATCGGCCTGGTCAAGATGCGCGAGTTGACGCTCCATGATTTCGACGTTTACTTGCGACAACGGTCCCGCCATGTTGTCAAACAAGTTTTGTTTTTCTTGCGCCGGCAGGAGCCGGAACAAATTGCCGGCCTGCGTATAGTCGTCTTCTTTGACACGCCCATCGTAGCGGCCAGCAATGCCGGAAAGCTCCCAGCCAGCATCACCATGTCCAAAACCGGACGGATTGGTACCGGCCGCATCGACATTCTCATAGTTCGGCGTGGTACTGCCGCTATGGATTGCCATGGCGCCGTCGGCCTGGTGATTGTGGAACGGGCAGCGTGGTGCATTCACCGGCAAGTGCTGGTGGTTGGCGCCGATACGATATAGCTGTGCATCGTGATAAGCAAAGAGACGGCCTTGCAGCATCTTGTCGGGTGAATAACCCATACCCGGCACGATATTAGCCGGCGAGAATGCTACTTGCTCAACCTCGGCGTGATAATTGGCTGCATTGCGGTTCAGCTCGATCATGCCCACCGGAATCCTTGGAAAATCTGCGTGTGGCCAGACTTTGGTTACATCGAACGGATTCCAGCCGGTACGTGCTTCCCATGCGACCAGTTCGGCTTCGGTTGCAACCTGGAGACGCACCTCCCAACGCGGGAAGTCCCCCGTTGCTATCGCGTTAAACAAGTCGCGCTGGGAATAATCGGGATCTTCCCCAGCCAACCGCACGGCCTCAGCAGCAGATAGATTTTTAATGCCTTGTTGGGTAGTGAAGTGCCATTTCACATATACACGCTCGTCCTTATCATTGATCAGGCTATAGGTGTGGCTGCCAAAACCGTGCATGTGCCGATGGCCATCGGGTGTGCCACGGTCGGAAAACAGCATGGTGACCTGGTGCAGACTTTCCGGCGCCTTGCTCCAGAAGTCGAACATCATCGTCGGCGATTTCAGGTTTGTTTGCGGATCGCGCTTTTGCGTATGGATAAAATCCGGGAACTTGATCGCATCTTTAATGAAAAACATCGGTGTATTGTTACCCACCAAGTCCCAATTACCCTCTTCCGTGTAGAACTTCATCGCGAAGCCGCGTGGGTCGCGCTCGGTGTCGGCGCTGCCGCGCTCACCGCCCACGGTAGAGATGCGCATGAACATGTCGGTCTTCTTGCCGATCTCGCTAAATAGCTTGGCCTTGCTCAAATGGGAAATATTATGGGTCACTGTGAAAGTGCCATGAGCACCGGAACCCTTGGCATGCACTACTCGCTCTGGAATGCGCTCACGGTTGAAATGCTGCAATTTTTCGATCAAGTGAAAGTCCTGCAACAACAAGGGGCCGCGCGGGCCAGCGCTAAGCGAATTCTGGTTGTCAACAACCGGGATGCCGGCAGCAGTAGTCAAGGTGGGCGTCTTGCTCATAATGTTTCCTAGAGGTTGTTTGGAATCGAAAATTGATTATAAGTAGCATTTGAAAATACCGAAAGACAATTGACTTAATTGATTCGATAGCTATTTTCTACTGTTGTGCATTTTTCTTGGGGGTAGTACGTAGCAGCAACGGCCGAGTAAATAACAATTCTAAATTTAAACTTATTTCAAATCAATGCACGACAACAACATCCATTTACGAATGTAAACTTTAAGCATCAGGAACTTGCCGCGAGTCTGCTGGCCGTGGAGAAAATAACCATCACGGCGAGCAGTATCAGTACGCCGCCAGACACTCGCTCCAGCCAGGGAAGCGCCCGGGCGAAGCGATGGAGCACAAGCTTGTTGCCAATCGCAGCAGCCACCAGGATGTCCCAAAGCAGCACAACGCTGAACATCCAGACGCCATAAGTGATCTTCCAGGTCCCGCTTAGAGGATTGCGGCTCACCAGGGAAGCCAAGCTGACATAGAACAGGGCATTTTTGGGGTTCAATATCCCCGAGAGGAAGCCCATGCCAGCCCCGCGCCACCACAAGCTGCCCGAAGGAGATGGGCACCCTTTGCTGCATGCCAACTTGGCGAGCGAACTGCTGCCAGCATGACGGATGAACAGCCCACCCACGTATAACAGGTACAGGCATCCGAAGAGTTGTATGGCGATAAACATGCCGCTGTCAGAATGAAAGACAGAGACCCCGCCGAATGCAGCAACGATGAATACGCCGTTCGCCAGTGCAATACCCAGGCATGCCCCTGTCGCTGTCCGCCACCCGGCCGCCATCGAGGTACGGGCAACCAGAAAAAAATCAGGGCCGGGCGACAAAAGCGCCAGAAAATGCGCCGCAGCGACTATCAAAAACTGCTGGATCATGTACAAACTTCCGAAGCGGTGAACCACCGGAGTCTGCAGGTCGTCGCAGCGCTTGTATTGAAGAAAATTGCGCGGGACTATGATCGGTAGAGTCCGGGCGTTACGCCGGCATAGGCCTTGAACACGCGCTGGAAATGGCTTTGGTCTGCAAAGCCCAAACGGTAGGCAATATCGGCCATCTCCTCGCCCGACGCAAAGGAATTGGTGCACTTCTTGTTCATGCAGCCGAATGCGAGGCTTCATCTCTTGGTGTTCAGCTGCTATATCTCTACACCCCCGCGTCGCAGGGCTATTATGAGCATCTCGGTTGGTCGCTTATTGAGCATTGTCAGTTGCCCAGCGGTTCGGTAGCTATCATGGGCAAAGCGCTCCAACCTAATCCTCATTCAGGCGGAAAGCCTATCTGGCAAGATGTCAGTTGGTCTCGAAATGAAGTTACGGAGTGAAAAAACATGAAGAAGGTAGCCTTCGTCATCGGCTTGATTAGCATATTGCTGGGCGGGCTGTGGGTGCTGCAAGGACTAGGTGTCGTGCACATCCGACCCATCCTTTGTTTCGCCGATTGTGAGCCCATTCAGGGGGCTTCGCGAACGTGGGCCATCACCGGACTACTTATGGTCACGGCTGGAGCCATTGCAATTTTTTTCTCGCTCAAGCCACGTGCTCAACATTAACGATTCAGTTTCAATGACGAGCCACTTGCAAAAGCGAGGCAGTGAGGCCAACCCTTCGCACAAGCGTACGGCCACCGGTTGGCCGCGCTACGCTCGCTGTTCATTTTCCGCTGCGCGCGGCCAGCTGCCGGCCGCCGCTCAGCTCAAACGGTAGGGGTCTCATGAGTAACAATGCTGCTCGCATCCTCGGCTGAGTAACTGCCACACTCTCTTTAAGGCCGTAGGCCGTAAGCCGCAATTAGTAGGGCGTAAATAAGCGCAGCGCATTGCGCCGTATGCTGCGTCCAAGGCGACCGAAGTCGCATTATCGTCATGCCAAGTGTTCTGGAAGCACATATTTTTCATCGTGAATTTCTTGCCAAAGTCCGGTTGCATGGTGTGATCACACGGCGCAATGCGCTGCGCTTCAATTGATCCCTGCCGTAAGTTGCGAGTTACGGCCTTAGCTAAAAAAGCTGACAGGTTCGTGCCAGAAGCTGTGCGATGGCGGGTTGAGCGCGCCATCGCCTGGATTACCGACTGCCGTCGAGCAGCCAAGAAAAATCAGTGCATGCGAGGGTGTTGCATGGCTTGCCAGCTTCTACATCGCGCTTGGAAAACTAGTTGGACGAAAGCCTTGGACGAAGAAAAAATTGCTTTTAATTACGTGACACTCTCTGAGGATTTGAGTATAAATAGCGAGAAAAAAAAGTGATTGCGAGCATTTGTATTTGAAGCCCAACTATTAATTTGCTCGCGGGCGTAGTTTGCCGGCCAGCTTGAGCCCATCGCGGAAATTCATGCTCATGAGGGTGAACTGCATGCCACCGACGCTCAGTTCCACGACCTGCACAGCATAGAAAAACGCATCGAACTCACCGGTAGCGGCCTTGCCGTTAAGATAAATCGCCACTGGAATCATTACTAGCAAGCCGTTGGTGCCGATGATTGCCATACGTTTTTTCTTCTGCTCAAGAAGCGACCCTTTGCGCGTTTTGCCAAGTGCGAAGCCGGAGCCGCCGGTGACGGCCATGAACGGTACCAGCAGGAAGAGACCGTAAACAATGGCGTGTTTGACTGCGGCCACAGCCGCATAGTCCAAAAACACTTCCGACAACAAGGTGGAAGTCCAGAAGCCGGCGATGATGAGCATCGCTGCAGAGCCTGCAATGGCGTGAACGATGGGCTTCATGCTTGGGTAGCTTTCTTCGGAACGGGAGAATCGAGCCGTCCATAGACGGTGATTAAGGTTTGTAATGTGTTCTTAAGGTCTAGCAGAGAAAGATCAATAACGAGTCCGTTAGCCCAGACCGCCTCCAGGGCCATCGCCTTGGCAAAAGTTTGGTTGCCCAGTTCGGTCAAGACGTAGAGGGGCGAGCGCTGGTGGCGTGGGTTGATGCTCTGCTCGAAGAATCCGTCCTCCTCCAACTTATTGAGCTGCTTCTGCGCCCCTTGCCGGGTGATGCCCATCGCCTCAGCGATCTGCGGCGCAGAAAGGGGCTTCCCGGCTAATGCCGCGGCACCCAGCACTTGCCAGCGGGCACTGGTGAGATTGAAGGGTTCGACCAGTTGGTCGCCTTTCTCCAGAAGGCGGCCATTCAGACGGAAGACCATGAGCATAATGTTGGTTAAGATGGCGGCCTCGGGGTTTGGCTCGGTTGTCACAGTGGATTCCTTTACAACCAGTTGGTTTTCGCAGCAGCCTGTTTGAGGTTTACTCGGTGCACTTATTGACAACTAGTTTCCACTAACGAAAACTAGTTGTCAATAATTATTTGCCACTAAAAAAGGGGATCTCAGAAAACGGGGCAAAGTAAGTTAAGTGTGTGAGGAGACTGGAATCCAGCAAGGCCGTAAGCCGCAATTCGTAGGGCAATGGAATGGACTCCTCCCCCTACCGTAAGTTGTGCGTTACGGCCTTAACGAATGTTGGGCTTTTGCAGCCATGTAGGGCGGGTGAAACCCGCGCTGCTTGGTGCTCCCTATGCGGGTTGCACCCGGCCTACATGACTTAGGATGCGGCCGCATTATGAGAAATACCCCACGCCCATCGATTTGCCGGACCAAGATTAAAAGGGGCAGCATACGACGCAATGCGCTGCGCTTCAATTGTGCCCTACCGTAGGTTGCGAGTTACGGCCTTGCGGCGACTATTAAAAACTGCTGGATCATGTGCAAACTTCCGAAGCGGTGAACCACCGGAGTCTGCAGGTCGTCGCAGCGCTTGTATTGAAGAAAATTGCGCTGGACTATGACCGGTAGAGTCCGGGCGTTACGCCGGCATAGGCCTTGAACACGCGCTGGAAATGGCTTTGGTCTGCAAAGCCCAAACGGTAGGCAATATCGGCCATTTCCTCGCCCGAACGCAGCCAGACGCGAGCCTGATTGATGCGCAGGTTCAGTTGGTAGACATGGGGCGTCATTCCCGTCGATGCGCGGAAAGCCCGAATCAACTGGTAACGGCTCATGCCGGCCACCTTGGCCAGTTCGGCTAACGACCCCATGGCTATACCGTCGTATTGCAGGCGCTCCAGGACGGGCTGCAGCCTGCCGCAGGCGAAGGTTGCCTGTTCGGACGTGGTGATCGTTTCCTGATCGTCGCTGCCGCAGTCGCCGATGAATGCAATGAGAGCGGCTTCTTTCTCATATACGCTCGCGGCGCAGAACAAAAAGACATTTAGCTGGCAAAATCGTGCATAGACGCTGGCATCGCGGGTCAGCGTGACGTCTTTGCGCTGCCCGATACCGGATTCCTGTCTGAGGGCCTGCAGCCATGCAGCGTCCAGATGCAGCATCTGGTAACTCCATGCGGTATTAGGCAAAGGATTGCATGAGTGCACGCAGACGGATGGCACGAAAACCACGGTTCCAGCCTGGATCAGGACTGGGCCACCCGCCGCGCCGGTGAAATAACTGCTGCCCAGGTCTACCGCTCCGATTGAAAAAGTAGGGTGGCTGTGCGCCTTGTAGCAGGCACGGCTGTGACATGCCCTCCGGCTCTCGACATAAGGCAAGGCCGGGGCACGCCAGAACTCGGTGGTGGTATCCAAAGTTGATGTCATGTCTGTGTTACTGCCTTTAAGCCGCTGGCGGCGACGCCAGACTCAAGTTCGATAAGTTGGGCTGCAAAGCCCAATATTCTTGGCAAAAAAATACAACTTATTTTTCGATTTCATTTTTTTGATCCGCTCCGCAAATCCCCCCAATTTTCATTCACATTCCCTCTTGCAGTTTCCCGATGAATTGACGAGTACGGCCAATTTGCTGTCCGGCATACGGTTCCATGCTTGACCGGATTAAAGCCATGTGGGGCGGGTGAAACCCATGCTGCTTGGTGCTTGGTGTTCCCTACGCGGGTTGCACCCGCCCTACATGGCTTAGGATGCGGTCGCATATGAGAAATACCCCACGCCCATCGATTTGCCGGACCAAGATTAAAAGGAGCAGCATACGGCGCAATGCGCTGCGCTTCAATTGCGCCCTACCGTAGGTTGCGAGTTACGGCCTTGACATCTAAATTCACTGCTCACGCAGGCAGTCCGGTGGAATGCATGTTGGAACTTCACTCACCGCACCCACCTGCTGCTAACGGTTATTTCTCAGCCAATGCAAAACCGGCATTACCCGGCGCCACGACGGAAACGAAAACAAAGGGATTTTTCGCCTCAGTGTTCATGGCGCCATGAACTTGCCCAGGTTTTGCGACGGCAATTTCTCCGGCTTTAAGCTTAGTAACCACTCCATTTCCCTGGTAATAATCGGCAGAACCCGATAGGACTGTCCAAGTGTCCTGGCCGCGAGGATGAATGTGCGCAGCGAGTTTTTGCCCAGGGAGAACATGCCAAACCACGATTAGCGACTCTTCAGTTTCAAGCACAACAGATCGAATCGGCTCGCCATCAGACGGACAGGCAAACTCCGACACTACAAATTTTCTTACTTCAGCAGTCATAGCGATATCCTCGTTCATAAATATTCCGAAGTGGCTTAGTCTATTCGGCGCAAAAACGCACTCCGATTGCACGTCATCTGCCACTCCTGCGCACCTTGCGCCCGTCCAACTGCCGTATGCAGGATAATCAGCGCTTGCAACCGACTCGCCGGCAGCACCCATAATGAATCTATCGTATTAGCCATGTAGGGCGGGTGAAACCCGCGCTGCTTGATGCTCCCTATGCGGGTTGCACCCGCCCTACATGACTCTCCATACCCCGAAATCGGATTTAATGGTGATAACGATACTCCTGCGTATATCCACCAAAGCCATACGATGCGGCTTTTACATCCTGAACATAGATATAGCTCTCCTCATGCAAGTCTCCTAATATTTCTGCAAAACCGGCAAAAGCTTCTTTGACATAAAGTGCTTTTTCGTCCTTGGTATTGGTTTCGTCCGTGATCTTGATGTCGAAGTAGAAGCTGTTTTTCTTCTGCTCGCTGAGAAGCTGCCCACCGACAACCCAACTATCATGATCAATGAAATCGATTGCGATAGCCGTCACCTCCCGTTTCTTTTTCAATATGCGCGTGGTTAAATCCAGCAATAATTCAGAGATTTTCTTTGTCAGTTCGGGGGTTTTTGTTGCGCTTACTTTTACATTAATGATGGGCATTTGACACTCCAATTAGTTAGCTATACAACTATACGATTAAAAAAAATGCTCAGCCGAGGGCAGAGCGAACACCTCTCATTTTGGTTACCGTTTCGTCAAAATGAGTAATACCTAATTCCTTTTTCAGTCGTTTAGTTACTTCCGCACCGGCAGCGTTTAGCTTCTCTTTCATGGCTATAGCTAAAGCAGTTGGTTGGATTGCAGACTGCCGACCGTCATGCTCAGTGGTCCTGCGTTCAAGCAATTTCATTTTCTGCAACCCATCCAAAGTTCGCGTGGTTGTCGCACGTGAAATCGCCAATTCTGTCGCCAATTCGCTGTGAAGCAACCCGGGTTTTTCTAATACTACACGGAGCATAAAGGCTTGTGATGGCGTAAGCCCGAATGGTTTGAATACCTTAGTCCATTCGCGTTCAAGAACGCGAGCCAAGGCAGTGGTATTGAAATAGAGACAATGATCAAACATGGTTATATATTAATTCAAACTAGTTTGCTATGCAACTATATCTTTCGCCAAAAATAAATTCAACTGAACAACTTATTCTAATGAGCGAAGTCCGTAAGCCGCAATTCGTAGGGCGTCAATAAGCGCAGCGCATTGCGCCGTATGCTGCATCCAAGGCGACCGAAGTCGCATTATCGTCATGCCATACATCCTGGAAACACATATTTTTCATCGTGAATCTTTTGCCGAAATCCGATTGCATGGTGTGATCATGCGACGCTACAACTTGGACTGTGTGTAATCTTCTTTCGGGTGACGATTATTATAAACACTGCTGCTTCGCGCCCGTCCAACTGCCGTATGCAGGATAATCAGCGCTTGAAACCGACTCGCCGGCAGCACCCATAATCAATCTATCGTATTTAACTAATAAACATACTCAATAATGTATTTTTATGAATACCAATAAAATTATGCGGATAAGTGGCATTTTTTATTTATACTCCCTATATTATTAAAACAGAATAGCAATTCGCCGCAACTCCAAATCCACCGCCCACCGGAGCACCCATGCTGGAACTGCGCCATATCACCAAATCCTACCGCAATACGCAACCGGTGCTGGATGACTTGTCTTACACGCTTGCTGCTGGCGAATTCATTGCGGTGATGGGCGAATCGGGCGTGGGCAAATCGACGCTGCTGAACTTGATTGCCGGACTGGATACGCCGGACAGCGGCGAAGTTTTGATTGATGGCGTAACAATGTCCGCACTGGATGACGACGCGGCGACTTTGCTGCGGCGCAAAAAAATGGGTTTCGTGTTCCAGGCTTTTCATGTATTGCCGCATCTGACCTTGCAACAGAATATCGCCCTGCCCTTGCTGCTGAATGGCGAAAGCCGGCATCGGGCGCAGGAAATGCTGGATGCGGTGGGTTTGCAGGGACGCGGCAAGGATTTTCCGCGCCAGTTGTCCGGCGGCGAAATGCAGCGGGTGGCGATTGCCCGGGCGCTGGTGCACCGGCCAAATCTGGTACTGGCCGACGAGCCAACCGGCAACCTGGACCCCGACACTGCGCACAGCGTGTTGCTGTTGTTACGCACAGAAATCAAGGCCAGCGGCGCGTCGGCGATCATGGTGACGCATTCACACGCGGCGGCAGAATTGGCCGACCGCGTGCTGGTACTGAGCAAAGACGGTTTGCACCCAGCTTGATTTTCTTATGTCCATCTCCACACCGATGCCGATCCGTTTGCGACTCCTGACCCGCTGGTTATTGCTGGGCGAATGGCACGCCCATCCGGTGCGCGCCGTGGTCGCCATCGGCGCGATTGCGCTGGGGGTGGCGCTCGGGTTTGCGATCCATTTGATCAATGCAGCGGCTTTTAATGAATTTTCGGCGGCGATCAAGAGCCTGTCGGGCATTTCCGATTTGCAGGTGCGCGGCGTGCAGGCGCGCTTTGACGAGCGGCTTTACCCGCTGCTGGCGCAGCGTGAAGGCGTGGCGCTGGCTAGTCCGGTGCTGGAACTGGACGCGGCCATTGTGGGCGAGCGCAGCGCGCTGAAGATTCTTGGTATCGATATATTCCGCGCCGCCGAAATTGCGCCTGATCTGATCGGCATCCCCGCTGACGATAAGCCTTTCGACACGCTCGCCGATGATGCAATTTTTCTATCCCCGGCAGCAATGGAATGGCTGAAAATGCGGCCCGGCGCGTTTTTGCAGTTGCGTTCAGGCAGTCGCACCATCCGCTTGCGGGTGGCCGGCACTTTGCTGCGTTCCCGCGCCGGACAACGCATCGCGGTGATGGACATCGGCGCGGCGCAATGGCGCTTTGGACGCATCGGCGAATTGTCGCGGATCGAATTGAAGCTGGCCGCTGGCGTCAATCGCGCTGACTTCAAGGCAAAATTCAACCGCGAATTTGAAGGCCGTTTGCTGGCGACGGAAACCGCCGATCAGGAAGCGCGCACCGCCAATATGTCGCGTGCTTACCGCGTCAATCTGAATGTGCTGGCGCTGGTGGCCTTGTTTACCGGGGCATTTTTGGTGTTTTCCACCCAGGCATTGTCGGTGTTGCGCCGCCGCAGCCAGTTTGCGTTGTTGCGCGTTCTGGGCATGACGCGCCGCCATCTGATGGGGCAGGTATTGCTGGAAGGCGCAACGCTGGGCGTAATCGGCGCCGCTTGCGGCATCGCTGCCGGATACGGGATGGCGGCTGTCGCCTTGCACTTTTTCGGCGGCGACTTGGGCGGCGGTTATTTCCCCGGCGTGCAACCCACCGTGCATTTCAGCCCTATTGCCGCGCTGGTGTTCTTTGTGCTCGGCGCGACGGTGGCAATTCTGGGCGCGGCTGCTCCGGCGTGGGAAGCCGCCCGCGCCCAACCTGCGCTGGCGCTGAAATCCGGCAGCGAAGATGCTGCGCTGGCGAAACTGGCATCGCCCTGGCCGGCGCTGGCTTGCCTGGGATTGGGCGCAGTATTCACGCAATTGCCGCCGGTGGCCGACTTGCCGGTATTCGGGTTTCTGGCAGTGGCCTTGCTGTTGATTGGCGGCATCGCGTTGATGCCGCGTCTGGCAGCCGGCCTGTTTTCCTTCACGGGCCGCATGCAAACACCGAATGTGGTGTTGAGCCTGACATTGGCGCGGCTGGCGAATGCGCCGAATCAAGCCTCGATTGCGCTGGCTGGCGTGCTGTCGAGTTTTGCGCTGATGGTGGCGATGGCGATCATGGTTGCCAGCTTCCGAGTCTCGGTCGATGACTGGCTGACGCAGATTTTGCCGGCCCAACTTTATGTGCGCTCGGCGATGGCTGGCGCTGGAGACAGCGGCGGCCTGCAGCCGAATGAGCAACAGGCGATCCGCGCTGCCAACGGCGTCAATCGCGCCGATTTCCTGCGGGTGTCAAAACTGGCGCTGGCGTCTGACCGCGCCGATGTGGTTTTGCTGGCGCGCCCGATTGATGTCAACGCAGCGGGCAAGGTGGTGCCGGTTATCGGCGCCACCATCGTCCCCGCCGATGCAATGCCGATCTGGGTCTCGGAAGCGATGGTCGATTTGTACGGTTATGTGGTGGGCAAGCGCGTTAGCCTTCCCATCGGAGGCAAGCCACACGACTTCGTGGTGTCCGGTGTCTGGCGCGACTATGCGCGGCAGTCGGGCGCAATACAGATACGGCTATCGGATTATCAAAAGCTGACCGGCGATTTGACGGTCAATGATGCTGCGCTATGGCTACAAGCCGATGTCAACCCGGCACAAGTTAGCGCCACGCTGAAGCAACTTCCGTTCGGTAACGCCCTGGAGTTTTCCGAACCGGGCCAGATCCGCGCTATCAGCTTGAAGATTTTCGATCGCAGCTTTGCCGTCACCTATTTGCTGGAACTGATCGCAATCGTGATTGGTCTGTTCGGCGTGGCCGCTACTTTTTCCGCGCAAACGTTGGCGCGTGCTCGTGAATTCGGCATGTTGCGTCACATTGGCGTCACGCGCCGGCAGATTTTGGCGATATTAGCGGCCGAAGGCGGCTTGCTGACGGCAATTGGAATTGCGGTGGGCTTCGTGCTGGGCTGGCTGATTAGTTTGATTTTGGTATTTATCGTCAATCCGCAATCGTTTCACTGGACTATGGAATTGCACATGCCGTGGGGTTTGCTGGCATCGGTAGCCGGTTTGTTGCTGGTGTCGGCCGCATTAACGGCGCTGGTGGCGGGACGGCAAGCGTTGTCAGGTAGCGCGATTCGGGCGGTGAAGGAGGATTGGTGATGGGGCTGAAATTGTTCCGGTGCGCATGGCGCACCCTACTGCTGTTTTTGCTACTTTCCAATGTTTGGGCTGCGCCGCCCCAATTCTCCGCCGTCACGCCCGACAAATCGCTCACTTTCCCACGCGACTTCGGCGCGCATCCCGAATTTCGCACCGAATGGTGGTACGCAACCGGCTGGCTGCAAACGCCTGAGCATAAGCCGCTCGGTTTCCAGATCACTTTCTTCCGCTCCGCCACCGGCCACGATGCCGCCAACCCGAGCAATTTTGCGCCGAAGCAACTGATCATCGCGCACGTGGCTTTGTCCGATCCGGCTGAAAAGAAATTGCTGCACGGCGAAAAAAGCGCCCGTCAGGGTTTTGGCCTGGCTTACGCAACTAAAGGCGACACCGACGTCAAACTCGACGACTGGCACCTTACACGCAACGCCGATGGCCGCTATCAGGCGGTGGTCCGTACCCGCGACTTTGATTTGCAACTGACGCTGCAGCCAAGCCAAGCACCGATGCTGCAAGGCGAACAGGGTTACTCGCGTAAAGGGCCGAAACCGCAGCAAGCCAGTTATTACTACAGCGAGCCGCAATTGACGGTCGCCGGCACGTTGATGCGTCAGGGCAAATCGGCGGCAGTAACAGGCACAGCCTGGCTCGATCACGAATGGTCGAGCAACGTGCTGGACGCCGATGCGGCCGGCTGGGATTGGCTGGGCGCGAATCTGGATGACGGCAGCGCGCTGATGGCGTTTCGTATCAGAAGCAAAGCCGGCGCAACACTGTGGAGCCATGCTGCGCTGCGCAATCCAGCCGGAAAGATGACACAATTCATGCCGAACGCCGTACTATTTACCCCGCAACGGCGCTGGCAATCGCCACGCACCAAGGCGATTTACCCGGTGGCGATGCAGATACAAACCGGCGGCGATCGCTGGCAATTAACCCCGTTGCAGGATGATCAGGAACTCGATGCGCGCCGCTCCACCGGAAACGTATATTGGGAAGGCGCTGTGACTATTAGCCGCGACGGCGCACCCGCAGGACGCGGCTATCTTGAAATGACCGGATACGACAAACCACAGAAATTATGACCACACCAAGCACAACATCTAACACCAGCACAACTTCCAGCAGCACCGCAATCGCGCTCAAGCCGCAGAAAAGCAGCTTGTCCACGCTCAAGGGACTGCTGCCTTTTCTAGCGCCATACAAGCGTGAATTCCTGCTGGCCGGGATTGCATTGCTGGTCGCCGCCGGCGCCACGCTGGCAATTCCGTATGCATTCCGGCAGATGATCGATCTCGGCTTTGGCAATGCCGGCGCTGTCGTCGCGGCCGGCAGCAAGAACATTCAGAACGTCGATTTTTACTTTCTGGCCTTGTTTGGCGTGGCGTCAATATTGGCAATCGCCACCGCCGCCCGTTTTTATATGGTGTCGCTACTGGGCGAACGCGTCACCGCCGATATCCGCAGCGCGGTGTATCGGCACGTTATCACCCAGAGCCCGCAGTTTTTCGAAACCACGCAAACCGGCGAAGTATTGTCGCGCCTGACTGCCGACACCACTTTGATTCAGGCCGTGGTCGGCACCAGCATTTCGATGGCGCTGCGCAATGCGCTGCTGTTCGTCGGCGGCTTGGGCATGCTGTTCGTCACCAGCGTCAAGCTTACCGCCATCATCGTCGTGCTGCTGGCGGCTGTGGTGCTGCCGATCGTATTTTTCGGACGGCGCGTGCGCAAGCTGTCGCGCGCCTCGCAAGACCGGATTGCCGACGCCTCGGCGATGGCCGGTGAAATCCTCAACGCGATGCCCACCGTGCAAGCTTTCACCCACGAAGCCATCGAAGGGCGGCGCTTTGGCGCATCGGTCGAAGATGCGTTCGATACCGCAATGCAGCGCATCCGCACCCGCACGTTGATGACGGTGGTGGCGATTCTGCTGGTATTCGGCGCCATCGTATTCGTGCTGTGGCTCGGCGCCCATGCGGTGATTCAAGGCACCATGAGCGGCGGCGAACTGGGGCAATTCATCCTGTACGCGGTGCTGGTGGCCGGCTCCATCGGCGCACTGTCGGAAGTGCTGGGCGAGGCGCAACGCGCAGCCGGTGCTACTGAACGCTTGCTGGAATTGCTGTCGGCACACTCGCAAGTGCAATCGCCGGCCCAACCGCAACCGTTGCCGCCGCGCGCTGCAGTCGGCTCGGCGCTGGTGCTTAAAGACGTCAGTTTTCATTACCCATCGCGCCCACTGACTGAATCTGTGTCGCAACTCACGCTGGAAATCGAACCGGGCGAAACGGTCGCGGTGGTCGGCCCTTCCGGTGCCGGCAAGACCACGCTGTTCCAACTGTTGCTGCGCTTTTACGATCCGCAGCAAGGGCAGATCACGCTCGACGGTGTCGATATCAAGCAGCTTGATTTGCAGACTTTGCGCGACGCCATCGGCATCGTGCCGCAAGACACCGTCATCTTCTCCGCCAATGCGTTGGAAAACATTCGCTACGGCCGTGCCGGTGCCAGCGACGACGAAGTAATCGCCGCCGCCAAAATGGCCGCCGCGCACGAGTTCATCGAACAACTGCCGGAAGGCTATCAATCCTTCCTGGGCGAGCGCGGCGTGCGCCTGTCCGGCGGCCAGCGCCAGCGCATCGCCATCGCCCGCGCACTGTTAAAGAACCCGCCGCTACTGTTGCTGGACGAAGCCACCAGCGCACTCGATGCCGAGTCCGAACGCTTGGTACAAAAGGCACTGGAAGCAGCAATGATCGGCCGCACTACCGTCATCATCGCGCACCGCCTGGCTACCGTGCAGCGCGCCGATCGCATTATCGTGATGGAGGATGGTCAGATCGTCGAAACCGGCACCCATGCATCGCTGGTCGCGCTGGGTGGAATCTATGCGAATCTGGCGGCGCTGCAGTTTCATACGTTGCCGGGATAATTTTTAGGACTTACGCAATATTAAGTAGCGCAAGCCTCCGCGCCTGCGGCCTGGTGCGGGCACAGATGCCTGCACTACTGACAACAGAACTGTTTTGCACAATCCCGATTGGCAATAATTTATACTATTATATGTATTTTTATGTTCCGCATTAAAAACATGCGGAACAGTGTATGTTTTTTGGCATACTCCCTATAAAAATTACTATCTGCATATCGAGCACGCACAGCGAAAACCGACTATGTACGTCGAACTATTTTTTCCAAGGAGCAAGTAAGATGCGATCAACCAGAGCCAGCGCCGCCATCGAGCGCTTGAAAGCGCGCGACGGCAACAAGCCCTATTCGATGGTGCGCACCGGCGACGAACTGTTCTATCTGGTGCTGAACACCGCTACCGGCGCACAGGAAAAACTGGGCCAGGCGCTACCTCTGGACGACTTCGTGAAGTACGTCAACAGCGTCGGCCCGCAAGTGACCAGACGGGTCAGCAAGCTGGATGTGGCGTTTGAAAAGCAGTTAAGCAAAAAGCAGCCCTAACGCAACCAACTTGCAACTAACCTAAATCAGCAATGATCTCTTGCGTGCTTAAAGCTTGGGCGAAACTGCCATTCAAGCCCGCAATGTAGGCATTCTGCACATGACTGGCGGGGATATCTACGCCGCCAAATGACAGCGTTTTGGTCGCGCAGGCATCGTGCGCCAGTTGGATCTTAAATTCAAAATCGAAAGCGGCACGGGTAGTCGAATCAATACACATGTGGGTCATCATGCCCGCGATCACGAGCTTGACGATTTGATGCTCCTTTAAATATTCGAGCAACGCAGTTTGCCTGAAACTGTTCGGATAATTTTTTATGATGACGGCCTCGTTGCTCAACGGCGTAACACTTTTGTGGATTTTTGCGCCTTCGGTATCGGGCAGGAAAAAAGTTGCGTCGGCTTGCTTTGCAATGTGTTGAATATGTACCACCGGGAGTTGCCTGCGACGGAAAGTCGATAACAGGACGGCCGCATTCTCACTTGCTTCCATAGTCCCTTCTAGCGCCATCTTTCCGCCAGGGAAGTAATCGTTTTGAATGTCAACGATGAGTAATGCTGTTTTCATTGGGTGGATTCCTTTTTATTAAATAGTTAAACAAACGGCGACTGCCTCAAACACTACCCTCTTTCTCGACAACCAGAATACGTGCCTCCCCGCGAGGATGCGCAAGGTGCTCGCAGCCGACGTCGGCAACGAAAACATCGCCGGCCTGCAGCACCACCGACTTCTCTACCCCGTCTTCCCGGTAAAACATTTCGACGATTCCATCGAGCACCGCAAATACTTCCTTACCATCGTTGACGTGCCATTGGTACGGCTGGTCCGTCCAATGCACGCGTGTGGTGATGCCGTTCATGCTGGCGACATCGATTGCGCCCCATGCGCGCTCGGCGACAAATTCACGGCTTCGGATAATTTTCATGGTTTTTAAAAATGTCTGATTAACATTGGCTGGGATGCCTTTGGTTACGCTGGCAAAGTAATTCATATTTCAGCGCCAGGTCGGTTGTTGCAATTCCATGTCGACACTGATAGTGTACTAAATGACACTATCATGTCAGCCGATTTGTTTTTCACACAAAAAATTGCGCAAGAGAGTTGGAGATGGTGTGACTGCATCAAGAATATCAAGAGAATGCCAATAAACCGGCTTTTGATTTTCGACAAAACACGCAGGCTATGCGGGCCTGCCCTGTTGCCATGTCTGGCAGGCGAATTAACAGGCATGTAATTTCACTTCATGGAGAATGCATCATGACTACGCGCAAGATTGAAAAAACAGAATGGAAAACGTTTTTTGATGGTGTTTCCAAAGTTGGCGGCCTGGATCGAAAATGCGCCGAGATCGAGGTGGTCGGATTGAGTCTCGGCGACCATATCGCTGCGGAATGGGTGCCGATGTTCGGCGTGGTCTACAACCCCAGGGGCGACATGCTGGAGATCGGACTGGAAGGGCTTGACCATCTGATTCATAAGCCGAAGATGATATTTGTGGATGAGAGCGCTGCCGGTTTACTCAGCATTAGCGTCACCGATGAGGATGACATTCAGCACATCATTCGCCTCAGAGACCCACTATTGCTAACCGGAAAGTCTGTTCCGTAAAGCTATCGTTCACTCCGAAGAAGGCACCAGACGTTCCATCGCCATCTTCGGCATTCATCACCCACTAAAAGATCGAAAATAGCCGCGGTGCGCGTACCGAATCCTATTTGTGAAAAAATACATACTGCATGACGTATTTATAATAGTGTCAATATAGTTATGCGGAGATCATAGTATTTTTACCGATACTCCTGTTATTTTTATGCATAAATATTTTCTCTGGCAGCTCGAAATCGATAGTGTTTGGCTACGCCAGTATCTATATATAATCCACACACCCTTTCACAAAATTACCCTGCGCCATGTTTATTATGATCATGGCAACCAAAAAACAGATCGCGCCAAAACCGGCATCACTCGAGATTCAGTGATCCGATGCGCGTCAACCTGCAACAGGACTTTCCACTGATTACGGACAAGTAAGCCCGCCTGAAACCGGCTCCACACATATCCAGCACCTGAATTGGAAAAATCAAATGAAGCAATACCTCGATCTGGTGCGAACCATTATTGACACTGGAAGCTGGCAAGAAAATCGCACCGGGACAAGAACGATCAGTATTCCCGGCGCTATGCTGCGCTTCGATTTGTTAAAGGATGGTTTTCCAGCGATTACAACCAAAAAACTTGCGTTCAAATCCGTCATGGGCGAGCTTGCTGGATTTTTACGGGCATCGCGAAGTGCTGCCGACTTTCGCGCTCTGGGCTGTAAGGTATGGGATCAGAACGCCAACGAAAACGCCGAGTGGCTTGCAAACCCCTATCGCCTGCAAGAAGACGACCTCGGCCCAGTGTATGGCGTCCAGTGGCGCGCGTGGCCTGCTTACAAGCTGCTTGACTCTACCAGTACCATTCAAATTGAAGACGCGCAAAGCAGAGGGTTTCGGGTGGTATCCGCACTGCAGGATGAGGGCGTCAAAAAAATTCTTCTGTACAAGGCGATCGATCAACTGCTCGATTGCCTGCGCACGATTATCGCCAATCCTGGAAGCCGGCGCATTTTGTTCCACGGCTGGAATTGCGCCGATCTGGATTCTATTGCGCTGCCGGCATGCCATCTTTTGTATCAATTCATCCCGAACGCTGCGAGCAAAGAAATCTCGCTTTGTCTGTATATCCGCAGCAACGATATCGGTTTAGGAACGCCGTTTAATCTGGCTGAAGCAGCAGCACTGTTACACTTGGTGGGTCGACTGACCGGGTATAGACCGCGCTGGTTCACGTATTTCATTGGAGACGCCCATATTTATGAAAACCATCTCGACATGCTGAGGGAGCAATTGCAGCGAGAACCGTACGCCGCGCCGGAGTTAGTCATTTCGGAGCGCATTCCAGATTTTGCTGCAACCGGAAAGTTCGAGCCAGAATGGCTTGAAAAAATGGAACCGTCCGATTTTTCATTAAACAACTATCAGCACCACCCCGCTTTAACCGCACCGATGGCGGTTTAAGGAAGCTGCTTGATAGAACCGGATCTATGGATTAAGTTATGTGGCGGGATGTAAATAAAAAGTAACAAAAGTAAGATGTACAGTAACAGTCAAACCTAACAACATATTTAACCAAGGAATTCATAATGAGCTTCAATAATTTTCTGAATAAACTGAAAACAAAAGCCAATGATTTGAAAACAGAAGCCTTGAAATATAAAAACAAGGATTTTCTGAATGCATCTATGGCTGGTTCGGCATTGATTGCAATGGCTGATGGCAATATCAGCTCAGAAGAAAAGCAAAAAATGATTAAATTCATCGAAAGCCATGACGCGTTATCGATTTTTACGACCAGTGAAGTCATCAAGGCTTTTCAGGATTTTGTCAGTCAAATTGAATTCGATAAAGACATTGGTGAAGCCAAGGCTTATCAGGCGTTGGGCAAGATGAAATCCAATGCAGAGGCTTCGCGTCTGTTGATACGCATGATTATTGCGATTGCCGCTTCAGACGGTAATTTTGATGATACTGAAAAAAAGGTAGCCATCAAAATCGCCAAGGAATTAGCGATTAATCCGTCGGAATTTGAACTCGAGTAATTACTTTTCAGGGCAGGACTACCTTGATCACCCCGCCGAAGGTAGCCCAGTGTTCAGGGCGCCACCACACGCCGCGCATGGCGCACTAACAGCGGCAAGGCCATGCGGTTGATAAGACCAGGCAGGCGTAGCGGCTTGAGCAGCATTTTCACGGTCATTTCGTACGGATAATCGGCGCGCGCCCAATGGCCCGCAGTGTGTTGAAACCGTTGAAAATCCTGTGGACTAAATGTCTGGCCGGGGTTGCGTACGACAAATGCATTTTTCAATGCCAGGTATGCATCCTCCTGACCGACTACTCCTAATCGCTGCCGCAATACGCGCACCACTTGCCAGCGCGATGGACGCTCTATAGCGCGATAACGCAGAAAAAAGTGGTGGAAATATTTGTAGTGTCCCACTTCATCGTCGCGAATATGCCCTACCAGTGTGGCGAGCACCGGTTCCGGGCTAATTTGCTGCAGCAGACCGTACAGACCCGCGGTGCCGGCTTCCACCACACAACGGGCAACCATCTCCAGCGTACGCGTGGGCTCCAGCAGTTCGGGTTTGCAATATGGGCGATAGTCTGCGCAGAACCCGTCAAACGCCGTTTGCCAATCAAACGCCGGCCACACCGTCTCCACATAGCGACGCAACGCGCGTCCATGTTGCAGTTCCTCCGGTTCCCAGCGCTCGCGTAGCCACTGGCTGGTTTCGGGGTCGTCCTCCATGTGACACAACAGGTTGTCTGTATACAAATCCGCCAAACTTTCCACAAAAGACGCCGCTGCAAGCACATAAAACCACGTGTCTTCATGGACGATGCGCTCATGCGCGATGCAGTCGAACGCTATCTGGTCAATTAACCATGGATGCGACGCGGCAATGGGTAGCTGTGTATCTTGGTCTGGCATAACGGTCCCTAATCATGTTTCTGGTAAGACTATAACAAGTGCCTGCAGTTCGATTCAGCACTTATATATATAACAATACATCAGTAGCCTCACACGCGTTGCAGCATTGACGTAATGGGATAAACTATTACCAAAAGCGCCCAGCTTAAACCCGCCATGCGAGATGGTGCCGTGCGGAATTGGATGACGAGTCGTCTTGCCTGCCGTTTTTGTCATCGTTTGAACGGATTCCATGATTTCTACTGCATTATGGTTTTTACTGGTTGGTGGTTTGCTGCTCTTCATGGGGCTGACTTCTTCCAAACTAAAGTATTTACCTATTACGTCCGCCATCATCTATCTCGCAGCGGGCTTGCTGGTAGGGCCTACCGTGCTGGACATCTTTCACTTCAATCCGCTGAATGAGTCGGGATTACTGGAGGTTCTGACCGAAGTCGCGGTATTGATATCGCTATTTTCTGCCGGGGTCAAAATGCCGGCGCCCATCAGTTTCAAGCAATGGCGCACACCGGTATTGCTGGCCACCGTGTCGATGACGGTGAGCGTCGCGCTGGTGGCCGCCTTTAGTTACTATGTATTTGATTTTCCGCTAGGCGCAGGCATATTGTTGGGCGCGATTGTCGCGCCCACCGATCCGGTGCTGGCAACTGATGTGCAAATTCGCCATCCTGGCGACCACGATCAACTACGTTTTACTCTGACCTGCGAAGCCGGCATGAACGACGGTAGCGCCTTTCCGTTTGTGATGCTGGGCATGGGGATGCTGGGTTTGCATGAAGTGGGTGAAACCGGAATGCGCTGGGTCTTGCTGGACGTACTGTGGGCAACAGTGGCAGGGATCACATTGGGCGTGGTGTCAGGCATACTCTTGGCGCGGTTGGTCTGGAAGATACGCGGCCCACAGCAAAACAGGAAACTCCTGGATGATTTTCTTGGGCTGGGCTTGATCGGGGTCGTGTATGGCCTGAGCGTATTAATGGATGCGTGGGGCTTTCTGGCGGTATTCTTCGCCGCCGTCGCGCTGCATCAAACCGAGTTAAAACTATCTGCCGTTGCCAAGCCACCACTGGACAGACCTAAACCCATCATGGCATCTGGCGCAGCACTGCCAAAATCAAAAGCTGCTCCTACCGTTACTATTCAAGCCAATACCGATACAGAACCGCCGGTAATCGTCAGCGAAAACGCCTTGGTGTTCAAGGAACATCTGGAACGATTGTCGGAAGTGATATTGATACTACTGGTGGGCGGCATGCTGTTTATTGATTCGTGGAGCTGGCGTGCAGTGGGCTTTGCATTCTTCCTGTTCCTGGTGGCGCGTCCTGTCAGTGTGATGCTGGGAATGCTGGGCAGCGGCGCGTCGTGGCGCATGCGCGGCCTGACAGGCTGGTTCGGTGTACGCGGCATAGGCTCTTTATATTATTTGATGTATGCGATAGAGCACGACTTGCCAGATCCCATGGCCCTGGAATTCATACAATTGACTCTGGTAGTGATTACCCTGTCCATCGTGGCGCACGGCATCAGCGTCAAACCCTTGATGCATATTTTCTGGCGGCGCAAACGCGAGCCCTAGAATGCCATCAGTCCAAACAAGCTCCTGAACGGGTTGCCTCTGGTATCCTCGCCGTTTAACCGTTTCAGCCAAAAAAGCCAGCCATTCCATGCGCAAACTCACCATCATCGTCGCTACCGATTCCTTACGTGGGATAGGTATCAATAACACCTTGCCCTGGCATTTGCCGCAAGACCTGGCGCACTTCAAACGCACCACGTCCGGGCACCCGATTATCATGGGCCGCAAAACCTTCGATTCGATCGGCCGAGCATTGCCGAACCGGCGCAATATCGTCATCAGCCGCAACCCGGGCTGGCGCCACGATGGGGTCGAAGTTGCCGCGACTGTCGCTGCCGCTATCCAACTGGTTGGCGATGCAAATTCAGATACAAATGCCGATGCGGCAGCCTTCATCATCGGCGGTGCGCAGATTTTTGTCGAAACACTGCCGTTGACGGAACGTTTGATCGTGACTGAAATCGACAAAAATTTTCATTGCGATGTTTTTTTTCCTCCAATTTCTACGCAAGAATGGCAGGAGGTTGCACGTGAGCAGCATCATTGTGCGCAAAACGATTTTAATTACGCCTTCGTGACGTATCAAAAAAAATAGCCGGATATCACTTCAAAACACCATTTTGTGGCTCTAATAGAACGCTTGCTCGCTCTAACGGTATTCAGGGCTATTTTTTTCCCCATTGACCCACATATCTGGGAAAATTCGTTCTTAAATTTTCGGCGCGCAAGCAAAGTGGCAACCTTGATTCGCCACAACTGGCCCAGGCGTCTTCCAAGTAATTCGACTGTATTGGAGACCTCATGAAATTTCGCTTCCCGATCGTCATCATTGACGAAGACTTCCGTTCAGAAAACTCTTCCGGCCTGGGCATTCGCGCATTGGCCGTGGCGATGGAGCAAGAAGGGATGGAAGTGGTCGGCGTCACCAGCTATGGCGATCTGTCGCAATTTGCGCAGCAGCAAAGTCGCGCCTCGGCCTTCATCCTATCGATCGACGACGAAGAATTCGGCGGCGGGTCGCTCGAAGAAAGCGATCATGCACTCAAACCGCTGCGTGCCTTCGTCCAGGAAATTCGTCACAAGAACGCTGATATCCCAATTTATCTGTACGGCGAAACCCGTACTTCGCGCCACATCCCGAACGATATTTTGCGTGAGTTGCACGGCTTCATCCATATGTTCGAAGACACCCCGGAGTTCGTCGCGCGTCACATCATCCGCGAAGCCAAGTCGTATCTCGACGGCCTGTCGCCGCCGTTCTTTCGCGCACTGGTGCATTATGCGCAAGACGGCTCTTATTCATGGCACTGTCCGGGACACTCGGGCGGCGTGGCCTTTCTGAAGTCTCCGATCGGTCAGATGTTCCACCAGTTTTTCGGCGAAAACATGCTGCGCGCCGACGTCTGCAACGCCGTCGAAGAGCTCGGTCAATTGCTCGACCATACCGGTCCGGTGGCGGCATCAGAGCGCAACGCTGCGCGCATTTTCAATGCCGACCATTGCTACTTCGTTACCAACGGTACCAGTACCAGCAACAAAATGGTCTGGCACTCGACGGTGGCGCCGGGCGACATCGTAGTGGTGGATCGCAACTGTCACAAATCGATTCTGCACGCGATCATCATGACCGGCGCCATTCCGGTGTTCTTGATGCCAACACGCAATAATCTCGGCATCATTGGCCCCATCCCACTGGAAGAATTCACCTTGGAAAGCATCCAGAAAAAAATTGAAGCCAACCCGTTCGCGCGTGAAGCAATAAACAAGAAGCCGCGCATCCTGACTATTACGCAATCGACCTACGACGGCGTGGTGTATAACGTCGAAACCCTGAAAGATATGCTGGACGGCAAAATCGACACCCTGCATTTCGATGAAGCCTGGCTGCCGCACGCCACTTTCCACGAGTTCTACAAGGACATGCACGCCATCGGCAAGGACAGGCCGCGCGCCAGGGAGTCGATGATTTTCTCGACCCAATCGACCCACAAGTTGCTGGCCGGCCTGTCGCAGGCGTCGCAGATTCTGGTGCGCGAATCGGAGTCGGTCAAGCTCGACAAGGATGCTTTCAACGAAGCCTATCTGATGCACACTTCGACCTCGCCGCAGTACGCGATTATCGCCTCACTGGATGTCGCTGCAGCCATGATGGAAGCGCCGGGCGGCACTGCGCTGGTGGAAGAATCGATCCTGGAAGCGCTGGATTTTCGCCGTGCCATGCGCAAGATCGATGAGGAATATGGCCTGGACTGGTGGTTCCAGGTCTGGGGCCCGGATAGCCTTGCCGAAGAAGGCATCGGCTCGCGCGAAGACTGGGTCATCAAGGCCGAAGATACCTGGCACGGTTTCGGCAAACTGGCGCCGGGCTTCAACATGCTCGACCCGATCAAGGCCACCATCGTGACACCTGGCCTGTCGATCGACGGCAAGTTCGGCGAGACCGGCATCCCGGCCTCGATCGTGACCAAATATCTGGCCGAACACGGCGTCATCATCGAGAAATGCGGGCTGTATTCGTTCTTCATCATGTTTACCATCGGCATTACCAAAGGCCGCTGGAATACGCTGTTGACCGCACTGCAGCAGTTCAAGGACGATTACGATAAAAACCAGCCGATCTGGCGCATCCTGCCCGAGTTCGCCGCCGCCAACAACGGCAAGAATGCGCGCTACGAACAAATGGGCTTGCGCGATTTATGCCAGCAAATTCACGAAACCTACAAGACTTACGATGTGGCGCGCCTGACCACAGAGATGTATCTGTCCGATATGCAACCGGCCATGAAGCCGAGCGACGCCTTCGCCAAAATGGCGCACCGCACTATCGACCGGGTACCGATTGACGAGCTGGAAGGACGTGTCACCTCGATCTTGCTGACGCCTTATCCACCTGGCATCCCGCTGCTGATTCCCGGCGAACGCTTTAATAAAATCATCGTCGACTACCTGCGCTTTGCGCGCGATTTCAACGAGAGATTCCCGGGTTTCGAGTCCGATGTGCATGGTCTGGTCAAAGGCGAGGTGGATGGCAAGCTGTGCTATTACGTCGATTGCGTTCGCCAGTAAAGCTAATGCGATGCATCCTGAAATATCTGCTGCAGAGTCGCTTTAGCAACGCATCTCTGCGGCTGGTTTTAAAATCAGCTTATCACCGCACGCAATTTCTAACCGCCGCCGCGGCGGGTATATAAATCGAAATAGTGCATGAAGTCAGCTTGCGCCGGCGCCTCCATGTCAATGAAGTGAAAAATCACCTGTAGCACCGGCAAGGTCATCAGGGCAATCCGACGCGGCGCCATGATTACGGTGGTAATCACGACAGTGCCGCCCGGGGTGACAATCCGATGTAAATCCTGTTCGCCGTGCCGGCTGCTGTGCAGCACCGCCTGCCGCGTTGCGCCCGGCAGCCAGCGCATGAATTCACTCCGGCTACAACCCATTTCGCGCACGATACGCTCTTCAGGCAAGTCATTACGCTCGCTACAAATATTTGACATATTAAGGAGTATATTAAAAAAACACGCTGTTACCGCTGTATATTAAAGCATGCATTAATAATACCAGGTGCAGTAATGTATTTACCCCCCGGCAATCGGAGGCCAAATTGCCAGTACCTCGCCTTCCGACAGCACATATTGCACTCGACTCTCAGGCCCGATATACACCCCATTGACGAGCACCAGATGTACCAGTTTTGGCGGCAGCTTGAAGCGCACCAACAAGTCACCGATGCTGGTGCCGGGCGTGATGTCGAGCGCAATCGCATTATATTTCCGCTCCGGCGGAAGGTAATCGGTCAGCGTTGCGTACAGTTTGAAAGTGATTTTCATGCAAGTATTTATGCTTTACCACACATTCACTTAGCGCAATGCGCCGTCTGCCATGCGTTTTGCTGCTGGGCGCAGGCGATATAGGCTTCCGGTAAACGGGTCGGGTCTTCCAACAGGATATCTTTCCATTGGCCCAGTCCGACCCGTTGCTGGATCAGGCCGCGTAACACGCCGATATGCTGCGTGTGTCCAATCGCGTTCGAGCCGATCAGTACATCCTGATCGAACTCCAGGCGCAGATATTTGAATCGCCCGCTATCGGTCAATTCGACCCGCTGACCGCCGGACACGCCTTGCCACTGACCGAAAGAGCTGGAAATCAAGCCTAACGTATCGAGCACATTGATCTGCGTTACGCCGCGCTGAACCGCATGTCTGCCGGCCATATTCATGCCGGCACAGCGCGCTTGGTCGGCTGCATTCGGCTGAATCGCCGACACCAAGGTATGGCCGCTCACGAAATCGAAAGCTTCCGCGCAATCGCCGGCCGCATAGATGCCGGGAATGTTGGTCTGCATGGTTTCATCGACCAGCACCCCCTGCAGACATTTAATCTCACCCGACTCCAGAAAGGCGATGTGCGGCCGCACGCCGGTGGCGGAGATGATCAAATCGGCCGGTAAATGCTGCCCATTCGAGAGTCGCACTCTTAATGGGGCATCAGTCTTCGCATCAGCGGCTTCGATGGCCTCGATGCGGGTGTCGGTATAAACCGTCACGCCTTTGCTTTCGCACCAGCGCCGGATCATGTTACCGGCGCCTTCACCCATCATGCGCGGCACCATGCGATCGCCCATTTCAACCACGGTCAGTTCCACCCCGCGTGCCGCCAGTGCTTCCATGATGATGCAGCCGATAAATCCGGCACCCATCTGGATCACGCGTGCCTTCGGTCGTGCCAGCGTCATGATGGCGCGGGCGTCCTGAAGATTCCAACAAGAATGCACGCCGGCACAGTCGATGCCAGGAATTGGCGGCCGCACCGGAGTCGAGCCGGTGGCGATCAGCAGCTTGTCAAAAGCGACGCTGCTGCCATCCATGAGCTCCACCTGTCGTTGCGGTATATCAATATGCCTGACATGGCCAACCTGCTGTTCAATGCGCAAGCGACTGAAATGATCCTTATCCTTGCGCAGAAACGTACCCTCTTCGCCGATATTGCCCATCAACAGATACGGAATTGCCATGCGCGAATAGGGTGGGATATCCTCATTGCCAATTAACAGTATTGCATCCTGCGGCGCATGCTTGCGGATGGCTTCGGCAGCTATTACGCCTGCCGGACCATTTCCAATGATTACGTGTTTGGTCATCCTGCTCTCCAAAAAATCAGTTGCAAGCCATCAAGCGCACCGCCGCAAACGGTACGCTCTGCCGGTCTAAATCCAACAGGCTACAATCCCAGTCGGGTACGCGTTTCCGGCATCAACTGGCCTTCCGGGGTCCAGCCGCGCAGTGCGTAATACTCCGGCAGCATCTTGTCCAGGCCATTAACCAAGCCTTTGGCGGGACCGCTAGAGGCCGGTTCGGTCAACAACCGTTTGGGCAGGTTGTCGTCCTTGTTGGTGAAACCGGCGCGATTGTTGAAGTCGCGCTCCATATTCCAGATTCGCTCGCCGATCAAAGCCAGTTTCTCTAACGTGAAATCCGCATCGCAAGCAGCGGCCAGTTGTGGCTGCAAGTCCGCCATAGTCCAGGCGAAAGTAGTGAATAAACAGACGCCGGCCGAATCGAACACCGCGGTGGCATCCTGAAACGCCTTGACCAGGCTCGCCTTGCCTTCGGTCACCAACGGGTCGGTCTTGACCGGGATACCCAGTACTTCGGACGCCACCGTATAGCCGCGTAAATGGCAGGCACCGCGATTAGAGGTGGCATAAGCCAACCCCATGCCCTGAATCCCGCGTGCGTCATAAGCCGGAAATTCCTGCCCCTTGACGCTCATTGACAGATCAGGATGACCGTATTTTGCACACAAACGTTTGGAGCCAAGACCGAGTTCCCGGCCGAAACCTTCGCCTTTAGCGGTAATTTCAGCAAAATGCACCAGCGCCTTGGCAGAACCGAATGGCGCCTCGATACCAAGCTGCTGCTCGGTCAATACGCCCATCTGGTACAACTCCATCACCGCACCGACCGTCGCGCCAAAGGTAATCGGATCGAAGCCTTCTTCGTTGCACAGGAAATTGACATACGTCAGCGCTTCCAGATCGTTGACGCCGTTGGCTGACCCCAGCGCCCAGGCCGCTTCGTATTCCAGTCCACCGGAGGCGCCCCAGTATTGCGGTTTGTTTTGCACCGAGAAATGGGTTTCGTCAATCTTGGAAATCCGGCCGCAAGCGATGGTGCAGCCGAAGCAGGCTTGATTGGTCACCAGATTGGCTTTGCCATCGGTTTTGCGCAGCTCGTGCATCGCTTCGCCGGAAATATCCTTGGCACCCTCAAACTGCACGTCGCGGTGGTTGCGGGTTGGCAGTGCGCCCATTTCGTTGATTACATTCATCAACACCTGAGTGCCGTAGGTCGGCAAGCCCTGGCTAGTGACCGCATTTTCAGCCAGCACTTTCTTGGCAGCGACAGTGGCGGCCATAAAGGCTTTCGGGTCGCGGATATTGCCCACACCCTTGGTGCCGCGCACCGCGATCGCTTTCAGATTCTTGCTGCCCATCACGGTGCCGACGCCGGAGCGGCCAGCCGCGCGGTGCAAGTCATTCACCACGCCCGCGTACAGGCAGCCGATTTCCCCCGCACGGCCGATGCAGGATACGCGAATCAACGCATCTTGATGACGCGTCTTGAGCGCAGGTTCGGTTTCCCATACCGATTTGCCCCACAACCAGGCTGCATCGAGCAACTCTGCGTGGTCGTTATTGATGCTGAGATAAACCGGATTGGCGGATTTTCCTTCAAAAATTACCATGTCCCAGCCCGCCATCTTCAGTTCGGCGCCGAAGTAGCCGCCGGAATTCGAGCAAGCGATAGCACCGGTCAATGCACCCTTGGTGATGACGGAATAACGCCCTCCGGTGGACGCCATGGTGCCTGTCAACGGGCCGGTGGCCCAGATGATTTTGTTCTCTGGCGACAATGGGTCAACAGCGGGATCGACCTCGTCGATAAAATATTTGGTTGCCAAACCGCGCTGACCGACATATTCCCTGGCCCATTGCATGTTCAACTTTTCAGTCTCGCAGGTTCCGGCGGTCAGATCGACGCGCAGAATTTTTCCAGTCCATGCCATGATGCTTCTCCTTTATCTCGCACTATCGTTATGGTGGGATTACGCAATTAGGCAACAGCTTGGTTGCCCAGTTTGTCCGCCCACTGCCGCATTCGATCCAGGCCGGTCCAGTTGGCATCCACATAGGTGATGGCACCGGTCGGGCAGGCCTCGGCACAGGCTGGTTCGCCACCGCACAGGTCGCATTTCTGAACCTTGCCGGTTTCCTGCACATAGTTAACGGTGCCGAACGGGCAGGCAATGGTGCACACTTTGCAACCGACGCAGATATCTTCCAGTACCACTTTGGCCCCGGTTGCAGCGTCCAGCCGGATTGCCTCAACCGGACAGGCATGCAGGCACCATGCCTCGTCGCATTGGGTGCAGGTATACGGGACTTTTTTGCCGGTGTGATGGAAATCAAAAACTTTGATGCGTGACAGGGATGGATTAAATACGGCGTAATTCTCGTAGCTGCACGCCATCTCGCATTGCAAGCAGCCGGTGCATTTATCGGGATTGATATGTAAAGACTTTTGCATTGTCAGCTCCAAAAAAACAGAAATCACAAAATAACTGCATTGGCAACACTGCGCTTGGGGACTCTTCTTGTCAATTAGATTAGGTGCTGCATTGCATCAGTTTTGATCTAGATCGTGATCGAAAAATATTCCTGAAAAATTGCGGAATCCACCCGATCATAAATATGACAACCCATTCCGATGCGCTTCGCGTACAGGGCATACCCCTATATTATTAATGCATGACTGCACAAGCGATATTACGGCTTTCAGGATTACATCGAAGCAAGGGAAATGTTGAATATCCAATGCCAAATATGCTAAAATTCTCTCTTTTTCGTCGATGTACGCGATAACAAGTTTGGCCTCTCTGTACTTGGCTAACCTAGGGTTCGGGACGCACGTTGACGAAACTGAAATATGTACCTCTCGCTAGCAATTACTTGCGAGTACACCTGTAAAAGTTCTCTGCGACTAAAAAACAGGCTACGAAACAAAGAACAAATTACATGCGTTTCTGCTGCTGGCTGATTTTTCCGGCATTAACGAACGCACTGTAAAACTCACAGAAACATGTGACCCACTCGTTGGTGTAAAAGCCAATCATGACTATGTTGCCAGGCGGAACATGCGATCGACACGCCGTCTATCGATGGCAGTCCTGCGTCAACGCAATAGTCGAGCGCAGGCCGCCATTAACTTGAAGGAATCATGAGCGCACTTACCGCACTAATTGCTGCCGTACTTGTTTTATTTCTGGGAGCTGGCATTTGTTTGCTTCCCTTGCGTAATACCACTCGTGCCGGGGTTGGCATATTTTCGCAACTGCTTGCCACGGTATTAGTTTTGGTTACGGTGCTGCCGGTTCTGTTTGGTGCGGAGCAGGTCGTTGGCGATCTGGCATGGGCTTATCCGGTAGGAACGCTACGCGTAAGGCTTGATGCTCTTGGTGCGTTTTTTTTGGCTTGGTCATTACCGATGACGTTGCTTGGCAGCATATACGCGGTTGGATACATGCGTCCGTTCTTCAACAGCAAGCGCAATCTGGGAGTGCATTTTGCGCTGCTCAATCTGACTTCTGTATCGTTTTTGCTGGTGTATACCGGCGAGCACGCACTAGTCTTTTTGCTCGGGTGGGAAATTGCCGCACTGGCTGCATGGCTACTGGTGATATGGGACTACACCAACCAGAAGGTGCGTTTTGCCGGATTCAATTATCTGGTTTCAACCCACATCGGCCTGATTTTCCTGGTGGCCGCTTTCATGATCATGTACACGCATTCGGGGTCGTGGTTCCTGACCAGCTTTGGCGACTGGCTCAGCAAGAGCGGTGGCACCGAACGCAACATCGTGTTCCTTCTGTTGGTTACCAGCTTTGGCCTGAAGTCTGCCTTCTTCCCCTTCCACTCCTGGCTCCCGCGTGCCCATGCTGCGGCACCCGCTCATGTCTCGGCCCTGATGTCGGGCGTCATTCACAAGGCCGGTTTATATGCTTTGATACGTTTCATACTGCTGATCGGCACGCCCGATGAATGGATGGGATGGTTCCTGATCGTCTTCTCGGCGTGTTCAGCCCTGATCGGAGGGTTGTACACGGTAGGCCAACGCGACCTTAAACGCATGCTCGGCTATTCATCGACCGAGAATGTCGGTATCGCCGGCATCGGTTTCGGCGTCGGGTGTCTGGGGCTAAGCTGGGGCATTCCATCGCTGGCTGCTCTCGGTTTCGCTGGCGGCTTGTTGCACCTGCTAAATCACGCTTTCTTCAAGTGCCTGCTCTTTTACGCGGCAGGGGCGGTTTATCAGGTGATGCATTCGGTCGATATGGAACGGCTTGGCGGACTGGCGCGTCTCATGCCATTAACAGCGGCTAGTTTCATCATCGGCGGCGTCGCGATCTCCGCGCTACCGCCTCTGAACGGTTTTGCCAGCGAGTTCGTGATCTATTCAGGCCTATTTAGCGGTGCCGCAGCAGGAGTCTGGGCCGAGCTGGGACTGTGCGTCGCAGCCGCATTGCTGGCGTTTGTAGGCGCTGTCTCCGCATTGAGTATTACGCGCGCCTTCGGCGTCGTCTTTCTGGGTGCACCGCGCGACGCCAGTGTCCCAGCCGCCAAGGAGGCGAGTCGATGGATGCTGGTGCCTATGGGCATCCACTCTGCGGGCGTGATCGTGCTCGGGGTCATACCAGCCTTCGGCTTCATGCTGGTACGTGGCCCCACCGAGCTTGCAATGGGGCCGTTGCCCGCATCCGCAGCGGCGGTTCTGTCGCCTATCATCGACTCGCTGACGCGTATCGGCATGATTTCGGGAGGTTTGGTTGCTTCGATTGCCCTGGTTCTGTGGCTACGATCGAAATTAACATCCAAGCCTGCAGCCAGCCATGTGACCTGGATTTGCGGTTATGCTGCACCGAGTCCCCGGATGCAGTACACCGGCGCCAGCTTCTCATCGGATTTCGGATCCCACTTCCGCAGCTTGATGGTCTTGCTGCGCCGCAAAAAGTCCCCGGTCGGATACTTTCCATCGGATAGCTATCTGATCACCGATTGCGTCGACGCGGTTGAGCGGCGCCTGTTCTCCGTCATCGGCCGCGGCGACGCGTCGGCCGCCGAACTATCCAAAAAACTGCGCGAAGACGATCCGCGGATTGCCTTTGCGGCCGCTCTGATCGCCGTCGTCGTGATCGCGTGGCTGATGCTGTTGCTGTGGGGGCCATTACGATGACAACATTGCTCGCCACCATTCACGTACTCATTGCGCTGGCAATGCCCATCCTGCTGGTCGGCATCGTGAACCGGACCAAGTCGTTGTGGACTGGCCGCAAGGGCCCCCGCATACTACAGTTGGCATCGGATCTGCGCCGCTTGCTTGGAAAGCGCCCGATCTATAGCACTGTCGCCACACCGCTGTTCAGGGCCGGCGCCTACGTGGTACTGATGGCGTCCCTGTTGGCAGCAATGATCGCGCCTATCCTCGGCGGCGTCTCGCTGGTGCAGTTCGATTTCGATTTCATTCTATTCGCATACACCCTCGGGTTGGCTCGTATTTTCATAATGCTGTCTGCCATGGATGTCGGCAGTTCGTTCGAAGGCATGGGTGCAGCTCGCGAGGCTTCGTTCTCCGCTTTCGTCGAGCCGGCATTATTCCTGCTCGTCGGCGCTGCCAGCGTAGCCACCGGCTACACCAGTTTCGCCGGCCTGATTGGCCACCTGCACCAAACCGAACCCTTCCGATGGTTGGTAGTTCCCGCTATCGTCGCGCTGTTCATCCTGTTGCAAACCGAGGCCGCACGCGTGCCGGTGGATGACCCGCATACACACCTTGAACTGACCATGATTCACGAAGTGATGATCCTCGATCACAGCGGCCCTGACCTGGCGGCAATGCATTATGCGGCGGCGCTCAAGATGAGCATATACGCGGGCTTGATCGCTGCCCTGCTCAATCCATTCGACCCGCTAGTTGCGCCCGTGGCTGGTGTTCTCACCTCCTTGTTCATCATGGTCGCGGTGGCAGTGGCGGTCGGATGTATCGAGTCCCTGATGGCTAGGTTGCCCATGCGATGGGTGCCGCGCTATCTGATGCTGGCGTCGGCTGCAGCTGTCTTGTGTATGGCTGCCGTAGGCTGGGGAGTAAGACTCTAATGACACTGCCGCTAATCATCTTTCTTCTCGCCGCTGTGATTCCAGTCTTCTTTGGGAAAATTCGGTCCGCGCCTTTTTGGCTTTGCTTGCAGGCGATCATGCTGGGCTGGAACGGCATTGCTCAGCACGCTGAGATTTCGAACCATGCACTGCTGGCATTGTTCGAGATCATAGTTGTTCGCGTTTGCATGGCACCGCTCCTGCTGCGCCGTACGATTCACCGCAGGGCCGAGCCGAACCTGGACCTGATGCCGCCCAACCTGTTTGCCTGGGCAATCGGTGCGGCACTCATCGTGCTGGCATTCGAATTCGGCGGAGTATCCATGACTAACCCCGGCGCTCTTACGCTTGGCGTCGTGGGCGCAACGGTGATGATCGCCCTACTTATCCTATCGACCAACAGTTCTCCGCCGGCGCAATTAGTTGCCCTGCTCTTCATGGAAAATGCCCTGATGTTATTCGAGTCACTGCTACCCGAACCGTGGCCACTGCCTGTACACGCCGCTTTGGGTGCGGTCTACATCCTCACTGTCGGCGTAGGGAGCTGGCTCTTGGGAACGCCCTCCTCTTCCAGAGTCCTGATGAATCAGGAAGAGCGAAAGGAGATTCTATGAACGGCGCGGAATTATTGACGATAAAAGAACACACTACCGAGTCCACGGCCACTGGCATCAATTCAGTGCGGCACCGATGGGTCGGGTCTGCACTGGTTGGAGTGGCTTTAGTCAACTTTCTAGTATGTTTTGCGATCTTTGTGCGAATTCCACTGGTGGATTTGCCCCTGTACTTTGTGCAGCGGTATTTCGTGCTCGACCCGACCTCATTGCTGTTCCTGTTGCTGATTAATACAGTCTTCCTCGGCATCAGCGTCTACATGTACTCAAGGGTACACACTTCTCGCGTGCTGGCGGAAAACATGCTACCAAGAGCGGCCCTCTCACTTGCGTTCATGGTAGCCATGAACCTGGGGGTAATGTCCAACAACCTGCTCATGCTATGGGCGCTCATCGAAGTGACCACGCTGTGCGCTGTGCCGCTGGTTGCGCAGGGCAGTTCGAGTACGCCACATAGTGCCAGGAGGGTCGCCTGGCATTACATGCTGTATTCGAGCATGTCGCTGGCGCTAACTTTCCTCGGTTTCATGTGTCTGACCCGATCCGCGCACCTGCACGGCTTGGAGATCAACTTCGCGTTCGATCAATTGGCATTGGCATTGCCTTCAGCTGGCGACAACTGGCAACGCCTCGGGCTCGCGCTCATGCTATTCGGACTCGGCGGCAAGCTGGGCCTGGCCCCCCTGTATGGCTGGATGCCGGCGACTTACGAAGCCGCGCCAACCAGCACCAGCGCGCTGCTGGCTGCCGTGCAATTCAACATCAGTGTGTTGGCCGTATTCAGGATTCTGCAGGTATTCCACGTAAGCCACAGTAGTTTCGTCACGCATGAGCTACTCATCATGGGATGCCTTTCGTTAGCGGTGGCAGCGATTCAAGTCATGGCCGCACGCAACTACAAGCGTCTGATCGCCTATGCCTGCGTTAGCTCGTCGGGCGTCATCGCTATCGGGCTTTCTGTGGGTAAAGTGGCGGCCTATGGCGTCGTCTTATATGTTGTCAGTAGTGCATTCGTCAAAGCGCTATTGTTCCTTACGGCGGGCCGACTACGCGCGGTCTACGGAACCAACGATGTCGCTGCATTAAGTGGCGTGATCAGAGTGCTGCCGTTTTCCGGATTGTTATTCGCAGTGGGTATCTTTGCCCTGTTGGGGTTCCCGCCGTTTGGCAGCTTCATGGCGGAGATGCTGATCCTGTCAGGCATCGTGCAATCCAGCGACTGGATTACCTTCACGCTGATATGCACCATGTTGACTATCATTTTCGTCGCCGCCGGACGTTCGATTTTTCCGATGCTTTGGGGGCCCTCGAACAGGACGGGTTCGACAATCAATGAACCTTGGGTGACCGCAATTCCGAAACTCGGATTCGTCGCTGCCCTGGTTCTGCTTGGCGTATACACGCCGGAACCCGTCAACCAACTTCTCTTGCTGGTGGCTCAGTCGATTGGTGGACAATAATGAAACCCGCAGAACCGCTTTTCATCCTCCCTGCCCGCGAAATCCCGCAAACCGGCCTCCAGGAATTTACCCGTTTGTGCGCTGATCGCCTGGATTTCGGCGATAGGATACTCACGCTTTTCGGCCGTCCCGACGGCGGCGAAGACGTTATCGTGAGCGCGGTGATGGAAGGAGTTGGTGGCCGCCTTTCGGTGCTGCGAGCCAAAGCAAAGCGCGGTGAACGGTTCGATTCGCTCACACTCCGGTACCCGGCAGTACACATGTTCGAGCGCGAACTATGGGAGCAGATGGACATTACTCCTGCAGGGCATCCTTGGCTCAAGCCGATTCGCCATGAAGGTGCGCGCCAGCAGCACATGACGGACTACCCATTTTTCCAAGTGCGCGGGGCAGAGGTGCATGAGGTTGGGGTAGGACCGATTCACTCAAGCGTAATCGAACCGGGACATTTCCGTTTCATGTGCCTCGGTGAACAGGTTCACCATCTGGAAATCCAGTTGGGCTACCAGCATCGTGGTGTCGAGCAACTATTACTGCGCCGCAATCCGCTCTTGCTGACATCTACTGTTGAATCCATCGTGGGTGACTCAAGCATTGCGTATGCCTGGACCTTCTGCGCTGCGCTGGAAGCATTATCGGAAACGGAAGTAAGCATTGAGCAAGACCTTGTTCGCGGCGTGGCTCTTGAGTTGGAGCGGGTGGCGATGCACGTTGGAGCACTGGGCGGGATGTCCGGCGACATTGCCTTCTTGCAAGGCGGTGCGACCTATGGACGGTTACGAACTGCAATCATTAACGCGTCCATGCTGATTTGTGGCAGTCGCTTTGGACGCGGTTGGCTCAGGCCGGGCGGTGTGCGGTTCGGACTAACGGACGCGTTGCGACAGGGCCTGCTTGCGACGCTCGCCGCGTTTGCGCGCGACTTCGCGCAAGTCAACGAACTGATGCTCAGTGCACGTAGCGTGCAGGCCCGGCTTCAGAATGTTGGCGTCTTAAGCACAACTGCTGCCAGAGAAATAGGGATGGTCGGGCTTGCAGCACGTGCCAGTGGCGTAGCTGTTGATACGCGAGTTAGCCTGCCTGGACGCCTGCATGACGCCTATCCTGTATCTCTTGTGACCGAGGAAAGCGGCGACTGTTGGGCGCGCTTGCGGCTGCGCATGCGGGAAATTGACGAGTCCGTCCGTTGGCTCACGCAAATACTCAAAAAACCAGCTCTCGATCTCTGCGCCACAGCGCCTGGCGTGACTAAAACGCTGCGCCCCGACATGCTCTGCGTTTCCGTTCGCGAAGGCTCCCGGGGAGAAGTTGTACATGTGATCGAGACAAAAAACGATGGCAGCCTGCTTCACTATAAAGTTCAGGATCCGTCACTTCAAAACTGGTTTGGCGAAGCTCTTTCCGTGAGGAATAACGAAATCTCAGACTTCCCAATCTGCAACAAGAGTTTTGATCTTTCTTACTGTGGAAATGATCTTTAGGACAAACGATGTTTAAATCGATCGCAGTCAGGGTTGCGCAAGGAACCCAATATATCAAGGACCCTCGAAAGGCAAGTCCCGCAGGCTTTCGCGGCAAGCCCATAGTTGGTGCCGCATTGTGCGCAGAGGGATGTACTGCTTGTCTGGATTCTTGCCCGACGAATGCGATTACACTGACGGCCATGACGGAAATGCCCTCTCCCTTAACCCCTCTCCCGCAAGCGGGAGAGGGAAGCGAAGTGAGTCGCTACGCAACTTCCACGTTAGATACAGTCAAGATCGATTTGGGGCGCTGCGTAATGTGCGGCGACTGCGAGCCGGCATGTCCGTCCGCCAAATTATCGTTTATAAACGATTTCAGGCTGGCATCCACGGAGCGTACCGGACTTATCGTCAGCGAATCGCAGCCTGATATTGACCCGATCAGGGTGTCCTCCGCCCTACGCAGGAGGTTCGGTCGGTCGCTCAAGCTTCGGGTGGTTTCTGCTGGTGGATGCAACGGCTGCGAACTTGAGATCAACGCGCTGTCGAATGTTAATTTCGACTTTGGAAGATACGGAATCGACATCGTGGCTTCACCCCGGCATGCCGACGGCTTGGTGTTGTCGGGTATGCTTAACCAGAATATGGCGCAATCGCTACAGCTATGCTGGGATGGGATTCCAGATCCGAAGTTCGTTATCGCTGTCGGAGCATGCGCTATCTCCGGCAGTCCATTTGAAGGGGCAGCTGGAATCGAGCGCAGTTTCCTGGAGCGATTTACACCATCGCTCTATATTCCAGGCTGTCCGCCGCACCCGCTAACATTTATTTGCGGGGTTCTCGACTTGCTTGGAATTCCAAGCTGAAAGAGGTAATGTTCCAGGCTGCGGCGCATCAATATACTCATATCCGTATTTTTTTGCTCGCATAGAATATGTGCGGGAATACGCACTCACAGACGATACTCCCTATCTTACAAAACTTAAGGATCAAGCCTTGGGTAGTGTCACGCCCACCTGGCCCTGATATTTCCCATTGCGATCCTTATAAGAAGTCTCGCATACCTCGTCCCCCTCAAAAAATAGCACTTGTGCGCAACCTTCATTGGCATAAATCTTGGCCGGCAACGGTGTGGTATTGGAAAATTCCAGCGTCACATAACCTTCCCACTCAGGCTCAAATGGGGTCACATTGACGATAATGCCGCACCGCGCATAGGTCGACTTTCCCAGACAAATGGTCAACACGCTACGCGGAATGCGGAAATACTCGATGGTGCGCGCAAGCGCAAATGAGTTGGGCGGGATGATGCACACATCGCTCTTGATATCGACGAAAGAGTTTTCATCGAAATTCTTGGGGTCCACGATGGTGCTGTTGATATTCGTGAAAATTTTGAATTCATTGGCACAGCGGATATCGTAACCGTAGGAAGAAGTACCATAGGAAACGATCTTTTGGCCGTTTTGCTCCCGCACCTGGCCAGGCTCGAAAGGCTCGATCATGCGGTGCTGTTGCGCCATGCGGCGGATCCAGTTATCGGATTTGATGCTCATAATGGATGGTCGATTTTAACTAAAGTGAGTAAAAGGCCCGGAGCTTGTCTGCTATTGCTCGAATTGCCAGCTCGTGATTTTACGCCTACTGCTGGCTCAGGCTGATGCCAATGCAAAAAAAACCGCCCGACTTTACAGTACGGGCGGTTTGCCACAAAAGCGGCCTGATTACTATTATTGCGGCTGCTGTGGTGCAGCTTCCCCGGATTCTGCCGCTGCAGCTTTCATCGACAGTTTCAGGCGGCCACGGTCATCGGTTTCCAGTACCTTGACTTTGACTTGCTGGCCTTCTTTCAAATAGTCAGCGACCGCATTGACGCGTTCGTTGGCGATTTGGCTGATGTGCAGCAAGCCATCCTTGCCCGGCATGACTTGGACAATCGCGCCAAAATCGAGCAATTTCAGGACTGTGCCCTCATAGATCTTGCCGACTTCGACTTCGGCCGTCAATTCCATGATACGGCGCTTGGCTTCCTGGCCGGCGCTGGCATCAACCGATGCAATGGTCACAATGCCTTCATCGCTGATGTCGATCTGGGTGCCGGTTTCTTCGGTCAGCGCGCGGATTACTGCGCCGCCCTTGCCGATCACGTCACGGATTTTTTCTGGATTGATCTTGACCGTGATCAGGCGTGGTGCAAAATCGGACAGCTCGGTTTTGCTGCCGTGCGGTACTGCTTCCTGCATCTTGCCCAGAATATGAATGCGGCCTTCCTTGGCTTGCGCCAGTGCGACTTGCATGATTTCTTTGGTGATACCCTGGATTTTGATATCCATTTGCAGCGCAGTGATGCCTTCCGCAGTGCCAGCTACTTTGAAATCCATATCGCCAAGGTGATCTTCATCGCCCAGGATATCGCTCAGCACGGCAAACTTGCCGCCATCCTTGATCAAGCCCATCGCGATACCGGCTACGTGCGCCTTCATCGGCACGCCGGCATCCATCAGCGCCAGACAGCCGCCACAGACCGAAGCCATCGAAGAAGAGCCGTTCGATTCGGTTATTTCCGACACCAGACGCACTGAATAGCTAAAATCTTCTGGTGCCGGCAAAGCGGCCAGAAGCGCACGCTTGGCCAAACGGCCATGGCCGATTTCACGCCGTTTCGGGGTACCGACGCGGCCGGTTTCGCCAGTGGCGAACGGAGGCATGTTGTAATGCAACATGAAGCGATCGGCGTATTCGCCCATCAAGGCATCGATTTTTTGCTCGTCGCGCGCGGTTCCGAGAGTAGCAACAACCAATGCCTGCGTTTCACCACGGGTGAACAAAGCGGAGCCGTGCGTACGCGGCAACACACCGGTGCGGATCGAAATCGGCCGTACAGTGCGGGTGTCGCGACCATCGATGCGCGGTTCGCCGTCCAGAATCTGGGAACGCACGATTTTGGCTTCGAGGTCGAACAGCATATTGCCAATTTCAGCCGTATTTGGAGCTGCTTCACTACGTGCTGCAGCTTGTTCGGCCAAAGTGGCAGATACGCTTGCGGTCGCTTCTTTGAGCTTGGCGGTGCGAGCTTGCTTTTCCTTGATTTGATAAGCAGCGCGCAACAACGGCTCGGCGACTGCGGCAACTGCAGCAAGCAACGGCTCATTCTTGGCAGCAGGCGCCCACTGTACTTCCGGCTTGCCACCATCGCGCACCAGTTCGTGGATTGCGTCGATGACCGCTTTCATTTGTTCATGACCGAACATGACCGCACCCAGCATGACTTCTTCCGACAACTGCTGGGCTTCCGATTCAACCATCAGTACAGCCAGTTCGGTGCCCGCAACCACCAGATTCATTTGGGAATTCACTAACTGCGAGGTAGTCGGGTTCAACACATACTGACCATCGACATAGCCGACGCGAGCAGCACCGACCGGGCCGTTGAAAGGCAAACCGGCTACGCTCAACGCGGCAGAAGCACCGATCATTGCTGCGATATCCGGGTCTATTTCAGGATTGACTGACAGCACATGAATAATGATCTGCACTTCATTCATGTAACCCTCTGGAAACAGAGGGCGGATGGGACGGTCGATCAGACGCGAGGTCAATGTCTCTTTTTCCGAAGGACGGCCTTCGCGCTTGAAAAAACCGCCGGGGATACGGCCGGCGGCATAAGTTTTCTCAACATAATCAACGGTCAATGGAAAAAAATCTTGACCAGGCTTGGCATCTTTTCGCGCCACAACAGTAGCGAGCACAACCGTATCTTCAATCGATACCATGACTGCGCCGGAGGCTTGCCGTGCGATTTCGCCGGTTTCGAGCGTGACTTGGTGTTGGCCGTACTGGAAGGTTTTAGTGACTTTATTAAACACGGAGAGTTCCTTTCTAATTGCCGACAGAATTTCAGGCGCTGTCGTTCACCTCACCGCAGGTATCAAGTCAATGTTGACCTGACACCCTCTTGCTTTACTACAAACCGGCATTGCAATGCAGAATCCGCAAAATAGCAAAATGCCTGCGACAGCGAACTGGCGCAGGCATTTCGGCTTATACAATCCGATAGCAATGACGTGGACTATTTAGCTATTTGCTTATTTGCGCAAACCGAGCTTTTGAATCAGGTCGCGATAACGGCTTACGTTCTTGCTTTTTAGGTAAGAGAGCAGGCTTTTGCGACGGTTGACCATCATGATCAAACCGCGCCGTGAATGGTGATCCTTAACATGTGTTTTAAAATGGCCGTTGAGGTCATTGATGCGCGCGGTCAGCAACGCAACTTGCACTTCCGGGGACCCAGTATCATTTTGGGCGCGAGCATTGTCTGCGACGATGGCAGCTTTTGCGGATTTTTCGATAGTCATAATGAACCTTTAACATGCGATGCACAGAGTAATTAACCCTACACACCGTGAACAAATAAATAAAAATCTGGTCTTAATTTAGACCAGACGCGCATTATAGCGGAAATACAAAGTCGGTTCAAACCCTTGGTCACAACGAGGAAATCTTATGAAAACATTGTTCAAACCGGCCCAACTAGTTTTACTGGCATGTATCTTGGCCAGTTTGTCTGGTTGCGCCAATTTTGGCGGGTCGGCCGTTACGCCCGGCCAGAGTGAATCTGAAATCATCAGCAAGCTGGGCTCGCCCAGCGCACGCTATCAGGAAGGAAACGACAGTATTTTGGCGTATGTGCATGGCCCGTGGGGACAGCAAACCTATATGGCACGGCTGGATGCCAGCAAACGTCTAAAATCCTATGAGCAAGTTCTAACCACGCAAAAGTTCGCGACAGTAACGATCGGCACAACAAACCAGGAAACTATCCTGCACACTTTCGGCAAGCCAGCTGAGACCTCTTACCTATCGTTGTCAGACTTGACGGTGTGGACTTACCGCTACAAGGAAAGTGGCGTCTGGGATTCGATGATGCATGTCCATTTCGATCGCAATGGCATTGTGCAAAAAATGATGAACGGGCCGGATACTTGGCTGGAACCTCGGCAAGAATCGGTAGGCGGACATTTTTTCAATCGAATGCGGTAAAAAAAGCAGCATTGACGAATTAAAATATACTACGCGCTGTATTTTTAAAAAACGCTTAAATATAATGCGGAAAGTTGATGTTTTATTGGCATACTCTCAATAATTATTACTTATTGAGAGTACAGGCTAATACCCAACCGCTCATCGATACCGACCTAATACCGGCATTACAACTGTGGATTGAGCTTTTCCGACTTCGATTGCAACTTGTTCAATGCCGATAGATAGGCTTTAGCAGATGCCACCACGATGTCTGGGTCTGCGCCTATGCCATTGACGATACGCCCAGCCTTGGACAGGCGCATGGTGACTTCACCCTGGGCCTGGGTGCCGGTGGTAATGGCATTGACTGAGAACAGCAACAGTTCGGCGCCGCTGTGCGTAATCGATTCGATCGCATTGACGGTAGCGTCAACCGGGCCATTGCCCTGCCCTTCGCAAGAGGCTTCCTCGCCTTCAATCGAGAATACGACTTGCGCCACCGGTTGCTCGCCAGTTTCGGAATGCTGCGACAACGAAACGAATCGATAGCATTCTTTTTCATGGGATTGCTGTTCGTCCGACACCAGAGAAATGATATCTTCGTCGAAAATATCGGATTTGCGGTCGGCCAGTTCCTTGAAGCGCGCAAATGCTGCATTAACTTCGGCTTCGGAATCAAGCGCGATGCCCAGATCGTCCAGCCGCTGCTTGAATGCATTACGCCCAGACAATTTTCCCAAAATGATTTTGTTAGCCGACCAGCCGACATCTTCGGCGCGCATGATTTCATAGGTATCGCGCGCCTTCAGAACGCCGTCCTGATGGATGCCCGACGCGTGGGCAAACGCATTGGCGCCCACGATGGCCTTGTTCGGCTGTACCGCGAAACCGGTGATTTGCGACACTAATCTGGAAGCCGATATGATTTGGGTAGCATCAATGCCCACTTCAAAATTAAAATAATCCTTGCGGGTGCGCAGTGCCATCACGACTTCTTCCAGCGCTGTATTGCCGGCGCGCTCACCCAAGCCATTGATCGTGCACTCAATCTGCCGCGCACCGCCTATCATGACCCCGGCCAGCGAGTTGGCAACTGCCATCCCCAAGTCATTATGGCAATGCACCGACCAGATTGCCTTGTCCGAGTTTGGAATCCGCTCCCGCACGTTTTTCAGCATATTGCCGTACAACTCCGGCACACCGTAGCCTACCGTATCGGCAAAGTTGATGGTGGTAGCACCTTCGGCAATCACTGCTTCCAGTATGCGGCACAGGAAATCCATGTCGGAGCGGCTTGCATCTTCAGGACTGAACTCGACATCGTCGGTGAATTTTCGCGCAAATCGCACCGCTTGTTTAGCTTGCTCAAACACCTGATCGGGCGTCATGCGCAGCTTTTTTTCCATGTGCAGCGGCGAGGTAGCGATGAAAGTGTGGATACGAAAACGCTCGGCCGCTGCCAGCGCTTCTGCCGCGCGCGCAATATCGCGGTCGTTGGCACGCGACAGCGAGCACACAATCGAATCCTTGACGACGCCGGCGATCGCCTTGATCGATTCAAAATCACCCTGGGATGCGGCGGCAAAGCCTGCCTCGATGACATCGACGCGCATCCGCTCAAGTTGTTTGGCGATGCGAATTTTTTCATCCTTGGTCATCGAGGCACCGGGAGATTGCTCTCCATCGCGCAAGGTGGTGTCGAATATGATGAGCTTTTCTGCTGAATTTGCGGCCATGCTGTGCTCCTGATTAAGACGCGAGATTTCTATTTGATATCGATATCATCGTCGTGCGATTCCGTTTTGGTCTGGATGATACTGACCGGCTTGCCCTTAAACAAACGCCAGAAATACAGCACATATCCTGACAAGCCATACAAGACAAATAAGCCAAACAAAACCTTAGGTGGATCGCTCGAGACCGCAACATACGCCAGCACAATCAGCAGAGGCGCGATGAAGGGGACAGATTTTCGATAGTTGATATCTTTAAAACTGTAAAACGGAACATTAGTGACCATCGTCAAGCCGGCAGAAAGCGTAATGAACCAGGCGAGCCACGTGTACACGGCGCCGACCAAATACAAATCGTCCATCAGCCAGACAAAACCCGCCACCAGTGCGGCGGCGGCGGGGCTGGGCAAGCCCTGGAAATAGCGTTTGTCTACCACCGTGATGTTGGTATTGAAACGCGCCAAACGCAAGGCAGCCCCAGCGCAATAAACAAAAGCGGCCAGCCAGCCGAGTTTGCCCATGCCGCGCAAAGACCACTCGTAGACCACCAGTGCGGGCGCGGCGCCAAATGACACCATGTCGGACAAACTATCGTACTGCGCACCGAATTCGCTCTGGGTGTGCGTCAAGCGGGCAATCCGACCATCCAGGCTGTCGAGCACCATGGCAACAAAAATGGCAATTGACGCGTAGTCGAATTTCAGATTCATAGCCATCACGATGGCATAGAATCCGCAAAACAGTGCCGCAGTAGTCACCGCATTGGGCAACAGATAAATACCGCGGCGCGGCAACCGGCGAACAGCATTCCCATCTTGATCCAGCGATACTCCGCGCAATAATTTATTTTTTGCACGAAACGCCTTTGACGACAGGTTGATGCTACTTTTCGCTTTACGACGATTAAAAATAGTCATGCAATTCCATTCTGGTGATATCTGATTGTTGCAGGAATCAAAATTCGGCCAAAATTGTTTCAGTTGCTGAAACCTTGTCGCCTACCGCGACTTTGGGTTTCGCGGTCAGCGGTAGATAGACATCAACCCGTGAGCCAAAACGAATGAATCCATAACGCTGTCCGCGCAGCAAGTTATCGCCTGTTTCGACATAACACAGGATGCGACGGGCAATCAGTCCAGCCACCTGCACGCAGGTAACAGTTTGACCATTCGAAGCAGTGATTGTTAGCGCGTTACGCTCATTTTCAGTCGATGCCTTGTCGAGGTCGGCATTGACGAATTTTCCGGGGAAATATTGCACATTCACAATCTCACCGTCAACCGGCGCCCGATTCGAATGGACGTTAAACACATTCATGAAGACGCTGATTTTAAGCGCTTCACGCCCGGCATAAGGATCGTGCGTTTTTTCCACCACGACGATCCGGCCATCGGCTGGAGACAATACTGCATTGGGTTGTTGTGGAATAGCCCGGGCAGGATCGCGAAAGAATTGCAACACAAACAAGGCGACAATCCAGAATGGGATCGATATTGCGATTGAATAAGTACTAACGACGATGGCAACTACAAAGGCAATTGCCAAAAACGGCCAACCTTCGCGCGCGATGATCGGATGAGGATAACTATTCAAATAATAACTCCGGTAGCGAGGCTTTTGCCCCGTATTGTAATGTCTAATTCCATTTTCAAATTAGTCGGGCGGCGCCAGCTCCGCTGTCATATCCGCATATTGCCTACAGTTCCGACCTTCATGCGATGATCGAGGCAAATATGAAAATGACATAGCGAATATTTTGGCTGGCAAGTATAACGTCAATTCTTTGCGACGAAAACCGCACTATTTCTCTGCGGCTTCGAACATGCGCTTTTGCTGCCCGGCCTGCTGCATGATCTGGCTTTCCACAGCCTTGGCTCGTTCCAGCGCTTTAACCGGCTCCATGAGCGGATTATTTTCGGGTGGCACTGGTTTGGAACAGGACACTAAACTAAATAACAACAACAGTCCGATAATTTCGAACAAAATGCCCATAATCTGTCGCATCATTTGAACCGCACATGCGCCACCACACGGACAGCGAGCGTACTTTCTCCTGGTTCGAAACTGGCTTCGGCAACTTGCTTATCCATTCTGGCTGATTTCTCCATCATTGACGCTGCCATATACGGCCGTCCAGGATTATCACTGCCATCAAAATCGATATTTTCCATCACGGCATCTGCCGCATTGCGGCCCATCGCCTCGGCAATCACACGCACTCGTGTCATCAGATTTTGGTAAGCGTCGGTGATGCGCGCTGCATCAAGACGTTTGCTCAAAGCTTCGGACAAGCCGAATGTGACACCATTGAGTGCCAGAATATTTTGTGCTGCTGCCACAGTGGTGGACAATTTTTGCAAGTTCTCGGTTTTCATTTCCAAATATTGCCCAACTCGCCATCCCGTCAACAGGCGCTTGGCTTCACCACGGCCATTTTGCGGCTGTTCTTCTGCGTAGATCGGATAAGTCGTGTAGTTGCGCGAAGACAATGTCGCTTGCGGGTCTTCTTTCTTTAAAATATCCAAGCCCAGCTTCATTTTTTGGTTAACTCTGGACGCAGCCACCGCCTTGTCCTTATCCTGCTCTTCAATAAAAAATACGGCACGCACCTCATTATTTGCAGCCCGGACTTCCCCGGCCGCAGAAACGCTCACTAGTGTACCTGTAGTAGCAACTTGCGCAGCCACGGCCCCACTAGCAATTACAAACAATAGCGATGCAGCTATACAGATTTTTTTCATGGTTTTTCCCAAAAAAAAGGGTGTGCGTCACCGCACACCCTTTTTTATAAACGACAGTACGAATACAACTACTTTTTTCGTAGATTAGTTCTTGCTTTGATCAACCAGCTTGTTTTTGGCAATCCAAGGCATCATCGCGCGCAGCTTGCTGCCAACTTCTTCAATCTGATGTTCGGAAGTCAGGCGACGGCGGGAAATCAGGGTCGGTGCGCCAGCCTTGTTTTCCAGAATGAAGCTCTTTGCGTATTCGCCAGTCTGGATGTCTTTGAGGCACTGGCGCATGGCGTTCTTGGTATCTTCGGTCACGATGCGCGGGCCGGTTACGTATTCGCCATATTCGGCGTTATTCGAAATCGAGTAATTCATGTTAGCGATACCGCCTTCATAAATCAGGTCGACGATCAATTTCAACTCGTGCAGGCACTCAAAGTAAGCCATTTCCGGTGCATAACCTGCCTCCACCAGAGTTTCGAAACCTGCTTTAACCAGTTCAACAGTGCCGCCGCACAATACAGCCTGTTCGCCGAACAAATCCGTTTCCGTTTCTTCGCGAAAATTGGTTTCAATGATGCCGGCACGTCCGCCACCGTTAGCCATTGCGTAGGAAAGCGCGATATCCCGCGCAACACCGGATTTATCTTGATGGACGGCAATCAGGTGCGGTACGCCGCCGCCCTGGGTGTAAGTGCTACGTACAGTATGTCCCGGCGCTTTCGGTGCGATCATGATAACGTCGAGATCGGCGCGTGGCACAACTTGGCCGTAATGCACATTAAAGCCGTGTGCGAAAGCCAATACGGCGCCTTGCTTGGCATGGGGAGCAACGTTTTCGTTGTAGACCTGGGCGATGTTTTCGTCCGGCAACAGAATCATGATGACATCAGCAGCTTTGACCGCATCATTAACTTCGGCAACATTCAGGCCGGCATTTTTGGCTTTGTCCCAAGAAGCACCATCCTTGCGCAGACCGACTGTAACTTTGCAGCCTGAGTCATTGAGATTTTGCGCGTGTGCATGACCTTGCGAACCATAGCCGATGACAGCTACATTTTTGCCTTTGATCAGTGACAAGTCACAGTCTTTATCGTAAAAAACTTTCATTGTTATTCCTAAATCAGTTAAAGATGATGATTACATTAAACTTTGAGGATGCGCTCGCCGCGGCCGATGCCGGAACCACCAGTGCGGACCGTCTCAAGGATAGCGGTACGCTCGATTGAATTGATAAACGCATCAAGCTTGCCCTTATTGCCAGTAAGTTCGATGGTATAAGTTTTTTCGGTGACGTCAATGACACGACCACGGAAAATATCCGCAGTGCGTTTCATCTCTTCCCTTTCTTTGCCGACCGCTCGTACTTTGATCAGCATTAATTCACGCTCGATGTGCGCACCTTCGGTCAAGTCAACCACCTTGACCACCTCGATCAGGCGATTCAAGTGCTTGGTAATTTGCTCGATGACGTCATCCGATCCGCTTGTGACGATGGTCATGCGCGACAGAGTCGCATCTTCCGTTGGCGCGACCGTCAAAGTCTCGATATTGTAACCACGCGCGGAAAACAGGCCCACTACACGGGATAAGGCTCCCGCCTCATTTTCCAGCAATACAGAAATGATATGTCGCATATTACAGATCCTCCGAACCCAACAGCATTTCAGTCAGACCCTTGCCGGCTTTGACCATAGGCCAGACGTTCTCGGTTTGATCCGTAATGAAATTCATGAATACCAACTTGTCCTTCATGGCAAACGCATCGCGCAGTGCGCCATCAACATCTCCCGGCTTTTCGATCTTCATGCCGACATGGCCGTAAGATTCGGCCAGCTTAGTGAAATCCGGCAGCGAATCCATATAGGACTCCGCATAGCGCGAGCCGTAATCGATTTGCTGCCATTGACGCACCATGCCGAGGAAACGATTGTTGAGCATTATGATTTTCGGCGTCAAGTGGTACTGCTTGCAAGTAGCCAGTTCCTGGATGCACATCTGGATCGAACCCTCACCCGTTACGCATGCAACCGTTGCATCAGGGTTGGCCATCTGTACGCCCATTGCGTAGGGCAGGCCGACGCCCATCGTGCCCAGCCCGCCGGAATTGATCCAGCGCCGCGGCTTCTCGAACGGGTAATACTGCGCTGCCCACATTTGGTGCTGCCCCACGTCGGAAGTGATGAAGGCGTCACCTTTGGTAACTTCCCATAGTTTTTGTACCACCGACTGCGGCTTGATGACCTCAGTTGAGGTCGGGTACTTGAGGCACTCGCGACTGCGCCATACATTTATCTGCTTCCACCACTCTGTCAGTGCGCTTGCGTTCGGCTTGAGCTCAGATGCATCCAGTTGCGCCAGCAATTCCTGCAGTACGTCCTTGACGTTACCCACAATCGGAATATCCACCTTGACGCGCTTGGAAATCGACGATGGATCGATATCGATATGAATAATTTTGCGCGGGGACGAGCAAAAATGTTTGGGGTTTCCGATCACGCGATCATCAAAACGGGCGCCAATGGCGATCAATACGTCGCAATGCTGCATCGACATATTCGCTTCATAGGTGCCATGCATGCCGGGCATACCCACGTATTTATCACTGGAAGCCCTGCATGCGCCCAATCCCATGAGCGTATTGGTGCATGGGAAACTCAGTTTATCGACCAGCTTATTCAGTTCGGGAGCAGCATTGGCCAAAATCACGCCGCCACCAGCATAGATCATCGGCCGCTCAGCCTGCAGCAATAATTGCACTGCCTTGCGAATCTGGCCAGAATGGCCTTTATCGACCGGCTTGTAAGAACGCATTTCCAGTTCACGCGGATATTCGTAGATGCACTTGTGCATCGAGATGTCTTTAGGGATATCGACCAAAACCGGGCCAGGACGACCAGTAGTAGCGATAAAAAACGCCTTGCGCATTGTTGTTGCCAGATCCTTGACGTCCTTGACCAGGAAATTATGCTTCACGCAAGGGCGGGTGATGCCCACCGTATCGCATTCCTGAAAAGCATCCTGCCCGATAGCGTGCGACGGCACCTGTCCGGATATCACTACCATCGGAATTGAATCCATATAGGCAGTAGCCAGGCCGGTCACAGCATTGGTCACGCCTGGACCGGAAGTGACCAAGGCCACACCGACTTTTTTGGAACTACGTGAATAAGCATCTGCGGCATGCACAGCAGCCTGCTCGTGACGCACCAAAATATGCTGAAACTTATCCTGCTTGAAAATGGCGTCGTAGATGTAAAGTACCGAGCCACCGGGATAGCCGAAAACGTGTTCGACACCTTCTTCAGCCAGACATCGCACGATAATTTCCGCACCTGTAATTTCTTCTGCACTCATGCTACATTCCTTTCAAGATCCATTGGAGATTGATCGGATGTTCTTTCCTGGCGAAATCATGCAGTGTAATGCGACAATTCGAGGCTTCCCTTTTTTGTGCGGTCACGTCACTTCGTAGCATATCCGTAGATATGGTTCAAAGTGAGCGCTAACGTCACTCGTTCAGCCAGAGTTATGTTGCAATGCTGCGATTTCTCACGCTTGTGGCGTGGGTTAGAACAAACAGCTTCTTCAGTAAAAGCACGTCTAATCGATGCGCAGCATCATGCGCGGCACACGAAAAAACCATTAACTCCGGGATTGCGAAGCGAATACTACGTTAATGCGTAGCACCATTTTGGTCAAGCTAATCCTGTGCAAATTAGGAATTCCTTACAAAAAGCAGGCAGGGTTTCCCCATATTTGCTACGATTGCCGCGTAATTTAAAAACCGCGCCAAAGCCCCTAGCCTGTTCGATGCAGCATCTTCAATTGCAGCCTTACTGTGACGCAGGTTGGATTCACTCTGTTTAACGTACGATTATCATCTCTGCACGTGGCAACTAACAAAGAACTCTCGGATTTTCTGGAAAACGGCGAACGTCGCGCCTACAAGCACGCACTCTATGCGGTACGTAAAAACGAAGCTGCATTAGATATTGTGCAAGACGCGATGATCAAGCTTGCTGAAAAATATGGCGATAAACCAGCCGCTGAGCTACCGATGCTATTTCAGCGCATTTTACAAAATACCATTCTGGATTTTTTCCGTCGGGAAAAAGTTCGCAATACTTGGGTTACGCTTTTTTCGTCAATGCGCGGCAATTCTGAAGAAAGCGAAGACTTCGATCTGCTCGAACACCATGAAGCACAGGGAAATTCACAGACAACCGAATCCAGTGCGGACCAGGTAGAGCGCATGCAGGTGCTGACTCTGATTGACGCAGAAGTACAAAAGCTACCCGCCCGTCAACGGGAAGCATTCCTGATGCGTTATTGGGAGGACTTGAATGTAACGGAAACAGCAGACGCAATGGGTTGCTCCGAAGGAAGTGTAAAAACGCATTGTTCAAGAGCAACGCATACACTGGCAATCGCTCTGCGCGCCAAAGGAATACAACTATGAATACCACAAAAGAAGCCAAAGAACTGGAATTCGCCTATAAAATTCGACACGCGCTAGATCAAAGCATGGAGAACTTGCCGGATGACACCGCGCTCAGATTAAGCGCTGCACGCAGCACTGCATTGTCGCGCAAGAAAAAAGATGCGCCCCTGCTGGTGTCCGTCACACAAGCGGGGCTTGCAGGATATGGCACAAGCGGGACAGCGGGCTTGCATGCACCATTCGCATGGTTGCGACGTATCGGTCTGGCCATGCCGGTGATTGTGCTAGTCGGCGGATTAGTCGGTATTTATCAATTTGAGCAACAACAGCGTATCGCCGACACCGCAGATATCGATACCGCGATCTTGACAGATGAACTGCCGCCGGCCGCCTACCTTGATCACGGCTTTAACGCGTATCTCTCTGACCGCGGGGAGTAAGTAAATATGGGACATAAAAAAATTACTTTTATCTCTGCCAGCCGCGCGGGTGCATTGATTGCTCTAACGATTGCACTATCATTCTCGGTTCCCAACCTGGAAGCGATTGCACAAAACACGACCACCGCAAAAAACCGTGCGGCCCCGGCATCCCATAGCGACACCGAACCACACTGGTCAAAATTATCCTCAGCACAACAGCAGGCGCTTGCTCCATTGGAGGCCGATTGGGCCAGCATGCGTGTCAACCATAAAATGAAATGGCTGGCAATCGGCAATAAATTTCCTTCGATGCAACCGGAAGAGCGCAGCCGGATACAAAAACGGATGCGCGATTGGATCAAACTATCTCCGCAGCAACGCCGCATCGCGCGCGAAAACTACTGGCGCGCAAAAAAAATCAGTCCAATTCAAAAAAATGCACATTGGCAAAATTATCAACAACTTTCCTCTGAGCAGAAAAAAAACCTTGCAACTGCCGCAGTTAGTAGAAAAAGAGTAACGAACTTATTCAAGGCACACAAAAACAATGAAAATTTGTTTGTCGAGCCCAAGAAAATACCAACGCTCCCCAATCAAACACACAACAAAGATTCCAGTACACTGACGCCCTCGGCGCCACTCGACGCAAAGTAAAACTCCTTGTTAAACCCACCTGCCCTGATTAAACGTCGCTTGGTATGCATGCTGTACGAAGCCATGCTGGTTTTTGGCATTATTTTCGTTGCGGGACTGCTACTCGATACCATCACGCAAAGCCGCCATGCTCTAACTTTGCGACATACACGACAATTCTGGCTGTTCATTGTTTTGGGTGCATATTTTGTATATAGCTGGATGCACGGCGGCCAGACACTAGCGATGAAGACTTGGCATATCAAGCTTGAAGCGCCGGGCCAGACCCGAGTCCCATTCTCCAAAGCGGCGCTACGCTACCTTTTGGCATGGATGTGGTTTCTGCCGGCCATGGCACTCAATTTTGCATTGGGCCTGAAAGGGTGGGAAGCCATTGGCGTTATAACGGCCGGCATGTGCCTGTGGGCGCTGACAGCAAAACTGGATAAGGACGGCCAGTTTCTACATGACAAACTTGCCGGCACCAGATTGGTCAGTCTGGCGCCCAACAAAACAATCCGCTCAAAATAGATACCAGAGCCTGTATTATTTACATTCCATCATTAATTATGCATCAACCTGACATTGACAATGCCAAAATCGGTGTCAGACTGCGTTTTATATGGAAGTCCAGCTCCCATTGCCGCGGCAATAATTTGCATGTCGTGATCACTTATGGAAAAAATTCCAAATCGAAATTGATAACCCCAGTTTCGTATTCCGGCAGAGAAGTCCAGCATGCCTAGGAGTGGCTAAATCAACACCTCATTGGCAGGAAGCCAGATTACGTCCCGGCGGAACGGGCAAAATCCTCCGTCCATCTCGAACTGATAGGGCTCGCCATTTTTCACGACACCTATTGCAGTGAATGCCTGGAGTTTGCTTTTGCTACGGAATTCAAACGTCGGTGAATAGTAGGCAATGCGATCTCCAGGTTTTACACGACGTAGCGGAGTTACCTTGCCGTGACAAACCTGCATGAATCCGGCTTCGCGACCGAATCGCACGTGCTCTGCCGACGCCACAGCAATCCAATTCCGGCTCACGATGCAGACGGCGCAAAAACGCGCAGGCGATGACCATCCAGGTCGAACGCAACAAACGTATAGCCGAAATCCATATCTATCGGTGCTTGAGCGATGATCAATCCGCGTCGCACCCAGTCCATATGCAAGGAATGAACAGTATTGTTGTCGGCAACTGAGAAAGCCAACTCTCCACCGCCACCGGTCGCTGTAGCCGCAGGTTCTACCGTGTGCTTCGACCATAATCCAAGCATGACACCCGATTCCAAGGCGAACATGGCAAAGGTAGGCGAGGATTCGAGGGGAGATTTCCCCAGCAAGTCAGCGTAAAAGCCGGCGCTTGCCACAGGACTGTCAACATACAGGATAATAAAGTTGGGATCGGTCATGTCAGTGCTCCTCGATAGTTAATGGAATGAGTTGATGCAGGAATGGTTTCCGGCTCTACTCGACATCATCCTAAAGATCGCTACTGTCAGTTTCTGTCAGTAGCAGTTAATTATTGTCGGGGAATATCTTCGATTTCACGCCACTCCTTTAAAAGTGCTTGACGTCTGCGCGGGTAGCGTTGCTCAGACATTGCTAATGCGGATATCCGATCCGCACGGAAATGGCGGAATGTCTGGCGTAGTTCGCACCAGGCAACGACAACACGGGCATGGTCAAAAAAACCGAGCGCGAAGGGCCAGATCGTGCGTGTGGATTCAGCGCCCTTGAGGTCTCGGTAAGTGATGTCGAGCTTGCATTCAGCCCTTATAGCCCTTCGAATCACCGGCAGCTCCAAGTCCCCTGCCGGAATGGGTGCACCAGGGCCGACAAGGAGCGCAGATGCATCGGGCGCATCTTGCAGCTCACTTGGAAGTACCGCAGTAATTTTGGCGAGCGCGTTGCGCGCGGCAGCACCAAGCCTGAAATCTCCCCGACTTGCAACCCAGCGCGAGCCCAGAACGAGCGCCTCAATTTCGTCTTCTGAAAACATTAGAGGAGGCAACATAAAACCTGGGCGCAAGATGTAGCCTAGGCCTGGCTCACCATCGATGCTTGCCCCTTGTTCTTGTAGGGTGCCTATGTCACGGTAAAGCGTGCGAAGACTGATGCCAAGCTCGGCAGCCAATGCAGCTCCAGTCACAGGATACCGGTGGCGACGCAAAATCTGGATCAAATCGAGTAGGCGTTGAGTACGGGACATATGGTGATTATCTTCAGATAGAGAAAAAGAAATCAATTAATCAATGCTGGTCATGTTGGGGATCTGTTTGCGCCGGTCACCACCGTGTACGTAGGCGGCGTTCATTGTGACCCAAGTGCAGCAACGCAATCGTGTCGGTGTGCAATTCGCCCTTGGGCATCCTGTGAATCGCTTGATAAATGGTTTCGTGGCACAGGCGGACGGGCTCGTTCATGCGTACTAGTGTACCGGCACAACCTGCTCGGACCATAAACCTTGTTACAAACCATCCCTGACTGTGCCCCACAGTGCATTGCCGGCCTAGAGCTTGCGCGTGAGGCGCGGCATCACAGACAGGGTTCGTGCGCGCCATGTATATGTTCAGTCATAATTTTTTATTATTATCCTGGTGGATAAGTGTTTTCAACATCCGGCTGACTCATGCCAGAACTTATTTTTGCTCAGTTTAAGCGACCTCTTTCTCCGCCGGATGGGCTTGGCGGTGATACAAAAATTCCAGCACCGAGGTTCGGTATTCGCCGTACAAGGCATTCTGCGCTAGCGCAACACGCTCGCGTGGACGGGCCAGTCGCACGGTCAGAATTTCACCGATGGTCGCCGCCGGGCCGTTGGTCATCATCACAATGCGGTCCGATAGCAACACAGCTTCATCCACATCGTGCGTAACCATCACCACCGTCGATTGGGTTTTCGCAACGATTTTCAGCAACTCATCCTGCAAATGGGCGCGGGTCAAGGCATCCAGCGCGCCGAACGGTTCATCCAGCAGCAACACTTTCGGCTCCATCGACAACGCGCGGGCGATGCCGACGCGCTGCTTCATGCCACCGGAGATTTCGTTGGGACGCTTGGTTTCGGCGTGCATGAGGCCGACCATTTCCAGCGCAGCCTTGGTACGCTCCTTGAGTTTGGCTTTCGATTCGGCAGAGCCGAAAACGCGTTCGACTGCCAGATAGACATTTTCAAAGCACGTCAGCCACGGCAACAGTGAGTGGTTTTGGAACACTACGCCACGTTCCGGCGAAGGGCCGGCGATTTCGCGGTTAGCGCAAATCAGCACGCCGCCGGTCGCCGTCGTCAAACCCGCGATCAAGTTCAGCAAAGTCGATTTGCCGCAACCGGAATGGCCGATCAGGGTGACGAATTCACCTTTCCGAATGCTCAGGTTGATGTCATGCAATGCGTGAAAATTACCCTTCTTGGTGTGGAATACCATTTCCGCATGCTGCACATCGATGAACTTGTGATCTTGGTTTTCCATGATTTTTCCTTATAGCGATCAGTTACCGCTATCTTCAAAAGTGAATGCCTTCGCGACCGCGACCAGCACCTGTTCCAGAATCAAACCGACCACGCCGATGACGACGATGGCGATGATGATGTGCGCCACGTTCAGGTTGTTCCATTCATCCCAGATCCAGAATCCGATGCCGACGCCGCCGGTCAGCATTTCCGCTGCGACGATGACCAGCCAGGCGGTGCCGATGGCAAGACGCACGCCGGTGAGCATGTGCGGCAACACCGATGGAAACAATATCTTGGTCAGGATTTTCCATTCCGACAGATTCAGCACCCGCGCCACGTTCATGTAATCCTGCGGCACGCGCTGCACACCGATGGCGGTATTGATGATCATCGGCCAGATCGAGCAGATCAAAATCGACCAGATTGCAGCCGGATCAGCCGCTTTGAATACCAACAAGCCGATTGGCAGCCAGGCCAGCGGCGACACCGGTTTCAGCAAGCTGATGATGGGCCCGAACATGCGCGACAGGAAAGTGAAACGACCGATCATGAAGCCCAGCGGAATGCCGATTGCTGCGGCAAGACCGAAGCCGACCGCCACCCGCTTCAGCGACGCATACACGTTCCAGCCAATGCCCTGATCATTCGGGCTATTGATGTAGAACGGGTCCGAGAACAGGACTACGGCCTCGTTGAAAGTCATCAGCGGTGAAGGGATGGCGCTGTTCTTGATGGAAATAATTTGCCAGATCAGCACCAGCAAAGCGACGCCGATCATGGGCGGCACGACCGCCATTAGGAAAGGCCGCAACGACAGTTTCCTGCCGACCGGCTTCTTCGCAACTTTGGCACTGCTTCGTGCAACCATTGCTTGCTCCGGTGGTGAATTTACCGCCGTGGCAGCCGGCGTGTTTGTGGTGGAATCCATTACTCCAATCATGATTGTTCCTTAGGCTTTGATCTTGAAAGAAGCGGCGTAGGCTTTTGGGTTCTTGCCATCCCAGACGGTGCCGTCCATCAACTTGCTGGAACGCATCACATCCTTCGGTACTGCCACCTTTGCCATTGCGGCGGCATCTTTGTAGAGGTCGATCCGGTTGACCGCTTTTGCCACACCGAGATAATCCGGCTCGCCCTTCAGCAAGCCCCAGCGCTTGTGCTGCGTCATGAACCACATGCCGTCGGACAGGTAAGGGAAAGTCGCTTTTCCTTCGTTGAAAAACTTCATGTGATTCGGGTCATCCCAAGTCTTGCCGAGGCCATTCTGGTAGCGGCCGAGGATGCGCTGGTTGATCGCATCGACTGAAGTATTCACATACGATTTGGCGGCGATGGTTTCGGCCATCTTGCTCTTGTTGCCCAAGGATGCATCGATCCAGCGGCCGGCTTCCAGCACTGCTGCGACCAAGGCACGAGCGGTATTTGGATATTTTTTGACGAAATCGCCGCTGCTACCCAGTACTTTTTCCGGGTGATCTTTCCAGATATCTTGTGTGGTGGTGGCGGTGACGCCGACGCCATCCATGATGGCCCGATGATTCCAAGGTTCGCCGACGCAGAAGCCGTCCATATTGCCGACCCGCATATTGGCGACCATTTGCGGTGGCGGCACCACAATGACGCGCGCATCCTTGAATGGATCGATGCCGCTAGCGGCCAGCCAGTAGTACAGCCACATCGCATGGGTGCCAGTCGGGAAAGTCTGGGCAAAAGTATATTCACGCTTTTCGGTACGCATCAGCTTGGCGAGGCTGGCACCATCGACCGCGCCCTTGTCGGCGATTTTTTTCGACAGCGTAATCGCCTGCCCATTGTTGTTGAGCGACATCAGCACCGCCATGTCTTTTTTCGGGCTACCTATGCCCATTTGCACCCCGTAAATCAAGCCATACAACACATGCGCAGCGTCCAGTTCGCCATTGATCAGCTTGTCGCGCACGCCAGCCCATGACGCTTCCTTGCTGAGTACGATCTTGATGCCGTACTTCTTGTCGAAGCCGAGCACCGATGCCATCACGACCGAGGCGCAATCGGTCAGCGGAATGAATCCGACTTTGACCTCTTCCTTTTCCGGCTTGTCGGAACCGGCGGCCCAGACTCCGCCTGTGGATAATCCAAGCATGCTTGCTCCTGCGGCGAGACTTGCGGTTTTAATCAGGCTACGGCGTTTGTTATTGACAAGGTCTTGTCCGATTGTGCTGAGAAGATGATTTTTATCGCTGAACATGGCGCTACTCCCACTATTGGAACAAATAAAAAAGGTGCCTGTCCGTCATGAAAGCCATCATGCGGAGAGACACCTTTGTCTTGGCAGAACCGACCGCCGTTGGCCGGTTCCACACATACGCCATCGTTAGCGCTTATCTTTCCTTTAGCAATTGCCGTGCCAGCTTTTCCACAAGGGAATCCGTCCATCCGGAGGCAACTCAAGCGTTTTATCGCACCAGTTTTGTGCGACGCACCAACACAAGCCATATCAACCCAGCAAATCAGCGACATCGAGGATGCGCTGCGCGATGTCGGCCACTTTCAGGTTCTTGTCCATCGCCAACCGGCGCAGTTTCTGGTACGCCTCTTCTTCCGAGAGCTTGTGACGCGTCATCAGCAAGCCCTTGGCCCGGTCGATGGTTTTGCGCTCGGCTAGCTTGGCTTTGGTGTCGGATAACTCACTGCGCAATTTCTGGTTGGCATTGAAACGCGCCATTGCCACATCCAGCACCGGCTTGATGCGCTCCGCCTGCAAACCGGCCACCACATAGGCCGAGACCCCGGCTTCCATCGCCACCGCCATATGCGATTCGCTGCCATCTTCAGTAAATAACGCAATCGGGCGCGGCGCATCGCGGGTGGCGATTACGATCTGCTCCAGCACATCACGCGCATCGGATTCGGCATCGATGATGATGATGTCCGGCTGCAGTTGCGCGATCCGTTCCTGCAGGTAAAAATCGCCCGGAATCGCGGCAACGATGTTGTAACCGGCCTGCAGCAAGCCGATGCGCAACGCACGCGAACGCTCGGAGTGGGCGCGTGCAGCGGCATCATCCGCATCCTCCAGGGACCAGACGGTATTGACCACAACGATGCGTAGCTTGCCTATTTCTGATGTCGTGATGTGCGTCTTCAAAGTAATAATCCATTCATCGTTGCAGCACGGGTATCGGGGTATCGGGCTTAAGCAGCGCCATCTTCTATAATACAAACAAGAAATACACGCAAAAAATGTATGCAAAAATCACACCACCCATTTACTTGTAGAGAATCCCCATGCTTGTTTTAGGCGTTGAATCCTCCTGTGACGAAACCGGCATCGCGCTGGTGGACACCGAACTAGGCTTGCTGGCGCACGCGCTGCACTCGCAAGTTGCGATGCACGCAGCATATGGCGGCGTAGTGCCGGAACTGGCATCGCGCGACCATATCCGGCGCGCCGTCCCGCTGTTGCAGCAAACCCTCAAAGACAGCGGACGAACGCTGGCGCAGATCGATGCCATCGCCTACACCCAAGGTCCGGGCCTGGCCGGTGCGCTGCTGGTCGGCGCGTCGTTTGCGTGCGGTCTGGGACTGGCGCTCGACAAGCCCATGCTCGGCATTCACCATCTGGAAGGCCATTTGCTGTCGCCGTTGCTCGCGAGCAAGCCGCCGGCGTTCCCGTTCGTCGCCTTGCTGGTATCCGGCGGCCACACGCAATTGATGCGGGTAGATGGCGTCGGCCGCTATACCTTGCTGGGCGAAACGCTGGACGACGCCGCCGGCGAAGCTTTCGACAAGTCGGCCAAATTACTGGGACTCGGTTATCCGGGCGGGCCGGAAATTTCGCGCATGGCCGAATTCGGCGACCCCGGCGTGTATAAATTGCCGCGTCCGATGCTGCATTCGAAGGATTTGAATTTCAGCTTCTCCGGCCTGAAAACCGCAGTGCTGACTCTGGTCAAAAATAAGATCACCAATATCTGCGAGCAAGACAAAGCCAATGTGGCGCGCGCTTTTGTCGATGCAATGGTGGAAGTGCTGGCCGCCAAATGCATGGCTGCCCTGCGCGATACCGGCCTGAAACGGCTGGTGATTGCCGGCGGCGTCGGCGCCAATGTGCAGTTGCGCGAAGCGCTGAATGCGGCCGCGGCCAAGCGACGTTTCGGGGTGTTTTATCCTGAGCTGGAATTCTGTACCGACAACGGCGCGATGATCGCCTTCGCAGCAGCGCTGCGTTTGAAGGAAAATCCGGATGCGGCCAAGCGCGATTATGCGTTCAATGTGCTGCCGCGCTGGCCGCTGGATACGTTGCGTGCTGCGTAGGATGGGTGAAACCCATCACTTTTCAATCGCTATCAATGCACATGATGGGTTTCACCCATCCTACGAAACTACGCGGTTGCACCCGCCATACTTCATCTGGTATTTTTTAAATACGCACTAAAAATATGCGGGAATGGCAGTATTTAAAGTCATACTCCCGCCATTTTTAAAAACTACAATCACGCCTTCTTGCTCCCCAATCGGCTTTCCTTGCCGGCCATCAGGTTGGCGATATTCTGGCGGTGGCGAAACACCAATAGCGCACTCATGGCCAGCACCGCAAACAGGATAGGATTAACGCCAAACATTAGCCCGTAGTAAAACGGCGCGAATACGGCGGCGATCAGGGCTGCAAATGACGAGTAGCGGAATGCATACGCGATCACCAGCCAGGTAATCAGCGTTGCCAGGCCCAGCCAACCGCTCAAACCCAACAGCACGCCTAGCGCAGTTGCTACGCCCTTGCCGCCGACGAAGCGAAAAAATACCGGCCACAGATGCCCGAGAAAAACCGCCAGCGCCACTAGCGCAACGCCGCTCTCGCCCACGCCGTATTGCGGGCCGAACCGGATGGTGAGCCAGACGGCAAGCCAGCCTTTGGCGCCATCGCCCAGCAATGTCAGCAACGCCGCCGATTTATTGCCGCTGCGCAGCACATTGGTTGCACCCGGGTTGCCGGAACCGTAGCTGCGCGGATCGTTTAGCCCGAGCAGCTTGCTTACCACCACCGCAAAGGAAATCGAGCCAATCAGGTAGGCGGCGATTACAAACAGGATGCTAGTCATTGAATCTTTCTTTTTGGTTTGCGCATTTCATCCTTAGTAAAATTTCAGATCTAACAGGAAGCTCCAAGCTGAATCAGTTTCTGTAGGAGCGCACCCGGGCGCGATCACCCGCAGCTATTGGCAATCCGGTCGCGCCCGGGTGCGCTCCTACAAAACCATCGCCCTGCATTTTGGATTAATGTGCTACCAACCCGTTACGTGAAATTACTATAATAGGGAGTATATATAAAAAACATGCACTCGCCGCATATTTTTATTGAATTCAATAAAAATACATAACCCGGTATTTTGAATTGGCAAAATTGGCTCAGATAATAACAGCGCCCACATCGGGCGCTTCATAACAATGCGGGCAAGAGACGCCCGGCACATATTCCGGCGTCAATTGCTCCTGTGGTGTGACCACCGCGCGGCAGGCGAAACATTGGGTGGTGGCGGTCGGTTCCAGCTTCGGGTTGAGCGCGGTGCGGTAGTCGAACACGAAACATTCGCCGTCGTAATGGTCGCCGCCGACATCCTCGAAATACTGCAGAATACCGCCGTCAAGCTGGTACACATTGTCGAAACCGATGTTTTGCATATGAATCGCGGCTTTTTCACAGCGGATGCCGCCGGTGCAAAAGGTTACCAGCGTCTTGCCCGCCAGCTCGTCCTTGTGGGCGGCGATCACGTCGGGGAATTCGCTGAACTTGCTGATCCGGTAGTCAACGGTATTTTTGAAAGTGCCAACGTCGACTTCGAACGCATTGCGGGTTTCCAGCATCACCACCGGCCGGCCATTGTCGTCATGGCCGCAATCGAGCCAGCGCTTCAGGGTTTTAGGTTCCACGAAAGGAGCGCGGCCTTCTTCCGGCTTGATCAGCGGCATCTTCATCGTGATGATTTCACGCTTCAGCTTGACCAGCAATTTGGTGAAAGGCTGTTCTAGTGAGACGCTTTCTTTGGCGTAAAAGTCGGAAAAGCGCGCATCGGCGCGTAGCCATGTCAGAAATTGATTAATCTCTGCACGTCGCCCCGCCAGAAACAGATTGATGCCTTCCGGCGTCAGTAAAATGGTGCCTTTTAATCCCAATTTCTGACACAAAGCACGAAATTCACCGCGTTTTTCAACGCTATCGCTGAAAGTGACAAATTTATAACCGGCGATGTTGACGAATGATTCTGTGGCCTGCATGGTGCGATTTCCGCTTATGAAATAGTGGCCGTCATTATAAACGGCGCTAAGTTATTGGCCGCCTTGCGGGTAAAATACCGCCATGATTACACCGCAATTTATCCACCTTCGCCTGCATTCCGAGTATTCCATCGTCGATGGATTGGTAAGGCTCGATGACATTATTCCAGCCGCAAAAAAAGATTTGCAACCCGCGCTGGCCCTGACCGACCTGGCGAACCTGTTCGGCATGATCAAGTTTTACAAGGCTGCGCGCGCGAATGGCGTCAAGCCGATTGCAGGTTGCGATGTCTGGATCACCAATGAAGACGAGCGCGACAGGCCGTCGCGCCTGTTGCTGCTGGTCAAAAACCACGACGGCTACCTGCAATTGTGCGAATTGCTATCGAAAGCCTGGCTAACCAACCAGCACCGCGGCCGCGCCGAAATCCGTACCGAATGGTTGCAGGCACTGCAACAAGATGGCAGCAAGCCGGGGCTGATCGCCTTATCCGGCGCGCATTTCGGCAATATTGGCCAAGCCATCGACAATGGCAATTTGGCCGCAGCCGAACGCCATGCACAACAATGGGCTAGCATTTTCCCGGGACATTTTTACATCGAAATTCAGCGCGCCGGTCAACCAAACATGGACGCGCAGGTACGCCAGGCGGTCGCGCTGGCCGCCAAACTGCAATTGCCGGTGGTGGCGACGCACCCGATCCAGTTCCTGACAAAAGAGGAATTTATCGCCCACGAAGCGCGCACTTGCATTGCCGAAGGCGAGATGCTGGCCAATGCGCGCCGCGTCAAGCGCTTCAACGATTTGCAATGTTTTCAAACACAAGACCAAATGGCGGCGCTGTTCGCCGATTTACCGGTGGCGTTGCAAAATTCGGTTGAAATCGCCAAGCGCTGCAATCTGACACTGGTTCTGGGCCGGCCGCAGTTGCCGAATTTTCCGACGCCGGCAGGCATGACGATTGAAGAATTCCTGAAGTCGGAAGCCATAGCCGGTCTGGAAAAGCGTCTGCTGCAACTGTATCCGCTGGCGGAAAAACGTGAGCAGGAACGCGCCCGCTACGCAGCCAGATTGACGTTCGAAATCGATACGATCATTAAAATGGGATTCCCCGGCTACTTCCTGATCGTGGCCGAATTCATTCGCTGGGCCAAGGAAAACGGCGTGCCGGTCGGCCCCGGCCGTGGCTCTGGCGCCGGTTCGCTGGTGGCGTATTCATTGCTGATTACCGACCTTGATCCGTTAGAGTACAACCTGCTGTTCGAGCGTTTCCTGAACCCGGAACGGGTCTCAATGCCCGATTTCGATATTGACTTTTGTCAGGAAGGTCGCGACCGCGTGATTCAGCACGTGAAAGATTTGTACGGCAAGGACGCGGTGTCGCAAATCGCCACTTTCGGCACCATGGCGGCCAAAGGCGCAATTCGCGATGTCGGCCGCGTGCTTGATTTCGGCTACAACTTTTGCGATGGCATTTCCAAGTTGATCCCGTTCAAACCCGGCAAGCACGTGACGATTGCCGACGCGATCAAGGAAGAACCGCAACTGGCCGAACGGCAGGAAAACGAGGAAGAAGTCCAACAACTGCTGGAGCTGGCGCAAAAAGTCGAAGGCATTGCCCGCAATATCGGCATGCACGCTGGCGGCGTGGTGATTGCGCCCGGCAAACTGACCGATTTCTGCCCGCTGTATACGCAAGGCGGCGATTCTGGCGTGGTGTCGCAATACGACAAGGACGACGTGGAAGCGGTCGGCTTGGTCAAGTTCGACTTTTTGGGTTTGACCACGCTGACGATTCTGGATCGCGCAGTGCGCTACATCAAACAACTGGACCCGGCGATGGCCGATTTCAGCCTTGAAAAACTGCCGCTCAACGACCGCGCATCGTATGAACTGTTGACTGCCGCCAAAACGGTTGCCGTGTTCCAACTGGAAAGCCGCGGCATGCAAGGCATGCTGAAAGATGCGCGGCCCGATCGTTTCGAGGACATCATCGCGCTGGTGGCGCTGTACCGGCCGGGCCCGATGGATTTGATTCCTGATTTCTGCAAGCGCAAGCACGGCGAACGCTTCGATTACCCCGATCCGCGCACCGAAGGCATTTTGTCCGAAACCTACGGCATCATGGTGTATCAGGAGCAGGTGATGCAGATGGCGCAGGTGGTCGGCGGTTATTCGCTCGGCGGTGCCGATTTGCTGCGACGCGCGATGGGTAAAAAGAAGGCTGAGGAAATGGCCGAACACCGTCAGATTTTCCGCGACGGCGCGGCCAAGGATGGCTTGTCGGAAGCCAAGGCCGACGAGATTTTCGACTTGATGGAAAAGTTTGCCGGCTACGGTTTCAACAAATCGCATGCTGCCGCTTACGCGTTGCTGTCGTATCACACCGCCTATCTGAAAGTGCACCACCCTGCCGCCTTCATGGCCGCCAACTTGTCGCTGGCGATGGACGACACCGACAAGATCAAGATTCTGGTCGTGGATGCGCTCGATATCTGTGGCCTGACGCTGTTGCCGCCCGACATTAATTTGTCCGATTATCGCTTCACGCCGGAACGCGAAGATGGCAAAAAAGCCGCCTTCATCCGCTACGGTCTGGGCGCGGTCAAGGGTTCCGGCCAGAATGCGATCGAAGCGATTGTCGCCGCCCGCGAAGAAGCGCCCTTTGTCGATTTATTCGATTTCTGCCTGCGGGTCGACAAACGACAGATCAATCGCCGCACCATTGAGTCGCTGATCCGCGCCGGCGCTTTCGACTGTTTCAAGGTCAATCGCGCCATCCTGCTGGCCTCGGTCGGACGCGCAATGGAAGCGGCCGGCCAAGCGCTGGCATCGATCAATCAATCCAGCCTGTTCGGCGGCGACGACAGTGATTTGGTGGCGCCGCCGGAATACGTCAAGGTTGCACCCTGGAGCGAAAAACAGAAACTGACCGAAGAAAAAGCCGCACTCGGTTTTTGCCTGTCCGGCCACATGTTCGACGCCTACGCAACCGAAGCGCGCCAGTTCGCGCGCTCCAAACTGACCAGTCTGGAACCATCGCGCGAGCCAAAACTGATGGCCGGCGTGATTTCGGCATTGCGCACCCAGATGACTCAACGCGGCAAGATGATCATCGTCACCCTCGATGACGGCAGCGCGACAGTTGATGTGACGGTATATAGCGAAATTTACGACGCCAACAAGGCATTGTTCAAGGAAGACGAGTTTCTGGCGGTGCAGGGCAAGGTGTCGGAAGACCGTTTTTCGGGCGGTTTGCGCATTACTGCGGAGCAGGTGATGGATATCGCTGCGGCACGCATCCAGTATGGGCAGCAGCTAGGCCTGTTCTTACCGGCGACTGTGGCCTCAAACCGAATCCAGGAAGTATTGCAGCCGCACCGTGCCGACAGCGGCCTGCCGGTCGCCGTGCGCCTCAAGCCCGAGGGTGTCGACTGCACGCTGCGCTTGGGCGCCGCATGGCGCGTGACGCCGTCGGATGCGCTACAGGTAGCGCTTGAACAAGTGCTGGGCGCACTAGAGGTCGCGGTCGAATATTGAGTAATTTCGATTGAAAATAATAAACTTCGCGCAAGTATTCTGATTCCGATGGTTATAATCTTGCCCGATCAATTTGAACGGAAGTAAATTTATCCTGCATGTTTTTCGGGATGAATGGCAAATCAAGGATTTTTAATGATTGTTTACACGTCTGTCGCGGTATTTCTTTTTTTTGCGATTGCACTCGTCATTCCCAGCGGATTTTCAGTTGGTGCCGTGCTGCTGTTAGCTGGCAGCATCGTCCTGCTGCGCAAGCACGCCAAGATCAAGCTGCAACGCGAAGAAATAATATTAATTTCGGTACTGGCTTTTTATTTTCTGGCCGGTAGTTTTGCCAATCTAGTGCATGGGGCGCCGATCCGGGAATACGATAGCCCGATGCGCTTTATGCTGGTAATCCCTGTGCTGCTCCTGCTGCGGGTTTTTCCACCGATCCCGCGCTTTTTCTGGGGTGGTGTGGCTACCGGCGCCATTGCATCAGGCCTGTTCGCGGCTTGGCAATTTTTCTTCGAAGGAGGCATGCGCGCAGATGGCTTCACTAACCCGATTCAGTTTGGCAATATCGGCATATTACTCGGCATCCTGTGCCTGCCCGGCCTCGGCTGGGCGGCTTCACAGCGCCGCTCCACATTCTGGTTGATCCTTTTATCAGGCGGGATTTTCCTGGGATTGCTCGGTTCTTTGTTCAGCGAGAGCCGTGGTAGCTGGATCAGCCTTCCAGTTGCGCTACTGGTGGCCTATCAGTGTTATGGCGACGCATTGAACAAACGCCATATCGCAGCCAGCCTTGCTGCCATGCTGGTGCTGTTTGGTGTCCTGTATGTCATGCCACGCACTCCAATGGAAGTGCGGGTAAGGCTTTCCATCGCTGAAACGCAAGACTATTTCAAATCCGGCAATACCCTGACTTCGGTTGGCACCCGGCTGGAAATGTGGCGTACCGGGCTGCTGCTCTTTCCCGAGCGTCCGTGGCTGGGCTGGGGCAAGGAAGGCTACATGAAAGAGGCGGCAAGACTAACCCAGGCCGGCAAGGTTCGTCCGACTGACGATGTACATAGCCATTTGCATAACGAGTACCTTGATGCGCTAGTTAAGCGCGGCGTGCTCGGATTAGCTGCGCTATTGATTCTGTACCTGGTTCCGCTGGCGCTGTTCGTAAAACGCATAAGATCTGAAAATCACGCAGTCCGCCCGTACGCGGTTGCGGGAGTGCTATTGAGCGTCTGTTACATCTGTTTTGGACTGACACAGGCCTTTTTGACACACAATAACGGCGTCATGATCTTTGCGTTCACGTTGGTTATTCTCTGGTCCTTGCTGCGCGAGCAGGAAAGCAACGGCGCTGCTTATAACTCAGTTAACGGCACCCATCGCGCCGCGCCGTGAACCGCTGCAGCACACAAGCCACCCGTGTAGCGCATCTTTTAAAGCCGTAAGCCATCGATGCATTGATGCCTACACATCAATGCCACAAAAGATAGTGACGAAACGTTGAAGAAATTCTTATGACACAGCCACTCATCGCACCGGACTTGCTGCGCAGGTCGAACAAAATACTATTCATTGCTCATCTTGCGCTGGGTGACTTCACCTATCTCCAGAACTGCTTTCAGGCATTCTCGCAAGCCTATCCGCACCTTCAGATTGATCTGTGGGTGGACGAAGTGCGCCGTACCGGCGACGCTTCGCAATGGGAACACCTGAAAAAATATTCGCTTTACGATTGGGTCGCCGACTGTTCGTTCTTCCACAAAATATACAAACGCACTTACAATCCGGGACTGTACCGGGAATCGATCCGTGAAGCGCGCCAGGAGGCGTATCCAATTGTAGTGTCGTTAGCGACGCTGCGCCCGCAACGCTACGCCGCGCTGGCCCGAGCCATTGCCGGCAATGGCTTTGTAGTGGGTATGAAAGCCAAGGTTGGACTTTTTCAACTGCATCATCTACTGGGATACCGAAAACTGGATCGCGTGATCCCGCCATATTCGGTCGATCGGCAAAATCCGCAGCACATCAGCGATGTGTATGCCGACTGGTTCCACCAATTGTGTGGGATCGACATTGCGCCTGCAGCGCGTTTTCCGTTCGTGACGATTCCCGAGCGGTGGCGGCGCGATGCCGACGATAAGTTGGCGGCATGGGGGTTCGGCAATCGCAGCGGCAAACTTGTCTTCATCAACCCATTCGCGAAGTCGAAGAAGCGTTGCTGGCCGCTGGAACGGGTGGCGCAACTGATCGCGGCCATGCGGCAACAGGATGAATTTCGCGATGCCTGTTTCATCGTCAATGCAGCACCCAATGAACTGGCCGGCGCGCGCACGGTATTTGCCGCCTATGCGATACTGCGCACGGAACTGTTTTGCGCCGAAGACAATTTTTTCCAGCTACCCGCAATGTTGCAAAAGTGCGACCTGATCATCTCGGTCGAAACCGCAGTCATGCATCTGGCGAATGCGGTACACGTCCCGGTGATCGCCCTGATGCGCCAGAAAAATCCAGAGTGGGTGCCAATCGACTGCGACAACAGCACACTCATCATGACCGCACAGCGGCGCGAATGGGTCAAGGCGATCACCGTAGAACAAGTCATGGAAGGCATCTGAATGAGCACCGAATCGAACGTACTATCTGCGGCGCGCCGTCCTGCGGCCGATCCATCGTTCCATATCGCATTTTGCGTCGACAACCATTATTTCCGCAGCATGGGGGCGACCATCACCTCTATTCTCGAGAATAATCCGGGCGTTCAATTCACTTTCCACGTCTTTGCATTCTCGGCATCAGACCAGCAGCGTGACCGCTTGCAGCAACTGGATCGGCAACCGAACGTGCGCACGCAGCTTCACATCATCGATCCGGCCCTGTTCGATAAATTCACGCATTTCATTGAGTTTTCGTATTACTCGCTGTCGATTTTCTCGCGCCTTATTATTCCAGCGGAATTGCAAGGCGTGACGGACCGAGTGCTGTACCTGGACGCGGACATCCTGTGCGTTGGCAAGATTGATGAATTGATCGAGATGGATATCGGCACCGATATCGCGCTAGTCGTGCCCGATGCGGAAGAGACGACCCGACGACGCTGTGCCGCGTTGCAACTCAAGCACCCACACTATTTCAACGGCGGTGTCATCTTTATCAATGTCGAGAATTGGATCAGCAACAACATCACGGAAGAAGCCATGCAGGCGCTTTTGAAGTTCGGCAAGAAATTGCGCTTCAACGATCAGGATGCCCTGAACATCGTGTTGGATGGGCGGGCGCGTTTCATAGCACCGAAATGGAATTACATCTACGACCTGATCCATGACCTTGACCGCAACATTACCCGGATGCGCCCGGTGGAGAATGCAGTATTCATCCACTTCGCCGGCGCGGTCAAACCGTGGACCGACTGGACCCGGCACGAATCGCGCGCCTTATTCGCAAAATATCATGCCCTGTCGCCATGGTCCGACATGCCGCTCGATCCGGCACCAAGGAATTCCCGTGAAATGAGAATGCTGTCACGCTTTCTGCTAAAACGTGGAAAGGTGCTGGACAGCGCTCGCTGGTATCTGAAATATCTGAAAGCGAGGTCGCGTTAAGCCACATATCCCAGCATACTGTATAGCTTTACTGCGACTCTGCTCTGGCACACTGCCGGTTATTAAAATTGACATTGATCGGATGGTTTTTCTGTTAAATACCTTGTACCTGTATGAAAAAGAGAATTGATGGAAAATAGTGCCGTCATCAAACGCCTGTTGAAGATTATCCGTCCATACCGGTCGCGCGCGCTGTTGGCACTGCTGGCAATGGCCGGCACCGCCAGTACTCAGCCGATGCTGGTCAAAGCGATGCAGACCTTGATTGATAACGGCTTTGGCGATGAGCGGGTTGCATTTAGCTTATGGTTGGTTCCGGCGATCCTGATCTCAATTTTTGCCCTGCGCGGCATCTTTACATTTTCGACCGCCTACCTTAACAACTGGGTGATCAGCCGCACCCTCAACGATTTGCGGCGTGCAATGTTCGACCGCCTGCTGCACCTCCCGGTGTCGCGTTTTGAGCAGGAGTCGACCGGTACCTTGATCAATACGATCATCGGCGATGTGCGCCAGGTGGTTGATATGGTCAACTCGGTGTTCCTGGCCTTTGTGCGCGACACGCTATCAGTAATCGGCTTGCTGGCCACCCTGTTTTATCTGAATTGGCGATTGACACTGGTGGCACTCGTCATCGTGCCGCTCACTGCAGCCATTGTGCGCCTGACAACAGGCCGTTTGCGTCGGTTGAACCGCGAAAACCAGCGCGTTACCGGCGAGATGACGCAGGTGGTGGAAGAAGCGGCGCGCGGCCATCAAGTGATCCGGGTGTTTTCCGGCGAGCGTTATGAACGCCAGCGGTTCGAAGCGCGCAGCGAGGCGTTACGCGGCTTTTCGCAGCGCATGACGGTCGCTGCTGCGGCGACGGTACCGGTGACGCAAATCGCAACTGCGGTGGCAGTTTCCGTGGTGATTGTGCTGGCCCTACAGCAAAAAATGACGCCGGGTGAATTTACCGCGTTCATCACCAGCATGCTGATGCTGCTGGCGCCGCTCAAAAGCCTGGTGGAGGTCAACGGCCCCTTGCAGCGCGGGATGGCCGCAGCTGAAACGGTGTTCGCGATGATGGATGCACCGGCCGAAGCCGACCCTGGCGCCAAAGTACTGGAGCGTGTGCGTGGGCATCTGCACTTCGACCAAGTCTCGTTTGCCTATTCGGCTACGAGTCCGCCGGCCCTGACGGACATCACGCTCGACATCGCAGCTGGCGAAACGGTTGCGCTGGTCGGCATCTCCGGCGGCGGCAAGTCCACCATGGTCAATTTGGTGACGCGTTTTTATTCGCCTACATCCGGGCGAATATCGCTCGACGGCATTCCGTTTGACGAGATTACGCTAGCCAGCTTGCGCGCACAACTGGCGATGGTCAGCCAAAATGTAGTCCTGTTCGACGACACGCTGGGAGCCAATATCGCGTATGGTGCCGAACACATGAACCGAGAAAAACTGGCGGCGGCTGTCAAGGCGGCGCATCTGAGCGATGTCGTGGCTGCCCTGCCGGATGGGTTGGAGACGATGATCGGCGAGAACGGCATGCGACTGTCCGGCGGCCAACGGCAGCGCGTGGCGATTGCACGAGCAATTTACAAAGATGCACCGATCCTGATTCTGGATGAGGCAACTTCGGCCTTGGATTCGGAGTCCGAGCGAGCAGTCCAGGCGGCACTGGAACAATTGATGCAAGGCCGCACCACGCTGGTAATCGCGCACCGACTGTCAACCATTGAGCGCGCCAATCGGATTGTCGTGTTGGATAATGGGCGGATTGTCGAAGTCGGATCGCATCAGGATTTGCTGAAAATAAATGGCGTCTACGCCAATTTGTATCATTTGCAATTTGCAAACAAAACCACCCAATGAATGACCGACTTCCGCTCTCGATTGCCGCTGCCGGACCGGCAAAAAGGTACCAAACTACATTCGGCAGATCAGGCAGATGGTGTAGCAAAAGACTGGTTACATGCAGAATACGACCCAGAAATGGCAGGGCTACTTCGCGCTGCCTCATGCCTGCCAACGGGTGAAATCTAAGCCCCTCTCGAATCTGATATTATTTTTAAAAATTGTACGCAAGCAACCTTACAAGACTCAAAATGACCATGCAGCGCATCACAAACTTCGTCTGGCAGCGAATGACCGGGTTAATGCCGGGAGAACTTCAACAGGCCGAACTGGGCTGGCTGGCATCACCCCATCAGCATCTGAGCTTGCTGGCGCGGCGGCGCGCGACCATGATCGTCAACCGGGTGCGTCTGTTCGCATTCCTGTTTGCGGTCTTGACGCCGCTCTGGAGCATAGTCGATTTGGTGGTCTTTCCCTTTCCGCTGTGGCTCAACCTGGCCTTGATGCGGCTGCTGGCATGTGCTGCTTTTGCCAGCCTGTTGCTGTATTACCGGCCCAACGGTGAATTGTTCGATGCCTATCGCGCAATGGTGCTGCTGTTTGTCATCCCGACTGCTTTTTATGTCGCCTCTTACACGTTGCTCGGCCATTATCAGCTGACCGGCATCTCGGCCGCAATCGGTGCCGGTTATGCTTTTCTGCCGTTCGTGCTGCTGGCCGGATTAGCCATTTTTCCGCTCACTCTGCTGGAAAATCTGGCGATCGCCAGCCCGATTCTGATCGCCCAAGGCTTCGCCGGCTCGCTGCGCTGGACTACTCTGGACTGGCCGTCGTTCGCCGGTGCTTTCTGGCTGCTGATGCTGATAACCGGCGTCTCCACGCTGGCCGGCATGAGCCAGTTGGCGTTCATGATTGCGCTGGTGCGTCAAGCCATCCGGGATCCGCTGACGGGAGTTTTTTCACGCTCCAGCGGTGAAGAAGTGCTGGAGCTGCAGTACACCATCGCCAGCCGCAGCAATGCAGCACTGTCAGTAGCCTTCATCGATCTGGATTACTTCAAAAACATCAACGATAGCTTCGGTCACGAAGCGGGCGACAAGGCACTGCTTGACATGACCGACATCGTCAGTAGCAATCTGCGCCGTGGCGATATGTTGGCGCGTTGGGGTGGCGAGGAATTTTTGCTGATCATGCCCAACACCGATCTGATGCAGGCAGAAGCAGCACTGTTACGATTACGCAACATTGGTTTTGGCATGCGCCCCGACAGTACCCCGCTTACCGCCAGCATCGGCATCGCCGAACGCAGCGCCGATCTGACCACAGACTGGAAAGCGTTGATCGATCTGGCCGACCAGCGCATGTACCTGGCTAAACAAAACGGACGCAATCAAGTGGTTAGCAGGCACACGCAGATGCACGTACACAAACAATAAATATTTGCAGTAAGCGCCGCATCGCTAATGGCGGGCACCTATTTTTTGTATTCCCGGATTCCTTTGCACCAAGCTCCCCACATGTCCATCATCTCCATTCTATTCCCTGATTTTGCCCTGATCCTGCTTGGTTTTTTGCTCAAGCGCTGCATGCGTTGGGGAGATGACTTCTGGCCAGGGGTGGACCGGCTGGTGTATTTTGTCCTGTTTCCGGCGCTGTTGTTCTATTCCACGGCGCGCACGCCATTTGATTTTCATGCCACTGGCAATCTCTTGATAGTAAGCATGGTGGCCTGCTGCGGCGGTATTGCGCTGGGCTGGCTGGCGAAGCCTTTGTTCCAATCGAAACCGATGATTTTCGAATCGGGCGTGCAAACCGCTTTCCGTTTCAATTCGTATATCGGCCTGGCGGTAGCATCGCGGCTGGCGGGAGAGCAAGGCACCGCACTGATGGCGCTGATCATTGGTTTTGCGGTGCCGCTGTGCAATATGGCGGCAGTGCATGCATTGGTGCACAAAAATGGCGGCTTACTGCGGGAGTTGGCTAAAAACCCGCTGCTGCTGGCGACTGCGGCCGGGACGCTGTGCAATCTGGCCGGCCTGGTGCTGCCGGACGTGTTGGGGGCAACGCTGGCGCGACTCGGCAACGCTTCCATTGCACTGGGGCTAATCGCGGTGGGCGCTGGTTTGCGGCTATCCGGCTTGCACGCATCGAAAGGAATCGCGGCGTATTTCATCGGCGTTAAATTGCTGGCCGTGCCGGCACTGGCTTTCGGGTTTGGACTTTGGCTGCGCCTGCCGCCGCTGCAACTGCAAATGGCGGTGATGTTTTGCGCATTGCCGACCGCATCCAGCGCTTATGTGCTGGCGAGCCGGTTGGGCGGCAACGGGCCGTTTGTGGCGTTTCTGGTTTCGGCAGGAACCATGTTGTCGGTATTGAGCTTACCGATCTGGCTATCGCTGGTGCATTGACCAGCGTATTTTTGCGCTAAACCAATATACATACTAGTGTATTATTTTATATCGCAATAAATATACGCGGTGAGTGTGCATATTATCAACATACTCCAACATTTTTTTATTTATTTACGCGAACAAAAATCAAGTTTTTTTCATATTGACAGCAGCGCCGTAGGTACGAATTCATTCGCAATTTTAAGGATTTCATGCAAGTTGATGCGAATGAATTCACCCCTACAAGAAAATGCCATTCCTATCGGGAAAATCGACGATACTTTTCACTGCATAGCGTAGGCCCTGCCTACCTTTACACCGCGCCATGCTGTTCCAACGCCCACAACACATGTTCGCGCACCATTTCGGATGGATGCTCCAGCCGCGCCTTCAGCGCCGCCACCATGACCTTAGCATCAACGTCGCATCCGGCCGCATTGCCCAAACCCACCGCCAGATTGCGCAGCCAGCATTCATGGCCGATACGGCGGATCGGACTGCCTTCCAGATTGCGATTGAATTGGTCTTCGCTCCAACCGAACAGATCGACCAGCATCGCGTCATCGAGCCCATTGCGCACCTCGAAGTCGGGAACCGTGGCCTGCTGTGCAAACTTGTTCCAAGGGCAGACTAATTGGCAATCGTCGCAGCCATACACGCGGTTGCCGATCAGCCTGCGCAATTCCACCGGGATGCTGCCCTTGAGTTCGATCGTCAGATAAGAGATACAGCGCCGTGCATCGACTTGGTACGGCGCCACTATCGCCTGCGTCGGGCAGATGTCGATGCAGGCGCTGCAGGCACCGCAGTGGGGCGTAATCGGTGCATCCACCGGCAACGGCAGATCGGTAAACATTTCCCCCAGAAAGAACATCGAACCGGCATCCCGACTCAGCAGCAGCGTATGCTTGCCGCGCCAGCCGAGGCCGGATTTTTGCGCCAGTTCGACTTCCATCACCGGAGCCGAATCGGTAAATACGCGATAGCCGAATTCGCCCACTTCTGCCTTGATGCGATCGGCCAATTGCTGCAAACGCCCGCGCAACACCTTGTGATAGTCGCGTCCGCGCGCATAGATCGAGATGTTTGCCGCTGCCGGCCGGCTCTGACGCGCTGCTTCCTGGTCACGCCATTCGGGTACCGAATGCGGTTGCTTGGACAGTTTGGGCAAATACGGCATGCGCAGCGTAATCACGCGCGCGGTGCCGGGCACCAGTTCCGCCGGTCGGGCGCGCTTCAAGCCGTGCGCGGCCATATATCCCATCTCGCCATGAAAGCCCTTATCGAGCCAAGCCTGCAAGCCGGCTTCGGCATGCGCGAGATCGATATCGGTAATACGCACCTCGGAAAACCCGAGTTCGCGCCCCCACGCCTTGATACGCAGCGCTAGTGCGAGTAAATTGTCAGTCTCAGTCGTATACATAAACCAGCTTAAGTCAAAATAAGTCACATCAAGAGGAGCTATTTTACGAGATGCAGCACCTCCACCGCCATATCCATCTACATGACGAAGCCGGCACCGTCGCACTGGGCACATCGCTGGCGCGCGTGCTGGCGCCGGGCTTGACCATTTACCTGCACGGCGAACTTGGGGCCGGCAAGACCGCTCTGACCAGAGCCCTTTTACATGCCGCCGGTTATGCCGGCCATGTCAAAAGCCCGACTTATACGCTGGCCGAACCCTATACCGTCAGCATCGAAGGCAAAGTGGTACATTTGATCCATTTCGACCTATATCGCATGCAGTCTCCAGAAGAATTCCTCGACGCCGGTTTTCGCGAAGCGTTTAACGAGCGCAACATCTGCATCGTCGAATGGCCGGAAAAAGCCGATACAGTACTTCCGCCGCCCGATATCAGCGTATTTCTGACTGTGACAGGGCTGGGGCGTGATGTAGAATTAAAAGCCTTGTCAGACAAAGGGTCACAATGCCTCGACCGCCTGCACTTCGCACCCAATTTATGAAATCTGACAGCAAAGCGGTAACCCGCCGCACCGTCCTTAAAGCCGGCAGCACGCTACTGCTGTCCCTGATCGCGCCGGGGCTTTCATTTGCTGCGCAAATCGTCGCAGTGCGGGTGTGGCCATCGGATGAATACACCCGCGTCACGCTAGAAAATGACAGCGACCTGAAGGCCAGCCATTTTCTGGTGCAAAATCCAAACCGCCTGGTAATCGATATTGAAGGACTGGAACTTAATTCCACCCTGAAGGAGTTGATAGCCAAGATCCAGTCCAACGACCCCTACATCAGCCAGGTACGAGTCGGGCAGAACCGTCCAAACGTGGTGCGTCTGGTGTTCGATCTGAAAACGGAAGTCAGGCCGCAAGTGTTCACCCTGGCGCCAGTCGGCGAATACAAGTACCGACTGGTTTTCGATCTGTACCCGACACGCGAGTATGACCCGATTGCCGCTCTGATCGAATCCGGCGAGCGGCCGGAAGACCGTACTTTCGACAATCCGGCGGCAACCATCGAAACTCTGCCGCAAATCAAGCCCGAGCCGCCGCTTGCCAAAATCGAGCCGAAACCGGACCGTAGCAGAAATGCGTCAAACATGACGCGCATGATCACCATTGCAATCGATCCCGGTCACGGCGGCGAAGACCCCGGCGCGGTGGGCCGCGGTGGCAGCTACGAAAAAAATATCGTGCTGGCGATCGCCAAGCGCCTGAAAGCGAAGATCGAACAACAACCAAACATGCGCGTAATGCTAACCCGCGACGCTGATTACTTCGTGCCGCTGCAAGTACGGGTACAAAAAGCGCGCAGGGTGCAGGCTGATCTGTTCATGTCGATCCATGCCGATGCCTTTGTGCTGCCGACCGCGCGCGGTTCCTCCGTATTCGCGCTATCGGAAAAAGGTGCGTCCTCTACCTCTGCGCGCTGGCTGGCCAACAAAGAGAATTCAGCCGACCTGATCGGTGGCGTAAATATCAAAAACCATGATATGCAACTGGCCAGTGTATTGCTTGATCTATCCACCACCGCGCAAATTAATGACAGCATGAAGCTGGGCAAAGCGATTCTGAGCGAGATCGGCGGCATCAACCAGCTGCACAAAGGTTCCGTCGAGCAAGCTGGTTTTGCGGTACTGAAAGCGCCCGACATTCCATCGGTGCTAATCGAAACCGCCTTCATCTCGAACCCCGAAGAAGAAGCTAAACTCACCGATAACGCCTATCAGGATCAGATGGCCGACGCGATCATGAATGGCATCAAGAAATACTTTGCGAGAAATCCGCCGCTGTCGAAGAACCGGATGACTTGACCGGTGTTATGCACTTTACATGCATAGCAAGTTCGGATTAGTTAGTTTAGCGATAGCATAACCCGACATTTTTGCGTGAATGTGTTGAGTTACGGCTAACGCCTAATCCAACCTACGGCTTTGAAGAGGGGATTTACTTAACAGTGTGTTTAAAAAGACACGAATACGTTCAAACTGAGACACTACCAATTTTTATTGGGTTTGTTTGCACTAAGAAGAAATTCCCCCTTTTGCGCAAAGTGCTAATGCCGGATTTCATGATATGGGGCGCTGTCGACGAAGCTGTTTCTATCGCAATATCAAACTATTCCGGTGGCCGGCGCTGGCGATAGAGTGCCTGACTGAAACGAGTCACGCAATTCCCGCTTGAGCACCTTGCCTATCAAGCTGCGCGGCAGCATCTCCAAGATTTCAACTGCAGCCAGGCGTTGCGTCTTGCCAAGCCGCTTGTTGGTCCACTCCAGCAATGCCTTGGCGCTTAATTGGCTGCCCAGTTTCAATACCGCGAACGCCACAGGCGTTTCGCCCCAGAGTACCGAAGGGACACCAACCACGGTTGCCTCGACCACATCGGGATGCTGCTGCAGGACAGATTCCAGATCGCTCGGATAGACATTGAAGCCACCCGAAATAATCATGTCTTTCTTGCGGTCGAGCAGCGTCAAAAACCCATCTTCGTCGAAGAGCCCGATGTCACCGGTACGAATGAAACGCTTGCCGGTCGCGTCATGCCATTCGGCTTCGGCGGTCTTTACCGGTTGGTTATGGTAGGCGTTCATCATTGCCGGCGAATGCCCGACAACTTCACCGACTTTTCCGGGTGCGACTTCGCGGCTCTCGTCGTCGATCAATCGAATATCGTGCCCAGGCGCTGGACAACCGACGGTATGCAGTTTGTGAGGGTGTTCGTGCGCCGTCAGGATGCAGGTACCGCCGCCCTCGGTCATGCCGTAATACTCCACCAGTCCGCCCGGCCACCGCTTGAGGATATCGGCCTTTAACGCCGCGCTAAACGGTGCGCTGGTGCAAAACTTTAGATGGAATGAAGACAGATCGTATTTGTCAAAATCCGGATGCGCCATCAGGCGCTGATACTGTACCGGGACCAGCATGGTGTGCGTCACGCGATATTTTTCCGCCAATGTCAGATAAGTGCCGGCATCGAATTTCGGCATCAAGACGACGGTCCCGCCAAGGGTTAGCGTGGGGAAAAAACTGACCAAGGTCGTGTTCGAGTACAGGGGCGTTGAAAGCAGCACCACTGCCTGCGGTCCATACCCGCTCGCAGCGCCTCTTTGCACATGCACCCAGCGCATGCGATGCGACTGCACGATACCTTTGGGCAAGCCGGTAGTCCCGGACGAGTAGATGATATTAAAGGGGTGCTCCGGCTCGATGGTCACCGGAGTCGGTCGCGCGTCTTCAGGCGCGAGCCACTCGGTAAAGCGCATGCCGACGGTCGAGTCGTCGAGTGCAATTAAGTGGGCCCCGATGCCGTCTGCGACCGGTGCAAGTTCGGTGGCTACCGCCGCGTCGGTAAAGAACAATTTGACGCCGGCGTCCATCGCCATTCCGGCCAAGCTGCCCGCTGTCGATGACGGCGCAAGGGGTGCGACTGCCACGCCGGCACGCACGCCCCCCAGGAACACCGCCGCATACTCGATTGACGTGGCCGCGCAAATCGCCAAAGCATCTCCCGGCTGTAGACCATCGCGTTGCAAAGCGGCAGCGACTCTATCAATCAGCAGGTTAAATGCCGCGTAATCCAGCATCCGCTCGTGCTGGATTACGGCGGCATGTTCCGGCTGCTGCCCGGCATGGTAGTGGATGAGGTCGGAGATAATGCCGAAAGGCTGGTCGGGAAGATTATCGGGATTCATCATGGACGCCAAAAAAAGATTCTAATTGCTTTTCACCGTAAATCCCGGTGATAAATTTTGTGTTCAATACCAAAATGTCTACTGCGTCACACTTTCATGCCCGGCAGATTCAATGACGCCGTATTGCCGCCATCAACCGGTAATGCCTGTCCGGTAACGTAGCTGGCGTCGTCGCTCGCCAGAAACGCGATCACGGCGGCCACTTCATGCGGATATCCATAACGGCGTAATTCGCAGCGCAAGCCGAGCTTGTCTTCCTTGTGCGCAGCACGGGCACGTTCGAATACGCTTGCTGTCATGCCGGTTTCGATTAAGCCGGGGCATACCGCATTGACGCGCACGTTCCACTCTCCCATGTCGCAGGCCGACGTCTGGGTGAGATTGATCACCGCCGCCTTCGATGCGCTGTACGCATTGCCACCCGCTCCGGACCGAATGCCCGCCACCGACCCAGTATTGACGATCGCCCCGCTGCACTGAGTACGCATGATCCGTCCAACATATTTGGTGAAATGCACGGCACCCATAATGTTGACAGACAGAATTTGCTGCCATATTTCGGTATTAGTCTCGGTAATGGGCGAATAATCGCCGCCCGCGATGCCAGCGTTATTGCACAGCACATCAATGCGACCGAACTTGCCAAATACAGCAGCCACGCATTTTTCCACATCGGTTTCGATGCCGATATCAAGTGCGCGATACCAGACCCTGGATTGATCCGGCAATGCCGCCGCGACTTCCGCCAGACCTGCCTCGTTACGGTCGATGAGCGCGACGCATGCGCCTTCGCCGGCAAGACGTTGCGCGACCGCGCATCCTATGCCGCTGGCAGCGCCGGTAATGACTGCTATCTTGTCTTGAAACCGCATTGTGTATTCTCCAAAGAAACCTGCGCAATGACCTACGCGCGGTTTATTTCCTGTTTATTTCTTTATCCTGCAGCGTGCGCCATAGCAGTTTCCCGGTTGCAGACTTGGGCAAGTCATCGCAAAACTCAATGATGTGCGGACATTTGTACGCCGCCATGTTCTGATGCGCCCAGTCGACGATGTCCTGCTCCTTGATCTCTCCGCGGAATGCCTCCTTCAGGACCACCACGGCCTTGACCGTTTCGCCGCGACGCGCATCAAGGCTTGCAATGACACAGACTTCCTGAATCGCAGGATGCTGATACATCATCGTCTCCACTTCCGCCGGCCAGACCTTGAAGCCGGAAGCGTTGATCATGCGCTTGAGTCGGTCCTTCATGAAGAAATAACCGTCCTCATCAACCAGCCCCAAGTCGCCGGTGCGCAGGAACCGCTTGCCGTCGATCTCGACAAACGTCGTTTCGTTCGCCTCCGGATTATTCCAGTAGCCGAGCATTACCTGCGGTCCGTGTACGATAATTTCGCCAACCTCGCCCACTGGCAACTCGCACATCGTAACCGTATCCACCACCTTGGCATCGACGTCATAAATCGGAATCCCAAGGCATTGCTTCTTAGGCCGCTCCGGCGGGTTGACGTGAGTCGCCGCCATGGTTTCCGTCATGCCGTAGCCTTCGATATACGGAATGCCAAGCAAGTCGTTGAGTTTTTGCGCAATTGCTTCGGGCATCGCCGCACCGCCGCCGCTGATTCGCGTCAAGCTGGATAAATCGTATTGATCGACATTCGGACTGGCCAGCAGATCCACCACCATGGTGGAAATCAGTTGCATCCCATTGACTTTGTAACGCTTGATGCATTCGGCAGCGCTGTCGCGGTCCCAGCGCGGCAGCAAGACGATAGTGCTGCCCGCATAGAGGGGGCCGTTCATGCTCCCCTGCATGCCGGTCACATGGAAAAACGGCAGTACCGACAGCACCACTGAATCCTGCTGCGACGCCAACCATTGAAGACCTGAGAGCACGTTGTACATCACTCCCTGGTGCGTATGCATGCAGCCCTTGGGCTGCCCGGTAGTGCCGGATGTGTACGGCATCACGCATAAATCATCCGGTCCGACTGTCACGGGGCCGGGCCGCAGATTCTGTTTCTGCATGTCGCTCCATAGCACCACACCTGGGCCGGCGATCGCCTGCCGCTGCGACGCAATAAACTTTGGCACCTTCAAATCGGTCGGGCGTGTCAGATAATCCGAGTAGGCTGCGACGACGATATGCTTTAAACCTCGCCCCAGCAATGGCTGCATGTAGGAATACAAATCCTGGGGAACGAAAGCCACGGTCGCTCCCGTATCGTCGACATAATGGCGCAACTCGCTGGTCAGGTTCATCGGGTTGACTGGCACCACGACTGCGTTGGCCCGTAATATGCCGTAGTAGGCGAGGATGAACTGTGGGCTGTTCTGCATATAGAGCAGTACGCGGTCGCCCTTTACGATGCCACATTCCTGTTCCAGAAAACCTGCGATACGCTCGACCTCGTCCTTGAATGCGGCAAAGGTGATCGGCGTATCGTAAAAAATCAAAAATGGTTTGTCGGGAAAGCGTGTGGCTGACACTTCCACGTTGTAAAACAGGCTGGTTTGCGGCAACGTGAGGTGCCGCGGTTGGGATTTCGGCCAAAAGGCGAGATGGCGATCCGACATTACTTTGTTCCCCGGATAAATAAATTAACGCACGTTGTAATGGGCCAGTTCCAATTTTGCAATCGCATTGCGATGCACTTCGTCCGGGCCATCCGCCAGACGGAGTGAACGCGCGCTCGCATAGGCGTGGGCCAAGCCGAAATCCTGGCTGACGCCTGCACCGCCGTGCACCTGAATCGCCCAGTCGATCACCTGGCATGCCATGTTCGGCGCGATCACCTTGATCATCGCGATTTCTTTGGCCGCCATCTTGTTGCCGACTGTATCCATCATATACGCCGCATGCAAAACCATCAGACGTGCCTGATCGATCATGATGCGCGAATTGGCGATACGCTCGCGCCAGACGCCCTGTTCTGCAATCTTCTTGCCGAATGCGACGCGCTTCAATGAACGGCGGCACATCAGCTCCAGCGCATCTTCGGCGCGGCCGACCAGGCGCATGCAATGGTGAATCCGACCAGGCCCCAGACGGCCTTGCGAAATTTCGAAGCCTCGTCCCTCACCGAGCAGGATGTTGCTCACCGGTATGCGCACATTGTCAAAACGCACTTCCGCATGGCCGTGCGGCGCATCGTCAAAGCCGAACACCGACAGGTTACGCAGAATCGTCACGCCCGGGGTCTCAGTCGGCACTACGATCATCGATTGCTGGCGGTGGCGGTTCGAGTTATCGGGGTCGGTCTTGCCCATGAAGATCAATACTTTGCAGCGCGGGTCTGACGCGCCCGAGGTGAACCATTTCTGGCCATTCAATATGTAATGATCGCCATCGCGCTCGATGTGCGCTTCAATATTGGTCGCGTCCGACGAGGCCACGGCCGGTTCTGTCATCGCAAAGCCAGAGCGGATTTCACCGGCGAGCAAGGGCATCAGCCACTGATCCTGGATCGCCGGCGAGCCGTAGCGCACCAGCGTCTCCATATTGCCGGTATCCGGCGCGGAACAGTTGAACACTTCGGCCGCGATGGGCACGCGTCCCATCAGTTCGCATAACGGCGCATATTCGAGATTGGTCAAGCCGGCACCGAGCTTGGACTCCGGCAGAAACAGGTTCCACAGGCCCTCTGCACGCGCCTTCTTCTTCAGCTCCTCCATGGTTTGGAACACGATCCACGGATTGCCGGCTTGGCGGGCAGCCGTCATTTCCGCCTCGTATGCATGCTTGACCGGAATGATTTCTTCGTCAATGAATGCCTTGACGCGCTGTTGCAAATCTCTGGACTTCTCGGAAAAGATGAAGGTCATTTTTTTCTCCTCTATTGGGTAATTAAGCATGTCACCAGAAATCGTAGCGAGCGCAGTAAATTTATGACGTTATGCATAGTGCGTTTTGATACGTTCGGCCAATTGCCATGCCTGTTCTGCCAGAGGGCGGGTACGCTTGCCGGTTTTTACCGCATCGGCGCTGGCGGCGTTACCGAGCAGAGCGCGCTTGGTAATGCCTTGCAAAATGCCTACAAGGCGAAACATGTTAAACACCATGTAGTATTCCCAGTCGCTTTTGGAGATATCGCTGCGGCCGCTACGCAGGCAATACGCGGCCACATACTCTTGTTCCGTCGGAATGCCCGTTCCCGTCAGTGATAAACCAGCCAGACCGCGCGACTGCTCCGGTTGCATGCGCCATGTCATGCAGTGATACGCAAAATCGGCCAATGGGTGGCCCAACGTCGACAGTTCCCAGTCAAGCACCGCAAGAATGCGCGGTTCGGTCGGATGAAAAATTACATTGTCGATCCGGAAATCGCCATGCACGATACGGGTCTCATCGGCGACCGGAATATGTTCTGGCAGCCAGCGGATCAGATTTTCCACTGCTTCGATATGCTCGGTTTCAGACGCGCGATATTGCTTGGTCCAACGCGCCACTTGCCGTTCAATATAGTTACCTGACTTGCCATATCCGTCCAGCCCTACAGCCGCATAGTCGACGCTATGCAGGGCCGCCATGACGCGATTCATTTCATTGAAAATCGCATGGCGCTGTGCCGGAGTCATGTCGGGCAGCGCCGGATTCCACAGGATGCGCCCCGACACATAATCCATGATGTAAAACGCCGTACCGATAACCGAATCGTCCTCGCACAACGCGTATGCCTTGGCGACAGGAACATCTGTTTTCGCCAGTGCGGAAATCACGCGGTATTCGCGCTCGACTGCGTGCGCGGAAGGTAACAAGTTGCCGGCCGGTTTGCGCCGCATCACGTATTGCTTGTTGCCCGCAGTGAGTAAAAACGTGGGATTGGATTGCCCTCCCTTGAATTGCTCGACTTGCAGTTCACCCTTGAAGCCATCTACCTGTTCGCACATGAAGTCAGCCAACCGGCCGACGTCGAAAACATGCTGGCGCTCAATGGGCCGGGTGCCGACAAACTGTTCATTAGGATCGTTGCCCATAAATACGTGCGGTCAAACCGCTGTCCCTCTATTTAGTTTAGCTATCCGGTTGCGAGATTTTCAAGAAACCGAAACTCCGTCACGCACCCGGAAAAACACCGGAAGCACTTGCAACCCACCCGTCAATCAAACCGCACTCATGCCACCATCCACTGCAAGACATTGCCCGGTGATGTGGCGCGATGCCTCGCTAGAGAGAAACACCACTGCACCTTTCAAATCCTCGTCGCCGCCGATGCGGTGCAGCGGCGCCCTGGCAATCACTGATTCGGCCATTTTTTCCAGCAACCCAGCAGACATTTGCGACGGGAAGAAACCGGGGCAGATTGCATTGACATTGATGTTGTACTTGCCCCATTCAGAGGCCAACGCGCGGGTAAAGTTGACCGCTGCACCCTTGGAAGTGTGATAAGCGATGGTCGACACGTTGGTTGCGCTGCCGCGCAAACCGGCGACCGAAGCAATATTGATTATCTTGCCGAATTTTTTGGGAATCATGCAGCGTCGCGCGACTTCACGAGCGACAAAGAAAATCGAATCGACATTCAGGCTCATTACCTTGTGCCAAGCTTCATCCGGGTAATCCTCTGCCGGGGCACCCCAGCTGGCGCCGGCATTATTAACCAGGATATCGATGGTGCCGAAGCGCGCAATGACTTCGTCAACCATGCCGGGAATCTGATCCTGTTTGGAAAGATCGTTGACTACAGTGAGCACCTCGATGCCTAATTTTTTCAGATGCGCTTTCGCATTGCTCAGCTCATCCGCCTTACGCGCAGTGATCGCAATTTTGCAGCCCAACTCTCCCAGTGCTTCAGCCATTTGCAAACCGAGCCCGCGCGAACCGCCGGTAATCAGCGCGATCTTGCCTTGTATATTGAACAGTTCTTTTACGCTCATGCAATTTTCTCCTCAACAGACTTCGAATAATCCGGCGGCGCCCTGACCGCCACCGATACACATGGTCACCACGACATACTTGGCGCCGCGACGCTTTCCTTCGATCAGTGCATGTCCCGTCATGTGTGAACCCGATACACCGTACGGATGGCCAAGCGAAGCGCCATGGGTCATGTTGAAGGCGCCTTTCCAGGATTTGGCAAGACCCGTACGGGCGGTTGAAACAATAACTGCATCGGTCACGATTGACTCTCTTGCATTTCAGGGAAAACGATTGAGTGGACGATTACAGGAAAAATCGAAAAGCTTCTGCAGCGCGCGACGATTTTGGTTCAGCTGAATGACTGACCCGCTTCAGCCAACTGGACCAATAGCGCGGCAGGTTGCCAGAGCCTGGCATCGCCTCCCGGCGCCAAGGCGAAACGGCGCATCGAACGCACCACGTTAGGCAATCCCATCATGTGCGCGTACAACATTGGGCCGCCGCGGTGTGCAGGAAAACCGTGCCAGCTCAGATAGACCATGTTGACATCGGAGCCGCGTGCGACGATGCTTTCCTCCAGGATGCGCGCACCGTCATTGGTCGGCGCATAAATGCAGCGCTCGACGATCTCCTCGTCGCGTACCTTTCGTGGCGTGATACCGGCGCTCTTGCGGTAGCTGACAATAATCTCTTCGACGATCTGGTCTGGCAGTGCATCACGCTGGCCCGGTGCATAGGCGTACCAGCCCTTGCCGGTCTTCTCGCCGAAGCGTCCCAATTCGCACAATTGAGCGGCGATAGCGGCACGCTTGGCGTTATGGTTTTTCGCATACAGACGCTTACGAATGGACCAGCCAATGTCGCGCCTCAATTCATAGTGCGCACTACTCATTACCCGACTCCCGATTGTTATACCTACGCAGTGTTGAAAGCATTTGCATTCTTTGCGCAGCTTCAAGCAATTTGCCTATAAAAAAATCTACGCTGCCGCGCCTATTTTTTGCATATCGCGTAAAATGCTTTAATGTACCGCGTAGAGAAACACAGTTTCATTATAAATATAGTAGCAGCGTCGAATCTCAATGTAAAGATGTCAGAGGAAATGCTAAGGCAATTGATGAAGACAATACCTGATGCATGTGTCACGAAGGTGCCACGAAGAGGGTTGCAGATGGCGGCAAGAATGCGGCGCTCGTACATAAATTGTTTTGTTTTCTTAGCCTAAGTTTCATTATCTAGAACAAAAACCACTTTCCTGCAGTGTTATCGTTAATTTTTAGCTTATGGATTACTCATGCCCGACACCATCATCAATCGACGCGATCTGGAATTCCAGGTTTTCGAGGTTTTAGACACCGACGCGCTTACCACAAGGGCGCGTTATGCCGACCACACACGTGAAACCTTCGTCGCAGCGCTTGATACGGCACACACCATCGCCACGGAAAAGTTTGCACCGCATAACCGCAAGGCCGACGCCAACGAGCCGCTATTCGATGGCCAGCGCGTGACAATGATTGCGGAAGTAAAAGAAGCAGTCCAAGCCTTTAGCGACGCCGGCCTGATCGCAGCAAGTCATGACTACGAACTGGGCGGCATGCAATTGCCGGAGACAATTGCGCAGGCTTGTCTGTCGCTGTTCAAAAGCGCAAATGTGGCAACTGCTTCCTATCCGGGGCTAACGATCGCCAATGCGAATGTGATCAGCCGCTTTGGCAGCCCAGTACAGAAAAAAAAGTATTTACCTGCGCTGCTTAGTGGGCGTTTTTTTGGCACGATGGCTCTAACCGAACCGCAAGCCGGCTCAAGCCTCTCTGATATCACCACAACGGCGGCACCGAACCCGGACGGCACCTATTCGATCCGGGGAAACAAGATTTTCATTTCCGGCGGCGACCATGAGTTGACCGAAAATATCGTGCATCTGGTACTGGCAAAAATCCCGGGCGGCGCGCCTGGCGTCAAAGGGATTTCACTGTTCATCGTACCCAAATTTCTGGTCAATGACGACGGCGCCACCGGGCCGCGCAACGATGTGACGCTGACTGGCCTGATCCACAAGATGGGCTGGCGCGGCACCACGTCCACCATGCTGTCTTTCGGTGAAAAGGGACAATGTATAGGTGAGTTGGTGGGCGAACCGCACAAGGGTCTGTCGTATATGTTCCATATGATGAATGAGGCTCGTATCGGCGTCGGCATGGGGGCTGTGATGCTGGGTTATCGCGGTTATTTGGCCGCATTGGATTACGCGCGCGGGCGGCCTCAGGGACGTGCGCCAGGCGCCAAGAATGCGCTTGAACCCCAAGTCAAGCTGATCGAGCACGCCGATGTGCGGCGCATGCTGCTGGCGCAAAAAGCGTACGTCGAGGGCGGGTATGGTTTATGTCTGTATACGTCCTGGCTGGTCGACGAACAAAGCACGGGCGAGACCGAAACGGCACGGCACGAGGCAGGCTTATTGCTTGATTTGCTGACGCCGGTGGCGAAGTCGTGGCCATCCCAGTGGTGCCTGGAAGCCAATAACTTGGCGATCCAGGTCCACGGCGGTTACGGTTACACCCGCGAATATTCAGTGGAGCAGTTCTACCGCGACAACCGTTTGAATCCGATACACGAAGGCACGCACGGCATACAGGCGCTCGACCTGCTGGGCCGCAAAATCATGATGGAAAACGGCGCTGCGCTGGAATTGCTGAGCCGACACATGCACGACAGCATAGTATTGGCGTCTGCTTATGAACAGTTGCAACCGCACGCACGTGCGCTCAAAGCGGCGTTCGCTGATATCCAGAACACTGTGCAGCATATCAAATCGGCGTTGGCAGACGATGCCGTGCTGGGTCTGGCCAATGCCAGCGTGTTTCTGGAATCGTTCGGCCACGTAGTCATTGCCTGGATCTGGCTGCGTCACGCTGTCGCAGCGGCTGAAGGACTGGCGAAAAACAATCCGGTGGATGCCGATTTTTATCAAGGTAAACTTCGCGTCTGTCGCTGGTTTTATCAATGGGAATTGCCTAAGACCGAAGCACAGAACAAGTTGCTGCGCAGCCTAGACGACTCGACGCTCACCATGGAGGCCGCCTGGTTCTAGATTGGCCCCACGGCCAATGACAATATCGGAGAACAACACATGAGTGAGACACCATCAGTGCCGCATGGCTTTCAGCGCCTGAATCACGGCGGTATTTATGTCGCCGCACTCGGATCACTCTATTATCGGAAGTCCGATGGCAATCGGATCGTAATCGCAATGCGGATAGAGAAAGGCCACACCAATATGCGTGGAATCGCCCACGGCGGCATGCTGGCGACGTTTGCCGACTGCGCCCTCAGCATCGGTATGTCCCTCGCGTGCGACAGCGAACAATCCTTCGTCACAGCCAATCTCACTACCGATTTCGTCGATGCCGCCTATCCCGGCGACTGGGTAGAGGGACCTGTCGATATTCAACGGGTGGGAAAACGTTTTGCCTTTGCTAACTGTTTTTTACATGTTAAAGAAAGGCGCATCCTGCGCGCCAGTGGCGTCTTTGCGGTCATGTCGGCATTGAACTTCCCCCGTCTGTCCGAGGGTTGACCTGCCTATGCAGTATTAGTGGAAGTTTGTTTAAGTCAGAGTTAGAGGTTAATTCCATGACGCGTGCCAGATCGACGCCGTGACCTCAGCAAAAAGCCACTGCCTACGAGCGCCCAGCGGAAGCGGCTGGCGCGAATCACAGTGGACTATGAAGTCAGCTCAAGTCAGAGGCGCATTGTCTTGTTTTTCGCTCCAAAGGGACATCCCAAGACGATCCACGTACGTTAATCCGCATCTGCTTCGTCTTGTGCGCCGCCATGCCCACTCATGGATGGAGTAGATGCTGCTCCGTTTTGATCAACCCAACTCTGTTTTAGTCTGTATGCCGTGCATCACTGTCTCGAATCGAATTTTCCTCGAACTGGAAACGCACAGAAAAATTCAACGAATTTTTAACTCATGACACTGTGGATTGCAGAAAATTCCAGACGCTCTGCCAACGCGACCAACCGCGGCCTCACCTCGGTAAGCAAAAATTCCTTGGACACGCTGGAAGACGGACCGCCACAGTTGATCGCCATGGCCTGGGTGCTTCCGACAGGGTAAAAGCCAATCGCAATGCCATTGACATCTTTTTGCCAATCGCCGAACGATGTAGTGCAGCCAAAGTCCCGATAATCCTGCAAGCCCTTCTCAATGCCTTGGCGAAGGGTCGTGTACGCAGTCTCGTCCAGCTCTTGGCAGCGGCTCAGAATATCCTTGCGTTCCTGTTCCGGTGCTCGGGCAAGATAGGCGCGGCCGATCGCAGAGGTCGCAAGCGGCATGCGTGAACCGACTTGCAGCGACAGTGCGAGGATCGCGGAACTGCGGCTGACTTCGACATAAATCATCGATAGCCTATCCCGCACTGCGATGGCAAGTGTGGCGCCCGAAAAATCGGCTAACTCCTGCATCAGGGGCCGTGCTAACTGCCGAACATCCATGCGTGCCAGCATTGAACTGCCTAACGCAAGTGTAGCGGTGCCAAGCGCGTACTTTCCGCCGCTTTCAGGCTGAATCAGATACCCAAGCTTGGTCAGCGTAAAGGTAATGCGCGTGACCGTTGACTTCGGCAGACCACAGCGCTCGGCGATTTGCTGGTTGCTCAGTACCTTGTCGCCGAAGTGGAAACACGCGAGCACTTCCAAGCCGCGTGCGAGCGCAGTAATAAAATAACGCTCCTCAGGGTTCCTGGATGGTTCGGATATTTGCGCATCATCTAAATCATGGTCAGTGGTAATCATATTAATATTATTGCAATAGAGGTTTGTTATTTTATAAAAGTTTCGCGGGTTTCAGTCTATCGTGGCCAACCATTGTCGGTTTTGCGCGTGAACTGTGGGACACGCTTTATTTTGCTCACGAAAATTGAATGAAAAAGGTTGAGCCTAGAGGATGCGCGTCGGGCATGACTGTACCTCATGCGCCCAACCGCAGCAAATGAGCGCGCCCTCTTTACATTGCAGCATCGTGAGGCTCCTCTGTGGCAGTTGACATCTTGTATGAGCTCAGTTTTCATCAGCAGCACGTCAGCATCCAATTACCGGCATTCCTGGGGCCGGTTAAGGGGCAATGTAATCGTTAATGACGACATAAAATCTATTGCTTTTAGGCAAACAAACCATTGCAGTGCAGATGCAGATGCGGAGTAACGAACCGGTTACTACATCCACATTCTTGTTTATGCCGTATTTTTCCAATTGCGTCGGAGGTGACAGAGAAAGAAGCATTTCTGCCACGCGCCGTTTTCCATCTGCGATACACATCCTTGCAAAGCGGAGCGCCACTTACCGGCTTTCTTGCGGCATCGTGAAGTAGGCCGCTGTAGCGCCCCGAGTGTCTTTTGCTTTTGCCATCTCGTTTTGCGCAACCACGCGCAGATGCACTTCGTCCGGCCCATCCAGAAAGCGCATAGCGCGCCCCCATGTCCACAGGTAAGCCAGTGGTGTGTCGGGCGTCAGGCCCATGGCACCGAAAACCTGCATCGCGCGGTCAACCACCCGCGTTTGCAATCTGGCCGCAACTACTTTGATGGCAGATACATCGACACGCGCGGCTTGATTGCCAAGCCGGTCGATCACTGACGCAGCATGCAGTACCAACAGCCGGGCTTGGTCGATTTCAAGGCGCGATTCCGCAATCCAGTCCTGGATGTTTGCATAATCAGACAGAAAACGGCCAAAGGTCTTTCGCTCCAGTGCACGTTCACACATCAATTCCAGCGCAAGTTCGCACTGACCGATGGTTCGCATGCAATGGTGGATACGTCCCGGCCCGAGTCGTGTCTGTGCGAGCGAGAAGCCGCCACCCTCCTCGCCCAATAAATTGGATATTGGCACTCTGACGTTGCGGAACAATAATTCGCAATGCCCTTCAGACGCCACATGCTGCATGATGGGAATATTGCGAACTATCTGTAGTCCCGGTGTATCCCGAGGGACAATCACCATTGAATGCCGTCGGTGCGCTGGGGTATCGATGCGTTCATCGGACACTCCCATCACGATGATCATCTTGCAGTTGGGATGCATGGCGCCCGTGATGAACCACTTGCGGCCATTGATCACATACTCGCTGCCATCGCGCCGGATGCTGGTTTGCATATTTGTGGCATCGGAGGATGCGACATCCGGCTCCGACATCGCAAATGCGGAACGAATATCACCCTCCAACAGGGGGCGTAGCCATTGTCGATACTGTTGCGGTGTGGTGCACAGCTTGAGTAATTCCATGTTGCCGGTATCGGGTGCATTGCAGTTGAATACCTCGGCCGCCCAAGGAATCCTACCCATAACTTCGGCCAGCGGCGCGTATTCAACATTGCTCAGGCGCTGGCCCGGCTCGTCCTCGCCAAGCGACGTCAAGAATAGGTTCCACAGCCCTTCATCCTTTGCCATATCCTTGCGCTCTTGTACTATCTGGAGCGGAAAACGGTTTTGTCCCGCTTCACGGTGCCAGTCAGGATTGGCCGGAACGACATAGCGCTCCATGAAATCCTGAACCCGCGCGCGTAATGCACAGACCTTCTCGGAATATTCAAAATTCATAGTTGACTTCTTCATCTTAAATAAAATCAGAGCACAGGCGCCAACTTGTCGCCCATTCGATGCAAACACCCGGAAACCCTATACCTTTCAACGGGATGGCTTTCCCTTGCGTAATGCGCTTTTCGCTCGTATTCCTACTAAGTCATGGCAGTCCTGATCCCCGAGTAACAAAACCATGCGGCCACCGCCAGCCGATTGCCGACTCAAGCCTCCGGCAATATCACCACTTTGCCTTTAACCTGCCTGCTTGTCAGTCTCTCCATTGCTGCAACCGTATCTTCCAACGATACGCGCTCGCTAATAAAAGGCTTTATTTTCCCTTCGGCGAACCAGGCTGCCAGCTGCTTGAGATTATCAGCATGGCCAACCGGATCGTGTTTTTTCGAATCGCCCCAATACACACCAACCAGTGATCGCTCCTTCAGCAACGCGAGGTTTAGCGGGATACGCGGGATTTCGCCCGCGGCAAAACCAATGACCAGAAGCCGCCCATGCCATGCCAGCGCACGCACCGCAGACTCGGTATAAGCGCCACCCACGGGATCGTATACGACATCGACCCCTTTCCCGCCGGTCAAATCCAGAGCCCGCTTTTTCAAGTCCTCGCTAGTGTAATTAATCACGTCATCAGCACCCAATTGTTTGCACAAGGCAAGCTTGTCGTCGCTGGAAGCGGCGGCGATCACGCGCGCGCCAAGGGCCTTGCCGATTTCCACTGCAGCAATGCCCACCCCGCCCGATGCACCCAGAACCAGCAGGGTCTCGCCCGGCTGGAGGCGGCCGCAATCCTTCAGCCCATGCAAGGAAGTGCAATAGGTCAGCACCAGCGCCGCACCCAGTTCAAAATCCATTCCCGGAAAAAGCGGCATCACCCTGTCGACAGACACCACGCATTCTTCAGCGAATGCCCCCCAGCCAGTGGACGCGATCACACGATCGCCCACCACGATATCGCGCACACCAGTTCCGACTTCCTTGACAACACCGGCCAATTCGGCGCCCGGCGAAAATGGCAATGGCGGCTTGACTTGATACAAGCCCTGCACCATTAACGCGTCCGGGAAGTTGAGCGAACTGGCCTTAACATCAATCACCACTTCTCCCGGTCCTGCTTGTGGCGACGGCACATCCTGAACAGACAACTGGCTAAGCGGGCCGTAGGCGGTACAAATCAAGGCTTTCACAAATGTGTCTCCTGTATCTTGGATCTGTGGTCACGTCAATTTTGCGTCCAACGCGACTAGCGCTGAAAAGTAGATCCTGACCTGCTACTTACTCAGTGCATCGCAGCAACTTCAATATCCTGAGCTTTATGGCAATAATATTTATTTCATCAAGCGGTCTTTAGTTTCACTTTATTTGCCAGATATCTTAGCGTCACGTCGATTACTTGTAAACATTTTTTGCGTTCGGCGGTCACCGAGACCGGGGTTTTGTTTTTAGTTATTTCCTGATTTAAAGCTAAACTGAGTGAATATCGCAGTCGCGGCCGCCATAAAATGGCCGCGTCTGTCTAATCGACAACAATGTCTTGCACCCATGCTGCCGCCAACGTATCCTATAGTTTGTTTCGTTTTAAATGATTAAGTTTTAATATGCGAAATTAATTTTTCTTAGACCACAAGAAAGATTTGAAGTCTAGTGCGTGCCATGACTAAGCCTTTCGAAACGCCGTATTAAATTCTTATTTCACGCTGTAATCTCGCATCAAAATGCATCTTTTACCGGCAGCTGTTTCGGCGTTCCAGCGGAACACCCGCGTAGTTATCAGCCAAAAAACGACCGATTTCTCTTATCGCACAATGAAGCGGGAAAGGCATAAGGAATAGTAATCATGCCAAAAATCCATGTCCTGTTAAAAAAAGAAGAATTGAACAGCGAGCAGTTGCCGGGGAAAGTCGTGATCGTGTTCGACATCTTGTTTGCCACCACATCCATCGTCGCAGCGCTCGCACATGGCGCATCGGAAGTGGTGCCGGCGCTGGACCGCACGGCATGCATCGCGGAAACCGAAGGCCGGCCGCCGGAATCTTATATCCTGGCCGGTGAGTTAAACGCGCAGACGCTCGAAGGCTTTGTCCATCCGACGCCGCTGGCGCTGCTGCATCAAAACATCAATCAACGCAGTGTGCTGTATTCCACTACCAATGGTACCGTTGCGCTGAAAAAATCAGTCGGCGCCGAACACATCTACGCGGCCGCTTTACTCAATGCACGCGCCATCGTCACATATGTCTTGCGGCATCATCCCGACAACACGTTACTGATCGTTTGCTCGGGCTCGGCCGGCAATTTCAATCTTGAAGATTTTTACGGAGCCGGCTGTCTGGTGTCGCTTTTTCGCGAACTGGGCGGTGGCCGTTTTGAGTTCACCGATACCGCGCTGGCGGCACAAATGTTGCAGCGGCAAGGCAATGCCTTGCAATGCCTGTCTCAAGCTCGCGTGGGACGCCACATGCTTGCCAGGAAACTCGATGAAGAAGTCCACTACGCAGCACAGCAACATTGCTTTGGCGTAGTACCCAAGCTGATCAACGGCAGTCTGCGGTCAGTCTGATCATTGCCTTTTTATACGCTAACACACCACATCATTTTGAAAGAAGCAATATGCCCATCATCGAATTTGACAACCTGGCCCAGTTGCGTCCCTTGATCGGCACCGAAGTCGCCGTCGGCGAATGGCTGGAGGTTAGCCAGCAGCGCATCAAGCTGTTTGCCGAGGCGACCGGCGACCAACAATGGATCCATACCGACGAAGCGCGCGCAGCAGCCGAATCGCCCTATGGCAGCACGATCGCACACGGTTTTCTCACATTGTCGTTAATCCCGCATCTGATGGCGCAGACCTTGCGTGTGCACGGCGCCAGGTTGAGCGTCAACTACGGGCTGAATCGCGTGCGCTTTACCGCGCCGGTGCGCGCCGGAAAACGCATCCGCGCACGGGTCACCCCACTGAAAATCGAAGACATTCCAGGCGGCACCCAAGTGACCTGGAAAGTAGTGCTGGAAATTGAAGGCAGCGACAAGCCGGCTTGCGTAGCGGAGATGATCGGCAGGCGGTACGAGTAACATTAGTTACTCGGTAACAGAAGCATCCAAAGCATAATTACGAATTTAATATCCTGACAAAGTGAATCAGTAAACTAGAACCCCAGCGGCCCGCACCCCACAGGGTGCGCCTCATCCACAACCACAAGGACACATGAACATGAATGGCGCCGATTACCTGTGCGATTCCCTGCTTGCTAACCAGATAGAGGTCTGCTTTGCAAACCCTGGCACATCGGAAATGCATTTTGTCGCGGCTCTGGACCGCAAGCCGCAAATGCGTTGTGTACTAGGTTTATTTGAAGGCGTGATCACAGGTGCGGCTGACGGCTACGCCCGCATGGCCGAAAAACCGGCGGTAACGCTTTTGCATCTGGGACCAGGCTTGGCCAACAGCCTGGCCAATATGCATAACGCAAAAAAAGCACGTACGCCCATGATCAACGTGGTCGGCGACCATGCCTCGCACCATAGCCGCTATGAAGCTCCACTGACAAGCGACGTTGAAGGCATTGCCCGCCCCATGTCGCATTGGGTAAAGCACATGGGGAAACCGGCCGCGATAGGCCAGGATGTGGCGCAAGCCGTTGAGCAAGCCAATCGGGCCCCGGGAAACGTCTGCACGCTGATACTTCCTGCCGACACAGCTTGGACTGAACTCGAACGCCAGGGCGAACCCGTCTTGGCGAAACGCGCAGTCCGCCCGCTCACCTCGGCCGACTCGATCAAGGCAGCGGCGCAGGCCATCCGGTCCGGCGAACCAGCACTATTATTTCTAGGAGACCTAGCCCTGCGCGAAGATGCTCTGGACATTGCCGGCCGGATCCGCCAGCATTGTCACATTGATATTCTGGCCGAAGGCTTCAGTCGTCGCATCAGCCGCGGAGCCACACGTACTCCAATAGAAAAACTGCCCTATCCGGTAGACCTTGCCTGCGCGCGTCTGGCCCACGTCAAGCACCTAATACTGGTAGGTGCAGTGGCACCGGTGGCTTTTTTTGCTTATCCCAACAAGCCCAGTCTGCTGGCTCCAAACGACGCTGACATCATTACGTTAGCCTCGGCTGAACAGGATCTACTGCAAGCCTTGCATAGACTGGCCGACGAACTGGGGGTTCCCGCCGATACTCCCGCCTATCGCTTGCCGGAACCAGTTGATAGATCGATACCGACGAATGGACATTTGACGGGCAAGGCCATCAGCCAGATTCTGGCCAGATATCTTCCTGAAAATACCGTGCTATGCGACGAATCAATTACGGCAGGCCGAGACTTCATGCGCTTTAGTGTGCAATCTGCACCACATGACTATCTGCAGTTGACAGGGGGCGCCATCGGCTTGGGCTTGCCAATGGCAACGGGTGCTGCCATCGCGTGCCCGGATCGCAAAGTCATTTCCCTGCAAGCCGATGGCAGCGCCATGTATACCGTTCAAGCCCTTTGGACACAAGCTCGCGAAAGCCTGAACTGCCTAACCATTATCCTGGCCAACCGAAGCTACGCGACCTTGCATGGCGAAATGAAAAATGTCGGCGCGATCACGCTGGGCAACAATGCCAAACGTATGCTCGATCTGGATATGCCCTATTTGCAATGGACTTTGCTGGCGCAGGGCATGGGAGTGCCTGCCACCAAAGTCGATTCAATCGACACATTTACGAAGGCGCTGAAATACGGCCTGCAATCGAGCGGCCCCTACCTGATCGAAGCGCTCATCTGAAGCATACGCTTATTGATATAGCCCCCAAAAACCCCACACCGCTGCCGAAAAAAACGGTGATTCGTGATCCCGAAATCCGAACCCTGCTAGAAGACGCAGTAACGTCCTATTCATGGCGGCGTGCGTGGTCCCTATCCAGACTATGAACGCGCGCCGGGGTGGGTAAGTCTGCGCCAACTCGAATCGGCTTTCCAATGGTGCTTGCAACATCAAATTCTCACCAACACGGAAGACTAAAGTGGACCCCACTGTCCATACAAACGTTTACCGAGTTTAAGATATTTCGTGTGTCAGCGCGACAGTAGTCGAAAGCGTTAGGTCGAGGATAATGGCGGCCGCCCGACGATTGATTCGTGTCGTGATTTTCATGCAATTCTCGTCTTGGCCAGCGCCGGGCGGTCCGTCATGCGCCGATGTAAGCTTTGCGTACTTGTTCGTATTTCTGCACCGGACTGGTTCAGGTAAATATACCGTCTAAACCAGTTTCTCGATTTGCTTATTACTTACTTCGCAGCCAGCGAACTCAGACTGATACCCTTGATCTGGCCGTTCTCGACCACCGCAATCGCGGTTTCGGCCAGCACGCCACCGCGGTCGTTGACGCCTTTGTGGTCGTTCGGATTGTGTTCCTTCGGCAATATCTTGACTGCCTTGTCCATCTGCGCGCGAATTGCCTTGGCGTCGGTAACTGTTCCGGCGAGTTTCATTGCAATAGCAGTGACATGTACGGCGGTGTAGTTTTGCGAGATTTCGTGGCCAGGATCCCTGCCCGGATAGGCTTTGCGGAATTTATCCACGAACAGCTTAGCCTCCGGACTCGGATCGTTGACCAGGGGCATTACGCCGATCGATCCTTCCAGCGGACCGTAGCCGCCGACCACTTTGGACATTTCATCCAGCTTGGCCTGGTCCATCACGATGAAGCCGCCCTTGAAGCCGAGATCGCGCGCCTGCTTGGCGACCAACGCGGTTGGCTCCGATGCACCACCGATAAACAACACATCCGGCTTGGCCTGCATCACGCGACTGACGCCGCTGTAGAAGTCGGTTGACTTGTTGTACGACATCGGATTCTCGGCAACCACCTTGCCACCGGCGGCTTCCCATGCCGGCTTGAACAACGCAGTCCATGCCTTCGCATAGTCGTGGTCGGCGTTGGCGATGCCTAGATTCTTGCCGTACTTGCCCATCGCGTAGCGGATGAACGGGTCGACATAGTTGGTTATAACGCCAGTGGCGCGGATGGTCATCTTGTTGCCGCGCTCGGTAATCTGCGGCAGGCTGCTATAGGCAAGTAACAGGACGTTCGATTTTTCATTGAACGTTTGCACCGCAAAAATGCCGCCGGAGTGCGGGACCAGTACCGCTGGCGTCTTGTACTGCTGCACCAGGCGCTGGACGTTGATCGCAGTTTCGCTCGGGTTGTACTTGTCGTCGAGCGCGACCACCTCGATCTTATATTTCTTGCCGCCGACTTCCAGGCCCTGAGCGTTGATCTCGCTGGCCGCCATTTCCATGCCGGTCAGCGCATTCTTGCCATACAGCGCCGCACCGCCGCTCAGCGGTCCGGAGTAACCAATCTTGACCACTTCCTGCGCCATCGCGCCCGTAGCAAAAAACGCTAGTCCGATGGTAATGGCAACCGTCAGGCGATTGATTCGTGTCGTAATTTTCATGCAAGTCTCCTCCTGGTGTTTGAAATATTGCCGATGCAATATTGTCCATACAACGCCGGGCGGTCCGTCAGGCGCCAATATAGGCTTTGCGTACTTATTGACTGCTTATTTCGCAGACAGCGAGTTCAAGTTGACTTCCTTGATGTGGCCGTTCTCGACCACGGCAATCGGGACATGGAACAGTACGCCACCCTGGTCGTCAACGCCATCAACGCTATTCGGATTGCGTTCTTTCGGCAGGCTCCTGTATGCCTTGTCCATCTGCGCGCGAATTGCCTTGGCGTCGGTAACCGTTCCGGCGAGTTTCATTGCGATCGCAGTGGCGTGTACAGCGGTGTAGTTAAGCGAGATTTCGTGGCCAGGATCCCTACCCGGATAGACTTTGTGGAATTTATCCACGAACAGCCTAGCCTCCGGACTCGGGTCGTTGACCAGGGGCATTATGCCGACCGATCCTTCCAGCGGACCGTAGCCGCCGACCACTTTGGACATTTCATCCAGCTTGGCCTGGTCCATCACGATGAAGCCGCCCTTGAAGCCGAGATCGCGCGCCTGCTTGGCGACCAACGCGGTTGGCTCCGATGCACCACCGATAAACAACACATCCGGCTTGGCCTGCATCACGCGACTGACGCCGCTGTAGAAGTCGGTTGACTTGTTGTACGACATCGGATTCTCGGCAACCACCTTGCCACCGGCGGCTTCCCATGCCGGCTTGAACAACGCAGTCCATGCCTTCGCATAGTCGTGGTCGGCGTTGGCGATGCCTAGATTCTTGCCGTACTTGCCCATCGCGTAGCGGATGAACGGGTCGACATAGTTGGTTATAACGCCAGTGGCGCGGATGGTCATCTTGTTGCCGCGCTCGGTAATCTGCGGCAGGCTGCTATAGGCAAGTAACAGGACGTTCGATTTTTCATTGAACGTTTGCACCGCAAAAATGCCGCCGGAGTGCGGGACCAGTACCGCTGGCGTCTTGTACTGCTGCACCAGGCGCTGGACGTTGATCGCAGTTTCGCTCGGGTTGTACTTGTCGTCGAGCGCGACCACCTCGATCTTATATTTCTTGCCGCCGACTTCCAGGCCCTGAGCGTTGATCTCGCTGGCCGCCATTTCCATGCCGGTCAGCGCATTCTTGCCATACAGCGCCGCACCGCCGCTCAGCGGTCCGGAGTAACCAATCTTGACCACTTCCTGCGCCATCGCGCCCGTAGCAAAAAACGCTAGTCCGATGGTAATGGCA
>JABBOV010000022.1 GCA_012927625.1 Glaciimonas sp. | reverse complement strand
CCGCGTTTTGTAAATTTGCGTCAACTTGCTACACCACTTTTCCTCCCAACTACCCCCGTCTCGCAACAGGAGCCGCACTATATCAAACGTTGCCAAAACTTGGCAAGCGCTTTTCTAAAAAATAATTACTTGAACCACCAAATATAATTTTTTGAAGCTAGACATATACAGGCTCTGGCTCCAACTGCACACCAAAGCGATCAAACACATCGGCCTGTATTGTGTTGGCCAGATGAACAATGTCGGCTCCTGTCGCACCACCCAGATTAACCAATACCAGAGCTTGTTTTTCATATACACCAACGGCACCTCGAACTTGCCCTTTCCATCCGCATTGATCAATCAGCCACCCAGCGGCAAGTTTATATTCGGAGGCGGGCTGTCTATAACTTACCAGGTCGGGAAACAAGCGTTGCAAGGCATCGTGTTGTTTAGCGTCAACCATAGGATTTTTGAAAAAACTCCCTGCATTTCCGATTTTTGATGGATCCGGTAATTTATCGGTACGAATAGATATGACAGCTTCGCTTACATCGCGTGCGGAGGGAGCGCGCACTCCGCGCTCCTCAAGTTTACGTGTCACATCAGCATAATGCCCATTTACTTGCCATTTTTTAGGTAGTGCGAAGGTAACTTCCAGCACAATTACGCGACTCTGCAAGGCGTGCTTGAATATGCTGTCTCGGTAGCCAAAACGGCAATCGGCGTTGTGGAATGTAATTATTTCACCGGTTTGAAAATCATACGCGCGCAACGCGTGAATATAATCTTTGGCTTCCACCCCATAGGCGCCAATATTCTGGATAGGAGCAGCGCCGACGCTGCCGGGGATCAAGGAAAGATTTTCCAGCCCCCCCAAATTGCGATCCAGAGTCCACATTACAAATTCATGCCAACTCTCGCCGGCGGCGGCGCGCACAAAGGTAAAGTCGTCATTTTCAGCAACAATATCGATGCCTTTCATTCTCATGTGCATTACCAGGCCGGCAAAATCCTGCGTCAAGACAATATTGCTGCCGCCACCCAATATCAATCTCGGCAATGCCGACAATGTATTGTCGTCTCGAATAGATGAGAATATCTCTGGCGATGTCGCTTCGACATAAGCGTAAGCTCGGGCATTTACGCCAAAAGTATTGTAATGCAGCAAGGAAAAATCGTACTGAATAGAGGGGCTGAGTGTCATAGCGAGCCGATTATAAGTGGAAGCGGATGTCGCAACTTATTTTTGTCCGCTAAAATACTTCACAAACTTGCAGCAAAATGCTGGATCAAGGCTGCCATTCAATGTTGTCTGGTAATTGAATTAAAGGAAGAATCATGCCATCGTTTGACGTTGTATCTGAAGCCAATATGGTTGAAGTAAAAAATGCGCTTGAACAAGCAAACAAGGAAATCACCAATCGCTTCGACTTCAAGGGCAGCGACGCCCGCATAGAGCAAAAGGAAAGAGACCTGACAGCGTACGCAGACTCGGACTTTCAACTAAGTCAAGTGCGCGACGTGATGATCAATAAACTAGTTAAACGCAATGTCGATGTGCGATTTCTGGATGATGGCAAGATCGAGAAAATCGGTGGCGATAAAGTAAAGCAGATCATCAAAATCAAAAATGGCATCGAATCCGATGCCGCCAAAAAAATCGTGCGTCTGATCAAGGATGGCAAGATGAAAGTGCAAGCCAGCATTCAAGGTGATGCAGTGCGCATTACTGGCGCCAAGCGAGACGATTTACAGGCTGCCATGGCTATGCTGCGCAAGGATGTCCCTGACTTGCCTTTGGAATTCAATAATTTCCGCGATTAAAAATTGGGCCATGCTCGGTTTCGAGCACCGCACCAACCCGCCAGAACCATTGACTTGCTGGAAATAAAAACATCCTATGCGCCTAAAAATTTTATTGTTGCCATGCGTTGTTCTGGCTGGTACTTCTTATGCGGCTGATGTCGCTGTAGTCGGGTTATTCCCAGGCAAGGCAGTGCTGGTAATAGATGGCGCGCCGCCGAAAACTTTTTCAGTCGGCAGTATGGTGACGGCGGATGTCAAGCTGTTGGCGGCTGATGAATCCAGCGCGACCGTAACCGTCAACAACAAAAAGCAAACGATTGCCATTGGTCAGCATGTCAACCGCTTTGCGCCTGCAGGTCCAACCAGCGTTATCTTGCAAGCTGATGGCCAGGGGCATTTCATCACGCAAGGACAAATCAACGGCGGCACTATCCAGATGCTGGTCGATACCGGAGCGACGATGATTGCGTTCTCAGAAGCGGATGCACAACGCTTGAAGATCGATTACAAATCCGGTCAGCGCGGTAGGGTCAGTACTGCCAACGGCAGTATTCCTGTGTATCGGATCAAGCTCGATACAGTCAAGGTAGGCAGCATCGAACTGAATCAGGTTGACGCCGTGGTGCAGCAGGGCAGCCTGCCGTTTGCCCTGCTCGGGATGTCTTTCCTGAACCGAATGGAGATGCGCCGCGATGGCGAAAAAATGACGCTGACTAAAAGGTTCTGAAGTACGCCAAAGCTGTACACAATGAGTGGATCAGTCATGCCTTGACCGGGTTGCGGCACCTACAAAAAAAGCATCAGGTCCATAACCACAAAATAATCTGATGCCTGCCACAAACCCGATTACGTATTTTGTTCGCTCAGACGACGCGCCTTGACTGCGTCGGCCAGACCATTTAACAACTGCACGCTTTGCTCCCAATTGATACAGCCATCGGTTATCGACTGGCCATAGATCAGTTCTTTGCCCGGAGTCATGTTCTGACGCCCGGCAACCAAATAGGATTCGACCATGACGCCGACGATGCGATTGTCTCCGGCCGCGATCTGCTGGGCAATATTGGCACACACAGGAATCTGATTTTCAGGATTTTTCGAACTGTTGGCGTGCGACGCATCAATCATTAAGCGTTGCGCCAGACCGCTTGCCGCTATGTCCTTGCAGGCAGCGTCCACGCTGGCCGAATCATAATTCGGCGTCTTGCCGCCGCGCAGGATGATGTGGCAATCTTCGTTGCCGCCAGTGGCGACGATGGCAGAATGACCGCCTTTGGTAACCGACAGAAAATGATGCGGCTGCGATGACGCCTTGATTGCGTCCACCGCGATTTTGACATTGCCGTCGGTGCCGTTCTTGAAACCGACTGGGCAAGACAGGCCGGAAGCCAGTTCGCGATGTACTTGGGATTCTGTGGTGCGGGCGCCGATAGCGCCCCAACTGATCAGATCGGCGATGTATTGCGGACTGATGACGTCGAGAAATTCGGTGCCTGCAGGCAAACCCAATTCATTAATTTTTAACAGTAATTCGCGCGCAATGCGCAATCCGTCATTAATGCGGAAACTGTTGTCCATGTACGGATCGTTGATCAAACCTTTCCAGCCGACAGTGGTGCGCGGTTTTTCAAAATAGACGCGCATGACGATTTCCAGCTCGCCTTTGAGGCGCTCGCACTCCTTGGCCAGCAGTTGCGCATATTCCAGCGCCGCCTTGGTATCGTGAATCGAGCAAGGGCCGATGACCACCATTAACCGGTCATCCTGCCCGTGCAGGATGCCATGTAACGCAACGCGGGCATGGGCGACAGTGGCCTCGGCCTTGTTAGAACAACTAAATTCACGAATCAGGTGTGACGGCGGCGTTAGTTCTTTCATTTCTCGTATGCGTAAGTCATCGGTACGTGGCATGGTTTTTTCCTGGTTATAAATATCTGGTAGGCATAAAAAAACCGCCAGCGTTGGCGGTTTTTGTGAAATTCGGTTTGGTCTCGCCTGTCATGCTGCTTTTACGTGAACCTTCCGCCTCTCCACCGCCTTGGGCTGGGATAGCTAAAGTAAAAATAAAAGGTCGGATGTGCGAGGGTCATGTGCCGGGTTTTTGCATCTGTGCATTGATTTAAATCGAAATTAACTATAACAAGATTATTCAAGATTTGGCAAGCGCTTTTTCAACGCGGCATCCGCATGGACAGGCTCAGGCCGTGCCGCCCACCGTCAACTCCTCAATCCGCAAAGTCGGCTGTCCAACGCCAACCGGCACGCTTTGCCCTTCCTTGCCGCACACCCCGACGCCAGGGTCGAGCCGCAAGTCGTTGCCGATCATCGAGACCCGGTTCAGCACGTCAGGGCCGTTGCCGATCAACGTTGCGCCCTTGACCGGATAAGTGATTTTGCCGTTTTCGATCATGTAGGCTTCGCTGGCCGAAAAAACAAATTTGCCGCTGGTAATGTCGACCTGACCGCCACCAAAGTTGACCGCAAACAAACCGTTCTTGACCGAAGCCAGGATTTCTGCCGGGTCCTTGTCGCCTGCCAGCATGTAAGTGTTGGTCATGCGGGGCATCGGCAGATGGGCGAACGATTCGCGCCGCGCGTTGCCGGTAACCGGCATCTTCATCAGCCGAGCGTTCATGGTGTCCTGCAGATAACCCTTCAGAACGCCGTCTTCGATCAGTGTGGTGCACTGGCTGGGATTGCCTTCGTCATCGATATTGAGCGAACCGCGCCGGTCGGCGATGGTGCCGTCATCGACCACGGTCACGCCCTTGGCCGCGACCCGCTGGCCCATGCGGCCGGAAAACGCGCTGGAACCTTTGCGGTTGAAGTCGCCTTCCAAACCATGGCCGATAGCTTCATGCAACAAAATGCCGGGCCAGCCGGGAGCCAGCACCACCGTCATCGGACCGGCCGGTGCGGGACGCGCATCCAGATTCACCAGCGCCGCCTTGACCGCATCAGTGGCGTATTGGTCCAGCAGTGCATCATTAAAATAGCCATAGTTGTAGCGCCCGCCGCCGCCGGCGGAACCCATCTCGCGACGGCCATTCTGCTCGACAATCACGGTCACGGAAACCCGCACCAGCGGCCGGATGTCGGCTGCCAGCACACCGTCGCTACGCACCACCAGCACCACATCGTATTCGCCGGCCAGACCAGCCATTACTTGCACTACGCGCGGGTCTTTGGCGCGGGCCATGCGTTCAACCCGTTCCAGCAGCTTGACTTTTTCAGCGGCTTCGAGCGAGGCCAGCGGATCGTTCGGCAAATACAGTGCGCGGCCGCCGACCCGTTGCATCGAGGACGCCACCTTTACTTTGCCGGCACCGCGTCGGCCGATGGTACGGGTGGCGGCTGCTGCTTCCAGCAATGCGTGCTCGGAAATCTCGTCCGAATAGGCAAAAGCAGTCTTGTCGCCCGCTACCGCGCGCACGCCGACGCCCTGGTCGATCGAGAAACTACCGGTCTTGACGATGCCCTCTTCCAGGCTCCAACCTTCGCTCTTGGTGAACTGGAAATACAGGTCGGCATAATCGACCTTATGGGTGAACATTGCGCTCAAGGTCTTGATCAGTTTGGATTCATCCAGACCGAAAGGCGTGAGCAGAATGTCGCGGGCGACGGCAATGGTACTGAAATTCGGTTCAAATGGTTTCATGGGCGGTCGCAATCGCGCTTGGCGCGCAGTATGTGGGTTCGTGAGTTGATTTGGATATGCAACGATTGTAGAACATATGGCGACAGCGGGCAGGCGGGGCGCAGATCGGCCATTCACCAGCGTCGATATCAGGCCAGAAGTTCATCTAAAACAATTTTAAATATGCGGAGTATGCTTTAAAACAATGCATCTGCCGCATATATTACATGCAGTAGTTAAAAATACCATTATGTGTATATATTTATGCCCAACTTTACAAGACTGGCGTAACGAGTTTGCGGTGGCGTAGTGCCGGCAGGTTTTCCCGCACGCGAGCCAACAACTGCGGATCGAATTCGCCCACCACCACGCCCTCCCCTTCGGCCAGCACCGCCTTGATTTCGCCCCACGGGTCGATCAACATGCTGTGGCCCCAAGTGCGGCGACCGTTCGGATGCACGCCGCCCTGCGCTGCGGCCAGCACGTAGCACTGGTTTTCGATGGCGCGGGCGCGTAGCAGGATTTCCCAGTGAGCACGGCCGGTGGTGTAGGTAAAAGCAGCCGGCACCACGATCAGCGCGCATTCACCCATCGCCCGGTACAGTTCCGGGAAACGCAAATCGTAGCAAACCGACAATCCAACTCGGCCGAAGGGCGCAACGAAAGTGGCAACTTCAGCGCCAGGCACGATGGTGCGCGACTCGTCATAGGATTCGTCACCTTTGGTAAAGCCAAATAAATGGATTTTGTCGTAGTGGCAAACGCAACTACCTTGCGGATCGAACACCAGCGTCGTATTCATGACCTTGCCGGACTCGGGTGCAGCCATCGGCAGAGTACCGCCGACCAGCCAGACGCCGTTCTGGCGCGCCATCTCCGCCATCGCGGCCTGCAACGGCCCGCTGCCGGCCGACTCGGCATGTGCCAGTTTGTCGGATTCCTCCATCCCCATGATCGGCCAATATTCGGGCAACAGCACCAGTTGCGCACCCTGCTGCGCGGCTTGTGCCACCAGCCGACCTGCTGTGGCGATATTTTCTGCCGGGTGCGGGGTCGAAATCATTTGCACCGCTGCGATGCAGGTTGGTGAAATTCGGCTGTGAACATTATCTGGTGTCATTTGCTGGTACCTCATTTATTGGGGGAGACGGCCTTGGCTTTGTTGTTAATTCTAGTAACGACCGGCTCTTGCCACGGGCCGCTGATCTGATACTCGTAAGTAAACGCCCGGGCCAAGGGTTCGCGCAAAAATAACTGCGCCAGAAAAGTACCCAGGCCAATGACCGGATTGACCGCCAGCGCATACACCACCGAGGCTGCGCCGGCATTGATTTCAGGAATCACCGCGACATGCAGATTTTGCGTCTCTTTAGCGATATCGGCGCTACCGTCAATCAACACCGCGGTACTCACGCTGCGCATCTTGAAATTATCGGTTCTCGCCACGCCGCGCTGTATGGTGGCGGCCGCGGTAACGCCGTCAAAGGCGAATCCTTCAGAAAAAATGTCGCGAAAGTCCAGCGTCAACCGGCGCGGCAGCGACTGCAGGCTCAACACACCCAGTAATTTTGCCACACCCGGCTCGACCTTGAGAAATTGACCGGCGGCCATATCCAGATGAATCTGACCGCTCAGGCTGGGAATATCCAGCGAAAAAGGCAGACCATCCCAGTGGATATTCCCATCCAGCCTGCCTTTACCGCCGCGTAAAACGCCGTTGAAGCCGAATCGCTCCAGCAACTTGCCGGCATTATCCACATCCAGCGCATACGTCAGTTCGGTTTTACTTTGACCGTCCTTAGTGACCCATTTGCCGGCGGCACTCATGCTGACATCGTCATTGACGATTGCCAGCCGGTTGATGCGCCATTCGCGCACGCCCTGCATTTTCGGATTGTTAGCCACCAAATTGTTGGCTACCACTTCCAGCCGCCCCAGCTTTTTATTAAACAGTTCAAAGTTCTCAGCCACGACATTCAGACTCGGGATTTGCGTCGGCGTATTTTTGTCTTCAAACAGATTGCCAACGTCGGAAGCATCCGATTGCGGGATAGTCAGCGTCGCTAGCCGCGCCGTCACCCGGCCCATGGCGCCGGCGGTCGAATCCCACGTCAGGTAACCGGAAGCTTGGTTCGCATCGATATTAGCTTGCCAGGTATTTTTTTGATGCGAGGCGCCGACCACTACGTTATCAAGCCGTTTACCCATTACAAACAGGGTTTTGGCGCGCGCTGCCATGGTGTCGGGCTCAAGGTATTGGCTAATATTCTGCGCATTGCCGGGTTGGGTCGACCCGGCATCGCCACCGGCGCTGGACACCTTCCCTGCCGCGGTAATCTCGCTGCTGACCCGCTGCCATTCATCCACATTTAATGACTGCAATTCAACGTTTGCACTCAACCCGCTATCGGGCAACGGCGGCGGCACGTTGACGCCGATGCCGCCGCGCAATACACGCCACTGCGCTTGCTTTTCCAGCGTCTTCTGACGCACGTAATGGGCGCTGATGGTATTGCCCAAGGATATCTCGATCTGGTCGCGTAGCAGCAACGAGGCGTCCGATGGCAGCCCAGTGAGATGCAGCTTGAGCGGCAAGATCGCGTTTGCGGTCTTTTGCAAAGGCGCGGGAAAATTCAGCGCCAGCCCTTGCAGGCCGGATTCGACCAGCAACTCCAGTTGTCGGTCCTTGACCGTGATGGCGCTGCTGTAGCGGGTGCTGCCGGCGATGCGCTGGGTGAGGCCCTGGATCGCCGGCGTCGGATACGATTTGCGCAGGCCGGGCGCGGACACGCTGCCATCGACCTTGATGCGAATGTTGCCATCGGCCTGAGTCCCGCCGGATGCGACCGCCGGGCCGCCCAGCAGATTGGCGCTCACACCGTTCAGGTTGAAGCCTTTTTCATTGAACTCAAGCTTGCCTTTGGCCACTGACAAGGCCGGAATCGCTTCCTGCAGCGACACCGCATTGCTGTTCAATTGCAGGGTGCCGTTGACTTTCGATTCCAACAGCCGCTCCAGTGGCAATCGCAGCTTCAGCGCCAATTTGGCTGTACCGCCGCCTTTTGACTCGGCGGTGAAATCATCGATCCAGCCGGCGACCGGGCTATTGTTGACATAGTCAAAATAGTTCTGCAGCAAACCGGCCGCATTGCCATCGACTTCCAGCATGCTGTCGTTCGACAGCAAATCAGGAATCACTACCTTCACGCCGGACAGCGCAGCGCCATGCGTTTTGGCCGAATCGCTGCGAATTTCCATGCGGGTATTGTCGAACACGAAACTACCCTGGATCTGCTCAAGCTCAGGCCACTGCGGGGATTTGCCATCCCTGCCGAAAAAACCGGGAGCGAAATTCAAGCGGCCGTCAACGATCTTGCCGGCAATTCTGAAAATTTCATCCGGCTTATTTGTCGCATTGCCGGCTGTTTGTTCGGCCCGAAACGGCATTTTCGCCAGATCGCCCTTAAGCCGGATCGTGACCGCATCGGCATGGCCGCCTTGCAGCGCACCGACTAGCCATGTGCGCAAATGCGCTGGCGTTTGCAGCGGCAGATACTGGCCAATTTTCCGCACATCAAGGCCGGAAACCTTGCCGCTGATGTCGATCTCGCCCAGCGGCTTGCCGGGCTGGTGCGTCAGCGGCACCAGATGCTTGCCCGATAAAGTGGCAACCATGCCATCCTGCGCCAGATTCATTTTGTCTATCTGGAACAGTAATTGATCATTACCCTGGAAGGCCCAACTAGCCTGCATCTTCAATTGGTCGATCGGCACCATTGGTTCGGTGAAATAACCCGGCAAGGCCAGTTGGAGCCGGTTCGAATCAAGCGAAAAATTACCGCCCTTATCGTTGGCATCGAGCTGGCCGGTCAGGTTTTCAAAACCCGGAATCGCTGGAACCGCCGCCTGCGCCGGCACCGTTGCGCTTTTTGCTCGCGCTTCCCGCGCCGGCTGGGCGTTTAACGACAAGCCGACGAATTGCCCTTTGACCGCATAAGCGGCGATTTCAGGATAAGCGCCGGTCCATTGGGCTGAAAAATCCCGCAACTCGCCGCGTGGCGCGAAATCCGACAGCATCTGCAATTGCGCTGGCGACAACGGCAAACGCTGGGCGAAATTGGCCAATGTCTGCAAGTCCAGGCGCTGCGCCTTAACGCTGGTGTTGTCCGGTTTGCCGTTTTTTCCTGGCGCATACGATTCACTGATGGTAGTCGCCGGCAGGTGCAAACCCTCCTTGGTCGTCAGCGAAAATTGGGAAACTGAAAATGTATGCGCGCGTGCGCCCAGCGCAGGCGCATTCACGGCGGCAACAGGAGCAAGAGCAGGAGCCAATTCTTCGCGCGCGAAAATACGGCCGTTAAGCTGCGCCAGGTTCAACGGCTGCAAGTCCTTGCGCAGCCGTGCCGAGACCTCCGATAACGTCAGGTCGGCGGTAAAGTCAGCAACTCGGGCCTGATTGAAATGGAGCCATGCGCGCGCCGCGCCGGTGCCCTGCATCACCTCAATCGGATATTCCGCATAGGCACTCCAGGCCGCCAGATCGGTATTGGCGACTTGGGCGAATAACACGCCATTCCAGCGCTTCACATCCGAAATATTGCGGGAAAAATACGGATGAACAAAGTCGGCGCGCACATCAATCGGCGCTGCCAACGCCACAGGCGGCGTAGCCCGAAGCCCAAACTGGTGACGCCGCGCCTGGTTGCGCAATCGAAAACTCACGTGCGCCAAGGTCAGCTCCGGTGCACCGCGCTGCTTGTCATTCCAGCGCAGACGTCCTTCATGCACCACGATCTCATTTTGCGCCAGCAACCAGTTGGCACCCCGTTTATCAGCGCTTTTGCTGGTATCGACAAAAATTCCGCCGACATACAGGCTGCCGTCAGCCGTACGCTGGATGTCCAGGTCGGGACGATTGATTTCCAGCAAGGCCAGACGCACCTCTCCCGCCATGACCGACCACCAGGAAAAAGTGGCGGAAATGCTGGGCAGTGACAGCGCTTGCCGGCCATCCTTATCAAAAACGGCCACGTCATTGAGCGACAAATACGGTTGCAAGCCATGCCAGGACGCATACACCCGGGCAATCGTGACCGGCCGACCGACAGATTGGCTGACCATGCGTTCGATATCGCCCTTGTAATTATCGATATTCGGCAATACCGCGTAACGCAAGGTCAGAAACAGACTGCAAAAGATAAAATACGCCAGTAGCAGCAGCCGCATCAGCCAGCGCAGCGCATGGTGCGACAGCGCGTTAAATTTGGCATAGGCCAAACGCGCTGCCCACCAGTGCCGGGACCAGCGGGTGCGAGGGCCGGCAGGAGATGATTGATCAGTGGTCATTAACGGTTATACAAAAAAGACTCGGCGTAAAATGCACAGACTTGCATGATAGCCAAAAACGGCCGCTTGCCACGCTTCGATAAGGATCATCCGGTATCCGATGATGGCTGCGAACAGACTAGAACCGTGTGCAAATGGTGTGTGTATTTGCTCCACGTTCTTTAAATTACTTCCAAATTTTATGACCACATCCTTATCAAGAAGTGCCACAGCGTCCCGATTTTATGACCGCTGGCAGAGCGCCGACCCGCAACGCCCTGGTTTGGTCGCCAGTATCGCCGAATTTCCCTTAAGCCGAAGCAGCTTTGTGCAAATATTACACAAGGAAACAGCGGCCGGCATGCCGCTGCCGCGCGCAATGCGCCGCTTGCGCAACCTAATTATCGCCACCCTGATCGAGCGCGACTTGAATGGCGCCGCCGACATGGACGAAGTTGTCCGAACGATGAGCGAATTTGCCGAATTTGCGGTGCAAACTCATCTGGGCGCACTGATGGCTGAAATGGTCGCCCTGCACGGCAGCCCGGTTGGCGAGGATTCCGCTGCCGAGCAGGAATTGATTGTGCTCGGCATGGGCAAACTGGGCGGTGCCGAACTCAATGTCTCGTCCGACATCGACCTCATCTTCGTGTATGCGGAAGACGGCGAAACCCGCACCACCACGCCAGAACAGCGGCCCCTATCCAATCATGAGTTTTTTATCCGGCTGGGTAAAAAACTGATTCATGCAATCTCGGAAATCGAAGAAGACGGCTTCACCTTCCGCGTCGATATGGCACTGCGCCCGAACGGCGCATCCGGCCCGCTGGCCGCCAGTTTCAATATGGTGGAAGAATATTTTATCGTCCAGGGCCGCGAATGGGAGCGCTACGCCTGGGTCAAAGCGCGCGCACTGACCGGGCGCGCAGCCGATATCACCTTACTGGAAAGTATCATCCGGCCGTTCGTGTACCGGCGCTATCTGGATTTCGGCGCGATCGATGCGATCCGCAACATGCACAGCCAAATCCGGGCCGAAGTCACCCGTCAGGAAACCCGCCACCCGGAGCGCAGCAATAACGTCAAACTGGGACGCGGCGGCATTCGCGAAATCGAATTCATCGCGCAAGTATTCCAACTGATCCGGGGTGGGCGCGACCCCGCACTACGCGACCGCTCAACCCGCGGCGTACTGAAAACACTGGCCGAAAAAGGCATCCTGAGCCAGCAATGCGTCGATCAATTACTGGCAGCAAATATTTTCCTGCGCAATCTGGAACACCGGCTGCAATACATCGAAGACGCCCAAACCCACATCCTGCCCTCCAACGCGGCCGACCAGCTTACGGTTGCCCACATGATGGGCATAACCGACGTGCCTGCGCTGTTGCAAGCGCTGGACGCGCAGCGCCAGATCGTTGCGACCCGGTTCGATGCGATTTTCAGCGAAAAAGACGACGCGCAGTGCGCACCCGGCGCGCCAGCCGGGCCAACGCCGATCGATCTGCAGATGTTCGCCAGCTTGCCGGACGCCGAAAAGGCCGAAGCGATCCAAACCCAGCTTAAAGCGATCAGCTTTAGCGAAGCTCCGGCAGCGGCCCAGCGCCTGCTCGAAACCGGCAAGTCTTCGCGCCTGCAATCGTTGCCGTTGGACAGCCGCAAAAAATTCCTGGCCCTGATCAATGCCGCATTGCCGCTGATCGCACAGAGTAAAAAAGCCCAGTTGGCCACCTTGAGCCGTCTGCTCGATCTACTGGAAACCATCGCCCGCCGTTCTGCCTATCTGTCGCTGCTGACCGAATACCCGCCGGCATTGCAGCGCGTAATTCGCATGATGCAAGCCAGCGACTGGGCGGCAAAATATCTGACCCGCCACCCGATCCTGCTGGACGAACTGCTGGATGAAAACATGGTGCAGATGGGGCAGATCGCGCCGCTATGGGCCAGTTTCAGCGCCGAACTGCAACAACAACTCGACGCCGCCACCCTCAACGGCGAGCCCGATACCGAACTGCAAATGAATATCCTGCGCGACATGCACCATGCGCAACTGTTCCGGTTGCTGGTGCTGGATCTGGAAGGCGCGCTCAGCATGGAACATCTGGCCGATCATTTGTCGCAATTGGCCGACATCATCGTCGCCACCACCATCCGCGCAGTCTGGAAAACCATTCCGAAACGCCACATCGAAATTCCGAAATTTGCCGTCATCGCTTACGGCAAATTGGGCGGCAAGGAACTCGGCTACGCCTCCGACCTCGACGTAATCTTCCTATACGACGACGACGATCAGGATGCGCCCGCTCTGTACGCCAAGCTGGCACAACGCTTCATCACCTGGATGACGTCCCACACCTCGTCCGGCATCCTGTTCGACATCGACATCGCGCTGCGCCCCGACGGCGGCAGCGGCCTGCTGGTGTCATCGGTGGCATCGTTCGGACGCTATCAGAGCGAATCGGCCTGGCTCTGGGAACACCAGGCACTGACCCGCGCCCGCTTTTGCTCCGGCGATGTCGCCATCGGCGCCCGTTTTGAAGCTATCCGCGACCAGGTGCTGCGCCAACCCCAGGACGAAGCCAAGCTGAAAGACGACATCCTGCACATGTGCAAAAAGCTGCACAGCGCCCATCCCAACCGCAGCGAAATGTTCGACCTCAAGCACGACGCCGGCGGCATGATCGACATCGAATTCATCGTCCAATACCTGGTACTGCGCCACGCCGGCTCATACCCGCAACTAACCGCCAACATCGGCAACATCGGGCTGCTTAAATTGTGTGGCGCACTCGGCCTGCTCGACGCGCCGCTAGCCGAAGCCGGTGCCAGCGCCTACCGCGACTTTCGCAAGATGCAGCACAACATCCGCCTGCAAGGCAACGACCGCGCACGGGTAGAGTTGGAGGAAGTCGCAGCCAGAGTGGATGACGTGAAGCGGCTGTGGGAAGCGGTGTTCGGGCTTGTCGGCTGAGGCGCACGATGCGTGTCAGCGATTGTCGGAGTTCGCAGCAATTAACATAATCTACCCACTGTATTTTTTAGTTACGCTTTAAATATATGCGGAAAATGGCATGTTTATTGACATACTCCATAAATATTATGTAATTCGGCATCGTAGGTCGGGTAAGCGATAGCGTAACCCGACATTCTCAGCCACAAATGTCGGGTTACGCGATGAAGCCGCTAACCCAACCTACAAAAGCCGTTTCTTCGTTCCATCTTCAAACCTGCCGCGACCGTGGTGTGCCCTTCCGCTTGGGACGCAGCCGCCGTCGGCCGGGATAAAACGGATCAGAAACGAAAAATGTTTGAGCGAAGCGAGTTCTTTTCGTTTCCCGTTTTATCCGGGCTGACGGCGGGAACCCGAAGGGCTGCGTCTTGCGGTCGCCTTTCTTTGCTTACTTTCTTTGGCGAAGCAAAGAAAGTGAGTGGCAGCCGGGCCACCCCCGGTTAGATCGCAAAGCAAGTATATTTGCAAAATGAAAATATAATCACGTTAAGCGCCATGTTATAGCTCAAATCACACAAAGCGAGTTACTGAATGAGCATTGAATTTTTGAAAACTAACTTTGAAAAAGTTAGCTACTTACAAAATCTATTAGTTGCGCACGCGACTGGAAAATCCGCAGATTCAAGTGAATACGAAAGACTGCGGCATGAGCTATTAGCCAATTCAGAAATTTCTGATCATCTTCCACCGTGGTTGAAGTTACACAGGAATCTCAGCTCCTTTTGGGGCTTCATTCAACCTAAGTTCGGAACTTACGCTGAACGCAGGACATTCTTGTCCCAAGAGTTCACACCATTGCTGGACGCGTTGGAATTTGGAAGCAAACCTCCTATCAAAGCAATCTCTATTCAACGGGAAGCAAACGTATTACCAAACGCATTACCTGTTGTAGCTCGAAACAAAAGAAAAGTATTTATTGTTCACGGCAGAGACAACGAAGCAAAACAAGATGTAAGCCGATTTATTGAAGGCATTGGACTAGAAGCAATAATATTGCACGAGCAAGCCAGCGCCGGAATGACAATTATCGAAAAGATAGAGCATTACTCCAATGACGCAGACTTTGCTCTAGTGCTATATACACCTTGCGACCAAGGAAGAGATGTACATGAATCAAAGATACCCCCCAAGTATCGGGCCCGACAAAACGTTGTCTTTGAACATGGATATTTAATGGCAAAACTCGGAAGAGAAAATGTTTGCGCTCTTGTGAAAGGTGACATCGAAACACCCAATGATATTAGTGGCGTAGTTTACGTGAGTCTTGATTCGCACGGTGCGTGGAAAACAGAGGTTGCAAAAGAGCTGAAAGCATGCGGCTATGCAATTAAATCCTGGTACTAGTTATAAAGCGTCTAACAGGACGCTCGACAAGGAATCACCAATGATAATTTCACTTTTATTTACACCCGTGGCGGCGATCCTGTTACCTCAGCGTTAGTAGCAGCTCGTAGGTTGGGCTGCAAAGCCCAACGTTTGGTAAGCGCAGATTCACTACCGAATGTTGGGCTTCGCCTTGCTCAACCCAACCTACCAATTAAAGATACATATCAATGTATTTTTAAAAAATTATTAAATATATGCGAAAGAAGCACTATTTTTTAACATACCCTACCTATTTTCATTAATTAACAATCGCTCCGCACGGCAAAACGCCCCGGTTAGCGGGGCGTTTCATCTTGCTGAACTACTGCAAAAATTACTTGGCAGACATCAGCGCCATCGTGGTATCCAACATGCGGTTCGAGAAACCCCACTCGTTGTCGTACCAGGACGATACCTTGACCAGACGGCCGGACACTTTGGTCAGCGTCGCATCGAACGTGCTCGATGCTGGGTTGTGGTTAAAATCGACCGATACCAGCGGTGCTGTGTTGTATTCCAGAATCCCTTTCAACGGGCCGTTTTCCGATGCGTCTTTCATGATCGCATTGACTTCCTCGACAGTCGTGTCGCGGGCAGCGATGAACGACAGATCGACGATCGACACATTGATGGTCGGCACCCGAATCGAATAACCATCCAGGCGGCCATTCAGTTCCGGCAACACCAAACCGACCGCAGCAGCAGCGCCGGTCTTGGTCGGAATCATGCTCATGGTAGCGGAACGAGCGCGACGCAAGTCTTCGTGCATCACGTCGGTCAGTACCTGGTCGTTGGTGTACGAGTGGACGGTGGTCATCAAACCGGTTACGAGACCGATTTTATCGTGCAAAGGCTTAACCAATGGGGCCAGGCAGTTGGTGGTGCAAGAGGCATTGGAAATGACGGTGTCGGTCGATTTCAGCACACCGTGATTGACGCCGTATACGATGGTCGCGTCGACATCCTTGCCGCCCGGCGCGGAAATGATGACTTTTTTCGCGCCGCCGGCCAGGTGGGCCGAAGCTTTCTCTTTAGTGGCGAAGAAACCGGTGCATTCCAGCACGACGTCGACATTCAGCTCGCCCCAAGGGATGTTGGCCGGATTGCGTTCGGCAAAGACCTTGATCGGGTCGCCATTGACGATCATGCTGTCGCCGTCAACCGTGACAGTGCCTGGGAACTTGCCGTGGGTGGTGTCGTAGCGGGTCAGATGGGCATTCGATTCGGCATTGCCGAGATCATTGATAGCAACGATCTTGATGTCTTCCTTGAACTTGCCGCCTTCATAGTGGGCGCGAAGGATGTTGCGGCCGATGCGGCCATAGCCATTGATTGCAACGCGAATAGTCATACTGTCTCCAGAACGTAGTTAAGCCAACGAGGTTAATTAAAAATTATTAATTAAGCAATAACCAATTTCACATTGGCCACGACATTCTCGACCGTGAAACCAAAATGTTTGAACAATAGGCCCGCCGGAGCGGACTCACCAAAAGTGTCGATACCGATCACCGCACCCTCAAGTCCGACATATTTGTGCCAGAAGTCGGTCACGCCGGCTTCAATCGCGACCCGCGGCAAACCTCGGGTCAGGACACTGGCTTTGTAAGCCGATTCCTGGCGGTCGAAGACATCGGTACACGGCATCGAAACCACGCGTACCGGCACGCCTTGTTTGGCCAGTTGTTGCGCCGCCTGCATCGCCAGTTCAACTTCGGAACCGGTCGCAATCAAGATTGCTTTGGCGTTCGCAGCGTCTTTCAACACATAACCGCCACGATGGATGTGGGTAATCTGTTCCGGTGTGCGCTCCTGATATTGCAGATTCTGGCGCGAGAAAATCAGGGTCGACGGGCCGTGACGACGGCTGACCGCGTGCGACCAGGCCGCAGCGGATTCGACCGTGTCGCAGGGACGCCAGTTATCCAGGTTCGGGATCAGGCGCAAGCTGGAGACGTGCTCGACCGATTGATGGGTCGGCCCATCTTCGCCGAGGCCGATCGAGTCATGCGTAAACACGAAAATCGAACGGATTTTCATCAGTGCCGCCATCCGCAGTGCATTGCGGCTGTAGTCGGAGAAGGTCAGGAAAGTGGCACCGAACGGGATGTAGCCGCCATGCAGCGCAATACCGTTCATGATGGCGCTCATGCCGAATTCGCGCACACCATAATTGATATGGTTGCCGGGCTGGTCGGCGCGCACCGCGACGCACTCTTTCCAGTTGGTCAGGTTGGAGCCGGTCAGGTCGGCGGAGCCGCCAAGGAATTCCGGCAGAACCTGTGCATACGCCTGGATCGCATTCTGGCTAGCCTTGCGGGTTGCTATAGTTTCTTTTTTCTCGACGCAACTGGCGGTGTAAGCGTTGACCACATCGTTGAAATTGCCCGGTAATTCGCCTTTCATGCGGCGCACCAGTTCGCCCGCTTGCTGCGGGTAACGTTCGCTGTAAACGTTGAATAAGGCATTCCAGTCGCCTTCGAGACGAGCACCTTGCGCTTTTGCATCCCAGGCGGCATAGACATCGGCCGGCACTTCGAACGGCGCATACGGCCAGTTCAGGGATTCGCGCACCGCAGCGATTTCCTTGTCGCCTAATGGAGCGCCATGCACATTGTGCGTGCCTTGCATGTTCGGCGAACCCTTGCCGATGACGGTCTTGCAACAGATCAAAGTCGGCCTGTCAGACCGCTTGGCTTGCGTAATCGCGGCATCAACGGCCGCAACATTATGGCCATCGACAGCAGGAATTACGTTCCAGCCGTAGGCTTCGAAGCGTTTCGGGGTGTCGTCCAGGAACCAGCCTTCGACTTTGCCGTCAATCGAAATCCCATTGTCGTCATACAGCGCAATAATTTTGTTCAGGCGCAAGGTGCCGGCCAGTGAACAGACTTCATGCGAAATGCCTTCCATCAGGCAACCGTCGCCCAGGAATACGTAGGAGTGATGATCGACCACGGCAAAGCCGGGCCGGTTGAATTCGGCCGCCAGCAACCTTTCTGCCAGCGCCATGCCGACCACGTTGGCCAAACCCTGGCCGAGCGGGCCGGTGGTGGTCTCGATGCCAGGCGTGACGTGGACTTCTGGATGACCCGGTGTCTTCGAGTGCATCTGGCGGAAATTTTTGAGATCTTCCACCGACAAATCGTAGCCGGTCAAGTGCAGCAACGCGTAGTGCAGCAACGAGCCATGGCCGTTCGACAACACAAAACGGTCGCGGTTGATCCAGTGCGGGTTGGCCGGATTGTGGCGGTAATGTCCTGCCCACAAGGCGACGGCGATATCCGCCATCCCCATCGGCATGCCGGGATGACCGGAGTTGGCTTTTTGGACAGCATCCATCGCCAGCGCGCGGATCGCATTGGCCATCTTGGTAGTGGGGAGCGTGGAAATCATGTTGGTCTGTTTGAATGACGATGGGAGAGGAAGGACATACTCATAGACTTGCGCAATGCAGGGCGCAGTGCCAAGCCAAGTATTTTACCAGAGACGCAGGTGTCGAATTAAAATCGGGGTTCCTCTTAATCGGATTTACCATGCCACGTTTTTATTGTGCACAGCCGCTGGCAATTGGCACCCAACTGGTACTGCCGGACAATATCGCCCATCACGTCCAGGTTCTGCGCCTGGAGCCTGGGACGGCGATCACCTTATTCAACGGCGATGGCGGCGAATATACGGCGACCCTGACCCTTATCGAAAAGAAACGCGTCAGCGCCGAAGTCAAAGCGCATACCGTGCGAGATGTCGAGATTCCCTACGCGATCACGCTGGCGCAAGCACTGCCGGAATCATCGAAAATGGATTGGATCATTGAAAAAGCGGTGGAACTGGGTGCCGCCGCGATCCAGCCGTTGTCGGCCCAGCGCTGCGTGATGCGGCTATCCGGCGAACGCGCCGAAAAGAAACTTGCTCATTGGCAGGGCATCATCGTCGCCGCCAGCGAGCAGAGCGGCCGCAACCGTCTGGCGCAACTGGCCGAACTATGCGACTTCAAAAACTGGATCACGCAGCAGGACCTGCACCGCCGTATTCTGCTCAGCCCGCGCGCCGAACAATCGCTGGCTAATTGGGCCCGCCATCATCCGCCGCAGGCCTTGGCATTGCTGATCGGGCCGGAGGGCGGCTTTAGCGAAGAGGAAGAATCAATGGCCGTTTCGCAAGGCGCGCTGATGCTGTCGATGGGGCCGCGCGTGTTGCGCACCGAAACCGCCGGACTAGCGGCGCTAGCAACTCTAAACGCAATGTGGGGTGAAATGTGAACTGTTGCAAAGTTTGCTGCACCGCATAAAGAAACCGGAATTGATGCGCTACAGTATCTTTTTCATTCATTTTTAGATTAGGAAAACACCATGGGACTTCTCGATATGGCAATGGGCATGCTAGGCGGCGACCAACAGCAGTCCGACAATCCAAAAACTAAATTATTGCAAGCGGCAATACAGATGCTAACGAGCAACCAGAGCGGGGGTTTGCAAGGTTTGATGAGCGGATTCCAGAATGCCGGAATGGGTGACGCGCTCGCGTCGTGGATTGGCACCGGACAGAATCTGCCAGTTTCCGGCGAGCAGATCCAACAGGCGCTGGGTAATGACGGACAACTGGCGCAACTGGCACAGACCGCCGGGCTGTCTCAAGGCGATGCGGCCAACCATCTGTCGGAAATGCTCCCGGAACTGATTGACAAGCTGACGCCGAATGGGGAAGTACCCCAAGGTGAGCTAGGGAATTTGGCCGGCATGTTGGGCCAGTTCCTGGGCCACCACCAGTAATTCATGGCGGGGAGGACGTTAAATCTGAATCCACGTGTTACGTCAAATTTTTATCCGAGAACGTATTCGGCAAAAAATATGCCGCTGGAACAATGACGGCATATTTGTTTTGCTTGGTTTCGTTTAATTCACTTCATCAGTTCAAAATTCTTCCCATCTCTCATCGTCACTGTTCACCGGCGTTTTTGCAGCAGATTGCTTGACAGGGCGCATGGTCTTGGCTGCATTGGCTTGGACCGCTATAGGTTGTTTTTTGATTGGAGCGATACCGCTTTTCTGTGCCGGCGCTGCCATTGCTGGCGACGTATCGAGCCGGAACATGCCGACCACTTGGGTCAGATCGCCAGCTTGCTGTTGCAAGGACTGGGCAGCGGCCGCAGCTTCTTCTACCAGTGCGGCGTTTTGCTGCGTCACCTCATCCATTTGGGCAATGGCCCGATTGACCTGTTCGATGCCCTGGCTTTGCTCATGGCTGGCGGCGGTGATTTCAGACATGATGTCGGTTACGTGGCGCACGCTGGCCACTACCTGCTCCATAGTGTCGCCGGCCTGCGCCGCCAGTTTGTTGCCGACTCCGACCTTTTGCACCGAATCGTCGATCAGTAACTTTATTTCCTTGGCTGCGGTGGCGGAGCGTTGCGCCAGATTGCGCACTTCGGTAGCCACCACCGCAAAACCCCGACCCTGTTCGCCGGCGCGCGCGGCTTCGACTGCAGCGTTCAAGGCCAGGATATTAGTCTGGAATGCGATGCCATCAATGACGCCGATGATGTCGACGATTTTTTTGGCGGAGATGTCGATGGCGGCCATGGTGTCAACCACTTGCGACACCACTTCGCCGCTTTTGAGGGCAACGTCAGAAGCGGTTACCGCTAGTTGATTGGCTTGTCGGGCATTGTCAGCGTTTTGTTTGACGGTGCCGGTCAGTTCCGCCATCGCTGCTGCGGTCTGTTCCAGACTACTGGCCTGGCCTTCGGTGCGACTGGAAAGATCAAGGTTGCCGGCTGCGATCTGGCCCGACGCGGCCGCGATCGCATCGGTGCCGCTACGAACCCGGGAGACTATGCCAACCAGGCTATCGCTCATTTCCTTGATGGCGTGCAACATCTGGCCGATTTCATCGCCGGATCGGGTCTTTACCTGTGTCGTCAAATCACCGGCCGCGATGTTGTGCGCCACGTCAATGGCGTGATGCATGGGACGCAATATGCTTCTGATCAGGAAGTAAGCCGCTGCAGCCGCCAGCAATACGCCAAGTGCAATGGCAACGAAGATGTCGAACTGGATTGTGCCGTTGCGCGCCACGCTTGCGTCGTATTCTGCCTTGGCGCCATCGACTTGCAGTTTGCGCAATGCGCTAAAACTGCTCCTGACCGGCGCGGAGAGGGATTCAATTTCATGCCACTTTAGCTGCACCTCACCGATGCGCTCCTCGCGCAGCGCTGCGACTGCCGGCAGCAGTCCTTCACTGACGAAACGGCCGCGGTCGACTTGAAACTTGTCAGCCAGCCGCTTTTCTTCCGGCGTCAGCCTGGAAGACGAATAGGCACGCCAGGTATCGGTGATCTTCAGGATTCTGGCATCGATTTTAGCGGTTTCAGATTTGATCTTATCGGGCATTGGGTCCTGCAGCACACTGACGATACCGAGCAGGTTTTCCTGCAACAGGTTATTCATCGACGCCAACTGCTCAAGCGGCACTGCGCGACCTTCATACACGGATTTCAGCCCAGCATTCGTCTTGTTCATGCCATTCAAGCCCAGCATCCCGATAAGGACCGTGAGCAAGGACAAAAATCCTACTACGCCGATCAGGCGCGTCTTAATTGTTAAAATCATATCTACTTTTCATCAGAAAATCTAAAAATCCAACACAATGCTAGGCAGCATTTTTTTCAATCAAGCCCATTTCGGCAGAAGACATCAATTTATCGATATCCACCAGAATCAACATGCGTTCTTCGACCGTGCCCAGCCCGATCAAATAATCGCTATCAAAAGCGGCCCCTAAGTCCGGCGCGGGCTTGATCTGCTCTGGCACCAGTGTGATCACGTCGGAAACGCTATCGACCACCATTCCCATGATGCGCCCGCCAATATTAAGGATGATGACGACCGTGAACTGGTCGTAGGTCGGCGTGCCCAGCTTGAACTTGATGCGCATATCAACCACCGGCACGATGATGCCGCGCAGGTTGATGACGCCTTTGAGAAACTCGGGCGCATTGGCGATCCGGGTCACTACTTCGTAGCCGCGTATTTCCTGCACTTTAAGTATGTCGATGCCGTACTCTTCCTGCCCAAGGGTAAACGCCAGGAACTCATTGCGGCCATTCGTATCTGCCTGATTTGGGTGATTACCTACAGCGGAGAGTGATTGCGTTGAAGAAGGCATGATGTTCTCTTTAAAGGAGTGATTACAATGCATCCGATCCTGGACTGGATGGCGGGATGACTGTCTGAAAACCGAAGTCCAGTTACCGGCATCACATTACTGCGCAGCAACTGAAGTATGGCAAGTAGCGACTATACCCGGTAAAACTTTAACAGTGCGTCTGCCGGCGGCACCTTTGGCCGCGAACTACGCAAGCTGACCAGCGCTTTCTTATATACAACATACTGTATTTTTGAAACCCCATTAATAACATGCGAAAAGTAGGGCATATACTAATATACTGCCAATAAATTTAACTTGTATGGAGCTTTAGCTAAGCCAATGATTTTTAAATTCGAAAACCGCACAGACACCGGCATTCTGCCCATACAGGAAACGCAACCCGGTTCTTGCTGTAACTGCCAGTGCCGAATACGCCGGGATTCCGCAACAAGCCGAAGCGGCACCGATTTTGCAATTCAAGGATAAGAGCAGGAAAGCATTTATAATCAAAAGCTTTGCAGCAATCTCAACACTGAATCTGTATGAAGGTATTTCGCGGACTTCCCAATGCCGCATCGCGTGCGCCCTGTGCGTTGGCGATCGGCAACTTCGATGGTGTACACCTTGGGCATCAGGCCCTGCTTGCGCGCGTATGCGAAGCCGCCGCCCGTTTGCAACTGGATGCGGCGGTGATGACTTTCGAGCCGCACCCGCGCGAATTTTTCGCCAGCATCCAAGGCGATCCGAGCCGCGCGCCCAGCCGCATCGCCAACCTGCGCGACAAACTGCAAGCATTGGCCACAACTGGCATCGAACGCGTCATCGTCGAGCATTTCAACGCCCATTTCGCCAGTTTGGCGCCGCAGGATTTCGTGGAAAAAGTGCTGGTACAAGGCTTGCACGCCAAATGGCTGATTGTGGGTGAAGATTTCTGCTACGGCGCCAAGCGTGCAGGCAACCTGGCAACGCTGGTCGAATCCGGCCGGAAATACGGTTTTGAAGTGGAAGTGCTGCGCACGGTCACCAACGACGGCACCCGCATTTCGTCGTCCGCGGTGCGCGCCGCGCTAACGGCAGCCGATTTTGATCATGCACGCCAATTGCTAGGCCAGTCGTACGCCATTTCCGGCCATGTGATCCACGGCAAAAAACTGGGGCGTACGCTCGGGTTCCCAACCCTGAATCTGCGCGTAACCCACAAGCACCCGGTGCTGAACGGAATTTTCATCGTGCAGGTACACGGACTGGCCGAGACGCCGTTGCCGGGCGTTGCCAGCCTGGGATTGCGTCCAACGGTCGACGACAGCGGCCGCGTGCTGCTGGAAACGCATGTGTTCGATTTTGCCCAGCAGTGCTACGGTAAATTGATCCGTGTCGAATTCCTGAAAAAGCTGCGGGACGAAGAAAAATACAGCGATCTACCGACTCTGATCGACGCCATAGCGCACGATGCGGCGCAAGCGCGCGCGTACTTCAAACACCATGCGGAAGCACCTACCACGGCGACCGAGCGAATTTGAATACCATACTGCTGGTGCTTCGAGCGCCGCCGTCTATTCGCTGTATACAATCATTGCATGCAATAAAAATCGCTGAATTTCACTGAACATCATTGAAGAAATACTATGTCCGATAACCAAGCAAACACGCCCGAAGCGAAGCCATCCAACCAGCCGGCTAACAAGCCGTCCAACAAGGTGCACAGCAAATATCCGGTCAACATGACCGAAACCCCGTTCCCGATGCGCGGCGATCTGGCCAAGCGCGAGCCGCAATGGGTCAAGCAATGGCAAGAAAAGAAAATCTACCAGCGCATCCGCAAGGCCTCGGCCAACCGTCCCAAATTCATCTTGCATGACGGCCCGCCGTATGCGAATGGCGATATCCATATCGGCCACGCGGTCAACAAAATCCTCAAAGACATGATCGTCAAGGCCCGCAACATGGCCGGTTTCGATGCGCAATACGTGCCGGGCTGGGATTGCCACGGCATGCCAATCGAAATCCAGATCGAAAAGCTGTACGGCAAGAATTTGCCGGTGGAACAAGTGCTAGCCAAGGCGCGCGCCTATGCCAGCGAGCAGATTGAACGCCAGAAAAAAGATTTCATCCGACTCGGTGTGCTGGGCGAATGGGATAACCCGTACAAGACCATGGACTTCGGCAACGAAGCCGACGAATTGCGCGCGCTCGGCACCATGCTGGAAAAAGGCTACATCTATCGCGGCCTGAAGCCGGTCAACTGGTGCTTCGACTGCGGCTCGGCACTGGCCGAAGCCGAAGTCGAGTATCAGGACAAGCGCGACCCCGGCATCGATGTCGGCTTTCCGTTCGCCGAGCCAGACAAGATCGCCGCCGCCTTCGGCTTGCCGAAACTGCCCACGGACAAGGGTTATTGCGTGATCTGGACCACCACGCCGTGGACTATTCCCGCCAATCAAGCGCTGAACATGCATCCCGAGTTCACGTATGCGCTGGTGGAAACCGTCCGCAATGGCGAAGCCATCCTGCTGATTCTGGCCGAAGATTTGGTTGAATCCTGCCTGCAGCGCTTCGGTCTGGAAGGCAAAATTATCGCCACCTGCAAGGGTGAAGCGCTGAGTCTGATCAAGTTCAAACACCCGTTCGCCGATTTGGATGCAGGCTACAACCGCTATTCGCCGGTATTTCTGGGCGAATATGTCGAACTCGGCACCGGCACCGGCATAGTCCATTCGGCACCCGCGTACGGCATCGACGACTTTATTTCTTGCAAAGCGCACGGAATGACCGATGACGAAATTCTGAAACCGGTGATGGGCGACGGCAAATACGCATCCTGGCTGCCTTTTTTCGGCGGCATGACGATCTGGGAAGCATCCAAACCGATCTGCACCAAGCTCGAAGAAGTCGGCGCATTGTTCAAGCTGGTGATGTTCGACCACAGCTATATGCACTGCTGGCGCCACAAGACGCCGATCGTCTATCGCGCTACCTCGCAATGGTTCGCCGGCATGGACCTTACGCCGAAAGACGGCGGCCCGAGTTTGCGTGAAACCGCACTAAAGGCTATTGACGACACCGTGTTTTACCCCGCCTGGGGCAAGGCACGGCTGCACGGCATGATCGCAAACCGGCCTGACTGGACGCTGTCGCGGCAGCGTCAATGGGGCGTGCCGATGGCCTTTTTTGTCCACAAGGAAAGCGGCGAACTGCATCCGCGCACAGCGCAATTGCTGGAGATCATCGCCAAACGCATTGAACAGCATGGCATCGAAGCCTGGCACGCAGTCGATATCAACGAACTGCTGGGCGACGACGCGCCGATGTACGTGAAAAACAAGGATACGCTGGACGTCTGGTTCGATTCCGGCACCACGCACCAGACCGTACTCGGCGGTCGACAAGGCAAAGGCTCGCACGCAAAACAGTTGCAATTCCCGGCCGACTTGTATCTGGAAGGCTCGGATCAGCATCGCGGCTGGTTCCACTCTTCGCTGCTGACGTCTTCGATGCTGAATGGCCGCGCGCCTTACAAAGCTTTGCTGACGCACGGCTTCGTGGTCGATGGCGAAGGCAAGAAAATGTCGAAGTCGAAAGGCAATGTGGTCGCGCCGCAAAAAATCTCCGACACGCTCGGGGCTGACATCCTGCGGCTGTGGGTTGCGTCCACCGATTATTCCGGCGAACTGAATATTTCGGACGAAATCCTCAAGCGCGTGACCGAAGCGTATCGCCGCATCCGCAATACGCTGCGCTTTTTGCTGGCCAACACGTCCGACTTTGACTTTGCCAAGGATGCTGTGCCGGTCGCGGAAATGATGGAAATCGACCGCTATGCAGTCGCCAGCGTAGCCGCCTTGCAAGCTGAAATTCTAGCCCATTACGACGCTTATGAATTTCATCCGGTAGTGGCAAAGCTACAAGGTTTCTGCTCGGAAGACCTGGGCAGTTTCTACCTCGACATCCTGAAAGATCGCCTGTACACCGGTGGCACCACTTCGCACGCACGCCGCTCGGCGCAGAGCGCAATGTGGCACATCACGCAATCGCTGTTGCGCGTGATGGCGCCGATGCTGTCCTTCACCGCGGAAGAAGCTTGGGCCGTCTTCGCCAGCAAAGAAGCGTTTGCAAATAGTGATGAAACGATATTCACCCAGACCTATTACACGCTGCCTGAAGTCGCCGATGCTGCGGCGTTGCTGGCCAAGTATGCACAGTTGCGCGACATCCGCGCCGATGTCACCAAGCAAATGGAAGAAGTGCGCAGCGCCGGCGCTATCGGTTCATCATTGCAAGCCGAGATTAGCATCCAGGCCAGCGGCGACAAGTTTGCGCTATTGAACGGCATGGGCGACGACCTGAAGTTCGTACTGATTACCTCGCAAGCGACAGTGGCTGAAGTCGCTAACAAGGAACAAGAAGGCGTCGTCGTGACCCCTTCGACATATCAGAAATGCGAGCGTTGCTGGCACTATCGAGCAGATGTTGGCAGCCACGCAGAGCACCCTGGACTGTGCGGGCGCTGCATCAGCAATCTGTTCGGCACGGGCGAAACGCGGCGCTTTGCCTGACTGAGTAACTACGCCTGTCATGTCGCAAAGCCGGCGTGGCGGGCCAATCTGACCCACCTTCGGAGTACATCGCTATGGCAACCGCAAACCGTTTTTCTTCTAAGTCGCGCACCAGCATCACGCCCTGGATCGGGATCGCGGCGATCGTGATTCTGCTCGACCAGTTGAGCAAGATCACGATAACCAAATTATTCACCTACGGCGAGTCGCTTGCGGTAACCCCTTTTTTCAATCTGGTGCTAGCCTACAACAAGGGTGCAGCGTTCAATTTTTTGGCCGCTGAATCCGGCTGGCAGCGGTATTTCTTTACCGCTGTCGGTGTGGTGGCAGCGCTGGTGATCATATACATGCTGCGACGCCATGCCGGCCAGCGCCAGTTTTGTTGGGCCTTGGCTCTGATTCTGGGCGGTGCCATCGGCAACGTAATTGACCGCATCATGTACGGCCATGTAATCGATTTTCTGGATGTGTATGTGGCCGGCTGGCACTGGCCGGCATTCAATCTGGCCGACAGCGCCATTTTTATCGGCGCCGCATTGTTCATACTCGATGAGTTGCGGCGCGTTAACAAGTAACTCAGCAACGACACACGCCGTAAAAATTTTTTATAAAAGATATACTATTATGTGTATTTTTAATATAAGCACATAAATAATGCGGAAAGTATGTGTTTTTTATGCATACTCCAACTAATATAATTTATATTAGCCCCGCATTATCCCTTGGTTGCACGCCACTACGCGCAATATCACAGCATCAAAGGAATCGCCATGGATCTTGCAGGCAAAAAAATTATCCTCGGCCTGAGCGGCGGCGTGGCCTGCTACAAGGCGGCGGAACTGACCCGTGCGCTGGGCAAGGCGGGCGCCTCGGTGCAAGTCGTCATGACGCAGGCCGCTACCCAGTTCATCACGCCAGTAACGATGCAGGCGCTGTCCGGCAAACCGGTATATACCGACCAGTGGGATGCGCGGATCGCCAACAATATGGCGCATATCGACCTCAGCCGCGACGCCGACGCCATCGTGATTGCGCCCTGCTCGACCGATTTCATCCGCAAGTTGGCGCAGGGCGCATGCGACGACCTGCTCTCGACCTTGTGCATCGCGCGCCCGGCCCATTTGCCCTTACTGGTAGCGCCGGCGATGAACGTGGAAATGTGGCAAAACCCCGCCACCCAGCGCAATGTGGCGCAGCTTGCGACAGATGGCATCGAATTGCTCGGCCCGGACACCGGGGCTCAGGCCTGCGGCGAAAACGGCATGGGCCGCATGCTCGAGCCGGCTCAGTTGCTGGAGCAAATCGTCGCCTCTTTCCAGCCGAAAATCCTGGCCGGCAAGCGCATCCTGCTGACCGCTGGCCCAACTTTCGAGCCGATTGACCCGGTGCGCGGCATTACCAACCTGTCGTCCGGCAAGATGGGCTACGCAATCGCCCGCGCCGCCCAGCAGGCCGGTGCTTTTGTCACCCTGATATCCGGCCCGACTGCGCTCGACGCGCCGTTCGGGGTTCAGTGCATTCAAGTCCAGAGCGCACAACAAATGCACGATGCGGTTCTGGCACAGGTGACCGATCAGGATATCTTTATAGCGGTAGCAGCAGTGGCCGACTGGCGGGTAGCGAATGCCAGCGCACAGAAACTTAAAAAAGATGGCAAGGATGGCAGCGCGCCCATCTTGGAATTTGCGCGGAATCCAGATATTCTGGCTACTGTAGCGGCGTTGCCAAAGCGTCCCTACTGCGTCGGCTTTGCCGCCGAGTCGGAAAATCTGCTGGAGTATGGCGAGCAAAAGCGCCTGCGCAAAAACATTCCGCTGCTGATCGGCAATATCGGCCATCATACGTTCGGCAAGGATGACAACGAACTGATATTGTTTGATGCCGACGGCCATACCCTGCTGCCGCGCAACGACAAACAAGTGCTGGCGCGCCAGTTGCTCGCAGTCATCGCCAGCCGTTTACCACGCTAACAATTACGTCTGCCGCCGGATTGATGCAACCATTAGAAGCCAAAATCCATGAAAACCATCGACATTAAAATTCTCGATCCGCGCCTCAAGGATCAACTGCCGGCTTACGCCACCGCTGGCAGCGCCGGGCTGGATTTACGTGCCTGCCTTGATGCGCCACTGTGCATTGCGCCAGGCGCAACCCATCTGATTCCAACCGGATTGGCGATCCACGTGGCCAATCCCGCATACGCCGCGATGATCTTGCCGCGTAGCGGGCTCGGCCACAAACATGGCATCGTGCTGGGGAATCTGGTTGGCTTGATCGACTCCGACTATCAAGGGCAGTTAATGGTGTCGACATGGAATCGCGGCCAGACCGCTTTCACGCTCAACCCAATGGAGCGCCTGGCGCAACTGGTCATCGTGCCGGTGCTCCAGGTCGGTTTTAACATTGTCGAAGAATTTGATACCAGCGAACGCGGTACTGGCGGATTCGGCAGTACCGGAAAATAATCCATGACGACACTTCATCAGCCCACTGCAATGCACACGCGCACATATCTACGCGACACTCTGAAGCGTTGCCGACTGTTTTCTGCATACGCTGCAACAGCATTGCTGCTCGCTGCTTGCGCCACGCAACAGCCAATAACAGCAGCACCAGAAGCTACCGGCGCAGCCACCGCGCCATTCACCGCGCCATTAAGCACCCTGCCCGCTCCAGCGCCGCTGCGCTCAATCGTAGTGCAGCAGGAGCGTCTGTATCGAGTTGCGGCCCCCTTACTGACCCAGAATGCGCAGCTGTGCAAGGCGAATGCCCGCAATCTGCTCGGTTTTTCTGCCAAGAACAAGTATTCCTTCCCGGAAGAATTTGTCGCAGATGCGCAAAAGGCGTACGGACTAAACGAGCAGTTGCAAGTCATTCAAGTCTTGGCCGGCAGCGGCGCCCAGCGCGCCGGTATTCGGCCCGGCGACCGACTGATTAGCGCCAGCGACAAGCCTTTTCCGCTCGGCCCCAACGCCGAGCGACAGGCCGCCGCTATCCTGGCTCCACTAGTGCGTAATAGTTCACTGATTAAATTGACCGTTTCGCGCAACGACAAGAATATCCCACTCAGCATCCCGCTCACGCGCGCCTGCGCTTTCGCAGTAGAACTGGGCAATACGGACAACGTCAATGCCTATGCGGACGGTCAGCGCGTAATGATTACGCGCGGCATGCTTGATTTTGTACAATCCGATGAAGAGCTGGCCCTAGTGCTGGCGCGGGAATTCGCGCACAACGCACTGGCGCATCCCAGCAAGCAGAAAATCAGCGCTACCATGAGTGGCATCATCGATAATCTGATCCGCTACAACCCCAGTCTGGATGCAATCAATGGTACGGCAGGAATAAAAGCCTATCCACAGAATTTCGATGCCGCCGCCGACAGCCTATCGTTGTATATGCTGGCCCGGGCAGGATACAAAATCGACGATGCAGCGGCGTTTTGGCAGCGACTGGACCAGCAAATTCCGGCCACAGTGTTAAACGGCTATACAGCAATTCATCCCGCCACTGCTTACCGCCTGGCAACAATTGCCCGAACCATAGCCGAGATCAAGGCCAAACAAGCAAACAAAAAACCACTGCTACCGTAAAGAAACCACTTGCGAAAAAGTAAAAATTTTACTGGAGTATGTTATTTAAAAACATACTTTTCGCTATAAAATAAGGCAATCTAAAATATACTCCTATTGCTAGCATTACTAAAAAGATACCCGTAAAAAAACCCGATCTGCGGTTGGCAGCTCGGGTTTTTAGTATTAACGCACAATCGCGCTGTCAACCCATCATTCGAGTTCCGTGACCAGTAAAGGTGGTGGCGGTGGAATCGAATCGTTTTCTTCCGGGTAGCTCAAGCTGATCTGATCCTTATCATCCAGATCGACGGTCACGCGACCACCGCTGACCAGTTTGCCGAATAGCAATTCATCTGCCAAAGCCTTGCGTATCAGGTCTTGGATCAGTCGCGCCATCGGCCGTGCGCCCATTTGCGGGTCGAAACCTTTCTTGGCCAGGAACTTGCGCAAGTCATCGGTGAAAATCGCTTCCACTTTTTTCTCGTGCAATTGCTCTTCCAGTTGCATCAGGAACTTGTCTACCACGCGCAAGATGATTTCTTCGTCCAGTGCGCGGAAACTAATGATCGCATCCAGGCGATTGCGGAATTCAGGCGAAAACATACGCTTGATATCCACCATTTCATCGCCGGCTTCTTTCTTATCGGTAAAGCCGATCGATCGTTTTTGCAAGCTTTCCGCCCCCGCATTGGTAGTCATGATGATGATCACATTGCGGAAGTCCGCCTTGCGGCCATTATTGTCGGTCAGCGTGCCATGATCCATCACTTGCAACAGGATATTGAAAATATCCGGGTGCGCCTTTTCAATTTCGTCCAACAACAACACTGAGTGTGGTTTCTTGGTAACCGCTTCGGTCAGCAAGCCACCCTGATCGAAGCCAACGTAGCCCGGCGGCGCACCAATCAGTCGGCTCACCGCATGGCGCTCCATATATTCCGACATATCGAAACGAATCATCTCGATGCCGAGAACGAAAGCCAACTGTTTCGCGACCTCGGTCTTGCCTACACCAGTAGGGCCGGAAAACAGGAAAGAGCCAATCGGCTTGTCGGTCTTGCCCAAACCAGCACGGGCCATCTTGATGGCGGAAGCCAAAGCTTCGATTGCCGGTTCCTGGCCGAACACCACATTCTTCAGATCCCGATCAATCGTCTGCAGCTTGCTGCGGTCATCCTGATTGACTGATTGCGGTGGAATGCGCGCAATCTTGGCAATGATGTCCTCGATTTCCGCCTTGCCGATGGTTTTTTTCTGTTTGGATTTGGGCAGAATGCGCTGCGCCGCACCGGCTTCATCGATCACGTCGATCGCCTTGTCGGGCAAATGCCTGTCATTGATGAAGCGCGCCGATAATTCCGCTGCCGTGGTCAACGCAGAAGCAGAATATTTAACGCCATGATGTTCCTCGAAGCGGGATTTCAGGCCACGTAGAATCAGCACCGTCTGCTCCACAGTCGGCTCATTCACATCCACTTTCTGGAAGCGTCGCGACAGAGCGTGGTCTTTCTCGAAAATACCACGATACTCCGTGTATGTGGTGGCGCCAATGCATTTTAACTGGCCATTGGCAAGCGCTGGCTTCAGCAGATTGGAGGCGTCAAGCGTACCGCCGGAAGCCGAACCCGCGCCGATGATGGTATGGATTTCGTCGATAAACAAGATGCCATTCGGATCGTCTTTGAGTTGCTTGAGTACCGCCTTGAGGCGCTGCTCAAAATCGCCACGATACTTGGTCCCAGCCAGCAAAGCGCCCATATCGAGCGAATACACAATTCCGCCGCTCAGGATTTCAGGCACATTGCCTTGCGTAATGCGCCATGCCAGGCCCTCTGCGATCGCGGTCTTGCCGACACCTGCCTCGCCCACCAGCAAGGGATTGTTCTTACGGCGACGGCAGAGTATCTGGATCACACGATCGATTTCCGCTTCGCGGCCAATCAAGGGGTCAATCTTGCCTTCTAGGGCTGCCTTGTTGAGATTCTGCGTATATTGATCTAGTGGGCTTTCTTTTTGCTGCCTTTCCGCCTGCGCTTCATCAACGCCCTCCGACGATTTTTGCGGATCGGACTGTTGGTCCTTACGCACACCATGCGAGATAAAATTCACTACATCAAGGCGCGTGACGCCCTGTTGATGCAAATAATATACTGCGTGCGAATCTTTTTCGCCGAAAATGGCTACCAAAACATTAGCGCCAGTGACCTCATTCTTACCGTTTGAGGCAGACTGAACATGCATGATTGCGCGCTGAATCACCCGCTGAAAACCGAGTGTCGGCTGCGTATCGACTTCGCTAGTGCCCGCCACTGTCGGCGTATTGTCGGCGACAAAATTAGACAATGTTTTACGCAAGTCGTCAATACTGACTGCGCACGCACGCAGTACTTCCGCTGCAGATGGATTATCCAGCAACGCGAGCAATAGATGCTCGACAGTGATGAACTCATGTCGTGCCTGACGGGCTTCGACAAAAGCCATGTGCAAACTTACTTCCAAATCTTGGGCAATCATACTTCCTCCATCACGCATTGCAGGGGGTGTCCCGCTTTACGGGCATGCGTTAAAACAAGATCCACTTTTGTTGACGCAACGTCTTTCGAATATACGCCACATACCGCCTTGCCATCGCGATGCACCTTGAGCATCAAATGCGTCGCGGTCTCGCGATCCTTGTTGAAATACTCCTGAATAATCGCAACCACAAACTCCATTGGCGTGTAATCGTCATTGAGCAACAACACCTGATACATAGATGGTGCCTTTAATTTCTGTTCGCGCTGCTCGATGAGCGTATCGTTTTCATGCTTAATGGCCATGCGTCTATTTTTAATCCGTTCGACTTCAGATACAACGCGTCATAACCGACGTCCAGTATTCATTTATTTCTTTCAATATTACGCGGTTTCTTTACTGTACGCAGATGGCACCTGTAAAGATCAAATCAAGAGCATTTTGTTCGATCTAACGCAATAAAATAGGTTCGTCCGTTAAAAATCACTTGACCTTGCATTTTTTTCCGAGAACAATAGTATTTATTGCAAGCAAAGATGTTTTTCTTGTCAATGTAGAAGTGGGTATTTAGCTTGAAGCAGTGGTTTTGATGTTTCTTCCTTTATTACTTGTGTGATTTTTTTTATTTGAGAGATGCATTATGGCAACAGGTACAGTCAAGTGGTTCAATGATTCTAAAGGCTTTGGTTTTATCACTCCAGATGATGGTGGAGAAGATTTATTTGCGCACTTTTCCGCAATTAACATGAACGGATTTAAGACCCTCAAAGAAGGCCAAAAAGTTCAGTTCGAAGTCACGCAAGGCCCTAAAGGCAAGCAAGCTTCAAATATCCAAGCTGCATAATTTTTTGGATTTAAAAAGTTTCGGAAAACCCTGTACAGCAGGGTTTTTTTTCGCTCATAGACAACAACATATGGGCCATCTTCGAGAAAACTAGATGCGCAAATTAAAAAAGGCCGGATTAAATCCGACCTTTAGATGTGTAGCGCTAATAACTATGCAGCATTAGCAGCGGTCTTGCAATTTACATATTTTCAATCATGACATCGCCAAAACCGGAACAAGACACCTGAGTGGCGCCTTCCATTAAGCGGGCAAAATCGTAGGTAACTTTTTTCGAAGCAATGGATTTTTGCATCGAAGCGATGATCAGATCAGCCGCTTCCAACCAGCCCATATGACGCAACATCATTTCCGCCGACAAGATCAGTGAACCAGGATTAACATAATCTTTTCCTGCGTATTTTGGCGCAGTGCCATGGGTAGCTTCAAACATTGCAATTGAATCCGACAAATTGGCACCTGGAGCAATGCCGATGCCGCCGACTTGCGCCGCCAGTGCATCCGAAATAAAGTCACCGTTCAGGTTCAGGGTCGCAATCACGCTGTACTCAGCCGGACGCAACAGAATCTGCTGCAGGAAGGCATCTGCAATCGAATCCTTGATAACAATGTCTTTGCCCGTCTTCGGATTCTTAAATTTGCACCATGGGCCGCCATCGATCAGTTCAGCACCGAATTCTTTTTGCGCCAAGGCATAAGCCCAGTCACGAAAGCCGCCTTCGGTGTATTTCATGATGTTGCCTTTGTGCACAATAGTCACAGATGGCTTGTCGTTATCTATCGCATACAAGATTGCCTTGCGCACCAGACGCTCGGTACCTTCACTGGACACCGGCTTGATGCCGATGCCTGAAGTGTTCGGGAAACGGATTTTCGTGACACCCATTTCATTGATCAGGAAACCAATCAGTTTCTTGGCCTCGTCTGTGCCTGCCTGGAATTCGATCCCGGCATAAATGTCTTCCGAGTTTTCCCGAAAAATCACCATGTCAGTCTTTTGCGGTTCACGCACTGGCGAGGGCACACCAGTGAAATAACGTACTGGGCGCAGGCAGACATACAGATCAAGCGCTTGGCGCATTGCCACATTCAGCGAGCGAATCCCGCCTCCAACCGGCGTGGTCAACGGGCCTTTGATCGAGACTACGAAGTCCTTCAGAACCTGCAGCGTCTCTTCTGGCAGCCATACATCCGGGCCATATACCTGCGTCGCTTTTTCGCCGGCATAGATTTCCATCCAGTTGATCTTGCGCTTGCCGTCGTATGCTTTGGCAACAGCGGCATCAATGACCTTGATCATCACTGGACTGATATCAACACCGGTGCCGTCGCCTTCGATATAAGGAATAATCGGGTTATCGGGAACGGTCAATGAAAAATTGGCATTGACGGTAATTTTCTTGCCGTCGGCTGGAATTTTGATATGTTGATACATCGTTGTCTCCGAAGTTGAGGCGAAAAAGAGCGTACTTCACTCTGAGTGGACATCTGGATACTGCTGAATCTTGCAATTAATCGATGGCGCCTTGATTATGTCTTATATAAGACACAAGACCAGAATTTCATATTATGCTCTTGTATTTTACTTGATGCCATGTTTTTGCGACACTAGCGGCATGCCACTCATATTATTCAACAAGCCGTTTCAAGTGATGTGCCAATTTTCTGCGCATCCTACACGTCAGACTCTAGCCGATTACCTTGACATTCCCAACGTCTATCCCGCCGGTAGGCTGGATGCCGATAGCGAGGGATTGCTGCTGCTAACGGATGACGGCAAGCTGCAGCACGACATCAGCCACCCTGACCATAAACAGCCGAAAACTTATATTGCACAAGTGGAAGGAACGCCCGATTCGGCCAAGCTGGCGCGTTTACGCGGTCCGCTTAATCTCGGGGATTTTGTTACCCAGCCGTGTATTGTCAAGCAGATTTATCGGCCTGACTGGCTATGGCCGCGCAATCCACCGATACGGGAACGAAACAATCGTCCGACTAACTGGCTGTCCATCACGCTATCCGAGGGCAAGAATCGCCAAGTTCGACGGATGACGGCAGCAGTTGGCCTCCCAACCCTAAGGTTGGTGCGCATCGCCATTGGCAACATTTCCCTGCAATCCCATCCACTTATGCCGGGAGAATGGAGCACGGTGTCGCCTGCTGAAATACGATAATGTTTAGACAAAAATAGTAAAAGACCCGATATGCCGAGCCTTTTTACGTCAAAATGCGTATCTTTGTATCTTTTTTGCTCGGGGAATTTCAACATGAATAGGCAGACGCGTCAGTGCATTGGGATTTTCAGCACTTTTTTAGTCTGCATTGCGATACCTGGATATGCGCAGCAAACACAAAAATTTCGCAGCACTACGCTGAACGCCGGTATGTATGTAATAAAGGCGGAAATCGCCGCCAATGAGGCCGAACGTCAGCAGGGATTGATGTTTCGTCAAAGAATGGCCAGTAACGAAGGAATGATATTCGACTTCGAGGCGCCTGCAGACGTTTGCATGTGGATGAAAAACACTTTGATTCCACTCTCGGTTGCATTCATTGACAATAGTGGAAAAATTGTCAACATCGAGGATATGCAGCCACAAACCACCAATTCGCACTGCGCAAAAAAAGCCGTTCGCTACGCGCTGGAAATGAATCAGGGCTGGTTCAAGCAGAAAAATATCAAACCAGGCAGCGTAATCAGTGAATTAGTCCCGAACTGAGCCTACTTGCTGAAAAATTTCACAACGACAAAAAACCGCGCGATAAAATCAAGCGGGTTTTTCAATTAATCAAGCTCATGCTTCCAGCGCAGGCCGGAACAATCGAAAACTAATTAAGCTAGTGCTTTCAAAGCTGCGGCAAGACGGCTCTTGTGGCGCGCAGCCTTGTTCTTATGAATAATTTTTTTGTCAGCAATGCGGTCAATTGTCGAGATAGACGATTGATAGATTGCGGCTGCAGCGACTTTGTCGCCTGTAGCGATGGCCTTGCGGACAGCTTTAATTGCTGTACGCAATGTAGAACGCTGGCTGGAATTATGCGCGTTCAGTTTGACTGCTTGACGAGCGCGCTTGCGTGCTTGTGCTGTATTTGCCATGAGTATTTCCTAAAACAAGGTCAAAGTGCGTTCGCAAACCTGAGTGTTGCGAGATAAAAATTCTGTGTAGCTACGTATTATAGCGGCATTTTTTTAAACGAGCAAATCGATGCTGGTGCACCACAACAAATCAAGTGATATTTGCTGGAACAGGGTGCATAGGAAGCGCTAGCTGCAATCTGCAACGCACTGAGCGATTATAATTCCAAGCTCCTCAATTGACAGCTTATTGCCTTCGATAGCTGCATGATCGCTGTTGATGCTTTTCTTATCAATCCACTCACTCTTAAGTGGTTGTGCTGCAACTGAGAAACCCAGGATAATTCCGGCCATGAACTTGCTTAAAACACTTGCCACCGTATCGGGTATGACGATGCTATCCCGCGTGACGGGCCTGTTGCGCGAGTTTCTGATTGCCCGCGCGTTCGGCGCTTCTGCTTACACGGACGCGTTTTTCGTCGCTTTCCGCATCCCCAATCTGTTGCGCCGACTATTTGCGGAGGGTGCCTTTTCCCAGGCATTTGTGCCGATTCTGGCGGAATACAAAAACCAGAAAGGCGACTTGCAGACCAAAAAACTGGTCGACCATGTTGCCACCGTGCTGACCTGGACGCTGCTCATTACTTGCGTCGTCGGCATTCTGGCAGCGCCCGCGGTGGTGTATCTGATTGCCACCGGTTTGAAATCCAATGCGCAGGCGTTTGATGCCTCGGTCATGATGACGCGCATCATGTTTCCGTATATCGGCTTCATGTCGCTGGTGGCGCTGTCTGGCGGCATCCTCAATACCTGGCGCGAATTCAAAATCCCCGCCCTGACGCCGGTGTTGCTGAATTTGTCCTTCATCGCCGCTTCACTATTTTTGGCGCCGTTGCTGCAGCAACCGGTGTACGCGCTGGCAATTGCGGTGTTTGTCGGCGGCATACTGCAATTGGCGGTGCAAATCCCGGCGCTGCTAAAAATCGGCATGCTGCCGCGCATCTCGCTCAATCCGGTGTTTTGCCTGCGCGATGCCGGCGTGCGCCGGGTGCTGAAACAAATGGTGCCGGCGACATTTGCAGTATCAGTGGCGCAAATCAGCCTGATGATCAATACCAATCTCGCTTCCCGCATGGCCAACGGCAGCGTTTCATGGCTATCGTATGCGGATCGCTTGATGGAATTTCCCACCGCGCTGCTGGGCGTGGCGCTCGGCACGATCTTGCTGCCGAGTTTATCGAAAGCTAATTCCGATGGCGACAAGACCGAATATTCGGCGCTGCTGGACTGGGGTTTGCGGCTCACTTTCCTGCTCGCATTACCGGCCGCAGTGGGGCTATTAACCCTGGCCGAACCGCTGACGGCGACGCTATTTCACTATGGCAAATTCGCTGCACGTGATGTCGCCATGACGGGTAATGCGCTGGTGGCCTACGGCGTCGGCCTGATCGGCCTGATTCTGGTCAAAATCCTGGCTCCCGGATTTTATGCCAAGCAAGACATCCGCACGCCTGTCAAGATTGCCGTCGGCGTCTTGATAGCCACCCAGTTGATGAACCTGCTTTTCGTGCCGTGGATTGCGCATGCGGGACTGGCGCTGTCGATCGGACTGGCCGCCTGCTTGAACGCGCTGTTACTGTATTTCGGTCTGCGCCAGCGTAAAATTTATACGCCAAAAGAAGGCTGGGGTTTATTTATGATCCGTCTTGCCGGCGCCCTGTTTTTGCTGGCTGGGATCGCCCTATGGAGCGCTGCGCAAGTTGATTGGATAGGGTTAAAAGTGCATCCACTGATGCGCATCGGTGCTCTGTTCCTCATTATTATCCTGTGTGTCGCAACCTATTTCAGCGCGCTAGTGGCGATGGGCTTTCGGTTCAAGGATTTCAAGCGAACCGCGCTTTAAATACAAACCCACTTGCAGCCGAATAACGGGATTACTGGCAAAATAGTCAAATGATGATTCAGCCGCTTGAGTACTTTGCCACCTTGGTCAGCCAGGACGATGCGATCCCGCTGTTTGAGGCTGCGCTCGCGGTCGCCCAAGGTATTGACGAACGGCTTGATTTTGGTGCCACCCAGGCCGCGGTCGATGGCTTTGCCGCCACTGTGCAACGACGGCTGACGCCGGATATGACAGATATTCAAAAGTTGCGCTTGCTCAACCAGTATTTCTACGGTGAATTGGGCTTTGGCGGCAACATCAATCATTTTTATGACATCGGCAACAGCCTCATGCCGCAAGTTATCGCAACGCGACGCGGAATTCCGATTTCTCTGGCCATACTCTTCATGGAGGTGGCACAACAAATCGGTCTTGGAATGAAAGGGATAGCTTTTCCTGGGCACTTCCTGATGTGCTTGTCGGTGCCAAGTGGCGAAATCATTCTCGACCCGATAAACGGCAATAGTTTGACGCGCGAGACACTGGAAGAGCGGCTCTTGCCGTATATCGAACCGGCAGAAGATCCACAGAAAAGTACGCTGGCACACCATCTGCACCCAGCCCATCCGCGCGAAATACTGGCGCGCATGTTGCACAACCTAAAGGCTATCCTGGTCGATGAAGGAAATTGGGAGGGATTTTTAGCGGTGCAACAAAGGCTGGTCATCGTGCTGCCGGAAGACATCACCGAGCGGCGCGACCGCGGCTTGGCATATGCCAATCTGTCGCGTCCGCAACCGGCGCTGCAGGATTTAGAAACCTATCTAGCCAAACGACCGTATGCACCGGACGCCGACACGCTGCGCGAAAGGCTGCCGGGACTGCGGCAAGCCTGCAAACGCACGAGCTAATTCCCTACTACACAGAAACCGTCTTTAGAATCAATACCAATGCCAGTGTTTTTTAAATTGCAACAAATATATGCGGTGGTAATGCATTTTTCATGCATACCACCAATAAATAAAAAATGAAAAAATAGCAGATTTAGCCCTTTGCGCGTGCCTCGATGACTTCCCACTGCTCCAGAGCATCCAGTAATAACGCATCGATCTCGGCAAAGCGGGCATTCAGCCGCTTGCCCTCAGCCGCCGGCTGTTTGTATAAGTCAGGGTCGGCCAGGCGAGTAGAAATCGTTTTCTGCTCGGCTTCCAGACTGGCGATCAGCTTCGGCAGTTCTTCCAGTTCGCGCTGCTCCTTATAACTGAGCTTTTTCTTCGGCGCAACCGCTGCCACGTCCTGTTTCGGCTCGGCTTTCAATTCAGCCTTGGCGGCCTTGATAACCGCCGTCTGCGACGGTCGTACCCGCTCCCAATCGCTATAGCCGCCGATATATTCGCGCCACAGGCCATCGCCCTCGGACACGATCACTTCGGTCACCACGTTGTCGAGGAAGGTACGGTCATGGCTGACCAGAAATACCGTGCCTTTGTAATCTTCCAGCAACTCTTCGAGCAACTCCAGCGTATCGATATCCAGATCGTTGGTCGGCTCATCCAGCACAAGCACATTGGCCGGCTTGGCGAACAGGCGCGCCAGCAACAGCCGGTTGCGCTCGCCGCCGGACAATGATTTGACAGGTGAACGGGCCCGCTCCGGCGAAAACAGGAAATCGTTCAAATACGTCATCACATGGCGACGCTGACCGTTGATCTCGACCCAGTCGCTGCCCGGCGCAATGGTGTCGGCCAGACTACCGTTCTCATCAAGCTGGGTGCGCATCTGGTCGAAGTATGCGATTTGCAGCTTGGTACCTTGCTTGATGCTGCCGGAATCCGGCTGTTCCTGGCCCAGAATCATTTTCAGCAAAGTGGTCTTGCCGGCACCGTTGGCGCCGATCAAACCGATCTTGTCGCCGCGCAGCAAAGTCGCGCTAAAATCGCGCACGATGACCTTGTCGCCATAACTCTTCGATACATTTTCCAGCTCAGCCACGATCTTGCCGGAGCGCTCGCCTGACGACACCGCCAAATTGACCTGCCCTTGCTGATTGCGACGGGCCTCGCGGTTCAGACGCAACGCCTCCAACCGGCGCACGCGGCCTTCGTCGCGCACCCGGCGCGCTTTCACGCCTTTGCGAATCCAGACTTCTTCCTGCGCCAGGAATTTGTCGAATTTAGCATTTTCAACTTCTTCAATTTCTAATTGCTCGGCCTTGCGCACTTCATAAGCCGTGTAATTGCCCGGGAAAGACAGCAGACGACCGCGATCGAGTTCGACGATGCGGGTAGCAACATTGTCTAGAAAACTGCGGTCATGGGTGATGAACAGCACGCTGCCTTTATAGTCGCGCAGCAAGCTTTCCAGCCACAGAATCGAACTGAAATCGAGATGGTTAGTCGGCTCATCGAGCAGCAAAACGTCCGGCGCGCTGACCAGCGCGCAAGCCAGCGCCACGCGCTTTTGCATACCGCCAGAAAGCGTCCCCATTTTTGACCCACCTTCCAGATTCAGGCGGTCGAGCGTGGTTTCAACCTTGTTGTTCAGACTCCAGGCGTCGGCCGCATCCAGCTTGATCTGGATGTCGTGCATGCGCTCCATCAAAGCGTCATCGTCATCGCCGCCAAATTGCCCGGTCAAAGCCTCATACTCCGCTAGTAACGCCGCCATTTCGCCCATGCCTGAAGCGACTGCATCAAATACTGTCACATCCGGCTCGAAGTGCGGCTCCTGTTCGACATACGCAATCTTGATCCCCTGCTGCATCGACAGTAAACCATCATCCAGCTTGGATATACCGGCGATAACCTTGAGCAAGGAAGACTTACCGGTACCGTTGCGGCCGATCAAGCCAAGCCGCTCGGAAGAGTCGAATGAAAATTCAGCATGATCGAGCAACGCCACGTGACCGAAAGCAAGCTGCGCGTTAGAAAGAGAAATGACTGCCATAATGCCCTGATGATGGTTGAGCGGCACCGTAAAGGCACCGATCGAAATGATGAATGAAGCACGCATTGTACCGATTGCCAGACAAAAGACACGATTCCAGGCAATTGCGTCGGCTATAATTGCAGCCGTTTGATGCGATAACGCGCACGCAATCGAGCGCCTCCCCGTAGCACAATGGATAGTGCACATGCCTCCTAAGCGTGGGATACTGGTCCGATTCCAGTCGGGGGGACCATTTACAAGTTTCAGTCAGTTCCAAAACGCCCCGAAAGCCGCACTTCTCGCAATGAGGATGCGGCTTTTTTGTTCCAGTGCGAACCTGTTCGAATAGAGATTAATGGCAGTCCGGTACGTTTTGATCCAGATACACTTCAAAGGCAACGTCACTGGCCCATTTTTTCTTGATCTGGGTCCAGTAACCTTTTTCTGCCCACGCCTGTGCGGTTTTTTTCAGAAACGCCAGCGTATCGGCGTTACCAGCAGGCGCAATTAGCACGAGCGTAGTGCGCGGTCCGACTTTCAGACGGGCTGAAAATTTCTTCCACTCCGGCAGTTTGATGAGCTCGATTAACATCGTTTCGTCGTGCACGGCAGCGTCGCAAGCGCCGCTTCTGAGCGCCAGCAAGGAATCGGCCGGCGCTTTGGTGATTTTTTCAAGCGCACCGTAGCTGGCGACCATAGTACCGACATAAGCGCCGCCTTCGGATAGGCAAACGGTGCGTCCTTTGAGCTGTTCCGGCTGCTTGATATCGGTATCGGTACGCAGGATTGCCAGCGGCGCGGCGCTGTAACCAGTCGGCACCACCGCTGCGTTGCGCAAGAACGGGTCGGTGTCGGCAATCGCTGCCAGCACCACATCCGCCTTGCCGCTAGCCAGCAACTGCATGCGATTGGCAGGTGTTGCGCGCAGTGTGGTCAGCGGCACTTTCAAGCGTGCGGCAATATCTTTTGCCAAAATGGTTTCGATACTTTCCGAGGTGCGGTATTTGGCACCCGCCACATAAGGCGGCACGATGCGGCTCACGCCAACCGCTAACTTGGCACGCTCCGGCAAGCCGGCAGCCCATGCGGTGAAGCTGGCGCATCCCAAGATGGCAGCTATCAATGTACCCAGCAGAAATGATTGCTTGACCGGCATCGCAGACTCCATGACCAGACTTTATAACTAAACGTATTGATAACGCAGCAAACGGTGCTTGAGTTTTTCCAGGATGAGTTGATCGATCAGGACTGCCAGAATCGCAATCGTCAGGATATTCATCATGACGCCGACCATATCGGCAGTTTCGCCCGCATACGCCAGCGAGCGCCCCAGTCCTTTGCCGAAGCCGATCAGCATTTCGGCCGAAATCAGCGCCCGCCATGCATTGCCGAAAGCCAGCTGCGCACCGGTGATCAGTTCCGGCATCACGGCCGGCAGATAAACGCGTTTGAGCAGGTCGCGGCGCGTGGCTCCCATCACGCGCGCCGCCGATACATGCACCTTTTGCACGCTTTCGGTTGCATTCATGACCGACAGCGCCGCCGGGAAGAATGCTGCAATCGCCACCACGACGATAATCGGCAGACTACCGAAACCCATCAGGATCAACAGCAGCGGCACCCATGCAATCGACGGAATCGATTGCAAAATGATGATGGCCGACTTCAATACTTCGCGGAAAAAAAACAGTACCGCGCCGACCAGGCCAAAACTAACGCCCAGCAACAAGGCCGCGCCATAACCGATGCCTAGCCGCGACAGGCTGCCCCATAAAGCGATGCGGAACTGTTCCGTCTGTATCTCTTCCCACAAGCGCATCAGCACGGTGGGCACATCCGGCATCAGAAAATCCGGCAAGAACCATGCGGCGATTTGCCACATCAGCAAGATGAAGGCAATCGCCAGAATCATGGCGAATTTTTTTTGATAACCGGTAATGCGAATTTGAGTACTCATGGCGACTTCAAAAATACGAAGGCCGGCTTGCTGCCGGCCCTCTAGAACTAAAAAACGGGTGATTACACGGGTGATTACAATTTACGGTCTTTTTGCCATGACAGGTCGAGAATACTCTTGACGTCGAACGGCTTGCCATCGCGGGTTTTCAATGCGCCCTGCTGTTGCATGATGTCGGCGATTTCCTGCATTCGCAGTTGTTCCTTGGCGGTCAGTGCGGCACTGAAAGTCTGGCTCTTGATAGCATCGCGAATCACCTCTTCACGCGGCAAGTCGCCATGCTTGAGGGTTTTCAGGGTGGGCTCAGAAATGAAATAAGAGGCAATCAGTTTCGATGCTTCAGCAGGTTTCTTTTGCAGCAAATCGATCGTTTCACGCTGCGCATCGAGCGATTTCCAGACCTCGGCGCGGCGTTTTGCCAGCGTCTCGCCGGAAGTGATGACAACCATGCAAGGGAAAGGCCAGACTTCGCCGATTTCGTAAATTTGCTTTACCGGCGCAATCAGTTGCGCAATGCTGGCTTGCGGCTCAAACAGGAATGCGGCATCGACCCGCTTGCCCACCAGCGACTGCACCGCCACCTGCGGGCTGACGCCCATGATGTTGACATCGTCCGCTTTCAGCCCGGCATTCTTCAGCACCACGCCTTTCAAGACGGTGTCGGCGGTGCTGCCTTCGGCTTGCGACGCCAGCGAGTGGCCTTTCAGTCCGGCGACAGTCTTGATGCCGCTGTCTTCGCGCACCACAATCGCGTGATAGCCAAGCTGCGCACCGCCCACCACTTTCAGGTTAGCGCCCTTGGAGGCCCACGCCACCGCATTGGTAAAGCCCAGCACACCGGTATCGAGTTGGCCGCCGACGATAGCCTTGATCAGATCGGTGCCGGATTTGAATTCGATCAGTTCGACATCCAAACCCTGCTTCTTATAGAAACCGCCTTCGTAAGCGGCAATCGCCTGCGCATCGTCCATCACGCGCAAATAACCGACCTTGAACTTATCGGCAGCCAGAGCCTGGCCACTAAGCGCCACTACCGCCACAGCGGAAAATAATAATCGTGACAGTTTCATACGCCAACCTCTTCAAGTAATTTTGCAAAATTGTCTTGCTCTGCATGGATTCCCAGCAGAACCAGAATTTGACGCCGAATCGCTGAAAATTCAGACAGGTCGTGGGTTTTCTCGTGATGTGCCAAATTGAATTCACGCAGCACCGTGGCGGGCCGCGCGCTGAATACCAGAATCCGGTCGGCCAGGAACAGCGCCTCGTCGACGTCGTGCGTGACCAGCAAAACGGTCGGCCGTTCTTCGCGAATCAATTGGCGCAATGCATCCTGCAAAGTCATCCGGGTCAGCGCATCAAGCGCGCCGAACGGCTCGTCCAGCAACAGCACTTGCGGGCGTGAAATGAATGCGCGCGCCAGCGCGGCCCGTTGCCGCATGCCGCCTGACACTTGATGCGGAAAATAGGCTTCGAAGCCTTGCAAGTTGACTTTCGCCAGCCAGTTGCCGGCCTGGGTGCGTGCTTCTTGCTTATCGACTTGCTGGAATTCAAGCGCCAACGCGACGTTTTGCTGTAGCGTTAACCAAGGATACAGCGCATTTTCCTGAAACATTAGGGTGCGCTGCGGATGCGGACCTGTGACCGGCTGTCCATCGGCCAGGATGCTGCCACTGTCTGGCGCTTCCAGCCCGGCGGCAATGTGCAGCAAGGTCGATTTACCGCAACCGGACGGGCCGACCAACGCCACCAACTCGCCATCTTCGATGTCGCGGCTAAAGTTATCGATCACATGCAAACCGGAAAAACTTTTTTGTATATTCTCGAAAGACAGCTTCATGAGACCTCGTTTCTGAATCGCACAACGGCAACTGGCGCGGCATCAATGATGCGTGTGCGTTATAACGAAAGGGAGTTTGGTAGATGCTGCGCACTGTACCGAGCCAGCTTATGCAGCACAACGATTTTTACGCGCTATGCTTATTCGAAAATAGCATATAGCAATATGATCCGGCGGCTCATCAGGCGGAATCCAAATCAAAATACTGCTGGCTGGCAATTTATTCGATTTTGAACATTGCAAAGGAATTTTATGTCTGCCGCTCAGTCAACAACATTGTTAATAATGTAATGTGCACATATTGCCGCTCTGTTTTTATTTTAATTTCGGGGTAAGTTTTACTCGCCTGCCAGCAACCTTGATCGGAATCTCCATGCAACCACTTACCGCCAGCACATCCTTTTCGGCCCTCCAATCCCACCTTGCCAGCGCTAAAAACTGGCATCTGCTGGATTTATTCGCACAGGATTCGCAGCGCTTTGCAGACATGTCGCTCAAAACCGGCGACCTGCTGCTGGATTATTCCAAAAACCTGATCACTGCCGAAACCCTGCAATTGCTGCTCAATCTGGCGCATGAACGCGGCGTGGAAGAACAGCGCGAAGCGATGTTTGCCGGTGCCAAAATTAATACCACTGAAAACCGCGCAGTGCTGCATACCGCGCTGCGCGCGCCACGCGACGCCCGACTGTTGCTGGACGGCCAGGATGTAATCGCAGATGTGCATGCGGTGCTGGATCAAATGCGCGCATTCACGCAGCGCGTGCGCAGCGGACAATGGCGGGGCCACACCGGCGCCGCCATTACCGACATCGTCAACATCGGCATTGGCGGCTCTGACCTTGGCCCCAGAACGGTGTGCCAGGCATTGCGGCCGTTTGCACAGCCCGGCTTGCAGCTGCATTTTGTGTCGAACGTTGACGGTTGCGATCTGGATGCGGTTCTATTCAGATGCAATCCAGAAACTACGCTTTTCATCATCGCTTCCAAAACCTTCACCACGCTGGAAACCATGATGAACGCGCATTCAGCCCGCGACTGGCTGTTGCAACATGGCTGCACCGAGGCGGCACTGACCCGGCATTTTGTGGCGCTCTCAACCAATACCGCAGCGGTCAAAGCGTTCGGCATCGCCCCCGAGAATATGTTCCCGTTCTGGGATTGGGTCGGCGGGCGTTACTCAGTCTGGTCGGCAATCGGGCTATCGGTTGCGCTGGCGGTCGGGTTCGATCATTTTGCTGAATTTTTGCAGGGCGCGCACACGATGGATCAGCATTTTCGCAGCGCGCCGCTAGAATCGAACATGCCGGTTCTGCTGGCGCTAGTCGGTATATGGAACCGCAATTTCCTCGGCTGCTCGTCGCTGTCGATTGCGCCCTATCTGCAAGACTTGAGATTGCTGCCGGCTTTCTTGCAGCAACTGGATATGGAAAGCAATGGCAAAAGCGTTGCCAGGGATGGCGCTGCGCTGGAAACCGCCAGCGGCCCACTGGTCTGGGGCCAAGCCGGCACCAATGGACAGCATGCGTATTTCCAGTTGCTGCATCAGGGCACTGATGTAATCCCGGTCGATTTCATTGCCGCGTTAAAGCCGCAACACAAGCTGCCGGGCCACCACGCGGCGCTACTAGCCAACTGCTTCGCGCAGTCGGAAGCACTGATGCGCGGTAAGAGCACAGAAGAAGTACGCTCCGAAATGCAGGCCCAGGGCATTGATCCAGCGCAGATCGCGGCGCTGGCGCCGCACCGCACTTTTGCCGGCAACCGCCCCAGCAACACGATTCTGATGGATGCGCTCACGCCTAAAACCCTGGGCACACTGATCGCGTTGTACGAGCACAAAGTCTTCGTCCAGGGCGTGATATGGGGCGTCAATAGTTTTGATCAATGGGGTGTCGAACTGGGCAAGGTGCTGGCCCAAAAAATCCAATCCGAATTACTAAGCGCGGCGCGACCGCAGCAGCACGACAGCTCTACCAACGGCCTGGTCGCCATCGCCAAAACTGCGCTCTAATTCCTTTCATCTCGGCCATTCGACATTGTGTAAATTTTGTACGTCATGTTTTTTCAATATGGCCGTGCAGTGCATCCATTAATTAGTAAGCCGGTAAATAAAGGGGGTAAAGCGTAGACTCTTCGCGCTGTATGCGCTCAACCAACACTTTGCCGACCGCGCTCAGATCGTTGCCAAACGACGCGACCAGATTAGGTTGCACCGCGAGTTGGTGGTACTTTCCCAGAAACTCCAGTACGGCTTTGCCGATACCTTCCATCTCATGCCGAAACTCGTGAATCAGTGCATGGCTTTCGGCATCCTGCGCTAGCGCGTGTTCCAGATAGATATACAGACGCACGCTCTCGGTCAGCAAATGGGACTGAAGCGCCCCACGAAAATCTTCCAGGCGCTGAGTGGTCACGGGCAAATCGCCAACACTGAAAGCGTCGCCAATAGACGTAAAAATCTGTAATAATTTCTGATGATCGGCCTCCAGATGCAATACCAGATCAGGGCTAAAATTGATACTGGTTCCCGGCGCCGGCGCCTGCTTAATCTGCGTCGCCTGAATCGGCGTCAAGTCCGGTTGCGGTACTGACGGCGGTGGGTTTTCCTGCTTCTTTTTTCCAAACAAAAAATCCAGAATCACTATCAACCTCCTGATGTAATAATAAATAAAATGCATTGCGGAACTATCGCAAGAATATCCTATTTTTATGCTGGCATTAGGGGTATTGCCAGGGACAAAGTAATTAAGTAGTGCGGGTATTCAGGCCCGTTCTGGATAATTGCTCTAGAGGTGAAGAAAAGAAAACTCGTGTGAAATAGTAAAAATCAAGGAACGCTTGGTGCGCTGGGTGGTGAACGCATCATCGATAACAATGATGGTAATGAGACTGTCTTGGCGATCTTGATTCCTGTTGAAGAAAAAGCGCCAGAATTAAAATTGCCTGAAAACTACCAGCGGCTTACGCCTGTTTAATAGCGCATTTTCTGAGCAGATAATGCGCGGCTCTGCTTGTCAATTGATTGAAACGGCGCTGAATTTTTATACATACTATATCTATGTATTTATAACAAACACATTAAAAACATGCGTAAAACAGCATGTTTTTAATGATACTCCCTATTTAAATTTAAGCCTTAGGCGAAATGAGTATTTTTTCCTGCCATAAAGCTGGATACAGCAGATTCTTTTCAGCCAGTTTGGCGCTCATCTGCAACGCCGGCGCAGGACGGCACAGCAGATAACCCTGCAATGCATCGCACCGATGGCGTTTCAGGTAATTGGCCTGAGCTTCGGTCTCGACACCTTCGGCCACCACCGACAGACTAAAATTGTGCCCGATCATGATGATGGTGCGGCAAATGTCGGCGTCGGCGGAATCGATATTGATGTCGCGCACGAACGACTGATCGATTTTCAGTTCGTCCACCGGCAGGCGCTTGAGGTAACTCAAGCTCGAATAACCGGTGCCGAAATCGTCAATCGAAATCCGTACCCCGAGCGCTTTCAGACGCTGCAGTTCGAGGATCAGCAATTCAGGATTTTCCATCACCAGTGATTCGGTTATTTCGAGCATCAGAAATTCTGCCTTGAGCCCACTTTGCACCAGCGCGTCAGCCACTATTTGGCTAAAGTCCTTGTGCTTGAACTGCGCAATCGAGACATTCACCGAGATCGGGAAATTCGACCAGCCAGCCTCGATCCAGGCCTGATTCTGGCGACAGGCTTGTTGTAGCACCCATGCGCCAATCGGTACGATAACCCCGCTGTCTTCGGCAACCGGAATGAACTCCATCGGCGACACCAACCCTCGTTGCGGATGATTCCATCGGATCAATGCTTCCATGCCGCACACTTGGCCGCTTGTGGCGCAAATTTTAGGCTGGTAATACAGTTCGAACTCACTCTGGTCGAGCGCGCGCCGCAACTGGTATTCAGTGTTCAGGCGCTGCGCCGTGCGGCGTCCCAACTCAGGTGCATAAAACTGGTAATTGCCGCGCCCCATCGCCTTGGCCTGGTACATCGCGATATCGGCGCATTTGATCAGGTCAGAACAGGAGTTGCCGTCACTGGGATACAGCGCGATACCAACACTGGCTCCGACCTGCACATCCTGCCCCTCAATGAAGATCGGCTGCTGCATAGCGACAAACAGGCGCTCGACGATATGTACCAGCACTGCGGGGTCGCTCAGATTTGGGCACACCAGCACGAACTCGTCGCCACCAAAACGCGCCAGGGTATCGAAGTCGCGGATGCAGGCGCTAAAGCGTTCGGTCAGCGTCTGCAGTATCTGGTCGCCGGCACCGTGACCGATGCTGTCATTGAATACCTTGAAACGATCCAGGTCGATGAACACCACCCCGACCAACAGACTGTTGCGCTGCGACATGCTGATCGCCTGCTGCAGGCGATCCTCTAGCAAATACCGGTTCGGCAAACCGGTCAACTGGTCGTGGCTGGCCTGGAATGCCAATGCTTTCTCATGCCGGATGCGCTCGGTGATATCGCTTTGTACGCCGACAAAATGCGTCACGGCATCGTTTTCGTCGCGTACCGGAGCGATGCGCAAATCGTTCCAGAACAGGGTTCCGTCTTTGCGATAATTGCGCAGCAGCGCATGCCCTTCGCGCTGTTCCTGGATCGCCATGCGAATTTCCAGTAACCCCTCCTGATCGGAATCGGCTCCGTATAAAAAACGGGAACTCCGGCCAATTGCCTCGCTGGCCGTATAACCGGTAATCCGTTCGAACGCCGGGTTGACATAGGCTATCGGCATGCCATCCAGACTGGCATCGCAAATCACGATGCCGTTGCTGCTCTGCTCCATCGCCCGCTGTTGGATACGCAGATTCTGTTCAGCCAGTTTGCGCTCGCTTATGTCACGCAGCACGCCGGAGTAAATTAACGCATGGCCTGCGGCGTCGAAGTCGACCTGCCCCAGTACTTCAACGTGACAATACGTACCATCGCTACGCCGCAGCCGGTACTCCATTTTTAATGCTTGCCCGCCATCCAGCGCTGCTGCGCGAGCCTCATTTACCCACTTACGGTCTTGTGGATGGATTAAATCGACATAAGAATCCAAGCTTAATGTTTGTACGCCACGATCGACTTGCATCATGTCCTTGACCAAATCCGAACAGGAATATTCACCAGTTCTGAAATCAAAGCTCCACAAGCCCAACCCGGCCAGGTGCTGTGCTGCCAACAGTTTTTTCTGGGTCGTCATGATGGTGCGAAAACTGCGCTCGTGCTCAATTGCAACCGTGGTCAGACCGGATATGTTTTTGATCAAATCCAGCTCATCAGCTTCCGGCACGCGTATTTCCCGGTAATAGGTAGCAAAGGTCGCCACCAACTCGCCACCGGATGAAAAAAGCGGCATCGACCAGCAAGCCCGCAAGCCATGTTCCAGTGCGGCCTGATGATAATTCCGCCAGAGCGGATCGGCCGCGATATCGCTGACGATGACCGGTTCCCGACTGTATGCGGCAGTCCCGCAAGATCCTACTGCCGGGCCGACTTCCACTTTTCCCAACGTACGCAGAAACGATTCCGGCAAGCTCGGCGCAGCGCCGCAATGCAGCCACAATCCATCCTCACTAACCAGCATCACCGACGCAATCACGCCGGTCATTTGCTGCTCCATCAGGTGGACTATCTGCTCCAGAATGTGCGGCAGCGGCTGACCTTTGGCAACCATTTCCAGAATATGGGCACTCTCCTTGATCAGGCGCTCGCCCTGCATGCGTTGCGTAACGTCGCGAGCCACCACCATGATGGCATTTTCGCCGTAATGCACAAAGCTGGCGGACAGGGTTTCCATCTCGAAATCAGAACCGTCGGAACGCCTGCCGCGCAGAACCACCGGTGGATTGATCAGGTCATTTTCAACATTGTGTATGCGTTTTTGTATCAGCGGCCAATCGTCCGGGTGAAACAATGCCTGATACGGCAACGCCAGTACATCGGCCGGTTCTGCCGCGCCGAACAGGTGGGCGCCGGCTTGATTCATATACACTAGCCGATCACCCTGATAGATGTAGATGCTATCGGGCGAAAGCGAAACCAGGGCCCGGTAGCGCTGCTCGGCTTCGACAATATTTGCCTCAGCCAGTTTGCGGCTTTTTTCTTTGCGTTCGGTATCGAGATAAAAAGAAATATTGTCTGCCAGTTCGGTCAGCAATGCGACCAGTTCGGCATCAAAGAAGTTTGCCTGCTTATCGCCAATGGCGAGTACCCCAAGCACCCGCCCATTGCTGCGGATCGGAAACGCCCCCGCGGCAATTATCCCGCTTTGAATTATCGTGCTGCGCCAATCCCCAGGTGCAGCATTCAATCGATAATCGTTGCTGTACTGGCTTTTGCCGGACAGCACGGCGGGAATGGAAACACTGTGCATCGAGGCGATCGGGTCATCCAGATGAAACGGCAACTGGCGCAGCGTACTCAAGCCAAGGCCGGCGCTAACTAGTGGTACCAGCTCTCGCTGCGCATTGAGGATGCCGATCCAGGCCACATCGCACATGCCGCAAGCAACTGCAATCTCGCACACCTGGACGAACAAATCCTCGGAGTCTTCGCAATGAATGATCGCATGGTTGACCTTGGCAAACATCTGATAAAACCGCTGGCTGCGGGCCAGCCGCTCCTTGACGCTGCGGCGCGTGGTTAGATCGTCCATCATGGCAGTCCAGATCTGACTCTCCAGGTGCAGATGGGACTCCATGCGCACGATCACCGAATAACAACTGCCGTCTTTTTTGCTGTGTTGGGTTTCCAGCACATGATAGCCACCCATCGTTATGGCAGACAAATTGTGAAAATGTGCGGGATACTCGGGATTGAGTGCGCGTATATCCATTTGGCACAGTTCCTGCCCGCTGTAGCCAAGGCGGGACAACGCTGCCTGATTCGCGTAGACGATCTTCAGGGAAACCGCGTCTGCCAGATAAAACTCTCTTTCACTGCGCCCGACGATGGCCAGCAACGATCTGTTTTCAATAGAGGCCCGATGCACTTCGAACAAGGCCATCAGGACTTGAGCCAGTTTTCTCATTGCCGATTTTTGATAATCGGTCAACTGTCCCGGTTTGGTATCGCTCACATTCAACGTGCCTAGAGCGTGGCCGGCCAGCGTCACAATCGGCATGCTGGCATAGAATTGCAGACCGGCCACACCGGTGACCAGTGGATTGTCGGCAAAACGTGCATCTTGCGCGGTATTAGTGACCTCCAGCAAATCCTGTTGCAGAATGGCATGCGCACAAAACGATGCACCGCGCGCAATCCGAGTCACACCATTCCAGCCAGTAGAAGAAAGTAAAAACGCGGTATCCGCATCTACTATGGAAAGGCATGCAGTGGGGGTATTGCAGAAGTGGGCAGCAAGTTTGGTCAGAGATGCGAATATCTGGTGGTCACCAATGCCAGTCAGACCATAGGCGCGCAAGTGCGCCAGTCGTACAATCTCGGTGGCTGGTCGTGTGGCTTCTATCATGGCGTCGTCTCATTGGCAAAAAATGATGGTAATGACTCTTTTTTTAACCCGATTCTAGCAGTTTCCATTTTGCAACATGCTCAAATAAACTGTGCGGATCGCCCTATTTACGCGACCAGCGCCGACAGACAGGAAGAATGGAATGCATAAGTCTTCATTGCAAACGGCGCTGACCGGGTTGCCGCCGGTGGTTAATCGCACTACCCGGGTACTGATATTGGGTAGTTTTCCCGGCACCGCCTCGTTGCAAGCGCAGCAATATTATGCGCACCCACGCAATCAGTTCTGGGCGCTGCTGTCGGCAGTCCTGCAGACCGATCTGCAAAGCCAACATTACCCACAACGTCTGAACTGGCTGCTGCAGCACCAGATCGGCTTGTGGGATGTCATCGCCGACTGCCAGCGCGCAGGCAGCCTCGATAGCGCGATTCGCGCAGCCCGGGCCAACCAGTTTGTCTGGCTCAAACAGCAGTGTCCAGACTTGCAGCGGGTGTGCTTCAACGGCAAAACTTCCGGCAAATTTGCGCCGCAATTCGCCTGCGCCGATTATACGACTGTGGTCCTGCCATCCTCGTCACCGGCCAATGCGCAACTCTCATTCGCACAAAAACTTGTATTGTGGCAGGGCGTCACAGGATAATACGGTTCAATATTTCAGGCTATAGACATGCTTATCAAACGTAAATCGATCGAAAAAGAAGAATCCCTGCGGCCCCCTATGCGCTCACGCGCCGCTGAAACACCGAAACCGCCACGCAAACCAAAATATGCGCCAGTGACATTGTCGGAACAAAATGGGGTGCGGTTCCTGCATTTCGGCACCGAGTGGGTGCAAGGCGCGATGCGCATTCGTAAACCGGATGCGCTCGAACTTGAATACGCGCAACAGATGATGCTGTGGATGCTGTTTAACGACCATCCTGCGCACATCGTCCAGCTCGGTCTGGGCACCGGCGCACTGACCAAGTACTGTTACCGCCAGTTTCCCGCAGCGCGGGTAAGCGCGATTGAACTGAATCCGTCGGTTGTTACTATTTGCGAAACCATGTTCAAGCTGCCGCCGAACGACGCTCGGCTCAACGTGATTGAAATGGACGCGATGGATTTCGTCACCGACAGCGCTAACCTTGACAGCGTCGATGTATTCCAAATCGATCTGTACGATGCCACCGCGCGCGGCCCGGTGCTGGACACGCCGGAGTTCTACCAGTCCTGCGCGGCTTGCCTGACGGACGACGGCATGATGACGGTGAACCTGTTCGGCGATCACCCGAGCTATGCCAAAAACCTGAAAGCGATGAAATTCGCCTTCGACGCAGTGGTGTGGCTGCCGGAAGTGCATGACGGCAATATCGTCGTGATCGCTTTCAAGCGCGCACCGTCACTGGATTTTTCTATCTTGTATGAACGCGCCGCAACGATCCGGGTGGCGACCAAACTGCCGGCTAAATCCTGGGTCGATGGTTTGAAAATCTGGATGGCTGAGGAATAAAATTTCGCTCGAAATGGCGGGTGAAAGCCGCGCAATATTCGCAAAAACGTGGGTTGCAGCCGCCTTTGTATTATGTTTTTGCAGTCATAAACCATGTTTTTGTAGTGATGATTGCGATTATAGATATTTCGGTCACGCCGAGATGGTATAGCAGCAAATGTAGCGACAGTTCTTGATACACATATCAAGATCGAGCGACTGGATATGGCGCATCCCTGATGCGCTTGAAATATGCCGATGGCGTATTTCAGTCCAGCCGCGGATAACCGGTAATTTGCTGGATTTTCCGATATAGCGGTTGTAGACGCCGGTACATTTTTTGATACACATGGCGATATAGCGCATCATAAATTTGATGATTTTGCGGAATCGGCTGGAAGACTTTGCCAACCCGAGTCATCGCCTTGATCGCACTCGTGAAATCCGGGTACAAGCCGAGGCCGACCGCCGCATTGATGGCCGCACCAAGGCCGGAAGTTTCGTAAATATGCGGCCGCACGGTCGGCAAGCCGAAGATGTCGGCGGTCAGTTGCATCGCCGCGTCGCTTTGCGAACCGCCGCCGGAAACACGCAGTTCGGTAATCGGAACGCCGCTACGTTTTTCGATGCGCTCCTTGCCCTCGCGCAGCGCATACGCCAAGCCTTCGAGTATCGCTCGGTATATGTGAGCGCGGGTATGCACATCGCCAAAGCCGATGATGGCGCCTTTCGTTTCCGGGCCGGGTATCTTGATGCCGGGCGACCAGTACGGCTGCAGCATCAAACCCATCGAGCCGGGTGGCACCGCATTGACCTGGGCATCGAACAACTCTTCAGCCGCGACGCCCTGCTCCGCCGCCTGGTGCTTTTCATGCTGGCCAAATTGTTCCTTGAACCAGTTGACCATCCAGTAGCCGCGAAAAATCTGCACTTCGGTACTGTAGGAACCGGGTATTGCTGCCGGATACGGCGGGATATACGGCGTGACTTCCAAGTATTTTGTGCTGGTGGTATTGATCGTCGCGGTAGTACCGTAGCTGAGGCAGCCGATATGTGGCTGCTGGCAACCGGCGCCAATCACTTCGCACGCTTTGTCGGCGGCGGCAACCAGCGGCGTACCGACAGGTATCCCGGTGTCGGCGGCAACGAGAATCGCATCTGTACAAATTGGTTTGGACGAACATTACAGTGCCGAGCTCGGGACGCTCCAAATTTTCCAAATGGCTTCCCCTTGGCATCGCGTCCCGACTAGGGTGCGACATCCAAAATCATCATCAAACCGCCGCCGCCTTTTTCTTCCGTATTGTTATTCGTCGTGTGATGCGCGATATGACAATGCACTAACCATTTGCCGGGACGAAGCGCCTTCCAGATAACATCGTAGCGTTGACCCGGGCCGACGTTGACGGTATCTGCCTTAAACCGCGCTTGCTCGGCCAGCACCTCACCGTCACGCGCGACCACCGTGAAGGGGCCGCCATGGACATGCATCGGATGAATAAAATTGCTGTTGCTGCCGATAAATCGCAATTTTATCGTTTGGCCTACCTTCAATTTGACGGTATCGGTAGCGGGATAAGCCTTGCCGTTGATCGTGAAGTAGTTCGGCATTCCGCCTTCCATCGGCATGCTGGGATAGGTCAGCCCTTCACGCTGTAACCATTCCTGCAACTGAATCGTATATTCCGTGTCGGCCACTGGTTCTTTCGTTTTTTCCTTCGGATCAATAATCAACGCACCGTACAGGCCGAGCCCTTGTTGGCGGTCGATATGGTCATGCGAATGATAAAAGTAGGTGCCGGACTGCTCAGTTGTGAATTCGTAGGTGAATGTGCCGCCCGGTTGAATTGGCGCCTGCGTGATTTGCGCCGGTCCGTCCATCTCGTTAGGAAGAATCAGGCCGTGCCAATGGACGGTCGTCGACTCGGGTAGCCTATTTTTGACGTTGATCCTGACGCGGTCGCCCTCGGTTACCCGAATGCGCGGCCCTGGAATTTGTTGGTTGAAGGTGTACGCGTCAACCTGCACGCCAGGCAGTATCGACCAACGGATGACCGATGTTTCGAGATCGAAAATCTTCACGCCGTTTTCGATACGGGGCTGGAGCAATGCATCGCCTTTGGCATCGGGTGGAGCCGTATAAGCGATGTCCCGAGGCTTGACTGCCGCCATATCGCGCATCGCCGCCCCGGGCGTATCGTAAGTCATGATCATGCCGGGCGGTATGATGGAGCCGCCGACATCGCGCACGCTCAACGACATGTTGACGCTGAGCGACGGCAACACCATGCCGGCGGCGAGCATTAAGAAGGTAATCAGCGCTACCGTGGCGAGCTGCGGCGTGGTAACGTCGCTACGCATGTCACCATGACCACCTTCCTTGGCGTCTCCGTTACCGTCTTTCATAGCGGCGTGATCCATCGACTCGGTCGTTTTCGAGTCTTCTTGCATGGCTGCGTGGTCCATAGTCATTGGCGCGCCCTGCGGCAACAGTTTCGCGTTTTCTCTTGCTTGAACGGCACTTCTGACTGCATTTTCCGGAGCGTTTTTGTCTGCGGGGGCCATACGGCTGCCTCCCCCGCGCTCGGTCATCAGCCCATGCTTCATTTTCTTGGCGACCATCCACAGATTCACCGGATAAGCAACGAAAAACCCGATCGCAACACCCAGCGACATTACACCCCAGAACACCAGCTCGGTCGGATCCATGGCCCGCATGTCGCGGCCCATCATCAGCAAAATCATGATCGGCGCCATGCCGGCCATCATCGTATTCATGCTGATGAATTCAGGCATGAACGATTTACGCACGTTTTCGAAATAGGAACCGCCCATCATGCTTTTCATGAAGAGCGACTGGAAGATCAGCAGGCCAAAGAGAAAACCGGCCAGATATTCAATAATGACATCCAGCCACATCGGCAGGCCCAACAACGCAGTGATGGTGGCCGCGAAAATAATACCGGTTGCGTCGCCCGCTACACAATGGATCGTCGAACCTATTCCCTGTTTCCAGAGCGGCTTGATGAATTCTTCGTGTGCGCCCTCTGAGGGCTCCTTGTCCGCCATGACATACATTAAAAGTCCGAGTGGTCCCATATACAGCGTTATCAAAACAAAGCCCCATTTCATCACCAGCGGCTCAGGATTGTTTTTGAATTGGTCGTATGCAACGTAGGCGGTGGAAAGAGCCGCAAGTGCGAACCAGGCGACTAGAAAATAATCAATGGGGCGAATCAGCATGCGAATTCCTTTGAGGGTTTACTGGGCGCAAGGCCCGTTGACACATGTTTATATGGAAAAAAACCGTACCGGCTCTATTGAACTCAAAATGCAATGTCTAGATGATGAAATAATACACATCCGGGGCTGCGCTGCACAACCGCCTGTTATCGATTCACTCGATGATCCTTGCCACTTCGTTCGAAAATCGACGGTTGTGCAGCGAAGCCTTACACAGAAGTCAGTAGTCTAGGGCAGGAGCCGTAAACGAGCAAAAACTTAGCTTTAACACCGACATTCCAACCGTGCGCCGTGCAGCAGAATAAACGGACACGCGACTGTCGCAACAAGCTTAACCAACCACTTCAATGACGTATTGCGCTTTCATGACAATTGATTTGTTCCCTCATGCCAATTTCTTCTTCTGCTGCTGCGGCTAGCCGATCCAGCAGACGGGTAGCTGGGGCGTATTTGCAGCCGCTGCTCGATGTTGCGGCAGAGCGCGGCGTCACAGCGCGCGCGCTCGCCGAAGCCGCCGGACTGGCTGAAAATTACTTGTCGCCATTGCCGGAATTGCTCAACGCAGAAAATTATGTACGTTTGCTGGATGTTGGTGCGCGGTTGGCTGACGATCCGCACTTTGGCTTGCACGTCGGGGGAAAAGTGAAGCTGGGAACCTACCACATCTACGGTTTGATCTTGCTGAGTTGCCGCGACTTCGGGCAGGCATTCCAACAAACTCTGCGCTATGAAGGATTGGCCCACGATCTGGGGCGATCGGTACTGCAAGTTGAAAATGAGATTGCTGAATACCAATGGCACAGCAATTTCCCTTCAGCCAGCCGGCATCTGGCTGAAAGTGTTTTTGCCGGTATTCGCGTAATCGGCGTGTGCGGCACGCTGCTACAATGATCCGCCTTGTTGTTCTTGAGTCTGCCTTGCCATGTCCCACGGTCTGAATACCCCGCAACGCGCTGCTGTCCATTACATGGAAGGCCCCTGTCTGGTGCTGGCTGGCGCCGGCTCCGGCAAGACCCGCGTGATCACGCAAAAAATTGCCTATCTGATTGAACACTGCGGCTATGAAGCCAAAAACGTCGCTGCGCTGACTTTTACCAACAAGGCGGCGCTGGAAATGCAGGAACGCATCGCCAAACTGCTGAAGGAACCACGCCAGGCCAAGCAGTTGACGGTGTCTACTTTTCATTCGCTGGGCGTGAAAATTTTGCGCCAGGAAGCCAAGTCGCTCGGACTGAAAGACCGTTTTTCGATCATGGACAGCGACGACTGCTTTTCGCTGGTGCAGGATTTAGCGATCACCACCGACAAGCAATTGATCCGTCGCATCCAGAGCGCAATGTCGCTGTGGAAAAACAGTCTGATCGATCCCGACGCTGCGCTGAACCAGGCCAGTAATGAAGACGAAGCGCAAGCCGCCCGCATTTACCGCAATTACGTAGCCACATTGTCGGCCTATCAGGCGGTCGATTTCGATGACCTGATCCGCTTGCCGGTTGAGCTGTTTCGCACTGACGACGCGGTGCGCGACAAATGGCAGCGCCGCCTGCGTTACCTGCTAGTTGACGAATACCAGGACACCAATACCTGCCAGTACGAGCTGGTCAAGCTGCTGGTGTCCGGGCCTGGAAAAAAGCCGTTGTTTACCGCGGTGGGCGACGACGATCAGGCGATTTATGCATGGCGCGGCGCCACGGTAGAAAACCTGAAAACCTTGCAAGTCGATTTCCCCGACCTGAAGATCATCAAGCTGGAACAAAATTACCGCTCCACTACTCGCATTCTGCAAGCAGCCAATGCAGTGATTTCCAACAATCCCAAGCTGTTTGAGAAAGAACTCTGGTCGGAACACGGCCTGGGTGAGCCGATCAAAGTGCTCGGCATGCAGGACAACGAGCAGGAAGCCGAGCAAATCGCCATCATGCTGTCGGCTCATCGATTCGAGCGCCGCACCCAGTATTCCGATTACGCGATTCTGTACCGCGGCAATCATCAGGCGCGGGTAATCGAGCAGGCTTTGCGCAAGGAACGCATTCCCTACACGATCTCGGGCGGCCAGAGTTTTTTCGACAAGGCTGAAATCAAGGATATCGTCAGTTATTTGCGCCTGGTCGCCAACCAGGACGACGATCCGGCCTTCATCCGCGCGGTCACCACACCCAAGCGTGGGGTTGGCCAATCGACGCTGGAAACGCTCGGCAAAGTCGCCGGACAGTGGCAATGTTCGCTGTTTGAAGCGGTTTTCAAGGGCGGCATCGAGGCGCAATTGGCTGACCGTCAACTGCATCCGCTGCGCCAATTTTGCACTTTCATCAACCAGCTCGAAATGCACGCGCACCGGGAAGGGCACGCCGCCGAACTGCTGGACGACATGATGAAAGAAATCAATTACGAAGCCTACCTGTACGATAGCTTCGACGACCGCCAAGCCCAGAGCAAATGGCAAAACACACTCGACTTCACCACTTGGCTGAAAGAAAAAAGTAGCGGCAAGGGTAAAAACGGCGACGGCAATGCTGCAGAAAAAAGTTTGCTCGATCTGACCCAGATGGTGGCGCTGATGACGATGTTGGAAGGCCGTGATGAAGAACCTGATGCGGTGCGCATGTCGACGCTGCACGCATCCAAAGGGTTGGAGTTTCCGCACGTGTTTCTAGTCGGTGTGGAAGAAGGTATTTTGCCCCACAAAGGCAATGGTGACGATGGCGAAGTGCCGGTAGAAATCCTGAGCGCCCGTATTGAAGAAGAGCGCCGCTTAATGTACGTCGGCATCACCCGTGCCCAGCGCACTTTGCATGTCAGCTGGTGCAAAAAGCGCATGCGCGCGCGCGAAAGCGTGCACTGCGACATCTCGCGCTTCATCCAGGAAATGAAGCTAGATGAAGGCGATGCCGTACCGACTGAGGATGAAATCATCACGCCGCAGAACCGGCTGGCGAATTTGAAAGCATTGCTAGCCAAGCCCAGGGCCGGATCAGCGGAATAACAGTCCGATTTTCTCTTGTTTTTAACGGAGTATGTGAATAAATATCATATCCTTCGCAATGTAACAAGGATGAAAAATTTATACTATATCCCGGTATATACCTATTACCCTATTTTCCAAAGCAACTGTTGGCACTCATGCCTTAATCGGAAATTTCCCAGTCCGCGCTGTTTTGCAGATGGCTTTCTTTGGCATCCTCGATCATCCTGCGATGCGCAATCCGTTTGCGCATCAGTTTGGTGTGTTGCTCTGCAGTCATCGGCGGTGCAGTCATCAATTCCTTCAACTGCGCCGTGCTGGTGTAATTGTTTTTAATGATACGGTCCACAGCAATACCCTCCGTCTTCAACAATAAATCTGAACTTTCAGCAATAAACCTGGCGGCCAATGCCGTCGATGCATGTCGTTAGTGCGCGGCAAAAACCATTTTTAATGAACCTATTCCGGTTCAGACAAGCTTGCAATTGCGCAAGGAACTAACGGTTTGATACTAGCATAGCCAAACCAGACACGGCGCTTATGCTGTTTGCAACCCTGATCTGTATCAGACTATTTGCGGGACTTAAAAAAGTGGGGACTGGATCGGGATCGGGTGCGCTTCCCACTGCGCCAGATAGCCGGAAAAAGGCAGTGCATGGCGCTGTTGGCACCACGCCTTAAGTTGTTCAAAGGATACATACCCTTCTGCCAGCGCAAAGGCTTGCGCTTCTGTAGCCGACAAGTCGCGCCCATCAACTGCCATCAGGTCGCCCCACAGCAATACCGGTCGCACTGCGCAGATGCGGCCTTGTGCGATGAGCACCCGATCTTTTTTACCGCTGCCGGAATACAAGTGCACCCGACTGCCAACCGGCGGAGGCAGACCGCTGGCGGGTAGCGCCGTTACGACCCGGTTCTTGCGCCCGCTGATGATTTCAGGCACCAGTGCAGCAGGGAAATAATAATCAAGCATCAACACTCCAAGGAAAGTAATGGCATTGCAAACAGCCACAGCCGAATATGCGGCATTTTGGCGCTGGAAGCAATCAACTGTTGCCTCCGGCCAAGTGCACAAAGATGCGTTCGCGCCACGTCTACATTGCTGTGGGCCAGGCGGCAGCAGTACACACCGAGTACAGGCCAAGTACATGCCAGTATAATTGTGCCCATCGATTAATTTATCGCGGGCGGCCACGCCGTTGCGCCCTATTTGCCCATGCTTACCCAACAAAAACAACAAATTCTCGACCTTTTTAATACGGCGCTGGCACCCTTGCTGGCCGGTACAGAAGTGCAGGCAAATGTCACGCTGGAGCGCCCGCGCGATCCGGCACATGGCGATGTGGCGTGCAATATCGCCATGCAATTGTCCAAACATTTGAAGAAAAACCCGCGTGAGTTAGCGCAAACAATTATTGCCGCGCTAATGGAACAAGCGGCGCAGGGGAACTTGATCGAAGCCGCCGAGATAGCCGGGCCGGGCTTCATCAATCTGCGCCTGTCGGCTGCGGCGCGGCAGGCGGTAGTCACGACCGTCTTGACGGAAGGCACGGAGTACGGCAAAAGCATGGTCGGCGCCGGCCGGAAGGTGATGGTCGAGTTCGTCTCCGCCAATCCGACCGGTCCCTTGCATGTCGGTCACGGTCGTCAGGGCGCGCTGGGCGATGCGCTGGCAGCGCTGCTAGACGCGCAAGGTTACGCTGTTACGCGCGAATTTTATTACAACGATGCCGGAGTCCAGATCGGCAACCTGGCGCTATCGGTGCAAGCCCGGGCCCGGGGCTTGACGCCGCTTGACGACGCCTGGCCGGCATCAGCTTACAACGGCGATTATATTACTGAGATTGCGCAGGATTTCCTGGCCGGCAAAACCGTTACCGCCAGCGACGGCGCAGAGACATCGGCCAGCGGCGCGGTTGACGATATCGACTCGATCCGTCAGTTTGCGGTGGCTTACTTACGGCGTGAACAAGACCTGGACTTGCTGGCTTTTGGCGTCAAATTCGATCATTACTATCTCGAATCGTCGCTGTACAGCGACGGCAAAGTCGCCGCCACGGTCGATACGCTAATCAAAGCTGGCAAGACCTATGAACAAGATGGCGCGCTATGGCTGCGCACCACCGACTACGGCGACGACAAGGATCGCGTGATGCAAAAATCCGATGGCACCTACACCTACTTCGTGCCGGACGTCGCTTATCACATTGCCAAATGGCAGCGCGGCTTTACCAAGGCGATCAACGTCCAAGGCTCCGACCACCACGGCACTATCGCCCGTGTGCGCGCCGGTCTGCAAGCAGTCAATATGGGGGTTCCGAAGGGCTACCCGGATTACGTATTGCACAAAATGGTGACCGTGATGAAGAACGGCGAAGAGGTGAAAATCTCCAAACGCGCCGGCTCCTATGTGACGGTGCGCGACCTGATCGAATGGTCGGCCGGCGAGCACAATGCCGGCGATCTCACGCGCGGCCGCGATGCGGTGCGATTCTTCCTGATTTCGCGCAAGGCCGATACCGAATTCGTGTTCGATGTCGATGTCGCGCTGGCTCAATCGGACGAAAATCCTGTGTATTATGTCCAATATGCGCATGCACGGATATGCCGCATGCTGGAGCTGTGGGGCGGCGATGCGACCACCTTGATTGGCGTAGACCTGTTACCTTTGACGGCCCCGCGGGAAGCGTCTTTGCTGGCCAAATTGGCCGAATATCCAGAGGCGCTGGAACATGCACTGGAAGAACTCGGCCCGCACCAAGTCGCGTTTTACCTACGTGATTTGGCCGGTGAATTGCACAGTTATTACAATGCGGAACGAGTGCTGGTCGATGATGTGCCGCTGAAAATGGCGCGACTGGCCCTGGTATGCGCCACGCGGCAAGTGTTGCGAAATGGTTTGGCGCTGATCGGCGTCTCGGCTCCAGAAAAAATGTAATCAATTTGATCGATGTAATTGGAAAAGTATGGCAACCCATCAAAAAAACAGCAGCACTGTACGCAACTCAGGCCAGCAAGGCGGTACTTTACTAGGACTGGTCATCGGTTTGATCATCGGCTTGGGGATCGCGCTGGTGGTCGCACTAAGCATCACTAAAACCGGCTTGCCCTTCACCAACAAGGGTGCCCAGCCAAGGGCCGTCGAGGACAGTAGCGGCGCAATCCTGGCTGATCCCAACAAGCCGTTGTACGGTAACAAGGACGCAGCCAAGGAGGCCGCACGAGATTTTACCAAACCGGCGGCCGAAGACGTGCCAGCGATACTGCCAGAATCAAAGCCGCCGACAACCGTCAAACCAGCAGTCGAATCCAAGGCGCCGCTGGTCGAAAAATCAACGGCGGAAAAGCCCAGCGCGACCAAACCCGATGCCAGCGCAGAGAAATACATTTATTATCTGCAGGCCGGTGCGTTTCGCGAGCAGGCCGATGCCGACAATGCCAAGGCCAAGCTGGCACTGCTAGGGTTCGAGGCGCGCGTGACTGAGCGCCTGTCCGATAGCGGTACGCTGTATCGGGTGCGCGTCGGCCCGTTTAGTCAGATCGAAATAATGAACGGTACCCGCGAAAAACTGTCACAAAGCGGCATCGACGTTGCTGTCGTACGTAGCCCCAAATAAATCAGAAAAGGAAAGTCGTATGCGTTTATTCCCTAAACTATTTGCCGTCCTTGGTCTGAGCCTGCTGGCGGTATCCGTCAGTGCCGCTCCTGACAATCCGAAAAACGGCGTCGATTTCCGTACGCTGGACAAAGTGCAGCAAACTAGTTCCAGCAAGAAAGTTGAAGTTACCGAATTTTTTTGGTATAGCTGCCCGCATTGCAATGCATTCGAACCTTCACTGATGGAATGGGTCAAAAGACAGGGCGACAATATCGTTTTCAAGCAGGTACCGGTCGCTTTCAATGAATCTTTCGTGCCGCAACAGCGCTTGTATTACGCGCTTGACGCGCTCGGTCTTGCATCGCAGTTGAACGCCAAAATATTCAGGGCAATCCACGTCGAGCGCCAACCGCTTGACAAGGACGCATCGATTGCCGACTTCATTGCCAAACAGGGCGTGGACAAGAAGAAATTCGTCGACATGTACAATTCCTTCGGGGTGCAAGCCAAAGTGCGCACCGCCACCCAATTGCAGGCAGACTATAAAATCGATGGCGTACCCACTGTTGCGGTCGGCGGGCACTATATTACCTCGCCATCGATCGCGGGTGCCGGCTTGAGCGGTAGTCAGCCGGAAGCCGCGTTGCAGGACGCCGCGCTGAAAGTAATGGATTTTTTAGTGGCAAAAACCGCCAGGGAACTGGGTGAAGCAGCCAAACCAACCATGGCCGCCGCACCCCTGAAGAAGAAATAAAACTTGCCAATCCAAAAAATCCGCCACTCTTGCTAGTGGTGGATTTTTTTGGCTATTCATTGTTGCTATTCAGGCTCATTGCGCACATCGACATAACGAACTGAGCAGTTGAGATTACTCATAAAAAGTTGGAGTATAGTAAAAATGCTCGATTAAACCGCATATATTCTATGCGGTAGTAAAAATTACAGGGGTCTGTATATATTTATGAAATAACAAAAAAGCGCCACTGGCGCTTTTTTTGTATGCGATACAAGAGCTCAGGCCGCCAGTGCTTTACCCAACAACTGATGCAATTCAGCGAAGTCGGGTTCGCCGACATAACGCTTGAGGATATTGCCTTCTTTATCGATCACAAAAGTGGTCGGGGTCAACTTGATGTCGCCGAACGCTTTGGCTGCCGCACCATCGGCATCGAGCGCGACTTTAAACGGCAGGCTCCGAGTTTTGGCGTAGTTCAACACATAATTTGGCGGGTCGTAACTCATCGCGACGGCGATAAATTCCAGCCCCTTGCCCTGGAACTTGTTGTAAGTTTTGACCATATCAGGCATTTCCTTGATGCAGGTAACGCATGAGGTCGCCCAGAAATTGACCATCACCACCTTGCCGCGCAAACTCTGGGAAGTTATTTTTTCCCCGGAGAGGCTGGTATAGGTGAGCTGCGGCGCTGCACTACGAGTGGCCAGCGAAAAATAGCTGGCAATCGCGATCGCCAGCACGGCAGCGATGGCGAACACGCCGAGCCAAGGTCGTTTTTTGTTAGGGGATTCCATGGGATATTTATCCAGTACTATTGGTAAATTTGTGATTGCGCGACGTCATTATGAGGGCTCTGCGGCGCAGGCACACGCCGCCGTTGTCAACCGGGGCTAATGTTTAATGTGCAGGTTCCGGCTCATTCGATAACGAACGCAACTCGCCTTCCGAAATGTAGTCAAATATCTTAACCACTTTTTGTACGCCGGCCACGCCGCCGGCAATACTACCGGCAAGTTCGCCTTCGCGCTGGGTAACGCGTCCCATCAGATACACGTTACCGCGCTCGGTCACTACTTTGACCGAATTGGCATACATATCCTTGGCGTCGACAAATGACGCCTTGATTTTGCCGGTGATCAGGGTGTCGTTGGCACGGGACGTAAAACTCGATAGGCCGGCGATTTCCAGTTCATTGACCACCGCTTTGGCACCTTCGATCTCTTGTGCTTCGCGTTCGACTGCAGCTTTCATTTGCACGTCACGCACTTCCCCGGTGAGCAGCACCCGGCGATTGAAGCTGGTCACATTGACGTGCCCGGCATCGCCCACCAGATTAGGAATGCGTAGTTCGCCTTTGACGACGATAGCCTTGTCTTCCGTTTGTGCACCGAGCGTACGACGGTCGGTTGCCGCCAGCGTCCCCACCACCGCGCCTCCGACCATTATCCCGACACAGCCCTGCAAGCTGACCAGTATGCTAGTACACAATACGACTGCGGCCAACGGACGCCTGGCTAGCTGCCAGCGTTGCTGCCAACACGATTGCAAATTCTTTTGTTGCTCAATCATTACCATCCCCCCCAAATAGTGCGACATCGATACCGTCGCACAAACAATGAACCGTCAACAAATGGACTTCCTGAATCCGCGCGGTGCGCTCATGCGGCACGCAAATATGCACATCCGCATGGCCGATCTGCCGGCCGATGGCGCCGCCGTCGTTGCCGGTCAATGCCACTATGCGCATGTCGCGCTCCATTGCGGCTTCGATTGCGGCTATCACATTGGCTGAATTGCCCGAGGTGGATATTGCCAGCAGGACATCGCCGGATTGCCCGAAAGCCTGCACTTGCTTGGAGTAGATGTCGCGATAACCATAATCGTTCCCCACCGCAGTCAAAATCGAGCTATCGGTAGTCAGCGCCAGCGCCGGCAAGGGCAAGCGTTCGCGCTCGAAACGGCCCACTAGCTCGGCCGCGAAATGCTGGCAATCGGCAGCCGAGCCTCCATTGCCGCAGGCCAGAATCTTGTTGCCGTTGGACAGCGCCATGAACATCAGCTCGATAGCTTGTGCAATCGGCTCGGCCAACTGGGATGCGGCCTGCATCTTGAGTTCGGCGCTTTCGCGGAAGTGGTCGAGAATGCGTTGGTTTGTCATCATGTTGGAATTATAGAGCAGTGATTGGAATCGGATTAGGTATCGATGGCATTTTTAAGCCATTCTAACTGTTCGCCATCAATTGCAATCACGTCGAAACGGCAGGCTGGCGGCAACCGGTAACGTTGCAAATAGATTTGCGCGGCAATGATAAGGCGCGCCTGTTTGCTGCGGGTCACGCTGGCGGCAGCACCGCCGTGTCGTAGATTGGCGCGCCGGCGGACTTCGACAAAGACCAGCGCCTGGCCTTCCTGCATGACAAGGTCGATCTCGCCGCCCCTGCAGAGAAAATTACGCTGCAGCAGCGTTAGCCCCTGCGCCGCCAGATAAGCCAGCGCTGCATCCTCGCCAGCCTGGCCTTTGATTTGCTGCTCGGTCCGACGACGGTTGGCGCCGAGCAGCCGGGGCAGCGCATCAAACAGGCTCATCGTTTAACATGAAAGTCGCGTAGCGGCTCACTTCGCTCCTCTCTCCCGCTTGCGGGAGAGAGGCTGGGAGAGAGGGCTGCCATGGCGCCTTCCTGAATTGTGGTGGTATTCGCCACGGCCGTTAACGCATGCCTGGCAACAACATCGTCCCGTCCTGATACACCGCCTGTGGCGTAATACGGTCGAAACTAGCCCTGTCAGGGCCGAAAGTTACCGCCAGTCGGCCGGTCACGCCATCAATCTCGAATTGTTCGTGGGCGGCAGCGATTTCACGGGCCACACGGTAGGCGTCGATCCCCAGCGCGTACAGGCGCTCCATATCAGGATTACTTTTCTGGTCAGCGCCCGTAACCAGCCGCGGGTAAACCATCACTGCCGGGTGGTCAGGTTGCAGTTGCCAAGGTAGATCTACAAAATGCAGTCCTTCAACTAAAGGATCGGCTAACTTGTCGGCGCTATCGGTACCAATCAATGGGTTGATTTGCGAGGTACCGTAGACCGGGACTTCGGTGCCGATTGCCTGGCGCAACTGTCTGGTTAGGCCAGCATCCATCGACACGAATAACAGCACCGGCCGTTCGTTCTGCAGCCGGCTACGCAACTGTGCCAGAGCAGTCGCGTTCAAATAGCCGTCAACCAGGCCCAACTCGATCGATTGCGATGATAAGCCCAGACGCCGCCACTCTGCCGTAAAGGCACTGGCGGCACGACGTTGCCAGGCGATATTTGCACCGACTACAAAGGCGCTGGCACCGGGATGATCCAGACTGGCCCAGCGCGCAACCTGGCGCGCTTCATCTTCGAGCGACAAGCCCATCGCCAGCATTTTCGGCGGCAAGGGCGCTGCTGCCTCGTCCCGTGCCCCTAGCATCGGCTGGTTTAGCGCGATGGTAGGAATGCGCACCGCACCGCTTTGCGCAATTGCCGATACGCCGCTGCGCGACAGCGGGCCGACAATCACATCCTGGCTGGCTTGCGCATCGAGATAAGCCGACAGGGTTTGCGCTGCCACATCGTCGGTAGCGATCACGGTGACGGTAACGCCTTCCTGCTCGCGCGCATACGCCGCCATGAACCCGGCGCGCACCGCCTCGGCCGCTGCACCCAAGGTTTCAGAGCGTAGCGGCAACAACAGCGCGATGCGCGCCGCGAGCGGTTTTCCCGGCATAAATACCGCCACATCCGGTGCGGCCACGCTGCTGGTTTGTGCCTCAGGCACAAGCTGGAACCCAGTGCCGGGAAGTGGTGTCGCTGTTGCCGCCGGCATGGTTGTATTTGCCGGCACAGGCGCGCACAATGCATTCGCTGCGCCGCAGCGGTCAAATATCGGGGCCAGACTAACGCTGCTGCAGCCCACCAACGCGCTGCACAACAGCAGAATTTTTATCCATTGGTACGACATTGACCACTCCTCATGAATCCTGATTCGAATAATGCCTCGGGCGCTCTGCCATTGATGGATGAAGTGGCGCGCCAAGTGTATCCCGCGTCCACATTATATGTGCTGGCGACACCGATCGGAAACTTCGCCGACATCACGCTGCGCGCCTTGCACGTGCTGGCGCTGGTGGATGCGGTGGCCTGCGAAGACACCCGCAATACTGGCCATTTGCTAACACGCTACGGCTTGTCCAAAAAACTGATTGCCGCGCATCAGCATAACGAGCGTGAAATCGCTGAAAAACTGATAGTGCGCCTGCAAGCCGGCGAACGCATCGCTCTGGTGTCGGACGCCGGCACCCCGGCCATTTCAGACCCGGGTGCGCGCATCGTCGATGCGGTGCGCGCGGCGGGCTTACGCGTGATGCCTTTGCCCGGCCCTTCGGCCGCCATCGCCGCCTTGTCTGCCAGCGGTCTGGTCTGCGACCAGTTCCACTTTGTCGGCTTTCTCCCGGCCAAGGCCCGGCAACGGGACGCTGCGCTGCACAGCTTGCGCGACATGGCGGCAACCCTGATATTTTACGAAGCGCCACACCGCATTAGCGCGGCGGTCGATGCGTTGGCAGCGGTGTTCGAGGGCCAGCGTCAAATCGTGTTCGCCCGGGAATTGACTAAGCTATTCGAGGAAGTCCATCGTTGTCAGTTGTCCGACGCCGCCGCTTGGGTGGCGCAGGATGCGCACCATCAAAAAGGTGAGTTCGTGCTGCTGCTGGAAGGTGCACTGCCCGCCGCCGAAGAGGATGGCGCGGAAGCTGAGCGCGTGTTGCGCATCCTGCTGGCAGAATGCACAGTCAAACAGGCCGCAACGCTGGCCGCACACATCACAGGACACAAGAAAAATGCGCTGTATGAGCGGGCATTAGTCATAAAAGCGGAGTAAGCGTATAGATCGAAAATGAATTTTTTGTGTAATTATTGGACTCTATTCGCATTAGGTGTTGCTATAGCGCAAACCAAAATATTCCACTTTTCCCTGCATCATTTACGCCGCAACGTGTAATGCAAAAAAAGCTAATTTTTGGGAGTATGATCCAAAAAATAATCACACCCGCAACACATGAAAGCGCCGTTAAAAATACACAATAGCAGTATTGTGTATTTTTTTGGAGCGCAGCGCTAGATCAACTGGCTTGGTGCAAAAATGCATCGATGCTATCGGGGCAAAAGCAGTACAGAAAGTTTTCTCATAGGAAATCGGAATGAACAATAGTTTGACAAAAGATGAATTTGACGCGCTTGGACAAGTCAGCAAGATGCCCAAGTTTACCAAGGCAAACGCATGCGTGGCAAGAAACACCAAACGCCTTGCCGGCCTGAAATATCTTGTGCATGGAAAAGACGGTAGCCTGACGCTCACCGAAAAAGGACAAAAAACATTATTTGCCCAGCGCTGCATCGATGCGCTGCGCGCCGTATCGACAGACCCGCTCGCCAGACTGGAGGCCGATGTTGTTACCTTCCTGAGCAAAAAAGGCTACATCAATCCTGGCTTAGAATCGCGCGCATTCGACATCACGCCAAGAGGGCAGGAATGCCTGGCAGACATTGAGGCCACGGGCGGATAGCAGCTTCGCCCGACTGGACGATGCGCGATGTTTCCACAGATGCAAAAGCCGTCAAAAAACACCATGGAAGAATTCAACGTTGCACGATGAACGGCATGGCGGCGCCAGAAGATTGCATTTTTTGCGCCGCCTCCTGCGCCTCAGTGCGATTCATATACGGCCCGCTATACAGGCGATACAGCGCACCGGTCTGCACTACTTCTATCGGCTGCAAGGTGCCAGCCCAATTCTTCGTCAACTGGCTGCGCATTGAATGCGCGTTATAGGCTTGCCCATAAGCGCCCAACTGCAAATAAAAACCGTTATCCGCTCTATTTACGTCCGGTACAGCGGCTGCCATCGCTACTGGAATCGGCGACGGCCGTGTCTTCGCAAGCAGTTGCGTCTCACTTTGTTTCTCGCTCTGGATACGGGCAATATCCGCCGGTAGCAAGCGTTCGACTTCTAGTTCGCCGCTGCCCTTGCCCAGATAGCCCAGCTTCAGCGCAGCAACGTACGACAGGTCGATGATACGGCTGGAATGGAATGGTCCGCGGTCGTTGATACGCACGATCACCTGGTTGCCATTGACCTGATTGGTCACGCGCGCGTAAGACGGAATCGGTAGAGTCGGATGCGCAGCCGTCATCTGGTACATGTCGTACAGTTCGCCGGAAGAAGTTTTCTGACCGTGAAACTTCTGGCCGTACCAACTGCCGATGCCGCGCTGGCGCAACGGGACTTCTTCAATAATCGGCGTATAGGTCTGGCCGAACACCACATACGGCCGGTTGGCCCGAGTCGAATAAGGTTCTACTTTCGGGTCGGCGTCCGGTATCGCAAGCAGGTCGTCAGGCGGATTAGCGCCTGGGCCATCGTCCTTGTAATAGCCGCCACGGCCGGAACCTGCAGCCGGCAGGGCTGGATAGCGCGCAGTGTGCTGCTGCTTGACGGCAGTGCCGGACTGGCCCGAGGCCGGCACTGCCGTCTTCGGTAGACTACTACAGCCCCACAACAACGAGGCCGATAACAGCATCACGCCATATGGGAGGTTTACCAGCCTGGCTGGGGAATATTTGCCGAACTGCATCATGCACTCCTGATGGCGCTAAATTGAATGACCGGCGCTATTGCATGCGAACTGCATAGAATAGCGCTAGCCGGCTTTGAAGCCGCTCCAGAATATTTATACTGTACATTGTATTTTTTGATACACACGCAAATATTGCGGAAAAAAATGCATTTTTAAGTGTACCCCCACTCACTTCAATAACTGGCAAGCGCTGTTCAGATTCGCGCAGGTGCTGCAAAATCCGATTCAAGTTTGTATCAGCTTGCGGTGGCGCTGGATGCTCATCAGAATGCCGGCGCCCAAGGCCAGCGTCACCATCGCGGTGCCGCCATAACTCATCAGCGGCAGCGGTACGCCCACCACCGGCAGAATACCACTGACCATGCCCATATTGACGAACGCATAGGTAAAGAAAATCAGCGTAATCGCTCCCGCTAACAATCGCGTGAACAAGGTCGGCGCATTAGCTGCGATCATCAGGCCCCGGATTACCAGTAGCGCATATAGACTAAGCAGAAAGATATTGCCGATTAAGCCAAATTCTTCGGAAAAGACTGCAAAAATAAAATCGGTAGTGCGCTCAGGAATGAATTCGAGATGCGACTGCGTGCCATGCAGCCAGCCCTTGCCGTAAATGCCGCCGGAGCCGACTGCGATGGTTGACTGGATGATATGAAAGCCCTTGCCCAGCGGATCCAGGGTCGGATCAATCAACATCATCACCCGCGCACGCTGATAATCATGCAACAAAGTCCAGGCCACTGGCAGGCTTGCAGCAACCGCGAGAACTAGGCCTAACAGCACTTTCCAAGACAATCCAGCCAAAAAAATCACATAAAACCCGGCCGCCAGCACCAGTACCGCAGTCCCCAAATCGGGCTGCTTGACGATCAGGCCGACCGGGATTAGCAGCAGCAGACCAGCAATCAGGAACTCGCGCCAGTGAACTCTGCCTTCTCGTTTCTGAAAGAACCAGGCCAGCATCAGCGGCATCGCAATTTTCATGATTTCAGACGGCTGGATCACCACGCCGAGGTCGATCCAGCGCCGCGCACCTTTCTTCACCAGGCCGAATACAGCCACCGCCACTAGCAAGGTAATACCCAATGTATACACCGGCACTGCAAAGCGCATCAACGTTTGCGGTGGGATGCTGGCAGCAACCCATAACACGCCAAATGCAATCAGGATGTTGCGCAAATGATCTTCAATCCGGCCCGGAAAATCAATGCCGGCCGAATACACGGTGACGATCCCAGTCGCCACGATCAGGAACACGATCAGCGCCAGCGGTCCGTCGAATACGTATACGAAGGGCTTGACGACCTGCCACGGGTGGCGCTTCTCAAGCATGACATGTGGGCAGCGATTGCGGCCGTGTATAAATATCGATCATAAAATCTCTTAATAAATTCACGCGCTTATCGAAGCTGACAAGCGGTCAACTGCCGTTTTCAGGATGTTAGTCCTCATAAAGATGGGGAGCGCTCGCCGCCGGTTTTGCACTAGCGGCGGATGCTGCCGGCAGGCTCGGGTTCGGGTTCGAGCCCGCGCGCTTGCTGCTGGCAGTAACCGGGTTTGACGGGTCTTGCGGCCGTTTGCCCAGCAGATAGTAATCAAGCGCTTTTTTGACGATGGGAGCCGCAACAGCAGCCCCGAAGCCGCTGTTTTCAACAACCACGGCAATCGCAATGCGCGGCTTGTCAGCCGGCGCAAAAGCCGTGTACAACGAATTGTCCAGCAAACGTTCCGCCCTCGTCTTGGCGTTATATTTCTCATTTTTTTTCATGCCGGTAACCTGCGCAGTGCCGGTTTTGCCGCCTGATACATAGCCGGCATTGGCAAATACCCGGGAGGACGTACCTTCCTGTGTAACGCCCACCATGGCCCGCTTGATAAAGTCGATATTCTTTTGCGTCAACTTGATGCGGTAGCTTTCCTTGGGCACGGTCAGAGTGCGCTCATGGGTGCGCGCATTCTCGACCATTTTGACCAGATGCGGCTTCATTACCACGCCATTGTTGGCCAGGTTGGCTACCGCATGCGCTAATTGCAATGGCGTAAACGCGTTGTAACCTTGGCCGATGCCAAGTGAAATCGTTTCACCGCCATACCATTTTTGCTGCGCTGCACTTTTGTAAGCTGTGCGTTTCCACGAGGTGGACGGCAGCAGGCCAGTACGTTCATGCTCCAGGTCGATTCCGGTCAATTGACCAAAGCCGAAAGGCTTCATGAAATCGTGTATGGTATCTACGCCCAAGTCATTGGCCAGCATGTAATAGTAAGTATTGCACGACTGGGCGATCGATTTATACATATCGACCGTACCGTGGCCACCGGGCTTGTCATCCATAAATATATGGTTGCCCAGTTTAAAATAACCGGGGTCCCGGATCGCCATCTCGGGTGTGCGCTTACCGAGTTCCAGTGCGGCTAGCGCCATGAATGGCTTGTAGGTCGACCCCGGCGGGTAGGTGCCGGCCAATGGTCGATTGAACAACGGACGGTCGATCGAATCGTTCAACGCCTCCCAGCTTTGCTGGTCGATGCCTTCCACGAACAGGTTCGGATCGAACGATGGCCGGGATACGAAAGCCAACACATCGCCCGTGCTCGGCTCGATTGCTACCAGGGCGCCGCGCCGGTCGCCAAATGCTTGCTCGACAATTTGCTGCAATCCCATATCGATTGACAGGATCAGATTATCGCCGGGTATGGAGGGCGTTCTGGACAAGGTGCGCACCGCTTTGCCGCTGGCTGAGACTTCGACCTTTTCGTAGCCGGTGGTGCCATGTAGCGCTGTCTCATAACTTTTTTCCAGGCCATTCTTGCCGATGTAGTTGGTGCCGTTATAGTTGGCAGCGTCATCCGACTCGTCGATGACATCGGCATCCCTTTGGCTGATGCGGCCGATATAGCCGATTACGTGCGCGGCGGATTCGTTTAATGGATACTGTCGAAACGGCCGGGCCTGGATTTCGACGCCAGGAAAGCGGTAACGCTGTACGGTGAAACGGGCCACCTCTTCATCGGTAAGCCGGGTGCGGATCGGCAAACTTCCCAATTTTCTGGATTCATCCAGAAGCTTCCTGAAACGCCTACGGTCTTTGCTCTGGATATCGACCACAGTTGCCAGCTCGTCAATCACATCGTCAATCTTGCCATCTAACTTGGAAGCCGTTATTTCTAACGTATAAGCGGAATAATTGTGCGCCAGAATGACGCCATTGCGGTCCATGATGGACCCACGATTGGGCACCAGCGGAATAATCGAGATCCGGTTGTTTTCAGCCCGCGCTGCATAATCGTCATGCCTGTAGACCTGCAACCACAGGAAGCGGGACAACAACAAGCCGAAGCAGACCAATACGAAGATGCCCGCCACCGTCAGTCGCAGGCGAAAGAAATATAATTCACGCTCGGTATTCTTGAACTCAGTCATGCATTTTCCGCCACCGCGTCATTCTCCAGGCTCACAGCGGCCGCGTCTCATCCCGGTCGATGGACCGCCGCTGCGGCGCCAGCAACAGCCCTGTCACCAGCGGCCACAAGGCTGCAGAAACAAAGCTTTCCAGGAAAAACGCCCAGCCCGCTACCTTGCCGCTGACGAGCAGTTGCACCAGCATCTGCACCAACTGCGTCATCAGCAATAAAGGCAGGATGTACCAAATCTGCGGCAGGGTGGGAAACCACAGCACGCGGCGGTGGATAGTTATAGCAAAATAAGATAGCAAGGTGTACGCCAGTGCGTTTTCACCCAACAGGGCGGCATCGTGCACATCCATCAGCAAACCCATCAAGAATGCAACGCCGATACCCACCTTGCGCGGCTGGTGGATGCTCCAGAATACCAATACCAGCGCGACAAAATCGGGCATCCCGATCCAGCCGCCCATAGGTTGTAAATTTAGCAGGAATGCACCTACCAGGCTTATAAAAATGAACCAGGAGTTGGCCGGCAACAGGATGTAATGGGGGCGGCTCATTGCGCGGATTCCGGGTGTTTAGGCGCGCTGGCGGATTTTTTGGGATTATCAATCGCACGCAGCGGGACAGTCTGATCTTTGACTTCTTCCTGCTTGCTTGTATTTTGCTTGGCCTTGCCTGACTTGTTCGCGTCTTGCTTGTCCTTGCCAGCTATTGCTGGAGCATGGATCTGCTGTTTTGCTTGCGCCAGCAATATCAGGAACTGCTTGTTGTTGCCAAGCTCGGCCAGTGGCGCGCTGGTCACGCGTAGAAAAGGATCGTTCAATATATTATCAACTTGCACTACCCGCGCCACCGACAAGCCGGCCGGATAAATTCCGTCGATACCGGAAGTCGTCAGCACATCCCCCTTCTGGATGTCGGCATTGACTGCTATGAAACGCAAATCAAGCAGCCCGGATTGGCCATGACCATACGCCACGCTGCGCAAGCCATTGCGCACGACCATCACGGGGATAGCTTGATCCCGATCCGTCAATAACGTGATTTCCGAGGTAAAGGGAAATACCCGCGTAACTTGGCCCACCACACCCATATCATCGATAACCGGTTGCCCGGCAGCCACGCCATGCTGTGCGCCACGATTGACCACAATCTTGCGGCTATAGGCGTCACGCGCATCGTACAGAATTTCAGCCAACACCGACTGAACCAACAAACGCTCGGCCGCCGCCATCAATTTGCGCAAGTGGCCGTTCTCTGCTATCAGTTGCTGCGACTGCTGGATTACCGGGGCATTCTGGAGTTGCCGCAGCCGCAAGCCGTTGACTTCGTTTTGCAATGCTGCAACCGATGAAAAATAATCGCCCACCCGGTATGCGGCATCGCGCGGCATCAGCGCCACCATCTGCAGTGGGTAGAGCACAGTGCCAACCGCCTGCCGAATCAGGCCAAGCGAGCGCAGGTGCGAGTCGGCCACTAGCAATACGATTGCGATCAAAGCGAAAAATACCACTTTCACCCGTGCCGAGGCGCCTTGCTTGAAAAGTGGCGGTGGACTGTATTGCATTCAAGTCAATCTAATCTAACTGATGTCACACACGGTGCATGCAAGACACAATTGCACGGAAGAATGCATAACGCCATCCTTTCGAATGCTGCAGAGAAAGTTTTTTGGTGTCTTTCGTGTTTTTCGTGGACTGAATTTTTTGTACATAACATCGGCTGCAACCTTAATCGCAACCTTAATTGCACTCTTGAAAAGTTACCAATATCGCATTGTTTATTCGTGCGAAAAAATCGAACCCAACTTATCCATGCGCTCCAGTGCCATGCCGGATCCGCGCACCACGCAGGTCAGCGGGTCTTCAGCGACGATGACTGGTAGCCCGGTCTCCTCCATCAGCAAACGGTCGAGGTCACGCAACAAAGCGCCGCCACCGGTAAGCATCATGCCTTTATCGGCAATATCGGCACCCAGTTCCGGCGGTGTTTGCTCCAGCGCATTTTTGACTGCAGAGACGATGTTGTTGAGTGGATCCGTCAGCGCTTCCAGAATTTCATTGCTGGAAATAGTGAAAGAGCGCGGAATGCCTTCCGACAGGTTGCGTCCCTTGACTTCCATTTCCTTGACTTCCGAGCCCGGGAAAGCCGAACCGATAGTTTTCTTGATCATTTCGGCGGTTTGTTCGCCGATCAACATGCCGTAGTTGCGCCGGATGTAATTGACGATGGCTTCGTCGAACTTGTCGCCGCCGACCCGAATCGAGCCTTTATAGACCATGCCACCGAGAGAGATGATGCCGACTTCGGTGGTGCCGCCGCCGATATCGACCACCATTGAGCCGGTTGCTTCCGACACTGGCAAGCCGGCACCGATGGCCGCCGCCATCGGCTCTTCAATCAAAAATACTTGTGAAGCGCCAGCTCCCAGCGCCGACTCCCGGATCGCACGGCGTTCGACCTGGGTTGAACCGCAAGGCACGCAAATAATGATGCGCGGCGACGGTTTGAAAAATTTGGTGTCATGCACCATGCGAATGAATTGCTTGAGCATTTGCTCAGTGACTGTGAAATCGGCGATCACCCCGTCTTTCATCGGACGGATCGCCTCGATATTGCCGGGCACTTTGCCCAGCATTTGCTTGGCTTCTTTGCCGACTGCCATGATGGTTTTTTTGCCGTTCGGCCCACCCTCCTGGCGAATCGCGACCACCGACGGCTCATCGAGCACAATACCCAGGCTACGCACGTAAATCAGCGTGTTGGCGGTACCCAGATCGATAGCCAGATCATTCGAAAAATAATTACGTAAAAATCCAAACATGAAGTGTCCTGATGCGCAACAATAGTGCGCTTAAGCATTTTAAGGTGGTTGTATGTGCCTGCAGCGATGCAGCGAGCGCGCCAGCAAGGTATCAACCGGGCATTCTACCTTATAATTCAGTGAAACCAAGACTGTGCACAGGCCAAAAATTATTCCGCAATGGGCAGTTTTGACGCAGCTTTTCCGCCATTAAAAATACTTTTCCCATCTTTTTATGCGCCTCAAGCGCCATCCAGCCATGTCATTAACCATTTCCGACGTCAAACGCATCGCCCATTTGGCGCAACTCGAACTGAGTGAAGCGCAAGCCGCCACCTCGCTGGTGCAGCTCAATGGCATCTTTGCCCTGGTTGAGCAAATGCGCGCAGTCGATACCACCGGCATCGAACCTTTAAGCCATCCGATCGCCGCCCACATGCCAAGCTTGGCGCTGCGGCTGCGGGAAGACGTAGCGACCGAGCCCAACCGGCGCGAAGATTATCAAAAAGTCGCCCCCGCCACACAGGATGGCTTGTATCTGGTGCCCAAAGTGATTGAATAAGCCGCCGCCGGCCTTACGCACCGCCACGGCCGCCCTCTCTCCCGCAAGCGGGAGAGAGGAGCGAAGTGAGTTGCCGCGCAACTTTTACGTTGAATGAATACCGACCTCATGCATACCAAAACTATCAAACAACTCTCGGCCCTGCTCCAGGCCAAACAGATTTCCGCCACCGAACTGGCGGCGCTGCATCTGGAACGCATCCAGCACAGCGACCTGAATGCCTTTTTGCATGTGGATGCAGCGCTGACCTTGCAACAGGCAGCAGCCGCCGACGCGCGCATTGCCAGTCACCAAGCCACGCTGCTGACCGGGATTCCGATTGCGCACAAGGATATTTTTGTGACGCGCGGCTGGCGTTCGACTGCCGGCTCGAAGATGCTGGAAAATTACACCAGCCCATTCGATGCCGCCGTGGTGGAACAGTTCAATGCCGCTGGCATGGTGACTTTGGGCAAGCTCAATTGCGACGAATTCGCAATGGGCTCCGCCAATGAAAATTCGTTCTTCGGCCCGGTAAAAAATCCCTGGGACAAGCGCGCTGTGCCAGGCGGGTCGAGCGGCGGTTCGGCGGCGGCACTGGCGGCACGCTTGACGCCGGCTGCCACCGGCACCGACACCGGCGGTTCGATTCGCCAGCCGGCCGCGCTGTGCGGCATTACCGGCATCAAACCGACCTACGGCCGGGTATCGCGCTTCGGCATGATCGCCTTCGCCTCCTCGCTGGATCAGGCCGGCCCGATGGCCAGGAGCGCGGAAGATTGCGCGCTATTGTTAAGCACCATGGCCGGCTTCGATGCCCGCGACTCGACCAGCCTCGAGTGCGGCAAAGGAGGCGACCGAGAAGACTACAGCCGCGACCTGCATCAACCGCTGCAAGGCTTGCGCATCGGTTTGCCAAAAGAATATTTCAGCACCGGATTGGCGTCCGATGTCGAACAAGCGATCCGCGCCGCCTTGCAGGAATATGAAAAGCTCGGCGCAACTCTGGTTGATATTTCGCTACCGAATACTGCGCTGTCGATTCCGGTGTATTACGTGATAGCACCGGCTGAAGCATCGTCCAACCTATCCCGTTTTGACGGTGTGCGCTACGGCCATCGCGCCAAGGAATACACGGACTTGTCGAATATGTACAAAAAGACCCGCGCCGAAGGTTTCGGCGAGGAAGTCCAGCGCCGCATTCTGGTTGGCTCCTACGTGCTGTGCCACGGCTATTACGATGCGTATTACCTGCAGGCGCAAAAAATCCGCCGCCTGATTGCGCAAGACTTTCAGCATGCCTTTGCGCAATGCGATGTCATCATGGGGCCGGTAGCGCCCAGCGTAGCGTGGGATCTGGGCGACAAAACCGACGATCCGGTAGCCAATTATTTAGCCGACATTTTCACCCTATCGACCAGCTTGGCCGGCCTGCCGGGGATGTCAATCCCGTGCGGCTTCGGCCAAGGCGAAAAAAATGCGACACGCCCGGTTGGGCTGCAAATCATCGGCAACTATTTTGCCGAAGCCAAGTTGCTCAATGTAGCCCACCAGTTCCAGCTAGCGACCGACTGGCATCAGCGCGCACCGGCCAACATTTAAAATATCGACACAGACGCTTTTTTAGCGAGCAAGGACACTATGCAATGGGAAGTCGTAATCGGTCTTGAGACGCACGCCCAACTCTCGACCCAATCAAAAATTTTCAGTGCGGCATCGACCCGTTTCGGTGCCGAACCCAACACCCAGGCTTGCCCGGTCGATCTGGCGCTGCCCGGCGTATTGCCGGTGATGAACCGGGGCGCAGTCGAACGCGCGATCCAGTTCGGGCTGGCGATTGGCGCCACCATTGCGCCGCAATCGATTTTTGCGCGCAAGAATTATTTCTACCCCGACCTGCCGAAAGGCTATCAGATCAGCCAGTTCGAGATTCCGGTAGTGCAAGGCGGCCGCGTGCCTTTCATGATGGAGCAGGATGGCAAGACCGAACTGCGTTCGGTGCAACTGACGCGCGCCCATCTGGAAGAAGATGCCGGCAAATCGCTGCACGAAGATTATCGCGGCATGACCGGCATCGACCTGAACCGGGCCGGCACTCCGCTGCTGGAAATCGTCACCGAACCCGACATGCGTAGCGCCGCCGAAGCGGTGGCGTATGCCAAATCCCTGCATGCGCTGGTAATGTGGCTCGGGATTTGCGACGGCAACATGCAGGAAGGCTCGTTCCGCTGCGATGCCAACGTCTCGGTCCGTCCACTCGGCCAGAAAGAATACGGCACCCGCTGCGAAATCAAGAACCTGAACTCGTTCCGCTTCATGGAAGATGCGATCAACTATGAAGTGCGACGCCAGATCGAACTGATCGGCGACGGTGGCAGAGTGGCGCAGGAAACCCGGCTGTACGACCCGGACAAGAAAGAAACCCGCTCGATGCGCAGCAAGGAAGACGCGCAGGATTACCGCTACTTCCCTGACCCTGATTTGCCGCCGCTGATGATTGCAACCGACTGGATCGAGCGCGTCAGAGCCGCCATGCCGGAACTGCCGGACGCCATGCGCCAACGCCTGATCCGCGATTACGATTTGTCCGAATACGATGCGGCAGTGCTGACGCAATCGAAAGCAATGGCGCTCTACTTCGAGGCAGTCGTGCTCAAGACCGGCCCGGAACAAGCCAAAACCGCCGCCAACTGGCTGATGGGCGACGTCGCAGGTGCCCTGAAGCGCACCAACATCGACATCGCCGCCAGCCCGGTATCGGCGGCGCAATTGGCGCTGCTGTTGCAACGGATCGCCGACGACACCGTTTCCAACAAAATTGCCAAGGAAGTTTTTGCGGCGATGTGGGAAGCCGGCCCAGAGCACGACGACAGCGCCGACCGGATCATCGAAGCCCGTGGCTTGAAGCAAATTTCAGACAGCGGCGCGCTGGAAAAAATCATCGACATCGTGATGGCTGATAACGCCAAACTGGTCGAGGATTTCCGCGCCGGCAAGGAAAAGGCCTTCAACGCGCTGATCGGTCAAGCCATGAAAGCCACCAAAGGCAAAGCCAATCCAGCCCAGGTGACGGCCCTGCTGAAACAGAAGCTTACAGAATAAGCTGGGAGTATAGGTAAAAACACATATATTTCCGCATGTTTTTAATACATATTTAAAAAATACATGCTGATGTATGCTTAATTCCATAACTGATAAGACTTATTTTTTGCTGTCTACCAATGCAGCCGATACTGCGCGAGCGCACCGCCCATGAACCTGACCACTCCCGCCTTGCTGTTCCCGGCAATCTCATTGCTACTGCTGGCCTACACCAACCGCTTTCTGGTGCTGGCCCAGTTGATACGTCAGCTGCATAACCAGTACAAAAAAGATGATCAAAAAGCGCTGGTGGTGCGCCAGATTGCCAATCTGCGCCACCGCATAACGCTGATCCGGCGCATGCAGGCGCTCGGCGTGATGAGCTTCATTCTGTGCGCGGTCTCCATGTTTCTGGTGTTCATTCAGCTAGAGTTGGCCGCCCAGCTTGCCTTCGGCCTGAGCCTTTTTCTGCTGCTGCTGTCGCTGATCTTTTCCTTTTACGAAATCACCATCAGCACCCGCGCAATTGAAATCGAACTGGAAGACCTGGAGCAAAAGCTCAATCAACCGTTGTAATCCCTGTTCGCCATCACGCCCAAAGGATGCGACTCTCGGTCCTTCTTCCAGCTCTCGAGCGCATTGACTACGGCCGTGACGACCGGCGGCCAGCCTTGGCCCGGTGGCTGTCGGAACAGGCGCATATGTTTTGGATACCACGGCGAATCGGTGCGTTCGGTCAGCCAGCGCCAATCGGTCCGATAATCCGGCAGCAGCACCCAGCAGGGCTTGCCCAAGCTTCCGGCCAAGTGGGCCACGGCGGTATCCACGCTGATCACCAGATCCAGGCTGGCCACAACTGCGGCCGTGTCAGCAAAATCTTGCAGCGCGCCGCCTAAGTTCAGAATGGAAAGCCCTTGCGGTGGCCGCTGGGCCTCATCTTCGCCCGGCCCCTTTTGCAGGCTAATGAGCCGCGTCCCGGCCACCGCACCAAGAGGAGCAAGGGTATCCAGGGATGGCAGTGAACGATCCCCATCATTTTCAAAAAGAGGATTGCCCTTCCACGCCAAGCCGACCCGAAATCCTGATGTAGGCAGCAAGGCAGACCACTTCGCCTCCCTGACTGGGTCTGCCGACAAATAGGGAATCGGCGCCGGAATGCTGTCAAGGCGGGTGTGGCAATAATGGGGCAGGCTCATCGGGGGCGTCCAGAAATCCCAGCCCGAAGCGGGTACATCTTCCTTGAAGGAAAGCACTGCATCGACGCCGGATAAGGTGCTGAACAGCGCCTTCAGGCCAGGGTGACAGACTAGCGTAATGTGCGCAGCACCCATAGTTTTCAGGACTGAGGCGTAACGGCAAAACTGGATCATGTCGCCGTGGCCGGCTTCAAAGCCAACGACCACCGATTTGCCGATCAGAGCTTCGCCGCACCAACGCGGGCAGGTGAAATAAGTCGTAAAACGCTCGTACCACACCCGCGCCTCCAGGCAGCGCCAACCTTCCTCCAGCCGCCCTTGGCGCAGCAATATATAGCTCAAATTAAAGCGCGCTTTGGAATAACTGCTGTCCAGCGCAAGGGCGGTGCGATAGCAATGCTCGGCTTCATCTTCCCTTTTCAGGCAAGCCAGCAACACACCCAGATTCGACCAGACGGCCGGCGAATCCGGGGCACATTGCAAGATCTGCCGATTGATCGCCTCCGCTTCGCCAAAGCACTTGCGATTCATCAGCAGTACACCCAGATTCAGGTGAATTTGGACGTTCTCAGGAGAAAGGGCAATAGCTTGACGATAGTAAGTTTCTGCTTCTGCTATCGCACCAGCTTGTTCTCGAAGCCAGCCCAAGTTGGCCATAGCCTCGCTAAAATTCGGGACCAGTGACAGGGCTTGCTTAAAGCTTGTTTCCGCTCCTTCAGCATCCTTCGCCTCCATGCGCCGATTGCCCTCGAAAAACAATACTTCAGCTTGGGTGCGATTTGCGTGCATCGGAAATCCGGGAAGAGAGGGTGAAACTTAGGTTGCTACCAGTGCAGGCGTCATTAACCCCGAAAACATAGGTTCGAAAAAATACTCCTGTCGTTTTGTGGAACGCACGAAAAGCAAGGGGCGATTCCAGACTTTGATCGCAACACCTTTAATCTCACCGGTCTGAATCCCAGCCCGGTCACGGCCGCATTGCGGAAAGCGCCATTCAAACGGACATTGTTTCGGCGTCGCTCACAGTGCGGGCTAAAAAATCACACCCCGTAGCGCCGCCGGTAAGCTGCCACGGCGTCGGCATATTGCGCCAATTGCGAGTTGGCCCCGGCGGCTGAAATATATTCCAGCAAATCGTCCAGGTTGCCAATCGAGATCACCTCCATCCCATAGTTGCGGCTGACTTCCTGCACCGCCGAATGTGCGGACAGCGCGTCATCGCTGCCGCTACGCTCCATCCGGTCGAGCGCGATCAGGACTGCGCAGGGCTGTGCGCCGGCGGCGCGGATCAGTTCGACCGATTCACGCACTGAAGTCCCGGCCGAAATCACATCGTCGATGATCACCACCCGCCCCTGCAATTTAGCGCCGACGATGCTGCCGCCTTCGCCGTGGTCCTTGGCTTCCTTGCGGTTATAGGCGAACGGAACGTTGCGGCCTTTTTGGGCCAGCGCCACGGCAGTCGCCGAGGCCAGCGTGATGCCTTTGTAGGCCGGGCCGTACAGCATGTCGAATTCGACCCCGGAATCAAGCAGCGTCTGGGCATAGAATTCGGCCAGTTGGCCCAGGGTCTGGCCGTAGTTGAACAAGCCGGCGTTAAAGAAATACGGCGAGTTGCGACCCGCCTTGGTGACGAATTGACCGAATTGCAGCACTCCGGCATCAACCGAAAATGCAATGAATTGTTGGCGCAAATTATTCAAAATATCCTTAGCAGCTGTGATCTGACTAAAACGTCAGCGATTAATCCAGGTAATCCGATTAAACGCTATTTTAAAGCCATCGCAGCAAATTCCCAGCCTGCCGCAAAGTTGTCGTGTTTCGGTTATTCTGCGAGCTCACCAAACACGCTTGCCTGCACATTTATGCCTACCATTATTTCCGCCAACCTCAACGGTATTCGTTCCGCCAGCAAAAAAGGTTTTTTCGACTGGATGCAAAAACAGGATGCCGATTTTATCTGCGTCCAGGAGCTCAAGGCGCAAGCCGCTGACATGAGCCCCGATATGCTGGCGCCTGCCGGCTATCACGGTCACTTCCATTACGCGCAAAAAAAAGGCTATTCCGGCACCGGAATTTACAGCAAAGCCCAGCCGGATGCGGTGCAGATCGGCTTCGGCAACCCCGAATTCGATGCCGAAGGCCGCTATGTGCGTTGCGACTTCGGTGCTTTGACTGTGATTTCAGTGTATTGCCCGTCGGGGTCGTCTTCACCGGAACGCCAGGAAGCCAAGTTCCGTTTCATGCAGGCATTCCAGGCGCACTTGATCGTCTTGAAAGCAGAAGGACGCGAGTGCGTGATTTGCGGCGACTGGAATATCGCGCACCAGGAGATTGATCTGAAAAATTGGAAAGGCAACCGGAAAAATTCCGGCTTCCTGCCCGAAGAACGAGCCTGGATGACGCATTTGTTCGATGCAATCGGCTTTGTTGATGTCCATCGCACCCTCGACCCTAGAACCGAGCAATACACCTGGTGGAGTAATCGCGGCCAGGCTTGGGCAAAAAACGTTGGATGGCGCATCGATTATCACGTCGCTACACCCGGCATTGCCGGTAGTGCCAGCAGCGTGGCAATTTACAAGGAACAACGCTTTTCCGACCACGCGCCGCTGACCATCAGTTACAGCGGCCAAAAATAACAATCAACAATCAACAATCAACAATCAGATCGTCGGTCAACTTTAACAGGCGGTCATACGGCGGCTGGCTCAGGAAAGCGCGCAGCTGCACGATATGGGTTGCTGTGGCTAAACTGATATACAGACGCTGCGGCCGCTGCCGCAAGATCCGGTTCAAGGTTACTTTCAGCGTCAGGTTGCCGACGCAACACAGACAGCCGGGGGCGATGCGAGCCGTCTGCATCAGCGCAGGATTGTGCTGCGGATCGAGTGCGGCGGCTTGCTGTGACAGGCCGCTCGGAAACCCTTCCAAAATCAGGGCAACGGTACCGTTAGGTACGAATCCGGCTTCGTCCGTAGCTGCGGGCTGGATTGCGGCTGCGATTACGCACTCGCGCGCGGCAGCGTTTGTGCCAGTCACCAGCGTAACGTAGACATACGCTTGATGCTGTTCAATTGCCGTTTCGAGATTCAATTTTCCGTTTCAGCTATTCGGTTCCGGCGCTGCATCGATTGCCGCGTCGCCCTGCAGCTTGCGGGCGGCTTTTGCGGATTCGATTCCCAGCTGTTTGAGTTTCCGGTACAGATGGGTGCGCTCCAGCCCGGTTCTGTCGGCCACCCGCGTCATGCTGCCGCCCTCGCGTGCAAGATGGTGTTCAAAATACACGCGCTCAAAGGCATCCCGCGCCTCACGCAGAGGTAATTCAAAGGTCATTGCGAAAAACTGCGGCTCGTTGATTTTCGCCATTGCAGGCAACGCGTCAGCTGCCTGTTCGGCAGCAATTCTAGACGCCGACGCAGTGGCTGGCGCAATGAGTGGCGCCGAACCTATAGACGGCAGTGCTTTGGCGTAAGAGGATGAGTAAGCAGAAGGAGCACGCATCGGGTTAACACTCTTTGACAAGCCTTGCTGAACTGCTTTCAACAGCTTTTGCAGCGCGATCGGCTTTTCCAGGAAATTAATAGCGCCTATGCGGGTGGCCTCAACTGCGGTATCGATCGTTGCGTGGCCGGACATCATGATCACCGGCATCGTCAACAAGCCTTCGCGCTGCCATTCCCTGAGCAAGGTTACGCCATCGGTATCCGGCATCCAGATATCCAGCAGCACCAGATCCGGCGCTCCGGCGGCACGCTGTTGGCGCGCTTGCTCGGCATTTTCTGCAATCTGGACCGCATGACCTTCATCGCTCAAAATTTCTGAAAGCAGTTCACGGATCCCCATTTCATCATCAACGACGAGGATATTTGCCATAACAATTTGTTTCCCTAATAATATTTTCGCAACATTATCTTAGCCTACTGCCGTCAAGGCAGTAATAATGATGTTTTTTCTGGTAGCTTATCTACCAACTTATCTACCAACTTCAGCAGTACGATCCGAATCGTCGCACCGCTACTGTCGGCGCGGTTTTGGATATCGATCCGGCCGCCATGTTCATCCACGATCTTTTTCACCATGGCCAGGCCGAGTCCGGTGCCGCGCGGCTTGGAGGTCACGTAGGGCTCGAATGCAGAAGCCAGTATCCGGGGTGAAAAGCCGCTGCCATTATCGGTGATAGACAAACGAACCGCGGTTCGGGTGCCACCATCGTCACCCGGATAATAGATGGTTTCGGTACGCACATCAATGCGCGGCACCGGGTCGCCTGGGTTGCTCTGACTCGCGCGTTCACTGACTGCATCCTGGGCATTTTGCAATAGATTATGGACCACTTGGCGCAGCTGCGTCTTGTCTGCCATAAGTTCCGGCACATCGGCACCCAAGGATAAATGGATGGTGTCGCTGGCATCGTTGCTCAGGTATAACTGCAAGGTTTCCCGGATCAGCGCATTCAGGTCGAGCGGCGCCAATACCGCCGGCGGCGTTCTGGCGTAATCGCGGAAACTATCGACCATGTGCTTCATCGAAGTGACCTGATTGACAATGGTGGCGGTGCCTTTGTCGAGCAGGGCAGCATCTTCGGCCGAGAGTTTGCCGTGCAGTTTCATTTGCAAACGCTCGGCCGAGAGCTGGATTGGCGTCAGCGGGTTCTTGATTTCATGCGCGAGGCGGCGCGCCACCTCGCCCCAAGCCAGCGAGCGCTGCGCCGATATAACGTCTGAAATATCGTCGAACACGACCACATAACCATTACCTTTATCCAGCGGCAAATTCGAGCCGCGCGCCAGTAGCGTAATGGCGTGGTCGATCTCAGCGCCGTTGGGCTGACGCGGAATTTCAATCTGCTGCTGCCAGTGCAGCTTGCCTTCCGCCCCGTCGCCGGCCGCCGTTTGCGCACTCTGCTTGGAAAAAGCCTGAATGACTGCGCTTGAAAACGCCGCCAACCCATCAATCTGCGACAGCGGCTGGCCGAGTGACGCAGTCAGTTGCTGCTGCAGGATGCTTTCCACTGAGGCATTACAGGACAACAGCCTGAATGCGGTGTCGAGCACCATTACGCCGGCCGACATATTCGCCAGCACCGACTCCAGATAAGCTTTCGCGTGTTCCAGCGCTGCACTGTTGCGCTCAACCGCATTGCGGGCATCGAACAATTGCCGCGTCATCGCATTAAACGATTGCGTCAAAGTACCCAACTCGTCCGGGGTGGCGACAATCGGACGTGGCGACAAATCGCCCTCTGCCACGGCTCTGGTGCCTTCAGCCAGCAGCAGCAACGGCTTGGCCAGACCGCTGGCGATCAGGAAAGCGCTGACGATGGCGGCAAAGATCGCCAATAGCAAGGTCAGCGTCAAGGTCACGATATAGATCTTGCGTAGGCCCGAGCGCGCCAGCGAGCGCTGCTGGTATTCGCTGTAAGCCACGCGCAAATCTTCGGCATTGCCAGCCAGCTGGGCCGGCACCGGCTGCAACAGTTGCAGGAATGTGGTTTCATTTTGCAGCGACAGCGAGCTCGCGGAGGCCGGCAGTTGCAATACCACCCGCAGCCGCAAGACCTGCGCGGCGCCGGCATTTTGGCCCGCGGCCGTTGCACCATTTTTGTCAAACTCAGCACCAGGGTCAGTGCCGCCCTCGATAGCGGCAAAGCCGCGGTTCAGACGCGCCTTGCGCAGTACTGTGGCAGTCGGCACATCCGGCAATAAGTTGGTCAAGCTACTGCCAGAGGTCGCGATCACGCGCCCGCTGGCGTTCAACACGGTGGCTTCCTGAATCTGACCCTGCTCACGCAACCGCGACAGCCGGAACGGCAGTTCACTGCTCGGCACGCTGGCCAGTTCCTGAACCAGGATACGGGCTTTCGACTGCAAATCGTTGAGTGATTCATCCAGCGCCGCGCGACCAAGGTTGAGACCGGATTCCAGCGCGGATTCGACCCGGACGTCAAACCACGATTCAATCGAACGCGACACGAACTGCACCGAAACCAAATAGATCAGCGCACCAGGCAAAATACCCATCAGCGCGAACAGCAATACCAGCCGGGCCATCAGTCTGGAGCCGAACTTGCCGCGCCGGTAACGCTTGTACAGGCGCGCTAGCAACGCTATCACCGAGCCCAGCAAAACTAGCGCGACCAGCGCGTTCAGACCCAACAGCCAAGGGTAATTTTTCTCGAAAAAGCTGGAATTATCGGATGCCGAAGCCAGCAGGAACAGCAGGATGCTCATGATGCCGCCGGCGGCGACCAGCGCATACCGCATCGCCCGTGTCACTGGCCTTCCGCCGTGAAACTGAAGCGTTTCCAGTCGGAGGCCATTTGCCAATCGCTGTTATTGAGCGCATTGACCTGGAACGGCTTGGTCAGCTGCGTCACGTCGAGTCGCATGCGTACTGCGACCTGATAGGTTACGCCCGCTTTGAGCGCACCTTTTTCCGCCACCAGCCAGCGCCCCGGATGCCGGATCAGCGACAGCGCATCATCGAGCGTGGCAAAACTCTGCTGCAAGCTGTTGCTGACGGCGGCGTGATAGCGGCGCGTCAGCACATTGTAGGAAATGCGCACCGTGCGCGAAGCCAGCAGGGCGTTCTCGTCGAACCAATACCAGCGCGGTCGCGTCAGTTCAATCTCGGTGGTAAACGAGAGCGGCACACCGCGCATGATTGCATCTTCCAGGCCGTGATTGAGTTGAAACGAAAAACTGGCCAGGAGTTTGTAACCATCCTCGGTCGCCTCCAGGTGCGCTTGCACGGTTTCGACCACATCGCCTGCGCGTGCGGACTGCGGCAGATGCACCAGCAAGCCCAGCAGGCAGCAGGTCAAAAAATGGAATAGGCGTCTAGTCACGCGTTTGGGGCCCGGTTATCACGTTGCGCAAGGTTATTTAGTCAGCAGCTTTTTGAAACAGTGCATAAAACAAGCCATCGTGATCGTCCAGCAGCTCGGTGGCCGGCAGTAATTGGCCCGGTGCAGGCAAGCGCTGCGCCTGGTTACGCACTGCAAAAGCGGCTGCCTGCGCCTCCGACTCTTGCGGCCAGATTGAGCAAGTGACAAACAGCAATTTACCACCGGGACGCAGCATGCGCCAAAGATTGTCGAGTATCTGTGCGGATAACGTTGCCAATTGCGCACTATCGCTCTTGCGGCGCAGCCAGCGGATATCAGGATGGCGACGCACGATACCGGATGCGGTACACGGCACATCGGCCAGAATACGGTCAAACAATTGGCCATCCCACCAATAACGCGCTTGCGCATCGCCGGTCTTCAGCGTCGCTTGCAATTGCAAACGCTGCAGGTTTTCTGCAATCCGGGGCAAGCGTCTGGCATCGTTGTCGAGCGCCACCAGTGCGATATTGGCCGACTCCAGTAAATGTCCGGTCTTGCCGCCCGGCGCAGCGCAGGCGTCCAGCACCCGCATCCCATCTTGTATGTCCAACAAGGACGCAGCGAGTTGCGCAGCCGCGTCCTGCACCGACACCAGTCCATTCATAAAACCTGGAATTTGACTCACCGGCAACGGCTTTTCCAGCCGTACCGCGCTCGGGCCGATCTGCGTTGCGGCCATCGCATTGGCTGTCAGCAAGGTCAGATAGTCAGCCATTGTGGTTTGGCGGCGGTTGACGCGCAAGGTTAGCGGTGGCGCGGTATTGCCGGCCTTCAGAATCGCTTGCCAGTCTTTCGGATACACGGTTTGGGCGGCAGCGATCCACCAGGCCGGATAATTCCAGACTGCCGCCGGCTGCTGCAGCGCTTCCTCCAACAAGGCGTCGCGTTCGCGCAGAAAGCGCCGCAAAACTGCGTTCACCATGCCCTTCGCATGCGCCATGTCGCCATCTGCTGCCGCCGCTGTGACGGCTTGATCGACCACCGTAAAAACTTCATAAGGCAGCGCCTCGGCCGGATCGTCCGGCGAGCTAATGAGCGCCAGCGCGCAGCACAGGAGGCTGTGCAGAATAGCCGGATCAGGCTGTTTTTTGGCGAGCAGAGTCAGCAGCACTTCACTGCGCCCGAGCCCGCGCATGGCGCGGTAAGCAATATCCTGAATCGCGCCGCGGGCTGGCACCGGGGTATTGTTTTGCGCAATTACTTTAGCCAATGCCAGCGGCAACGCGGTGCCGCTACGCACCATCGCGACTGCTTGTGCGGCGCGCAGCAGTGAGTAGGCAAGAGAATCTATTTTCAGGGTGGACGGGGTGGACATAGTGACGTGTATTTTTCGTAATTTATAATGCATCAAGCGAGTGCATCAAGCAGGCGCACCCGGCATTAGCCACGAGTACTTGCACCAAGCGGACACAGATTATGACGCATTGCACCGCGCCGCCGGCAAGGCATTCACCATCGCCGCTTACGAATTTTTTACGATGTTAAGATACTACTTAGGTGTATTTTTTTAATCTGCAATATTTTAATGCGGCAATACCTGCATTTATCAGCATACTCCCCTACATTTACAGCAGGCAATTTAAGGCAAAACGCCCGACCATCGTTACACGCCCCACATGATGTCCCGGCCGTCCGTCTGTGCAGCGCGCAGCATTTCCAGCAGCGGATAGACGCGCGATGAAAACGCGACTGTGTCGGTCGGTTCATGCTCATCGTCTTTGCGCACATAGCCGCCCTGCGCAGCGCCGTTTGACGCCTCCGGCGAGGCCGAAGGCAACCGGCTGGCGGCGATTTTCGCCTCCAGGGTGGCGATCGCTCCGGCGGTTTCGGCGGCAGTGATGACGCCGCGCTCAAGATCCTTGTGCAGCAGATCAAGAATGGGTTTTGCATGCTCCTGGTACATGATGACTTCGGATGCGGCTTTGGATTTGAACGTGATTAGCATATCGGTGCTCCGTGGGGGGTTAATTCGCTATCTTAATTCGCTATCTTTATAGCACGACTTGTCAATTCGGTTACTGCGCGCGCACCAAGCGTTTTCACCTTATTGGGATGAGCGCCAACACAGTACCCGTGCCGGCAAACAATATTGGTTGGGACTAAGCGCGCCAAAGATTTTGACAGCAGTACAGGCCGCCGATGCATGCCGGAAAGCCCATACTACTCAGTGCTTCTACTGCTTACTCTACTGCTTACTTTTGCTATTACGCAGCCTGAATCACGCCACGCCGTATCTGATCGCGCTCGATCGATTCAAACAAAGCCTTGAAATTACCTTCGCCGAAACCGTCATCACCCTTGCGCTGGATGAATTCGAAAAACACCGGCCCCAGCTGCGTTTCGGAAAAAATCTGCAGCAGCAAGCGTTTCTCGCCTTGATTGCTGACACCATCGAGCAGAATGCCGCGGGTCTGCAACTCGGCGACCGGCTCGCCATGTCCAGGCAGGCGACCTTCCAGCATTTCGTAGTAAGTCGCGGGCGGCGCGCTCATCAGCGGCACGCCGGCCTGGCGCAGCCGGTCGACGCTGGCGATCAAGTCATCCGTGACCAGCGCAATGTGCTGGATGCCTTCACCGTTGAACTGCATCAGGAACTCTTCGATCTGGCCGCCGCTGCCGGCTTCCTCGTTCAGCGGAATGCGGATTTTGCCATCTGGCGCCGTCATCGCGCGCGAGGTCAGGCCGGTGTACTCGCCCTTGATGTCGAAGTAGCGAATCTCGCGGAAGTTGAAGATGCGCTGGTAGAAACTGGCCCAATAGCTCATGCGGCCGTGGTACACGTTGTGCGTCAAGTGGTCGATCAGTTTGAGGCCGTGTCCAACCGGATGACGCGGGACGCCGTCGATGAATTCGAAGTCGATGTCATAGATAGCCTTCCCTTCCTCAAAACGATCGATCAAATACAGCGGTGCGCCGCCGATGCCCTTGATGGCGGGCAGGCGCAATTCCATTGGGCCGGTCTGCATATCCAGCCCTTGCGCCCCTAATTCCAGTGCGCGGGCATAAGCTTTGGGTGCATTCTTGACCCGGAACGCCATGCCGCAGGCCGACGGGCCATGTTCGGCCGCGAAGTACGAGGCGACGCTGTGCGGCTCGTTATTGATGATGAAGTTGATGTCGCCCTGGCGATACAGCGCCACGTCCTTGGAGCGGTGCAGCGCCACCTTGGTAAAGCCCAGCAGCGCGAAGACCGGTTCCAGCACATTCGGGGTAGGCGAGGCAAACTCGACGAACTCAAAACCCATGAGTCCCATTGGATTTTCGAAAAGATCAGCCATTTCAGTGTTCCTTGTTAAATGTAAATCGTTATCCACATGAATGTAGAAGACAGACATAGCACTATCGGAACACGGGTGGCGCACAGGAAATGCCGCGTACGCTACGGGCCAGATGATCGCCCACAAACAGCATGCTGCCCCGGCACACTGCATTGCTCTTCACGCCCAGGCGTAGATGGCAGAACAGGTGGCGGCGCGAAATGTGCATGATTTTGATGGCAATCACCGGTTATTTGATGTGACGTAATTTGAATATTATGCCCTTACGCGATTCCTGGGCCAAGCGCCGCGGTGCTGTCTGTTTTCGGGCGGCGGCAATGCTCTCGCCTGCCGTGCGCTGTCTGGCGGAATGTCTGACCGAATATCTGGCGGCGCAAGCGCATTCCGTACTATAAAAAAATCTCATCCAAAAAAAACGGCGCTTTTCAGCGCCGCTCTCTGCCAGAAGCTGCAATTACTTCCACATACCGCCGCGATGGTGCATGCGGCCGTGGCCAAATTCGGCATCGAAGGTTTTTTGCTGCTCTGGTGTGAGCACCGCGTAAAACGTTTTCAATGCAGTTAAGTGACTTTCCATGCGGGTCTGGCCTTGCTTCATCTGCTCCAGCAGCGCTTCCATGCGTTGCGGTGCCGACATCTTTTGCATCGCTGCGCGGTCTAAGCGCTGGCCGGCAGCGGGCGGCGTCATGCTCGCTGTATAGGTTTGCCAGGCGGGCTCCTGGGTGGCGCTGAGTTTGAGCTTGGCATGCAGTTCCGTCTGGCGCTTGGCCCTGTACTCTTGCATGCGCTCACCGCGCTTTACCTGCTGGCCCTGTTTATTCGCCTGCTGGTCCTGTCTATCCTGCATCATTCCGGTTTTACCGGTGCCGTCAGTCGGTGGAATTTGTGCCAGCGCGGTGCCGCCCAAACCCAATACAGTCATGCCGATGATGATGCTCTTGGTAAATGTACGCATGGTATTTCCTCTTTTAAGTAGGTTATGAATATGTGCACTGCACATGCAACGTACTCTGCGCCGCAGATGTATCCGGCAAGTGTCTGTAGTGCAGCTTTTTGTATCATTCTGTAATTTTCGTCTGGATTACAAGAAGATACAAAAAGCTGCTTCCCTGCAGGCGCAAGCCGCCATAATCTATCGTCTATGGAACCAATTTCTCATATCTTGATCGTCGATGACGATCGCGAAATCCGCTCTTTACTGGCGGATTACCTTAGCAACAACGGCTACCTGGCGCACAGCGCCGAAGACGGCCGTACCATGTGGAAATCCCTGGAAGACGCGTCCATCGACCTGATCGTGCTGGACTTGAACTTGCCGGGTGAGGACGGCCTGACACTGTGCCGCAATCTGCGCGCAAAGTCGCAAATGCCGGTCATCATGCTGACCGCGCGCAGCGAACCGCTGGACCGTATTCTGGGGCTGGAAATGGGGGCCGACGATTATTTGCCGAAACCGTTCGAGCCGCGCGAATTGCTGGCGCGCATTCGCAGCGTGCTGCGCCGCAGCCAAGCGCTGCCGCCCAACCATGCCGACCTGAGCGCAGAGCGGCTGCAGTTTTCCGGCTGGACGCTGGACTTGACTGCGCGCCATCTGCTCAGCCCGGAACAAGTGATAGTCATGTTGTCCGGCGCGGAATTTCGCTTGCTGAAAATTTTCCTGGAGCATCCGAACCGGGTTCTGAACCGCGACCAGTTGCTGAACATGACGCAGGGCCGCGATGCCGACCCGTTTGACCGCTCGATCGATATCCAGATCAGCCGCCTGCGCCAAAAACTGGGTGAAGATGCGCGCTCGCCGCAAATCATCAAGACCGTGCGTAACGGCGGCTATGTGCTGGCCGTGACGGTACAGGCGAAAAGTGCGCAATGAAGAATTTTTTCAACTCAATGACAGGACGTGTTTTTCTGGTTCTGCTGTGCGGCATGTTGGGAGCAATCGCGCTGACGTTTTTTCTGTCCGACAGCGAGCGCCAGCGCACCATCAGCGAGTTCCGCGATGTGCATCAGGTGGAGCGGGCCGAACAATTGACGCTGGCGCTGGATGCATTGCCAGGCGCCAGCCGGGAAGCTTTTCTGAAAACCGCAAAGCGAATCGGACTGCGGGTCGAATCGGCGCAATCCGGCACCCGCGAGCAAGTCGTGCCATCGGATTTTGCACTGGCATTACGCAGACATCTGGGACCGGATTTCCAGGTCACATCGCTGCAGCCAAGTGCGGCAGATTGTCAACCGCCGCACCGCAAGCGCAGCACAGACAATGCAAATACCGGACGAACCCTTAACTGCGAAATCACCCGCATCACGCTGCGCGACGGCAGCTTGCTGCGGATGACGGTACTGCCGCTGCGCAGCGGCGTGCCGCCGTTGCGCGGTGAATTTCTGCTGGCTCTGGCACTGTTCGTGTGCAGCATCGGGGTGCTGGCATATCTGGTGGCGCGCATGACGATGCGCCCGCTCAAGCAGTTGGCCCAGGCCGCTTTCGACCTGGGCCGCGATCTGAATCACCCGCCGCTGACGCTGGCCGGCAGCAGCGAAATCCGCCAGGCCAGCAGCGCCTTCAATGCAATGCAGGGGCGCATCCGCAATCATGTCCAGCAACGCACGCAAATGCTGGCGGCTATCACGCACGATTTGCAAACACCGCTGACGCGGTTGCGACTGCGCTTGGAAAAAGTGACGGACGACGCGTTACGTCAAAAACTGGTCGACGACCTTTCGGCAATGCAGGACATGGTGCGCGAAGGACTGGAACTGGCGCGTAGCATGGCCTCAGCCGAACCGATGCAGCGCCTTGATCTGGATTCGCTGCTCGACAGCATCTGTAGCGACGCCACCGATGCCGGTCAGCCCGTGAGCCTGTCCGGGCGCCTCGGCAAGTCGGTGCTGGCGCGCCCCAATACGCTGCGGCGCTGCCTGATCAACCTGATCGACAATGCGGTCAAATACGGCCAGTCGGCTGCGGTTAACGTGGCCAGCGAGGCCGCCGGGGCGGTGATTCGCATCCGTGATCACGGCCCCGGCATTGCACCGGACCAGTTGACCCGCGTGTTTGAGCCGTTCTACCGGATCGAGACTTCGCGCTCGCGCCAGACCGGCGGCACCGGCCTGGGCTTGACCATCGCCCGCAATATCGCCGAACAGCACGGCGGCAGCCTGACGCTGCGCAATCACCCGGACGGCGGCCTGGAAGTGATACTGACGCTGCCGCAGAAATAACATGTACTACGCAGTGTATTTTTATGCTACGCATGTATAACATGCGGAGAATGCCATAAAAATACCCATACTCCACATAAATTTTTGGAGTAATCTGGGTATTTCTGGCTATTGATCTGCACCGGTTGCACCCGCTCTACCGGCACCCTGCGCCAACGGATCGTTTTGCAGCGCGCTGCGCAACTGGGTGAACACGCCATCGTCCATGCTGCGCAAATGCAGATCCCGCTGTTGGAATGGCATTTCAATATGGGCTTCTGCCAGAGCCTTGCTGATGCCCACGCATAATTCGCTGCGAATCGGCAGGGAGCGGTCATATTGCCCGGTCCAGCAGCGCATTTTGAAGTTCAGGGAATCGGTGCCAAAGCCCTGGAAATAAGCGTCCGGCGCTGGCTCATCCAATACTTCCGCATGCGCTGCGGCGACCCCAATGAGCAGCGCCAGCACTTGCTCCGGGTCGCTGCCATAGGCGATGCCGAGCGGGATTTCGAGCCGGCACTGACGGTCCGACAGGGTCCAGTTGACCACTTCGTTTGAGGTTAAGGCTGCATTCGGCACCACCACTTCAGCACCATCCCAGGTGCGCAAAATACTGGCGCGAATACCGATGCTCTTGATCTGGCCGGAGCGTGTGCCGGTCTCGATAGCGTCACCCACCTTAATCGGACGTTCGAACAGCAGTACCAGGCCGGACATGAAATTATTGACTAAGCCCTGCAAGCCGAAACCGGCACCCACGCCGAACGCGCTGATCAGTATCGTGAAGCGATCCAGATTGACGCCGGTGGCGACGATGGCCAGAATAAAACCGGCCAGCAGCAACACGTAATTCAACACCATCGAGAGTGCATACGGAATGCCGCGGGCCAGCGCAATGCGTGGAAAAATGTCTTCTTCGAGTACAAAGCGCACCAGCCGCGAGAGCAGGAATGCGGCCCAGATGGTGCCGCCAAACGCTAGCACATCGCCCAGCGACACATGCAGTACACCGATGGCGCTCTTGGTGGTGAGAATACTGCCAACGAAATCGAAAATCGGCTTGCGCAAGGCAAAGATGTCGAGTGTCGTGAAGGCCCACCAGCCCAGAATCAGCCAGTGTGCGGCACGGTGCAAATGGCGTTCCAGCAAGGGTTTGTAGTGCCGCACCATGGCCAGCGAACGCAGCGGCCAGGTGTACAGCGCCAAAGTAGACAGACTGACCAGTGCACGCAACGCCGCATACAGGATCACGCCGGAATACAGCGTAGTCAGCATCGCTGCATTCAGGAAGCGCCCGAGCTGCGAATAACCCAGCACGTCGGCCGCCAGCGCGATGGCAAACACCAGCGTGGCGGCCCGCGCAATAAACAGCGACCATTTGTAATCGGCATCGCCGGTAACTGCGGCCGGCATCCGGGACAGACGGCGCGGCTGCAGGAACCAGAACAGAAACAGTAGCGTGCCGGCCAGTTGCAGCTCAAACAGCAAGCGCTCCCACAGCACCGCCGCGCCGAACATTTCACGCAGCCGGTTGACCAGGTACAGCACTAGCAGCGCATACAGGAAAGAGGCCAGGTTGTTATGGATCAAGCGCCGCAGGATAACAATCGTCGGCGGCAGCGCCAACGTCAGCAGCAACAGATTGAATTCACGCGGCGCATACGCCAGCACCGAGGGGCTGACGATGGTAAATAACAGCAGGGCAATCGCACCCGGATGTTCGAACACCCAGGCGGTGCTGGCCAGTTCAGGGTCGGCCTCGGTGCGACGCCGCACTTGGGTACGAATACGCCACAATCCGACCAGGAACAGCGCCGCCAGCAGCAGCAAGGAAATGCCGCGCATCTGATTCACCACCAGGTATTGCGTAATTGCTTCCTGATTGGCGCGCACTGCACTCTGGAATTTTTGCAGGCGGTCGATCTGGCCGTCGGTGCTGCTGTCGGCACTCCAGATCGGCGCGCTGTCGCGCAATAGCAGACTCTCGAGCGCGGCATCGGTGGCGCGCTTGAGCTGCCCGCGCTGCTCGGCAGCGCGGGTCTCGAAGCGACTGACTTGGGCTTGCAGCGTCAGGATTTCGCCCCGTGCCTTGTCCACCAGTTGCTGCACCCGATTAATCTCGGACAGCACCGTATTCGAACGCTCCTGCACTGCGCTGGGGGCAGCGGTTTCGCGTGCAACTTTACCCGTGGTCTGCCAAGTCTGTTGCAAAGCACCAAGCTGGGTCAGGTTGCCTTCTAGCAGCACGGCGCGGCTAGTGAGTATTTCTTCCCAGCGACCCAGCCGGGCCAGCAGCGAGAGCCAGCGCGTGTCGAGTTCGCGCAACTGTTCCTGCGAATACACCGCACCTAGTGCCAGTCCGGTCTCTTTTCCGGTAGCATCGAAATCGCGCCCGAATGCTCTCAGCTCGCCGCCGATTGCAGTCACCTTCGGCACCGGCGCCAGACCGGCGACGATATCGCGCAGCAGCGCATCGGCAGTTTCTGCAGCGGCTGAGATATTCGGCACCGCGATCGGCTTTACCGCCGGCGGTACAGCGGGCGCAGCCGGTGCAGCAGCAGGCATGACTGGAAGGGTGGCTGCAAACGCAACACCGGCAACGCCGCCGAAAGTGCATAGCAGCAATAAAAACAGTAACGCGCGGCCGGATCGGCGTAACCAGGTGGTCAGATGCAGCATAAGGAGTCTTTAAGTCAGCAAAGTCGCGCAGGCCAATAGTGTAGTGCCTGGCTGGTGAAATCAGGCCAAATCCCGTTAAAGATTCATACTTTGCGCGGGTAGTCCGAACCCCACCGACAGCATGCCGATCGAGCCCAGTTCAATTTGATCGTTAAATAGCGTAATGGTTTCCGACGCTTGTTTGCTGCCGACTACATACAGCAAGGGCAAAAAATGCTCCGTCGTCGGTACCGCCAGCCGGGCGTCCGCGCTCCCTGTCATGGCATTGCACAGTTGCACGCGGTCATCGGCCAGCAAGAAATCACGCATGCTGCGGTTGAAGCGCTGCGCCCAATCGTAAGCCGGCGTGGTGCCGTCCCAAGATATGGCACGCAGGTTATGCACAATATTGCCGCTGCCGATGATTAAAACGCCTTCTTCGCGCAAGGTCGCCAGGCGGCGGCCCAGATCGAGGTGGAACGCCGCATCCTGCATCAAGTCGATGCTAAGTTGGACTACCGGCACGTCCGCCGCTGGGTACATCTTGCACAACACCGACCAGCTGCCGTGATCCAAACCCCAGGATTGATCCATTTGTACCGGTGTCGGTGCCAGCAGCGCGCACACCCGCGCCGCCAGTACCGGGTCGCCGGCAGCCGGGTAATGCATATCGAATAATGCCTGCGGGAAACCGCCAAAATCGTGAATCGTGGCCGGCGTCGTCATTGCTGTCACCGCAGTGCCGGACGTGGTCCAGTGGGCCGATATCGCCAATATCGCCTTCGGGCGCGGGATCTGTTGCCCCAGCCGCTGCCAGCTTTGGGTGAACTGATTATCCTGTAGTGCATTCATCGGGCTGCCGTGGCCGATAAAGAGTGCTGGCATGCGTTGCAGCGGGTTCATGGCGGGATTTCCTGATTGTTGTTGTGGTTTAGGCGCTACGTAAATGATGCGGTTCTGTCGAGGCTGATTTATTCGCACTCTGCACTATTCCAAGCGAATTAATGCGAATAAATTCGCACCTACAAACGCGTGGCTAAATCTGCTCCGACAGAAACCGCTTCAGTTTAAAAGTCACTTAAACGCAATTACCTCTTTAACCTATTAACCCTTAATCAAGCCTTCAGCCAACATCGCAGCGCGCACTCCCGGACGGGCGGCGACGCGCGCCTGGTAGGTTGCAATGACCGGCCAGCGATGCATGTCGAACTGCAGCATGCCAGTCCAGTTCAGTATCGTAAATAAATAGGCATCGGCCACCGTAAATTGCCCGCCCAGCAAATATTCGGCGCTTTCCAGCTGATGCGCCACGATGTCGAAACGTACTGCCAGCGCGTCGCGCGCCATTTGCTTGCTCAATTCCGGCACTTCGGAGTTGAATAGCGGGCTAAAACCTTTGTGCAGTTCGCTCGAAATAAAATTCAGCGATTCCATCAGGCGGTAGCGCGCCATGCTGCCGGCTACCGGCGCCAACTGTTTTTCCGGTACCAGGTCGGCTATGTATTGCACGATGGCTGGGCCTTCGGTGAGGATCTGGCCGTCGTCCAGTTGCAGCGCCGGCACCGAACCCTTGGGATTAATGGTCTTGTAATCTTTCCCGCCGGCAGTAATTTTCTTGCTCAGATTGACCTTTTCGGTCTCGAATACAAGGCCGGCTTCACACAGCACGATATGGGGAGAAAGGGAGCAGGCGCCAGGAGAAAAATACAATTTCATCGGATTATTCTTTCGAAAAAGTGGAAAAACATGCACAACACAAAACCGCATCCGGTAACTGTGTTGCCGCTGCTTCGGATGGTAGCGCATCGCGTATCGCCTTGCTGCGGAGGCATTAACAGTTATGATGCGGTTTTGGAGCATTTTGTCTGCCACAAATCAGATCATGCCGGTTACCCATTTCCCCACTTTCCATACTCTTTGCCGCTGCGCCGGTGCCGTGGCGCTGGCACTGACTGCACTGCCCGGCCTGGCTCAGATCAGCAGTAAAGCCCTGATGCAGGAGTTGTGCGGCAACCCGACGCCGGACGTGACCGCACTGGTGCAACACCCGGAAATTATCAATTTTTACCTCGAAAACGACCTGGTTTCCGGCTCCGACAGTGATTACACCAATGGCATCAAGGTGTCGTGGGTGTCGGCCAACCTGAAAGACTACATTCACGACCCGTGCCTGCCGGTCTGGGTGCGCACGCTGAACCGGGTATTTGAATCGCTCCATCCGGGCCACTACACTTCGCGCAACATGGTGGTGACCGCCGGCCAGGCGATGTACACGCCAAGCGACAAAAAGGCCACCGGCATCGTCGCCAATGATCGCCCGTATGCCGGCTGGCTATATCTCGGATTGGGCTACAACGCCCGCAATGCGCGTCAGATGGATACTGTCGAAGTCAACCTCGGCATGGTCGGCCCAGCCTCGCTGGCCGAGCAATCGCAAAACTTCATCCACAACCTGCGCGGCATTGAACGTTTTAACGGCTGGAGCAATCAGTTGCACAATGAACTGGGGTTGCAGATCGTGGCCGAGCGCAAAAACAAGATCTGGATCAGCGAAAATAAGTCCGGCCCGAAATTCGATGCAATCAGTCATTACGGCATCAGCCTTGGCAACGTCGCCACCTACGCCAACGCCGGGCTGGAACTGCGCGCCGGTAGCCGGCTGCCGGACGATTTCGGCACTGCGCCGATTCGCCCCGCCAGCGACAGCAATGCGCCCCTAGCCGAAGGCGCAGCATCGCGCCGTCTGGCCGATCACGCGCTGCATGCGTTCGTCGCGCTGGATGGGCGCGCGGTGGTGCGGGATATTTTTCTCGATGGCAATACGTTTGGCGACAGCCATAGCGTGGCTAAGAAAAACCTGGTGGGCGATGTATCGGCCGGGCTGGCCTGGCACTGGCCGGGCGGCAAGCTGACTTATGCGTATTACATGTTGAGCAAGCAATACCAGACCCAAAGCAAGTTACACCGCTACGGCTCGCTCACCTTGAGTCTGGAATACTGAACTCTGCACCCATTAGTCAGACCTTCCTGCTGCCGGAAATAGACACTGCTGGAACAGGTTTGAACCCTGGTCAGTTTTTTGATAAATTTAAATACACGGCAATGTATTTTTATATTCCGCATTTAAAATATGCGTAAAAGACCATGTTTTTACTTATACTCCACAATAAACTGCGGCAATTACATGCCTGCCGGGAATCTCTATGAGCCCGTTAAGGGTTGACCGTGCAATCTATCGATTCCGGTACGATGCAATTCTCCCTTGCGTTTGACGCGAAGCGGCTTCCGATTTAATTTCTTTTTGTTAACGTGTTGACGTAAAATCGGCTGCTGGTTTTATCGTCCGACGCATGCTTGACATAAGAATGCGCAAACCGAACGCCGGTTTTTAATCTCCGGCGGCACCGGCGGCGAAAGCCAAAATCATCATCCTGTTTGGCGTCCTGGATTGCGCATCCCTTAAAACGGCAAATCAGGACACAAATCCCTTATGTTTTGGAGCGCACAAATGCATCCTGTCATTTTGAAACAGGTCGGAAAAACCTATCGCCTCGATGCGGTGAATGTTCCGGCACTGATTGACATTAATCTCGATATTCGCCCCAACTGCTTTACCGTGATTTCCGGCCCGTCCGGCAGCGGCAAGACCACTTTGCTTAACATGATCGGCTGTATTGACCGACCCGACCAGGGCGAAGTGATCGTGGCCGGCCAGTCGGTGCGCACGATGTCGGATGACGCCTTGTCCGACTTCCGGGCCCGGCATCTGGGTTTCATTTTCCAGAACTTCAACTTGCTGCCGGTGTTGACCGCCTATGAAAATGTCGAATATCCACTGCTGCTGGCGCAGTTGCCCGCCGCGCAGCGCAAGCAGCGCGTGCTGGCACTGCTGGACGCGGTCGGCTTGGCCGACAAGGCAAAACATCGTCCCGGCCAGTTGTCCGGCGGCCAGCGCCAGCGAGTGGCGATTGCCCGTGCACTGGCTCCGGCTCCGCAATTGGTGCTGGCGGATGAACCGACCGCCAATCTGGATAGCCAGACCGGTGCCGCCATCATTGCGCTGATGCGCAAGATGCAGCGCGAATATCACGTTTCCTTCGTGTTTTCTTCGCACGATCCGCAAGTGCAAGCGGAGGCGGACGATGCAGTGTTCATCCGCGACGGACGCATTATCGGCATCGAACGACGCTCGACCCAGCCGGAGGCCAGCCTGTGAATACCTTGTTTCTTGCCTTGCGCAACCTGCTGCGCAACCGCCGCCGCTCGATCACCACCTTGCTGGCGATGATCATCGGGCTGGTCGCCATCCTGATATTCGGCGGTTATAGCGCCAATGTCATCTACGGCCTGCAAACGGGAGCGGTGCAACGCAGCGGCCATTTGCAGATCCAGCGCAAGGATTATTTCCTGTACGGCAGCAGTACGCCGGCCGCTTATGGCATCGCCGATTATCAACGCATCATCGATCTGGTGAAACGCGACCCGGTGCTGGCGCCGATGCTGGCCGTGGTCACGCCAACGCTGGAGCTGGGTGGCATTGCCGGCAATTTTGCGGCCGGCGTATCACGCTCCGTGATCGCTACCGGCGTGGTCGCGGAGGAACGCAATCGGATGTTCCAATGGAACGATTATGGCAATACCAGCTATGCCAAGCCGCTGGCGCTGTCCGGCACTGCTCAGGATGCGGTCGTGATCGGCACCGGCGTAGCGCGCGTACTGCAACTGTGCGGCCCGCTGAAAGTGCCGGATTGCCGGGCAGCGCCTGCCAAACCGAAGGCGCAGGGCGGGCAGGTGCCTGACGACATTGCGGCGCTTTCCGCACTGGAAAAATCGGATATTCCAGCCGCTGGCGAAACCCGGATTGAAATGCTGGCGGCGAACGCGCATGGTGCGCCCAATGTAGCCAGCCTGAACGTGGTGAAAGCCGAAAATGTCGGCTACAAGGAATATGACGATGTCTATCTGGCGATGCATCTGGCGCAGGCACAACGTCTGATCTTCGGTGCGGAGCCGCCGCAGGTCACCGCGATCATGCTGCAATTGCAGCACACTAGCCAGATGCCCGCAGCCAGCGCGCGTCTGGAGCAACTGCTCGCGACCACGTTCAAGACCGAATCGCTGGAAGTACAAAAATTTGAGACGCTCAATCCGATCTACGGCCAATCGGTCGCCTTCATGGCATCCGTGTTCACTTTCATAGCGGCCCTGATCGGCGTCATCGTGCTGTTTACCATCGGCAACACAATGAGCATGACGGTGGTGGAACGCACGGTGGAAATCGGTACCCTGCGCGCGATCGGCTTGCGCCGTAGTGGCATCCGCCGCTTGTTTTTATGCGAGGCGCTGCTGCTGGGTGTGATCGGCACCGCAATCGGCGTGTTGACGGCCTTGCTGATGGCATTCCTGATCAACCACAGCGGATTGACCTGGACCCCGCCCGGCTATGTGTACGCGTATCCGATCAAAATTCGTATCTGGGGCGATCTGCAATTGCTGTTTGGCAGCGCAATCGGCCTGACGCTGGTGACGCTGATCTCTGCCTGGTGGCCAGCCAACCGGGCGTCGAAAATGATGATCGTCGATGCGCTGCGCCATGTTTAGGAACCTACAAATGAAACGTTTAAAGCTAGCCTGTTTGAGCCTGGCTGTCAGCTTTAGCTGCCTGGCGCATGCAACGCCCACGGCGCAAGAGATACTGGCGGCCAGCGATGCGATCCGCAATCCGGGCAAACCATTTGGCATGGTGAATAAACTCATCGAATACCGCAATGGCAAGGAGACCGGCGACATGACCCTGGCGATTTATGCCAAGGCGGAAGCCAGCGGCGGTCAATTCCGCAGTCTGATCCGTTTTGTCGCTCCGGCGCGCGATGCCAACAAGCTGATGCTGAAAAACGGCAATGACATGTGGTTTTACGATCCGGCCAGCAAGGCTAGCATCCGCATGTCGCCGCAACAGCGGCTGCTGGGGCAGGCCGCCAATGGCGACGTGGTCTCAGTCAATCTGGCACTGGATTATCAGGCCGCACTGGTGGCCGAGGAAGATATCCAGGATGGCGAGCGGCAAACCCGCCATTGCTACAAACTGGCGCTGGCGGCGACTGCGCCGGATGTCACGTATCACCATATCGAATTGTGGGTTGAAACCGGCAGCTATCGCCCGCTCAAGGGCCGCTTTTATACCGAAAGCGGCAAGCTTTTGAAAACCGCTTATTTCAGGCGCTACCAAAAACAACTGGGCTTGGACCGACCTAGCGAAACCGTGATCATCGACGGACTGGATCCGAACTGGGTGACTGTGATGCGTTACTCCGACTACGTTTGGCGCGAGGTGCCGGATGCCTGGCTGCAGCGTGATTATCTATCGCGCTTCAAGCCAGAGTGAGCTTCGAGCGTGACCATGCGGAAGCGGATATGGATGCTCTTGCTGCTGGCCACGCAAGTCACTGGCTCTGCGCTGGCAGACGATGCGGATGCCTTGCTGCTAGCCGATCAAGCGCCATCCAGAACAGCAGTCGCCAGCGATTGGCACTGGTTTGCGGAAGGCGCTCTGAGCCAGTTCGCGCTGCGCGATGGCGGCGCAACAGCGTCCAGCCAACGCCTGTCGCTCGATGTACAGCTCGACAAATCTCTTGCACCGGGCTGGCGCGCGGTGCTGGCCGATCGGCTCGACCTGAACCGGCAAGGGCAAATCGGCGCTCCAGATAGCATCAACACGCTGAGAGAGGCTTACCTTAGCTGGCAGGCGCAAGACAATCGGATCATCGATTTGGGCCGCATCAATGCGCGGTATGGCGTCGCCATTGGTTACAACCCGACCGACTATTTTCGTACCGGGGCGCTGCGTTCGGTGGTGTCGGTCGATCCCGCCAGCCTGAAAAAGAACCGGCTCGGCAGCGCGATGTTACGCGGCCAGACCCTATGGAGCGGCGGCTCTCTGACCGGATTGGTGTCCCCCAAATTGACGCAGCAGCGCAGCGATACAACCTTCAGTCCCGATTTCGGCGCAACCAACAATCAAAACCGCTGGTTGCTGGCCGCCAGCCAACAACTCTCCGACGGCATCCAGCCGCAGTGGCTGATGTACGGCGAACAGGGCCAGTCTCCACAGCTAGGCTTCAACCTGACGGGCTTGCTCAACGATGCCACGGTCGGCTATGTCGAATGGTCCGGCGGACGCAGCCGCTCGCAACTATTGCAAGCGTTGAATGGGGCGGACGATACCGCGTTCCGCAACCGCCTGTCGACGGGACTGACCTATACCAGCGCCGACAAAATTTCCCTCACACTGGAGTATGACTACAACGGCGCAGCGCTCGACCAGGCCGGATGGAACGCCTTAAGTAGCGGCTCGCCGGGCAGCTATCGGCAATACCGCATGTGGCTGCAAAACGCGCAAGAGATGCCGACCAGACAGGCGCTATTTCTGTACGCCAACTGGCAGGATGCAATGATCAACCATCTCGACTTCAGCGCGATGCTGCGTTTCAACGCCGCCGATCATAGCCGCCTGTCATGGCTAGAAGCGCGTTACCACTGGGATAAAGCCGATCTGGCACTGCAGTGGCAAATCAATAGCGGGAATGCCGGCAGCGAATTCGGGGCCGTGCCGCAGCAGCGCGTGCTTGAATTGTTGCTGCGCTATTTTTTCTAGGACAGATAGATGCATGGGCAGATGCAGCTTTCCGCAGCGCTTTGCCAAAATACCGGTCACTGTTGCATACTGCTTATTGTATTTTTTATTTATCCAATGAAAATATGCGTAAAAGTATTAATTTTTGCATATACTCACTGTAAATTTGACTATTTCTCACTTAGCTTTTGACGATGACGTGTGGATGGCAGCTCCATGCAAACGCTGGATGCGAATACGGCAACGCAACATCGACATCGAACCGCTTCACCCAACGTAAAAAAACTGTTGCGCACCCCACCGGCCATCTTGTCCCGGTGGAGCGCCCAGACATCAGTTTGGAATATTCACTACGTTGTTGGCAAACGTAATTTGGTCCGCTGCATCCGGCACCTTCTTGATCGCCGGTACATTGGCTAGCGTGATCGGATTGGCGACTGCGCCATTCAAGCCGCGCGGCACGGTGCGCACCACTTGGCTGGACGGTAACGCTGCGCCGGTTTTCAGGTTGGCATACATCATGTCCATCGCCTGCACAAAATAACGATGTACCGGAATGAACCGGTTGGCGAAACCGGGAAAGCCGAGGAAGGCGTCGAAGTGCTGGCCATTTTCGATTTCGATATACGACAGCTTGCTGGCGTTGCCCTCAACCATGCGGTTGACTCCGAAGTAAGGTCGTGATGAGAAGGCGACTGGAATCAGCGTGTCGGAGCGGCCATGCACGATCAGCGCCGGCTTGCCATGCAGATTGCCGTTGCGCACCGCTTCGCTGATACCCTGCTGCACCCGTTTCGCATTCGCGCTGCTGCCAACCGCCAATTCGCGCTGACAGAGTGCGCCGTCAAAATTGTAATTCTGCACAGCAACACCGTTGACCAGTGACAGCGAAGCTGCATCCAGCAGCGGCCCGCCGACGCTCAGGTTATTGATGAGGTTGATGCCGACTGTGGGCGGCACACCGTTGCCGGTACCGAAACTGGCTGCCACTGCTGCGGCTGTTGCGGCTGCCGGTGCGTTCGGCGTGGCCGAGGTAGCAGCCGCGGTCGCGCCAAAGCTCAGGCCGCACAGATTATCCTTGACGCTGAAACGGCCGTAGGAATTGCTGTACGTCATCGCAATCGCCGGCGTCGCGAACGAATACATCGAGGCCTGCAGATCCCGGCTTTCCGGCTGGAATCCGGCTGCGATCAAAGCCGCCATCGCATTCGCGGCCAACTCAGCGGTGTTGCTGCCGCTGATCAGGCCATTCGTCTGCAGCGCCGTGCAGCGGTTCGCGGCAATTGCCGGATTGACGGCATTGAAGGCGCTGGTGGCAGTAGTGGCCAATGCGGCGCAAGGCTGCAGCAGATTGGCGAGGGTGAAATAGTCGTACAGCGGTTTGCCAGTGCCGGTCAGCGTACTACTGCCGCGCGTGACACTGAGCCGGTTATCGGCAGCCATTTGCACATGCGGCTCGGCCACCGCCACGCCGCTGATCAAGCCCTTGGTATCTTGCTCGGCCGCCGCCAGCGCTGCGCCCGCGCCATTCGAGATGCTGGACGCGATGACGATAGTGTTGCTTGGGTTGAATCTGATCAGGTGCGTGACGCGATCGCTGGCCAAATCGCCATAAGTCTGGTTCAGCACGAAATAAGCAAACTCAATCGATTGCAAAGTCCACTTGCCCCAGTCTTTTTCAGGATTCTGTTGCGAGTGCGCTTGCTTGACGGCAAACCGGTTTGGCGTTGCAGCATTGAACGCCGCCAGTTCCGCCGGCGTCAGGTTGGCGGTAAAGTTGGAATTCTTGCCAGCCACCGCGGCGTCGGCGCGCACGCCGTTTTGCAGGTTGACGGTATTGTTTTGCAGATCGTGGATGCCATTGCCTGTACCTTTGTCGGCATAGGCCACCGCACAACCATGCTTCAAGCCCCATTCGCCGGACGAACCGATAGCGCCATACACGCCGCGTGAACCGCTCGAAGTGCCGGTGATGATGCAAGGACTGACCGGATTAAACGAGGCGGGCAGCTGCACCATCATGGTCACGTTCTGGTTGCCGCTGCCGTCGTCCGAGTAGGCAATGTATTCGGTGCCGGCAATCTTGCCTTCGCCTAATGTGTTGTTGCCGGCAATGTCGATGTTGGGGCCGTACAGGCTGCCGTAGCCGCCGTTGGCAGTGATATCGAGCACCGCGCGGTAATTGTTCCAGATCGCTATTTTGCGCAACTCGGCCGCAGTTGGCTGCAGCGGATTGGCCACCGTCGGCGACGCCCCGCCAAGACCGGTCTTACCCAGCCCGGCGGTTAGCAAGTCATCCGTCGTACCGTCATACGTCAGGCTCGATACCGCGCCCAGATATACCGGCTTGACATTCAAATCCTCGCCCCCGTCGCCGCCGCAGGCTGCCAGCGACACCACTGCCGTCGCGACTGCGAGCGTCATTACCTTGCGTTGCATTGCTTGATTCACCATGTCATCCTCCAAAACTACGTTATTAGTATTGTGATTAAAGATTACGTGATTCCTTGCCACCAAACAGTCGGTACACCGCCACCGGCGCATGGGTGGCATATGCAGCATTCATGCGACATATGTGCGCCGCGTTTAGCATGACTATGAAATGATAATTAGGCAACACATCAATCAGCACGCATAGAATGGCAGCAGTAAACCCGGCTGCAGGAGTTCATCATCGGCGCCAAAATACCGATATCTTCGACAAGCTGCCGGCACAGCAACCTGACGCTGTTTGCGTTTATTTTTATTACTTTGCGCTTACCAAAACAGCTTTTGCCGGATCCGCAGGCGCATCGCCTTCCATAACGATAATTTTGCTCGGAGATGCGTCGTTCGATGACAAGGCATGGGAGACTTCGCGCATCGGCCCGATCGCGGTTCCATTGGCCATGCCGGCGGGATTGGTTTTAAAGCTGGCAACCGGAGTTTTCTGGCCGCTTACATACACGCTATAAGCAGTTTGCGGCTTGAGCTTATACAGTGACACCTCCAAAGCATCGACCAGACCCAAATTGCGCGCCACGACAAAACCCTTGGCTTCGCCACTGGCGCTCGCCAGCCGAATATTGATCGGCTCGCTGTTGGAGCGGGGAACCAGGTTAGCCAAGCCATCGCCTGCCGGTACCGCATTCGAGACATAGACCAAAGCTTGCGGCGCCTGACCTACGGATGTGCGAGCCACCACTGTATTGCTTGCAGTGTCAATCACATCGACTGCATCGCCATTCTCGAGGCCGACGTACATGCGGCTACCGTCATCTGAAGGCCACACACCATGCGGCAATGCCCCGACCGGGATGGTCGCGAGCAACTTCGGCGGGTCCTCGGTGGTGAAGACCTTGACCACATTCTCGCCGCCGATGGAGATATAGGCCAGCGTACCAGCGGCAGTTTTGGCAAAGCCCAGATGATTAGTGATGAAGCCCGTATCGAATACGCTTTTCACTTCCAGTGTTGCAGTGTCGATGCGCGTCACCTTGCCGACATCCTTGTGCGTCATCCACATTTCCCTGGCATCCGGCGTGAATTGCAGGAAAGGCGAAAACGGGCTCACGACCTTGATCTGCTTAATGACTTTGTGTTTTTTAACGTCGATTACATCGACTACCGGATTGAAGCTCGATACCACAAACGCCAATTTCCCATTAGGCTGAAACAGCACCATGCCGGGGCCCGCCGTGGTCGCGATACGCCGGGTTTCTGTGTAAGTCACCGGATCGATCACCGAGATATAGTTTTCACCGCGCACGACCACCCATACTTCCTTGCCATCGGCCGTAAAAAAACCTTCGTGCGGCGAACGGCCGATATAGGTAATCGCTTTTACTTTATTGGTCGCGGTATCGATGAAAGCGACTGAGTTGGAGCCGTTGGAGATGGCAAGCAGCGTGCGATGGTCAGGCGAAAATCCGAGCCCATGCACGTTGATCTGGCCCTTGTAAAGCGGCGACAGCACATCGGGGCGAGGGTTGCCCAGACGAATCTGCCCAAGCAGCATATTGGTCGCGGGATTGATTACCGAGACCGTATTGCTGTTCTGATCTGCGGTATAGACGCGGTCTTGCGGCTTGGGGTCGGCCCAAGCGAGGGTCGCAACATGCGCACTGACGGCCAGGGCAACTATCAAACGAAACTTCGGCATAGCGTATTTCTCCAGATTAGTGTGGTGGCTTGGTCGGGAACGTCTGATTTTTTCCGGCTTCGGCTGCCTGATGGCGCTGTAGCCAGGCCTGCATCAGTTGGATCTCGTTTTGTTGTTCGGTAATGATGCCTTGCGCCAAATTCTGTAGCTCAGGGTCGCGGGTATATAGCAACAGTGCCTTTGCCATATCGATTGCGCCTTGATGATGCGGAATCATCATCAGAACAAAATCATTGTTTGCGGTGCCACCCATCGGCGCATGTTGCATGCCGTAATCCATGACAGCCATTGCGTCGGACATCAGCGCAGAGAACGATTTAGCTGTGCTGGCGACAAAGGGCGCAGGAGCCATTCCGGCTTGATCGACAGAGCGATCGTGCTGATGCAACGCCTCGATTTCCAGCGCCGCTGCACTGGTTAGCGCACAGATCCCGGCAAGAACCGCGCCACAGATCCTTCGCGCCGCACTCGGCCAATAGTTCATGCGACGGCTCCCAATTGCATGTACGCGATGACGACCACCCGCACAGACTTCCACATTCCACAGATTCCCTTCACGCTTTTTGCTCCATATCGTCCTGATCAGCATCATTGCCCCAACCGCCACTGCAGCACTTGAAAACAGCCGCAGCAGGGCTACGACGACAAACGGATGCGGTTAAAACTGTTGCACACGCGACTTGTACCGCCGGCTCCCATCATGACTGCAAATAATCAGCATCGCTTGCGAAAACGCATTACAGCACGCGTAAAATGGCCGTTTTACCGAAGACGGCACCCGCAATGACCATCATTCTGTCCACGCTGAACGCCCGTTACGCACATGCCTCGCTGGGTCTACGTTACCTGCTTGCCAACATGGGCGATTTGCAGCAGCAAACCCGGCTGCAGGAATTCATCATCGGCGCCAAGACTACCGATGTCGTCGAGAAATTACTGGCGCAGAATCCGCGCATCATCGGTTTCGGTGTGTACATCTGGAATGTCGAGGAAACCACCAAAGTGGTGGCAATGCTTAAGCAGGTAGCACCGCAGATCGTGATCATATTGGGCGGGCCGGAAGTCTCGCATGAGTCGGGCGAGCAAGCGATAGTGCAGGCGGCCGATTATTTGATCACCGGCTGGGGCGACATCAGCTTTGCCAAACTGTGCCGCGAGATTCTGACCGGGCCAAAACCGATCATGAAAATCCATGCTGGACTGCAGCCGCCGCTGGATGAAATCGCGCTGCCGTATACACTGTATTCGGAGCAGGACATCAAGCACCGCATCCTGTACGTGGAAGCCTCGCGCGGTTGCCCGTTCAAGTGCGAATTCTGCCTGTCCTCGCTGGACAAGACCGCGTGGCCATTTGACCTCGACCGGTTTTTGGGCGAGCTGGAAGCGCTGCATGCACGCGGCGCGCGGCTGTTCAAATTCGTCGACCGGACCTTCAACCTGAACATCAAGACCAGTCTGCGGATCATGCAGTTCTTCCTCGACAAGATCGCTGCCGACCCACTCGACCCGGTGTTCGCCCACTTTGAACTGGTGCCGGATCATTTGCCGGACGCACTGAAGGCAGGCATTGTGCAATTCCCGCCCGGCGCCCTGCAGTTCGAGATCGGCATCCAGAGCTTTAACCCCGAGGTACAAACCCTGGTCAGCCGCCGTCAGGATAACCAGAAAGCCGCCGATAATATCCGCTGGCTGGTCGAGCACTCACACGCCCACATGCATGTCGATTTGATCGCCGGCCTGCCGGGCGAAGACATGGCCAGCTTCGCCGTCGGTTTCGACCAGTTGTATGCGCTCAAACCGCACGAAATTCAGTTCGGCATCCTCAAGCGCCTACGCGGCACGCCGATCATCCGCCATACCGAACGCTTCAAATTGGTGTTCGACGCCCAACCGCCCTACACCATCCTGGCCACCGACCAGATCGACTTTGCCACCATGCAACGGCTGGTGCGCTTTGCCCGCTACTGGGACTTGGTCGCCAATTCCGGCCGCTTTGCCCACACGCTGCCGCTGATTCTGGAACAGAGCCCGTTTGCCCGCTTCATGGCGCTCTCGGACTGGATCTACGCCAAGACCGACGCCACGCATCGCATTGCACTGGAACGGTTGGCCGCGCTGGTGTCGCAATGGCTGCAAGCCCAAGGCATCGATGCGACAGTGGCAGACCAGGTGCTCGCCAGCGACTACGCCGGCCAAGCCAATCAGTTGCACATTAAATCCAAGGCGACACGGCAAAAAAAAGTGGCACAAAGTGCTGAACACGTCGCGCCACAAAGACAGGCGCGGCATCTGGCAGCCTGAAACGGCGCGATGACAGTGCGGCAACTGCCGCTACGCATTGGCCTCGAATGTCACGACAGGCGCCGGTAGACTTACCCAACCATATTCGTAAAAATAGGGTGTATCACTATTTTTATGGAATTCTCCGCATATTTTAATTGGCTTTATAAAATATACCCATTAAATATCGCCATACTACAAGCCGGATTTCAACCCGGGAAGCTGTTTTTGGGAACCCCATTGTTATTTTTTTCGTGCTTTTCGAGGGCCAAGCCGGCTTTGTGCATGCGCGCAACGTCACCGAGCAATCAAGTTACGCAGTGATTTAGGACAACTTAAGTGTTCACAGAAACTTTCAAGCCGCAGTTTGTATCAATTTTTTGATATTTATCAAAAAAATTCACTGGAGGATGGATAAATAACCAACTTTGCCAATCCTATACAAACACCATCAGCCATTAAAGAAGGTGAAGATTGAGAAGATTTATCGTCATTGATAATGCTTTCTCAGTCGATTTTGTGTATTACTTTTGTGTATTACGCAAGACAACCGAACCTACATTATTGTTTTTTTGCAAATTTATGTGGCAAGAGCTAAAGGGCCTTTCGTACAGAACAAATCCCTTTAGCGGTTCGGCGGGTTATTTTTTAATTTTTTTCAAAGGAATTAACATGAACTCGAACCAAAAAAGCGGTCAAGACCATAAGCCAAGTAGCAGCTCTGACAAAAAGAGCCCAAGCTCCGGCAGCAGTTCTTCCAAGTCACCGAGCGGCACACACGAGCAGCACGTTGATGCGGGCCAGCAAAGCCACAAAAAAGATAGCAATAGTTCCGGTGGCAAGCAATCGGGTTCTGGTGGGTCTGGTAGCAAGTAGTCCGGCACCGCTGCAACGCAACCACTGAAAGTTGGCTGAAAGTGCCGGCATCGGCGTAGATCACCAGCGCCGATGCCGAAGCCTTAACCGCTGGATCGGATTGGAAGGCGATAGGTAATGGATAAAAAAACCACGAGCCACGCAATCAAAACCGCTGAATCGGCCAAGAACGGCAGTGCAACACGGCTACCGCACGAGCGCGACGAAGCGCCTGACCCACAACCCGCCAAACCGCGCAAAAAGATGAAACAAGCCGCCCAAGATTTGGCGAACGGGTTAGTCGACACAGACCTGCATGGCACTCCTGGCGTTGAAAAAGTGGTGCAAGCAAACAACATGACTACTGCTAGACATGGCAGCAAATCGCTATGAAATTTCGAAGCGTCTGTTTGATCACTGCGCCTAGTAGTCGAATTTTACGAACGAATGTTACCAACACCATACAGGCCCGTAAGTTGGCGCTGAAGTAGCGAAGCCCAACATTCGTAAGCCGCAGACAGTCCGCAATTTAGACCGACTCCTGCGCCTTGATCTCCTCCCTTAGCCAAGCCCGGAAACGCTGGACTTTGCCGGTTCGCGCCAGCGCTGGAGGGCAAACCAGGTAATACTCCACCGGGCTCGGTATGCTGAGCGAAAACAGCCGCACCAACGCACCCCGTTGCAAGTCATCGGCCACCATGGTTTGACGTGCCAGCGCAATCCCCTGCCCCTCCTTGGCGGCCTGCAATAGCGAGTGCAAATCGCCGTAAGTGACGCTGCGCGGCTCCGACATATCCAGCCCTGCCGCCACGAACCACGGCATCCATGGTTCTCCGATCGAATTGAGTAAATGCAGACCAGTCAATTCACTGTATTTTTCAGGCAGTTTGCCCTGATTGAACGCCGGCGAACAAACCGGGAAATAAACATCCCCGAATAAACGCTCGCACCACAAGTCCGGCCAGTTCCCGTTGCCCATGCGCAATCCGACATCAACCGCTTCGCGTGAAAAATCGACTAATTGGCTTCCGGTCTGGACCACCAATTGAAGGTCGGGATTTTGTTCTATGAAGCGCCCCAGACGCGGCACCAGCCAGCGGGCCGCAAATGAAGGCAGCACGCTAATCGTCAATTGGCCGGCATTGGCGCGTCGGCTGATGTCTTGCGCCGCTGCGGCGATATCGAGCCACGCCGCGCGTACCCGCTCGGCCAGCATCCGCCCTTCTGGCGTTAGCGCCAAACCACGGCCGACGCGAGTAAATAGTTGCACCCCCAGCGACGCTTCCAGCGCCCGTACCTGATGGCCGACGGCACCGTGGGTCAAGTGCAATTCCAAGGCAGCGCGGCTGAAACTATTGTGCCGCGCTGCGCTTTCAAACGCCCGCAAGGCTGAAAATACAGGCATTCTCGGTAAAGCTTCTGCAGCATTCATAAGATAATTTTATTATCAAGTTGGCTAAAAGTTATCACTGGAAATAACCATCATCACGCACTACCATCACGTCATGCCAGTGAAAAATGGCATGACACTCAAGGAGAGATAAGATGGATCGCCACGACGACATGATAAATGGATTATCCATACAACGGCTGGAAATGCATTCCGGCGCAGTCACCAAGCTACAACTTGCGGCGGGAGCTTGCCTCACTAACCAGCAAGGCTCACTGTGGATTACCCGCAGCAACGATAGCCACGATTACTGGCTGATGCCGGGAGCCGGTTTGTCTTTCCCGCACGCCGGGCTGGTGTTGCTGGAAGCTTATGGCGACAGCGCACTAACGATCGAACCGCGCCGCCCAACCAGATCCGTTATGCGCTGGCTGAGTAAGGTGTTACACGCTCTCGCCAAGCCGCGATGCAGGTGGAATTCACGGCGCTGCACACCGCATGCATCATGAATACGGCATGCGAGTCCGGCTGAATCAGTCGGCAACGCACTTGCAGCAGGACATTCCGAGTTGAACAATATAGGACGATGGGCTGGCGCGAGCCGGCATTTGAGGCAGAAGCAAGAACGGCCTGCAGCTATTCCCACGATGTGCAGCTTAGGGTCTTACATTGGTTGTCAAGCCACGTTACGCGGTATGAAATTACGACGGGAGCCGACGTGTGTCTGGAACACGTCTACTCAAAAACACAAATAAATCCGATTCGCCAGATCCAGCACGAAGCCGGGTTGCAAGTAAGCGCCGAAAATCAGCGCCAGCAGCGCTATGCCGGCGATACCTAACAAAATACGCTGAAGGTCTTGTTTCATTTGCCGGTCCTATCGAATTGCATTCAATCAAGCCATTGCGGGCTGCGAGCGCGCGATGGTTTTCTCGTTAATAGGCAAATTGATCAGTGCCGCAAACAGGCCCAGCGCGATCGTAATCATCCAGACCATATTGTAATTTCCCTGTTTCGTGAACAGGAAACCACCCAGCCAGACGCCCAGGAAACTGCCAATCTGGTGCGACAAAAAAACAAAGCCGGACAGCATCGACAGGTAGCGCACGCCGAAGATTCCGGCAATCACGCCGTTGGTCAGCGGCACGGTTGACAGCCACAGAAATCCCATCGCGCTGGCAAACACATACACGGTCCATTGCGACAGCGGCGCTAGCAGAAATAGGCTGATGACGATTGTGCGAGTGAAATAAATTCCCGACAGTAAGTAGCGCTTGGGGTATTTTCCGCCCAGCTTGCCGGCCGTAAAGGACCCAAAAATATTGAACAGACCGATCAGGGCCAGCGCGATTACCCCGACATTGGGGTCGAGCATTCCTTTGTCTTTCAGGTAGGCCGGCATGTGGAGTCCAATGAACATGAGCTGGAAGCCGCAGACGAAATAACCCGACACCAAATACAGGAAAGGGCGGTAACCGAACGCTTCGCGAGTCGCGTGCGAGATGCTTTGCTGGGGTTCGCTGGAGTGAACAAAAGCAGGTTCGCGCAAACGCAGCGCCATCGGAATGATGACCAGCAGCACCAGTGCTGCTAGTAGATAGAACGCATTTTGCCAGCCGGAGATCGAGATCATCCGCTGCTCGACCGGCATCAGCATGAATTGCCCGAGCGAACTGGCGGCACCTGAAATGCCGAATGCCATCGAACGTTTTTCGGCCGGCGCGATGCGCGCTATGATGCCGCTGACTGCACCGAATCCGGTACAAGCAAGCCCGCCCCCAACCAGTACCCCTGAACCAAGAATGAACAGCGTTGGCTCACTCACCAACGCCATCCATAGCATGCCGGCCGCATACAGCAAGGCGCCGACGATGACCACCCGCATGGTGCCGTAACGATCGGCCGTCATCCCGGCAATCGGCCCGAAAACACCCCACATCAAGTTTTGCAGCGCCATTGCCAGCGAATAAGTCTCACGAGTCCAGCCCTGGGCCTGCGAAATCGGCTGCAGCCAAAAACCGAAGCCATGCCGAACCCCCATTGCAATGGACAGGATCAGGCCGGTGGCGATCAGAATGGTTTTTAGTTCGGGAGCGCGGGTAGCGCGGGCATATTGCATGGCGTTAACCGTTTGGCAAAAAAATCAGTGTAGCGCAAAGCGCCGCACAGAGGTGCCGCACACCAACCGTATCTGGAACTGGGAAACAAATTTATCCAGACGCCTTATGCTCTTCAGACCACTATATCCTGCTTAGTCGTCGTACGTAGCCGGCACCCCGCATTCAGAAAGCAACAACGGCTTAATCATGCTAACGGGATTCAATCAGCGACCGTACATTTCAGAGTTGCCGTTCATGCCATTTGTCGTCATCGAAGATGGCGGCGTCATTGATGATGAAGATGGCATTGATGACGATGGCATCATGGAACCACAAGCAGTAACAGTCCAGGCGCACAGCACAACGGTAATCCATTTAGTAATTTTCATAATAATCTTTCATAAGAAGGTTTAGGTTCAAAGCACACTCCATTCATGAACAAGTGAATGCATGTGGCGTTTTGAGCGCTGCATCTGTCAAACGTTCGGTTAGAAAATCGGCTAGAGCCTTAGTCTTTGATCTACATCAAACAAGCGAATCCTGCAAACTGCAGGAGCAATTTTTCCCGTAGACGAACGGCGTAGTTTCACCCTGTGCCGCTTGCAAGAGGGCACTGGGATCAATTTCGGTCTCAGAATTTAAGGCGGCAGAACGCCGCCATTAGGTTTGGCTAAAATCAGATTATTCTAGGAGTATTATTTTTAAATTAATTAAAAATATGCGGAGAGTATCGTATTTTTTAGCATACTCCCCGCGTATTAGTGCAGGATAAAATCTGTGCCTGATGCGTTTCAAGCGGTTTTTTTGGAGGCTGCTTTGCGTACTGCAGGTTTTGCGGCGGTTTTCCTGACTGCTGGTTTTTTGGCCACCGGCTTTACTGCTGCGTCTGCTTGTGCATCCTTTTCAACGTCTGCTGCTGCAATCTTGCCTTTAGCCGGCGCTTTGGGCTTGCGCTCTTCAAACTCGAAGCTGACCTTGCCATCCTTGCCCTTGACCAGAAAAGCCTTGAATGGGCGGCGGGTGCGCTGCGAAACGAAGCCTGGCAACAGATCGGTTTTGCCTTCATTCAATAGCTTGACCATTTGTTCAGGCAATATCTCTTGCTGCAAGATAATGCGCCCGCTGCGAAAATCGCAGGTTTTCGGCTTGGCAACGGTCTTTTCACAGACGTAACCCAAGCCTAATTCATACACGCCGCTACCGCATTTCGGGCAAGCGCCGAGTACAGTCTGTCCGGTGAAATCGACGCCTTCGCCATCTTCGGATTCATCGTTCTGACCGAAGTCGAATTCCATCTTTTGATTCTTGTGCTCTTCGTCGGCGACGATGCGCAGGATGGCGGCAAACGGACGTCCCATCTTGGAGCGGAAACCTTGCAACGGGCCGATGGTGCGATTGGTCAACAACGTTTCCACCTCGGCCACCTCGAACTGACGGCTGCCGGGGGTTTTGGAGATCGAGAATTCGCATTTGGTGCAGGCAAAACGGCGATAGTTTTCTTTCACCACGCTGCCGCAGTTTGGGCACGGCGTAGTTAGCGTCGCGTAATTTCCGGGTATCGTGTCGTTATCGTATTCCTTGGCGCGCTTGACGATGACTTGCGTCATCTGGGCGATTTCGCGCATGAATTCTTCGCGGCTGATGTTGCCCTTTTCGATTTGCGACAGCTTGTATTCCCACTCGCCTGTCAACTCCGGCGAAGTCAGTTCAGACACGCCGAGACCGCGCAACAGCGTCATCAACTGGAACGCCTTGGCGGTCGGGATGATTTCGCGCCCTTCGCGCAGAAAGTATTTCTCGCTCAGCAAACCTTCGATGATGGCGGCGCGCGTGGCTGGCGTGCCGAGGCCCTTGCCAGCCATTGCTTCGCGCAAGCCTTCGTCGTCGAGCAGCTTGCCGGCGCCTTCCATCGCCGACAGCAGCGTGGCTTCCGTGTAGCGCGCTGGCGGTTTGGTGACCAGGCCGTTAGCCGTGATCTTGTCAGTCAAGACTTTTTCACCCTTGGCTACCGGCACCAGATTGCCGGCATTTTCGCTATCTTTTTCTGCAATTTCCTTGCCGTAAATTGCCAGCCAACCGGGGTTGGTCATGACCTTGCCTTCGGTCTTGAACTGGTGGCCGGAGACTTCGGTGAAACGGGTCGTGACCTGGAATTCGGCCGCCGGAAAGAATACCGCCATGAAGCGCTTGGTCACCAGGTCGTACAGCTTCTGTTCCGGTTCCGACAGGTTCTTCGGCGCTTGCGGGGTCGGGATGATCGCGAAGTGATCCGAAATCTTGCTGTTGTCGAAAATCCGCTTGTTCGGCTTGACCCAGCCTTTATTCAGAATCTGCTTGGCAAACTGGTGATAATTGTTATTTTCCGAGACGGTTTCCAGCGTTTGCTTGACGGTGTCGAGATAATCTTCCGGCAAGTGGCGCGAATCGGTTCGTGGATACGTCAGCACCTTGTGTTTTTCATACAGCGCCTGTGCTAGTCCCAGCGTATTCTTGGCTGAAAAACCGAAGCGCGAGTTAGCTTCGCGCTGCAGACTGGTCAGGTCGAACAATCCCGGCGCCATTGAGGTAGTCGGCTTCGATTCTTCGCTGACGCTGCCTTGCTTGTTGCGACAGGCGGCGACGATGGATTCGGCGGCGGCTTTGCTCCACAACCGTTCAGCGCGTTTTTCAGGATCAGTTTCGTCCTTTTTATGCTTGGTATCAAGCCAGCGGCCTTCGTAAATGCCGGCGGCGCAGACGAATTCGGCGCGCACTTCCCAAAAATCCCGCGGCACGAATTGCTTGATTTTCTCTTCCCGCTCGACCACGATCGACAGCGTCGGGGTCTGCACCCGGCCCACGGTGGTCAGGTAAAAGCCGCCCTCTTTCGAGTTGAAGGCGGTCATCGCGCGGGTGCCGTTGATACCGATCAGCCAGTCGGCTTCGGAGCGGCAACGCGCGGCGTCAGCCAGCGGCAGCATTTCGGCGTCGCTGCGCAGGTGCGTGAAACCGTCGCGAATCGCGCCCGGCGTCATCGATTGCAGCCACAAGCGCTGAATCGGCTGCTTGGCTTTGGTATGTTGCGCGATCAGGCGGAAAATCAGCTCACCCTCACGCCCGGCATCGCAAGCATTAATCAGCGCGGTGACATCCTTGCGCTTGATCAGTTTGCTGAGTACTTTCAGGCGCGATTCGGTTTTGGCGATCGGATTCAGCGCAAAATATGGCGGAATCATCGGCAAATGGGCGAAACTCCATTTGCCGCGTTTGACGTCGTGCTCTTCCGGTACTGCAATTTCAAGCAAGTGGCCGACCGCGGAGGACAACACGTACTGGTCGGATTCGAAGTACTCATCGTGCTTGGTGAAGCCGCCGATCGTCTTCGCGATATCGTTCGCGACCGAGGGCTTTTCGGCGATGATGAGGGTTTTGGTCATAGGTACATTCTCTAATGGGGTACGGATGGGCGCATTTGCATAGGTGCCAAACGACAAAACGCCACTGATATTGCAAACATCGGGATTGTCAAGCGGCCAATGATAAGCGCGTTGCAGCAAACTCTGCAAGCGCCCGAGCCCCGATCACCCGGAAAGTACCATTCTGCAACGCAATGCGGCGCTTAATCTGGATTTAGTGCAGCCAGTGCTTTTGCGGCTGGGTATCGTCGGCAAACAGCTCGTCGAAAATCAGCGCATCGGGTTCCTGGCCCTGGCTCCACAGCATCATCAGCACGATGATCTTGAGCTTGTCGAGCGGCATTGGGGATTCATTCACCGCCAGCGCGCGCTCGATGACGATCTCGCGCTGATTTGCGTCGAGCACCTTGGCCAGCTCCAGAAACTGAATGAAACCGATCGCATCCGTTCCCAGCACGTTTGACTCTTGCTCAGGATAGATGCGCAAGCCGAAAGAAAACGCGCTCTGCTGCGGATAGGCGTTGGCGAATGCGTCATTAGACTCAACCAGATGCCCTAGCCAGTCCAGCGCTTCGGAAATTTCTTCATGTTCAAAGCCGACTGCCGATAATTTCTTGGTCAGCGCTACCGCATCAGGGCAGGCTTCCGGCCGGTAGTACGTTTCGTAGAGATATACAAGTATGTCAAACATGGCTCTACTCCTGTGTTAGGGTTGCTTCGACACAAGCAAAAACTCTTGCGCCAACACTATGTCACATTATCGTGAAAACCGCGATCAGCTCTTGGTAGTTAGCTGGGTTTACGAAGAATCCGCTTAATCTAACATCACCGAACCGTCTAAGCCCCAGCGCACTTTCGTAATGCCCGGCTCCTCCTCTTCCAGACGCAGCGCTTCAAGTGCTTGAGGTGTCAACACGCCACGTTGCACACGCACCGCATCAGCCAAGCGCCGATCTTCCATTATCTTGTCCCTGCGCTCTAGCGAGAGCCGGACGATTTCTTCCAATTCTGTGGCAGTCCAGGGCTTGGCGATATACCGGAATACCTCAGCCCGGTTCACCGCATTCATGATCGTGCCAAAATCGGCAGAAGCACTGAGCATCAAGCGAGTCGCATCCGGTTGCGCATCCCGTACCTGTTCCAGAAAATCCACGCCATTCATTTGCGGCATATGAAAATCCGAAATGACTACATCAAAAGCGACCTCCCTTGCGCGCTGCAAGGCTTGCTGCGGGTCGGTATGCATCTCTACCAGAAAGTCTTCATCCCGAATCTTCTGGCGGAGCATGCGCCGCAATGCCTGCAAGATATTTATTTCGTCATCCACCAATAAAAAACGTCGCATTACCCCCCCGATCCAGACGAATGCTGACACTTAAACGTGTGCCACTTATTTTTTCAAAATCCAGAATCTGCTGGATCAGCCGTTCACCAAGCACATGATCTGCTGAAAGCAACAGAATGCCGTCCTGACTAATCAAATCTTTCGACAGTACCATCCCTGGCAGCAATTTAAGCGGAGCCAGGACAATTTCGCGTGCCACTGTCTCGTCTTCGTTTTTATTTAATACGCTATTAAATGCATTGACAACTTCAGGGTCGTAACGCGTTCCGCTACCTTGCATGATGCTGACTCTGGCTTGCTCGGGCTGAAAACGACGCTGCGCCAGGATGCCGATCTGAAAATTATCGTAATCGCTTGACAGAGCCAGGATACGCGCACCTATCGGTATCGCTTCGGCGCCAAGCGCATCGGGAAAACCGGTACCGTCGAAACGTTCCAGTTGCGCGCGCAATATCTTGGCGGCACCACGCAAATCCTCCAACGGCATGAGCAATTGCTCTCCTCGCACAGGAAATTTCCGATAGGTTGCCAGATTGTCACCAGCCATAACGCTCACCGGCATCGTCAGCATTTCATCCGAGAAACCAATTTTTCCGATATCGATCATCAAGCCTGCAATAAATATTTCTTGCAGCGCCTGCCCCTCCATCCCCATTTTCATTCCAATTTTTCGTGATAAATCGGCAACACGGCGCGAGTGACCAGCCAGATGGCCCCCACGCATTTCAATTAAATTGGAAAACACTTTGATCGAAATCAGAAAACTGGTCTTGAGTTTCTCGTTAGCACCCCGTAACGCGTCGTTTGCCTGGTTCAGAGCGGCAGTTCGCTCATGGACTTTTTCCTCAAGGTTGGCGTTCAAAGCTTTCAATTCATTGTTCTGACGCTGCGTCAATTCTTCCAGGCGCAGTTTTTCGTTCTGCAGTACCTTGCGTTCCAGCGCATCACGCACGACCAGCAACATGTCGTTGTCATCCCAAGGCTTCGTGATATAGCGATAAATCTCGCCTCTATTGATGGCCTCTATAATCGAACTTACATCTGCATAGCCAGTCAATAGGATACGAATCGTGTCCGGCCAGCGGGTACGCACCAGCTCCAGAAAATGGGCTCCATCCATTTCAGGCATGCGCATATCGGAGATGACCAAATCAACGGCTTCCGTTGCCAGCACTTGCAAACCGGCATACCCACTTTCAGCAACTAGCACGCGATAGCCTTTTGCCCGGAACAAGCGGCGCAGCGAAGACAGGATGTTCGGCTCATCATCGACGCACAATAAGGTCGATTGCCTTGCTTCGGCCTCAGTTGGCAAGTACGCGACATTGGTCATGCTGTTTCACCGCCCTCTGTATTCTTTTTTTCGGCATGGTGGATCGGCCACATGATGCGAAATGTTGCACCTATGCCACATTGGCTTCTGACTTCTATACTGCCATCATGTTTTTGCATGATGCCGTACGAAAGCGACAGGCCAAGCCCGGTGCCCTTGCCAACCGCCTTGGTCGTAAAAAATGGATCAAAAATACGCGTCAGATTCTCTTCTGAAATTCCACTCCCATTATCTTCGATCTCAATCCAGACTTTCTCCTCCATTGTTCCACTACGGATAGTGATTTTTCCACGCGCCTTATCTATCGCATTGGCGGCATTCAGCACCAAATTCATGATCACCTGATTAATCTGCGAGGGCAGGCATTCGATCTCAGGAATATCGCCGTATTCCTTCACGACATCGGCTTTGTATTTAATTTCGTTACTGACAATATTGAGCGTGGATTCGATACCTTGATGCAGGTTTGCCCATTGCCACTCCTGGTTTTCATCCACCCTGGAAAAATCTTTCAGGTCCTGCACGATTTTTCTTACGCGTGCAATGCCTTCCTTGGATTCACGCATCAGGGCCGGGATATCTTCTTTCAAGAACGCCAGTTCGACTTGTTCGCGCACACTCTTGATTTTTGCTGCGACTTCAGTAGATATTATCTCGGGCTCGGCTGCCTCATAGGCGGCAAGCATCCGAAACATTCCCTCCAGATAATTCTCAAGCGTGCCAAAATTCGAAAAAATATAGCCGATCGGGTTATTAATCTCATGCGCGACACCAGCCGCCAGATGGCCAATTGAAGCCAGTTTTTCGGATTGTAAAAGTTGCTGCTGTGCCATCGAAAGCTTGGCATTGAGCGCCGTCAATTGAGTATTGCGACGCTGGGTATCGGCATCCGTTTTTTTACGGATTCGGATATCCTCGGCAAGTTTCAGATTTGCATCTGCCAGCTGGCATGTGCGGCACTCCACCACGCGTTCCAGGTCGACCTGCGCCCGACGCAGGGCTTCTTCGGCAATGCGCCGTTCCGAAACATCTTGCAGGGTCTCAATCGCACCGACTACTTGCCCATGAAGATTACGCAATGGCGCCGCTGTAAAATGCAACCACAATCCGTTGTTGCCCAGTTGCGGAAAAAAATCCTCAGCCTCGACTGCATCCTGAATCAAGCTGTAACGCTTGAATTTATCCTGGTAATACGTCTCGAGCATCGATTCCAGACTATTGGATACAATCAGATCCGCCAGCACTGGTCGCTGCTCCGTGTAAAACGGCATCCAGTGATTGCGCGTTCCTATCATTTCTGAGGCCAACACTCCGAACAAATACTCGCATGCACGATTCCAGTGCGTAATGATATGGTCGGCATTGATGACGAAAGTGGCAACAGGATTGCCATCAAAAAATGTCGAGAGTGTAGGCGCCAAAAGCCCTTGTGAACAATCAACCACACCCTCCGTCTCAGCGGTATCTTTTTCAATACTTGCCATGGATAGCCTTGCGTCAATATTATTAGTCTGCATGCCGTCAATTCACTTGCGTCGCTAAAATCTGGCACATCTCGTTAAACTGCAATTCTGTTTCGCTTAACACCTGCAGCACAGTGTGCCGATCCAGGTTCAGACTATTCCATGCATGCGACGATAATGGTGGCACTAACTCATCCTCGTCTGCAGAAAGATCCAACGCATGGGCCATCGCATCGGCAACTTGGATCACGTTAGTCAAGCCGCTACTCCATTGATGGTCTGGTGTATGGTGCCCGGCAATTGTCATCTGAATAGCGGAAGGAAAACGCCAGTGCTCCGCCAGCGCTTGGCCGGCGGCAGTATGGTCGCACGACAATATCGCGCGCTCCGCCTGCAGCATGGTGCAGTCATGCTTGGCTCGATATTGTCTTGCCGTTTGATACTGCTCAGGAAATTCTGTCACCAGCACAAGCCGACCAATATCGTGCAACAACCCTGCCATGAATGCAGACTCTGGATTAATGCCAACCCGTCTGGCAATCAGTCTGGCACAAACAGCAGTAGCAATCGAGTGCCGCCAAAATATCTGAAAGTCAAAACCACCATGAACTTTGGCTGGAAAACGATCAACCACGGCCGCAGCCGCGATCAAAGTGCGAAGATTGTTCAAGCCAAGAATAGATAGCGCTTGCGGCATTGTCGCGACTTTACGCTGCATCCCGTAAAAGGAAGAGTTAGCCAAACGTAATGCCCTGGCCGACAGCGCCTGGTCTTTAGAAATCATCGCTGACAATTGATTAATATCGGCATTACTCTGACCAATACTGCCCAAAAGCTGCATCACTACTGCCGGACAGGATGGCAACGCATGAATTTTGCTGAGGATTTCAGTGAAGGCGGCATTACGCATGCCAGTCTCCTAATCGATACTGCGTCACGTACTGCCATAATAGTTTGCCGACTGGGCCATCACCGCATCGCCTGAATAACTTGGCCAGGCGCTGTCGTTGCCGCTCCCTTTCAACTTCCCGCTCAATGTTAATAGCTTTTTCCATGCCACTGCACTGCAATGAAAGCAAAATTGCCTCAGTAACAACCGCGCCTTGCTCTAGGAATAAGCCGAGGTTGCTAACGTCATTTGACCCGATCTTCCCAGCCCGTATTTCATTCAGGGGCAATAATCTGGCATCGCTGTTCATGCGATGTCTTCGCAGGGCGTCAAAGTAACCAGTCTTCCACGTGACTGGGACTGGACGCCCATCGAGCGACAAGTTACGCGAAACCATGTGCCGTCGATTTCAATGACACTGGCAAAATCCTCCCTCGTGTCTTGGATCGCTTCTGTCAGGCTCGGCAATACGTTAGCCAAATCGCAACCCGGCCTCAAACCCATCCTTGAAAAAACTGCTGTTGAGGCCGCATTCACAAAAACAACCACAGCCTGATCATCCAGGCCGATGATCGGTAACGGCAGATATTCCAGGACTTCGCGAACGATGTCGAGACTGATTTCATTTCGGGCGATTTTTTGCTGCTTCTGTTTAAGCACCATCCCCAATTGCCTGTTTGCCGCTGCCAGTTCCTGGTTGACGGTCTGCACTTCTATATTGAGTCGCCGGTTCTCATCTTCTACTTCCTTGCGGCGAAACGCTTCCGCTATATGCCCGCGCAGTTGGTTGTCTTCCCAAGGCTTGGTAAGGAATTTATAAATAGCCCCTTCGTTGATGGCGTCCGTAACCGATTTCAATTCGGTGTAGCCAGACAGAACGATGCGCACGGTATCTGGATATTTTTCTTTTGCTGCGCGCAGGAAATCAACCCCCATCATGCCAGGCATCCGCTGATCGGATACGATGACATCGACCGCCTTGTCCTCAAGCAGCTTCAGTCCTTCCGCGCCGCTATTGGCAGTCAAAATCTGATAACCATCGCGTCGCAACAGACGCTTTAGCGCAGCCAGGATGTTAGGCTCGTCATCCACTAGCATCAAGATGCGAGAGGATGGTTTGACGTCGCCAAAAGCATGTTCAGGCAGGCTGAATCCATCACGTAAAAAAACGCTGATTTCAGCTTTTGGCAAAGGATGACTGATGAGAAAACCCTGCATTTCATCACACCTGTTTCGCCGTAAGAAATTGCACTGCGCTACATTTTCCACACCTTCAGCCACCACCTTGATGCCGAGGCTGTGCGCCATTGAAATGATGGTTTTTGCTATCGCGGCACCATCTTGGTTTGCCTCGATGTCGCTGATGAATGAACGGTCGATCTTGACGCGATCGAAGGGGAAGCGCTTCAAGTAGCTCAGGGAAGAATAGCCGGTGCCGAAATCATCCAATATCAAATCGACCTCAAGCATTTTCAGTTGACGCAGGATGTTTTCACTGGAGGCACTATCCTGCATCAGGACTTTTTCCGTGATTTCAAGGGACAGCATATGCGGCTCAAGCCGCATTTCAGCCAGCAGGTCTTCAACTTTATCGGCTAACTGAGCATCCCTGAATTGCCTTGGAGAAACGTTTACTGCGACCCGAAAATCCCCCAACCCCTCATCGAGCCAGCTGCGCATATCCTGGCATGCACTACGCAATACCCACTCGCCAATCGCCCCTATCAATCCTGATTCTTCTGCTATCGGGATAAATCGGTCAGGCGCTATCAATCCCAACTCCGGGTGCGCCCATCGCACCAATGCTTCCAGGCTGACCAGTTTGCCGGTCTGCAAGTCTACCAGCGGCTGATAATGCAACAGCAGTTGATTACCGGCTATCGCTAAATGCAGCGTGTTTTCCAGCACCGTCCTCTCCAGCAAGTTTTCGTTCAGCTCGCTGAAAAAAAACTGATAGTTACTCCGGTCACTATCGGCATATTTAGCCAATATTCCCGCATCATCTGCCATCTCCAGTTTTTCTATACTTGAATAGGCGGCGGACATGATGCCTATATCAAACAGGATGACTTTCAGAATCGCACTCAATAACGTTTCAAACTCGGTGAAATCGCGATTGCTGATTTCCCATAAGAGCGGCATTAATTGCGCCAAATAGTGTCTGTAAGCAGCCATATTGGCTTCCGACGTGAGTCCTAGGTGCTGCTGTGCCGTACCAATGGCAATCCGGTTGCGCACATACTCTTTGTCATAGCGCTCGCTATTGCTTGAAGAACTGCAGACGCAATGCGCGCGCCACAGGCGTGCAAGCAATTCAGGCGCAAGCGAAGGATGGCCCGGGTTGGAGGCCGCGCTCGGAAGATCGTGGTGTTGTGAACTAAATTGATGATGGAAATCGTCCAGTCTGGCATTCAGCACACTAAGGCGATGGACGTCTGCATCGCCGAACTCAAGATCGTTCAGCCGCAACCAGAGATGCTGCTCATCTATCCCGAGGGCCGCCAGCAGCCGGTTAATGTCAATCAGCCCGGAATGGTCAAATTCTTTAGACATTATTTCCTTGCAGTAACCTAATGGAGAAAACAAAGATACGGTACCAATATTCGACGCAACCATGATTCTCAGCAAAGAAAATATGCGATCAGCCGAATCGACAGTTTTCCATCGGAAAGCCTTGCAGAAATCCGGCCGACGGCAAGCGTTTTCCACCCGGCTTTTGCAATACGGCCAAACGCAATACGCCCTCGCCACAAGCCACCAGCACGCCATCCTGTGCATTTGCGGCCAACACTTGCCCGGGCAGCCCTAATGGCAAACCGCCGGCGACCGCCGGCAGCGCCTGGGCTTGCCACAACTTGAGCGTGACACCGTTAAACACTGCAAACGCACCGGGGAACGGATTAAACGCCCGAATTTTGCGCGCGTTTGCTACCGCCGATTGACTGAAGTCAAGCTGTGCCTCGTGCTTGTTGATCTTAGTCGCGTAAGTGGCGCCCTCTGCCGGCTGCGACGTGGCGGCCAAACCGCCTTGCTCCAACTGGCGCAGCGCCTGCACAATCATGTTCGCGCCCAACGCGGCCAGCTTGTCATGCAGGCTACCGGCGGTGTCGTCCGGCGCAATTGGCAAACGCTCGATTTGCAGCATCGGCCCGGTATCAAGCCCTTCTTCCATCTGCATGATGGTTACGCCGGTTTCAGCGTCGCCGGCCTCGATGGCGCGCTGAATCGGCGCCGCGCCGCGCCAGCGCGGCAATAGTGAGGCGTGGATATTGATGCAGCCCAGGCGCGGAATGTCCAGCACGCTGCGCGGCAAAATTAAGCCGTAAGCGGCCACCACCATCACGTCATGGCCAGTGGCGCGTAGCAAAGCGTGGACCTCTCGCGCCTCATGTGCAGATTTGCAGTCCAGTCGCAACGATGCCGGCTGCGTCACCGCGATGCCGTGCGTCACCGCATATTGTTTCACCGGCGAAGTCTGCAACTGCATGCCGCGCCCGGCCGGTCGGTCGGGCTGGCTTAATACCAGTGCAATTTCAAAACCGGCTTCATGCAGGGATCGGAGCGCCACAGCGGCGAATTCAGGGGTTCCGGCGAAGAGTATTTTCATGGGCGGTATTGTACGAAGAGGGCTGCAAAATTGCACGTGACTTCCATTTGCAGACTGGTGGTCTCTGGCACAAAAATTTAATAGGAATGGTATACGGATCATGCGATGATTGCCACATGGAAATATATTTACCCTATAGCGCCGCATCCCTTGTCAGGTTTCGATCCTGCCTGCCCACGGTATGGAATGCAGACAGTTACTTTGCCGTCTTGCCGTTTTCTCCACTTGGCTACAACCGATCAAAGTACAGATACGATGCTGGATAATGCCAATATCACCTTGGACCAACTACGGGTCGGACTGTATATCCATCTCGATCTGAAGTGGTTTGAACATCCGTTTGCCTTCAACCACTTCAAGATCAAGAACGAGCAGCAGATCAAGACTATCCGTAGCTTGGGTCTGAAGGCAGTACGTTGCAACCCAGCCCTAAGCGAAGTCACTATTCCACCCCAGCGCCGGCCTCAAGATACGCCGCAACAAACACAAGCAGCGCCGGAAGCTGATCTGGAGGATATATCCCTATCGCCGGCGCTGGCCGCCAAATACGTGATGATGGAGCGCATCCAGCAACAGCGGACGACGGCGGTGCGGATCGAGAATGCCTTTGTCAATACCGCCAATACCATCCGCGACATCGATAAAAACCTGTTTTCCAAGCCGTCAGAAACTGTGCGCCAGGCAGCCCAGTTGGTAACGCAAATTGCCGATTCGATTATTTCCGAGCCGGAACTCGCGATTCATGTCATGGGCGACAAGATGGGTGGCGAGGAATTGTATTTCCACACTCTGAATGTCACCATTCTGTCGATGATGATGGCGCGCGACATCAAGCTGCCGCAAGCGGTGGCCGGCGTACTAGGGATGGGCGCACTATTCCACGATATCGGATGCAAGGAAATCCCAAACAAAATTCGCCTGAAAATGGAGCCACTAACCCAGTCCGAGCGCCACTTCAATGAGCTGCATGTGCAATACGGGATCGACATCGGCCGACGACTCCAGTTTGCACCAAGCACCCTGGCCATAATAGGAGAGCATCATGAGTTATTCGATGGCAGCGGCTATCCGGCAAAACGCAAGGGAGAGTCGATCGGGTTGCTGTCCCGCATCGTCGTCATTGCCAACCATTACGATGAACTGTGCAATCCGGCCAATATCAACGATGCCATGACACCACACGAAGCGCTGTCGCTGATGTTCGCCAAGCTGCGCAACAAATTTGATCCAAAGCTGCTGCAAGTCTTCATCCGTTGCCTTGGGGTTTATCCGCCCGGCACCATCGTGCAGCTTTCCAATGGCGTAATCGGCATGATCACCACCATCAATACAGCCAAACCGATGAAGCCCATGATCATGATTTACGACGCCGATGTCCCTAAGGAGGAAGCAATCCTGGTGGATATGGAGCGCGAAACCGACGTCAACATTGCCAAAGCGATCAGACCGGCGCAAGTGCCACGCGAAATCTACAATTATCTTAGCCCTCGCAAACGGGTAAGTTATTACTTCGATGCAGGCCAACCGGGGCAGGAGGCAGTTGCAAGATGAACAGCCGGGAACGCTTGATGCTAGACCACAGCCCACACATGATGTTGTTGGTTGAACCAAAATATTTGCGGGTCGTGATTGCCAACAGAGCGGCGCAGCAGATGCTAGGGTATTCCGAACCGGCACTGCTTTCGATGACAATCACCGACATCGAAAGCTCATTGCAAGATGTTTTTTATTGGAAAGATGTCAGCAACGGTCAATATCTGAACATTGAGGCTCAGGAAGGTCTGTATCAGTGCGCCGATGGCTCCATGCTGACAGTCATGAAATCGATTGGGCTGGTGCATCATGACGGCGCGCCCCTGCTGCTGGTGCAGGCCAGGGATGTTCAGGATGAGCGCCAGGTCGAGGACACTCTGGCGCACGCCCTGTCGCAACTGAGGGCGACGCTGGAGTCGACCGGAAACGGGATTCTGGTGATCGATTTACAGGGCAAGATCGCCAGCATGAACCGCCTATTCAGTAAAATGTGGGGAATCCCCGACGATTTGCTGCTAGAGCAGGACGACACCGCCATCCTCGAATTCATCGCCGCACACGTACTCGAAACCGACGCCTGCCGTACTCGCTTGCAGGAAATCGTCCACGGCAATGAAACCGAGGAGATTTTTCGGCTTAGGGATGGCCGTTTTTTCGAATGCAAATCACGTCCGCAATATCTTGGCGAGCGTATCATTGGTCGCGTTTTCGGCTACAACGATATTACCGAACGCAAGCGTGCTGAAGAGGCACTCCGCGAATCTCGGGACAAACTGGAGGAGCGGGTACAGACACGCACTACCGACCTGCAGATGGCAAACGCGACACTACTGACCGAAAAAGCGCGTCAGGAAATTCTGATCAAAAAACTCGAAGAGGCTCAGAACCAACTACTGCAGTCAGAAAAAATGGCTTCAATTGGCCAACTGGCAGCCGGTGTGGCGCATGAGATCAACAATCCAGTAGGCTTTGTAAATTCCAACCTGGGAGCCTTGCAGCGGTATATGGAAGATATGCTGAAGCTGCTGTCCGCTTACGAACAGATTGAAGGATCGCTGGCGGCGGACGTACTGCAGGATATTAAACAACTGAAGAAGGAAATCGATGTTGGATTCCTGCGCGAAGACATTGGAAATCTGCTGACAGAGTCACTGGATGGCTTGCAGCGCGTGAAGCGCATCGTGCAGGATTTGAAAGATTTTTCCCATGTGGACGAATCGGAGCGACAGTGGGCAAATCTGGAGATGGGGCTTGAGAGCACGCTCAGAGTGGTCTGGAACGAGCTCAAGTACAAGGCCGAAGTTATCAAGGAGTATGGCACTATCCCCCACATCGAATGCCACCCGTCGCAACTCAACCAGGTATTCATGAACCTGCTGGTAAACGCCTCGCATGCGATCGAAGATCATGGCCGAATCACTATCCGTACCGGTCAGGAGGGGGAAAACGTCTGGGTAGAAATCGAAGACAGCGGCAAGGGCATCCAGCCGGAACACCTGGGACGTATTTTCGAACCGTTCTTTACTACCAAACCGGTCGGCAAAGGCACCGGGTTGGGGCTCTCGCTATCCTACGGCATCGTGCAAAAACACGGTGGACGAATCGAGGTCAAAAGCGAACCGGGCAAAGGTTCTATTTTCAAAATAGTGCTGCCGCAACACGCAGGCGCCAGCGACGAGATACTGACTTAAAGACGCTCCCATCGGGGCTCCCGTGGTGGACGAAAGTTAAGGTTACAGCCTACGACTGGATTCATGCACTAATAATAATTATTTAGAAAATATGGAGTATATGATTATATTTCCAATATACCGCATGTATATTGGGAATTTTAAAAAAATACACCATATTGTATAGTAATTATCCGGGGCTAATTCCCGCCGCAGTTTAATCTTTCGAACCGGCCTTGAATCGTAGCCCGAATTCGAAACGGTTGTTTAGCAATTCGTGCGCGCTCTTGCCTGCGCTCTGTTTGAAATACTCGACCAGCTTGGTTATTTGCAAATTACCGCCATTATTTTCAATCATCGCAATGGCGCACATCGATGCATCGGTTCCGTTGTCGAGCCGAACTTCCACCGGTGCCTGGCCGGGCGCTTCGATGGTGACCACGCCATTGGTCGCGGCCCAGTTGGGTGCACCTTCATAAATGAAAGTGAAAATTAAAATACGTTTGATCTGACTGAACTGGTCGCCATTGATAAATAGATTTTCTCCATCGGTGTTGGTGCCGGAACGATCATCGCCTTCCAGGTGGACGAAAGGCGCTTTATCGAAATTTCCCCAACTATTGCCGAGCGCCTGCACACAACCCGGACTGCCATCCAGCATTTGAAACATGCAGCCCAAATCCAGATCGATGCCGCCGCTTGATTTTGACTGCGCATTACCCAGAATTTTATTCAAGAAGCCCTGTTTTTGGGGTGCAGCGGCCGGCAACGCTGCCTGATTCCAGTTCAGGTTGACGCGGATGCGGCCAAAGCCACGACTGCCGTTTTTTTCAAGCGATATTTTGTCGCCACGTTTCTCGAGCGTAACTTTGGACAGCGATATTTTCTTTGGCGCTGGCGCTGGGGCCGGTGCCGGTGCCGGTGTTGGCATCGGTGAACTATCCGTCTCGGTGCCGCCAAAGTGCTTCAGCAACGCGGACATGCCGCCGTTGAATCCCTGCCCTACCGCACCGAAGCGCCACTGAGCATCGCGTTGGTAGACTTCGCCGACGATCACCGCTTTTTCATCCTGGAAATCGGCGCCCGAAAACTGGAATGTGGTGCTGCCAAGACGCATTGAACTGGCACCGAGTTTGCGCATGGTTCCTTCTCCACCGATGGTCGCGGCAAAAACCAGCTTGTGAATCGAATCCGGCAGGCGCGCAACATCGGTGGTGAAGGTCGCGGTTGTAAAGGCCGACTTGCCGTCGCCGATTTCCAGCGTTACGCCGCCGCCCGGGCAGGATTTTTGGTTGAAAAAAACCATGTAGCGGTCATCGGATAACTTGTCGTTGGCGTCCAGACCGAAGCAGGCAATATCGACATCCATGCCCTGCGCCGCAACGCTCAATACGATCGGGAATGCGCCGGCACATCCCATGTCGGCCAATTTTCCCTTTTGTCCTCGTGTGAAATCGGTCATTCTGTTCAATCCTTATTTAGGTTGATTCTGCTGTAAATGTATGGCGGCGATAGCATCGACATTATCGATATCTTCACCGGCGTGATGAATCCCAAAGACCCGCGCCTGCTCGACGACGCCATGCGCCCACGCCCGGTGGGTGGCGACTTCGCACATGGAATCGTGCATTTTGAATACTGCCGGGCTGGCTGCATCCATGATCCGTAGCGCCACTTCAACATCGTTGCGCGGCACCCGGTAGTGGCGTTCAATTAAAGCAACCTGACTCGGATGAATCGCAGTTTTTCCGACCATCCCGTGCGCCAGGTCTTCTTCCATTTCCTGCGCCAGCAGAGCCGGATTATCCAAATATTCGAACACCGGTGCAGTCAGCATAAAACCATAAGGGCGAAAGGTCGTCACCAGTTTTGAAATGACTACTCCGAGCGGTGTCTTGTAAATCGTCACATTACGCGGTCGCCGCATCCCCAACAACGCCAGCAGATCATTGCCGCCAATGCGTAGCGCAAGAATATGCTCACGCACGCCCGGCTGTTCCAGACATTGGCGGAACATCTTCATCTCCGCTTCGTCAAATACCTCGGCTGTCTCCAGTGTCGGCATTAGCATGTGTGAGGTTTTGCGCACTTGCCGGAAATAGGCATCGAAGTTGTGCCGCGTGGTTTTGGGTAGCACGAAGCCGGTCAATTTTTCCGAGCCGGGCATTTCCAGCACACGTTGCATCACGTCCGGGTTGCGCACGCGCACAAAGCGTTCGGTAGTGGGCCGGTCAATCATCTGTTGCAGCACGAGCGATAAATTGAACAGTGAGTAACTCAGTTCGCTATCCGCTACTGCATCTTCGGTACAAAAAATAACCGAGCGCAGTTCACCCAGCAATTCGCCATCGGCGATTTGCTGTAAATCCTTATGGGTTGCCGGCACATACAACGTAGCACCGAGCGTTTTTATATTAGCCATCGATTGCACTCCTTATGAGAGATACGGCTTGGTAAGGCAAATCTGGATCGACGATCAGTCGAATGGATTTTTCAGTCGCGAGCACTTTCAGATGCGCAACATCAGGCGCATCAGGGTCGCGCAAGATCAACAGACGCGGCACCCGGCGCAACAGTACGCGGGTCGCTTCGCCGATACCGGGTTTTACCAGGTTCACGTCATTGATACCATACTGCGCCATCGTTGCATGCAGGAATTCAGCGGAGATTGTCGCGGCTTGCGCGCGGTCAATCGGCGTTGCTTTTGGTATGCCGTCGCGCTGCGCCAACGCCACACCATCGGCAATCAATCCGTCTGCAAACGCACGCGACTGATCGTGCGGCTCGAACGCGTCGTAATACACGCAGCCGTGAAAATCGCCAGGGCCAATCGATTCGTTCAGTACTGAACGGCTGACCAAGCCCGACACGGTGGCATTCAGAATGCTGGATGGAATCAGATAGTCGGCAGACGAAGCCGCGCACGCAGCGGTGCCGGCCAGATCCGACAAGACGTACAAACCGCTGTCAATCGCCACATTATTGCGCTGGTTAAAATCATCCACTGCCTGCGCAAGCACGCGCGAGATCACGCCTTTACCGGTCCAGCCATCTATGAACACGATGGACTGCGGCGCATGGCCCTGACCCAGAATATGCTGTAGCGCCACTTGATCGATGCCGCGATCGCGGATGATCGAGACCGAATAATGTGCCACCTGACGCCCCATCACTTGCTGCAATACATGCTTGAGAATAACGCCCACCGGCGTGCCTGCACGCACCAGCGACACTAAGGTGATTGGACCGCTGCGCTGCGCTGCAATCAGCGCCGCCAGCGATAAACAATCCAGCGCCATTTGTTGCCGATTGGCAGCAAAAGCATCCTGGAATACTTGCAAGTAGCGCGCCGACGGCAGCGCTTCCGGCGACAGCATTTCGCTGTAATGACGTGCGCCGGACTGGATCAATTGTTCCTTGTGCGCGATCTCGATAAACGGTTGCTGCGCCAGGCGCTTGAGCAGAAATTCGACATCATCAGGTCGATAACTTCCGCAGAAATTTGTTGCGTTCAAAGTATTCATAAGGCAGCTACCGTCAGTGCCGCGAGTTGGCTACCGTTCGGGATGATCGCGTAATCGCATGCAGCCATGAAGCGCGCATCCGATTTACTGTCGCCCATGCCGAAAGTCATGATGTCGCCATGCTCGGTTTCCAGGCGTTGGCGCAAATACGCAACTGCCCGCGCCTTGTTCAGCATCTTTGGCAACACTGCCAGATTGTTGCCATTGCGATGAATTAAAAAATCCTTGCCGGCAGTCGCAATCCAGGGTGCGACGGCTTCGCGTTCTACTTGTTCCAGACGCTCGGCTATTTTTTCCGGGTCTTTGACCACGACATAAAAAGGCGTCGAACAATCCTCTATCAGGCGCGCACGTCCTTTCAGACCGACGCTTGCAGAGTAATCGTCAATAATCTGCATCACTTCCCGCAAGCCGACCAGCGCCTGCACCATGTCCGCTTGCATCAGCGCCAGCCATACCGGATCGACAGCGCCATCTGGCTCCAAGACGACACCACCGTAATCGATAATGGAATAACTGGAGAACGGCAAATCTACCCGACTCAAGGCGTCGCGATTACGTGCAGTGGTGGGAATCAGCGTCATGTCGCGCTGCACCAGCGCAAAGAAAGCACGCTGGCGCGCCGTCGTGAAAGAACAGGCTGCGCCGTCTTTCAAATACGCAGCAGGACGCAAATCTTCTTCTTTTCCGCATTTGCCCGGCGTTTGGAACAAGGTGTCATCCAGATCAATAAACAGAAATTTCTTCAATATTTTTCTCGGACAAAAAGTAAAACAGGCGGCCGCCAACGGCTTGCGCAAAATGATGCAGCGCGGGGCCAGGCGGCGTTTCGTGGCAAATAAAAATGTGATCGTACTGGCCGGGCGCGACGTTATAGATAAAATTAGCCACGCCTTCGCCGTAGTTATCGGGAAAGGTCAGCGCGTGGCCGACCGCGCCCCATTCCAAGATGGGAGAGCGGGTGGTCGATTGCACCGCTACATCGACACCACGTTGCTCCAGTGCCAGTCCCAGCAAAAAAGCCATATGCATGAATTCGCCGGTACCAAGCACCAGCGTGCGCTCGCCAGTGCTGATCTCAGCGCACAAACAGTTCGCCAAATCGGCCGGAACAGCGAGCTTACGATCTAAGCCCAACCGGCCGAATGCAGCGCTGGCACCGCGGTCAGCATACGCCTCGAATACCTGGGCGGCGTCGGTTGCCCGCTGCAATTGACCTGCAGTGAATGTATATTCGCCGCTGAGTGCCGCGCCAGTCGTGACCGCAATGCCGAATCGCTGCGACAAGGCATCATTGGCAGCCGGCCCCATGAAGTTGGTAATCGTGGATAAATGCACGCGCTCGATGGCCGGATTGAGCGCACGACAGGCTGCGGTCAAATTCAGGAATGTGTTACCCGTACTGGCTTCATCATCAATCAGCACCAGCGAGCGCGCGCGCAGTAAAAGATCGTGCAAGTGCGCCGTCGTGGGTATATGCAAAAACTGCCGCGGCGCGTGACTATGTGCTTCTTCAAATTCGATGATCGGCGTATCGCCTACGTGATAGCGCGAGGTATGCAGGAACAGCGCCGCTTGATCGGGGTTGGCGTCCTTGTATGCTTCAAAAACACCCTGCCCCAGTCCGATTGCTGTTTCGGCCATCGCGATGAATACCACCGGGCCCGGCAAATTTTCCGGCACCTGAGTCGCCAGCGCGACATGAATCTCGCGCATCGTCTGCGGCGTCACCGGCCAATGCTTGCCCAACACCTTGCTCAAGAACAGAAAGCCGCGTTTGGCATTGGCACGCGCGGCAAACCCGATCAAATCATCCAGCCGGAACGCACCGGCTTCGATCTTGAGCTCCATCAGACCGGTCGGCAGCACGACGCTGCGCACTTCTACCGGAATGTTGTGCGGTTCCTGCATGATTGCACTCACTGCAGTTCCGTCGCACGCGCTAGCTCCACGACACGGATGCCGTTGCGAATTACCGGTATTTCCAGACCGTCAAAACCGCGATCAAATCCACGCAATGCCAAGTATGGCAAGTTGGGGCCGGCAAGGCAGGCCATTGCAATACCGCCCGACATGCGAGGATTAATTTCCAGCAAGCCGAGTCCGTTTTGGCCTTCGCGGAATTGCACATTGAATACGCCGTTCAATCCGTAGGCGGCGGTGAGCTGTCGGGTGCTTTCCAGAATATCCTCACGCATATCGATTATTTGTCCCTGACCGGCGACCAGCGCTTTTTTGCGTGGAATCGCACACACCAGCCGCCCGTTGTCGCCGACGCAATCGACACTGTATTCATGTCCATCCAGATACTCCATCACCAGCATGGTACGGAAGCCGTCCATCGCGGCGAATCCGCGCCGCAGATCGTCCAGGCCGATATGGTATTGAACGCCTTCAAGCAACAGTTGCGCGCTAGTGCGCTCTTCATCTACCACGCTGAAACCTAACCCATACACGGAGACCGACGGCTTGACGCATAGCTTCGCATGCGATTGTCTTAATTCGCGATAGGCAACGTCGAACTGTTCGACATTTTCCACCACGCGAAACGCGGCAGGCGGCGCCAGCTTCAAATCCACTGTTTGATAAAAACGCGCCTTGTCATGCAGTAGATGCAGCACCTCCTGTGTCCCGGCACACAACACGCGGGTGCCAAGCGCAGCAAACTGTTGGCGTGCGGCGCTGACCAGGCTGGCTTCCTTGCCGGGCACAAAAATACCGATATTTTGTGTGCGGCAAAAATGCAGACACCAGTCCAGGTAGGCTTCGCCTTTCAGTCCGCTGGGTTCAATCGCTGATTCATGCGCGGCGAGAAACCCCAGAGCATGCGGATTGGTGCTGCTGCACACGATGTGATAATCGACAATATCATTGGCAGCGTCCGCCTCACGAATGAGGCGGATTGCTGCCGCAACCGATGAAAAAGTTTTATTAAACCAGACGCGCTGCATGGCTTCCTTATAGTTACAAGTTAAAGGTGTGGAGTGATCTGCGGCATCAGTTCTTCGAAGGTGCGGCCATTGCCGATTTCGCCGATGGCATGCATTTTCCATTCAGTGTCATGGCGATAGATCTTGGCCATGATTTGTGCGTTATGTGCTCCCAGTGTGGACAAATTGAAGCGCGCAATTTCCTTGTTATCGTTTGCATTAACGATGCGGCAAGTTGCGTTTTCGATTTGCGAGAAATTTTGGCCGGTGAAGCTGTTGACCGTAAACACCAGGCTCTTGACGTTGGCAGGCACTGTCGTCAAGTCGACAATAATTTGCTCGTCATCGCCATCTCCGTCGCCGGTGCGGTTGTCGCCGGTGTGAACGACCGAGCCATCCTTCGACTTCAATTGTCGAAACCATGCTGCATCGGTTTGGTTGCCCTGCCCGTCGAACATGATGCAAGATGCATCAAGATCGATTTCCTGCGCCTTGCCGCCAAAGCCCAGGAAACCTTTGGTCTTCATGGCATCCCAGCCAAGCCCCATGATGATTTTAGTTAATTTGACGCCAGCCTCTTTATCGAGGGATATTTTTTGACCTTTTTGCAGATTGATAGCCATGTGGCTCTCCTTGAATGATTGCGTTACTAATACTAAAAAATTGTCCACGAAAGACACGAAAATCACGAACAGAATCAATGACCAAGTTTTTTCGTTAAACTATGGAGTATTGGAATTTTTATGGCATTTCGCGCACATTTTAATTGCGTATATAAATATACCCGTACATTAATAGCGTAATGCGCCGCCAGCCTCCGCCCTTTTTTCGTGTATTTCGTGTATTTCGTGTATTTCGTGTATTTCGTGTATTTCGTGTATTTCGTGTATTTCGTGTATTTCGTGTATTTCGTGTATTTCGTGTATTTCGTGTATTTCGTGTATTTCGTGGACAAAGCTTTGCGCCATGATGAGCAGAGGCAACATCCGATGCTTATTTCTGCATCAATCCGGCAAAAGCCTTGCGATTGCGCGAGCATACGAAAACCTTGCCTGAGCCACTGAAGCGCAGCACGATGCCTTCGCCGCTGGTGGTGCTGTTGACCAGGTTGCCGAGCATGCCACCAATGCCACCCCCGCTGGCAGTGCCGGTGGTCACGGAAATTTCGTAGTGCAAAGTACTATCCCAGCACACGACGTGGGAGTTATCGATGATCACATCTTTGCCGGAGGCAACTTCGAGTTCAAATATCGAACCAAAGCCAGACACGACAACTTGACCGGCACCGGATGTTTCCATCACAAAGAAACCGCCGGACTGCGCAAATAAGGCATTCCCGATATTTTGCGTGCGCACCTTCATTTCGGTGCCCGATGTAGCGGCCAGGAAGGCACCATCGTTTAATAAATACTGGCGCTTACCGACGTCGATAATTTCCAGCGCACCAGGCAACACCGGTGACAACAGGCAATCACCATCGCCGCGCACCGCTTCGATATGTTGCTGAAAGAAAGACTCGCCATTGGCGAACCGGCGCATGAGAGCGCTGCCGATGCCGCCGTTCATGCGTCCTTTGAGGTCGAGCGCGGTTTCCATCATCACCATCGCATCCGACTCGCAATAGATCTTGTCGCCTTTTGTCAGCGCAACGTGCAGAAAAGGATCAACCTCGCCGGTTGAAGTGAACACTGTCATATCGAGAATTCTCTATTGTGGAAATGTTTGGGTGAGACACCAAAAGCACGAAAAAAAGTAGGCTGGGCTAACGCATTATCAGCCCAGCCTACGTCATCCGGTTTGTCCGGTTTGAGTCTTAGGCGCTGATACCGAAAGAGCGTGCCAGAGGGCCGAGGCCACCTGTGAAACCTTGTCCGACCGCCTTGAATTTCCATTCGGCGCCGGCACGATAAATTTCACCGAAGATCATCGCCGTTTCAGTCGAACTATCTTCCGACAAGTCATAGCGCGCGATTTCCTTGTCGCCATTGGCGTCGAGGCAGCGGATGTAAGCCTTGGCAACCATGCCGAAGTTTTGCTTGCGTGATTCGGCCTCGTGAATGGTGACGCCGATGGAGATTTTATCCACCTCAGCCGGAACCATCGTCAAGTCGATCATGATTTTTTCGTCGTCGCCAGCACCTTCGCCACTTCTATTGTCGCCAGCGTGGGTGACCGAGCCGTCGGTGGATTTCAGATTGTTGTAAAAAATAAAGTCAGCGTCGGAACGCACCTTGCCATCCGTTTTCAGCAAGAACGCGCTGCCGTCAAGATCGAACTCCGTGCCGTCACTTGCACGTGGATCCCAGCCGAGCCCGATCACCATTTTCGTGAGGGAGGGCGCTTCTTTACTCAGATTGACGTTGCCGCCTTTTTGCAGACTAATTGCCATGAAATATGCTCCTTGAGAAAGTTAACTACCGTGGCGACAGTTTTACTGTACATCCACGCCGTGATGAATGGCCAGCGCGCGCAGACCGCCCGCATAGCCTTGCCCTACTGCCTTGAATTTCCATTCAGCGCCGTAGCGATACACTTCGCCGAAGACCATCGCCGTTTCGGTTGAATAATCTTCCGAGAGATCGAATCGGGTAATTTCGACGCCCGTTTCGAGATTTACAAGACGGATGAAAGCGCCATGCACCATGCCGAAGTTTTGCTTACGTTGTTGCGCTTCGTGAATTGTGACTGCCACCACCAGCCTGGTAATAACCAGCGGTACCTGATCCAGTTTGATTTTGAGCGCTTCATCGTCGCCATCTCCGGCACCGGTACGGTTGTCGCCGGTGTGTTCTATCGAGCCGCACGACGAGCGCAGTTGACCATAAAATATGAAGTCGCTATCGGCGCGAACGCGGCCGTTTTCAGTGACCATGAACACACTCGCGTCGAGATCGAAATCGGCGCCATCGGCAGCACGCGCATCCCATCCAAGACCGAGCAGAACCTGCTTCAGATTCGGATCTGTTTTGGAGAGATTGACGTTACCGCCTTTTTGTAAGCTGATTGCCATGCTTGATTATCCCTTTCGATGAATACAACTATTTAGAGGATTCCAATACACCCGCATCCGTATTTTGATTACGTTTATATCGAACAGAAGACCACAAAGACAAACCGATGAAGGCAACGCCCGACAAGCCAGTGAACCATTCTGAAATATGGAACTTCACACTTGCCAGCATGATGAACGCCAGGATACCGATCGCGTAATGCGCGCCGTGCTCCAGGAAAACGAATTCTTCGAGGGTGCCTTTATGCACCAGGAATACGGTCATCGAACGCACGAACATTGCGCCGATTGCCAAGCCTAACATGATGATGACGACGTCGCTAGTGATTGCAAAGGCACCGATCACGCCATCGAAACTGAACGAGGCATCCAACACTTCCAGATACAGGAAGCCGCCGATGCTGCCGCGCTTGACCACGTTGCCGACCGCCGGATCGCCTACTTCCTTGCCCAGCATACCGCTGAGAAAACTTACTGCCAGGTACACCGCAATACCGCCGACACCCGCCATCAGAACCGACAGCTTCTGCACTTCCGGAACCAGCGCCACGCAGCCGAACACCGCCAGCAGAGCCAGCAAGGTCGACAAACCCTCATTGCCGTGCTCGCCTAATTTTTCTTCAATCCAGCCCAGCCAATGCAACTTTTTTTCCTCATCAAAGAGGAAATTTAGAAATACCAGAAGCAGGAAAGATCCGCCGAACGCAGCGACCTGTGCATGATTTGCAGTCAGATGTCGCGAATATTCTTCGGGCGTATTCAAAGCCATAGTCATCACATCGACCAGCCCCTGGCCGGTCGCAATGGACACGATCAGAATCGGAAACACCAGACGCATGCCGAACACCGCAACAATAATGCCGAGCGTCAAGAACAGCTTTTGCCAGAACGGATCCCAGTTTTTCAACACGGATGCATTCACGACTGCGTTATCGAAAGAGAGGGAAACCTCCATGACAGCCAGGATGCTCGCAACAAAGAGGCCCTGCACTGCGCCGGCCGGACCACCGATGCTGTAACCCCACCATGCCGCGAGGCCGAGCAGAATAATAGTAACTAAAAATGACATCCTGAAATGCTGCATGCTGGCTTTCTAACGATCGATATAAAGTATGAAAAAACGACGTTGCACGTTATTTTTGCAACCAATGAATCTCTGAATTGCGGTCAAGAGTATCACATCCAATCGATTTTAAAAAATAGTCGCACTCAAAACATTGCGGATTAACTTATAGTTTTAAAAATTGATTGATTTTTTTAGGCGCTGAATTTTACCGAAATAGCCCCTTATAAATCGCATAAATGGTGTTTTCATGAGATGATTCAAGCCTAATTATTTACATAATATAATCCGTAATTTTTTTAACAACTTTAGCTCGGGGATGGCGTTATGTCGGCACCAGCAGCAACGTGGAGCATGCCTTTAAAAGGCGTGCGATTACTCTATATGCACGAAACCGATGCTGAGATTTTGATTGGGCTCGAAACCGAGAAAAAAGCGGTTATCTGTCCTTGCTGCGGCTCTGCCGCAGTGGTCGGATATGGCAAAATGAACTGGCGCATCCGGGATCTGCCGATCAGGAAGAAAGCCGTGTTCCTGGAAATAAAGCGGCGGCGTCTGCGTTGCCGCGATTGCCTGGTGACATTCAATGAACCGGTATCGCAGATTTCCGCACAGCACCGCGCAACCACGCGATTGGTGCAAAACGTTTGGAAAATGGCCTTGCGCCAACCATTCACCACGCTATCGAAAACGTTTGGACTGGATGAAAAAACCATTCGAAATATTTTCAATTACACGTTCAACGCCGCCGCAAATCAATTCAAAATTCCGCCCCGACCACCCGCTCCATTGGCGCTGGAGATACGCCTGCTAACTATCCTGCGCCACCAGCGCGTCTTGTGGATTAACCTCGATCAGGGCACCCTGATCGACATGGATGAGAACAAAACTCTGGAATCCATTCATGAAACTTTGCAGCGGGTGGCCAGAGATGGCGCGCACAAGATCAGCGTGCCACCTGACGCCGCGCTGATACAGGCACTGCAAGCGTCAACTCAATCGGCACTGGTGCTGCATCTGCCTTCGATGCGAAACGCTTGCAACGATTTGATTACCCTGGGACGGTCGATTGACCATGCTGCATCGTATCTCGCCACACTTTCGCAATTCGTTGGTGCGAAGGATGCCAGCGAAGCCCATCGTTGGTGGCAGGATTTGCGTTCTCCGCCCGTCGAACTGCGCACGAAAATGGAACCATTAATCGTCGCGGTGGAATTGCTGGGAGCAGAGCGATTTGACGCATTTGGTCAGCCGGATCATGCGTACGATGCGCTCACCGGTCGACTGGGTAAAATATTGAGCACGGATTTCTCCAAAAGGTCCTACGACGTGATTTGCGCCATCGTATTATTTGACAAGACGCTGCAAAAAACCGCCAGAACTGGCGTGTCTGAGAATGGCGCGCACTTGGGCTACCAAAAGACCAACTATGGGACTTCAATACCGAAACTGGTGGCTAGACTTGAAAAATTAAGCGGTGACAGCGCGCTAAATTATCCAAGCGAGTCGGAAACATAAGCTTGATCGAGAATCTCCGCGGCATTTTCAGGAAAAATGAAAAACAGGAGTACCAAGAAAAAACATGCTTGTCCGCATGTTCTTAAAGGGTATAAAAAAAATACCTATTTCAGTATAGGTAAAAACAGCGAGCACTTAAAGCACCCGCTGCCGTAAAAATTAAATTCCGCCCATGCACAAATACTTGATGATCAGATAGTCATCCATGCCGTAGGTTGAACCTTCGCGTCCCAAACCGGATTGCTTGACGCCGCCGAACGGCGCGACTTCATTTGAAATCAGGCCGGTGTTGATACCAACCATGCCGGACTCCAGCGCCTCTGCGACGCGCCAGATGCGACCGATGTCGCGCGAATAAAAATAACTGGCCAGGCCGAATTCGGTATCGTTGGCCAGGGCGATGACTTCTGCGTCGGTCTTGAAGCGGAACAGCGGTGCCAGCGGGCCGAAGGTTTCTTCCTTGGCTACCTGCATCTCGGAGGTGACATCGGCGATGATGGTCGGCTCAAAGAAGCTGTGGCCTAGTGCATGGCGCTTGCCACCGGCGAGTAGACGACCGCCTTTGGCCAGCGCGTCGGCGATATGCTGCTCGACTTTTTCCACCGCCTTGACATCAATCAAAGGCCCTTGCGTGATGCCCGCGTCAGTACCGTTGCCGACGGTCAGCTTGGCTACCGCCGCCACCAATTTGGTGGCAAACGCATCGTACACGCCATCTTGCACGTAAATCCGGTTGGCGCAGACGCAGGTCTGGCCGGCGTTGCGGTATTTGGAAACCATCGCGCCTTCAACCGCAGCATCCAGATCGGCGTCATCGAACACGATGAACGGTGCATTGCCGCCCAGTTCCAGCGATAGCTTCTTAATGGTCGGTGCGCTTTGTTCCATCAACAAGCGACCGACCGCGGTGGAGCCGGTAAATGTCAGTTTGCGCACAATCGGGTTCGCGGTCATTTCGCCGCCGATGGCGCGCGATGAACCGGTGATGACGCTGAAAATACCGGCTGGAATACCGGCACGTTCAGCCAGCGCTGCCAGCGCCAGCGCCGAAAACGGAGTCGATTCGGCTGGTTTGACTACCATCGGGCAGCCTGCTGCCAGCGCCGGACCAGCCTTGCGGGTAATCATCGCGGATGGAAAATTCCACGGTGTGATCGCGGCGCAAACACCGATCGGTTCCTTGATCACCACCAGACGGCGATCCGGCCACGGCGATTGCAGGGTTTCGCCGGCGATGCGTTTGCCTTCTTCGGCAAACCATTCGATGAACGAGGCAGCGTACGCGACTTCGCCCTTGGCTTCGGTCAACGGCTTGCCTTGCTCGGCGGTCATCAGCAAGCCCAGATCATCGACATTGGCCAGCATCAGGTCGTTCCACTTGCGCAAGATGGCGCTGCGCTCCTTGGCAGTTTTTTTGCGCCAAGCGGGCCAAGCGGCGTTGGCGGCATCGATTGCGCGCTTGGTTTCGGCCGCGCCCATCTTCGGCACCGTGCCCAATACTTCACCGGTGGCCGGATTGGTGACGGCGATCGTGCTGCCATCGTCAGCATCGCACCATGTGCCATCCAAGTACGCTTGTTGTCGCAGCAGCGATGGGTCTTTTAATTGCAGCATGCAGAAATCTCCGTAATGTGAATTAATGAGGAACTCGCGCAGCGAGCCTTCGGCCCCCTCTCCCGCTCGCGGGGGAGGGTTGGGGGTGGGGGAAACGGTCATGGCGAATTTTAAAATCGAGTGTGGCTGCCATGACCGTTAAATTTTGGCAGCAGCTTTATTGCGGCCGCGCAGCCATTCGAGAACCAGTAGCAAACAGGTGGAAAAGATGATCAATATTGTCGCCAGCGCGGCAATGGTCGGGCTGATGTTTTCCCGGATACCGGTGAACATCTGGCGCGGCAAGGTGGTCTGGTTAGGGCCGGCCACAAACAGGGTGATGACCACTTCGTCAAACGAGGTCGCAAAAGCAAATAGTGCGCCGGAAATCAGTCCCGGCGCAATCACCGGCAGCGTGATGCGGAAAAACGTCTTCAGCGGGCCGGCACCCAAGCTCAGACTGGCTCGCACCAGATTCTGGTTAAATCCCTGTAAAGTGGCCGATACCGTGGTCACCACGAATGGTGCCCCAAGCGCCGCATGTATCAGGATCAGGCCGGTATAGCTGTCGGCCAGGCCGATTTCCGCAAAGAAGATATACACCCCAACGCCAACCACCACCGCCGGCACTACCATTGGCGAAATCAACACCGCCATCAGCAAACCTTTGCCGGGAAACTCAGCCTTGTTCAGGCCAACCGCTGCCAGGGTACCGAGCACGGTGGCGATCAGAGTGGCCAGCGGCGCGACGATGAAACTATTTTTGGCAGCACGTATCCAGGCTTCGGAATAAATCAAATTCTCGTACCAGCGCAGCGAATAGCCTGGCATCGGATACGACAGGAAAGTGCTATCCGAAAACGATAACGGAATAATCACCAGAATCGGCAACACCAAAAATAGCAGTGCCAGCGCGTTGAAGCCGCGCAAGAAAAAGAACCAGATGCGTTCTATGGTCGATACGTAAGGCGGAAATAAGGGCAAGGAAGTTTTCATGGCAATTTTCTCAATTACATACTGACTTCAATTTTGGCGAAACGTCGATATATGCTGTAAAGCACCAAAGTTGACGCAAACAGCAGCGCACCGAGCGCGCAGGCCATGCCCCAGTTCAGGGTCACGTTGGTGAAGTAGGCTACGTAATAGCTGACCATCTGTTCGTTCGGGCCGCCCAGCAAGGCCGGCGTGATGTAGTAGCCGAGCGCGATGATGAAGACCAGCAAACTGCCGGCGCCAACACCGGGAAAAGTTTGCGGTACATACACGCGCCAAAATGCAGCAAACGGATGGCTACCGAGCGAGATGGCGGCGCGCATATAGGTTGGCGGAATCGATTTCATCACGCTGTACAGTGGCAAAATCATGAACGGCAGCAGGATGTGCGTCATCGAGATATACACGCCGAGACGGTTGAACAGCAACTCCAGCGGCGCATGCGTGACGCCCAGCGCCATCAGCGCCGTATTGACCAAACCTTCGGACTGCAGCAGCACAATCCAGGATGCGACCCGCACCAGGATCGAGGTCCAGAACGGGATCAGCACTAAAATCATGAACAGATTGGAGCGCCGCTCCGACATGGTCGAGATCCAGTAGGCGAGCGGATAGCCGATCAACAGGCAGCATACAGTGGCGACCAGACTGATCATGAAAGTACGGCCGAAAATCTCTTGATAGGCGGATTGGTCTGCCGGTTTTTTCTCGATATTTCCCATGCTGTCCTGTCGCATATCGACTGAAGCCAATAGGTAATACGGCGAATATTGCGAACCGTTTTTGGCGATCACGCGCCAGTATTCCGGCTCGGCCCATTGTTCGTCGAGTTCGATCAGAGCTTGCCGAATGCCGGCAGCGGGTATTGGCTTGCCGTCGGCATCGACTGGCGGCATTGCGCGCATCGTCTTCATGATGATCGAGCGCGCACCGGGAAGCTCGCTATTCATGCGCCGGGCCAGCGTACCGGCAGTATTTTGTTCCTTGGCTAGCGTCAAATCCTGCGCCAGCGCAACAAAAGCGGCGTCGCCCGGCACCGCTTTACGGTCCCATTGCGACAGCGCGGCAATCGTGTGCGGCAAAATGGTCGCCACTTCCGGGTTATCGATTGCACGCTTGAGCAAGACGCCGATCGGCACCACAAAAGTGATCATCAAAAAAATTGCCAGCGGCGCTATCAGCGCCAGCGCCATGGTGCGCTTGCGCATTTGCTCCTTGCGCAAGTCGCGTTTGAGCTGCAGCGCAGATGGGACAATTAATGCCGCGTTTAGCGCACGGTTCGGCGCAATGCCCGATGCCAGTAAAGTCATAATTCAAGACGCCAATGTTAATAAAAATGCTGCCCATAAAGCCGCCATGGGCAGCATCGAAACCCGTCACGCATCACCCTTGCAGGAATTGCGCGACGAGCGAGGAGACTCTTTATTGAACTGCCCAAGCAGTGAAACGCTGCTCCAGATCTTCGCCATGATCGGTCCAGAATTTCAAATCATTCCCGACCGCATCCTTTGAATTTTTTGCCGAAGTCGGCAGACCTGCCAGCGTTTTTGCATCCAGCAGCTTCAACGCATTGTTGTTGGTAGGGCCGTAAGCAATTTTGCTGGCATAGTTTTTTTGCGCTTCCGGTGAACTGGCGTAGGCGATGAATTTTTCAGCGGCTGCCTTATTTGGCGAACCCTTCGGGATCGCCCAGTAATCGAGGTCATAGATGCTGCCGGCCCAGACGACTTTCAGGTTCTTGCCTTCGCGCTGAGCGGAATCAATCCGGCCATTGTAGGCAGTGGTCATCACCACATCGCCGGCCACCAGGAATTGCGGCGGCTGCGCACCGGCTTCCCACCATTGGATATTCGGTTTGAGTTCATCGAGTTTCTTGAATGCCCGTTCCACCCCGGCCTTGGTTGCCAGTACTTTGTAGACATCCTTGGTCGGTACCCCATCGGCCATCAAAGCGAATTCCAGGTTATAACGAGCGCCCTTGCGCATGCTGCGCTTGCCAGGGAATTTTTTGACGTTCCAGAAATCGGCCCAGCCGGTAGGCGCAGTCTTTAGCTTGTCAGCGTTATATGCCAGTACGGTAGACCAGACGAAAGTACCAACGCCGCATTCCTGAATCGCTTCCGGCAGAAAGTCCGCTTTCTTGCCGATTTTGCTGAAGTCGATTTTTTCCAGCAAGCCTTCTTCACAAGCACGGCCAATAACGCCGGCTTCGATTTCCAGCACATCCCAGCTGACGTTTTTAGTTTCGACCATGGCCTTGAGTTTGGCCAGTTCGCTGTTGTATGCCACCGCCACCACTTTATTGCCTGTCATTTTTTCGAACGGCTCGATATATGCTGTTTTTTGTGCGGCGCCGTTAGCGCCGCCAAAATTCACGACCGTGATTTCCGCTGCTTGTGTCTGGCCGACCAGGCCGACCAGACCAACGGACAATGCTGCTGACGCCAGGATAGGTTTGAATAACAGTCTCATTGCAACTCCTCATTATTTTATGGTTTGGGGTGGAACAAACGGGACAGAAGTAGGGTGCACCATGCCCATCATTACCGCTGACGGCTGCATTGGTGAGCGTGGCGCGCCCTGCCTCTTTCCATTTCTTACTGCCTATTTCTTACTGCCTATTTCTGATTGCTTATTTATTGCTTACTGCTTCCATCTACAACAACGTACTGCTACGTACTGCTATTAAACAAAAATACGCAAACGCTCCGGGCTCAGCTCCAGCGCCACCTGCGTTCCCTCGGTTAATCCCGACAGCGCCGGGTCACCCAGAGTCAACTTGACGAAACAATCATCCTGATGCGCCAGTGCACAACGCACCCGCACGTGGTCGCCGAAATAAATCAACCCAGCAACACTCACGCGCAGCGCATTTGGCGTGGCCGAACCGGCCGCATCCAGCGCTACCAAGCGGATGCGCTCAGGGCGGATACAAGCGACTGCGGCTTGTCCGACCGAGGCCGCATTGGCGTTGGTGCCGGTAAGCACCGAGCCATCCGGCAGGCGCACATTAGCCAACGGGCCGGACACCGATTCAAGCGTGCCGACAAAGCGGTTGTTGTCGCCAATGAAGCCGGCCACAAACTGGTTTTCAGGGTATTCGTACAGTCGATCCACTACCGCCAATTGCTGGATGATGCCCTGATCGAATACCGCGACCCGATCCGACATCGTCAACGCTTCACTTTGATCGTGAGTGACATACACGAAGGTGACGCCAAGTCGCTTGTGCAGCGCCTTCAATTCCAGTTGCATGTGCTCGCGCAACTGCTTGTCGAGCGCGCCGAGCGGCTCATCCATCAGCACCAGTTTTGGATCGAACACCAGTGCGCGCGCCAGTGCAATGCGTTGCTGCTGACCGCCGGATAGTTGAGCCGGATAGCGTTCGGCGAAATTACCCATCTGCACCATGTCGAGCGCTTGCTTGACCTTTTCAGCGCGGGCGCTGGCAGCCATGCCGCGCACTTGCAGCGGGTAAGCCACATTCTGCCCCACCGTCATGTGCGGAAACAACGCGTAGTTCTGGAACACCATGCCGATGTTGCGCTTGTGCGGCGGCACTTTATTGAGCAATTGCCCGTCCAGAAGAATTTCGCCGCCGGTGGGAAACTCGAAGCCGGCCAGCATCATCAGGCAAGTGGTCTTGCCGGAGCCGGACGGTCCCAGCAAGGTCAGGAATTCGCCGCGTTGAATATCCAGATCCAGATGTTTGACTACCAAATTTTCGCCATCGTAGGTTTTTTGGACACCTTTAAAAGCGACCAGCGTGTCGCGCACCCCACCCGCTGGAAATGCAGGATTTGCTGTCTCTGCTATTGTATTTGCCTGATTCAAAATTGGACCTCCATGGCACCAGAACTCTATAGAATTTTATGTATCAATTAAAAATTACGCACGTTTTTAACCTGAGTGCCTACCCGACCGCACTACCACTTTTAGCAGCAAAAAAGCACACTACTAATACTGCACCATGCTGCGACTCAATCTTACTTTACTGCTTAAGCACATAGTACACAGCAAAAAATATGCCAGCATTAATCTTGGAGCTAACGCCATTTAAGGGAAAACCAGAGCCATAAATAGGACTGAATGGTTCTGCCGCCTATGCCAGATTGCCATTTTGGTGCGACCGATCTGCTCGGATGCAAGACTCTGTATCTGACGTGAAACATTGCAGTACATTAAATTTAAACGTTTAATTCTTGGTGCTGCGTCGGATCGATGGCAAAGGGAGACGCGTTGCCATGAATATGGCTAATTGCAGGTGGGATGTTTTAATTTGCATGAGCGTCGTCTCCATTTATAAGTAAGGCAAGGTGGGCAATTGCAATTGCTCTCTCCCTGCATTCTCTCCGGTTAACCGGATTGTAATTTTGTGATCGTGTTGCTTGCCCTATCACAGGGCTTGTTCGATGTTGCTGGCGGTGCGGTATGGTTTTTGATGCACCACACCGCCTCAGCCGCTGTTGCTTATGCCTTTATCGCAAGCGCTAGTTTCTGCAAACCTTCTTCGAACACTTCCGGCTGAATCGTAAGCGGCATCAGAAAACGAATTACATTGTAGTAAGTACCGCAGGTCAGCAATACCAAGCCAAGCTCCAGCGCCCTGGCTTGTACTTTCTTGGTGAATTCCGGGTTCGGCTTCTTGCTTTCAGGATAATTGAATTCGACTCCGATCATCGCACCCAGACCGCGCACTTCAGCGATTTCCGGCACTTGCGAACGCAAGCCTTCCAGCGTACTGCGCAACTGCGTACCGAGCTGGTTGGCACGCGCTATCAAGCCTTCCTCCTCGATCACGTCGATCACTGCCAGCGCCGCCGCCACTGCCAGCGGATTGCCGGCGTAGGTGCCGCCCAGACCGCCCGGATTTGCCGCATCCATAATTTCTGCACGGCCGGTCAGGGCCGACAGCGGGAAACCGCCAGCCAGACTTTTCGCCATCATCAGCATGTCCGGCACTACGTCGTAATGCTCGATGGCGAACATTTTTCCGGTACGGGCAAAGCCGCTTTGCACTTCATCGATTACCAGCAGAATGCCGTGCAAGTCGCAGATTGCGCGCAGTTCGCGCATGAATTCCGGCGGCGTCGGATAGAATCCGCCCTCGCCCTGCACCGGCTCGATAATAATCGCGGCGACCCGTTTCGGATCGATGTCGGCCTTGAACAAGCGGTCTAGCGCCTGCAAGGAATCCTCCACCTTGACGCCATGCAGCGCCACTGGAAACGGCACGTGATAAACGTCGGACGGGAACGGGCCGAAACCTACTTTGTACGGCACCACCTTGCCGGTCAGCGCCATGCCCATCATGGTGCGGCCGTGAAACGCGCCGGAAAAAGCGATGATGCCGCTGCGGCCGGTGGCGACACGGGCGATCTTGACTGCATTTTCGGCTGCTTCGGCACCGGTCGAAAACAGCGCGGTGCGTTTTGCATGGCTGCCGGGTGTCAGCTGATTGAGCTTTTCGGCTAATTCCACATAGCCTTGATAGGGGAATACCTGATAGCAAGTATGGGTGAATTTTTTCAGTTGGGCTTCTACCGCAGCGATGATTTTCGGATGGCAATGACCGGTATTGAGCACGCCGATGCCGCCGGTGAAGTCGATATAGCGGCGGCCTTCGACATCCCATAATTCGGAATTTTTGGCATGATCGACATAGATCTGGGTCATCACACCGACGCCGCGCACGGTGGCGGCTTCTTTACGCTGATGCAGGGCTTGGTTGCTCAATTCCATGATTTCTCCAGTAATTTTATTTTTAACTAAGGCGTAACCTGCGGAGCTAGTGTAGAGCCCGTGAAGCCCGTATTTTCGCGTAGAAACGATGTGGACTTTATCTACACTAGCGCCTGTATTTTTTAATTGCGCATATTAATAATGCGGCGAACATGGTGTTTTTAAGCATACTCCATGCATTTGTTATGGCAACTGGCTTGTGGCCAGCATCTTATCGACTCCGCTGGTGATTCTGTGGATCTATATTAATAGGATTCTGGCGTTATACTTTAGAGCCAGTTTGATTTATTTGATGGAGCCACTTTGCGTATAGCCTCGTTACCGGATTTTTTATTGCAGCGCATTGATCGTGCCACCGGTCAGCCGGTCAATCGCCAGATTTATCAAGTGCTGCGCGAAGCCACCTTATCGCATCAATTACCGGCCGGATTGCAGCTGCCATCCTCGCGCGAACTGGCGCGCGAGTTGGCGATGTCGCGCAATACCGTAACCCACGCCTACGAACAATTGATCGCCGAGGGTTATCTGGAAACGCGCGCCGGTGCCGGCACTTTTATTGCCGATACGGTGCCGGACCAGATTGTCGATATCTGCCGGAACAGCCGCGGCGACACCGACCATCTGGGCCAGGTCGGCTTGTCCAACCGCGGCGCGCAACTGATCCAGCGCGCCGGCGTGAGTGCCTTGCAATGGGGCGCGTTCATGCCGGGAGTGCCGGATGTCACGCAATTCCCCAGCAAGGTATGGAGCCGCCTGCAAAATAAACACTGGCGCCGTTCACGCGCCGAGCTGCTGAGTTACGGCCAGGGCGGCGGTTACCTGCCGTTGCGGGAAGCGATTGCCGAATATCTGCGAGTGGCGCGTTCGGTCAATTGCCGCACCGACCAAATCATCATTACCACCGGCATCCACCAGTCAATCGACTTGGCTGCCAAATTGCTAGGCGAGCATGGCGACCGGGCTTGGGTTGAAGAACCCTGCTACTGGGGCACCCGCAGCGTTTGCCACTCGCTGGGCATCGAGCCGGTACCGATTCCGGTCGATGCCGAAGGGATGCAGGTGTACCAGACCGATGCGTCGCACCCAGCGCAACCGCCGCGCTTCATATTCGTCACGCCGTCGCACCAATATCCGCTCGGCACTGTGATGAGCCTGTCGCGCCGTCGCCTGCTGCTGGAATACGCGGCAGCCCATAAGGCGTGGATTATGGAAGACGATTACGACAGCGAATTCCGCTATGGCAGCCGGCCGCTGGCGTCGTTGCAGGGCCTCGATACGCACGAGCGCGTGCTGTATATGGGCACCTTCAGCAAGACCATGTTTCCTGGACTGCGCATCGGTTTCCTGGTGGTGCCGGAAGGATTGTCGGCAGCCTTCGCTACCGGGCACTCCGAGCTGTATCGCGGCGGCCAAGTTTTTACCGAGGCAATCCTGGCCGACTTCATGACAGAAGGTTATTTTGCTTCGCACATCCGGCGCATGCGCGTGTTGTACGGCGAGCGCCTGCGCTTGCTGCAACAGGCCATCGAGCACCATTTCGGCGACGCCATCGATTTCTCCGACGGCGATGCAGGACTGCATTTAGCCCTGCACCTGCCGCCCGAGTGCAACGACGTGGCCATCAGCAGCGAAGCACGCGCGGCCGGCATCATCACCCGCCCCTTGTCCGGCTATTACATGCAGGCCGCCAGCACCAAGCGCGGCCTGATGCTAGGTTATGCCTGCGTGCCGGATGCGCAAATTGCGCCTGCCTTCGACAAGCTGGCCGGCATCATCAAGAGGCACTGGCCGGCGTAAGTTCATTCAAAAACGCCCAGCGTAAAAATGTCTGAAAACGGAAAAGTGGAAATGGCAATAAAACGCGGTGAGCGGCAATCAGCCGCCGCTGCTGGTGCCCTGCAGGTCGGACATCTTGTCGTGTTGCAATGGTCTTGTGCTTTTGAAGCGCCATGCTGGTTGAATGGCGGCAATCAACCCCTTGCCGTCGGTCGCAATTAGCGAAAGCGGACGATCAACGTCTGAACTCACCGGCCTGCGCGGCTTTTCGCGCAGGTCCGGTGGAATGATGGGTTAGCCACATTCGTGCCTTCGATCAATTTCTACACACGCCTCGTGAGTAAATAGATCGGTGCAGTGAATCATTGAATACTCGTCAAGCTGGTGCACGAATAGACGGGCATTGTCTTCCGGATTTCTCGATGCCAAAAACATCTCGCCTGTTCGGTCAGTAATAAAACCAAGATCAGTTCGCTCGATTATTTCGTCTCTTAAGCCTAAGTGACGGTAACGCACTGACTCGAGATACACGATTCCATCACTGTGTGTGATCTTGATCGAATGAAAGTCCGACATAAGGTAGTCCGGATATTTCTTCTTTAGATCGGGAAGAATTTCCACACCGCTATTGGCCCCGATACGAGGAACTAGGAATCCAACGGATTCTTCCATCAAACCGCGAACCGCTTCTCGGATCGGAATTTGAAAGAACTCTCGATTCGGCTGATAACGGTAATCATCAAAACGTGCATGGAGGCGCTTTTCAACGAACTTGCAGTCCGTTACAAGTTCGTCATAGACGATGATGAAGTCGTCCGGAACCCCTGTGCCTCGCAAGTCTTTGGCTCGCTCTTTGGGGGTACGCTCAGTCAGCCCAATCTTCACTAACCCTCGCATTGCCGGGTTGGTCATGATGTAAACGAATCCTGCGCTCATAGTGGTAAGTGGCTAACTAGATATGTCCGAACGCGTACGTCGCATTAACGGACCGTTGTCGTATAACGTTTCTCGGAAAATCGTGTGAAACCCTTGTGCGGCTAGACTCTCAAGCGATATACCGTGCATTCATACGGTATTGAATATTCTGTGAAAAACGTCACTGCTATTTATTTCCATAATATTAATTTTTTTCTCGCCGTAATATTCGCTAAATAAGTAAATTTGATTTGTGCGAATGTCGGCTTAGGAGACGGAACTCGACCGACTGCTGTTGGCCGCGTGCTGCCGCTCGGCGCACCTCCAAATTCATGAGAATAACGGATCAGTGCCAAGCGCGGGCTATTCTCGCATACAGCCCTGCGTATTTTAAAATATGTACTAAATACATGCGGAAAATTCTTGTTTTTACTAATACTCCACTTTATTGTGAAATACCTGTATCTATGTCAAATCGCTTAGTCCATCGTAAAATCGAGGACTGTGGTCATTTGATTCCGCTTGAGCAACCGGATAAATTGGCCGCCATGCTGCACGAGCATTACCTCACGGCCCTAGGTTAAAACGGTGTCCAGGCCGGTAAGTTGTCGTTTGATGTCTTGACCGCTACCGTGTTTGGCGTAATCCACGGTTGAGCGTCAAGATGGACTGTCTACTTAACGAATAGAAAACAGACCACGTTTTCCATTTTTTGTGATTTTCTATTAAACGTGGCCTGTCTCCTATTTTTTCTTTTGCGCAGTCCCGCTTGAGCGTAGGGTTAGCTTTCTAGCCACCGTTAATGCGAGTTCTATATGACATTTTTCACCTTAATGTAAGCCTCCATCTCCACGTAACCATCCTTCCTTACGTCATTGAGATAGTGTTCCATTAGTGGAAAACCATCCGGTTCAAATCCACTATTTGGGAACCAATTAGAATACAGCGACATGTGAAAATTAGTGGTTCCTTCTGGGGTACCTTTGTAGTGTGCAACAGCATATTTTCCCGACGGAATGACTACCTTAAAAAACGGTTCTACAATCCGTGTGGTGGGGCTCACGACAACAACCGCCTCGTAACAGCATTTTTCAATAGGCGTAATCGTTGGGTTGTCATGACAGAAAGCAAAGCGTTTCTGTTTCTCATCTTCAATGCCGTTGTTGCGTGCCCATGCGATCAACTTATCCCAGGTCTTGAATAGCGATGTTGATTCATAGCCCGACGGCGATGCCAGCGCGCAGGCTACTTGTTCTTTGACTTCCACTATTTTCACGTTCATAGGTATCTCCTCAAATTGGCCTAAGTTATTTGTCGCCCCATTGGCAACAATTTGAGGATATATATCTTTGATATTGAAAGCCTTTCCATACTTGCTAAATAGCTTTCCAAGCTTGCTGTTTTCTGTACTTACAGGCTTTCTTATCTGGCTTGGGCTAACCCCGAAATACAACTTGAATGATTTCGCAAAATTAGCGCTAGACGAAAAACCGGTGGCAACGGCAATTTCAGTAATGCTCAGATCTTTCTTAAAAATGAGCAGATTGGCAGCGCACTCAAGGCGTTTGCGGCCTACATAGGCATTAACCGTTTCTCCCACTATGGCAAGGAATATTCGATGAAAGTGATAAATTGAAAAACTGCTGGCTTCTGCAATTTCCTTTAAATCAAGCGGGCGATCCAGATTCTCATGAATAAAACGCAAGGCAAGATTGACGCGCTCAACATACCGATTGCCAGTAGCCTTTCTCATTAGGGATAGATTGTTCATTGCGTATTTCTAAAAGCTAACGTAGAGCCAGCCAACGCGGCGCGGGTTTATCGCGCAGCGCCCGGTTGAGCACCGTGTTAAAGCGAAGGTTTGAAGAAAGCGTTGTTTTAGCACAGTTTTTTAGATGCGCCACCCGTGAAGCCCCGCATGAGGTAACGGGCGTTGTAGCGCGATGCACGTTGAAATGGCAGAAGGACGTGACGTGTATCCTTCATGAAAAGAACACTGAGAAATAAATCCTTCCTTCTCCGCTTTGTTGCGACAAACATCAAGCATGGCGCCAGAGGGTTCTACTGCTACAAAAGTCCATTGAGGAAATCGCTTTGCGAGATAACTCATTTCTTCGCCGGTGCCAACTCCGACGCTAAGAATTCGCGCATTGGCAGGGAGCTCGGCGAATACCGCCTCCAAGAAGAAATGCAATGCCTCCCGAATGGGGGCAGTTTTTGCCCATCGCTCGTCATAACTTGAAGCTTGCTGATCGAAGATGGCTTTGATTTCATCGTTACGCATGGTGGTTTCCTATTGGTGCCGCTTAACGCTTGAGTTAAGCGGCGACGAAGCCGTCCACCTTGAACGAGTGGTTAGGCCCCACACCATTACGGTACTTGGCGAGGAGCAGCACAATTATGCTTGTGCGCCCAATAAGTGGCGATTGAGGCTGCTACCAACCCTGTAGCACTGGCCCAACCAAGTGCGCTGAGGTACGACGGGTTGTTGCCGTGCCGAAGCCATTCCAAAAGTACCAGCACTGTGCATGCAATCGCGAACACGATGGTGAAGCGTCGCAACCAGAACCTGAAAAGAACCATGGCATCGACTTCCTTTCTTGTGAGGCCTAAAGCTGGAGTTAAGCGGTAGCGTAGCCGTCCGCCTTGAACGAATTGTTAGGTCGCACACCCCGCGACCATGCCGATGTCTTGGCCATACGAAACCTCGAGAGTGTGCCCATCTGGATCCCTAATTAGGGACCAGTATCCAATAGGTGGCTCCATTTGCTCCGCTTCGCGGACCAGGCAACCGTTCTGGTTTGCCAACTGGCATAGACGATCAACCTCCTGTCGGGAGGAAACGCCTACACCAAGGTGCGCCATTGGCAAAAGCGGTTTGATCTCGCCGGAGGTCTCGATGAGCACGACGGCGAACGGCCTTGTGCGATCGCTAACCCATACAACACCCGGCCGGCTGTGTACGACGCTCATGTTTGCGTACTGCGCATAGAACGCGATGCTCGCCTTGAGCGAGGACACAGGCAATGCAATGTGGGTGAGTCCAATATCTGTCATGTGCGGCCTAACGTTTAAATTAACCAACTGGCGTGGGATTATCGCGCCAGTCCGTGTTGAATGATGGATTATGCATTTTTTGTGAGCGCGTAAATAACACTATCGGTAAACTGATCGTCCTTGAATACGCTCCGTTTTGTAACGCCTTCTCGAATGAAACCCAGCTTTTCAAGGACGCGCATCGAAGCAGGATTCCAAGCAAACACGGGCGCTTCAAGCCTTTGAAATAATGAGCCAGAAAATGCGTGAGCAACCATTGCACGAGCAGCCGCAGTAGCAATGCCTTTACCCCAATACGTTTCACCAAGCCAATAACCAAACTGGCCTGTGTGGCGAGCAATGCCTTCATCAGCGATGATGCCAATGCCACCAACGGCAGCGCCTTCAAGGGCAATGGCGAAATGAATGCTTGGTGTAGCTTGGTTGGCAGTGGTTATCCAGAAATCAGCATCAGCCTCGGTGTAGGGATGTGGGAAAGCATCAGTTAAGTTTCGCCAGACCTTTCGGTTATTTGCGTTGCGAGCCAAGGCTGGTTTGTCTTCCTTCTCCCATGCGCGAAGACTGCAACCTGCGATATTTGTGTCGATATGCATATGGATTCCGATTCGAGATACCGAACTTAAAGGTAAGGGGCTACGCGCTTTTGCGCAGTCCCTCACTTGACTGCCGGGTTATGCTTTGGTAGTTGAGGACAGCCATACTTTCCAAAGTGCCTCAACAGGCTGGCCGTAGCTACCGCGATGTAGAAGCGAGATTTACCTTTCAATAATCGTTTCAGCATATTCAGTTTGAGGCGTAACGTTTGAGATGAGAGGCGTGATCCGGCTTGCCGGGGCACGTCCTCTCAATTGAAGGGTTAGCCCTCAGCTGGGTGGCCCTTGCCTACTCATATGGGGTTCCATCTTTGCGGGTGAATTTCCATTTGCCATCTACAAGTACAGCCTTGAGATCATCATCTGGATAACTACCTTCGTCCCCCGGCGATTTGTCGCCGACTTCGAGGTACACGACTTCTTCGGAAGTTTCATTTATCAGGCGATGTCCGTTGCCTGTGCCAGCCTTGAAGCCTGCACACATTCCAGGGCCGAGTTTGCTGTGACCCTCGTCGGTGTGCAACATGGGGTGCCCTTGAAGTATGTAAACGAACTCGTCTTGTTTGGTATGGGCGTGACGCAGAGCTGAAACTGAATTTGGGGCTAAGCGCGTGAGGTTCACGCCGAAGTTTGCAAGACCGAAAATCTCGCCAAGCTGGCTCTTCGTTCGGCCGCACATCTGTGCGGCGAACGGCTCGGGATATACAGACGGCTTGTTTCTCGGGGGTACTTCGGACGCGATTACGGCGGCTGGAGTTTTCATTTCGGACATGGAGCCTCGCGATAGAAATTACTGAGGGCTAACTAATATTAGACATCCGAATAGACGCAAAACATTGCGTCAAACGTCTGTCTAATTATTTATAAAAATGTAAGATGATTTTAAATTTATCCACGTAGCGAAATTTAGCACCTCCTAAAATAAATGCAATGCCCATCAAAAAATTTACCTATGCAAGAACCTACGCTGCTCGATCAAGTCAGGGGAAAAATCCGCTTGAAACATTACAGTATCCGTACTGAGCAGGCCTATGCGGACTGGGTTAAACGCGACTGATTAAAATCGGGGTGACGGATTGTCGGGAAGGCGGTTTTTTAAGATATGTTACTTTATGGCATGAATTAGTCCTGTTGGGATCGCATTTAGATGCTACTAAATGAAAAATAATTTACCCGGAAAAATAGGAGACAAACCGCGTTTTCCATTTTTTGCAATCTTCTATTAAACGTGGTCTGTTCCCTATTTTTCATTGAAGGAAGAAAATGTTGACTCAGGCGGAAAAAGGAATAGCTTTTCGTGCGCCTCATCAAAAAATGGGCGCGTTCATCATTCCCAACCCATGGGATATCGGCACCGCACGGTTGCTTGGGTACCTCGGTTTTGAGTCGCTGGCAACCACTAGCGCCGGCTATGCATTTTCTGTCGGGCAGCGCGACAATACGATTGGTCGCGACGAAATGATGGCGCATGTGGCCGCTATTGTGTCAGCCACCGAGCTGCCGGTAAGCGCCGATCTTGAGAACGGTTTTGGCGATACCCCTGAGACGGTGGCGCACACTATCCGGCTTGCGGCGGCAGCGGGCTTGGTTGGCGGCTCGATCGAAGACGCAACCAATCGCCCTGCCGATCCAATTTATGGGCATGAGCTTGCGGTTGAGCGAATCCGTGCGGCGGCGGAGGCGGCGCGCACGCTGCCCTTTCCTTTCACATTGACCGGCCGAGCGGAAAATTACCTGGTCGGGTGCCCCGACCTCAAAGACACGATCAAGCGGCTCCAGGCCTATCAAGAGGCAGGCGCGGATGTTCTCTATGCGCCCGGCCTTACCAGTAAGGATGACATCGCTGCACTTGTCAGCTCTGTTGATCGGCCGGTGAATGTTGTGATGGGATTGCAAGGCGCTCAACTGAGTCTTGCGGAACTATCGGATATTGGCGTAAAACGCATTAGCGTTGGCAGTGCACTCTCCCGCGCTGCCCTTGGTGCCTTTCTTCGCGCTGGCCGCGAGATGCGCGAGCACGGCACCTTCGATTTCGCAAATGAAGCGGTCAGCTATCAGGAAATCAGCGCCATGTTCACTCCTTGACTGGTAAAAACCTAACGTAGAAGTAACCGGCGCTACGCGGCTTTATAGCGCAGCGTCCAGCGACCGAAGAGAGCGAGGTTGCGCGCCGGGTTAGGTTTCGATTTTACGGAGCTCACCAGCCCAACCCTCCGAACTTTTTGAAGCAATGACGAGGTACTGGCCGGCACTTGGTGCTACCACAACCAAATTGCCCTCCTGTGACCAAAACGCGCTCTTGCCAGCAGACACGTAACCTCCAGTGGTGCCACCGTGATTTGCCATAAGTGTGGCCATGCAATAGCACTCAGCATAGCGCTGAAGATTGCCAGCGTCGGTTGCGTAACCTGCGTCAGAAACGAGAACACTTGCTAAATACAGGGACGCGCCAACAGCTGCGGCAGCTTGTGGATGTTGTTCGTGCGCTGTGTCAGCGCAAATTGCCAGTGCGATAGTCTCGCCACCGACCAGGTATGTACTGCATGGCGAGGCACAAGCACTCGCGAAGCGTTCTTCGCCGGGATGCAAATGCTGTTTGCAGTAAATCGAAGCTTCACCGTTGGGAAGAAACGTTATGGCGCCTATGTGGATGTTGTTTGATGCGAACAGGATGGGAGCCCCGACGACCACTGAAATAGCTTTGCCAGAGGCAAGCTCGCGGATGGGGGCTAGAACTTCATCATGAGGATGAAGAGCGCAAGCACCAATCAACGACAATTCATAGCCACAAAGCGATAGTTCGGGGAAAACAACGATATCAACATCGCAGGCTGATGCCTCAACTATGAAGTTGCAGTGCGCGGCAACGTTGGCAGCAATATCGCCTGGAACAGATACAGACTGCGCAGCAGCGATTCGTAGAGATGACATGGGCTGCAGAAACCTAACTAATATTAGACATCCTAATAAACGCAAAACATTGCATCAAACGTCTGTCTAATTATTTATAAAAATATAAGATGATTTTAAATTCATCCACGTAGCGAAATTTAGCACCTCCTAAAATAAATGCAAAACCCATCAGAACGATTACTTAGGCAAGAACCTAAGTTGCTCGATCAAGTCAGGGGAAAAATCCGCTTGAATCATTACAGCATCCGTACTGAGCAGGCTTATACGGACTGGGTTAAACGCGCATTAACGTTGGCAGTGCACTCTCCCGCGCTGGCCGCGAGATGCGCGAGCACGGCACCTTCGATTTCGCAAATGAAGCGGTAAGCTATCAGGAATTTAGCGCCATGTTCAAGGCATGACGAGCGCGATATTTATTCTCCAATTGCCGATTCCATCCAACAGTATTTCCCAGTATGTCCACAAGAGCTGCTTTTTTTGCGGCCTGATGAACTCCGCATGAATCTCTTCTTTGGAGAGAATCGCCCGGCCGGATTGGGTCGGCGGCTGTCGGCTGCTCACAAAACTGCATGGCCGTTTTCAGTCTGAAGCAGACGTTCGGCATTGAACGTTTGACCATCTGTTTTTGGCCGAACACTGCCGCCGATCACGCCTTCGAATTCACGAAAATAATAGTTCAGCATCAAGCGCCGGTTATTTACGTATACCGCCATGTGTATTTTTGTTGTATGCATTAAATACATGCGTAATAATGCATATTATTCCTGATACTCCACATTATTTTAAAACACGGGTAAATCTTTAGAAGCCCGGAAAAGCGCTGCGCAGCACGCGCGAATCCGATCGGCGCGAATAGGGGACAGACCACGTTTTCAATTTTTTTTGATCTTCTATTAAACGTGGTCTGTCCTCTATTTTTGTCAAATCGCTGGCGTCGCAGCCTGGCGAGCATGATGGAGGCCGCAACGCGGCAACTGAGTATCACCAGTCCGGTAGCGCGCGAATTTTTCTGAAAACTGGCTATTCAACGGCCCCAACCTGGCGCATCCTACTGGGGCGATGGCAACTGAAGCGCCACGACGCCTTGGCTCGCGTGCCTGAATACACCATCCTCTTACCCCCTACTTTTATTCGCAGACAGGAAATAAACATGCAAAGAAATTTTTTGGAAATGCCGGACAACCAAGGCTACTTTGGCGAATATGGCGGCCAACTGATTCCGCCAGAACTAAAAGCCATCATGGACGGCATCAACGATGCCTATGAAGAAGTGCGCAAGACGGCCGCTTTCCAGGAAGAGTTGAGTGACCTGTACACCAATTACGTGGGGCGCCCCAGCCCTATCTTTCACGCGCGGCGATTGTCGGCGCGCCAAGGCGGCGCCCGCATCTTCTTGAAACGCGAAGATCTGAACCATACCGGCGCGCACAAAATCAATCATTGCCTGGGCGAGGCGCTACTGGCCAAGCACATGGGCAAAACCAAAGTGCTGGCCGAAACCGGCGCTGGCCAGCACGGCGTGGCGCTGGCCTCGGCCTGTGCGTTAGTCGGCATCGACTGCGAAATCCACATGGGTGAGATCGACATCGCCAAGGAGCACCCCAATGTCGTCAAGATGAAAATCTTGGGCTGCAAGCTGGTGCCGGTCTCGCGCGGCACCCGCACCCTGAAGGACGCGGTCGACAGCGCTTTCGAAGAATATATGAAAGATCCCGTGAACTTCCTGTATGCCATCGGTTCGGTGGTAGGACCGCATCCGTTTCCAAAGATGGTGCGCGACTTCCAGAGCATCATCGGGCGCGAGGCGCGGGCGCAATTTCTGAAGCTGGAAAACAAGCTGCCCGATATGGTGGTGGCCTGCGTGGGCGGCGGCTCCAATGCGATGGGAATGTTCACCGAGTTCCTGCCCGATGAGGCAGTAAAACTCGTCGGAGTCGAGCCGGGCGGCAAGGGTCTGGACACACCAGACCATGCCGCCACACTGACGCTGGGCAGCAAGGGCGCGATTCACGGCTTTTCCTGCTACACGCTACAGGACGAGCAGGGCAATCCGTTGCCGGTCTATTCGATCGCATCGGGGCTCGATTACCCCGGCGTCGGTCCGCAGCATTGCTACCTCAAAGACATTGGCCGCGTGCAATACGAAGCGATTGACGACGCGGAATGCCTGGACGCCTTCATGACGCTCTCGCGCACCGAGGGCATCATTCCGGCGCTGGAAAGCGCCCATGCGGTGGCCTACGCGATGAAAATCGCCAAAACCATGGCGCCCGAGCAGACCATCCTGGTCAACCTGTCCGGCCGGGGCGACAAGGATGCGGATTTCGTGGCGAATTATTTGTCACTTTGAGCGCAAGCGTGTGGAGTAGCCAGAGCCCGACAGTCAAAGCCATGAATTGGTCTCAGAGTTTCGGCTCAATTGTCTTAACTGATGCTACGCAGAGGACGCAGTGTTCTCCAATGAAGAGGCGCTTAGGCGAATTTCTTTCTTCATTGGAGAGTGCGTAACACCAGTCACCTCTTTTCTCAGATCGCTGCGCAACATGCCTAGGCTCAAAAAAAGACCGTCATTTACCGAAAAAGGCGAATCGTGAAAAGCTCTCCTTCTTCAATTAGGTCTGGTTCGGTGCCGTTGTGTGCAGTGGTCGTCCGGGGTGCTGTGTTTTTGGTCACGATGGGCTCTCCAGCGCGTGCGCTGCCGCAATCAGGGACGCAGCATGTTCGATCAGCTCGTCGACAAAGCCCACTGTGACATCGAGCTCGCCCTCGTATTCAGCCAGGCTGCGTTTGGTGTGGGCCTGATTGAGCAACAGCCACTGTTGCGGCGTGAAGCCCAGCGTGTGCTCCAGACACTGAAACACCAGATAACGGTTTTCGCTGCGATAGCCATGCGCATGCAGGGCAGGCAGATAACGCTGCCGTATGCGCGGCGTTGTAGGCCAGGTCAAAGCGACTTTCCAATGCGAGCGTAGTTTGTCGTGCGTCCTCCAGGCGCACGGTGGCCGAGCGCAACAGGCCGGCGCGCTCGCGCGCATCCGGCGGCTCCGCCCTGAGCTTGCTGCAACAGGCGATTGAATGCCATCGGTTTTTCCGATGGCGATGCCGGCCTGCATCTGGCCTTGCATCTGCCGCCCGGCTGCGACGACCTGGCGATCAGCCGCGAAGCACGCGCAGCCGGCATCATCACTCGCCCTTTATCGGGCTATTACATGCAGGCAGAGGCCGCCAGGCGCGGCCTGATGCTGGGTTATGCCTTCGTGCCGGATGCGCAAATAGCGCCTGCGTTCGACAAGCTGGCCGGCATTATCAAGAAGCACTGGCCGGCGTAAGTTCATTCAAAATCGCCCAGCGCAAAAATGTCTGAAAACGGGAAGCAGGAAAAACAATAAAACGCATTAAGCTGCAGGCTGCTGCCAATGCGGATGTCTTGCAGGCCGGTCATCTTGTTGTGCAGCAGGGATCTTGTGTTTTTGAAGCGCCATGCTGGTTGAATGGCGGCAATCGACCCTCAGCGGTCATCCACATCTCCACGACCTCAACGTGAGGTTTCTGACTAAAGCAGTCGCTCAACGAGTCTTGACTTGGTCCTGGGGTTAGCTTTATACGGTACGAGCTTGCCGATGTCGAGGCGATGCTCGCTGCAAGGGATTTTTGGGGGATTGAAACGTGAGCGGTAACGAACCAGATCAGGGCCTGTTGCAATGCCTCAGCGCAGTCAGCGGAATTTTCGCATGACGCGGCGATCCGCCCCTTGGCGCGCCAGGGAGCCTCAAGTCTAGTTTTCCTTATAGGACGGTAGCAGTTTCGCCGAGATGTCTAGCAGCGTCGCTTCGTTGCGCGGGGTGTCTCGTTGTTCGACGACTTTGTGATCGACGAGTTTTTGGTAGTGTTCGAATTGCTTGACCAGTCGCTGGATCGACGCACTCTTCAACTTGTCCTTGGCGTAGGTGAACGAGGTCGTAGTCGAACTCTCGTCGCCAATACTGTAAGTATCGTAATTGCCGGTGCTGGTGTCGAGCATGGCGCCGTTGCGACTCTTGACGAAATCTGATTTGAGGCTGGCGCTCTGTGTTTGGGTAAGCGTGAGTCCCGAGTACTTGTCGCGGCCCAATATCTTCGTACTTTGCGATGCGCGATATTCAATATGCCCCTCCTCTGTCGTGACGCGGCCCTCCGCCGCGTCCGTAAAATCGCCACTCATGCTGACCTTGAAGTCGGCCAGACCTGAAAGCACCGAACGATCCTTGCCGTACAAACGGGGGACAGACAACTCGTCCGCCACCGGGTAATTCGAATTGAGCTGTGAAAAGGCCGTCTTGAATTGCGCGATCAACTTGGAGTCGCCATGACCACGTTGATTGGCGGCGTCGAACCGACTGAGATAGTCGTTTAACGCTTCCTTTTGCTGCACGGCGGTACCAAGGATTTCGGGCTGCGACAAATCGACATTCACCGCGACTTTTCCGCCAATGCTTTCCATTGAGAAGCTTCGCTGTGTCGCGTTGGCATGGAAATTAAACGATCTAAGCTCAGAGTTCAGTCGCGGCGTCTCGCGAACGCTCAGATCGACGCCTGATAGAACACTGGCATCGTAGCCGATAAGACCGGAGAGATCGACGGTTGGCGGAACTTTGCCCAGGCCGTCAAGCGCTGCCTCAAATCCTTCGGACAATTGCGCGACCGCCTTTTGCTCATCGGCTGTCAACACCCCCTCGACCTGCACATCAATCGAGAGCGTGTTGGTGATCGTATCGCCGTCGCCGCCGAACGAAATGGAGATCTTGACCTTCTTGCCCGAAATGGTGGCAATTGTAAAATCGATGCTATTCGGTGCCACTTTGGCCGCAGTCAGAGCTTGGGCAGACGCGGCACGGGCGACATCTGGCGATTTCGAGCTGTCCTGGAGAAAGATCGCCACCGTTTGCGAAAAATCGCTTTGGGTCGTCGAAAACCGATCGAGCAGCTTGGCACCCAAGCCGTCCAGTAAGGACGACGCGTTCCAGGAGGCCGTTGAATTGCCCTTTATATTTTTTTGCATGAGTGCACTGGTGTTGTCGGTCGGCGATGATGCCCAAGCCATGTCAAAGGAGTAGACCGCCAATGGTTTGGCGTAAACGACTTTGGCTTCGACAACGCCGCCGAGCGTAGTCCAACTCGCATTCGTACTTGCCGAATCAACATGCGAAAACGCAGCAGTCGCGCCACGGATCGTTGTCGCGGCAAGTGACGCCACCGCATTGGCCGGCTTGTCCCTGGTGATCGATGCGTTCAACAAGACACTGGCTACGCCTGAGTTGCTAATTCCAGAAACCGACACAAGAGCTCCCCGATAAAAAAAGTGTAATTTTTACATCGGCAACGGTTGCTGGAACTTTAGCCTCGACGGCAAGCTGCGGTCAGTTGTCAGCAAGGAGTCCGACGGATTAAGCGGCTACTGGAGGATATCGCGCTCCTCAGTAACGCGTCTCAATTCAGCCCGTGGCCGCCGCAAATGCTCGATCCAAGGATAGAGGCTATATTTTTGCGAAACACCGAGGGGGGCCCAAGCATTAGCGACCGCGTTAGCGCATTCGCTAACTTGCTTTACCGGTTCAATCTTGACTCTTCCGGGTACCGTCTGCTGCTCATAATAAGCTCCTCATTCCCGGCCTCAATTCTAGGCTCAAAGGTGTCTCCCGGTTCCGGGACGATTCAAGTCCGGGGGGGCAAGTTCGTGCGGTCACTCATTTGGATGCGAGTCAATTCCGACATTGAGACGACGCTAGATTCCATCAGGTCGATCTCAGAACGACATTAATCAAGGCAGTCCTTGATCGGCGCGTAAAGGTTATTGACAGTCATTTAAATGCGGTGATCTCGCATCACCGGACGTCCACTTGTGGCCGGGTGCTGCCGCTCGGCGCACCTCCGCATTCACGAAATAACGGATCAGTATCAAGCGCCGGCTAATCGCGTATACAGCAGTACGTATTTTTAAAAATACAATAAAAACATGCGTAAGAATGCCTATTTTTACTGATACTCCGCGTTATTGTGAAATATCAGTATCTATTCAGCCTGCTATGCAATTGATATCCCAGTGACTGCTTTATGTCATTGGCGGTTGTATTGACGCTGTTTTTGTTGTTAGGCCGCTCGGGCCCTATGTCCCTATAGGGAGGGAACATTGCCTTTCAGGGCAATGTCGTTACGCAGGCGGATTGCATGCAATCCGAAACCCCTGCTGCACCGCAGCCGTTTGTGTGCTGCAGAAAATGGATCAGAAATGAAGGCTGTCTGAGCGAAGCGAGTTCCTTCATTTCCCATTTTTTGCAGCAGACAAACGGGTACCCGAAGGGCAAGTCTGCGGTCGCCTTTCTTTTGCTTACTTTTCTTTGGCGAAGCAAAGAAAAGTGAGTGGCCGTCGGGCTACCCCCGACAAAGCATCCACGAAGAGTACAGAGATTAATAAAGCCATCGACTTTGCAGTCACCCTCTCCCCAACCCTCTCCCGCAAGCGGGCGAGGGGGTATTCATAGCGGGCGAAGGTGCTTTACACCAGCCCTTGTTGCCGCAACGCGGCAATCTCGTGCGCTGGCAAGCCCAGCATCTCACCCAGCACCGCATCGGTATGCTGGCCCAGCGTTGGCGGTGCTTGCATGGCCACTGTCGCGTCGCCGGAAAAACGCACCGGGTGCCGTATCTGCGGCACGCTGCCGGCGCTCGGGTGCGGCACATCGACCCGCATTTCCCGCGCTTGCACCTGCGGGTCGGCAAACACTTGCGCCAGATTATTGATCGGCCCACAGGGTACGCCGACCGCTTCCAGCGCTGCCGCCAGTTGCGGCCCGCGCCACACTTGCAATGCTTCAGCAAGCAGCGGCAACAGCAGATCACGGTGTTGGACACGGGCCGGATTGCTGGCAAAACGCGGGTCCGAACTCCATTCCTTGCCGAGCACACCGCACAGGCTGGCGAACTGGCTATCATTGCCGACCGCAATCACGATTTGTCCGTCGCCAGTATCAAACGCCTGATACGGCACGATATTCGGATGCGCATTACCCCAGCGCTGCGGCACGGTGCCGCTGACCAGATAATTCATGCCGACATTGGCCAGCATCGCCACTTGCACATCGAGCAGCGCGACATCGATATAGCGGCCTTCGCCGGTGCGTTCGCGGTTCGCCAGCGCCGCCAAAATTGCGGTGCTGGCATACATGCCGGTCATGACATCAACCACCGCGACACCGGCTTTTTGCGGGCCGCCGCCGGGCAACGCATCGCGCTCGCCGGTAATGCTCATCAAGCCGCCGACAGCCTGGATCGCAAAATCGTAACCGGGCCGCGACGCATACGGGCCGGTCTGGCCGAAACCGGTGATCGAGCAATAAATCAGGCGCGGATTGAGCGCCTTTAACGAGGCGTAATCCAGGCCGTATTTGCGCAGGCTACCGACCTTGTAATTCTCGATCAACACGTCGGCTTGCGCCACCAGTTGGCGTAGCAATGCCGCGCCTTCCGGTTTGGCGAAATCCAGCGTGACCGATTGCTTGCCGCGGTTGGCTGACAGGTAATAGGCGGCTTCGCTGGTCAGGTTGCCGTCTGCATCTTTGGCAAACGGCGGCCCCCAGTGCCGGGTATCGTCGCCGACACCCGGCTTTTCGATCTTGATGACCGTCGCGCCATAATCAGCCAGGATTTGCGTGCACCACGGACCTGCCAGCACACGCGTCAAATCCAGCACCTTGATATCGGGAAGCAGGCTCATGGCATCACCCCAATGTTAGGAAAACGCCTGGATGCCGGTAATCGCACGTCCCAGAATCAGCGCATGGACATCGTGCGTACCTTCATAGGTATTCACCACTTCCAGATTCACCATGTGCCGGATCACCCCGTACTCGTCAGAGATGCCATTGCCGCCCAACATGTCGCGCGCCATGCGGGCAATATCGAGCGACTTGCCGCAAGAATTGCGCTTCATGATGGAGGTGGCTTCGACTGATGCGGTGCCGGCATCCTTCATCCGTCCCAATTGCAGGCAACCCTGCAAGCCGAGCGTGATTTCGGTCAACATGTCGGCCAATTTTTTCTGGATCAATTGATTGGCGGCCAGCGGACGGCCGAACTGCTGGCGGTCCAGTACATATTGGCGCGCACGATGGAAGCAATCCTCGGCCGCGCCCAGCGCGCCCCAGGCGATGCCGTAACGAGCGGAATTGAGACACGTAAACGGGCCTTTCAGACCGCGCACGTCAGGGAAGGCATTTTCTTCCGGGCAGAACACGCCGTCCATCACGATCTCGCCGGTGATCGAGGCGCGCAGGCCGAATTTGCCGTGGATTGCAGGAGCAGTCAGGCCCTTCATACCTTTTTCCAGCACGAAACCGCGAATCGCACCTTCGTCGTCTTTAGCCCAGACCACGAACACGTCGGCGATCGGCGAGTTGGAAATCCACATTTTGCTGCCGGACACGCTGTAACCGCCCGGCACTTTCTTGGCGCGGGTGATCATCGAACCGGGGTCGGAACCGTGGTTCGGCTCGGTCAGGCCGAAGCAACCGATCCATTCGCCGGTCGCCAGCTTGGGCAGGAATTTTTGCTTTTGCGCTTCGGTGCCGAATTCATAAATCGGTACCATCACCAGTGAGGATTGCACGCTCATCATCGAGCGATAGCCGGAATCAACGCGCTCCACTTCGCGTGCGATCAGACCGTAGCTGACGTAATTCAAGCCGGGGCCGCCGTATTGCTCTGGAATGGTCGGCCCCAACAGGCCGAGTTCGCCCATTTCGCGGAAGATCGCGGGGTCGGTTTGCTCGTTGCGGAACGCTTCCAGCACGCGCGGTTGCAGTTTATCCTGGCTGTAGGCGCTGGCAGCGTCACGCACCATGCGTTCTTCGTCGCTCAATTGCTGGTCTAGTAAAAGAGGATCGTCCCAATGAAATCGCGTTTTTTGATGCATTTTGTTCTCCTGATGAATTTGATAGTAATGTCAACCACTGTACGAGAATGACTGGCCGTATGCAAACGCGTAATATGCATCAGCTTGTGCGTTTTACGCACGCGTCGAGAGAGTTAAGTTCATGCCAAGCTGGCCCACATAAAAAGTTGGAAATGGCGTGCGCAGGAACGGTACAGATTCAGGAAAAAATTAGGAAAATTCCATATACTGATATTTGTATATTTAGCGTACGCACGAAATATATGCGGAAAATGCCATAAAAATAAAGATACTCCCTATTTTACTAAGCACGTTGTATTGTGATTTTGGTTCGTGATTTTCGTGTCTTTCGTGGACAATAATTTTTAAATGGTGCCAATGGCATTCAACATGCGCAGAAAAATTCCTAACACCAAAGCTCTGATGGCTTTTGAAGCCGCTGCCAGACACCAGAGTTTCACCCAGGCGGCGCTGGAGCTGAGCCAAACCCAGAGTGCAATTTGCCGGCAGATTGCCGGTCTGGAAGAATTTTTAGGCGTACCTCTGTTCCATCGCAGCAAGCGCGGCGTAACGCTGACGGAAGCCGGCATAACCTACGGTGGCCAAGTGGCGCTGCGGTTGGATGCAATCGAACGCGACACGCTGGAACTGATGGCGCGGCGCGGGCTGGGCGGCAACCTGGAACTGGCCATCGTGCCGACTTTTGCCTCCAAGTGGCTGATGCCCAGATTGGCGCGATTTCATCAGGCAAACCCGGATATTTCAATTAACCTGACCACCCGCACCCGTCCGTTTCTGTTCAACGAAACCGGCTTCGATGCAGCAATCCATTGCGGCGATGCCCACTGGCCGGGGACCGAAGCGTGTTTTCTGATGCAGGAAGATATCGTCCCGGTGTGCAGCCCGGGTCTGATCGCCCCGCGCAAAAAGCTGACCCCGAAGCAGGTGCAGGAATATCCATTGCTGCAGCAAACCACGCGGCCGTACGCTTGGCATACCTGGTTCGAATCATTCGACCTGCAGGTGGAACATGACATGACCGGGCCGCGCTATGAACTGTTTTCGATGCTCACGCAAGCGGCAATGCACACTATGGGAATCGCGCTGATCCCGCGCTTTTTGATTGAAGCCGAATTGAAAAGCGGCCAATTGATCATTCCCGCCGACCATTATTTCGTCAACAACAAGTCGTATTACCTGGTCTACCCTGAAAAGAGAGCCGAAAGCGCAGTCCTGAAACAATTCCGCGACTGGCTTGAGAACGAGGCGAAATCATATCGCCAGGGACTTGATCAAAATGTATGCAGCAGGGAAATAGAGACAGGGCTTACGCAAAATACGGCTGTATAAGTAGTTAAGTAGTGCAGAACCTGTAGTGCAGGCCTCCGTGCCTGCGGCCCGGCGCAGGCACGGAGGCCTGCACTACTGGGTATTGCGTAAGTTTTAAGAAATTATCCGCGGCGCTGCTGGCGCTCTTCCTTCAGCATTCTGGCCTTGATGCGGTTGCGCTTGAGCGGCGACAGATATTCGACGAATACCTTGCCCTTGAGGTGATCCATTTCGTGCTGGATGCAGACCGCCAGCAAGCCATCGGCACTGACTTCGAACGCTTTTCCATCCGCGTCCAGCGCCCGCACCTTGATCTGTGCCGGACGCTCGACGCCATCATAGACGCCCGGCACCGACAGGCAGCCTTCGTCATACAGCTTGGTTTCGCTACTGGCCCAGAGGATTTCCGGATTGATGAATACCTGTAAGTCGTCTTGTGTATCCGAGGTGTCGATCACCACCAATTGTTCATGGACGTCGACTTGCGACGCGGCCAAGCCGACGCCGGGGGCGTCATACAAGGTGTCGGCCATATCCTTGATGAGTTTTTTCAAGCGCGCATCAAAGACAGTCACCGGTTTGGCGATCTTGTGCAGGCGCGGATCGGGATACAGCAGAATATTTAATAGTGGCATACGGTTTTTACATAGCGGCACGCAAGTGCCGAAAAGGATTTTCTCTTGCTAGTTCAAGGTTTTATGGGCAAAATTTGATTCAATTTGGCAATTATTGCCGTGCATCCACTTTTGCACACACACCACATTTGTGGCACTGCATTCGACTAGAACCGACACCAACGCGCCGAACACCGCGCATCAACACCAACTTCCGCCACATACATTGGATAAAACCATGAAAAAGTTTAGCACAATCGCTCTGAAATTGACCGCTGCACCTATTTTTGCTGCGTTGGCTTTACTAGCAATACCGAGTGCGCAGGCAGCCTCGTGCACGTTTCTATCGAACGCCCCAGATCAGCATACGGTTATGCGCGGCGACACCTTGTGGGATATTTCTGGAAAATTTCTGCAACATCCGTGGTGTTGGCCGCAAGTTTGGGGCTTGAATCGCGACCAGATCCGTAATCCGCACTGGATTTATCCCGGCCAGATTGTGTACTTTGACCGAGCCGCAGGCCGCCTGCGGCTGGGGTCGCCGGCCGGCCTTGGCGGTTCGCCGAACGTACGCCTGGCGCCCGGAATTCGCACCGAAGGCTTGGGCCTGGATGCAATACCGGCGATTTCTGCCAGCATAATCGATCCGTTTTTATCGCAACCGCTGGTCATTGAAGAAGATCAGTTCAACAATACACCCCGTATTGTCGCGACCCAGGAAGGACGCGTGTACCTTGGCAAAAATGACAAGGCCTATGTCCGGGGCGATCTGCAGGGCGGCACATCATTCCAGGCATTTCGTCCGGGCAAACCGTTAAAAGACCCGGAAACCCAGGCTGTCATCGGCTTTGAAGCAGTCTATCTCGGCACCCTGAAGCTGCAGCGTGCAGCCAGTACAGAAAACGAAGCACACACTTTTACAGTGGTCACATCAAAGCAGGAAATTGGAGTCGGCGACCGTCTATTGCCAGTACCGCCAACGCCGATTCTGAATTACATGCCGCATCCGCCGGAAACCCTAATCGCTGCGCGCATCGTGTCAATCTACGGCGGCGTAACCCATGCCGGCCAGAATCAGGTGGTGTCGATCAATCGCGGCAAAAACGACGGCATCGATATCGGCACCGTGCTTGAATTATCACGCTACGGTCAAATCATCAAGGATCCGGGTGACAAGAGCAAGACCATTAAACTGCCTGATGAACAATACGGTTCGCTGTTTATTTTCCGGGTCTTCAACAAAATTTCTTACGGCCTGATTATGCAGGTCACCGACTCGGTTCAGGTCGGTGACGTGGTCAAGTCGCCCGAGTAACCACCAACTAAACAACTAACCAGCTAACCGACATCAATTCGACTATGACAGATACCGCAATCACACTGCGGCCCAAGGAACTGGCGCTCTGGTTGCGACTGGAACAAACACCCGGCGTCGGCCCTGAGACTGCGCGCAAACTGCTGGCCGCGTTCGGTCTGCCCGAGAACATTTTTTCGACCAACTTTTCGGCATTAAATAAAGTAGTGTCGCAGCGTGTGGCGCAAGCGTTGCTGGCAACGCCGTCTGACGCCACCCTGGCTCTGATTGAGAAAACGTTGGACTGGAGTGCGCAGGCCGACAATCATGTGCTCACGCTGGCAGATGAAGGCTATCCGCAAGCGCTGCTGAATATTGCCGACCCGCCGCTGATGCTGTATGCGAAAGGGCGGTTGGCGCTGCTGTCGGCTCCAGCGTTGGCGGTAGTCGGCAGCCGCAATGCCACCGTACAAGGTCTTGCCAATGCCGACCGGTTTTCGCAAGCACTGAGCCAGGCTGGGCTGACCATCATTTCCGGTATGGCACTGGGAATCGACGCTGCCGCCCATCAAGGCGGCCTGCGCGGCGTCGGATCGACGGTAGCCGTGATCGGCACCGGCGCTGATATCGTCTATCCGGCCCGCAATCGCAGCCTGGCGCACCAGATTGCCGATTGCGGCTGCATCGTCACCGAGTACCCGCTCGGAATGCCGGCAATCGCCGCCAATTTCCCACGCCGCAACCGCATCATTTCAGGATTGGCACGCGGCGTTCTGCTAATCGAGGCTGCACTGCAATCGGGTTCGTTGATCACCGCCCGAATGGCAGCCGATCAGAATCGGGAGGTGTTTGCGATCCCGGGCTCGATCCATTCCCCACTGTCGAAAGGCTGCCATCTGCTGATCAAGCAAGGAGCAAAATTAGTCGAGTCGGCCCAGGACATACTGGAAGAATTGCGTGATTTCAATCCGGCCCCTAACTCAGCGGCAGCGATAAGTACTGCCAGCCCAGCGCCAGCCAATGCCAACCCGAAAGACCCGCTCGTCAGCCGGCTGCTCATCGCAATGGGCTTCGACCCGGTGCCGGTGGATCTGCTGGCGCAGCGCAGCGGTTTCGATATTGCCACCCTCAGCGCCCACCTATTGGTACTTGAACTGGACGGGCTGGTGGAGCGACTGTCGGATGGTGCCTATCGTCGCTTGGGCTAACGCTTAGGCCAAATGCGAGTGCCTACAACCTTTTGAGCAGCAGGTCGAAAGTTGCCGAAAATGCGTTACACACACCGGCCCCAAGAAGAGCGATACCCAATTTGCGCACTGCGCTTTTTTGCCACGCTGCAGCCAGCCGACCAGCGCAATACCCACATTGCATTCAAGCTTGTTGACGCGCCAGCCGCACTATTTAGGTACACTGGCGACTATGCAAGCTCCTTTTCTTATTCAACGCGGCATTGAGTCTTACGATGTCAGCTTTGACGCCATGCGCGCCTTCACTGACAGTCGCGATGCCACCACACCAGACCAATTTTGGATTGTCGAACACCCGCCGGTATTTACGCTCGGGCTAGCTGCCGACCGCGCCCACGTGCTCGATGCGCACGACATCCCGATTGTGCAAACCGATCGCGGCGGTGAAGTCACTTATCACGGGCCAGGTCAGGTAGTAATTTACCTGCTGATGGATTTACACCGCCGAACGGGTGCGCGCATGTTCGCGCGCGAATTCGTGCGCACCATCGAACAGTCGGTCATCGAGGTACTCGCCACGTATAATTTAGCCGGTGAACGCAAGCCAGGCGCGCCCGGTATTTACCTGGCAAGCGGCGCCTCGGCTGGGGCAAAAATTGCCGCCCTCGGCCTCAAGATTCGCGCCAACGGTTGCACCTATCACGGCGTAGCACTGAATGTAGCGATGGATTTGACGCCATTTTCGTGGATCAATCCTTGCGGTTACGCCGGCCTGAAAACGGTAGACATGCGCTCGCAAGGCGCGCATATACCATTGCAAGAGGTGCAGTCCGCACTTGCGCACGCACTCATTAAAAATCTTATTCGTTCAACCTAGATGCGCAGCGCACAGCGAAAACTCCGCTGCGCCCTGCGCACCTCTGCAGCACTAATTGCCACCAGGACATGGAATGACCTCTGAAACCAAGCAACCGCTACCGCTCGCCTCTTCCGCCTATAACCCCAGCGACAAGCAAAAAGGCGCCGATAAAACCGCGCGCATCCCGATCAAAATCATCCCTGCCGAACGGCTCAAGAAGCCGGACTGGATTCGGGTCAAGGCTGGCTCGCCCAACACCCGCTTCTACGAAATCAAGGACATCCTGCGCGAAAACAAGCTGGTCACTGTGTGCGAAGAAGCCTCCTGCCCAAACATCGGCGAATGCTTCGGCAAGGGCACCGCAACCTTCATGATCATGGGTGACAAATGCACCCGGCGCTGTCCATTTTGCGATGTCGGCCACGGCCGCCCGGATGCGCTGGACGCCAGCGAACCAGAAAAACTGGCCAAAACCATCGCCGCGCTGAAGCTTAATTACGTCGTCATCACCTCGGTCGACCGCGACGATCTACGCGACGGCGGTGCTGGCCATTTTGCCGACTGCATCCGCAAGATACGGGAACTGTCTCCCAACACCCGCATCGAAGTGCTGGTGCCCGACTTCCGCGGCCGCCTGGAGCGCGCACTGGAAATTTTCAATGACATGCCACCGGACGTAATGAACCACAATCTGGAAACCGCGCCGCGCCTATATAAGGAGGCCCGGCCCGGCTCCGATTATCAGCACTCGCTGAACTTGCTCAAGCAATTCAAACAGCAACACCCGAACATTCCGACCAAATCCGGCATCATGGTAGGTCTAGGCGAAACCGACGAAGAAATCCTGCAGGTGATGCAAGATCTGCGCGCCCACAACGTCAACATGCTGACCATCGGCCAGTACCTGATGCCGTCCGGAGACCACTTGCCGGTGCGCCGCTATGTGCATCCAGATACCTTCAAGATGTTCGAACAGGAAGCCTACAAGATGGGTTTCGACCACGCCGCCGTCGGAGCGATGGTGCGCTCAAGTTACCACGCCGATCAACAAGCGCATGGCGCTGGCGTGATGTGAATCACAACGCTAATGACCGCTCGCTAGCGCTAAATAGTACTCAACAACGCTAAACGCTATTGAAGCATGACTACGAGTCGTTTGATTCCAAGGATAAGAGAATTTCCAGATGATGACCGTATTTGGCGCATAGATTGGTTCGGTGGGCTTGAATGTAATCATCAAGTACCTACCGAACCAAGAGTTCAGATCATTATTAGCCCAGCCGTGCCAGGTACAACCGATTGCGCCTAGACAAATGCTATAAGCGAAAAAGATCGTCAAATAATTGCAATCGATCTTAGTTGGCTTTTTCCGGCAATGGCAAATGCACCCAGTCGTTGTAAAAAGCTTCGATATTCGGCTCGAATTCATGAATCACCGGGTACCACGGCGTGGGCGCTTCGACGTCATGCATGGTTCCGCACTCTGGGCAATAGTACTCACGGTATACCTGCCACGTAGTGTCCGGCGCCATCAACTCAGGATAGACTTCCTGCATGGCTTCCGGCGTATCGCGAACGTATACCAGGGCTTCCAGCTTCCAATTTTTGCGATAGTCGCCAAACTCGTGACCGCAACTGCATTTGGTGACCCACTCCTTGGTCTTTTTGTTTTGCGCGATGTATAGATGCAAACTGATCGGCAAAATCACCTTGTCATCCCATGACAACTTGGACTGCAGCGCATTCAAATACATGCGAAACCGATCCTGATCCTTCGGCAAGGAAAGCATGCGCATGGTGGTTTCCCAGTCCAGCTTGCCTTCCACCAGATAGTTCACTTGCTCTTGTGTATAAACAGACATTTTAACTCTCCAATAATGGTTACTGGTCGGGGCCTGGCCCCGACAGCAAATTCAAATCATTCTTCAACCAAGGTCACAGTGCGCACATCCGGCAATTTCGACAGATCCATCCGATATTTGGAACCGAATGAAGGAACGCCTAATTCGGACTCAAGTAGCTCCCAATCCGCCGGGAGATCCCAGAACGTCTTGAACTCATTCTTGAACTTGACGCTGAGGTCGAAGCTGGTTGCAAACATGTGACGTACCTGAATCGATGCGGATTTGGTGATGATCCGTGCCCGCTCTTCCTTCATCCACTCGCGGGTTGGAACAGCTCTTGCGATACGTTCTTTACGAACTTCCTTGCGCCGGGCGGCAGTTTTGGCAACATCGACTTTCCACACGGCATTGTCATCTTGCGCAATCACGACGCCGTAGACTTTGACCGCGAACTCGGGTAACACGAAGTGATTGTTAAGATCATTTTCGACCGAAGCGCAATCACGGTCGAGTGGATCGCCAAAGCCCGGGCCACCGCGCAAGTAGTTCAAATACAGGTCATGGTTGTCAAAAATAGCTTCCGTGGTGGTGCATTGCTTATCACGCTTGACCTCTGCAGTGGCGCTGATGTGACGCTCGTATTCGGTATCTTGCGGATTGCGATCGGCGCCCAAGGGCAGCGAAAGACCAGTTCTGATACGTGCTTCGAGATCGGTTTTGTGGGCTTCAAAACGATAGCCGGTAGCCGATGGATAACCGCCCATCAAACCCCAGTCGCTGTTCATGTAACCATTCCCGGAAAAGAACATGGTCCAGTCTTGCGCTTTCCACACCATGCGCAGGGTTTCGAAACCGCAGCCGCCACGGAATTTGCCGTAACCGCCGGAGTTGGTCTTGACGTTGCGGCCCATGTACAGCAGCGGTTCCGCCATTTCCCAAATTTCGATATCGCCCATATCGCCCTCAGGATTCCACACTGCGGCATTGTGGTTCAGTCCATCCTTGATTGCGCAAGCGCCGGTACCGCATGCGGCAGTTTCAAAATTGTTGACCGCATGTACTTCGCCATCCTGATTGATACCGCCACCCTGTAGCCAGTTGCAGGCATTGGCATTGCCGGCATTGACTTCCTCCAGATAACCGCGGGCATAGAAGGATTGGCTCATGCCGCGCCAGATGCCGCTCCAGGCCGAAACCAGGAAGTGCCATGCATTTGCATGCGCGGTACGACGGTCATCCGGATTCATCCAGGTGCCTTTGGGAATCTTGAATTCAGTCGCGAAGTAGGCGCCATCGTTGATGCGCGCAGTCGGCACCAGGGTTTGCGTCAACATGACCCAGATTCCGCTGGTAAACGCGACTTGATTGGCATTGTAGGAATGCCAGCCCCAGCGGCTGGCGCCCTCAAAGTTGAGTCGCCAAGTAGCGTCAGGCCGTATCGTCATTTCACACGGCGCATGCATGATGCTATTCATTTTTCCATACGATGAAGCAAGACTCATGTCCTCATGCGCATACGGAACATCGACAAAGGAAACCCTGCGGTAAATCCCCGGAACGGTCATTGCCTTGAGCCGTAATTGCAGGCCGCGACGCCCTTCTTCAATCACTTCGTGGGCAAATTTGGTGTAATTCTCGATCCCTTCGGCCGCCAGAACTTCCTCCACCATCGTGCGGATCATGTGGCAACCGGCAATCCGGGTCCGTTCGTCCAGAATCCAGTATTTGGCGGTACGCACATTGCGCTGGCTTTCGTGCAACCAGTCACGCAGCGGCGTGTCGTTGATGCCGGTCTTGCGGCAGGTTATTTGCAAGCCGTCGCCGAAGCGGGAGACTTGACCGCTCGACATCGAACCCGGCGTCATCGCGCCGAGGTCAATTACGTGGGTGACACCGCCGACCCAACCCACCAGCTTGCCTTCCCAGAAGATCGGTACGATGGTGCAAATATCGCAAGGATGCACATTGCCGATGGAGCAATCGTTGTTGGTGAACATATCGCCAGGGTTGATGCCTGGATTGACTTCCCATGCATTTTCGATCATGTACTTGATCGCCGCGCCCATAGTGCCGACGTGAATGATAATTCCGGTGGAAGTCAGTATGCAGTCACCTGCTGCGTTATACAGGGTGAAGCACAGTTCGCCTTCTTGTTCCACGATCGGCGATGCCGCAATTTTTTTCGCCGTCTCGCGAGCATGCACCAGGCCGCCGCGAATTCTGGAAAACAGCTTTTCATAGGTAATCGGATCTGCTTCCTTGAACTCCAGCTTTTCGAGGCCGTTGTAGAAACCGGTCTCTTTGGTGCGCGCCAAAATCGCATCGCGATGCTGCTTGAGGGTCTTGCCGTTGCCCAGCAAATCGGACAAGCCCATTTCTTTCCGTGACATTTTATTCATGATTGGTCTCCTTTTTTAACTTCTTTGAGATGAAACAGGCGGTGCTTGTCACAATAGGTTTCAAACCCTAACGGCACTATGAATGTAGTGGAAGGCGATTCAATAATGGCCGGGCCAACTACCCGGTTACCTGCCTTGAGTGCCTCCATCGACCAGATTTTGGCATCCTGCCATTGCTTCTGGCGATAGAAAGGACGGCTGCCGATATGCGCTTCTTTAGGAGGAATCGGACCGGCATCCGACTCTTCAGGCAGTTCCGGCTTGGTTGAAACAACACTGCCGCGCATGATTGCACCGGTCACGCCAAAGCCCAACTCGGGTGAACTGGCAGAAGCCGCATAGACCCGGGCATACGTCTCGTCAAATGCCAGCACCATCTTTTCCCAGTCGGCCAACGTGGAAGCATTGGTGACCGGCGAATTGATTTCGAGGTCATTGAGCTGGCCCATGAACTGCATGCGATAGCCAGGTCGTAGCAATACATCTTCCGGCTTGAATCCGTTAATGATGAATTCCTCGATGACCTTTTCGCTCAATTCAGCCCATGCCTGAGTCACTGTTTTGCAGGCTTGTACTTTCTCTGCGTCGGTGGCATTCGGCCCAACGCCGATATCGACACTCTTGTCATAGCGGTATTCGTACTCAGCACAGGCACAACCGAAAGCGGAGAAACCAGCCGCCCATGCGGGCACCACTACGTCTTTGAAACCCAGCCCTTCTGTATAGCCATAGGTATGAACCGGACCGGCGCCGCCATACGAGAAGCAAACGAAGTCGGCCGGGTTATAACCCTTGGCGCTGATTACGGAGCGCATGTATTCACGCAGGTTCAAATCGAGTAGCTCGATCACGCCGGCGGCAGCATCTTCGACCGAGAGGCCGAGTGGATCGGCAATTTGTTCCTTCAGATACTTACGGGCCCGGTTGACGTCGAGCTTGATGGCGCCACCAAGGAAATTGTCTGGATTGAGATAACCCAGCACGACGTGGCAATCGGACACCGACACAGTGTCTAGACCGCTCTCCGCCCAACACATGCCAACCCGATAGCCTGCGCTGTCGGGCCCAAGTTTGATCGCTTTGCTGTAAGGATCAATGCGGATAAAGCTGCCGGCGCCAGCGCCCACTGAATCCATCGCGACCAGTGGCAAGGAAAGTAACAGGCGCGCCATATCAGGGTCGGATTGAATCGCGAAGTTGCCCTTGGTAATGATTGCCATGTCAAAACTGGTGCCGCCAATATCACTACAGGCAATATTGTCGTAGCCCAGTTTCTCGCCTAGGAATTTTGAGCCGATCACGCCACCGATCGGGCCGGAAACGATGGTGCGGGCCAGCTCCTTGGCTTTCCAGCCGATGGTGCCGCCGTGGGTTGCCATCACGCGCAAATCGAATTTAGCGCCATGCTTCTTGAAGCGGTCACTTACTTTTTTCAGCGTTGCGCGTGAAGGTTCGGCCGCATAAGCTTCCAGAATGGTGGTGTTAGTACGGTGAGTTTCCTTGCGCGACGGATAATAATCGACGGTCGCGAAGACCGGGATCTCCACGCCTAATTTCTGCAATTCTTCACGGCAGATATCGCGTGCACGCAGTTCGCTCTGTTCGTTCTTGTGCGACTGCAACAGACTGATAACAATCGCTTTGGAACCGCGCGCTACCAACTCGCGGGTGGCAACGCGCACTTCCTTTTCGCGTAGCGGAATCACGACTTGACCCTGGACATCGGTCCGCTCGGTGACGCCACGGGTGCGCGACAGCGGCACCAACGGTGCATCGTAATGATGGCAATTCAAATGGATCCGCTCTTCCAGCGCATAGCCGAGGTAGCTCTGCGCGGCACGACCCATTGAATGGATATCTTCAAAACCCCGGTTGCACATCAGCCCCACATCCAGGCCTTTGCGCTGCACCACGCGGTTCAGCATGGCAGTACCTGAATAGACACAGGTCAATAGTTCCGGGAAAACATCATCCACCTTACGCTGCCATTCGGCCAAAGCGTCGATCGACGATTCGTAAATTGCCTGGGATTCGTCCTCAGGATTACTCTGCGCCTTGCCGACCACGAAGGACCCATCCTCCCTGACGAAGAAGGTGTCAGTCATCGTGCCGCCGGCATCGATGCCCATCACCTGCACTGGCGATTGTTGAACTTGCATATGTGTCTCCTCAATGAATAATTAGTTTTCAAATCCAGTCATCGACCTTTGATATAACAGTGGCAACCGTTGGTGACCGTATTTGGCGATGAAATTAAAAGTCCGCACACCGAATATCGCAAGGAGCATGCCAATGACTTGAAGCAGGCTTGAAAAAATCATTTCCTCCTATGAAAGACAATAAAAGAATGGGCCAATCCAAATGCCGCGAGGTCTGACGGAACGTGTGTTTTTCATACAGCAACATCGAACACGGCCGGAAATCGAACGCTGTTCGGCCTCAACATGGGAAATAAAAATTTGTGACTGATACGCTAAAGACAAGTCGAAACGAGGCTACTGTCCAGGGCCGTTCTTAAAACGGCGTTGCACTACAACGGCAAATTCGCGTTGTGCAGAGGTGTATAGTCATAAAGAAATGTTAATAAATTTTCCAAGAAAAACCTGGCAGCAAAGCAAAGGTCTTTGGAAATAAGGCAAATAGCCAGTAGGAGACAACATGATTGCCAACGAGCCAAACCAGCGCCTATCCAATCCGCAAAACAACCGGAAAATCATGGCTGCCTGGGAAGGGTTTCTGAGCGGGCAGGTGCCCCAAGCCAATGCATTACGTTGTTTAGTCGATGATTCCTGGCGGCGCTGCCTGGAGGTGCAGGTGGATCCCACTCGCCAACAGGCATTGCCGCCTGTCAATGAGGACACGCTTAATTCTCTGCAATATCAGCATCGTGAGTTGTTAAGCGCCGGCAAACAGGTCATGGCAATGGCCAAGGATTTCCTGGCCGAAACCGGAACCATCATGATCCTCTCCGACCCGAACGGAATGATACTGGGGGTGGAGGGGGATCCGCGCGCGTTGGGATCTGCCGAGAGTATTCACTTGTTTACCGGCAGCAGTTGGAACGAGCTGATTTGCGGGACCAACGCGATCGGTACCGCCCTATCAATTGGCCAGCCGGTACAGATCCATGCAGCAGAGCATTTTTGCGCCGGGATCCAACAGTGGACGTGTTCAGCGACCGTCATCCGCGATCCCTATGACGGAAAGATCTTGGGCGCGGTTGATGTTTCGGGACTGGGCAAGACATTCAGCCCGCATAGCCTGGCGTTAGCCGTTACCACGGCCAGCCGAATCGAGGGCCAACTGGCCAAGCTGGAGTTGGATTTTCGGTATCAATTGCTGGAACGGGGCATCGCGAAAATGTCCAGCGCGACAGACGGTGTGATCATCTGCGACCGGCGCGGCTATCCGATCAAGGTAAATGAGCGCGCAGCAACAGTTCTGCTGGCACGCGGCATAGATTTCGATCTCAAAAAAACCACCCAGATTCCGACCTTGAGCATGGGGACATTCGCGCCCCCTACGCGCGCCGAGGCTCCCGAATGGCTCTGTGCGGACTGGCTTGAGCCCATTATCGATGCAGGTGAACGGATCGGAACGTTGTTGACGATTCCAGGGCTACCGCAAACTGGCATGTCTTTACACGCGACCAGAAAGGGAATCACCGCGAAAACTGCGATAACTGCCGACATCAAAGGTTTCGCCGGCATGGTGGGCAATAGCGACGCCTTGACGCAAGCGGTGAAAAAGGCAAAGCTGCTTGCCAAAACCAATGTCCCGGTGCTGTTACTCGGCGAAACCGGAGTTGGCAAAGAAAATTTTGCGCAAGGAATCCATCTTTCCGCACAGACTGGAGAACGTCCCGGGGGACGCCCCGAGGTACGCCCATTCATTGCGCTCAACTGCGGCGGCCTTTCCAAGGATCTATTGGCCAGCGAGCTCTTTGGCCATTGCGAGGGAGCCTTCACTGGATCGCGTCGCGGCGGCATGATCGGCAAGATCGAAGCAGCGAATGGCGGCACGCTATTTCTCGATGAGATCGGCGAAATGCCGTTGGAGCTACAACCGCATTTCTTGCGGGTTCTGGAAGAAGGGGAAATTTACCGCATCGGTGAAACTACGCCACGAAAAATATGCTTCAAGTTGATCGCGGCTACCAATAGGGAAATCCGGGATGAGGTTGCCGAGGGCAGGTTTCGCATGGACCTCTATTACCGAGTAGCGGTGACCAGTATCCGCATTCCCCCGTTGCGGGAACGCAGAGAGGATATCCGGCCGCTGGTGGAGCATTTTCTCCATAAATTTGCCGGGCAGTACGGCGTCGACTCTAAGCAAATCAAGCCGGAAGTAATCACTGCACTGGAAAACCATCCCTGGCCGGGTAATGTGCGAGAACTCCGCAACGTGATCGAAAGCATGTTTTTGATGGCCAGCGGCGAATCGTTGGGTTTGGATGCGCTGCCCCCTGAAATCGAATTACCACTGGCTTCCGACTGCTGGAAAGTTAAGCTGCGACCTTCTGCGACCATGGGAAAGCTGGAAGACGCGGAACTGGAGTTCATCCGTGAGACTCTCGAAGCGGATCGCGGTAATCTAACCTTGGTGGCCAAGCATCTTGGCATTGCAAAGAGCACTTTGTACATTAAGCTCAAAAAATATGGGCTGGATCAGATTTTAAATGGCGTCAGAGCTTCAGGTCATTATTCTCCTGTTATCCAAGACCCCGCATTTCCCAAGCAAACTTCAACTCATGCCAAAACTGGGAATGTGACGCGATAGCATGCTCAAATACGCAGTGCAACCGGCGACCCGGTTGAAGGGCCGGATATGAGTGCCTTAGACTTTTTGAGCAGCGATTGTTGTCGATCGGCAGATCGCCGCGTTTAGTGTAGCGTGTGAGACAGCTTCAATATTTTTGCATGTAAACCAACGCAGCAGCGTCAGAGCTTCAGGTCATTATTCTCCTGTTATCCGAGACCCCGCATTTCCTAAGCAAACTTCAACTCATGCCAAAACTGGGAATGTGACGCGATAGCATGCTCAAATACGCAGTGCAACCGGCGATCCGGTTGAAGGGCCGGATATGAGTGCCTTAGACTTTTTGAGCAGCGATTGTTGTCGATCGGCAGATCGCCGCGTTTAGTGTAGCGTGTGAGACAGCTTCAATATTTTTGCATGTAAACCAACGCAGCAGCAAGAGCGCTCTTGGGCGCAACGCTGGGCAGCAAGAATGCGGTAGTCAGAAGATGCCACATGATCATCGCCGTCTTATACCCAGCCTAATTTAAATTTGGGCCTCAGTCTGAAGCAATTGGAACAGTTGATCTTTCAGCGTAACGCGTACTTTCTTCAGATTTTCAAGTGTGTCACCAGCTAGATTTTCTACGCCATTCTCGGCTTGGTTGATTGCCTTATCGGTGTCATCGTACTCAACAAACAATTTAGCAAAATGCGGATTGCCCAGCTTTAATGTGTGAATCTCATTCTTGAATTCTGGAAATTCTACAGACAGCGGATGGTGTTCTATTTGCATTTTTGCTCCTTGGTTGAATCGGGGAAATAGTCTTTCTGAGCACTATCTTAACCTGAATTTAATGCAAAAAAGGCAAAGACTACGGTAAATCGCGAATCAAATACGTCTTTTCCTGAAAACCTCAGTTGATCGCTAATCAGTTGAGAGCAGGCCAGTGGAGCGAACTGTTGGCAATCCAGCAGGAGCAGCTTAAATTGATCGGGAGCCTGATCGAAAAAAGACCGTGACCAAGCCTTGGTTAGCATAGCGGCATATAACCTGGCCTACGCGCACCGCCAATTAGAGTTCAAAGTGCTGCCGCACGCGGTCTTCCAGGAGTTGTCGGGCATCGCTTTCGCTGATATTGGCGAGGCGATTGAAAGTCTGCAGCGCCATGGTGCGGAACACCGCCATCACCGAGGGATCGAAATGGCTCCCGGTGTCTTGCTCCAGTATTGCCATGGTTGCATCAAAGCCCATGGGCTCTTTGTAGGGACGTTTTGAACAAAGGGCATCAAAGACATCGGCCACGGCAAAAATGCGCGCCGCAAGCGGTATCGCCTCGCCCGCGAGTTTGCGCGGATAGCCGGAGCCGTTCCATTTTTCGTGATGGCCGGCTACTACTGCGCTGGCGCCACTGAGCCAACCGATGCCGTTGACAATGCTCTCGCCCTGTTCTACGTGGGTACGCATAATGACGAATTCCGCATCGTCGAGCTTGCCGGGCTTAAGCAGAATGGCATCGGGAATCCCGATTTTGCCCACATCGTGCAAAAAGCTGCCTAGAATCAGCGCTTGCATCGCACTGCCCTTGAGGCCCATGCGCTCCGCAATGCTGGCGGCGATCCATGCGACTCGATAATTGTGGGCGCCAGTATCGGAGTCACGCTTGGCGATGGCCCGACCAAGCGCTTCCATCATGGAAATATGGGAATCGAGTACCTCGCGCGCTTTGCGTTCATTGTCCGCTGACAGATGCATCACGACTGGATACAGCGCAGCACCGCACAATAAAGATGCCAGGCAGACCATTAACGCCACGGCCAGGGAACTGGCGAAAATTTGCTCTTGTTGCCAGGTTGGCACAATACGCACGCCCTCGAAATAGCCTGTAATGGGCAAGCGCATATCGGTGGCCGAATCGCGCAAGGGTACAAAAACCCGCAAGACCCACAGCCCAGCAGGAAGTTTGATGCTTTGGTATGACGCCACGGTATAGTTCGGCGAGCCATGGTGGGGTATCGACGACTCAACCGTATGGCCCTCTGTGGTCACTGATTCGGCAAGCTTGCTGCCACTGCGGTCGTAAATCTCAGCAATATCAAACAAGCCGCCAGAAATAGTTTTCGCCGCAAGGGAGGCGTGTTCAACGGCATTCGGCCCGGCCAGATTGATTGCATCGAAGTGATGCAGCAATCGGCCCGATTCTTCAATGGCCAGGGAAACAATGCTTCCTTCCGCGCTTTCGCGTGCGACAAACCATGCCACGGGGCTAGCCAAAGTTGCCAGTAAAACGCTGACGGCAGCAATACGGATAGCGGTGCGCTTTTGGAAAGTATTCATGGTTTTGGGTGTGCTCTATATCAACTTGTGTTTCAGCGCTGTTGTAGCGTTGGCTGCAAAGGCTGTATTTATTTGCGCCACGTTTCATTAATAAAAGATGTTACGCAGTGCCTATGCGAAATAGGAAAAGCATTCTCCACGAAAGACACGAAAAGCACGAAAACAGTAAGCAATCTCTAAGTAGTGCAGGCCTCCTGCCTGCAAACTGATAAACAATTGCAAAAAAATGGTGTCATGCAGTTTTTCGTGTCTTTGTGGACCGAATTTTTGGTACGTAACATCAGTTGATAATTGTATTTCTTCGCGGGAAAACATCCTCATTATCTAGCAATCATGAATTTTTGCGGTCACATGCTGGACTTCGCCTTATTCAGCATCAGTATGTAGGAGTATTTTAATTTTATACATATTATATATGCGAGGAATAGCATATTTTTTGCCATACTCATATATGTTATATAACTAGAAATTATTTATTGCCAGCAGAGTGGAATGGTTTTTCCTTCCCATTTCCAGGGAGGGAATCTCCAGCGTACATGCTTGCATCACCATAGCGGGCTAATTCACAGGCTGATTTACGGGCTGATTCGATATTCCGCCGATCAGTTCGGCGCGAATTTCCCGTAGCTTGGTCTTGATCTTGGACGCATTCTCGCTGCCCATGCGCAGCAATATTTTGCGCCCTGCGGACTGCGCCTCCAATGCCGGATTGGCAAATTGGTAGAGCACATGCGGCTGCACCAAGGCCAGCGGCGCGGCAGATTCAGGCGCTCCGAGCAGATGGTCGATAACCGCTACGAGGCGATCATTGAAATAGCCGTTCGGATATCCCAGTTCTTGATATGCGCGCTGAAACAGCGGATAGAAATGCACATAAAGCGCCGTGATTTTTTTGGCGTCCGTCGTCTCGGCAAGGCGCACATACGGCGCATAGCGCGCGGCATTTTCCGCTGCGATGAAACGACTTTCCGCTGGACCTGCCGTGAGAAATTTTCCTTCGACGGGTTTAGTCGGATGCAGCCGTACCGCAGCAGTTTGGCGCGGCAGATTATCGATTGTCACCACGATATGGCGGACGATTTCCTGTGAATGAAATAGCTGTTTCAGTGGTGTCGGCCCGATCAGCGCGACGAGCGCATCCCATATCGTTGGATCGCTGGCCGCCAGCGCAGGAAGTGCCTGCGGCTCGGCGGGTGTAACCAAGGTTTCCAGAATCGGATAACGGATGACGGAATCGACTTTTGTTTCGGCTTCGGGCGCATTTTCAGCGACGACTGCGACAGGCGGGATAGTCGCTTCGATTGGAGGCAGCAATTGCGGCGCGGGTACGGTGCGTTGCTGCCAAAAATAGAAGCCGATTGCAGCGCCGCTCAACAGGACAATGGCAATTAGCCATCGGGTGGTTTTGTTCATGTGGGTTCGCTTTGAGGAAAAAAGTGCATGGGCACGCGCTATGCGCAAGGGCATAGCATAACGCACGCCATCATTCCCAAAAAACGTCACCGGGCCGAAAGGCCTGGGACTTACGCAAAATACGGCTGTATGAATAATGCGGACCTCGCAATGCAAGCCTCCGTGCCTGCGCTCCTACAACATCGCACCATTTCGCTCTTAATTGTCTTGCTGGCTGAATAGCTACGAATAATATAAAAACGATGGAGTATTTTCATTCACCGCATAATTTATATGCGGTGAATGGCATGTTATTTGTCATACTATGCGCTGTATAAATTATCGACTGGCCGGTTGATCGCCGTTCCACGGCGCCACGCGCGGCAGCATCAGCATGCCTGGTAGCGCCAGCACGAAACACAGGATGAAGAACAGGGGCCAGCCGGTCTCGCTGACGATGAAGCCGACCGAGGCATTGATGAAAGTGCGCGGCACGGCGGCCAGGCTGGTAAACAGCGCGAACTGGGTCGCGGTGTAGCGCGGATCGGTGGTCTTGGCGATGTAGGCGACGAAAGCTGCAGTGCCGAGACCGACCCCGAACGCCTCGAAACCGATCACGGCCGCCAGCACGATGACATTGGCGCCTGTCTGCGCCAGCCAGGCGAAGCCCAGAATCGCAACTGCCTGCGCGACACCGAAAACCCACAAACCACGGTTGATGCCGAGTTGTACCATCCATACGCCGCCGATGATGCCGCCGCCGATGCTGGCCCAAAATCCGGTAGTTTTAGCGACTGCGCCGATCTGCGTCATCGAAAAACCGAGGTCGAGATAGAATTTAGTTGCCAGCGCAGTGGCCATGCTGTCACCCAACTTGTACAAAAAAATGAAGCCGAGTATCCAGAGTGCGCCGCGCCAGCCGTCGCGATGTATGAATTCGCGAAACGGTAGCAGCACCGCTTCACGCATATTCTTCGGCGGCGTGCCATATACCACTGGCTCCGAGATCAGCAGCGTGCAGACCAAGCCCGGCAACATGAAGGCGGCAGTGATCCAGAATACCGGCTGCCACGCCATCAAATCGGCCAAGATCAGCGACAGCGCGCCCGGCACCATCCCGGCCACCTTGTAGGCATTGACATACACCGCGCTGCCCAATCCCTGCTCGTTGTCGGGTAGAATTTCGCGCCGGTAGGCATCGATCACGATGTCCTGGCTGGCCGACAAAAACGCCACCAACGCGGCGGCGGCGGCAATGGCCGGCAATTGCGTCAGCGGGTCGAGCATGCCCATCGCACCGATGCCGAAGAACAGCGCGATTTGCGTGATTGCCATCCAGCCACGGCGTCGGCCCAGCGAGCCGAAGCTGTAGCGGTCCATCAGCGGCGACCACAGAAATTTCCAGGTGTAGGGGAACATCACCAGCGCGAACAGGCCGAGCGTCTTGACGTTCAGCCCCGATTTGGCCAGCCAGGCTTGCATCAGGCTGAGCAGGATGAACAGCGGCAGGCCGGAACTGAAGCCGAAGAACATGCAGATCAGCATGCGCCGGTTGAGGTAGCTGTGCCAGCCGACGGCGGCGGGAGGGGAATTGCCCGTCATGGATTCATTTTTTCTTGAGCCGGAACACTGCCAGATTGCCGCGCCAGTTGGGCAGAAAAGTCACCGGTTTGCCATCGTGCAGCGCCACGCATTCGATTACTTGCAGCCCGACCTGGTCGGCCAGTGCTTCGAAGTCAACAATAGTGGCGCAACGGATATTCGGGGTGTCATACCATTCGTACGGCAATAATTTGGAAACCGGCATGCGCCCGCCGATCAGGGCCAGGCGATGCGGCCAATAGGCGAAATTAGGAAAGGAGACGATCGCTTCGCGCCCGACCCGGGCAATGTCGCGCAAGATGGCCTCCACATTGACCATCATCTGCAGCGACGATAGGCACAATACGGTATCGAAGGCTTTGTCGGCAAAAATCGCCAAGCCGTTTTCCATGTCTTGCTGGATCACGTTGATGCCGCGCTGGGTGCTGGCTAAAATCTTGTCGTCGGCGATTTCAATGCCGTAGCCGCTGCACTTTTTATCGGTCTGCAAATAATCCAGCATCACGCCATCGCCGCAACCGACGTCGAGAATGTGCGCGCTCGGCTTGATCCAATGTGCAATGAAGGCCAGGTCGGGGCGCAGTACGCTGAGTTGATTGAAATTCATGCGCACTCCCGGGCGACGCGCTCGTAATAGGCGCGCACCAGATCGTGGTAGCGCGGATCTTCCAGCAAAAAAGCGTCATGGCCGTGCGGCGCATCGATTTCGGCATAGATCACGCGGCGCTTGTTGTTGACCAGCGCCTGCACCATTTCGCGGCTGCGTGCGGGTGCAAAGCGCCAGTCGGTCGAAAATGACACCAACAGAAACTGCGCTTGGGTGTTTGCCAGCGCACAGGTCAAATCGCCGCCGCACAAACGCGCTGGGTCGAAATAATCGAGCGCCTTGGTGATCAACAGATAGGTGTTGGCATCAAAGTATTCAGAAAACTTCAAGCCTTGATAGCGCAGATAGGATTCGATCTCGAAGTCGACGCCGAAGCTGAACTGGTAAGCGCCATTACGCAAGCCGCGGCCGAATTTCTCGGCCATGTCGTCGTCCGACAGATAGGTGATGTGGCCGATCATGCGGGCTACCGACAGGCCGTTTTTGGGTACCACGCCGTGCGCGTAATAATCGCCGCCGTGAAAATCGGGGTCGGTCAGAATCGCTTGCCGCGCCACATCGTTGAACGCGATATTCTGCGCCGACAATGTCGGGGTGGAGGCAATAATGATGCAGTGCCGCAGCCGGGCCGGATACATGATGCTCCAGGCCAGCGCCTGCATGCCGCCCAGCGAACCGCCCATCACCGCCGCAAACTGGCTGATGCCGAGCGCGTCGGCCAGCAGCGCCTGCGCATTGACCCAGTCTTCCACCGTGACCACCGGGAACGCCGCGCCGTACGGCCTGCCGGTGGCCGGATTGGTGTGCATCGGGCCGGTCGAGCCGAAGCAAGAGCCCAGATTGTTGACACCGATGACAAAGAACTGGTTAGTGTCGAGCGCCTTGCCCGGCCCCACCATGTTGTCCCACCAGCCGGCGTTTTTTGGCTGGTCGGCATACACGCCGGCCACATGGTGCGAAGCGTTGAGCGCGTGGCAGACCAGCACCGCATTCGAGCGTGCGGCATTCAGGCTGCCGTAGGTTTCATAGGTCAGGGTGTATTCGGCAATCGCCGCGCCGCTCTGCAAGGCGAGCGGCGCGGCAAAGTGCATCGATTGCGGGGTAACGATTCCAAGGGATGACATGGTATGCAATATTAGGGCGCAGTTTGCAGTGTGTTGCAGCCTGACGCCGTGGGTCAAAAAAATTTCAGATACAAAAAAGCCCGATAGCAATCCGCTCATCGGGCTAAATCATCGCTCATGGATTTCTGCAAGCAGCTTTAGCCGTATTTGGAGAGGCGCGCCGAGAGTTTGCTCGGCTGATTTTCCCCTGCGCCCGCAAGCTGACATCAAATCGGCGCAACGGCAACAAGAATAACCAACTCTGCCGGTATCGTCAAACGACGGCTGTCGCATCGGCCAGCTGGCTAATCATCTGCTTGATGGCCGCGGGGTCGTCGCTGCGCAGAATTTTTCTGACCAGCGGCGTGACGCGCTCCAGATCGCAGCCCAGCACTTCCTGCTTGACCGACAGCAGTTGCGCCGCCGGCATCGACAATTCACGAAAACCCATGCCCAACAGCAGCAGGGTCAGCTTGGCGTCGCCCGCCATGCCGCCGCAAATCGAGACCGGGATGTCAGCCTTGGCGGCTGCCGCCACCGTCATTGCCAGCAGCATTAGCACGGCAGGATGCATCGGGTCATACAGATGAGCCACCTCGTGGTCTGAGCGGTCGATCGCCAGCGTGTACTGGATCAGGTCGTTGGTGCCAATCGACAGGAAATCCAGGTGCCGGATGAACGTCGGCAGCGTCAGCGCTGCCGCCGGCACTTCGATCATGGCGCCGATCTGGAGATCGGCATCGAATTTCTGGCCGGCCTTGATTAGTTGCGCTTTGGCCTGGTTGATCATGGCCAAAGTCTGGGTCACCTCGAAACTGTGCGATAGCATTGGAATCAACAATTTGACCGGGCCAAAAGCGGAGGCGCGCAGGATCGCGCGCAACTGGGTCAGGAACAATTGCGGCTCGGCCATGCAATAGCGAATCGCGCGCAGGCCCAGCGCCGGATTGATCGCGCTCTGCTCGAAGCCGGCCAATCGTTTGTCAGCCCCGATATCGAGCGTGCGTATCGTTACCGGCCGGCCCTTCATTGCGCCTACAGCGCGCCGATAGGCGTCGAATTGTTGTTCTTCGGATGGCAGCGTGCTGGCGTGGCCGCTATGCTCCATGAACAAAAACTCGGAGCGGAACAGGCCAATGCCGTTGGCGCCGACCTCCATCGCCGCCGCGCAATCTTCCGGCAGTTCGATGTTGGCTAACAAGGTAACAACAGTGCCGTCGAGAGTGACGGTCGGGGTTTTCTTGAGTTTGCTGAGTTTTTTACGTTCGCGCTGGATTTTGGCCTGCGTGTCGCGATACTCATCCAGCATCATCTGGCTCGGATTGACCATAACCACGCCGGTAGTCCCATCGATGATCAGCCAGTCATCCTGCCTGATAAGCAGCGAGGCATTCGACAGGCCGACTGCGGCCGGAATGTCCAGACTACGGGCCACCAGCGCCGTATGCGAATTCTGCCCGCCGACATCGGTGACGATGCCGCTGAAGGCGTGATTGCGAAACTGCAGCATGTCGGCTGGCGAAATGTCATGTGCGACCACGATCAGGCGGGCCTGTGCTTCGTCGTCGTCACCCGGCGCCGGCAATATCTGGGCGGTGCCGGTCAATACTTTCAAGACGCGCTCTGCTACTTGCCAGATATCGGCTTTGCGGTCGCGCAAATAGGGGTCTTCAATCTCATTGAACTGGTCGATCAACTCGTCGATCTGGGTCACCAGCGCCCATTCGGCGTTGTAGTGGCGGCTGCGGATGATATCCAGCGGCTCTTCTGCCAGCATCGGGTCGGACAGGATCAGAATATGGATATCGATGAACGCGCCCAGCTCGGCCGGCGCGTCCGCCGGCAGTTCTTCCCAAATAGTGCGCAGTTCCTGGTGCACCACGGCAAACGCGTTTTGCAGGCGCCGTACTTCGGCTTCCACCTGAGTCTGGCCGACCAGATAATGTTTTACGTCCAGCGCAGCGGGCGTGAGCAAGTGGGCACGGCCCACGGCAATGCCGCGGGAAACCGGAAAGCCGTGGAGCGAAAAAGATGCCATTAGAGTGGTTCTGCGTAGTTTTATTTATGTATTGCGCCAGTATTCAAGTCACCGGCGCAATCGCCGGCGGTCTTTCTGGCGCGTCCTGGCTTACTAGCTTAATACGTACTGTTTACCCTCCTTCGTCGAATTTATTGGCGATCATAGCCGCGATTGCCTGCAGGCATGCGTCTTCATCTTCACCGTCGATTTCCAGCGTCACTTTAGCGCCTTTGCCAGCCGCCAGCATCATCACGCCCATAATCGATTTGCCATTCACGCGGCGGCCGTTGCGGATCAGCCAGACTTCACTCTGGAACTTGCCGGCCAGTTGAGTCAGTTTGGCCGAGGCCCGCGCGTGCAGCCCGAGTTTATTAACGATTTCAATATCTTGCTGGATCATTTTTATTGTGGAGAAAGGCGAATACGATTATCGACGCGAACTGCGCCACTCTGCCCGCCCGCCAGCGCCATCTCAACCACGACATCGAGCGTGTCCTGGCGGTAAGTCAGTGCGCGCAGCAGCATCGGCAGGCTGATGCCGGCAATCACATCGATGTGCCCCGGCAGACTGAGTTTGTTACAGCAATTGGAAGGCGTCCCACCCATCACGTCGGTGATCACCAAAACGCCGGAGCCATCGTCCAGGCGTGCGATAGCACGCTCGGCCAAGCGATTGATTTCCAGCGGATCTTGATCGGCCACGACATCAATTGCCTCGATCCGGTCGGGCCGACCACGGAATACGTGGGCGGCAGCTTCGATAAAAGCCTGGCCCAGCGGAGCATGCGTCAAGAGCAGAATTCCAATCATGTATGTGATTTAATACGGGAGTATGATTAAAAACATAGTGTTTCTCGCATGATTATAAGGCGTCCTAAAAAATACTCCAGGTCGTCAGCGTCATTGCAGGGAATCGCATCAAACGGCCTGTTCCAGCGCATCGACGAACATCGCCGCCACGTTAAAGCCTTGCTGCTGCCGGATTTCCTGGAAACAAGTCGGGCTGGTGACGTTGACTTCGGTCAGATAACCGCCGATCACATCCAATCCTACCAGCAACAAGCCGCGCTGGAACAAAATTGGCGCCAGTGTTTCGGCGATTTCGAGGTCGCGTGCCGACAAGGCTTGCGCCACGCCGAGCCCGCCGGCGGCCAGATTGCCGCGCACTTCACCGTTTTGCGGGATGCGCGCCAGCGCAAACGGCACCACTTTGCCGCCGATCAGCAGGATGCGTTTGTCGCCTTGCGTAATTTCGGGAATGAAGCGTTGCGCCATGATGGTGCGGCGGCCATTGTCGCTCAACATTTCCAGCACCGTGCCGAGGTTTTGACCGTCTGTCCCGATGCGAAACACTCCGGTGCCGCCCATGCCGTCCAGCGGTTTGAAGATTACATCCTGATGCGCAGTGTGGAACGCGCGCAGCCGCGCCATATCGCGCGAGACCAGAGTTGGCGCGATGAATTGTGGAAAACGCGCAATCGCCAGCTTTTCGTTATGGTCGCGAATCGCCTGCGGCTGGTTGACGATACGTGCGCCGGTCTGTTGCGCCAGTTCCAACAGATAAGTCGCGTACACGTATTCCATGTCGAATGGCGGATCCTTGCGCACCACGATCACATCATAAGTATCCAGTTGCTGCGGCGCGCGCAGCTCCAGCCGATACCAGTCGTCAGGGTCGCCCGTCAGTGTGACCGGCGCAATGTTTGCTACCACCACACCGCCGTCGAGCGCCATGTCGGCCAGATCGAATGCATGCACGCTGTGGCCGCGCTGCCCGGCCTCAATCATCATGGAGTAAGTGGTGTCCTTGTAAGTCTTGAAGCTGTCGAGCGAATCGGCGAGGAAAGCGATTTTCATGAGGTTCCAGAATTATTTATACAACGCAAAACAATGTTTTCAGTAGTGTAGGCCTCCGTGCCTGCAGCCCGGCGCAGGCACGGAGGCCTACACTATTGTGTAAGTTAATCAGCCAGTAAATTAATAGATTTCTGGGTTGGGGTCGGTTCGTTCCAGCTCGAGCGAGGCCGACAGCAAGGCTAGCCGTGCCACTACACCGTACATGTAGAAGCGGTTCGGCGACGTAGTGCCCGGTTTGGCCGAAAAGTCCGGCAAGCTGTGTTGTTGCTCGAACGCCAGAGGCACGTAATGCGCGCCCGGCGCATTCAGATTTTCATTGATGCCACGCTCGGCGTGAACCCGGTAGAAGCCGCCGACCACATAGCGGTCAATCATGTAGACCACCGGCTCGGCAACCGCTTCGTTAATGTTCTCGAACGAATGCACGCCTTCCTGGATGATTACGTCGGATACTTCCAGCCCTTCCTTGACAACCGACATCTTGTTGCGCTGCTTGCGATTCAAGCCGACGATTTCGCTGGCGTCGGTAACGGTCATGATGCCCATACCGTAGGTACCGGCATCAGCCTTTACAATCACGAACGGCTTGTCTTTGATGCCGTATTCCTTGTACTTTTTGCGAATTTTAGCCAGTACTGCATCGACGTTAGTGGCCAGGCAGTCTTCGCCGATGCGCTCATGAAAATTGATGTTGGAACACTTGGCAAAATACGGGTTGATCATCCACGGGTCGATGTCGATTAGCTTGGCGAACTTCTTGGCAACATCGTTATAGGCGCCGAAGTGGTTGGTTTTGCGCCGCACTGCCCAGCCGGCATGCAATGGCGGCAGCAGAGTCTGTTCATGCAAATCGGCCAGGATAGCCGGTAGGCCGGCCGACAGATCGTTGTTGAGCAAAATCGTGCATGGATCGAAATTCTTCAGGCCGACCCGGCGCCCGTTATGGGTGCGCTCCAGCGGCTCCAGCATCAACATGGTACCGTCCGGCAGCGCAATCGGGGTCGGCTCTGTGACGTCCTCGGCAAAGGTGCCCAAGCGCACATTCAGACCGGCCTGATGGAAAATCTGGATCAACCGCACGATGTTTTGCAGATAAAAGGTGTTACGAGTATGGCGCTCGGGAATCAGCAGCAGGTTTTTCGCGTCTGGACAATACTTCTCGATCGCCGCCATCGCCGCTTGCACCGCCAGCGGCAGCATTTCAGTGGCGAGGTTGTTGAAGCCGCCAGGAAACAGATTGGTATCTACCGGTGCCAGCTTAAAGCCAGAATTGCGCAAATCGACCGAGCAGTAAAACGGTGGCGTGTGCTCTTGCCATTCGAGCCGGAACCAACGTTCAATGGCCGGAGTGGCTTCCAGAATTTTCTTCTCCAGTTCAAGCAGAGGACCATTCAGTGCGGTGACGAGGTGCGGGACCATATAAAACCTTTTTTCTTGTCTGGGCAAAGCGTAAATTGTGCGGCGCGTGTTTTGCAGTAAAACGCACGAGTGCATGACTGTCACTAATTCTAGCGGGAGTCAGACATTCCCGCGTCAGCGGAATTGCTTGGCTTCGATAGTATTTTGGGATGGCAGGCAGGTTTATCAAGGTGGCCGCTGGGACAGTCTTGCAGGCTGCAGTGCGCTCAATGTACAGGCCGCTGTATTTTACAATACCGCTTTATTTATATGCGCAAAACAAGGTTTTTTTAATGATACTCCCGCTATTTTTATATAATACGCAGCGCTGTGAGACGCTTGGGAGGGTTTCCGACCATTTTCCCAGGTCTCAGACAACAATTGCTGGTTCCGGTTTTTCGCTATCCATCAATTTGCTAAATAGATAAGCAACATCTATCGCCTGAATCAGCAGTTGACCGCCATTGGCCTTGATCACCTGCGTCACCAGCATGCCATCGGCGTGGCCGCCAAATGGAGTGGGAGTAATCTGTGCAGCACTGAACTGCGGCACAGCATGCAGTTCACTCACCAGCAAGCCGAGCGTCTGATTGCCGTAGCGCACGATAATGACATGACTACCGTTATCAATCACCGATGGTATGCCGCGAATCAAATGGCCAAGATCGAACACCCACACGAAATTCTTGTTTTCGTTATCCCGCTGCGGTGCCAGCAGACCGATACGCTCGGCGCGACCATGCATCGACACCGGTGACACTTCAGACGCCGGCAATGCCTCCATCGCATACTCGGCCGGCAGCCCAAACAAGGCGCCATCGATAAAAAAAGTGGCAAACTCGTGGCCGCTGCTTGCCATCGAATCAGGCGTCATTGCGATCTCTGCCTTGCTGCTCATTCCGTTACGTTCGCGCACGGTGCCGAACGCATCGAACACGATAGCCAGCATATCCTCGCGGTAACCATCGGAGACCTTGAATTCGCGGTAACCGCAAGACGCCGTACAGCCCAGGATCGCGTAATGCCCATCATGAATCACGATACGCGATGCACTAGCCCCGTTCGGCAGCGCCAGCAAGGCTGGGTCAATTTCTAGTCTGGCGCCAACCGGACGGCTCGGGTCTGTGCTGGAAATTACCATGCCCTGGCGATCAATGAAGAATGCGGTGGTGTCTTTTTTGCCCGCCAGTGCGCCGTGCAACATGGCTGAAAATTCAGGTGCTGCGTCAAACACAATGCCAATGCCGCCCACTACCAGCCGCTCATCTTCGGGGGCCCGAATCGCGGCATGGTAAATATAGGTCGATGCATCGCCATACAGCGGCGTCGGCGTAAATTGCGAGACGTGATAATCCTGTTCGGTGCGTAGTGCGCGTACCTGTTCCAGCGTTACGGCATCTATGCTGGTGCCAATCACCGAACTGCCGTCCTGCTGCGGGTGGGTACAGGCTACGATGCAGCCGCTGACGTCATAGACAAAGATCCGGGTGTACACCGTATACAGACGATTGATATATTCCAGAATGCCGTTGATGCGCTCGTTTGTTTCCCAGTCGCACTCGGGGCCGGCCAGTGCTGCCCGCAATTCCGGCGTCAGTGCCCACCAGCGGCAATCATCCGAGCGCTCAAATAAATTGCGATCCAGCAGGTCAACCAGCAGATGCGAGACGAACTCGGAATCGCGCAGACGGGATGTCAGCACGGTCTGGTACAGGTCGTTAATGGACTTGGCAAACAACTCGTTGCTGCGGACGCCGGTTTCGCTGATCTGCTCCAGTACTGTTTTCAGTTTCAGCAACTCGCCGTGCTGACCGGTCGTCATTACCTGACCGTTCCAGACTACGCGCCGTATCGTTTCTGCGGCAGTCATGATTTCATACAGCGGCGGACAAAACGATTGGGCATGCGACAACAGTCCTTCGGAAATTGCCGGGGCTAGTCCCTCCAGCGCATTGCTGGCGCCGCCGGTAAATGCGATTTCGACCGGAATCATGACTTGCCCCTGCCAACCGATTGGCCCCATGTAACCCTGATAGCCGTTAGCGGCAAAGGTTCGCACCAGGTATTCGCGGCCGCCAAACATCATCAGCTCGGGCACCCCATTTTGATTGGTCGGAACCTTCGCGCCGAGTGGAATCCAGATTGGATCTGCGCTTTCGATGACGCGATTATCGCCATCCAGCAACAGCATGTTGGAACACCCCGCAGGATCGCGATGCGATGCAAAAATACCAGCCATTTCCTGCTCGAAGTTAAAACACAGGCACAGCACGCCGACTACCGCACCAGTGTCTGGATGCAGCATCCGACGCGAGTAGATCAGTGCTTGCCGCTTACCGGGACGCAGGTCGCTAGCGCGAAAAGTTTCAACATAGCTGTCCGACGCTAACGTCAGTGCAATCAGCGCATCGGCACTGCCTTCGAGCGGCGTGGCGTCGTCGATCTGCACCAGAACGTTCCCGGCGACATCGAGCAAAATGATCTCGTCGTAGACGGTGTACTTGTTGCGGTAGGCACGCAACCGGGCCCGGATCATATCCTGGTTTTCATGCAGCCCGGCGGCGAATGCGCACAACGCGTTATCGGTAGCAAGAAAACCGACGTCGGCGGTACGTTCATACAGATTGCGTACCACGATGTCGATCACGTACTGGGCCTTGGTGCCGATTTCACTCAGAACGGTCGCCACTTTTTCACGCACCAGGCTGGTTACCAGTTCCTGCTCCAGACGGTTGAAACCGGCCCGCGTGGCGGCCATGGTCGGCAGTATGGCTTTTGCTTCCAGCGGGCAATTCATCTTGGCCGAGGCTTCGATGATGCGCCACATCAGATTCAGTTCGCGCAGCGATTGTTCACAACGGATCACGTCGCGCATGTAGGGCAGAAAGGTGTCGATTTGAAGCGCAACGGTATCATTCATTCTGCGTGCTCCTGAGAACGTTACTGTGGGCGGTACAAGGCAATCAGCACATTGAGCGGCAGGGACCGGCTCAAGACAAAGCCATGAATCAGATTACAAAATGCCAGTTGGTTATCGGCTTGCAACGGCACCGGCCGACAACACCAATGGCGAGTCCGGGCGTGATGCCGCCTGCTCCGACGGGTCGGAAAGTCTCGTCCGTGCCAGTGCGGATCGCAACTCTGGATTGACATTTGCGTCATCAGAGAATTCGGACACTGAACCAGACGTGGACAGAGACAGGAGTGGGGATTCAAACATGGCAGCTATGACTCAAAATGTTGAACAATAATATTTCTACAGAGCAAATTTCGGGCCAGACCAACTCTACCTGAGCGGTCTGCATGCAATGAGTGCATGGGTGCAATGCGTAGATTCTCGGATCGGAAAAGCCCCGAAATGGTGCGTAGCATAAATGGGATGCACCATTTCATGATGATTGCTCGATGCAGGGAGTTTTGCATCATGCCGATCCGGTAGCGCCCGATTTACCGACACCGTCTGCTGCGCCGCCAATCAATAGCCGAATCTACTGACCTGAGCAGACGGCATCTATCTGGCTGCGCTCTAAAGGCCATTAAGAAAATGTCATCTTCTGTTGGAGGCTGTAAGGACGCACTAAAGTCAGTTGGCATGCATTTTGCTGAAGATACTGTGCAGCACGCATAGTTTACCGTCCTTTTAATCTCAAGCACACCAGGAGCAAACATGTCCCGTCGTACTCTTCTGAAAGCGACCGTAGCGGGCGCTTTAACTTTAGCTACATCGTCGTTTGTGACGATGGCATTTGCTGCCGACACTATCAAGGTCGGCATTCTGCATTCCTTATCGGGCACGATGGCAATCTCTGAAACCTCATTGAAAGATGTTGCTTTAATGACGATAGATGACATCAACAAGCATGGCGGCGTGATGGGCAAACAATTGGAAGCGGTCGTCGTTGATCCGGCTTCCAACTGGCCGCTGTTTGCGGAAAAAGCGCGACAACTTATTTCGCAGGACAAGGTCTCTGTCGTGTTTGGCTGCTGGACTTCTGTGTCGCGAAAGTCGACTTTGCCGGTATTTAAAGAGCTCAACAGCCTACTGTTCTATCCGGTGCAATACGAAGGCGAAGAACTGGAAAAAAATGTGTTCTACACCGGAGCTGCGCCTAATCAGCAAGCCATTCCAGCGACCGAATATCTGATGAGTAAAGAGGGCGGTGGCGCCAAGCGTTTTGTGTTGCTCGGTACCGACTATGTCTATCCACGCACTACCAACAAGATCCTGCGCGCTTTCCTGCATAGCAAAGGCGTGAAAGATGCCGACATCAGTGAAGTCTACACACCGTTTGGACACTCCGATTATCAAACCATTGTTGCCGATATCAAGAAGTTTTCAGCCGGTGGCAAGACTGCAGTGATCTCGACCATCAATGGCGATTCCAACGTGCCGTTTTACAAAGAGCTCGGGAATGCCGGCTTGAAAGCGACGGATGTTCCCGTCATAGCGTTTTCGGTCGGCGAGGAAGAGCTGCGCGGTGTCGATAGCAAGCCATTACTAGGACATCTGGCTGCATGGAATTACTTCGAATCCGTCAAAAATCCTGTCAATGCTGCTTTTATCAAACAATGGAAAGCCTATGCCATTGCCAAGAAGCTGCCTAACGCCAGTACGGTGGTGACCAACGATCCGATGGAAGCAACTTATGTCGGCATCCATATGTGGAAACAAGCGGTTGAAAAAGCGAAATCAACCGATACCGATAAAGTGATCGCTGCAATGGGCGGGCAGACATTCAAGGCACCGTCTGGATTTACCTTGACCATGGATCAGACCAACCATCATTTGCACAAGCCGGTCATGATTGGCGAAATCCAGGGCGACGGTCAGTTTAGCGTGGTCTGGAAGACCAAAGGACCAGTGCGCGCCCAACCTTGGAGCCCGTTTATCAAGGGTAACGAAGGCAAGCAAAAAATGTAATGGGTGCACATGTGTATCTGCTCTGATTAGCGTGTCTTATTTTTTTCCTGGAATTGATATCGCCGGTGCGTGTTTGTGGAATTTCTGTCGCGCGCCGGATTTTTTCGCCTGCATTTAATTACGTCTCTTAAAAAATTATGAACTTGCGGCTGATTAAAAACCTAATTGTGGTCGGCTGGTTCGGCCTCATGTGTACGCAATCATTCGTCGCCCATGCCGCAATCGACACCCGCATATTGAAACCGTTAACGGGCGATGATTCGGATGCACGTATCGAAGCGATTGGCAAGATCGCTGCACTGGCAAATGACGATGCCGCAAAAGTCTTGCGTGCTATCAAGGATGACACGCTGTTCGCGCTTTCGGATGGCACGCTGTTGATTGTCGAAGACGACAAAGCGTTTGATCTGGCTACGGGTAAAACCGGCGCAGTACCTGATGGTGCCGATGGCATCATGGTCAATAACAGATTGCGCGGCGCGGTTAACGCTGCGTTGTCTGGCTTCAAGCTGTTTTCGCCAGATCGTAATCTGCGTCTGGCCGCTGCGCTCGATCTACAAAAATCAATTGATCCGGCGCAAGTGCCACTGATCAAAAAAGCATTTGAAAAAGAAACCGACACCGAAGTTAAAGCAGTTTTACAGTTGCTTATATCGACCGATAATTTGCAATCGCCGGATGCCGTGGTGCGCAAAGCTGCCGTGCTTGATTTGGCCGGAAGTACCAACGCCAACCTGAAACCGCTGCTGCAAAAAATGCTCGAAAAAAATCCCGATGGCAGCAATATCGAAGCCAATCCATCAGTGCGGATTGCAGTGGTCGGTAGCTTGAATGAAATCAATAACCGTTTGCAACGTACCGAGATTATCGGCAATCTGTTTTACGGCATTTCGATGGGGAGCGTGCTGTTGCTGGTGTCGCTCGGTTTGGCGATTACCTTTGGTCTGATGGGCATTATCAATATGGCGCATGGTGAATTGCTGATGATTGGCGCCTACACCACTTATCTGTGCCAGATATTTTTTAGTACATATTTCCCAAGCGCAGTAGACGCTTATTTGATCGCGGCCCTGCCCGCCGCCTTCATCGTTGCCGCCGCAGTCGGTGTCATATTGGAGCGCACGGTGATTCGCTGGTTGTACGGCCGGCCATTGGAAACTTTGCTGGCTACTTGGGGCATCAGTCTGATGCTGATGCAATCGGTACGCACGATTTTCGGCGCGCAAAACGTCGAGGTTGCCAATCCCTCCTGGATGTCCGGCGGCATTACGGTATTGGGTTCGCTGGTGCTATCGTACAACCGGATTGCCATCATCTTCTTTGCTTTTTTTGTAGTGGTCGCGCTGTGGCTGATCCTCAACAAAACCCGGCTCGGCTTATTCGTGCGGGCAGTGATGCAGAATCGCCGGATGGCGGATTGCGTCGGCGTCTCGACCGGCAAGATTGACATGCTGACGTTCGGCCTCGGCTCCGGCATCGCCGGTTTAGGCGGCGTTGCCTTGTCACAACTCGGCAATGTAGGCCCCAGCCTTGGTCAGAGTTATATCGTCGACGCATTCATGGTGGTGGTATTGGGTGGTGTCGGTCAACTGGCCGGCACCGTGATCGCTGCTATCGGCTTGGGTGAAGTGAATAAATTTCTTGAACCGGTCGCCGGCGCGGTGCTGGCAAAAATATTCATCCTGATTTTTATCATCATCTTCATCCAACGCCGCCCACAAGGACTGTTCGCGATGAAGGGCAGGAGCGTCGAATAATGCATAATCCATCGTCTTTTGCGCCAGTGACAACTCCCTTGTTTTCGCGTCCGGCCTGGGTCGGCATCGTGGTATGCGTGGTGATCGCAGCGCTGCTGCCGATTCTCAACTTGAGTTTCCCCGATGGCCATGCGCTGCATATTTCCAGTTACACAATTTTGCTGGTGGGCAAGTTCATGTGCTATGCATTGGCGGCCCTGGCGCTTGATTTGGTGTGGGGCTATACCGGGATTCTATCGCTCGGCCATGGCGTATTTTTCGCGTTGGGCGCTTACGCGCACGGCATGTATTTGATGCGTGCGATTGGCCGTGATGGCGGGTATCAAAGCAATTTGCCCGACTTCATGGTTTTCCTCGATTGGAAGACGTATCCGTGGTACTGGTCGATGACCGATAATTTCTGGTATTGCATGGCGCTAGTCGTTTTGGTGCCGGGACTGCTGGCCTTCGTGTTTGGCTTTTTCGCCTTTCGTTCGCGCATCAAGGGTGTGTATTTTTCGATCATCACGCAAGCTATGACGTTTGCTTTCATGCTGCTGTTTTTCCGTAATGATACGGGTTTTGGCGGCAATAACGGCTTTACCGATTTCAAGCGCATTCTCGGCTATAGCGTGACTGCGCCATCGACTAAAGCAGTGCTGTATTTGATTACCCTGACAGCGCTGGTCGGCGCCTTAGTGCTGTGCCGCGCGATTGTAAAATCCAAGCTGGGCCGGGTGCTGCAGGCGGTACGCGATTCTGAATCGCGTCTGATGTTCATCGGTTACAACCCGCTCTGGTTCAAGCTGTTTGTCTGGACTCTGTCAGCGGTGTTGTGCGGGATTGCCGGCGCTTTGTATGTGCCGCAAGTGGGCATCATCAATCCATCCGAAATGTCGACCGGAAATTCAATCGAAATGGTGATCTGGGCCGCAGTGGGCGGACGCGGCACTTTGATCGGCCCGATCATCGGTGCATTTACCGTGAACGGTTTAAAAAGCTGGTTCACCGCAGCCTTCCCGGACTTATGGTTATTCGCATTGGGATTTTTATTCATTTTGGTAACCTTGTTCATGCAAAAAGGCATTTTAGGACTGGTGCAAGAATTGCATGTAAAACGTTTTTTCGTCAGGATGGGGAACACCAGAAAGGATGCGTCATGAGCAAAGCATTAGCGCACGATCAGAGATACCAGGGCGATCAACGCGATGAATATGGCGACCAAGGCGCATCGTACGGCCGCGTCAAGGGGGACGGTCTTGATACTACCCACGGCGCTATTTTGTATTTGGAAGAAGTCACTGTTTCATTCGATGGATTTAAAGCGCTGAATAATCTGAGCCTGGATATTTCCGTTGGCGAACTGCGTTGCATCATCGGCCCCAATGGAGCGGGCAAAACCACCATGATGGACGTCATTACCGGCAAAACACGACCCAGTTCCGGCACCGCTTTTTTCGGTCAGACCATGGACTTATCCAAGATGACCGAATACGAAATCGCCGATGCCGGCATCGGTCGCAAATTTCAGCGTCCGACGGTCTTCGAACAACACACTGTGTTCGAAAATCTGGAGCTGGCAATGAAGATGGATAAGCGTGTCAAACCGACGCTATTTTCGAGCCTGTCGTCGGAACAAAAAGGCAAGATCGACGAAATCTTGAAACTGATTCGCCTCAACGGGCAAGAAATTCGTCCGGCAGGTCTGCTATCTCACGGGCAAAAGCAATGGCTGGAAATCGGCATGTTGCTGATGCAAGAGCCGCAACTTATTTTGCTCGATGAACCGGTGGCCGGCATGTCCGACGCCGAGACCGCGCGCACCGCCGAGCTGCTGAACGAGTTGCGCGGCAAACATTCAATCATGGTGGTCGAACACGATATGGGTTTCGTCACCGAGATCGCACAACAGGGCAAAGTTACGGTGCTGCATGAAGGCTCGGTGCTGGCGCAGGGCACGATGCAACAGGTGCAAGCGCATGAGCGCGTGATCGAAGTCTACCTGGGGCGCTAAGCTAAACAACGATGCTGCAAATTGAACAATTAAACCAATATTACGGCTCCTCGCACACCTTGCGCGGTGTTTCGTTCACGGTCGAAAAAGGCCAGTGCCTGGCTCTGCTGGGCCGTAACGGTGTCGGCAAAACGACCTTGCTCAAATGTTTGATGGGCGTGTTGCCGGTTGCCAAAGGCAGCGTGACATTCAGTGGACGCATTATTACCAAGCTCTCACCGCACGCACGCGCTGCCTTGGGCATTGCGTATGTGCCGCAGGGTCGTGAAATTTTTGCCCGCCTGACGGTCGAGGAAAATCTTTTAATGGGCATGGCAACCAAGTCCGGAAAAAAGGCATCGGTCATCAAGGGTGAAGTATATGAACTTTTCCCAATATTGAAAGAAATGTTGCAACGTCGGGGCGGCGATTTGTCCGGCGGTCAACAGCAGCAACTGGCGATTGCTCGCGCTTTGCTGGCAGAACCGCAGCTGATAATTCTCGACGAACCGACCGAAGGGATTCAACCTTCCATCATCAAGGATATCGAACGCGTGATCCGGTTGTTGCGTCAGCGCGGTGATATCGGCATTCTTCTATGTGAACAATATTTCGATTTTGCACACGCTCTGGCCGATAAATTCGTGGTGCTTTCACGCGGAGAAGTAGTCGCAGGCGGTACCCAGGATCAGATGAATAGTGAGGATGTAAAGCGGCACTTGGCAGTATAGTTTCATTATGAAAATTAATGAAGCCGCTGACTTTGCAATTGCCGATGCGGGGTCGCCTACGTCTCATTGGCAAGCCCGGCTAGTATTGGGTTTTGCCAATGATGCAGGCACCACGCGCTTGATCGAACGGACTCACTGCGGCCCGCTGCGGGTACAAAAACCACTATACCCGGAAGGTGCGCAGGTGTGTCACGCGATTGTGGTGCATCCGCCCGGTGGCGTGGTGGGTGGCGACGCTTTGACGCTGGTGGCGAAAGCAGGCGACGCCGCACACGCTTTCCTGACCACGCCCGGCGCCGCCAAGTGGTACAAGGCCAACGGCCGCATTTCGCGGCAAGATATCAGCCTGGAGCTTGGTGCCTGCGCCAAGCTGGAATGGCTACCGCAAGAGACTATCTTTTTTGATGCAGCGCAGGTTGCGTTGACGCAGTCGATCTCGCTCGCCGATGACGCCCGTTATATTGGGTGCGAAATATTGTGCTTTGGCCGTACCGCATCGGGCGAATCGTTCAATAGCGGCACAGTTACGCAACGCACCAGCATCCGGCGCGATGGGCATTTGATCTGGTGGGAGCAAGGCGCATTGTCGGGTGGCAGCGCATCCATGTTCAGTCCGCTGGGATTATCCGGCAAGACCGTATGTGCGACCATGATCGCAGTAGGAAAATCGCTGCCGGTATCATTGCTGAACGCGATTAGGCAAGAAGTTGCGGCAATTAGCGGCAACCCAGACGCGTTTGGCATCAGCCAATCGAAAGCGGTATTGGTAGCGCGTTATCTGGGCAATTCCAGCGAGATTGCACGCCGTGTAATGCTATGTGTATGGCAACATCTTCGACCGGAATTAATGGCTTGCGCGGCGGTTGTACCGCGCATCTGGAATACTTAATGAGTCGGCTTGCGCAGCACCAACCTGCAAAACAAATGGAGATACGATGGATTTGACCCCCAGAGAAAAAGATAAGTTGCTAATTTTTACAGCGGGCTTGCTGGCAGAACGCCGCAAGGCACGTGGCCTGAAACTCAATTATCCCGAATCCATTGCGCTGATTTCCGCCGCCATCATGGAAGGTGCGCGCGATGGTAAAACAGTGGCTGAATTGATGTCTGGCGGCAGCAAAATTCTGACCCGTGCCGATGTGATGGACGGCATCGCCGAGATGATCCCGGATATACAAGTCGAAGCGACTTTCCCTGATGGTAGCAAGCTTGTTACCGTTCACAATCCGATTCCTTAAAGGGTTATTTGATGATCCCAGGCGAAATGCTGATTGAACCCGGCGAGATCGAACTCAATGTCGGCATGCGGACCACTACGGTGATAGTGGCCAATAGTGGCGACCGGCCGATTCAGGTGGGTTCGCATTTCCATTTTTTTGAAACCAATCCGGCCTTGCAGTTTGAGCGCGATGCAACTTACGGCATGCGACTCAATATCGCGGCCGGCACGGCAGTCCGATTTGAGCCCGGCCAGAAACGCACCGTCGAATTGGTCGCCTTAGGTGGTGATCGCGTGGTCTATGGCTTCAATGGCAAAGTAATGGGGAAATTAAAATGAGCACAATCTCTCGCCAAGCCTATGCGGAAATGTTCGGCCCCACCACAGGCGACCGTATCCGTCTGGCCGATACCGAACTCTTTATCGAGATTGAAAAAGACTTTGCTACTTACGGCGAAGAAGTCAAATTCGGCGGCGGCAAAGTGATTCGCGACGGCATGGGCCAGTCGCAGCGCAACCACGCCGACGTGATGGATACGGTCATCACCAACGCGGTGATTCTCGACCACTGGGGCATCGTCAAAGCCGATATCGGCTTGAAGAATGGCTTGATCGCTGCCATCGGCAAAGCAGGCAATCCAGACATTCAATCCAACGTCACCATGGTTATCGGCGGTGCGACTGAAATCATCGCCGGCGAAGGTTTAATCGTCACCGCCGGCGGCGTCGATGCGCATATCCACTTCATCTGTCCGCAGCAAATCGAAGAAGCGTTGATGTCGGGCGTGACGACCATGCTGGGCGGCGGCACCGGGCCCGCCGTTGGCACTGCCGCCACTACCTGCACGCCGGGACCGTGGCATTTACATTCGATGCTGATGGCCGCTGACGCTTTTCCGATGAATCTCGGCTTTTTCGGCAAAGGCAATGTCAGCCTGCCGATTCCACTGGAAGAGCAAGTCAACGCCGGCGCGATTGCCCTCAAGCTACACGAAGACTGGGGCAGCACCCCGGCCGCGATCGACAATTGCCTGTCGGTGGCCGACCGGATGGATGTGCAAGTTGCGATCCATTCCGACACGCTTAACGAAGGCGGATTCCTGGAACACACGCTGGCCGCTTTCAAGGATCGTACTATCCACACCTTTCATACCGAAGGCGCAGGCGGCGGCCATGCGCCCGACATCATCGCCGCGGTGGGGCAAGACAATGTGCTGCCCTCGTCGACCAACCCGACCCGGCCTTATACCGTCAACACGCTGGACGAACATCTGGACATGCTGATGGTGTGCCATCACCTCGATCCGGCGATTGCGGAAGACATTGCCTTTGCCGAATCGCGCATCCGGCGCGAGACCATTGCGGCCGAAGATATCCTGCATGACCTTGGCGCGATCAGCATGATGTCGTCCGACTCGCAAGCGATGGGCCGCGTCGGCGAAGTCATCATGCGCACCTGGCAAACCGCGCACAAGATGAAAACGCAACGCGGCTGGCTCAAGCCGCCTGCTGGCAGAGAGTTAGATTCTACGGTGCAGGATAAATCCACCAATGACAACTTCCGCGCCAAGCGATACATCGCCAAATACACCATCAACCCGGCGATCACGCACGGCATTTCACACGTAGTTGGTTCGCTCGAAGTGGGCAAGATTGCCGACATCGTGTTGTGGAAGCCGGCATTCTTCGGCGTCAAGCCATCGATGATCCTGAAAGGCGGGATGATCGCCGCTGCCCAAATGGGCGATCCGAATGCCTCGATTCCGACGCCGCAGCCGGTGCATTACCGGATGATGTTCGGCGCCTTTGGCGGCGGCCTGAAAAAGTCATTTACCTTTGTCTCGCAAGCAGCCATCGATCTCGGTATCGGCGAACAATTGAAATTGAACAAGACCTTAATTGCGGTCAAAAATATGCGGCATTTGCGTAAAAGCGACATGATTCACAATGATCTGGCGCCGCAGATGCAAGTCGACCCAGAAACCTATGAAGTCCGCGCCAATGGCGAATTGCTGGTGTGCGAACCGGCCCAGGCGCTACCGATGGCGCAGCGCTATTTTCTTTTTTGAGCAGATATACCCTTTTGGTGGTGGCGCCGGATGCTTAATCAAGTGATATCCAAATGGAAATCGAACCCTACCGGAAAATATCAATTCCTGAAAAGCTATCTTGGTTTGGATTGACCACCGATGATGCTCCTACAATACATTCGCGGCGCGTCAGATTGCCAAGAGAATATGACTGATTTTATCCAAAGCAGAGATTGCATCCGCGATCGTGGCGTCAGCACCTGCATCTGCGCACGCGGCCACAATCATGGGCGCGCTCACGCATAGCCGCAATGCACTAATCGGCACCCCTTCACGATTACCGCAAGGAACCGGCTGCCCCAATTGAAAGCGACGCGTGCCACTGTCCGCGCCGGGAATACGTAACACTTGATGCAGCCGTTCGGTTTCTGCACGACTTAAAAGCCGGCGGCCGGCGCGGCCGTCAGGTACGTGCAGCAGAAAAGAAAAAATGGTTTGCTCGGTGTCCCAGCGTTGTTGTTCTTCTTCGTTACATAGTGCACGGCGGCATAGCACCGGTACTGGCAACGCTTCAAAGCAGGCATCGCGCGCCAGACGCTCGTGCACTGCCTTCGCAAAGCGGCGCAAAAACGCCGTAATACACGGCTCTGGAACCGCACAAAAGCTTCGGAGTTCCGTGATTGCCGCTTCCCATCGCAACAACAAGCCGAAATTCGGGTTTGCCAACAAAGACCGGCCCGCCAACCAGCCCAAAGGCCAATCGGCGGCACTGGAATAAGCGCGCGCACCAGGATGCAATGCACTATCTCGATAACGCGTCGCGGTAGCGGGTGGAATAATCAGGGCGCCGCTGAAAGTCGGGCCGGCTATGAACTTCGAGCCGGTTAGCGCCACCATCCAGTTTTGAGAAATATAAGCCCGTATCGTTTTGGCTGAAAGCCGAAATTGACACGCATCCACCAGCACCTCTACTTGGGTCTGCCAACGCCGCTTCAAGGCCAGGACTGTCTCAATACTCGGCACCATCAGGCCCGTTTTGCTCACGTCGGTCAATATCAGCAGCACTTGCTGCCCTGCTTCGGCCGCTTCGGTGACACGGGCGATGCATTCGGCATCAACCCGGGCGCAGTCGTGCAACGTGCCATCCGCTGCACGGGCCGATAGCGTGAAAAGATCGCCCTGCCAGTCGCTCACCAAGGTTCCGATCGGGACTGCACCGCCGCAAGCGGAGCGGCGATTGAAATGTTGGCCTTGCACTGCCGCCGGTAGTCCGCTCCCGGTTTCTGTGGGCATGATCATCACAGTGCGCTGCGGTCTTAGCCATTGGGCCGTCAACAAGTGCAGATCGGTCCCGGAGGCGGCCAATACAACATTGACGCCGTCAGCCCGAGAAAAGCCGCACAGCAGCAGCAATTCCGAGCGCAGTCGTTCCACGTGCGTTGCGTAAACCGATATCGGGGATTGGTGCTGCAATTGATCCAGGCAGGTTTGGCGCAGAGCGCTGGACGCTGCGATCCCGGCTTCCGAAATTACGGACGCCGTAGACGACCCGAGCGCAACCAGGTCTGGGTCCGGGTAGGGACGACAGCCATACATCGACAGACCGGAAACCGGGTCGAGCACGATGCGCGTGTCGCCACCCGAGACCAGTAAAGCAGATGTACTGGGCAGCGTGATGGAAAGCGTCTGTGGCGATAGCTCGCTTAACAAACTCAGCCAGCCACTGTCATATGGCGAGCGTTTTCCAGCATCTGGCGAAATGCTGTAAACACTTTTTGCATGGCCGGTTTTTTATACGGATACATTTGTTCGTCATCCATGGCGTGAACGACCATCGCGTTATCGATCTCGAAGATGAGCAAATCGCCCGCACTGGTTTCAGCACAATCGATCCCCAGGTAAGGAAGCCCCATGCGCTGGTAAATGGCGTGCAAGGCCGGTGCGTGACGCAGGGCGAATTCCGTATCAAAATTGGCCATGCATGCGGCTTCTTCCGCGCGCTTTTCAGCGCTTGCGTCCATTCCCGCATTGAGATAGTGAATCATCCAGTGCGCGGACACAGCGAAATGACACACGAAGGATCGTCCCTCGATCAGAGCGATCCGATATTTGCGAAACAAGCCGTCGGCGTTACGATAATCGACAAACCGCGACACATAGAATTGTTCTGCATCAACCCGCGCCAGATAGTCGGCGACATCGCCACAGTGCATCATTTTTTCCAGGTTTTGACCGGCGTGTGAACCGATAGGTCGCACGATCAATGGGAAATCGTCCTGTGGCAGAAGCGCGCCGACTGTCGTCGCGCCAGCGCCCAGCGCCTGCAACGCTGCTCTTTCAACGCGCGCTGTGATCGGCATGTCAAGATTGGGACTATTTTGCAAGGCGGCGCAGACGCCATCGCGCGAGAGGACGGCAATGTATTCGGGCAGGTTGATAACCGGGCGCGGCCAGTTGGCGACAAGCCCGGCAAGACGCTGAAGCAAAGGCTGGTTATCTGCGGACTCAGCCACCGCCACCATCATCACATCATGATCCGGGACGGTTTCTGGCCACGCCGATTCCAGAGTGACATACAGCATGTCCAAGGAAACATCCGAGTCTTCCAGCAGAAATTCAATAGGCGTATTTGACATCAGATCGCCCAGTCCCATAATCACCAATAGGCGCAGACCGGGCTCTGACTGGCGTGCCGGCAACGAGTATAGAGACTGAAGTTCAATCGCTTGTGCCTGCACCGCTAGCGCGCTTTCCCGATTGTTGGTCAGTTGCAGCACGGTTGAAAAATCCAGGTAAGCATGGGCGTCTGCGGGATTTGCCTGGGCACGTGCCAGCAACTCCGCTCCCAACGGCCTAAGGTCTTCGTTGAGGAAGGCGCGCCGCATCAGAGGGGCAACCCCGATAAGAGGGGGAAAGGGGTGCGCTGCAGATTCAATATTGTCGGACATCGGTTTTCCAGTGATGTGTCATGCACAGCGAACCGTTCCGGTGGAGGGGATCGTTGATAGTAAGAAATCTATGTTTCGTGCGCCGCAGTGGTGATTAGCCATCGCTTCACAATCGCTACCTGCCACAAGAATCGAAATGCAGGGCGCTAGTAAATCTGCGACGAACACCCAGCTTACGCTGCCCGTGCCCACCACCAATACAGTGGTAGTAAAGGCAAAAGCATACGATATTAAGTGCCACTGGCACCGTCAATAAATAAGGCAATCCCCCGACTCGCCGCTGGACTCATTAGATCATTCACGCGGCAGTCATATCCAATATTTCCTAAGGCATGTTCTGTTGAGTTATTTGAAAAATTCAAGGGTTTTCAATGCGCGGACACATTATCTCAACAAAATTTCCACCATTTATTTGTACTGATTTAGCATAACTGACTATTTCTTGGGGTGGCATAAATCCAACTGCAGCACTTGCGTCGTTATAATTTTTCCAGTCAATTTTTCCATAATGAATAACGCCATCAATCACATTACCATTAGAGCGGATCTGAATTTCCTCTCCCCCTTGTTTGTAATAGAGAGAAAAAATCCCGCGAAATCCTGGGCAATCGTAACGAACCAACTGCCCTGGCACGGGCATAAAATTTTTACTAAAATAGCTGAATAGAAAGAAGACGATTAAAACAATCGAAATTGCAGCAACAATCAAGGCGCTTCGCTTCAAACCAGGCAATGAAAAAGGCAATTGTTTGTGCCATGGATATTCAGGAGCTTTAGTCATCACAGTGCTTGTTATTTGACTGTTTTTCGCTGGGATATTAAGCCCATTTTCAACTACCATTATTTGTGCTGCATAGTTAGGTTGAGATTGTTCTGATGCACTTTTCGGAACAAAATTCGAAGAAACGTCTTTCGCTTTTATGGCCACGGATGGTGGCTCATTCATGGACAGTATCAGCGAAGAAAGAGGTGCTTTCGGGGCCTGGCCCAAAATTTTGACGCCCTGATTATGACGATTTTCTTTCAGTATTTTACTTTGCAAAAGAACAAAAACTGCGCAAAGCAATGGCATTACGATTGCGAGTGCTGGCGATTGTGTATTAACCCAATTAGCAATCAGCGGATCTGACATGCTGATATCTCCCGCAATCCAACCCAATAGGGCGCCCACAGCAGGTACCAAGATCGGGTAACGATTCAGTAGTTTGGTGACATAAAGGCTGCCATACATCAATAGTGGAACGCTGAATAGAAGACCGAGCACCAGAAAGAAAACACTACCTTGCACAGCAGCAGCCAGAGCGACAACATTGTCCACACTCATCACCAAGTCGGCTATGACCACGATACCGACTGTTGACCACATTTTATTTGTTGTTGCATTTTCTTCACTGGTTGTGATGGCATCGTTAGCTACCTGAGGTTCTAATTCCTCTTCGGCTTCCGCCTCCTCTTCCATAATGAGCTTGATGGCAATATAGATCAGCACTAACCCGCCTATCAGTCGGAGCGATGGAATGCTGAGTAGGTATGTAATAACAGTTGTTAATATGACGCGTAGAAAAATGGCAGTGCCCGTACCGATCAGAATCACTTTGCGCATTTGCTGCGGTGGAAGCGACCGGCACGCAAGTGCAATCACGACCGCATTGTCGCCGCTCAGGATCAGATCAAGGAGAAACACTTGGAACACCATCCCAAGCGCGTGCATTACACCATCAAATTCCATTATTTTTTACTCCAAGTTACGGCCAAAATACAATCTAAAAAATCATCCCAACATCCCTGCGATACCGGCATAAAGTCCAAAACCAGCCGTTAAAATAAAAACCAAGCCAACCAGACTTGCGTAGTTGCCCTTTAGGCGTAGAGATTCAGGTAGTGCGGTGCAGGCCAATCCATAGAGAAATACCAAAACAATCGGCAATAACAGGGCATTGATAACACCTGTGGCAATCGACAGACGGACCAAATTGACCCCTGAACATACCAGTGCGCCAGCTACCACCAGCATGACGCCGAATGTTGCATAGAACCACGGAGCCTCGGTCGGATGTTGCTCCAGCGAATGGCGAACCCCAATCACTTCGCCAACAGACCAGGCTGCGGTGAGGCATACCACGATGGTGGCGACTAGAGCACCACCGCTTAAGCCGACGGCAAATACGATGCGTCCGAACGTATCGCCAAGCACGACAGTAAATGCCTCAGCAATCTGCGGCACATTCTCCAGACTGGCTCCACGTTGACCAATGGAGGCTGCTGCTGCCACCAGCACCGCAGCCTGGACCGTTTGGCAGAGAATGGCGCCAAACAAAGTCTCATATCTAGCCACTTTCAAATGTGTCAGTGACAGCCCTTTGTCAAGCAGTGCAGACTGCTGGTAAAACATGGTCCAAGGCATAATACTTGTGCCCAGATTGGCGGCGACAAGATACAGATAATTCTTGTCGCTTAACGGCATTTGCCTTATCTGGGCAAGCATTTGTCTGCTGTCGGGGTGGGCTTTCCAGGCAACGATCAAAAAAGCGAGTCCAAACAGGCCCAAACAAATCGCGATCCGCTCGACCGAATGATAAGAGCCGGTCCACATCATTGTGAAAATTAGAATGGCAATCAGCACGATCGTTTGCCAAATAGGGACCCCGAATAATTGCCCGACACCGGCAAGGCCACTCATTTGCGTCAATAATGCACCAAAGCAGCTAATAATCAGGGTAGACATCGACAAAAAGGCCATCCCATGTCCGAACCTTTGCCGAATCAATTCGCCGTAACCTTTGCCAGTGCCAAGGGCAAGCCTTACAGTAAGTTCTTGTATTATGAACAATATCGGAATAATAAGAAACTGTAACAGCAGCAGCCGATAACCCCACTGGGCACCACTCTGAGCGGCAGTAATCACACTACCTGCCTCCGTGTCAGCAAGCATGACTACAAGTCCAGGACCGACAGTTAAGGCAATACGCCATAATTTAGTCGGAGTATTGCTATAAGCTATCATCTGGCCTAGATTGAATTAAAAGTTGTGGTCCAAGAAGGAAAATAGCCGTTGCAATCAGCAAATCTGTATTTTTCTTAAAACGCCTGGCCGTTTAGTCCGTAACTGTTTGCTCAGCGCTTTACATCGACACGTGGCCCGGTTTTGAAATTGCGCAAAAACTCGGCGTCCGGCGTAAGCACAAGAGTCGGTGCGGAGTCCGCCAATGCTTGACGGTAGGTCTGCAAAGAGCGATAGAATTTATAAAATCGAGGATCTTTATCAAAGGCGGCGGCAAAAATCCGATTGGCTTCGGCATCGGCTTCCCCGCGAGTAATATTGCTCTGTCGCTGCGCCTCAGACAAGAGGATAGCGCGCTCCCGGTCAGCTTTTGCCTGAATTTGCTGTGCCCACTCGAATCCTTGCGCACGCAGTTCTTTGGCTTCGCGCTCACGTTCCGACTTCATACGGTCGTAGATTGCCTGGCTGGTCTCTAAAGGTAAGTCGGCACGGTGAAGTCGCACCTCCGTTACCTCAATACCGAGCGGCTTAGCTTTGTCGGCAACTTCTTTCTGGATGAGCTCAACGATATGGGGGCGTTCATTGGATAACAGGGATTTCATCATCACCTTTCCCAGTTCGTGGCGTAGCGACGAACTAACAAGTTGAGTGAGTTGCGCTTCAGCCTGATTAAAAGTTCGAACGGTTTGGTAAAAACGTAAGGGATTAACAATATGGTAACGGGTATAGGTTTCTACCTCGATACGTTTTTGATCACCAAGAATGACTTGTTCCGACTGAGGAGTTAGTGTTTGCAAACGCTTATCGTAATAGATCACAGTGTCAATCATCGGCACTTTCACTTTAAGACCTGGCTCCGCAGCTACGCCTATCGGCGCACCCAGGCGAACAACTAAAGCTTGTTGATCTTCCCCTAAGGTGTAAAGGGTCGATGACAGTATCGTGCACGTTATCAGGATGATGACTACGATGGCAATTCGTAATTTATTAGGATTCATTTCTTAACCTCTTTAATGGCAGGCTTTTCTTTTTCAGATAAGGGCATATAAGGCACTACTGCGGACATACCCTTTCCAGATGAGTCAATAATGACTTTGCTCGCTTTTTTCAGCACAGCGTCTACGCTCTGAAGGTAGAGTCTCCATTCAGTTACATCCTTAGCCTGCGTATAACTTTGGTAGACAGATAAAAAACTTTTGGCCTCACCATCAGCCAGATTCACCGCTTGCGTTTTGTAAGCTTCCGCATCTTGGTTAATGTGTGAGGCTTCCCCGCGAGCCCGGGGAAGAATGTCATTATGATAAGCTTCAGCTTCGTTTCGGGCACGTTCTTGGTCGGCACGGGCACGTTGCACGTCATTAAATGCATCAATGACGGCGATCGGAGGGTCAACTCTTTGCAGCTGAACCTGTGTAATCAAAATTCCAGACTGTTCTGAGTCAAGCAACTGTTGCAGTAGCGATTTGGTTTCATCGGCTATTTGCTGGCGTTTATCCGACATCGCAGCCTGGATGGGGGTACGTCCTATGACTTCCCGCAACGCACTTTCTGCTGCTATTTTTACCGCGAATTCTGGATTTTTAACTTTGAACAGGTATTGTCCGGCATCTTTGATCCGCCAAAATACTACGCAATCAGCCTCAACGATGTTTTCGTCTCCAGTCAACATTTGTTTCTCATGGGAGTCAGAGTTAATCACAGCCGCGCCGCTATTTGACGGCGTTCCATCGGACTGGCGGCCCAGCTGCAGCTGGTTGATCTGGGTGACTTTTGGAAACAATACGGTGTCGAAAGGATACGGCAGGTGATAGTGAAGACCGGATTCGGTGGTTTCGACCCATTTCCCAAAACGCAGCACAACACCTTGTTCGTCAGGTTGCACCTTATATATCCCTGAGAGCACCCAGGCAATGGCGATCAGCATAACCAGCAACGCCAAACCCTTCCCGCTCAAAGAGATGTAGGAATTGGCTGTTCGCGCCTTAATGCCTTGGATAATTGCATCAAGCCTGGTTCGATCATTCACTGGAGGCTCGCCGCCTTCTATAGGAGTTGAAGACATGAAGTCATTCCATTTCGTTGAGTAGGATAAATTTAGCGACAAAGATTGCCAGGTTGCATGTTGATGGATTCCAATTTAAAACCTGACTTGCCACATTCTTATAAACTGGGTGGTTTTATACAATTATCGGCTTCAATTTTACTGGCGAAATTCTACAGCAGAAGCATGGAAGTGAACTCACTTATTCAGGCAGTTGGCTAAGTGCTAGCTTTTCGATTATCTTGCGGCACCTGGCAATATCCCATTTCAGTCCCTGCCATGTGGCAGCGCCGATGTCTGGCTGATACCGGTTGACACGCTCAGATGATTCAATCCACGTTTTCTTAGATCCTGACATTATAATTTTGCCTTGATAGAAACAATTCCTACTTCGTTTGACTTATGTCAATCAGTTTGGAATCGCATTCTTGCAAGAATGAAAAACATGCAAATAAGAGGTGGATATGAATCTGACTGAAAAAAATTTGAACCATGATCGCAACCCGCCAGATGCAACAGTGTCGCCTGCCGCAGGGGCGACCGTGTCGCAGTCTGATGCGGCCTCGGAAAAACTGTACTGTTTGGACAGCGAGCAGGCTGGCGCCAATACTCTGGATTTGATATATCAGAGCGCGCTGGCAAAGTTGACCGGCGGCATTTCTCCCACCAGCCTGTCGGTGGCCATGCAGGAATGGCTACTGCAACTTGCCATGTCGCCGGGACGCGGCATCGAACTGTTGGCGTTGCTGAAGCAGCAAGCGGCAGAATGGGGGCCTTTCATGGCCAGCGCGGTGAGCTCCGGCAATGGTCAGGTCAGCGTGACGGACAGCGATTCGCGTTTTAACCGGCCGGAATGGTCACACTGGCCGTATAACGTGTTTGCTAAATCTTTTTTACAGACGCAGGATTTCTGGCAGCAGGCCACTACCGGCATTCGCGGCGTTACGCCGCATCATGAGCATGTGGTCAGTTTTACCGCGCGCCAGGTGCTGGATGCTTTTGCTCCGTCCAATTACGCTATTACCAATCCAGAAGTGCTGCGCGCCACCATCGAATCGAAAGGCCATAACCGTTTGATCGGCTGGAGCCACTGGCTGGAAGATCAGGCCAAAAGAAAACAGAAGAAGCGTGGCATCGATACCCACAAGGAAGATTCTCCCTACAAGGTCGGCCAAGACGTCGCGGTTACTCCCGGAAAAGTGATATTTAGCAATGCACTGTTTGAATTGATCCAGTACACGCCGCAAACCAAAACTGTATACCGGGAACCGTTGCTGTTTGTGCCGTCATGGATCATGAAATACTACATCCTGGATCTGTCGCCGAATAATTCGATGGTGCGCTACCTGGTCGAACAGGGCCATACCGTGTTCATGATGTCATGGAAGAACCACGGTGCCGAGGGCCGCAACTTGGGCATGGATGATTATATTGCGCAGGGACTGTATGTCGCGCTGGAGCAAGTCGCACTTCAGATGCCGGACATTCCAGTGCATGCGGTCGGTTATTGCCTGGGAGGTACTTTGCTGTCTATCGGCGCAGCGGCACTGGGGCGCGATCCGCAACCGGCGCTGGCGCCAATCCAGACTATCACGCTGCTGGCGGGGCAGGCTGACTTTGCCGAACCAGGCGAACTGGGTCTGTTCATCGATGATAGCCAGTTGGCTTTGCTGGACGCATTGATGTGGGAGCAGGGCTATCTGGACGGCGCTCAGATGGCAGGCAGTTTCGAGCTGCTTAATTCGCGCGATCTGGTCTGGTCGCGCATGATGCGCGAGTACCTGCTGGGGGTGCGTCGCGCGCCGAACGACCTGATGTCGTGGAACGCCGACACCACGCGCCTGCCATATCGAATGCATAGCGAATATTTGTGGCATTTGTTCTTGCACAATGATCTGGCTGAAGGCCGTTACTGCGTCGATGGTCATTTGGTCGCTCTTGGCAATGTCAGGCCTCCGATGTTTGTGCTGGGCACCGAGCTTGACCATGTCTCGCCCTGGAAGTCGGTCTACAAGATCCATTTTCTGGTCGACTCCGAAGTCCATTTCGTGCTGGCTTCCGGTGGTCACAATAGCGGTGTGGTATCCGAGTTGGGCCATGCGGGCCGCAGCTTCCGGTTTCGGTCCGGCCAGCGGCAAGCGGGCAGTCATGTGGTGGGGCCGGACGAGTGGGTGTCGGAGTCGACGCTCGAACAGGGTTCCTGGTGGCCGCACTGGCACAAGTGGCTGGCGCTGCATTCCAGCGCAAAAAAAATCAAGCCGCAGGAGATCCCGGCCGAACGGGCGCTGGCCGACGCTCCTGGGCAATACATATTGGAGCGGTGATGCTTGCATAGCTGGGTAGAAGTTTTGCCGGTCGAATGTAGGTGCGAATTTATTCGCACTCTTATTTATTCCATCCGCACTGATGCGAATGAATTCGCACCTACAAGCACATGGCACCATAGTAGGAGTATGCCAATAAACAATGCTTTCGCCGCATGTATTTATTGGAGCAGTTAAAAATACCTTATTCAGTATATTTAAAATTCAGTGCCGCAGCACATCAGAAGTGCAGCATGCGGAATTTAGCTGTGGCTGCGCTTTTCGCGCTTGCATTCCAGCGTGCTGATGATTTTGTCATTCGGATCGATGGTCTCCAGGCGCACATCAAAACCCCATAGGCGCGCCACATGCTTTAGCACTTCTTGCGCCTGCGGATTCAGCGGGCGGCGCTGAAACTGGGTGTGCCTTAAGGTCATCGAGCGATCGCCCTGCATGTTGACCGAATATACCTGGATGTTTGGCTCTCGATTGCCCAGGTTATATTGCTCCGAGAGTTTCTGCCGGATAGTCTGATAACCACTGTCATCGTGAATTGCAGAAATCGACAACTTGTCATCGGTGTCATCGTCAAGCACCGCGAAAAAATGAAAATCACGGATCAGCTTGGGCGACAGGTACTGGGAAATAAAACTCTCGTCCTTAAAGTTGCGCATTGCAAAATCGAGCGATTTTAGCCAGTCGCTGCCGGCGATATGCGGAAACCATGCGCGGTCTTCCTCCGTCGGTGCTTCGCAGACCCGACGGATGTCGCTCATCATGGCAAACCCCAGCGCATACGGGTTGATGCCGTTGTAGTGCGGACTGTCCAGCGGCGGTTGGTAGATTACGTTGGTATGACTTTGCAGGAATTCCATCATGAAACCGTTATCGACTACGCCTTCCGCATACAGTTGGTTGAGGATGGTGTAATGCCAGAAAGTGGCCCAGCCTTCGTTCATGACCTGGGTCTGGCGCTGCGGGTAGAAATACTGTGCAATCTTGCGCGTGATACGCACTACTTCGCGCTGCCAAGGCTCCAGTATCGGCGCATATTTCTCGATAAAATAGAGCAGATTCTCTTGCGGTTCCGCCGGGAACTGCTGCGGCGGCCGGTTGCCGATCGCTTCTCTTTCTTGCTGAGGCAGGGTGCGCCACAGGTCGTTGACCTGCAATTGCAAGTAGGCTTCGCGCTCTTTCTGGCGTGCCTTTTCTTCTGTGAGCGACAATTTGGCCGGGCGCTTGTAGCGATTGACGCCGTGGTTTTGCAGCGCATGGCAAGAATCCAGCAATAGTTCGACCGCTTCGACTCCGTGCTGCTCTTCGCATTCAGAAACGAATTTCTTGGCAAATACCATGTAATCGATAATTTCTTCGGCATCGGTCCATGAACGAAACAGATAATTGCCCTTGAAAAAAGAATTGTGCCCGTAAGCTGCGTGAGCGATCACCAGGGTTTGCATCATCAGACTGTTTTCTTCCATCAGATAGGCGATGCAAGGATTCGAATTGATGACGATTTCGTACGCCAGGCCCATCTGGCCACGCTTGTAGCTTTTTTCGGTATTCAGGAAATGTTTGCCGAACGACCAGTGGTGGTACGACACCGGCAAACCAACTGCGGTGTAGGCATCCATCATCTGTTCTGCGCTGATGATTTCGAGCTGGTTCGGGTAAGTGTCAAGACCAAAATTTTGCGCTACGCGGCGCACTTCTTCGTGCGCTTGTTCCAGCAGTTCGAAAGTCCATTCCGACTGTCTAGGTAACGGTTGCGAAGGGGTGACCTGGTTCGGCATGCTCATGATTTTTCCTGTTTCTTGAATAGCTCTCGAAAAACCGGATAAATATCGGCTTGGGATTTGATCAGTTGCATCGCAAAGTGCGGGTGATGGTCTAGTACTTGTGTGTATTCTTCCCACAAATTTTGCGGCTTGTCTTCGGTGATTTCGACGTACGCGTAATACTGCACTGCCGGCATGATGGTGTTGATCAGCAACTGGCGGCAGGCCACGGAATCATTATCCCAATTGTCGCCATCGGAAGCTTGCGCCACGTAAATATTCCAGTCGTTGCTGGAATACCGCTCATGCATGATCTTGGACAGCAGATGCAGCGCCGACGACACCACGGTGCCGCCCGATTCGCGCGAGTGGAAAAAATCGTCTTCATCGACTTCGTCAGCCATCGTGTGGTGGCGGATGAAGACGACTTCAATCTTGTCGTAAGCACGCTGCAAAAATAGGTACAACAGGATGAAAAAGCGTTTGGCGGTATCTTTCTTGATTTCATCCATCGAGCCGGACACATCCATGATGCAAAACATGACTGCGCGGCTGGCCGGTTTCGGCACCCTGATACGATTGCTGTAGCGCAAATCGAACGGGTCGATGAATGGAATTGCCAACAGCTTGCTGCGCAAGTGATGAATTTCCAGGCGCAGCGCTGTGACGCGCGCATCTTCGTGCGGCACATGCGCGAGCAATTGCTGAAGTTCGGATTCCGCGTCAAGCAGACGCCTGCGCGATTTACTGCCGACTGCAATGCGCCGTCCCAGCGCGCCGCGCAACGAGCGCAGAATATGGATGTTGGTAGGCGTGCCGGACATTTTATAACCGGCCCGCTGCTGCTTGAATTCGGTGCTGGCGGTGAGCTGGGTCTTCACCATATTCGGCAATGCCAGATCTTCGAAAAAATAGTTCAGGAATTCTTCCCGCGTTAGTTCGAAAATAAAATCATCTTCCGTGATCTGGTCGCTGTTGCCGGCCTGGCCGGAGCCGGAGCCGGCCCCGCTTTTGGGGCGCTGCACCCGATCGCCTTTCAGGTATTCCTTGTTGCCGGGATGCACCGGCTCCCAAATTCCGCCATGCGCGTGACCGAAACTCGGTTCATTCACATCCTTGGCAGGAATGGATACTTTTTCGCCGCTCTCCATGTCGGTGATGGAACGACCTTTTATCGCGCGTTCAACCGCGCCCCTGATCTGACTCTTGTAACGATGTAAAAATCGTTCGCGATTGACTGCGGACTTGTTCTTGCCTTGTAGGCGGCGGTCTATGAGGTGAACCAAAATCGTCTCCTATATTTAACGTCAGCAACTTCCTGATAGAGGCGGTTCCAAACCCGCCCTGGCATTTTGGCAATGGGAGGGCAGGTTTGGAACCTGCCCCTGCGAACCATCCGCTCACGCTCACGACGATTTTCTGACGCGCAAATACCACTCGCACAGCAGTCGCACCTGTTTGGCCGTATACCCTTTTTCGACCATGCGGGCGACGAACTCTGCATGCTTGTTGACATCATCGGCGCTAGCCTTGGCATTAAACGAAATCACCGGCAGCAACTCTTCGGTATTCGAAAACATTTTTTTCTCGATCACCATTTTGAGTTTTTCGTAGCTGGTCCAGGCCGGGTTCTTGCCGGCATTCTGGGCCCGGGCCCGCAACACGAAATTAACAATTTCATTACGGAAATCTTTTGGATTCGAAATGCCGGCAGGTCTTTCTATTTTTTCCAGTTCCAGGCTAAGCGCATTGCGGTCAAAGCTTTCGCCGGTATCCGGGTCGCGGTACTCCTGATCCTGAATCCAGAAATCCGCAAAAATCACGTAGCGGTCGAAAATATTCTGACCATACTCGGAGTAACTTTCCAGATACGCGGTCTGAATTTCCTTGCCGATAAATTCGGCATAGCGCTGGGTCAGATATTCCTTGATATAGGCAAGGTATTTCTGCTCGGTTTCGGGCGGGAACTGTTCGCGTTCGACCTGCTGTTCCAGCACATACATCAAGTGAACCGGATTGGCCGCCACTTCGGTGTTGTCGAAGTTAAATACCTTGGACAAAATCTTGAAAGCGAAGCGGGTCGACAGTCCGCTCATGCCTTCATCCACTCCGGCGTAGTCGCGGTATTCATGATACGACTTGGCTTTTGGATCAATGTCTTTCAGGTTTTCACCGTCATAGACTTGCATCTTGCTGAAAATGCTGGAATTTTCCGGCTCCTTCAGACGCGTCAATACCGCAAATTGCGCCATCATCCTCAGCGTGCCGGGAGCACACGGCGCTTGCGCTAGCGAGGAATTGCGCAACAGTTTTTCGTAAATCCTGGTTTCTTCCATCACCCGCAGGCAGTACGGCACCTTGACGATGTAAATCCGGTCCAGGAATGCTTCGTTATTCTTGTTGTTTTTAAAGGCTTTCCATTCCGACTCGTTGGAGTGGGCCAGGATGATGCCGTCGAACGGTATCGCACCAAAACCTTCAGTGCCCTTGTAGTTGCCTTCCTGGGTCGCGGTCAGCAATGGATGCAGCACCTTGATCGGGGCCTTGAACATTTCGACGAATTCCATCAAGCCCTGGTTCGACAGACACAAGCCGCCCGAGTAGCTGTAAGCATCGGTGTCGTCCTGGGAAAAGTCTTCGAGCTTGCGGATATCCACTTTGCCCACTAGCGATGAAATATCCTGGTTGTTTTCATCGCCGGGTTCAGTCTTCGAAATCGCTACCTGTCTGAGGATGGACGGGTACCGTTTGACGACCCTGAATTGATTGATGTTGCCGTTGAATTCGCTCATGCGCTTGACCGCCCAGGGGCTGGGGATGGCGTTTAGCTGGCGGCGCGGAATGCCATAATCCTCTTCCAGAATCGCACCGTCTTCTTCCGGGTTGAACAAGCCCAGCGGCGACTCATTGATGGGAGAGCCCTTGATGCAGTAGAAAGGCACTTTTTCCATCAAGTGCTTGAGTTTTTCGGCAATTGACGATTTGCCGCCGCCGACCGGCCCCAGCAAGTACAGAACTTGTTTGCGCTCTTCCAGACCTTGCGCTGCATGGCGGAAATACGATACCACTTGCTCAATCGCATCTTCCATCCCATAAAACTCTTTGAAGGCGGGATAGATTTTAATGACCTTGTTGGCGAAGATGCGCGACAGATGGGGATCATTGCGGGTGTCGACCAATTCCGGTTCGCCGATCGCAGCTAGCATACGCTCGGCGGCACTGGAATACGCCATAGGATCGCGCTTGCATAAATCCAGGTACTCCTTGAGGGAATACTCTTCTTCCATGGTTCGTTCGTACCGCGCTGCGTAGTTGTCAAAGATTTTCATTTTCATGTCCTTTGAGTGGGGCCTACCAGTTCTTGGCTATTAATTTTGGCTCTTAATAATATATCGCCGTTTTGATTTTAGCCCTGTTCTACTATTGTTGCGTTGTGTCGAAATAATGTTTATCCGCAGACAATTACTGGCAGGCGTGAGAAGTGTTTGCTGAGCAAGTTGTGCTTTTCAATACTGTGCATATAATTTACACAATTGGGATGCGCCGCCAGAGTATCAAGTGCTATTTTGATATTTAATGAAGGAATAAAGGAGGCTGACTGTTACCCAAGTGATATTGATAGTATGAAGAGTATCATCATAAATGTGGCATTTTACGCATTATTTCCATGCGTTTAAAAAAATACAACTATCCAGTATAGTCCTGGAAGCAGGTGCCTCCAGGATTTTCACGCAAATTATTTTAATTGGTGCAACAAGCCCGACAGCATCGATGTCATTTGCTGGATTTCGGCGCTAGTGACGTTGAGTGCCGGCATGAAACGCAACAATTCCGGGCGCGGCGAGTTCAAGAGCAAGCCGAACGGTTGCAGGCCGCGCGCCGCTTCCACTAATTGCGTGCCGATCGGGCGGCCGAGTTCCAGCGCCCGCAATAAACCTTCGCCGCGCTCACCTTGCAAGTCGTGCTGTTGGCATAGCTGCAGCAACTCCGTACGCAGATACGCACCTTTTTCCTGCACCGCCGGCAGAAAGCCGGGTTGCAGCAATTCTTCCATCACCGCTACGCCCACGGCGGTCATGAGCGGGTTGCCGTTGTAAGTGCCGCCCTGGTCGCCGGGCTCGAAACAGGCGACTGCTTCGGTGCAGAGCATGGCCGCCAGCGGCACGCCGCCGCCGATACCTTTGCCCAACGTCATCAGGTCGGGCGTAATGTCCGACAATTGATGGGCGAACAGCGTGCCGCAGCGCCCCATGCCGGTTTGCACTTCATCGACGATCAGCAGGATATTGTGGCGGCTGGTCAGCGCGCGCAACGCCTGCATGAAGCCACGGCTGGCCGGGATCACGCCGGCCTCGCCTTGCACCGGCTCCAGCATCACAGCCACGGTGTTGGCATTAATCAGTTTTTCGACCGATGCGATATCGTTCAGTTCAGCCTTCGGAAAGCCCGACACTTGCGGTGCGTACAGCGTATCCCAGCCGGGTTTGCCGGAGGCCGACATGGTGGCTAGTGTGCGGCCGTGGAAACTGTGGTTGAAGCTGATGATCTCGAACGCGCCATCCTTGTATTTTTTGCCCCATTTGCGCGCCAGTTTGATTGCGCCTTCATTGGCTTCGGCACCGCTGTTGGCAAAGAATACGCGGTCGAAACACGAGTTGGCGGTTAGCAGCGAAGCTAACTTGATCGACGGTGCGTTATAAAACGCCGGCGATGGATTGATCAGTTTTTTGGCCTGCGCCGCCAGCGCATCCTGGATGCATTGCGGCGAGTGGCCGAGGCAGTTGACCGCCCAACCCTGCAGATAATCCAGATAGCGTTTGCCGCTATGGTCTGTTAGCCACATGCCGCTGCCTTCGGTGAAGACGAGCGGCGGGCGATTGGTGATAAACATCAAGGCGTTGACATCGTACTGGCTGAATTCCATGGGTGCTCCGAGCGTGTGGGATTGCATTAGTAGCGTAGGCCTCCGTGCCTGCGTCTGTTCCGTCGCAGACCTCCGTGCCTGCGGCCCGGCGCAGGCACGGAGGCCTACGCTACTGGCGAATCGAAAATTGTTTATGCGGTGTGCAAATCCGCTTCCGAGGTGAATGAATCCGCATGAAATTCTTCTTTCGGCAACTTGCACTGCGCGATGAAATCCCGTTTGGCTGAATCCACCATGATCGGCGCGCCGCAGGCATATACCTGATAGCTCGACAAGTCGGGAATATCCTCGATCACGGCGCGATGCACCAAACCACTGCGGCCCTGCCAGCCGTCTTCCGCTCGCGCTTCCGACACCACCGGCACGTATTTGAAATCGGGCAGAGTACGCGTCCATTCTTCGCACAGCGTGTGCATGTACAAATCCTGCGGCCGGCGGCCGCCCCAGTACAGCGCCATCGGGCGCTTCGATTCGATGAACGCGGCGTGTTCAATGATTGCTTTGATCGGCGCAAAGCCGGTGCCGGAGGCCAGCAGGATGATCGGCTTGTCGGAATCTTCGCGCAGGAAAAAAGTGCCGAGCGGACCTTCAAAGCGCAGGATATCGCGTTCCTTGAGATTGCCGAATAACTGGTCGGTGAACAAGCCTCCCGGCATGTGCCGAACGTGCAGTGTAATTTTTTCGTCGGCATGCGGCGCGTTGGCCATGCTGTAACTACGCCGTTTGCCATCGCGCAGCATGAGTTCAATGTATTGGCCGGCCAGATACTGCAGCCGTTCGTTGGCTGGAAGTTGCAGCGAGATCAGCATCACATCGGCGGACATTTTTTCTAGCGCGGCAATGCGCGCCGGCATCTTTCTGACCGGAAATTCACCCACGCTTAGCACTTCGTGCGCTTCGATCACGAGGTCCGACAGCGGGGTGGCGCAGCAGAACAACGCCAGGCCATTCGCTTCTTCTTCCGTTGAAAGCGCCTTTTGCTGGTGCGTGCCGTGTTTGGCGGTGCCGGATAATATCTTTCCTTTGCAGGAACCGCAGGCGCCATTTTTGCAGCCATAAGGCAGGGTGATACCGGCCTGCATCGCTGCGGTCAATACCGTATCGTTTTCGTCGCAGCTAAATTGCTGGCCGCCCGGCTGAACCGTCACTTGAAAAGTCATACAATCCCGATGATGAAAAATACAGTCAATAAAATAGCCCGGACCAGCGCGCACAAACTGGGCCGGCCGCGTTTGCTGATCGTCGGTTGCGGCGATGTCGGCATGCGTTTGCTACCGCTGGTGCGCAACAGTTTTCGCGTCTTTGCCGTTACCAGCCGGGCCGAGCGTTGCGCAGAATTGCGCGCTGCTGGCGCGGTGCCGATTGTGGCCGATCTGGATCAGCCGCACAGCTTGCGTCGGTTGGCTGGCTTGGCGCACACCATCGTGCATCTGGCGCCGCCGCAATCGAATGGAATGCAAGACCGGCGCAGTCGCAATCTGAGCGCTATTTTACCCGAGCAGGCAAGGCTGGTTTATATCAGCACCAGTGGCGTATACGGCGATTGCGGTGGCGCGCAGTTCGACGAGACCCGCAGCGTCAACCCGCAAAACCCGCGCGCTCGGCGACGGGTGGACGCCGAACAAGTGCTGCGCGACTGGGCCCGGCGCAGCAATAGTCACATGAGCATTCTGCGCGTACCAGGCATTTACGCCGCCGAGCGTCTGCCATTGGAACGGCTGCGCAAGGGCATGCCGGCGCTCACGCAACAAGATGATGTGCATACCAATCACATCCACGCCGACGATCTGGCGCGCATCATCGTTGCGGCATTATGCAGAGCCCAGCCGTGCCGCATTTATCACGCGGTCGACGATAGCGAAATGCAGATGGGTGCGTATTTCGATGCGGTCGCCGATGCCTTTGATTTGCCGCGCCCGCCGCGCCTGCCGCGCATTGAACTGCAAGATCAAGTGTCGCCGATGCTGCTGTCTTTCATGGCGGAATCGCGCCGCTTGTGCAACCGGCGCTTGAAGCAGGAACTGCGGTTTCGGCTGCGGTATCCGACAGTGCAGGCGGCGCTGGCAGCAATCTAAAAATGCCAAGCTGCATTGCACGGTTCCTGACGGGTTATTGGCTACCCATATCAAGTCCGTAAAGACTGTTATCCAAACCTGCATTTGCTCGCGCTGCCAGACAGCGTGTCAATTCCGCGCATCATTTTTTTTCGATTATGAGCGCGCAGTGCATCGGTGCTTAACATAGAGCAATTTATTGGGCTCGATTACGGGATATAGTCCGGGAGAAATGTTTTCGTTACAACATGATTTTCCTTGCAGGCATGCAGTTCAAAATGCGCAATCAGCACACTTTTCAAAGGAACACTAACACAATGAATGCGCTATTAAACAGACTCCGACTATGGCAAAAATTTGTCCTTTTGGCTCTACTCGGCGTGATTCTAGTGGTCGCGCCGTTCATTCTGTATATCAATGAATCCGGCAAAGTCATCAGTACTACCCGGCTGGAAATCCGTGGCCTGGCTCCGATGCGTCTAGTTTTCCAGGCACTGAAAATGGCGCAGCAGCATCGTGGCTTGTCTGCGATGGTTTTGAACGGCAATACCGCAGCCCAGCCGAAGCGCGTTAGCAAGATGGCAGAAACCGATCTGGCCTTCGCTGCGCTTGATGCCGAATTGCAAAAAAACATCACCCAGCCCGCGCTCGCCAGGGCCTGGCTGCAAACCACCAACGACTGGAGCGTACTTAAGAGCAAATTAGCGCAAGGCGCGATCTCAGCACCTGAGAGCTTCGCCGCACAAACCGCAATGATTGCCCAGTTATTCAGGGTCAAATCACTATTGATGGAATATTTCCTGCTCAGTCTTGACCCTGAGGCGCAGAGCTACTATCTGATCGACGCGGTGCTGGTGCAAGCGCCAATGCTGGCCGAGATATTTGGTCAGACCCGTGCCACGGGTGCCGGCTTGCTGGCTGCGCAGAGCGCAACGGTGGAAGATCGCATGAAAGTAATCGCGTTGCTCGACAAGGCCAATGACCATTACTCAGGCGTAAGCGATTCACTCGAAAGGGCCGTTTCGCATAGCCCGCAACTCAAAGAAAAATTAGCCGCACCCAGCCAAGCTGCGCTTGCCACCGCCACTCAGGTGATCCAACTGGCACAAAACGAAGTAGTCAAAGCGGAACAACTGCAGTTTTCCGCCCCCGACTATTTTAACCAGTTCACGGTTGCCATCGACACCCAGTACCAGCTCAATGAAGTCGCGCTGATGGAATTGGAAGCCATACTCGCAGGCCGCGTCGCACAGTTGACCACTATCAGGTATCTGCTCAGCGGCGCTATCGTATTGCTTAGTCTGCTGGCGGCCTACATCAATTTCCTCATCACTCGTGGTCTGCTGCGTCAACTCGGCGGCGAACCGGCGTATGCCGCTTCAATTGTCGAAAAAATCTCTGCCGGCGATCTGGCGGCGACGATCGAACTCAAACCGGGCGACCAGTCCAGCTTATTGTTTGCGATGCGAAGCATGCGCGACCATCTGGCCACCATTGTCGGCAACGTGCGTAGCGGCACCGACTCGATTGCTACCGCCTCCGGCCAGATTGCTGCCGGCAATTTCGATCTGTCGGCGCGCACCGAAGAACAGGCCAGCACGCTGGAACAAACCGCCGCCTCGATGGAAGAACTAACCGGCACCGTCAAGCAAAACGCCGACAATGCGCGCCAGGCCAACCAGTTGGCGGCATCGGCATCGGAAGTGGCAGTCAAAGGCGGTGCGGTGGTAGCCCAAGTAGTCGACACCATGCATGACATCAATGCCTCGGCCAGAAAAATCGCCGACATCATCAGCGTTATCGACGGCATCGCTTTTCAGACCAATATTCTGGCCTTGAATGCGGCGGTCGAAGCCGCGCGCGCCGGCGAACAGGGGCGCGGTTTTGCGGTGGTAGCCACCGAAGTGCGCAATCTGGCACAACGCTCGGCTTCCGCTGCCAAGGAAATCAAGGCCTTGATCGACGACTCGGCGCAAAAAGTCAATGCTGGCACCACGCTGGTGGGGCAAGCCGGCGCGACCATGCAGGAGATTGTCACTAGCGTTAAAAAAGTGGCCGACATCATGGCCGAGATCACCTCTGCCAGTCAGGAACAAAGCCAGGGTATCGAGCAAGTCAATCAAGCCATTATCCAGATGGATGACGTTACACAACAGAACGCCGCACTGGTGGAACAAGCAGCAACAGCGTCCGAAGCCCTGCAGGAGCAGGCTGCTCAACTAGCCCAGGTAGTGAGCGCCTTCAAACTCAGCGGGATGTCGGCCGCTATCCCGATAGGGCGCGTTCGACCCGCTGCCGCGCTACCCATCAAGCAGCCGATTGCGGCCCGTTTGGCAAGCGGAACAGCCAAACGAAGCGTGATTGCGCACCCTAAAGCCGCCTCGGATAGCGATTGGGAAGAATTCTAAGTCCGGCCGCCTGACAGCGCAATTGCACCGTTGTATAGAAGGTTTGGTTAACGCTTTATCAGTCCAATCTTCCACAAAACGGGTTCCAAAATTTGCGCATAAAACGGCAACACTTGAACTACGTCGATGCAGGCCGCCACGCAGCAGCATGATTTCCCGCAATTTCCTTATTCCTTACTCTATTGCCTACTGGAAAATTCCATGAACATGACCTTGAACACGGATTTGATTGAAAACGTTACATACGAGGAAATCACGCTGGGCCAGAGTGCCCGCCTGCTACGTACTTTAACTCTGGCCGACATCCAGGCCTTCGCAGCAGTATCGGGCGACTCCAACCCTGCCCATTTGAATCCCGAATACGCCGTCGATACTTTGTACCATGAAGTGATTGCCCACGGCATGTGGGGCGGCGCGTTGATTTCAGCCTTGCTGGGTACGCAGTTTCCCGGCCCCGGCACTATTTATCTGGAGCAGGCGTTGCACTTCACCAAACCGGTTCGGATTGGTGACACGCTCACCGTGACGGTCACGGTGGTGAGTAAGGACGACGCTAAAAAGCATGTCGAACTGGATTGCCAGGTAGTCAACCAAAAAGGCGACCGCGTGCTGTACGGCATGGCCCGGGTGCTGGCTCCCACCAAAAAAGTGCGCCTGCCGCGCGCCCATGCGCCGCACATCCAGTTGTTTGATCCTGAAGCCCGTTTCACAGAACTGCTGGCGCTAAGCACTGGCATGTCGGCAGTACGCTGTGCAGTAGTACACCCCTGCGATGTGGAGTCGCTTAGCGGCGCTATGGATTCAGCCGGCTACGGCTTGATAGTGCCTGTGCTGGTCGGCCCCGAGGCACGCATCCGTAACATTGCCGGAGAAGCTGGCATCGACCTGACGGGCGTTGAAATTATCTCGGTGCCGCACAGCCATGCTGCCGCCGAAAAAGCCGCCGATATGGCCGCCAATGGTGAAGTGGAGGTGCTGATGAAAGGCAGTTTGCATACCGACGAGCTGATTCACGCGGTACTGGGCCGCCCGGCACTGCGCACTGGACGGCGCATGTCGCATGTATTCCGCTTCGACGTGCCGCTATACAGCAAGCCGCTGCTGGTCACCGATGCCGCGCTCAACATCCGCCCCAGCCTGCAGGAGAAGGTGGATATTATCCAGAACGCAATCGACTTTGCTCGCATCATGGGCGTAAAAATTCCCAAAGTCGCGATCCTGTCCGCAGTGGAAACCGTCAACCCCAACATCCCGTCCACGCTGGACGCTGCAGCACTGTGCAAGATGGCCGAGCGGGGCCAGATCACGGGCGGCATACTCGATGGCCCGCTGGCCTTTGACAACGCCATTTCGGCCCACGCAGCACAAGTCAAGCACATCAAATCAGCCGTATCGGGAGATGCCGACATCCTGGTTGTGCCCGACCTGGAATCCGGCAACATACTGGCTAAACAGCTGGAGTATCTGGCGGGAGCCACCGGCTCCGGTTTGGTGCTCGGCGCACGGGTGCCGATTGCCCTGACCAGTCGTGCCGACGGCCCCATGGCCCGGGTGGCTTCGGCGCTACTGGCCCAATTGGCAGCCCATGACGCCCGCCGCAACCACCTGCTTCAAGCCTGATAAGGAGCGGGACATGGCTATTCTTGCCGTTAATGCGGGCTCTTCAACCCTCAAGTTTTCCATTTATCCACGGCAAGGAGGACAGATCCAGCCCAGTCTGCTTGCAGGTAGTATCCAGGGACTGGAGCCCGGTGGTGCACCGGTATTGGACTGGACATTTGAAGGACAGCAACAAACCCGCGAACTGCCCGCCACAGATCGCGATCCGTTTGATCAAGCCCTGCGTAGTTTAGGCGATCTGCTAGCGGGCGAACCCAGCATTCCCGCCATTGACGCCATTGCCCACCGCGTAGTGCATGGTGGGCGGGATTTTTCTACCAGTGTGCTGGTTACCGATGCGGTATTGGCCAGGCTGGCCAGGCTTAATTCACTGGCGCCATTACACCAGCCGCACAACCTGCAGGGCATTCGGGCATTTCAAAAAGCGTTTTCTGCCACGCCGCAGGTAGCGTGCTTTGACACCACCTTCCATATTACCCTGCCCGAGGTGGATTACAGCTTTGCTTTGCCGCAGTCTCTGGCCCAGCAGGGCGTGCGCCGTTACGGCTTTCATGGCCTGTCGTACCAGTACATCATGAGTGTGCTGATGCAATGCAGCACACAAGCAGGCGGCCGCGTCCTCATGGCCCACCTGGGTAACGGCGCGAGCCTGTGCGCGGCCCGGGAAGGATACAGCTGCGCCACAACCATGGGTTTTTCAGCGCTTGATGGCCTGATGATGGGCACTCGCAGCGGTTCTTTAGATGCCGGTGTACTGCTGTATTTGTTGGAGCAGGGTTGGGACCATGATCGGCTGCAAACCCTGCTTTACAAACAAAGCGGCTTGCTGGGTGTATCCGGCATCTCAGCTGACATGCGCCGGCTGCGCATCGATGGCGGCGTCGCTGCACAGCGGGCCATAGACTTATTTACCCATCGGGTAGTGCGCGAATCCGGTGCGCTGGTCGCTTGCCTGGGCGGGTTGGACGTGTTGGCCTTCAGCGGTGGCATTGGCGAGCATGACGCCGTGCTGCGGGCCCAAGTGTGCGAGCGTCTGGCCTGGCTGGGAGTGATGTTGGATCCTGCGCTAAATCAGCAGGCCACAGGTAATGCGGTAATGACTATTCACCAGCCAGACAGCCGCGTGCAGGTTTGGGTAGTGCCGACGGACGAAGGCCGCGTGGCGGCACAGGAGGCGGCGCGATTAATCTAATGCCACGCCAAGACACGCTGCCTGATTAATTTAATAAATAAAAAAGATAATTTGGAGTCCTGAGATGCATACTAAAAACTTGAATATCGGCCAACGGCTGGCTCTTTCTTTTGGCTGTGTAATTGCGTTATTGCTGGTGTTATCCATACTCAGCTTTAGCCGGGTTGGAACCCTTAAAAATGACATAACCTTGACCGCCAATGAGCGTTACCCGATGACGGTATCGGCCAATCAGATCATTCGTGAGATTAACGCCCAGGCACGCTACATGCGTAATGCATTGCTCATGACGAACCCGGCAGAGGTGAGCACAGAGCTCACCCGCGTCGATGACAGCGGTAAGGCAGCAGGTCTTGCGTTCGACAATCTCGACAAGATGGTTATATTGGAAAAAAGCCGGGAGTTCATAAAAACACTGACCCTGTTCAGACAGCAATACCTGCCACTGAAAGCAAGTTTTATCAATCTCCTTAATAGCGGAAAAAAAGACGAAGCGACAGCGTTTTTACTGGCTGAAGTACGTCCGATGGAAACCAAATATATTGCGGAACTTGAAAAATTCCTGCAATTCCAGGACAGCCTGATGGCACAGGCCGGCAAGCAATCGATTCAGCAAGCCGAGAGCGCAGAACTGTGGATCATGCTGCTGGCGATAAGCGCCGGCATCATCAGCGTGTTGGCAGGCATTTTGACTACCCGCAGCATCACGCATCCTCTGAGTGAGGCGCTCAAGGTTGCCCAGACGGTTGCTGCCGGCAACCTGACCAGCCGGATTAACGTCAAATCTACCAATGAAACCGGCCGGTTGATGCAAGCAATGCAAGACATGAACACCAGCCTGGTCAAAACTGTCGGACAGGTGCGTAGTGGCACTGATTCGATAGCGGCTGCGTCCGGCCAAATTGCTGCCGGCAACTTAGATCTGTCGGCGCGCACCGAAGAACAAGCCAGCACGCTGGAACAAACCGCCGCCTCGATGGAAGAACTAACCGGCACCGTCAAGCAAAACGCCGACAATGCGCGCCAGGCCAACCAGTTGGCGGCATCGGCATCGGAAGTAGCAGTCAAAGGCGGTGCGGTGGTAGCCCAAGTGGTCGACACCATGCATGACATCAATGCCTCGGCCAGAAAAATCGCCGACATCATCAGCGTTATCGACGGCATCGCTTTTCAGACCAATATTCTGGCCTTGAATGCGGCGGTCGAAGCCGCGCGCGCCGGCGAACAGGGGCGCGGTTTTGCGGTGGTAGCCACCGAAGTGCGCAATCTGGCGCAACGTTCGGCTTCCGCTGCCAAGGAAATCAAGGCCTTGATCGATGACTCGGCGCAAAAAGTCAATGCTGGCACCACGCTGGTGGGGCAAGCGGGCGCGACCATGCAGGAGATTGTCACTAGCGTTAAAAAAGTGGCCGACATCATGGCCGAGATCACCTCTGCCAGCCAGGAACAAAGCCAGGGCATTGAGCAAGTCAATCAAGCCATTATCCAGATGGATGACGTTACACAACAGAACGCCGCACTGGTGGAACAAGCGGCGGCAGCGTCCGAAGCCCTGCAGGAGCAGGCTGCCCATCTGGCCCAGGTGGTCAGCGTATTCCAGCTCGACGACATGCAAGCGCAGGCGCCAACCGCCCAGGTACATCATTTTGTACCGCAAATCAAACAGTCTGCCCCGCGCAAGCTTATCTCCCCACCTAAAAAGCAAAAAATGATTGCAAATGGCAGCGCGCTACCGGCTGAAGAATGGGAAGAGTTTTAAATTAGAATTGTCCTGTTTCAAGCGCAGCCGCTGCAGAAAACGGTAGCTGCGTTTGATTAATCAGGTTCACGTAACCATTCCAGGCCGAAATGCCGGGACTGCTTTACCATTCTGCTATTGCAGCCATACCGGCTCGCCGACTTTTACCAGAAACTCTCATGAAATTTAGCCACAGCATTGACATTAATGACCCGCAAAATCCGTCCATCACACCATTGACGCGCCAGCAGCTATGGTCAGGCCTGGTATTGCGGGCAAAAGCGCCCAAGCTGTTCATGCCGCATCTGGAGCAGTGTAATTTAGGTGAGGCAACCGACAACACGGTGTTGCGCGAGTTGCATTACGGGGACTTGGTGATCCGCGACTGCGTCACTTTTCATGCCTTGCATCAAGTGCACTACGCGGTACCGGCGCAGGGCGAGATTGCTGCCTCCAGCCTGGTCATGCACATCGAGGAAACACAGCCGGGCGCCCTGTCGGTGCGCTTCGAATATGACGACGGCTTTGACGCCGCCACCGATGCCGCCAATGAGATGTACAACGAATACCGCCGTTCAGCCTATTTTGCCGCAGACACCGATACCATCGAGATAATCCGGGGTCTGGCCGCGCAAGACGAACTGGCTGGGCCAGTCACCTGAATCCATTTGAGCGTCTCTTCTAGCGGGCTGAACGATTATAAAACTTTTGAAAAAATAAGGGGTATGTCAATTTTCATGGCAATACCCGCATATATTTATTGCGATTAAAAAATATACTCTAGTTAATAATTAATAAATTACAACTATTCAGCCTGCTAAGGTCTGGGAATTCAGACCGGCATCGTATGTGCCGCCCGGTCACGCCACCAGACGCTGCAGCACATACGGCAAGATGCCGCCGTGGGTGTAATAATCCACTTCGATCGGCGTATCGATGCGCAGCAACAGTTGGCATTCCTGCCTGGTTCCATCCTTGCGATGTATCACCAAAGTCACATCCTGCCCGGGCACCAATGTACCGTCGAGACCTGTCAGATCAAAGGTTTCATCGCCCTTGATAGCCAGCGACTGAATGCTGTCGGCCCCTTTGAACTGCAACGGCAATACGCTCATGCCGACCAGATTGGAGCGGTGGATGCGCTCGTAACTGCGGGCGATCACCGCCTTGACGCCGAGTAATTGCGTGCCTTTTGCCGCCCAGTCGCGCGATGAACCGCTGCCGTATTCCTCTCCCGCAAACACCATCGTCGGCACGCCGTCTGCAATGTATTGCATGGCGGCGTCGTAAATCGGCACCTGTGCGCCGTCCGGCTGATGTAGCGTAATCCCGCCTTCGATGCGGGTGCCGTCGGCTTTGAGCGGGATCAGCAAGTTCTTGATCCGCACATTGGCGAAGGTGCCGCGCATCATCACTTCGTGATTGCCGCGGCGCGATCCGTAACTATTAAAGTCCGGCTGCGCCACACCATGCGCCAGCAGGTACTTGCCAGCGGGCGAGGTCGACTTGATCGAACCGGCCGGACTGATGTGGTCGGTGGTCACGGAGTCGCCGAAGATGCCCAGCGCACGCGCCCCGGCAATATTGCCGGCCTTGAAGGCAGCGCTGCCAGAACTCGGGAAAAACGGTGGTTCGGCGATATACGTCGATTCCGCCCAGGTGTATATGTCGCCGGTCGGGGCGGCAATGCTGTTCCAGAGCGGATTGTCCTGAGTAAAGTCGGCATACAGGCGTCGATACATGGCGGGGTCGCTAGCGTATTTCTGTACCGCTGCCAGCTCTTCCGTGGTCGGCCAGATGTCTTTCAGATACACCGGCACGCCGTCCTTGCCCTGGCCCAGCGGTTCATGCTCCAGATCCAGGTTTACCCGTCCGGCGATGGCGAAGGCCACCACCAGCGGCGGGCTCATCAAGAAGTTGGCCTTGATGTTGGCATGGATACGCGCCTCGAAATTGCGGTTGCCGGATAACACTGCCGCACAAATCAGGTCGCGATTGATGACGACTTCTTCCAGGCACGGATCGAGCGGGCCGCTGTTGCCGATGCAGGTGGTACAGCCGTAGCCCACTAACCCGAATCCGAGTTGTTCCAGATAAGTCAGCAACCCGGCGTTGCGCAGATATTCGGTCACCACGCGCGAACCCGGCGCGAGCGAAGTCTTGATGTGGGGCTGGACCGACAGGCCGCGCTCAACTGCTTTTTTGGCCAGCAAGCCGGCCGCCAGCAGCACGCCTGGGTTAGAGGTATTGGTGCAGGAGGTGATGGCAGCAATCAGGATGTCGCCGTGGCCGAGGTCGACATAGCTGCAGATACCCTTTTCTGCAGGGGCAGGTGTCGGGGTTGGGTGATCGTCCACCATTTCGACTTCGCTATCGGGCATCGGATGGTGCGCACTCTGGTCGCCGCCGCCTGGTGCCGCGCTAACAGCGCTTGGGCGCGCAAACTTGGTCGGATAGCGTGTGTGCAACTGCTCAGCCGGTTTGCCAAAACCGCCCTGCTCGACCGGCGCCACGCACAACGCATCGAATTTTGCGCCCAGTGCAGGCAGTGCGATGCGATCTTGCGGCCGTTTGGGGCCCGCCACCGACGGCGTGATGCCGGATAAATCCAGCGTCAGCGTGGTGCTGTAATCGATATCGCCGGCCTGCGGCACGCCGTACAATCCCTGCGCCTTGAAGTAGCTCTGGAACGCATCCACCTCTTGCTTGGTGCGCCCGGTCATCGTCAGGTAAGCGACGGCGGCGTCGTCAATCGGAAAGAAGCCGATGGTGGCGCCATACTCCGGCGACATATTGCTGATGGTGGCACGATCCGGCACTGACAACGACGCCACACCCTCGCCGAAAAATTCGACAAACTTGCCGACTACTTTGGCGCCGCGCAGCAGCTCGGTCACCGTCAGCACCAAGTCGGTTGCAGTCACGCCCTGGCCCAGTTTTCCGCTCAGGTGTACGCCCACTACATCTGGAGTCAGCATATACAGCGGCTGGCCGAGCATCGCGGCTTCGGCCTCGATACCGCCGACACCCCATCCCACCACGCCGATGCCATTGATCATGGTGGTGTGCGAGTCGGTGCCGACCAGCGTGTCGGGGTAATACACGCCATCTTTTTGCCATACCCCACGGGCTAGATATTCCAGATTAACCTGATGCACGATACCGATGCCGGGCGGCACTACCTTGAAGGTATCAAATGCCTGCATGCCCCATTTCAGGAACTGGTAACGCTCCTGATTGCGCTGGAACTCGATCTCCATATTCAGCCGGAACGCATCCGGCGCATTGTAGTGATCCACCTGCACCGAGTGATCCACCACCAGATGCACCGGCACTAGCGGTTCAATAATGGTAGGGTCTTTGCCCAGTTTCGCCGCCGCGGCGCGCATCGCCGCCAGATCGCACAGCAGCGGTACGCCGGTAAAATCTTGCAACACAATGCGCGCCACCACGAATGGGATTTCATCCTGGCGCAGCGCATTCGGCTGCCAGGCGGCAAGTTGGCGTATATGGTCTTCCGTGACGCTCTTGCCGTCGCAATTGCGCAGCACCGATTCCAGTACGATGCGCAACGATATTGGCAGGCGGCTGATCTTCCCCAGGCCAGCGGCTTCCAGCGCCGCCAGGCTGTAAAAGCCGGCTTTGCCCGTGTCAGGGATGTCAAATGATTGGAAACTGTCGAATAGATTGTGGTGCATCGCATGCTCCTTCGAGTTGATTGATTGCTACCTGAAATGGTGCCTTGAAATCGGTCTAAGTTTTGCCCTGAAATACCATCCGAGTGATAAGAGAAACACCATTCCGGGCTGCAGCGGCCAAGCGTCTTATATTCGGATAATTTCGACTAGACCACAACGGCTTGCTGGCTGCGTGTCGATGGTATATGGTCAGTGTAACCCGTTAAGGAGCAATTGACAGGCCGCAATATCACCACGCAGAACTCCGCGCAAGATGGTTGCGGAGACACGGAAGTCAAAAATTATGCACGCAAGACCAAGGAGCCCGAAATGAAAATCCTCAATGTGGATGTGGCTGTCATTGGCGCCGGCAGCGCCGGCATGACCGCCTATCACGCGGCTAAAATTCACAGCAAACGAGTGCTGTTGATCGAAGGTGGCGCTTATGGCACCACCTGCGCGCGGGTTGGCTGCATGCCGAGCAAGCTGTTGATTGCTGCGGCCGAAGCGGCCCATGCGATTACCGATGCGCCAACCTTTGGCGTGCATGGCGGTACCTTGCGGGTTGACGGGCGGGCAGTAATGGCGCGGCTGCGGGCGGAGCGTGACCGCTTCATCGGCTTCGTGCTGGACGGCGTCGAAAAAATCCCGGCAGCCGAGCGCTTGTCAGGCTCGGCCCGCTTCATTACGGCCCATCGCTTGCAAGTCGGTTTGGATACCGAAGTGGTGGCCGAGCGCATCGTGATTGCTACCGGTTCCAGCCCGCAGGTTCCGGCCGCGCTCACGCATCTCGGTGCGCGCCTGATGACCAGCGACGACGTCTTCGATTGGCAAGACTTACCAGACTCGGTGGCTGTCATTGGCAGCGGTGCAATCGGGCTTGAGCTCGGTCAGGCGCTGCACCGGTTAGGTGTGCGAGTCGCCCTGTTTGGACGCAACGATAATCTGGCCCAACTGGCAGATCCAGCGGTGCGTGCCTGCGCGGCCTGTTGCCTGGGCGCGGAGCTGGACTTGCGCCTGTGTACCGAAATTGTTTCCGCACAGGCGGACGGCGACGCGGTGCTGTTGCGCACCCGCAGTGCCGATGGCAGCGAACGCAACGAACATTATCGCTTGGTGTTGGCAGCCACCGGCCGCAGCCCCAACCTCAACGGTTTGGCGCTGGAGAACAGCGGCCTGGCGCTGGACGCGCGCGGCATCCCGCACTTCGATGCGCACACCATGCAATGCGGTAGCAGCGCCATCTTCATCGCCGGTGACATAAATGGCGCGCGGGCGGTACTGCATGAAGCAGTCGATCAGGGCCGCATTGCCGGCGACAATGCCGGGCGCTACCCGCAAGTGCTGCCGGGCTTGCGCCGGGTCGCGCTGACGATTGCATTTACCGAGCCGCAAATCGCCAGCATCGGCTGCACCGGCGACCAATTGCCGGTCGGTTATAAGGCAGGTGAAGTGTCGTTCCGGGATCAGGGGCGCAGCCGCGTCATGCACCGCAATTGCGGCCTGCTGCGGCTGTATGGCGAACCCGGCACGCAACGCTTTTTAGGTGCCGAAATGATCGGGCCGCGAGCCGAGCATTTGGCGCATCTGCTGGCTTGGGCATGCCAGAGCGGGATGACAGTGGGCCAGATGCTGGAGATGCCTTTTTACCATCCGACAATCGAGGAAGGCTTGCGCACCGCACTGCGCGATCTGCAGGAAAATCTTACCGAGCACGTGTCGGAGGAAGCACATTGCGCCGATTGCACGCCTGGAATGTGATTTTAATAATCGCGCAAAAAATTGGAAAATCCCCCTGGAGCCCTGTAGGTGCGAATTTATTCGCACATAGCATTATTCCATGCGTTCGAATGCGAATAAATTCGCACCTACAAGCGATCATGCGCCAGCAATCGCCGCTAAAGCCGCTCCTGCACAAGCGCTGCAACTATGCGTCACAAAGGCCCACCACATCCCGATACGCGTGCCAGGTCGCATGGCCGATCAGCGGCAGCATCACGATCAGGCCGATATACCAGGTGGCAAAGCCGATCACGGTACCAGCGATGATCAGCAAGCCCCACACCAATGCCGCCGGGATATTTTTCAGCAAGGCACCGATGCTGATGATGATGGCCGTGACCGCATCGGTATCACGATCCAGCATCAATGGGATCGAAACCCAGCTGACGGCAAACACCAGGCCGGCGAACAAGCCGCCGACGAAAAAATAGACGACGATGAAGCGCAGGTTATCGACCGACAGCAGTTGCAGCAGAAAACCCTCGATCGAAGGCATGCCGCGGTTGTAAAACAGCGCGAACACAATTAGTGAAGCGCGCGCCCACACCATCATCACCACCGCCAGCACGAGTGCCAGCACGCCGATATTGCTCCAGCGCCCCCGCATCGAGAATAGCGTTGGCAGCAAGCCCGATTGCCGCTGCTCCAGTCGGCGGCTGAGGTCATACACGCCCAGCGCCAGGAAAGGTCCGAGCAACAGAAAACCGCAGGTCAGCGCCGACAGGTAGGCCGGCGCGTGCCTCAGCACCACACTCAACAGCAAACCCATGGCGGCAAAACACAAGCCGTAGGACAGGCTGCGGCCGCCCGTTGCACGCAAGTCGCGCCAGCCGAGTGCGACCCAGTGCAAGGGCCGCAGCGCCGGTATCACGCGTATTGGCGGAAAAGACGATGGCTGGCTATTGCCGCCGCCGGTAGCCGCATGTGCTTCATTATGGTCAGGCATCGTTGTCTCCGTTTTTTATTTTTCTATGTTAGATATATGGAGTATATGCAAAAAACTATGCTTTTCCGCATTATTTAATTGGTATGTTAAAAATACATATATGCGTATATATTATTCCTGCGGCTTCCGGGAGAGTTATCAGAACCCTATTTCGCCACAGCCGGAGTTACTCGCCATACGACGTTGCCGACGTCATCGGCCACCAGTAGTGCGCCCGCTCGGTCGACAACCACGCCAACCGGACGGCCCAGCGCATCACCTTGCGCACTGACAAATCCGGTCAGTACATTTTCAGGTTTGCCGGCTGGGACTCCATCGACGAACGGCACAAAAATCACTTTGTAACCGCTGCGAGGGTTCCGGTTCCAGGAGCCATGCTGTCCGATGAAAGCACCGCCGTTAAAGTGCTTCGGCAATAAATTACCTTCATAGAAGGCAAGCCCGAGTGAAGCGGTATGCGCACCCAACGCATAATCCGGCGCAATCGCTTTTGCCACCAGGTCAGGCCGCGGCGGCGTCACTCTGGTATCGACATTCTGGCCGTAATAGCTATAAGGCCAGCCGTAGAAAGCACCGTCTTTCACGGATGTCATATAGTCGGGCACCAGGTCGCTGCCGATTTCATCGCGTTCGTTGACGGTAGTCCAGAGTGCACCGCTGTACGGCTGCCAGGCAAGGCCATTCGGATTGCGCAAGCCCGACGCAAAGATGCGCGCACTGCCAGTTGCCGGATCGATTTCCCAGATGGCGGCGCGCTTGACTTCGTTTGCCACCCCGTTTTCGCCGACATTGCTATTCGAACCGACCGTTACATACAGACGCGAACCGGCGCGGTTGGCAATCACATTTTTGGTCCAGTGATGGTTGATCGGGCCTGCCGGCAAATCAACCACTTTGACACCCGGCTCGGTGATCTGGGTCACCCCGCTTCGATAGGGAAAGCGCACCAACCCATCGGAATTGGCTACATACAGGTCGCTACCGACCAACGTCATGCCAAACGGAGAATGCAAGCCCTGCAGGAAGACCGTGCGCGTTTTTGCGACGCCATCGCCATTGATATCGCGCAACAAGGTGATGCGGTCCGCGCTCGATACGCCGGCCCCGGCGCGCTTCATGACCCGCTTCATGATCCATTTTTTAATGCCTTTGCCATCTTCCGGCTTGGGTGGAGCATTGGTTTCGGCCACCAATACATCGCCGTTGGGGAGCACATACAGCCAGCGCGGGTGGTCGAGACCGGTCGCAAAGGCGCTCACCGCCAAACCAGCGGCAGGCGTCGGCGTCACCCCTGCCGGCCAACCTTTGGCCGGGGCTATATTGACGGTAGGTATGAGAGTGGGATTCGGCGGCGGCAATGTCGGATGGGGGCCGAAATCTGCCTGATCAGGCAATGTTGCCACTTCGCTACAAGCAACAAGATTCAGCGTTAACAGGTAGCCTAAGGCAAGGCTGGCAACCGGGCGCAGAGTGAAAGGATGGCGCATGCGATATCTCCAGTCGGCAGATGATAAGCGATCAATTGGGACGGGCAAATGATACGCCGGTCTGCAGTAAGGTGGCGAGCGCAGCTGGCGCCGCCGGCCGACTGAAATAGTGGCCCTGACCCTCGTCGCAATGCTGGGCCATTAAAAATGCATGCTGCTCTGGTGTTTCCACGCCCTCGGCAAGGACGCGTTGCTTGAGGCTTTTACCCATGCCGATCAAGGCACTGACGACGGTGGCATCATCCGGGTTGTTGCCTATCTGGTTCACGAACGACTGGTCGATTTTCAGGGTATTGATCGGGAACCGCCGTAGATAACTGAGGCTGAAATAGCCGGTGCCGAAGTCATCAATTGCAAGCTTTACACCTAAGTCTGCGAGTGCATTTAAAACGGAATCGGTAGCCTCGACATCTCGCATGAGGACGCTTTCCGTCAGTTCCAGTTCTAGAAAACGCGGCTCCAAGCCGGTTTCCTCAAGCGTCGTGCGTACGTTTTCGAGAAAATCCTTGGCGCGGAACTCAAGCGCGGAGATGTTGACTGCAACGGCGACCGGCGCCAGACCTGCCTGCTGCCAGGCGCGAGCCTGAAGACAGGCTTCGCGCAGCACCCAGCGGCCAATCGGCAGTATCAGTCCACAGTCTTCGGCAATCGGCACGAACTGCGCTGGCAGCAGCAATCCACGTTTCGGATGCTGCCAGCGGATGAGCGCCTCAACCCCTACTATTTTGCCGCTATGAAGATTTATTTTCGGCTGGTAGTGCAACACAAATTCTTTTCGGGCCAAAGCGTGGCGCAGACCGATTTCGATCGATTGGCGCTGAACCGCCCGGGCATTCATGTCGGGCTCGAAGAATTTGTAATTGTTGCGCCCGTTTTGCTTGGCATGGTACATCGCGATGTCCGCATTCTTGATCAGGGCTTGCGCATTTTGGCCATCGTCGGGGTAGATGCTGATGCCAATACTGCCGCTGATATGGAGATCGTGGCGGTCGATGCTGTATGGCAGCGCAATCGCCGCCAGCAGTTTTTGGGCAGACAGCGCAGCGTCTTCAGCATGCTCGATATTGGAAAGCAGCAACACGAATTCATCGCCACCCTGGCGGCTCACGGTGTCCGAGTGACGCAAACAACCGATCAAGCGTTGTGCAACTCCCTGCAGCAGTTGGTCGCCAACGGCATGCCCCAGCGAGTCGTTGATATGTTTAAATCGGTCCAGATCCAGAAACATCACCGCAAGCTGCTTGCCCTGACGATGGGCCAACTCGATTGCCTGTTTCAGCCGATCTTGCAACAGTATGCGATTCGGCAAATCGGTAAGAACATCGTGATGGGCCAAATGGTCCAGCTGAGTTTTAGCTATCTCAATTTGTTCAGCCAATTTGTGTGCTTCGATAATCGCGATGACCAGATGTGCATTCGCTTGCTGCAGCATGACCATGCGATCGTCGGGCGTTGCCTGTATCTTCTCTGTTGCGCTGATCTCCTGCCCGCGCGTGATGGCTTTCGCTTCACCTAAAGGGGTGGCGCGCTTTCGGCCAATGACCGCTTTCTCGCGTTTTAGAGCTGCCGCTGCATCCTTAATGACAGTAGCTTTCCTACGCGTGATATTTTTTTTCAAGACGGTTGACAACCTGTCTTTGTGTTGGCTCGAGACCTCCGGTTGACCTGCGTCATCGGTACTCAAAACGCCATTAATGTCTTTTTTTCTCATTGCCTCCCTCCCTTACAATTCACAAGTCTGTTTGGCTACGGGCTGACCATCGGCCGGCCTGTCATGATTCCGGCGTACTCGGATAACGTATCGCCAATAATGATGCCATCGTCGGTAATGTCAAACAATCGGATGTCCTTACTGTGCTCGCTGCTACGGACTTTGACCACCGACAGGACGCGTTTGAATTGGCCCACGATTTCGATATACCGTTGCACGATGATGGCGTCGGCCAGAAAGGCGCTGCCATAGGGACTAAAACGCAAATCGGTGTAGCGGTCTTCCAGTTCCGCAATCATTAATACGGTCACGCCCATACCTGTCAGCTCGGCAATCATCCGGTATAGCGACCCGCGAAAATCCTCGCTAAATTCCGGCGCCAGTGCCAGCTCAAACCCTGACAAGGAGTCAATCACGATGCGCTTTGCCTGCGTGCGATGAATCATTTCGATCAAATCGTATAAGGTTTCATCAATGGATAAGTCCAGAGAACGCGTGTCGATTACGCCAACTTGTCCCGACTTGACTAGCGCGCTGAGCTTATTGTTCAGCAGTTGGCTAGGGCTCTTCTCGAATGCTGCAATTACGCCGGTTTCGCCCCGGCGCACTCCTTCAGCCAGAAATTCCGTCGCCAATATGGTTTTTCCAGAACCGGAAGGCCCCACCACGAGTAATGAGTATCCTGCTGGCAAGCCGCCGCCCAGCATCTTGTCCAGGCCGGATATTCCCATCGGAACGCGTTGTTCTTCAGTGGATGACTTGACTGCGGGACCCACCACTGTGCGTTGCTGGATAATGGCACGCGGAAAAACCTGAATCCCCGTATTGCTGATGCGAAAGGTATGCAAACCGGGCGCCTGTGCTTGGCCGCGCATTTTGACCACTTGCATCTTGCGCACCATGGAATTGCGGTGCAAATTTTGTGAAAGCCACAGAATGCCATCGGCCACGGTAAAGATCGGGCTTGACTCTGATTCCGGCATTCCATATTCGCCGATTAAAAATGTAGTCGCTTGCCAACTGGTCAGCTGCATGCCCAGGTGTTGCACGAATTGCTGCAGTTCGGATGCTTCCTGGCCCTCTCGTTTCGCCGATTGCACGATGGATCGAAAAGAATCGATAAATATCAGGCTGGGAGAGTAGTCCCTCACTTCTTCAGCAATACGCGACAATACACGCGCAAAATTCCCCTCCAGCAGGTCTACCGACAGGTTGACGTAACGCACCGATTGATTGACTTTGTTGATGTCAAAAAACGGAAACTGCTGTTGGTAACGCAGCATCTTCAGGGCCGGTTCGCCCAATACCGTGAAGAACAGCGCCCGATTTTTCGGACCTGCCAGCGAGAACATGATTTGGTGTGCGAGCGTTGTTTTTCCGCTCCCCGGCGTGCCCGCAATCAAGTTCAGCGAGAATTCCGGCACGCCCCCACCCAACAGGCTGTCCAGGCCGGATACGCCCGTTTTCAAGCGACGAATATTTACCTTTTTATACATTTATCAACTCCTCGCCGAGACTACCTGCAGCATCAATATCCCAGGCCGAACGTAAAACATTGGTGGTCAACTGCTCGCCAATTAACGCAGCCAGGATGTCTGTGAAAGTGATCAGCAACAGACTGTTTGCTGCGCTGGCCTCTGCCGGCGTTTGTCCCTCAAGACTTGTTTTTAGTTCCAGGAACTGCCGATCATTTTGTGCTGACACTAGCCCGGCCACAAGCCAGGGAAAGGCGGACTGGGTAAGGAATACGCTTCTGGCGTACAAGGAATTGAAACCATCTTCACCGACGATGGAAATGATTTGAACTGCCATCTGGGCCCATAAATCTGTCGCGGCCTCATCAGCCTTTTCAGTGCGCTGCGCCATGCGACTTTTAATTATCCGGTGCCGCAGCAAGTCGCTGATTTCCATAAAAAGATATCAAGTATCGGTCGATATAACGACGTTAGTGGGATAAGTAAATAAGTTAATTTAATGTCTAGTATAGGGGGTTTTTTAGCCACGTGCGGCCGCCGGAACCGGATCGGACACGACAAATATCAACAACTGGCCACATTCTGGCATCGATGGCGCGGCAGCTCCTGAATGCACTATATTAGTAGTGGAGTATTTTAAGAACTGTACTAATACAATGCGTATATATGTCTATTTATTACTATACTCGTCTAATATATTACGATCAAAGAGGGCGCTTGATGCTAGCTTGCGGGTGCTTTCAAAACACCGTCTGGCGCCGCTGATCGGGTCATCGAAAGCAATCGCGCGTGCCAGCAGCTGCAACGGCTGCGACATGTCGTCCGCCTTAAAAGACTGTAAATCAGGATAAAAAACATCGTTGACAATCGGTATGCCCAGCGCGGCCAGATGCACGCGCAACTGATGCTTGCGGCCGGTGACCGGTTGCAACTGGTACATTGAAAGCGCGCCGCGCTGTTCGATCAGATCGATATGCGTTTCGGAATTGGGCTCTCCTGCCGCTTCCTGCATGCGGAAGAACGGCGTGCCCTCCACCATGCGGCTGCGATAGGTAAATGGGAAAGTACGGCCGTGCAAGGTCGGCGCCAGCGCTTCGTACACCTTATGCACTGCGCGCTTTTGAAACAGCGATTGATAGGCTCCGCGGCTGGCAATATTGTGCGAAAAAATGATCACCCCGGCGGTTTCGCGGTCGATCCGATGGATCGGCGTCAAGTCCGGCAACTGCAGCTTTTTTTTCAGGCGCACCAGCAAAGTTTCATGTAAAAAACGCCCGCTCGGTATCACCGGCAAAAAATGCGGCTTGTCGGCCACCAGAATATGATCGTCCTGATAAATCACACGCTCTTCAAACGGAATCGGCGTCTCGTCCTCAATTTCGCGGTAGTAAAAAATACGGATGTCCGGGCGGTAAGGACTGTCGGGCCGCAAGCACACGCCGGCCTCATCCACCACTTCATCGCGCGCCATGCGCGCCAGCCAGATAGCGGGCGCAACGTCCGGGAAGTGCGCAGTCAAAAAAGCCAGCATGTGCGGCCACACTCCGGGATGCAACCAAAGGTAACTAGGAGCGACGCCGTCGCGGATCGGTAGAGAGGATTTCAAGGGAAAGGATTTTGAGGCGAAAATAGAGTCGCTATTTTAAAGGGCTTCGTAGGGCGGGTGAAACCCACGCCGTTTTTGCACCCGTAGGTGCGAATTTATTCACATTAGTGCGCATGGAGTAAAGAATGCGAATAAATTCGCACCTACACGAAAATCGTATCTCAAGATAAAAAATCCAGCAAGGTCAACGCCACCACTTTGGTAGCGCTGCGCAAGTCTTCCAACAGCAAATTTTCATCCGCTTGCTTGGCGTTGGATTCAGGCACGGTGCGCGGCCCGGCACCGTATAGAACCACTGGAATTCCGTGTTCGCCATACAGGCGCGCATCCGCATACAGCGGCACGCCGACCGCGGGAATATTCTCACCCAGCACTTCTTGTGCATTCTTGCGCAAGCTGTCGACCAGCTTTTCCTGGCCGGGCAAAGGGCGCAGCGCTTGCGACAGCAGCAAGCGCCTAATCTCAACCCGGATGCCCGGCAAACCGAGAACCGCATTCTCGATCAAGGCGCGCAATGCCGCTTCCACTTGTGCCGGATTCTCTTCAGGAATCATGCGGCGGTCCATTTTCAGAACGACTTTTCCGGGCACCACATTGGTGTTGCTGCCGCCTTCGATCTGGCCCACCAGCATGGTTGGGTGCGTGATGCCGGGGATGGCCGAGCGGATGTTTTGCAACGCCGGCAACTGCGCGTAAATCGCTTGCAGAATGGCGGTTGCGGCTTGCAGCGCGTCATGGCCGGTTTCCGGCATCGCGCCGTGAGTGGCTTTGCCGTGGACGGTGATTTCGAGTTGCAGGCAAGCATTGTGCGCGGTCACGATCTGGTAGCTGAATCCGGCCGCGATCACGTAATCCGGCTTGGTCAGTTGATGCTCCAGCAACCAGCCCGGCCCGAGCAATCCGCCGAATTCTTCGTCGTAGGTGAAATGGAGTTCCAGCGTACCTTTCAGAGCAACATGCAGCGCAACGCTCAGTGCTTCCAGCGCGCGCGCAGCGAACACGTAAGTGGCAAAATCGGATTTGGATACCGCCGCCGCGCGGCCGTAAATGCGGCCATCCCCGATCACCCCGCCGTAGGGCGGCTTGCTCCAGCCTTCGCCCGGCGGCACCACATCGCCGTGGGCATTCAAGGCAATCGTCTGCCCCGGCTGGGCATATTGACGTCGAACGATCAGATTGGTGATGCTGGCCAGGCCGTAATCTTTGACCAGTTTCTCCGGCACCGGATGCTTTTCGGCATGCCAACCAAACGCGGCAAGCTTGCCGGCTACCATCTCGGCATGCGGCGCATTGTTGCCCGGCGGCGTGTCGGTCGGAACTCGGATCATGTCTTGCAGGAACGCCACTTCCTCATCGAAATGGGCATCGATCCAGGCGGCAAGTTGGGTGTGCAGATTGGTTTCGGTCATCGCGTGTGCTCAGGTTGATGTGGATTTAGTTTTTGTAGGGTGGGTGCAACCCACGCCGTTTTTGCTGCTGCGCTGCGTGGGTTGCACCCACCCCACTGTGTTGGTTTATCTTGCACCGCCAATGAACCAGCTACCCAGCGCGGCGCGCTCCTCGTCGGTGATACCGGTGATATTTCCCAACGGCATTGCCTTCAGTTGTACCGCTTGCAAATAGATTCTGGCGGCGTTTTGGCGGATGGATTCTGGCGTATCCAGTAGCACACCAGCCGGTGCGAATGCAAAACCCGGCTGGCTCGGTTGCGTCGCATGACAACCGGCGCAGCGTTGGCCAATGATGGCTTGCACGCGCCCAAAATCGGCAATGGTGGAGCTCGGTGCAACCGGCCTCGGTGCAATCGCCACCGCAACCGCCAGTAGAATTGCTATGCCCGCCGCCGGATAACGCCAATCTATGCGGCCCTTATGGCGCAAATTGAAGAAGTGCCGGATCAGCACTCCGGCCGCCATGATCGCTGCCAGCACCAGCCAGTTGTAAGCGTGGTTGTAAGTCATCGCGTAATGGTTGCTGACCATGATGAACAGCACCGGCAGCGTGAAATAATTGTTATGCACGCTGCGCTGCTTGGCCTTCTGGCCGTGGATGGCGTCGGGCGTCTTGCCGGCCAGCATTGCATCCACCATCTTGCGCTGGCCGGGGATGATCAGCATCAGCACATTGCCCACCATCATGGTGCCGATCATTGCGCCGACATGGATATACGCGGCGCGTCCACTCAGAAACCGAGACAAAAAATACGCTGCAGCGACAATCAAAACAAACATCACGATGCCAAACCAGAGATCATGCCGGCCCAGCTTTGATCGGCACAATAAGTCATACACAACCCAGCCCACCACCAGCGTGGCCAGGCCAATACCGACCGCCTGCCAGTTTGCCAAATCGGCCACCGACTTGTCGATCATCATCGCCGACGCATTGCAGTAGTACACGATGACCAGTAGCGCAAAGCCCGATAGCCAAGTCGAATACGCTTCCCACTTGAACCAGTGCAACTCGGGCGGCAGCTCCTTGGGCGCGACCAGATATTTTTGCGGATTGTAAAAGCCGCCGCCATGCACCGCCCACAGCTCGCCCGATACGCCTTTGCCGGCCAGTTCGGAACCCGGCTTGGGTGGCCGTATTGTGTTATCGAGCCAGACGAAATAGAACGAAGCACCGATCCAGGCAATGCCGACAATCAAGTGCAGCCAGCGCACGATCAGGTTCAGCCATTCGACGCCATACGCCAGCAACAAGGTTTCCATGGGCTTTCCTTTTCGATGGCCAGCGCAAATCCCAAAAAAGCATAAAAAAATAAGTGTCGCATTTGGGCGACCCTGGCAGCATAACATCCTGCCAGAACCGCCCAAACGGTACACTTATTTCTCTTTACAACAGCTTGCGGCGACTTACTGTGGCTTGCTGCGGCTCGAAAATCCAATTGCAATTAACAGCACGACAGTGGCGACAATTTTTGTTTCGAGAAACATGACGATCTGGACATTTATAAGGTGAAACCTCATATTGAGTAGCCTAACGTTACGGTAAGGGACGCGCCGCTTGTAGCAGGCCGCTCAACTCGGCAAAAAACTCGCTGTGATGAGAAATTCCGTTACCGTTCAAGCGGGGTAGTCGCATGAACAGCCCCGCACCCGATAACGCGTAAGCGGCCCACACGGCGAGTAGTGCCCCAATTACAACGGCGATGAAACTTGCATACCAATGTCCTTTTTCAGCCATTCGTGCAATTGGCTCGCCCGCACCTAGAAACCGGAATAGTGGCGCACCCCAAATCAGGCAAGCGAAGTGCAACGCCGCTGCCGCTGCGCTTAGGGCAGCACCCAGAACCAGAAAAATATTACATGAAGATTACAAGGCAGAACTTCCCTTAATGATGATGGACAGCGCCTTATGAGGCATAACGTTCGACATGAACGGCGGCAGTCAGACAGCGAGGTGGCTGGACGGCGTCCGCTCGATGGAGTTAGGCCCCGGGCACAGCAGGAACCAGACCGTATTCGCTCATGATGCCTAGTAACTTAGTCCGATCCGGCGGGCCTCCAGCATTGACCACCGCACCTACGTCTCTAAAATACTGAGCACCGATATCGGGTGTCTGAATCACGAGGGCGCGAGCGACTTGGCCGTGCGGGTTGCTGAACTGATGAACCGAGCCTCTCGGTGAAAACATGCAGTCTCCATGCTCCAGGTCGCGCGTGGTGTCATCAACGCGATAGCGCAACGTTCCCTCCAGAACATAGATGCACTCATCGTTCTTCGAATGGCTATGGGGCGGCGGGACGTTTGAACTTGGTGGCACGGTCAATTCAAACATGCCCATGCCGCCGCTCGCGGAGCCGTCAACGAGATAGTTGATTCCCAGTTGGCCAACGTTTATTGTTTCGGACTGCGCCATTATTTGGCCCTCGAGGTTAGTTGTTGAGTTAAGAAGGGACCTAACGTAAAGTTAAGGAGTTGCGCTCTTTAACGCAGTCCCGCTTGAGCGCAGGGTTATAAATTTTTATTCGCCGCAAGGTAAATAGCTATCGCTTGGTTCACCACTCATTTTCCCAATGGTACCAAGATGGGTGACCTTAAATCCCTCCGGGTACTTTAAGCCGTAACCCAACATCCTATCTACACCAATGTGAACAAACCAAATAAGAGCCAAGGCCGAGAACAAGGCATTACCCGTTGCGATGGCAACAACAGCTAATGCGCCAGGCAACAACTTTGAATGCGTGATGTTGTACGTCGTTGCGCCAACCTTGGCATTAACCAGATACCCAAGGAGTGCAAGGTCAGGGAGTAATACGGTTGACCAAAAAAGCGTCCATCCAAAAGACTGTTGCCAATAAATAACCAGCGCTAAGAAAAAGACAACGAAGCCTTCTAGCTTTAACAGGACTATCGGTTTTTTGAAGACGGAAAGCATGAGTCAATTCCTTTTCAAAAATGTATAACGTCACTGGCGCCGTCCTGGCTCAGACGTATGAAGAAAGCGCGTGTACAGATCTCGGGGCGGAGCCACGGATGCGGTGCGCATGACTTGGCCAGCAGCACCTCGGTGATAGCCGCCATGCGTGACGACGTGCAGGAGCATCTCTTCACGACTCATGAGACCCGCGTCTCCGTCTGTGAAGACGAAGCGTATCTGCTCTTGAAGCGACGAGTTTGGCAGGTTGTTGACGTAGGCGACGAACCAAGCATCTACCTCTTTCGCCGCTGCTGCGAGAGTACTCAAAGCTGGGGTTTCCTTTGTGTTCGTCGCCGCGTAGTCATGAACATCGCCTGCGAGATGGGCTTTGAATATGCAGTCAACTACATAAACATGATTCAAAATCCGGATGGCGGTATTGGCTTCGGCAAGATGTTTGACGGCGTCTACCAAGGCGAGGGCCGCGAACAGCTCTTCGTTAGCCCACGCCTTGTAGCCGAATAGCGAGCGTAAAGTGGAAGGAGTATCTTGGAATATGTCTGTGGGCATTTGAGTAAGCGTGCAAAGTTGAGCGGGTGAGGATTTGTGAAGTCTAATGTTCAAATTGAGGGGCTGTGTGTTTTTGCGCAGTCCCGTTCGAATGCAGGTTTAGCAATCATTGCATTGGTTGCCTGATGATGGTTTTCCATTTCGATGGGGCAGCTTTACGAATATCGCTCAAGTAAATTTCATGATGCTTTCCAGTCCGCCGACTTCTGGAGTCAATGAACTGATGCACCTTCTCAATCGTCGGCCCTTCTTCGGAAAACGGGCCAACATGCAGAATTTGCGCGCACCGACCTTCTGAAAAGGCTTTCAGTCGCAGCTTGGAAATAGCCGTTGGGTTCTTTTTCTTTTCCACGTCAGCGATAGCGCGCTCAATGATTTCCCGCGTGACGAATAAGGGCTGCGCAATCATCATCGTCCATTTCCAATTGGACTTGTCAAAGGTTGTGAACTTCGACATATCGTCAGCCCACCATAGACCTTCTAAGGGCATGACTCCGTAGTCAATTGCCGACGCCCCCCTCTTGACCGTGAACTTCACAGCATAGGAAGCCATGAATAGAACCTCAACGGCATCAGAGTATGCCTGCGAGCTATTGGGGTCGCCTTCCCCATCCACCATCAAGTAGTTCATCGTTGGGACATCAACCTGGACAACCTCCTTGGCTGAGGGATGGTACAGATGCTTCAATTCCTTCTTGAGATCAACTTTCTCCATAGGTGCTCCTAATGATGCCCAACGTTTGAATTAAGCGGCTCGCTTCAGTCAGTCTCAATTGAATGATGGGTTAGATTACACTGAGCGACCTACTGTATGCGTTCGCCAATTCGTTCTAGACGCGGCAACCAATCGCCTTTGATGTTCGCCGAAACAAGGATGTGGTGGGCTCGGCCAATAAGCAGTCGACGAGGAACAACGCCGATGTAGCGGGAGTCGGCACTGTTGTCACGGTTGTCGCCGAGGAAGAAATAACTATCGTCTGGGACGACAGTTGGGCCGAAGCTTCGCTTTGCGTGAATGTCTGGTAAGAACTGTATGGTGCGTTCGTTTCCTATAATGCGTTCCGTTGTTCTCAGACCTTCGGTGGCACGGCCGTAGTCCATGGGCTCGGTGACGCTTTGCAAGGCACTGTACTGTGCGGCTGCCCCGTTGATGAAGAGTATTTCGTTCTTCATTTCCACTACGTCACCAGGAACACCGACAAGCCGCTTGATCAAGCGCACACCATCCGCCGGAGATGTGAAAGTGACGACATCCCCACGCTGAGGATTTCCAAGTTTTAGAACTGCGATGTCGGTCAGTGGCAGTTTGAAGTTATAGGCGAGTCGATTAACGAGGACGACATCTCCCTCCAGAAGAGTTGGCCGCATAGAGCCGGACGGTATGGGATTCCAGTCGGCCATGGCTGTTCGGAAGAATCCAAAGCAAAGCAAGAAGATTAGAAATCCTCGATTTTTCTTAATAAAGAGTTTCATGGTTACCTTTCTGTGGTTTGTTGTGATTTAACGTAAAAGTAAGGGACTGCGCGTTTTTGCGCAGCCTCTCTTGACTACCGGGTTATGCTTTGGTGATTGAGGACAGCCATAATTTCCGAAGTGCCTCAACTGGCTGGTCGTAGGCTTTCTGAATGGCCTCTGGCAATTCCGTTTTATTGCGTAGCAGTGTGAGGGTTAAATTGAATGCGGACGGATTGCTGGTGTGCAGAAACTCGACAAACATTCCCGATTGCCGGTAGTACATGGGCCAATCGAGGTCATATTTCGCTGCTGAGTTTACAAAAGAGCAGCTGCTCTCTGATGACGGATGGAATACGTGATTTTCGCGGATTGCCTGCGTTGCGGCAGACAAAGTAGCCTTCTCCGCGCCTCCGCCACCAGAGACATATACTGCAAGCCCTTCCTCCCACCAGCGGGGCTGACAGTGAACCCCGCGTGTAAACCAATAGGCGTGTGATAGTTCATGGGTGAAAATTGCTCCAGCAGTGCCATCGCGGGATAACTTGAACCCGTTTAGCATAATGATTCCCCCGCTTGACCGAGTTTCCCCGCGTGCGATTGGCACGAATGCATATTTTTTGTAGCACTCCTCGCTGACGCAAATATAAACCTCAGGTTGTTTGCCGAACTGTGAACCATGGGTTTTTTCGATTTTCGATATTGCATCTGGATAAAGGGTGGCGATTTCGTCGGCTAGTTGCTCTGCACCTTGCTCATAGTGAACTTTTGGCTGTTTGTGAACATCAGCAAAACCGCTGAATGGTAATGCCAGCTTTACAAAAGGAGCACAAGCTGCGAGCACGACAACTCCAACGATAGCTACCGCGATGTAGAAGCGAAATTTACCTTTCAATAATCGTTTCAGCATATTCAGTTTGAGGCGTAACGTAATATATACGACATCAGTTGTCCAATAATCATCTGAGTATGTCGTACAGTCATGGTTAAAATATTAAAGTAACTTATGGCTTTGTTAGCAAAAAGTATAATGCAACAGGGCAAGTCATGGAAACAAATTCAACATCGACGCAACCCAAAAAATGACTCGACCAAGTCGATGGCAAGATTCGTTTCAAACGCTATAACCTGAGTACGGAAAGAACCTATATCGCCTGCATTAAACGGTGCATTTTGTATCACCAAAAGCGCCAGCCTTTGGCAATGTACGCGCTTGAGGTGGAGATATTTTTAACCTGTCCGGCTACACAGCGGTATGTGTCCAGTTCCACCCAGAACCAGGCGTTGTCGGCGATTTTGTTTTTGTACCGCGAAGTGTTGGCAGTGGATTTGCCGTGGCTGGATAATTTTGAGCGCTCGAATAGGCCCCGGTGGTTGCATCAGCCGACCCGTTTAGCCGAATCCGCATAAGCGCCCTTCGCCACAGGCCGCCGCCGTAAATAATACGTCAGTGAAGGAGTTCAGCGCCGTTGCTACGGAATCCGGCACGATACTGATGATGAAGCTGGTCGCCACGGCCTGCATGGAAACCTGGCCGAGAAGGCCGAACAGACTGCAAAGCAGTCATGCAGCGCAATGGTATAGCAGGAGTTTTGCGGCCTGCCACCTGCAAAGCGGTATCCACTTACAAACGGATATGCGCCTTGCAAGGGCTGCGCTTATTGCGCCGTAAGTCACGGCAAAAAAACATTCAATACATTACTCAAAAAACCCCTTGACCTTGTCCATCCAGGATTTGCTTTGTGGGCTGTGCTTGGCGCCGCCTTCCAAAGTCAGACGCTCGAATTCGCGCAGACTGGCTTTCTGGGCTTCCGTCAATTTGACTGGGGTTTCCACCACGACGTGGCAAAACAGATCACCCGCATAACCGGAGCGCACTCCCTTGATGCCCTTGCTGCGCAAGCGGAAGGTTTTGCCCGACTGGGTACCTTCGGGAATCGAGAATGACGCCTTGCCACTGAGAGTCGGCACTTCGATGTCGCCGCCCAACGCCGCCTTGGTGAATGAGATCGGAATTTCACAGTGCAGGTCATCGCCATCACGCTGAAATACCGTATGTTGCTTGATGTGGACTTCGACATACAAGTCGCCCGACGGGCCGCCGTTGGTGCCAGGCTCGCCGTTGCCGCTTGAGCGAATCCGCATGCCGTCGTCGATACCGGCCGGAATTTTTACTTCCAGGGTCTTGTTGCGCTTGATCTTGCCGGCGCCGCCGCATGGTGGGCAGGGATCAGTGATGGTTTTGCCGGTGCCGTGACATTTCGGGCAGGTCTGCTGGATGCTGAAAAAGCCTTGCTGCATGCGCACCTGTCCATGTCCGCCGCAGGTAGAGCATGTGCTCGGCGAAGTGCCCGCCTTGGCGCCGCTGCCGTGGCAAGTTTCGCAGGCATCCCAGGTTGGCACGCGGATGGTGGTATCGAAACCGTGCGCCGCCTGCTCCAGCGTGATTTCAAGGTTGTAGCGTAAATCGGCGCCGCGATACACCTGCGGCCCGGCACTGCGCCCGCCGCGGGCGCCGCCCCCAAAAATATCGCCGAAAATGTCGCCGAAGGAGTCGCCAAAACCACCTGCACCGCCAGCACTGCCGCCGCCCATGTTGGGGTCGACACCGGCATGGCCGTAACGATCATAGGCATCGCGCTTCTGCGCATCCGACAACATCTCGTAGGCTTCCTTGACCTCCTTGAACTTGCCTTCTGCAGTCTTGCTATCCGGGTTGCGATCCGGATGATGCTTCATTGCGAGCTTGCGATACGCCTTTTTAATATCTTCTTCAGACGCATTTTTTGCGACGCCCAGCACTTCATAATAATCACGCTTCGCCATCTTTTCCAACCTTTTACTCAGAGCTATTAGTTATTCCAATTTGCATTAAAAAGGAAAGCAAAACAAAACCAGACACGAGCTAAACACAGCACAAGGTGCTTCACACGCCAGCATCGTTTTCAATGCGAATGGGAATATGCAAAAAGCCGAGTCAGCATCGCTTGCGCTTCTGCATGAACTCGGCAAGCCATTGCGGTGCATTTGCTGCCTACCCCGCCCGACAGGGGGTTACTTGTCTTTGACTTCCTTGAAGTCGGCATCGACTACATCATCTTCCGCCGGTTTTCCTTCTCCATTTGCGCTACCCGCACCTCCGGCTGCGCCCCCAGCAGCAGCACCTGCTGCTGCCTGTTGCGCTTGCATGTCGGCATACATTTTCTCGCCCAACTTTTGCGATGCGCTCGACAGTGCTGCCGTCTTGGCGTCAATGGCAGCCTTGTCATTGCCCTTGAGCACTTCTTCGAGCTCCTTGATCGCCGCTTCGATCTGCTCTTTCTCACCGGCTGCGAGCTTGTCGCCATACTCCGCTATTGATTTATGGGTCGAGTGAACCAGAGCATCACCCTGATTGCGGGCGTCGGCCAACTCTCTCAGCTTATGGTCTTCTTCCGCATTCAACTCGGCGTCCTTGACCATCTTCTGGATCTCTTCCTCCGTCAAGCCGGAATTAGCCTTGATCGTGATCTTGTTTTCCTTGCCGGTCGCCTTGTCTTTCGCGCCGACATGCAAGATACCGTTGGCGTCGATGTCAAAGGTTACTTCAATCTGCGGCGTACCGCGGCCTGACGGCGGGATGCCTTCCAGGTTGAATTCGCCCAACGCCTTGTTGCCGACAGCGATTTCGCGTTCGCCCTGGAATACCTTGATGGTAACCGCAGGCTGATTGTCTTCGGCAGTCGAGAATACCTGGCTGAACTTGGTCGGAATTGTGGTGTTCTTCTGGATCATCTTGGTCATCACGCCGCCCATGGTCTCGATACCAAGCGACAGCGGAGTCACGTCCAACAGCAACAAATCCTTGCGTTCACCCGACAATACCGAACCCTGGATTGCCGCACCGACCGCAACCGCTTCATCAGGATTAACGTCTTTGCGCGGCTCCTTGCCAAAGAATTCCTTGACCTTTTCTTGTACCATCGGCATGCGCGTCATGCCGCCCACCAGGATAATGTCATCAATATCGGTAACCTTGACGCCGGCATCCTTGATTGCAATGCGGCATGGCTCGATGGTTCGGATGATCAACTCTTCAACCAGGGATTCCAGCTTGGCGCGGGTCATCTTCAAGTTCAAATGTACTGGTGCGCCGTTAGCCATCGCGATGTACGGCTCGTTGATTTCAGTTTGCTGAGTGGAAGACAATTCGATTTTGGCGCGTTCGGCAGAAGCCTTGATGCGCTGCAATGCGATTGGATCTTTTTTCAGATCCAGGCCGTTAATCTTCTTGAACTCGTCGATGATGTAATCGATGATGCGCTGGTCGAAATCTTCGCCACCCAGAAAAGTATCGCCATTGGTGGAGAGGACTTCAAACTGCTTTTCGCCATCGACATCGGCGATTTCGATAATCGAAACGTCGAATGTACCGCCGCCCAAGTCATACACGGCAATCTTGCGATCACCTTTTTCTGTTTTGTCCAGACCGAACGCCAGTGCTGCCGCAGTCGGCTCATTGATGATGCGCTTGACATCCAGACCGGCAATTCGTCCGGCATCCTTGGTTGCCTGGCGTTGCGAATCGTTAAAGTACGCCGGCACCGTGATGACAGCCTCGGTCACTTCTTCGCCGAGGTAATCTTCAGCGGTTTTTTTCATCTTGCGCAAGACTTCGGCAGAAATTTGCGGCGGCGCGAGCTTCTTGCCGCGGGTGGAAATCCAAGCATCGCCGTTATCGGCCTTGATGATCGAAAATGGCATCAAGCCGATGTCTTTTTGTACTTCTTTCTCATCGAACTTGCGGCCAATCAAACGCTTGACGGCGAACAGGGTATTGGTTGGATTCGTGACTGCCTGGCGTTTGGCCGAGGCGCCGACCAGAATCTCGCCGTCTTCCTGATACGCAATGATGGACGGCGTGGTGCGCGTACCTTCGGAGTTTTCGATTACTTTCGGCTTGCCATTTTCCATGACGGAAACGCACGAGTTGGTTGTACCCAAGTCAATACCGATAATTTTGGCCATGATGTTTCCCTTTTAAACTGAATTACTAAAATGTGATTGTTGTAAATATGTGGTGAAAAAGACCGTTTTCAAGCGTTTTTAACCACTATTTTGATTATTTACCTTGCGCTACCGTGACTAGCGCAGGACGCAGCAAGCGATCCGAGATCATGTAACCTTTTTGCAACACGGTGACGATAGTATTGGCTTCTTGCTCGGCCGGCACCATCGATATCGCTTGATGGCGGGCCGGGTCGAGTTTATCGCCCGGCTTTGGCGCTATTTCGGTCAACTTGTTTCTGTCGAACGCGGTGGCTAGCTGTTTCAGTGTCATTTCAACACCTTGCTTGAGCGAAGCGATCGATGGCGTCTCGACTGTCAGCGCCATTTCCAGGCTATCCCTGACTGGCACTAGCAACTCGGCAAAAGCTTCAATGGCGAATTTGTGCGCCTTGCTGACGTCTTCCTGCGCCCGACGGCGAATATTTTCGGCCTCCGCCTTGGCACGCAAAAACGCATCCTGCATCTCGGCAATTTTGGCTTGCGCCGCCACCAGTTGCTGCTCCAGCGCCGCATCGTCGACAACTTGATCTGCACCTGCCGCGGCTTCCGGCCCCGGCGTCAAGGGTTCCAATTGATCCATTTTTTCTGTTTCTTTCTCTGCGTTTTGCATCCAAAGCCTCCAACAATCAATAACGTAATTTCAACACCCGAAATAAGTGGGGCTATCCCAATCATATTCAAGAGGAACGCCCGGTCCACGGCAAGCACGAAATTAGCGCAAACAAGAATACCCTGTCGCAAGTAATGTCATATTTTAATACATACATTGAGTATGCATAAAAACACAGGTTATTACGCATGTAATCAAAGAGTTTTTAAAAATACTGTCAATTTTATTATGAAATTGCACCAAGGCGTTTCGATTCTGAACGGGCAATCGCGGCGGCGGCCTGTTGCGTCTCGCGTGAGGCTGCGGTGTTTGCGGTGGGCCAGCCGCTGGTATGTTGCAAAACGATATCGGCCAGCGCGTCCACCCATACCGTGGATTCATTGAGGCAGGCAATATAGTTAAATTCTTGCCCGCCGGCGGCCAGAAAGTCGTGGCGCGCTTCGATCGCTATTTCTTCCAGCGTTTCCAGACAGTCGCTGGTAAAGCCGGGGCACATCAGGTCAACTCGCTTGACGCCTTCTTTTGCCAATTTTTGCAGCGTTGGCGCAGTGTACGGTTGCAGCCATTCAGCCTTGCCGAAACGCGACTGAAAGGTCACCAGATATTGCTCTTGCGTCAAGCCCAGTGCTTGCGCTAGCAGGCGCGCCGTTTTGTGGCATTCGCAATGGTACGGGTCACCCAGACTCAGCGTGCGCTTAGGCACGCCGTGAAAGCTCATTACCAACTTGTCCGGGCGGCCGCCGGCCTGCCAGTGCGCTAGCACCGATTGCTTCAAAGCATCGATATAGCCGGGATAATCGTGATAATGCTTGATGAAGCGCAGTTCTGGAATGTTGCGCACCTTCTGGTAATGGGCAAACACCGCGTCGAAAACGGACGCCGTGGTGGTAGCCGAATACTGCGGATAAGCGGGTAAAACCAGAATCCGTTCGCAGCCATCCGACTGCAACTTGTCGAGCACGGCTGGTAACGCGGGGGCGCCGTAACTCATCGCATACGCCACCTGCATCTGGTGGCCGCGCTGGCCCAAATACCCTTGCAGAAGTTTGGCCTGTTTTTCAGTGTGGACCTTCAACGGCGAGCCGTCCTTGGTCCAGATGGTTGCGTACTTGGCTGCCGATTTGCCGGCGCGCAACGGCAGGATGATGCCATTAAGAATGCACCACCAGACTATCCTGGGAATTTCGACTACACGGCGGTCCGACAGGAATTGCTTCAGATAAGGCCGCACCGCGGCAGCCGTCGGCGCTTCGGGCGTGCCGAGGTTGACCAGTACCACAGCGGTTTTAGGTATTGTGCCGTGCGTATATGACGGTTCAGTTTGAAAAGACATGTCGGATGGTTTCCGCTGATGGGTTGAATGAATAACGTGCGTTGGATGGGTGAAACCCATCATTTATCAAGTTTGCAAGTTGGGTTGCACCCATCCTACTTTGCTAATTTTTAAAATAACGGGGTATTTTTTATTATCGCAATGAATTATTGCTGTAAACGAGCTTTTTTAACGCATACCCAGCGTAGTTAAAGTGCCAGCAGTTCCCGCGCATGTTTGCGGGTGGTGGCGGTAATTTCGATTCCGCCCAGCATCCGCGCAATTTCTTCTATGCGATCTTTTGCGTCGAGTGCGTTGATGCGGGACAGTGTCTTGCCGTCCTGATTCGCCTTGCTGACCTCAAAATGCTGATTGGCTTGGCTGGCGACTTGCGGCAAGTGCGTCACGCACAAAACCTGTCGATCCTGGCCCAGGCGTTTCAACAGGCGGCCAACCACTTCGGCTACGCCACCGCCGATGCCGCTATCGACTTCATCGAAAATCAGTGTCGGCGTCAAAGTGGCGCTGGAGGTGATGACCGAAATCGCCAGCGAGATGCGCGCCAGTTCGCCGCCGGAGGCAACTTTGGCTAATGGGCGCGGCGCGGTGCCGGCGTGGCCCGCCACCAGAAATTCCACCTGTTCCAGCCCATAAGCGGCTGGCTCGCAGGGATTCAATCCCACCACGAAGCGCCCGCCGGCCATGCTCAAATCCTGCATCGCGGCAGTCACCGCGTCGCCCAATGTCTTGGTAGCTTTGGTGCGTGCTGTGGAGAGTTTTTGCGCTGCTTGCCGGTATGCGGCCTTGACTTTCTCTTCTTGCGCCCGTAGCGCATCGAGATCGCTGGCGTCCGCCAACTGCTTCAATTGCACCGACAAGGAAGTAAATTCGTTCGGCAGATCTTCCGGCGCCACATGAAATTTGCGGGCAGTGGAATGCAGCGTTTCAAGCCGCGCATCGACCTCGCGCAGACGATTCGGGTCCAGTTCGACCCGGCTCAGGTAATCGTTGAGCATGGAAACCGCTTCCTGCAACTGGATGCAGGCCGGTTCCAGCAATTCCAGCACCGGTTTCAGTGCGGCGTCGATGTCGGCCAGCTTACCCAGTTTCTGGTTCAGGCTCGACAGTTGCGACAGGATCGGATAATCGGATTCGGAAATCGCGTTCAACGCTTCCTGCGCGCCTTCAATCAGGCTGGCGGCATGCGACAGACGACTGTGCTCGGTACTGACTTCGTCCCATTCGCCGGGCTTGGCGGCGAGTTTTTCCAGTTCGCCCACCTGCCACTCTAGCCGCTCGCGCTCCAAAAGCACGTTTTTCGCATCTTTTTCAAAGGTTTCACGTTGCTTGGCGACGCCGCGCCAGTCTTTGTAAGCGATGGCTACGTCACGCGCCTGCGGCAATAAACCGGCTTGGCTGTCGAGCAACATGCGCTGCGCATCGGGTTTCAGTAGAGACTGGTGTGCATGCTGGCCGTGAATATCGACCAGCATTTCACCGATTTCGCGTAATTGGCCGGCGGTGGCGGCGATGCCATTGATGAAGGCCTTGGAGCGCCCCGCATTGTCAATCACGCGGCGCAGCAACACCGCGCCCTCTTCACTTTGAAATTCGTTGGTATCCAGCCAGGCCGCGGTTTGTGAGTTGACGGCGAACTCGGCGCTGATATCCGCCTTGGATGCGCCTTCGCGCACCACACTGGCGTCACCGCGTCCACCCAAGGCCAGCGCCAACGCATCGATAAGGATCGATTTGCCGGCACCAGTTTCGCCCGTAAATACGGAAAAACCGGCGGAAAATTCCAGCTCAATCGCATCTACAATCACAAAGTCACGAATCGAAAGTGTACGTAGCATGGTGGTACCTGGAGAATGTAAGACTGACTGCTGGATTGACGTGAAAACCGCAATTTAGCGCAGTTTAAGTTAACTGCCCTTCGGCGGATGGATATTCGTTCCAGTGCAATTTTTCGCGCAGGGTATCGTAATAATTCCAGCCTTGCGGATGCATGAAGGTGATGCGGTGGGTGGAACGCTTGATATGGATACGGTCGTGCAGCAATATGCTGGCAAAGGACTGCATGTCGAAGTTGACGCTGGTATCGCGGCCGCTGACGACTTCGATCATGATTTCACTCGAATCGGGTATCACAATCGGGCGATTCGACAACGCGTGCGGAGCAATTGGCACCAACACAATGCCGCCCAGACTGGGATGCAGCAACGGCCCGCCAGCCGATAACGAATACGCGGTAGAACCGGTCGGCGTGGAGACGATCAAACCATCGGAGCGCTGGTTGTACATGAAGTGGCCATCAACCTCGACCCGCAACTCGACCATGCCGGCGCCGGCGCCGCGCGACACCACCACATCGTTGAACGCCAGGGCGGAAAAAATGCTTTCGCCATCGCGCATTACGCACCCTTCCAACAGGCTGCGAAGTTCTATTTCATAGTTTCCTGCCAGCATGCCAGCCAACACCGGCAGCATGCCATCAAGCGGAATGTCGGCCATGAAGCCCAGCCGGCCCTGATTGATCCCAATCAGCGGTACATCGTAAGGAGCCAACTGACGCGCGATGCCCAGCATGGTGCCGTCACCGCCGACCACAATCGCAACATCGGCATGCCGGCCGATTTCTGCCGGCGTCATTGCTGCAAAACCGGCCAGTTCAACATCGCGCGCGGTTTCGGCTTCCAGCACCACGGTATACCCTGCATCATCGAAAAAATGTGCGATTCGGGACAACGATTGGGCGATGCCGGGAGCCTGGGGCTTGCCTATAACAGCGATTGTTTTTGGCGCTAAAGGCATATTGAGTGGACTGGAGGTGAGTAAGGACGATATTTACAGATTAGACCATAATTCAAGCATCACTTGAAGCATGGGAAAGATAACGATTTTGAAAACGCCGATCAAAGCTGTGCTGTTCGACCTTGATGACACCTTGTGGCCGATCACGCCTGTGATTGAGCAGGCTGAAAAAGTGTTACACGAATGGCTGCTCAAGCACGCCCCGGCTGTAGCCGAGCGCTATTCAATCAACCTGCTGCGCTCCCGCCGGCAAGAACTGATGCAAATTGAGCCACGTTACCAAATCGATCTCTGGGGCTTGCGCCACAAGACCTTGAGCGATGCCTTCCACCAAGTGGGCGCGGATGTTGCCTTGGTGGACCATGCGATGGGTGTTTTTTCCAATGCCCGCAATGCCGTGACGCCCTTTGCGGATGTGCTGCCGGGACTGGCCAAGCTCAACACGCGGCTGGCAGTGGGCTCGATCTCGAACGGTTTTGCCGATTTGCAAGCTATCGGCATCGCGCACCATTTCCAGACCTCGATTGCAGCACACCGTTTCGGTCGCGCCAAACCCGACCCGCAGATTTTTCATGCGGCCTGCGCCGCCCTCGACATCCCGCCGCAGCAAGCGGTGTATGTAGGCGACGACCTGATGCTGGATGTCCAGGGTGCACAAAATGCCGGAATGCATGGGGTCTGGATGAACCGTTTTGAGCGCCGTTTGCCCGAACAGTGCCGCCCGGATGCGGTCTGCACCACGCTGTACGAACTCGACCACTGGCTGATTAACGCGATGGGCGCATAATATTGCCGACAGCAACTGGTTAGTTATAACCGCTGTTCCAATGTATCTATTTACTTGCTCCATATAAACCTATGCAATTCGATATTCGCGCACAAACTCTGCTCAAGGCCCTGGTCGAGCGCTATATCGCCGACGGTCAGCCGATCGGCTCGCGTGCCTTGTCGAAACTATCGGGGCTGGATTTGTCGCCGGCCACCATCCGCAACGTTATGTCCGACCTGGAGGAGATGGGCTTCATCGCCAGTCCGCACACCTCGGCCGGCCGGGTGCCAACGCCACGCGGCTATCGAGTCTTCGTCGATACCTTATTGACGTTGCAAGCTTTCGACGAAGCCGCGGTCGAGTCCCGGATGCGCACCACACTGTCCAGAAAATCGCCGCAAAAAATCATTGCCAATGCCGCCCAAGTGCTGTCTTCGCTGTCGCAATTCGCCGGTGTAGTGCTGACACCGCGGCACGAATCGGTGTTTCAGCAGATCGAATTTTTGCGCCTGTCCGATAAACGGGTGCTGTTAGTCATCGTCAGCCCGAGCGGCGATGTGCAGAACCGCCTGCTACTAACGGACGTTGATTACACTCCGGCGCAATTGGTGCAAGCTGCTAATTACATCAATCAAAATTACGGTGGGCTGAGTTTCGATGAGGTGCGCGAACGGCTGCAAAACGAATTGCGCAGCCTGCGCGACGACATGACGCGCCTGATGCAGGCCGCAGTGGAGGCCGGCAGCGAAGCGATGGCGGATGACAGCGAAGATATGGTGATCTCGGGCGAGCGTAACCTGCTGCACGTGGGCGATCTGGCGGCCAATATGAATTCGCTGCGCAAACTGTTCGACATGTTCGAGCAAAAAACCAGCCTGATGCAACTACTCAATATTTCCAGCAAGGCTAGCGGAGTGCAGATTTTCATAGGCGGCGAATCGCAACTGATGCCGATGGACGACACCAGCATCGTCACCGCCCCCTATGAAGTCAACGGTCGCGTAGTTGGCACTCTGGGTGTAATCGGGCCGACCCGCATGGCGTATGAGCGCGTGATACCGATGGTAAACATCACCGCCAAACTGCTGTCGCATGCGCTTAGTCAATAAACTCGCCAGACACGCTCTATGTTATTTGGTGCGATGCGGGCAATCGGGCTTGATGCAATTGCTGTACAGCGCCAACGCATGCTCGGCGATATGAAAACCGCGTTCTACAGCGATTTTTTGCTGGCGTTTCTCAATTTCTTCATCGTAGAACTCTTCCACCCGGCCGCAATCCAAACAGACCAGATGATCGTGATGCGAGCCTTGGTTAAGTTCAAAAATGGCTTTACCGGTCTCAAAATGGTTGCGATTGAGTAATCCAGCTTGTTCAAATTGCGTCAATACCCTATAAACGGTTGCCAGACCGACATCCATATTTTCAATCAGTAATATCTTGTACACATCTTCGGCCGTCAGGTGGCGTACTGCGCTATTCTGAAAAATATCCAGAATTTTCAGACGCGGCAAAGTTGCCTTCAGACCGCTGGCTTTTAAATCATTTGGATTATTGTTCTTGTTCATGGATGAAATCATAACGTGGACTGACAATGCATGCATCCGATACGCATACTTGCGATGAGTTAATCAGCCGCTTCAGGTAAGATTCGGGCAGTTCTGTTTTATCATAGCGTGCTTTAGCACAATTGAATTGAGATACTTATGCGATTGTTGCACTCCCCCCGCTCCCCATTTTTCCATGCTTTCCTGCTAATTGGTAGCGTATGTCTGGCTCTGGCAGGATGCGCTTCCAAGAATCCGCTAATGGATGATGCGCCCGTGGCCCGGGCGAAGACAAGCGATGCGGCCCCGAGCCAAAGCGCTGCGGCGGCGACGCTTGACGCCGCCACCGGTACCCGGATCAGCGGCCCGACCGGCATTGCGCGTGTACTGGGCGTTTTCTCCCCCTACAAGATCGATGTTCAGCAGGGCAACTTCGTCTCGAAAGAAATGATAGCGCAACTCAAGGAAGGCATGACGCGCGATCAGGTGCGCTTCGTGCTGGGCACCCCAATGTTGAGCGATATTTTCCACGACGACCGCTGGTATTATCCGTTTCGAATGCAGAAGGGCAACGGCGAAGTCACCGCCAGCCGCGTGACTGTGTACTTCAAGGACAATCTGGTGGAACGCTTCGAAGGTGGCGATTTGCCTACCGAAGAGGATTACCTGTCGCGCATAGCCGGCAGCGCGCCAAAGGACAAGGAGCCCGAAGCGGTTGCGCCCAAAACAGCTCCCCCCAGCGCGGCCGTCCCTCAATAATTGCCTGAAAATCGCATGAATCCAATGAAAATCGCCGTCGCCGGTGCATCCGGCCGTATGGGCCGGATGCTGATTGAAGCCATTCACAACGCCGCTGACGCCACTTTAACCGGCGCATTGGACATCGCGCAGGCGACCGACATAGGCACCGATGCCAGCGCTTTTCTGGGCACACCGCGAGGCGTATTGATCGAATCCGATCTAGCCAAGGGCTTGGCCGAAGCAGAATACCTGATTGACTTCACCCGCCCGGAAGGCACCCTCAAGCATCTGGAATACTGCGCTGCGCACGGCATCAAGATGATTATCGGCACTACCGGTTTCGACGAAGCCGGCAAAGCAGCAATCCTTGCCGCTTCCCAAAAAATCGCCATCATGTCCGCGCCTAACATGAGCGTCGGTGTCAACGTAACGATGAAGTTGCTCGAAATGGCAGCTAAAAGCTTTGCCGAAGGCTACGACATCGAAATCATCGAAGCGCATCACCGGCACAAGGTGGATGCGCCGTCCGGCACTGCACTGAAGATGGGCGAAGTCATCGCCAGCGCGCTCGGACGCAACCTGGATGAATGCGCGGTATATGCGCGTGAAGGCATCACCGGCCCCCGCGACCCATCCTCAATCGGCTTCGCCAGCATTCGCGGCGGCGATATCGTCGGTGACCATACCGTGCTGTTTGCCGGCATTGGCGAACGGATCGAAATCACACACAAATCTTCCAGTCGCATAACTTATGCGCACGGATCGTTGCGGGCGGCGCGTTTTCTAGCCCATAAATCCACTGGCCTGTACGACATGCAGGATGTGCTCGGACTGCGCTAAGAGACAGGCGCATGCCGATTTCGCCAATGACTACCGATGAACCCCCGCAAGAATCCGCAGCGCGCCGCGATTGTCGCGCTACTGGGCGCAACAGTGCTGCATCTGGCACTGATTGCAGCGGCGACAGCCTGGCTGACGATGCCAGCCAGACCGGACCATTCTGATCCGATCCTGATCGTCGCCCTGGGTCAACCGGCCGCCAAGCCGACAGCGCCACCGCAGGCCAGGAACAGCGCGCCGCCAACACCACGACAACCCGCGCAGCGCCAAAAAAGCCCCTCCCGGCTGCCAGCTGCCGCACCAAAATCGGCTCCGCACGTGCCGCAGACATTCCACCCGCCGGCCACAGTGCCACAGCCGCAGCAGCAAATCGACCCGCCAGAGCCATCCGCCACAGCAAGCCGCCTTTTGAGCACGCCACCCGCAGCCGCGCCTGAAGCAGCGCCGATTGCGGCCCAAACCGGGGTCTCGATTCCTGCCACCTATGCGGCCCGCAATCGCAAGCCCGATTACCCGCTGATGTCGCGCCGTTACAATGAGCAAGGCACCGTTGTGCTGCGCGTGCTGGTCAATGCCGGCGGCACTGCCGGTACCGTGCGCATCAAACAATCCAGCGGTTACCCGCTGCTCGATCAGTCTGCGCTTTCGGCGGCACAAGACTGGCGATTTGTGCCCGCCACCCAAGACGGAAAACCGATTGCCGAATGGTATGAGATTTCCATTCCCTATACACTGCAGGATTAACGCAATTTCATCCAAGCCATCATGAATCAAACCCTCGGACTCAGCCACTATTGGTCGCAAGGCGATGCTATTAGCCACGCCGCCGCCTATGCCTTGTTGCTCATGTCGATTAGCAGTTGGTATTACATCCTGTCCAAGGCATGGAGTGCATGGCGCATCCGCAAGGCCGCATCGGCGCTGCAGGGTTTCTGGAAAGCGCCCACGCTATCGGATGCCGTTAGCGTCATCCGACAGCAGGACAGTGAAAATATTTTTACTTCGCTCGCCATCCAAGGTATCGAAGCTGCCAATTTGCACCAGCAAACGGACACAGCCGTTTCGCTCAATACTGCCACCGATCCGAACGAACTGATCACGCGCACCTTGCGCCAGGAGATCAACCGAGTTTCGTCGCGACTGGAAAACGGGTTGACCCTGCTGGCATCGGTCGGCTCCACCGCCCCTTTCATCGGCCTGTTTGGTACCGTGTGGGGGATTTACCATGCGCTGATTGCGATATCGGCTGCCGGCACTATCCAGATCGACAAGATTGCCGGGCCGGTCGGCGAAGCGCTGATCATGACCGCGCTCGGGCTGGTGGTCGCGATTCCGGCCGTGCTGGCGTATAACGCATTCACCCGCATCAACCGAGTCACGCTGGCTGAACTCGATGCCTTCGCCCACGACTTGCACGCGTATCTGACCACCGGTACCCGCGTCGGCAAATAAATCGCCGCCTAAACAATAATCTGTGTCACACATCTTGGAGTTAATCATGTCTTTCGGTGGATTCAACGACAACCGGCCGCAAGCCCCGATGGCAGAAATCAACGTCACGCCGATGGTCGACGTGATGCTGGTGTTGCTGGTGATTTTCATTCTTTCGGCGCCGCTCTTCACGCATGCGATCAAGCTCGATCTGCCCAGCGCGCAATCGGCGGCAGCGCCCGAAAAGCCTGAGACGATTTCACTCTCGATCAATGCCGCCGGGAAAATTTTCTGGAACGATCAAGCCATCACGCAAGCTGGGCTACCGGCCAAATTTGCGGCCGCTGCGCAGAAGCAGCCGCAGCCCGAGTTGCAACTGCGCGCCGACAAGGAAACCCGCTACGAAGTCATCGCGCAAGTCATGGCGGCAGCACAGAACAACGGCCTCTCCAAACTCGGCTTCGTTACCGATGCAAAAGCGATAGAATCGAAGTAATAAGTCAGGAAAAATGACATACTGCATTATGTATTATATTAAAAACAAGCAAAATAATGCGGAGAATGCCATATTTATTGCCATACTCCAACAAATTTTATAACCATAAAAGAGATTCACGGGATGCCGACAGTCAGTCTGAACGGAGAAGCCATCACCAACTGGGAGGCTTTTCATAACGAAAGCCAGCGCATGTTCGGCTTCCCCGACTTTTATGGTCGCAACATGAATGCCTGGGTCGATTGCATGAGTTATCTGCGCGACGATGACAACATGTCGTTATTTCGTCTGAAGCCGGATGAAGTTTTGCGGATCGAAGTGCAGCACGCCGATTTTTTACGCAAACAAGCACCTGAAATTCTCGACGATCTCATTTTTTGCATCGAAGCGATCAACGAGCGCTACGCTGACTACGGTGAAAAACCGGCGCTGGAACTGATCCTGCGCTAAGCCGCGCCTCGGTTGCGCTGGAATGAACCGGTATAATGTGCGGTTCACAGCCACTTGAAGCCAGATCCGTCATGCAAGAAAAATACAGCCCCGCCGAGGTTGAAAAATCCGCACAGCAGCACTGGAAAACAATCGACGCCTATACAGCGGTCGAACATGACCCGCGTTTCCCGAAAGGCAAGTATTACGCTTGCTCGATGCTGCCTTACCCGTCCGGCAAGCTGCATATGGGCCATGTGCGCAATTACACCATTAATGACGTGATGTACCGTTATCTGCGCATGAACGGCTACAACGTACTGATGCCAATGGGTTGGGATGCGTTCGGCATGCCGGCCGAAAATGCCGCGATGGCCAATAACGTGCCGCCGGCGCAGTGGACCTACGCCAACATTGCTCACATGAAGCAGCAGATGGAATCGATGGGGCTGGCGATCGACTGGTCGCGCGAAATGACCGCATGCACGCCCGAATACTACAAATGGAACCAGTGGATGTTCCTGAAGATGCTGGAAAAAGGCATCATCTACCAAAAAACCGGCACCGTGAATTGGGACCCGGTAGACCAGACCGTACTAGCCAATGAGCAAGTGATCGACGGTCGCGGCTGGCGCTCCGGCGCGCTGATCGAAAAGCGCGAAATTCCGATGTACTACGCCAAAATCACCGATTACGCCGAAGAACTACTGGATTACGTCGATAACAAACTGCCCGGCTGGCCTGAGCGCGTGCGGCTGATGCAAACCAACTGGATCGGCAAATCGACCGGAGTACGCTTCGCCTTCCCGCATGACATCCAGGACGCCGATGGCAAGTTGATTCAGGACGGCAAGTTATGGGTCTTTACCACCCGCGTCGACACTATCAAGGGCGTCACTTTCTGTGCGGTAGCGCCGGAACATGCGCTGGCCGCTTTTGCCGCGACCAGCAACCCTGAACTGGCCGAATTCATCGCCGAATGCAAGTTGGGTGGCGTCGCCGAAGCCGACATGGCGACCATGGAAAAGAAAGGTATGCCGACCGGCTTGCAAGTCACTCATCCGTTGACCGGCAAGTTGATCGAAGTCTGGGTCGGCAATTACGTGCTGATTACCTACGGCGATGGCGCCGTGATGGGCGTGCCGGCGCATGATGAACGCGATTTCGCGTTTGCGCAAAAATACCTGCTGCCGATCCAGCCGGTAATTGCTGCCGAAGGCAAAATATTTTCCACAGAAACCTGGCATGACTGGTATGCCGACAAGGAAATCGGCCATTGCGTCGATTCAGGAAAATACGACGGCCTGGCGTTTCAGGGCGCAGTCGATGCGATTGCTGCTGACCTGGCCGCACTCGGTCTGGGCGAAAAGAAAATCACGTACCGGCTGCGCGACTGGGGCATTTCGCGTCAGCGCTATTGGGGCACGCCGATTCCGATCATCCACTGTGCCGATTGCGGCGCGGTGCCGGTACCTGAACAGGATTTGCCGGTGGTGTTGCCGGAAGACTGCGTGCCGGACGGCAGCGGCAACCCGCTCAACAAGCACGAAAAATTCCTGCATGTGGATTGCCCGCAATGCGGCAAACCGGCGCGGCGCGAAACCGACACCATGGATACTTTCGTCGATTCGTCCTGGTATTACATGCGCTACACCTCGCCCAGCGCAAGCGCGGGCATGGTCGACGCGCGCAACGATTACTGGATGCCGATGGACCAGTACATCGGCGGCATCGAACATGCAGTGATGCATCTGCTGTATGCACGCTTCTGGACCAAGATCATGCGCGACTTCGGTCTGGTGAAGTTCGACGAACCGTTCGTCAACCTGCTCACGCAAGGCATGGTACTCAACGAAACCTACTACCGCGAAGATCCCAGCGGCAAAAAGACCTGGTACAACCCGGAAGATATTGCGCTGGAACTGGACGAAAAAGGCCGTCCACAGACGGCCAAACTACAATCCGATGGGCAGCCAGTCGCCATCGGCGGCATCGAAAAGATGTCGAAGTCGAAAAACAACGGCATTGATCCGCAAGCCCAGATCGACCAGTACGGCGCCGATACCGCCCGTCTGTTTACGATGTTTGCCTCGCCGCCGGAACAGACGTTGGAGTGGTCTGGTAGTGGCGTTGAGGGTGCTAACCGCTTTCTGCGCCGCGTGTGGGCGTTTGCCTATGCGCAATCCGGGCGTGTTTGCGTCGCGTTGGAAACCCACCCCCATCCCGGCCTTCCCCCTGAAGGGGAAGGTGAGAAATGGGTGCAAGCACCAGAATCGGTGAAAGCCCTGCGTCGCGAAATTCATAAAATTTTGCAGCAAGCCGATCACGACCTTAAACGCATTCAGTACAATACCGTGGTCTCAGCCTGCATGAAAATGCTGAATACGCTGGAGGCTGCCAAGCTCGACGACTGCGCAGCGTCGAATGCAGTTATCACAGAGTGCTTGTCGATATTTCTGCGCGTACTATATCCGGTCGCGCCGCACATCACCCACGCTTTATGGCAGGAACTCGGCTATGCCGCTGCGCATGGCGACATCCTCGATGCTGCCTGGCCGCAGGTTGATCCGGCCGCGCTGGAACAGGCTGAAATCGAATTCATGCTCCAGGTCAACGGCAAGCTGCGCGGCAGTATTACGATGCCACGGGATGCCGACAAGGCTGCGATAGAAGCCGCCGCCCTGGCCAATGAAAACGTCCGGCGTTATCTGGATGGCGCACCGAAAAAAATCATTGTGGTGCCAGGTAAGCTGGTCAACATCGTTGCTTAACTTTATCGTTTATCGGAATTGTTTATGATGCCCGCCCGCCCTGCACTACTGAAATACGCTCTTGGCCTGCTGGTTGCCGCCATGCTTTCCGCCTGTGGCTTTCATTTGCGCGGGGCCAGCGATATGGCAATGCCATTCAAAACGATTTATCTCGGCTTTGCGGACAGCTCCACTTTGGGCAATACGCTCAAACGCAATATTCGGGGCGCTGGCAATACGCTCGTGGTGCCTGACGCCAAGGATGCAGAAGCCATTCTGGATGTTTTGTCAGAAACACGCGAAAAATCCGTGCTATCCCTCAATACCCAGGGCCGCGTGCGTGAATACACCTTGATTTATGTGTTCAGATTCCGTGTCAGGGATGGCCAGAACAATGAATTGCTGGCGCCCACCGAGATCAGGCTGGTGCGCGACATCAATTACGACGACTCGCAAACACTGGCCAAGGAAAGCGAAGAAGCCATGCTGTATCGCGACATGCAGACCGATCTGGTGGCGCAGATTATGCGGCGGCTGTCGGCCATTCAAGCCAAGACCCAAACTCAAACGCCGCAATGAGGGCATCCGATGCAGTTGCGATCTGATGCGCTCGATGCGCATTTGGCCAAGCCGCTGGCGCCGCTGTATGTCGTGGCCAGCGACGAGCACTTGTTAGCACTGGAAGCAGCAGACAAAATCCGCAAGACGGCGCGCGCGCAGGGCTTCTCCGAGCGCGAAGTACTGACGGTGGAACGCAGTTTCAAGTGGGGCGAATTGCTCGCCGCCAGCCAGTCGCAATCGTTGTTCGGCGACAGGAAACTAATCGAGCTGCGCATCCCAACCGGCAAGCCGGGCAAGGACGGCGGCCAAGCGTTGCAGCAATATGCCGCAGCCATGAGTGCCCAAGCCGGCGGCAGGGATAACGACAGTGTCACCATCATCACCCTGCCGAAACTCGATTGGGCTACGCAAAAAGCCGCCTGGGTCAGCGCCTTGCAGCAAGCCGGCGTGTACATCGAGATTGCGCTGGTCGAGCGCGCACAACTGCCGGCCTGGATCGGCATCCGGCTGGCTGCGCAACAACAGAGCGCCGAGCGCCACAGCGTCGATTTCATCGCGGATCGAGTGGAAGGCAACTTGCTTGCGGCCCACCAGGAAATTCAGAAACTCGGCCTGCTGCATCCACCGGGCAAACTGAGTTTCGAGCAAATCCAGGATGCGGTGCTGAATGTAGCGCGCTATGACGTGTTCAAGCTCAATGAAGCGATGCTGGGCGGCGATGCGCTGCGGCTGGCGCGCATGGTGGAGGGCTTGCAAAACGAAGGTGAGGCGCTGCCGCTGGTATTGTGGGCGGTCAGCGAAGAAATCCGCACCTTGCTCAAGCTCAAGTCGGGCATCGATTCCGGCCGCGCGCTGGGCCAGTTACTCAAGGAATACCGGATCTGGGGCCCGCGTGAAAAGCTGATGCAGCCGGCGCTGCGGCGACACTCGCTGACAACGCTGCAGGCCGCGCTGCAAGAAGCGGCACAAATCGATAAGATGATCAAAGGCTTGCGCGCCCCGGCGTTTTCCGGCGACGCTTGGGATGCACTACTGCAACTGGGCCTGAAAGTGGCACGCGGTTATTAAGAAAACGCAGCAAAAAAATCAACAAGTAGGGCGGGTGCAACCCGCGCAAAATCCGAGTGCGCGCGGGTTGCAGCCGCCCTACGGTAATTCTTATTAATGGCAGTATTTTATATAACTATAATTAAATATGCGTAAACTGCCATGAAAAGGACGGTACTCCCTATTTTATAAACTGCATTTTGGCCTGGTGCCGGTTTATGTCTTTCCTGTTTTTTGTGCCTTTCGTGGACAATGCGTAGCAATAGTCATTAAGAAAACGCTTCAAAAAAAGAGATCATGGATATCCAACAATACATGCACGACCTCGGCCGAAAGGCCCGAACCGCTTCCCGCGCCATGGCCAAAGCCAGTACTGCTGCCAAAAATCAGGCACTGCTGACGATTGCCAGCGCCATCCGGCGCGACGCCGCATTGCTGCGCACCGCCAACGAACTGGATCTGGCCGCAGCACGCGCCAGCGGTCTGACGGATGCGATGCTGGATCGTCTAAGTTTGTCCGACCAGGCGATTGCCAACATGGCTGAAGGGCTGGAGCAGATCGTTTCCCTGTCCGACCCGATCGGCGAAATCTCCAACCTGAAATATCGCCCGAGCGGAATCCAGGTCGGCCAGATGCGAGTGCCGCTGGGCGTGATCGGCATCATTTACGAGGCGCGGCCGAACGTGACGGTAGATGCGGCCGGTTTGTGCATCAAGAGCGGCAATGCGACCATCCTGCGCGGCGGTTCGGAAGCGATTCGCTGTAACCAGGCTTTGGCGAAAATCGTCCAGGAAGGACTGGCGGCGGCCGGATTGCCGCAAGACGCGGTGAAAATCGTCGAGACCACCGACCGCGCCGCGGTGGGCGAACTGATCACCATGCCGCAATATGTGGACGTCATCGTGCCACGCGGCGGCAAAGGCTTGATCGAGCGCCTGATGCGCGAATCCCGCGTGCCGATGATCAAGCACTTGGACGGCATCTGCCATGTGTACATCGACGACAAGGCGGATATCGAGAAAGCCACGGCGATTGCCTTCAACGCCAAATGCCACCGTTACGGCACCTGCAACACCATGGAAACGCTACTGGTCGCGCGCGCACTCGCGCCAGCGGTATTGCCAAAACTGGCCGCACTATATGCCGGCCAGGAAGTGGAATTGCGCGCCGACGATGCCGCCCGCGCAATCCTGGCCGGCTACCCGCATCTGGCGGCCGCCACTCCTGAAGACTGGGAAACCGAATACCTGGCGCCAATCCTGGCGGTGAAGATCGTCGAAGACATGGAGCAGGCCATCGAGCACATCAACACGTATTCGTCCCGACATACCGACGCCATCATTACCGAAGATTATTCGCGCGCGATGCGCTTTCTGCGCGAAGTCGATTCGGCTTCGGTGATGGTGAATGCCTCGACCCGCTTTGCGGACGGTTTCGAATATGGTTTAGGTGCAGAAATCGGCATCTCAAACGATAAATTGCACGCGCGCGGCCCGGTCGGACTGGAAGGCTTGACCTCGCTGAAATACATCGTGCTCGGCCACGGCGAAGTTCGCCAATAATTGTTAAGACCCATCCCCATCCCAACCTTCCCTTTGAAGGGGAAGGAATACATCCACTAACGAGAATATAAATCATGCTCTGGATCAAATCGCTGCACATCGTTTTTGTCGCTTCCTGGTTCGCCGGCCTGTTTTATTTGCCGCGCATTTTTGTCAACCTGGCGCTGGAAACAGAGCCAATCGCAACCACCCGCCTGATCATGATGGCGCGCAAGCTGTACCGTTTCATGAATATTCTGGTTATTCCAGCGCTGATTTTCGGCCTGTGGCTATGGTTGGGTTACGGCATTGGCAAGGGCCCGGGCAATGGCTGGCTCCATGCCAAACTGGCGGTGGTGTTGCTGATGCTGGGCTACCACCATGCCTGCGGCCGGATGCTGAAAAAATTCGAACTGGGGCACAACACACGCAGTCATACCTGGTTTCGCTGGTTTAATGAAATCCCTGTAATCGCCCTCCTGGCGGCCACTGTGTTAGTGGTTGTTAAACCATTCTGAACTTCTAACCGGGCCTGCCATGACCAATACTTGTGAATATTATTTTTCGCCGCAATCGCCTTTCGCCTATTTTGGCCATGCGCGCTTTGTCGCATTGGCAAAAAAATACCGGGTGCAGGTTGACCTCAAACCGTGCGACCTGGGCAAGGTATTTAGCCTCTCCGGCGGACTGCCGCTAGCCAAGCGGGCACCCCAGCGCCAGGCATACCGGCTAGTAGAATTGCAGCGCTGGAGCGATTATTTGGAGTTGCCGCTCAATCTGCAACCGACATTTTTCCCGGTTGCCGACCATGCCGCAGCCAAACTCATTATCGCAACACAATTGGCGCACGGCACTGATGCGGCACTGGTGTTGGCCGGCGCGATCATGCGGGCGGTATGGTCTGAACAAAAAAACATCGCGGACGCGGATACGCTGGCTGGCATTGCGGCGGAATGCGAGCATGACGGCAAACTGTTATTGAAGTCTTCCGAGACTGCCAGTGTCCAGGCGCAGTTCGACCGTTTCACCGACGACGCCGTTGCCGCCAACGTATTCGGCGCACCGTGGTATGTCGTCAATGGAGAAGGATTCTGGGGCCAGGATCGGCTGGACTTCGTCGAGCGGGCATTTTTGAAACAAACGCAATAAACGAAAACGAGAATAATGTAGGGTGCGCCATGCGCACCATCGCTGCAGTTTGTGGCAGCAGGTGCGTGTGGCGCACCATACCATTTCTTATAGCATCGCCCATCGACGGGGTTGGCGTTGCGCTTGAATAATTTTGCAACACAACGGATAAAAGGTTCCCCATGGCACATTCCTATTTTTGTCCTTGCCCACGCGGCTTGGAAGTAGCACTGGCTGAAGAACTGCTCGAAATCGGCCAGCAATATACACCGACGCTCAAAGTTCACAATCAAGTGCCCGGCGGCGTGCATTGCTCGGGCGAGCTGACCGATGCCTATCAAATCAACCTGCATTCGCGCATCGCTTCACGCGTGCTGATGCGCATGGCGCACATCAGTTACCTGAATGAAAACCATATCTACGACCTGACGCTGGCGCAGGAGTGGGAAGACTGGTTTAGCGTCGACCATACGATTCGGGTCGACGTCACGGCGATCAAGTCGCCGCTGCGCAGCCTCGAATTTACGACGCTCAAAATCAAGGATGCGATTTGCGACCGTTTCCGCGACCAGTTCGACAAACGGCCATCGGTCGATACCCACAACCCGGACATTCGCATCGTCGGTTTTCTCGATGCGCGCCATTTCACGCTGTATCTCGACACTTCCGGCGAAGCGCTCTTCAAGCGCGGCTGGCGGCTCGATACCGGCGATGCGCCGCTGCGCGAAAACCTGGCTGCAGGATTATTGCGGGTGGCCGGCTGGAAGCCCGGCATCCCGCTGTTTGACCCAATGTGCGGCTCCGGCACCATCCTGGCCGAAGCGGCGCAAATGGTCGCTGGCATTCCGCCCGGCGCCCGGCGCTCGTTCGCCTTCGAGAAATTCCACGGCTTCGATAACGCCGTCTGGCTTGCCATCAAAGGCAACATCAAGCCACATCCGCTACCGACCGAACCGAGTATTTTCGGCAGCGATATTTCCGGCGACGCGATTGCGATGACGCGAGAAAATCTGCGTAACGCAGGGATCTTGTTCGAGATCCCGCTCAAGCAAATTGAAGCACAGGAAATCAAGCCGCCGACCGAGATTCCCGGCATCCTGCTAACCAACCCACCGTACGGCGAGCGGATCGGCGTGCGCGGCGACAGCAGCATCGAAGCCGATGAAATGACCGGCGCTTTTTACAGCGCATTTAGCACCACCCTGAAGCAGCGCTTTGCCGGCTGGAAAGTTTTCCTGTTCTCGGCCGACCTGACCGTGCCCAAAATGCTGCGCTTGAAAGAAGCGCGCAAGACGCCGTTCTTCAATGGCGCGCTGGAATGCCGGTTATTCCGCTTCGACATGGTGGCCGGATTTAACCGGCGCGAAGAAGCCAAGCCTAAAGAACTTTGAGGCAACAATTTATTCCGAATATTTTGATATTTTAAATATACTGAATAATGTATTTTATTAAACATCAATGAAATAATGCGGAAAAATGCCAATATTTTTATATACTCCCTATATTTTTAAAATAACGCAAATAGTTTTGCGGTAGCCAGAAGCGGCCCTATCAGAAAGAATCTTGATTTATGTCATCTGAAACCAGCCCTGCTCCAACCATAAACCGAGCGTTGCTGCTGGGCTCCAGTGGCTTGGCATTGATGCTGGCGGCGCTGGCCATGCTCGGCCCGTTTTCGGTCGACACCTACTTGCCGGCCTTCCCCAGCATGCAAGTCGCGCTGCGGGCCAGCCCGATGGAAGTGCAGCAAACGCTCACTGCTTACATGTTCGCTTTCGCTGTCATGATTCTGTGGCATGGCGCCTTGTCCGACGCCTTTGGCCGCCGCAACATCGTCCTTGGCGCACTGGTCGTCTTTGCGCTGGCCTCGCTCGGTTGCGCGGCGTCCCATAGCGTTGAGTATCTGTGGGCGTTTCGCATTCTGCAGGGCATGTCGGCCGGTGCCGGGGTAGTAATCGGCCGCGCCATCATCCGCGACATGTATACCGGTGCGGCAGCGCAGCGGCTGTTGTCGCTGGTGACCATGATTTTTTCTATCGCACCGGCAATTGCTCCGATAATTGGCGGCTGGATAGTCCAGTTGCTAGACTGGCGCGCAACCTTTCTGTTCATGTTTGCCTACGCAGCGCTGTTGCTGTGGTATTGCTACCGCCATTTGCCGGAATCGCTGCCGCCTGAAAAGAGGCAAGCATTTAATCTGCAATTCCTGTCGGTAAGCTACCAAAAAGTTTTTCGCTCGATCCCATTTCATTTCAAGGCGGGTACGCTGGCCTTCAATTTCGCCGGGTTATTTTTGTATGTCGCCGCCGCGCCGGTATTCATTACCCAACATCTCGGCTTGGGCACACATCAATTCGGCTGGCAATTCATTCCCACTGTGGCAGGAATTTTTTTGGGAGCGCTGACCGCCAACCGGCTGGCCGGCCGCATCACCATCCCGCAGCAGGTTTTGGTCGGATTCGGCTTTTTAGTCGGCGCCGGCCTGTTCAACGTGACATACCATCTATTCTTGCCACCAGCGTTACCGTGGTCGGTGGCGCCGCTGATGCTGTATACCTTTGGCATGTCGGTAGTGGCTCCCGGAGTGATGCTGATGGTAATGGACTTGTTTCCAGATATTCGCGGCATCGTCGCGTCCTGCCAATCCTTCTTCCAAACCATGCTGGCCGCTTTGGTTGCCGGCGTCATCGCACCGCTGCTCGATACCTCGGTACTTTGGCTGGCGCTCGGCCAGCTCGGCTGCGCCCTAGCCGGGCTAGGCTGCTGGCTAGCCGGCCGCTGTTATCACAAAAAATCTGCCTACCCAAGTCTGAACGTATGAAAAAAGTTCGCATGAAACTGCCGAAGCTTATCCACCTCCAGCATGAAACAACTTAGCCGAAAAACAGGTAAGTCACCGCCACCGCCGCGATAAAGCCGACCAGGTCGGCAAACAGTCCGCACTGTACCGCGTGGCGCGTATGCTTAATGCCGACCGAGCCAAAGTACACCGCCAGTACATAAAACGTGGTTTCGGTACTGCCCTGTATAACTGACACCAAATGACCGGCAAACGAATCCGCGCCTTGCGATTTCATGGTGTCGATCATCATTCCGCGCGCGCCGCTACCGGACAGGGTTTTCATCAGCGCGGTCGGCACCCCATCGACAAAACGGGTATCCCAGCCGATGCCGGACACCGCATACCTGATAGCATTCATCACCAAATCGAGTGCGCCGCTGGCCCTGAGTACGGCAATCCCGACCAACATTGCGACCAGATATGGAATAATTCGCACCGCGGTGGTAAAACCTTCCTTGGCGCCGTCGATGAAGGCGTCGTACACATTGACTCGCTTCAGCGCTGCTCCACCGATAAACACCACCACCAGCAGCAATAGCAGAAAATTGCTGATCAAGGATGATTGCGCCTGCATCTGTACCGCAGATAAATGCGCAAACCACAGCGTCAAGCCACCCACCAGTACAGTTAACACGACCATGTAAGTCAGAATCACGCGATCGAACAAATTAATTTTCTGCACCAATGCCACCGCAATAAAACCGAACAAGGTCGCAATATAAGTCGCAATCAAAATCGGGATGAAGACATCGGTCGGGTCGGCAGCACCAAGCTGGGCCCGATAGGCAAAAATGGTGACCGGGAACAACGTCACCGATGCGGTATTGATTACTAAAAACAGGATCTGCGCATTGCTGGCGGTATCCTTGTCTGGATTTAGCGTTTGCAGCTCTTGCATCGCTTTTAATCCCATCGGCGTGGCGGCATTGTCCAGACCCAGCATATTGGCCGCAATATTCATCGTCATCGCGCCGAGCGCCGGATGGTTGGCCGGAATAGCGGGAAATATGCGGGCGAACAAAGGATTCAGCGCACGCGCCAGTGCCGCCATAAACCCGGCGTTCTCGCCGATTTTCATAATCCCAAGCCAGAGCGTCATCACGCCGGTTAGCCCAAGTGAAATTTCAAATGCTGTTTTAGAGCTATCGAACATAGCCCTGACAATCGCAGAAAAGATACCAAGCTGGCCAAAAAATACCGCTTGTATGCAAGCGGTAAGGAAAGCCACGATAAAAAAACTGATCCAGATAAGATTGAGCATGGGCGCGGCAGGATCCTATGAAGGCAGGTGGGACAACGAAATAATCATCAGTAATCGATCAAGCTGCAACACACAAGTTTCTGCTGAAGCCCATGAGCCTCGTGCATCTTTATGAATTTTATCGTGTTTGAATGTACCAGAAAAATTGTGCAGATCCAGGCCGCGATGATACGCTTTCGGATGCACGCATACCCACGCCAGTTGCATGAAATTGTTGCATATAAGGCGGGTATCGGCGATAATTGCGGACGCGTTGCCGGGATGGCGGAATAGGTAGACGCACGGGACTCAAAATCCCGCGGTGGAGACACCGTGCCGGTTCGATTCCGGCTCCCGGCACCAATAGAATCAATGACTTAGCCCAGCCTATCCGGTTGGGCTTTTTTGTTTCGGCCTGCATCAGTAATCCATGTAACCGCTGTGTAACCCGATTTTGTCAACGTCTGGTTGCTTAAATCAATCTAAAAACGAACTTATAGCAATATCTACATCACCTTGCCCACACGTTTGGCACCTCATCCCAGCTGGTCGTGTACTTTGGCGTGCGGTTGTCCGCGCACGTGGCCCAGCTCCCCTGAATGCCTGCGGCCCCCAGTTGCACTGCATCGCGTCCATATTGCCGGTTCAGTGCATCCACGACCCCCATCAGATTTGCCGCGCGCACGTCCCCTGCCCCATCATCAAACAGGGTGCCCTGGCGTTTTTTTGCATCGGTCAGCGCCATCAGCATCACGCCCGCTTTCTTGTACAGATAGCCCTCACGGAATATCTGTCCCAGCCCGAACAACGCCGCTTTCGTCAGCATCGTGGAGTCGTTGGACGGGTTCGGCAGCGGGATGACGATGCCGTTGGAATACTGCAAGTCGCGTTCCCGAAACGGATTGGTGCGGATGAAGACATGGATGGCGCCGCACACCGACCCTTGCTGCCGCAGCTTCTCGGATGCCCGCGCCACATAAGTGGCTACCGCTTCCGCCAGTTCATCGAGCGTTGTTACCATGGTCCCGAACGAACGCGAGGACATAATTTGCTTTTTGGGAGAAGAAACTTCTTCCATTTTCATGCAAGAGATGCCGCGCAGTTCGTTGCCGGTGCGTTCCATCACCACGCCGAAATGTGCGCGCAACCATGCGGGTGACGCATCCCGCAAGGCCTTGACGGTCTTCACACCCATGGCGCGCAGGCGGGCGCTGATTCTGCCCCCGACGCCCCACACTTCCCCGACGTCAATGGTGGCGAATAGCGTGTCCAGCTCGGACTCCGTCATCGCGGCGAAATCGCACACGCTGTCGAATTCCGTGCGCTTCTTGGCGACGTGGTTGGCCAGCTTGGCCAAGGTTTTGGAGGGGGCGATACCGACGCACACCGGCAGCCCGGTCCATTGCCGGAGTCGGTGGCGTATCGATTGTCCCATCGCGGTCATCGAATCCCAGTGGCCTGCCAGACCGTTCAGGTCCAGAAAGGATTCGTCGATGGAATACACTTCGATATGCGGACTGTAATCGCGCAAGATAGTCATGGCCCGGTTGCTCATGTCGCCGTACAGCGTGTAGTTGGATGAGAGTGCAATGATGCCGTGCTTGCGCGCCAGGTCCTGCATCTGGAACCACGGCATGCCCATCGTCACGCCCAGCGCCTTCACTTCGGCCGAGCGTGCGACCGCGCAACCATCGTTGTTCGAGAGCACAACCACTGGACGGTGCTCCAGACGGGGGTTGAACACCCTTTCGCAGGAGACATAAAAATTGTTGACGTCGACCAGCGCGAACAGTTGCCTGGTTGCAGAGGTGCTGGGCGCTGTGTGGAGAATTGCCATCGCTACACCTGCAGTTTGCGCAGTACGCCGGTCACCACGCCCCAGACCTGAATCTCTTCAAAGTCCTTGCAGCGGATTGGCGCATAGGCCGGGTTCTCGGCGCGCAACTCAATCACCCCGCCCCAGCGGTACAACCGCTTGACGGTAAATTCATTGTTCAGCACAGCGACGATAATGTGCTTGTGCCGTGGCTCGATAGAGCGGTCAACAGTAAGCTTATCGCCATCCAGGATGCCGATGCCCGACATCGAATCGCCCTTGACTTGAAACACGAAAGTGGAAGCCTTGTGCGCAACCAGGTAGGCATTCAGGTCGAGGCCCGCTTCGATGTAGTCCGATGCCGGCGACGGGAAGCCGGCCGGTATCTTCTCCAGGAACATCGGAATCGTGCATGGCACAGGGCATTCCGGCACCGTATGCGGATGCTGTGACAGGGTGGAGAGTTGGCTGAGGGGAAAGGAAATCACTGTGTGCATGATGCTGACTTTTAGCTGTATATAATCACAGTATATATTCCCTTGCGCCACCTACTAGAAATTTCTCGTAACCGGGCTACAATTTCACCATGTGCGGACGCTTTGCTCTCAATTACAACCCCGTGACCCTGGCCGACTGGTATCAGGCCACGTCCATGCCTGATTTTGTTGCGCGCTATAACATCGCGCCCTCCACCAGGATTGTGGTGATTCGCGATACAGATGAAGGCCGCGTGGGTTCGCTGATGCGCTGGGGCTTCATTCCCGCTTGGGCCAAAGACCCTGCCGCTGTGCCAATGCTCAACAATGCCCGGTGCGAAACCGTGGCGGTAAAGCCGACGTTCCGGCAGGCGTTCCAGCGCCGCCGTTGCATCGTTCCGGCTTCCGGCTTTTATGAGTGGCAGGCGCTGCCCGGTCAAAAAACCAAGCAGCCGTTCTATCTGTCGCATCAGGATTGCACGCCTATGTCCCTGGCCGGCATCTGGGAAACGGTGTTGACTGCCGACGGTGAGCGCCTGGACACCTGCGCGATACTGACCACCGGCGCCAATGCGGTGATGCAGCCGATACACGACCGCATGCCGGTAATGCTGGCGCGCGACAGCTGGGACGCCTGGCTGATTCCGGGGCCGGTCAATATCGGGCAGTTACACGCATTGATGGCGCCACCTAGCCCCGAGAACATGCAGGCATATGGTGTATCAACTGCAGTCAACCGCGTCGCCAACGAGGGGCCGGAATTGCTGGAACCCATCGATACGCTCTTCTGATGCCATTGTGATCTTGCGAGAATCGCGTATTCAGCAGGCACTGCAGGATATCCGTGCCACTACTAGTTTGGGACTGTGTTAGAGGCAGTTATACACAAGCCTATCCACAAAAAACGGACATAAGTCATGCCTGCAAAAGATAGTTTTTGTATAACATCCAACTGTCATTGATGAGGGTTGTCCGATGTTTGTCATTGGCTGAATCCCACCGTCAGATCAAGACTGATGGACACTGGGCTTCGATGGAACGCCAACCAATTCTATGCAAAATGCGTTCTGCGCCTACATTGGAATGAACGGGGCTTTGGTGGGTAGACCAGCCATTGACGGAAATTTCTCAACGAACGGCTAATTTTTCAAAGCCTGGCAGGCAGGTCTCGACTCAATGGCGGCATACGATTTTTTCAACAGCGGACGATCAGCATTCGAATTTTGGTTGCCAACTCCGATACAGACTTGTACCAAATATTTCACCATTGAAATAATATGGTTTACGATGCGTAATGTTGTCCGATGTATCCATAGCCCCCGTGTTACGTAGGCGGGGTTAGAAGCCGGCATTTGTGGTACTCGCTGCATATCAAAAATCAAATTATCTAATCCGAGAAACACGCATGGACAAAAACGAGAGAATAAAAAAATATGCCGCCAAATTGGCCGTTGAACTCCAACCTCGGCTCCAGCGAAATGTGCAAGCGGACATGGTGGTATATCCGACTCACGGTAAAGGCGCTGTTGTCGAAGTTAAGTTAGTTCAAGGCCCGCCAAGAACGCGGAAATATTTTCGAATTGCAACAGTTTCGCCCACTGTTAACTCTGTCTTGAAGAGTATTCCTCAGCACTTCATCGGCGGGGATATCGACGGAGTCGAATTTGCGGGCACTAATATTTCTCTGGAGAATAATCGAATCCTTCTCATCAAAGGTGATGATTCTCAGTGGAGTGAATCTGATGCAATAGCTGACCTCTCGCGCGTATTCGGCGCACATGCTGGGAAATAAAGCATGGAAAATATTGCGAACAAATTAAAGTCAATTGAACAGGCGGCAGCCGCTATTAAACGGATCGAAGGTGAAACGAAGGATACCAATTTTAATTGGAACCTGCTATTTCCGCCTAAAAAACGGCTTCACCTTGGCTGGTTAGTTCTTTCAGTGGTCGTCTATTTGACGGTCTGCATAGTGGCGGTAGTCATTGGCGCAGAAGATCAGCAAAAGTATTTGATCACCTTCGTCGCCGGACTAATGGCGATAACCTGGCTTTCTTGCTGCGCGCATCTTCGCTTTGAAAAAAATACGATCACGGGAGGTGTCGCATTGGCAATGTTGGTAGGTTTTCTGGTCGCCGCTGGAATTTTTACACCATCTCAAGGAGCAGATAATATTTTAAATAGGTTGCCAGATCTTAATGCCAAGAACAATTAGCCAACTAGCACCCGTTGCTAACAGTCTCCTGATGGCCGAGTCCGACCCGTCGAACAGGTACAGTAACCGCCGGCATCGCTGATAGAAGCAAGTCAGTAGATGACGACTGGCCACCGTTTGGGTCATACGCTGGCAGTGCGTACAGTCGGCGCAGCCACGCAAACCGACTGCACCGCCTCGTCAGGATCGATCTTCCGGCTTCCGCCGGAACCCTGTGGGAGGAGGCGCTGACACGCGAGGTCTCCCTGGTGAAGCAATTATGGGATGTACGTGCCGAATGGGCTGTTGAGAAGGCAGCGCTGACCGGCGATAAGGTTTCCTCGATACTCAGTGGAAAGTTCAAGAGCGGGCGACTTGAAAAAGGATCTTGAATTGGTGCAACGAGCCTACCGGATCGTAAAAAGTAGGTCTAGAGGTCTTCGATATCGAAATAATTCCCCAGCGAAATCCGGTACTCACTCGATAATTCTGGGACGCAGATGAAAAGTCTATTCTTAGCTCGACTGATGCCCACGTAGTTAACGCGCTGTTCCTCTGATTTTTCCTTACTCGATAACAAATCCGGTGAGAGAATAAAATCAAAGCGCGAGCTATCAGGCAACACGATTAACACGTTATCAAACTCGTCACCCTTCGCCTTATGTACCGTTTTGTGCAAACTTAAATCTTCTCCAATATTCACGCACAGCGCGATCTCTTGGTACGAGGTCTTTTCATAGAAAATCTTCGTTTTCCCGGCCGTCACCTTTGAAGTATCTACGGCAAAGGTCGATCTTAGATAATGGGAAAAATCCAGTAGCGTCATTTTGGAAAATTCAGCATATCCCGCTAGGAGTCTCATAATCAGTTTTATAGCAACACGGTCCTCTTCTTTATAGCTGGGATTTCGTCGTAGTCCCTTTCGTAGTTCTTTTATAGCGTCTTTAAAATTACATTGCCGGGCCAACTCGACCGACTTAATGCAAGCTATAACAAAACTCCGTCTAGCATCATTGGAATCCGCGATGAGCAGGGCCGGAATCAGCCTGCGATCAAACACACCAGCGCCCAACTCGCGTCTCATCACATTCGAAGTGAGGTTATCCCGGGACAAAGAGTGGACCGCCTGAGGCTGACATAGTAGTTTGGCTGCTTGATATGCTGCATTCGAATGGCCCACGAAAATTCGCGGCAATGCGAGGTCCACTTTTCTGTGAGCTACCTGTGTAATATCCTTTCGAGTCAAGTTCAGCAGATCGACAATCTGGTTAGAACTTCTGCGGTTCCCGGACATGATGTAATCGATCAGACCAGGCAGTGTAAATTCCTGGAATTGCTGGGGTTCAGCGCCTTGAAACCCGTAGATAGACTGGGCAATATCCCCAATAATTCCAATAAACGCGCCTCTTTGACCGAGCATCTTGATTATCGATACTTGAATCGGGTTACTGTCCTGAAATTCATCGACAAAAAAATATGGGAATCTCGCAACTAATGCCGAAAGAACAAACGGAAACTTTAAGAGAATCTGATAGCTTAGAAATAAAACGTCGTCGTGATGAAGCACCCCGTGTCCCCAAGCCAACCTCTTGTACAAGAGGTAAGACGCTTTTTTTATCGCGTATCCATCAATTTTATGGGGATAGCTGGTGTTTACCAAGAGCTCACCGTTTGCATCAAATTTCCATCGTAAGTCTTTAAACGCCTTGACGATCTCCTGATCATCGGTGATTCTATTTTGCTTACTTTGTGTTTTCCACTCATTTAAAAACGTGTAATTCGACAATATCGAGTCAGTATGACCATCGACTCGTTCGATGTTCACTCCGAACTCTTCAGCCACAAAAGAAAGATACGGGCGGACGATATTCTTGTAAAGAAAGCGGTGGATAGATGAGACCTCAACACGGTCCGCAGATGGTCCCAGCCGAGACATAATCGTGTCAGCACCAATGTTCGTGTAGGTTATACAACTGACCTTCCCCGACTTACCTAATCTCGTGGAATCGCGCAGAACCGACTTAAGGTGCTGGACTAACCAGTAAGTTTTTCCTGCACCGGGACCGGCAGAAACTCGAAAATTCACATCAATATTTGGAAGTATCGAATCCGAATCAATTTGAATCATGGGCAAACCCAAGAGATCGCTTGCGTCAAGTATGGCGGAATCGTAAATTGTGCGTACTCGGGCGTCCCTTTCAGATCGAAGTTGGTTTGCAATACATGGGCGAGCTCAAGGGCATTGGCGCCTTTGCCGACCGAATTGAGATACCTTGATGCAATAATGGCTACGTTTTTATCTGACTCATCCCATGTTAGAGCACCGGCAATCCCCTCGCTTATACGATCATTTTCGGGGCCTTTTCTAAGTTTTGCCAGGAGTTCTTTAGAAGACTTAGCGGTCGATAGCAACTTCATGATCTCGACAATCTCTTTCGAGTTAGCTATCGATGCTGTTAAAAGGAGCTCTAGCGCAGGGTTACAAAGTACTAATTCGTACTCGAATGTCTTGCCCTTTAAATTGTCTTGAGTAAAATATTTTATGTTTGAATTAGGATCGTAGACTGTGACCTCATTACACCGATATTCATAGACATCGACATCTGCTTGGTATTCGAAAGGATAGCATTTGCGGAATGAATCCTTCCCGTCAATACGCTTTCGCTCAGGATCCCTGTCGGTTACACACGCTACAGTTTTATGGATCGTGTTAGCTTTACTGTTATCAAACAAGTGCAGGAAATGCTCAAAGTAACGCCCCCCGACATTCACGACGGCTATATGTCCGTCTTCTAGCGATTTACCTTCATACTGCGCGAATTGCGACATCAGAAGCTGTTCGGCAATGCCTTCAACTAAAATTATGCTCTTTGCAAAGAGCATCTCTGATTTAGTCGCATCAAGAAAACGCTGTACGTACATTTTACTGGCATCATTGGGGAATACTCTGCCAGGGTAGCCGACAGTGGTAACTCCATTGACACTCCCCAAACATATAATTTCATCCAAGCTTACCGCTGAAGTAATATGGGCGGAATGGGTAGTTAGAAAAATTTGCCGGACCTTTTTTTCCGTTCTATTTGCCTTAAGGAATTTCAGAAACTTGTATTGCATCGCCGGATGCAGATGAGCTTCCGGCTCTTCAATTGCCAACATTGCAAAGACCTTTGAATTCCCTCCCATGTAATCCATATCGGAATTCATTTGCATCTTTGCCAGCAGTAGCGACATATATATTAAATTGTTATAACCGAGTCCATTGTGAGTTGCGGGAATCTTAATTCCAGTCGTATGTTCGATGATAAGCTTCAAGGCGGAGAACATCTCGACGTCAGAAATGTCAGCCTCGAAATTAGGTATCGCCCCTTCAAAGGAAGCGCCCGTTTCCTTAGCATAGGAAAGTATGTGCCCTTTGCCCGTTTTCATACGGATTTGAAGCTTATCTATCAAGATATCAGCATCGGCAGCGAAATCGACGCGACGCAACCTTATTTCTTCATCCTTTTCTTTTTTGGATTTCTCCGCCAATGGCATTGACTTAATCTCATAATCCATGAAAAAGTCAAGCACATCGCGGAGCAAAGCTGCTCTTCCGTTGTGCATGTCACGTTCAACGTCTCTGATTGCGTCTAAAAACTGAAAATCAAATTTCCTCAGAAGTTCGTTATCGGCTAGTGCTTGATTTGCGGCTAATCCACCGAAGATTCTATGTTTGTAGCGGCGAATGAAATCATGTTGAAGAATTTTCCACACTTTTTCCTTGTTGCGTGTGTCGGTTTCTGAAATGCTGCTAACCATCTCAACGTATTCCCCGATATCGGACTCTGGAAGATAAAATTCAAAAGTCAGTTTCGCTTCATATGAGGGCTCGAGCTTGGTCAACCACTCACCGACCATCGCTAGATCGTCTTCCTCGTCCGCACCACGACTAATCGTGACCTCAATCGAAATTCTCGGCGGAGCCGTTCTAAGCTGAAGAAAACTAATATGTTTATTAAAATCGTCGACGGTCAGTCGCTTCTTCGCCTCTACATCGATCACCAATTGCAGTGCCTTGATCAGATTCGTCTTACCGGCGTTGTTATGTCCTATGACTACATTTATCCCGTTATTGAACAATATGTCTTGGGAAGTAAAATTGCGAAAATTGTTGATATGGATCTTTGAAATATACATTGCTACTACCTTCTCGGGAATGACTAAGACCGTGGGGCGATTTGTTGGGAGTATGCTCTGCACGGAAAATGAGAACAACAACAAAATTGCCTTTTTGAAATTTCTAATCGCACCTAGCTAACGCTCGAATAGCTTTGCCGACAGGAGCTGCGTATTCCGGCGACTATGTAGTGCTTGAATGAAAACTCCCTAAAGCCATGGCCAATAAGGCTTTCAAGGATGTTTTCTAAACGAAGATTTCACTAAAATATATCGCGTGCCCAGCAAATTTTTCAAAAATGCTCACCCACTCCAATTTTTCGCAAATCTTCGTTTTGTAAATCTGGCTGAAAGCCTTACTAGGCATGGCTTTCAGGGTTTTCTGTCACGCACTACATAGCAGGCACTGGTAGATATACGCGCCAACACTAGCTTGGGATGGTGTTAGATGGATTTATACACAAGCCTTGCCACAAAAAATGGGCATAAGTTTGTTTTGCTTGAAAAAGATTGTTTTTGTATAACCTGATTATTATTGGACAAGATGTTTGCCATTGGCTGAACCCCACGGTCGGTTTAAGACTGGTTGCGTTCACTGGGCTTCGATGGAACGCGAACCAGTTCTATGCAAAAAGCGTTCTTCGCCTACATTGGAACGATCGGCGGATTTGGTGGGTAGACCGGCCGTTGACATAAATTTCTCCACAAGCGGCTGGTTTTCCAAAGCATGGCAGGCAGGTCTCGACCCACAAGAGCCGTTCAGGTTTTTCGCCCCAATGACAGCAGTGCAGCGATTCCGGACGTAGGGAAATAATGACTTTGGAATGCTGGCGTGACAAGCAAGGATGCGTACGGAGAATTTCTGAACGGCCGCTGCTCTGACGATTGCTGTCGTTCAAAGCGTCGCAAGCATAATTCTGTTTTTCTTGGTTGCGATGGGCAGCTTCCAGATAACCCGAACTCACCCTTACGACCCAATGCGGAAGTTCGTCGATTGGTTCAATAGACAGGTCTTCCAGCGGGTAGGCGTGTGTGCATTGTGCTGCGCTTAATGATGCACATAGTCAACAAAATGGAATAATTATATCTTTCTTAAGATATACTTCAATTGCACTAAATTCCTCTATGGCAACTTTATTTAAAGTATCGCATTCAAGCAAGGGATAACTACCCCTGACATCAAAAGACAAGGTCAAAACCCATCACGTACTTATGCCAATCCCAAATTACCAAATGCTGATGTTACCGCTGCTCCGTTTTGCATCGGATAGTAATGACCATACGACCCGCGAAGCAGTGGATGTGCTCGCCATTGAATTTCAACTTACAGCGGAAGAACGCGCCCAACTCTTAGCAAGTGGGCAACAGGCAACCTTTAATAATCGCATCGGCTGGGCAAACTCTTACCTTAAGAAAGCTGGACTACTCGAATCGCCTCGCAGAGGCGCGCTGCGCATTACTGCGCGTGGCAAGCAGGTTTTAGAGTGTAAGCCCTCAAGAATAGACGTGAAGTTTCTTGAGCGATATCCTGAATTTATTGAATTTCGTGATGCGTCTCGGAACAACAATGGAACAGAGCTAGCGCAATCGGTTACATCAGCAGCCGAGCAAACTCCAGAAGAAGCACTGGAAATTGCACATCAAAGCATCCGGCTCAGCCTTGCGCAAGACATTTTGAGCCGAATTCTTTCGTGCTCCCCTGCCTTCTTTGAAAGACTTGTCGTCGAACTTCTCGTCAAGATGGGCTATGGCGGCTCCCGACGTGACGCTGGTGAACGCATTGGCAAAAGCGGCGACGGCGGGATAGATGGAATTATTAAAGAAGACCGACTCGGTTTGGACACCATATACCTTCAGGCTAAACGGTGGCAAGGAACTGTCGGGCGTCCAGAGATACAAAAATTTGTCGGCGCACTCCAAGGACAGCGCGCCAAAAAAGGCGTTTTCATCACTACCTCATCGTACACAGCGGAGGCAGTCGATTACTCCTCGCGCATTGATACAAAAGTTGTTCTGATTGATGGGCAACAACTTGCCGACCTTATGATGGATTTTGATGTTGGCGTTTCGGTGTCAGCAGCATATATGGTCAAGCGAATCGATTCCGATTACTTTGAAGAAGGTGACGTTGGCATTTAATCAGGGCGTATCAGGCCCGCTGGTAGTGTGTTACGCAACATTCATAGCCAGCGAGAAATTAAAGTGTTTTCAGCTTTCACTGTAGTTGTGTTCATGCTGGTTAAGGGCACCTCTAAAAACCTCCCTGCTAGTTCGACTGATTGCGTAAAATTTCAGTATTTCCAAGAACCAGCGCGAGTTTTCACAATGATGCTACCCAAATCCAGTTTGTTTGCCGAAGAGGAACGCGGGAACCGTCGTGAGAAACTGGGTGATCCCCTTGTTGGCCTTGCCAAACATGTGGACTTCACTGCGCTGGCCGCTGGTATTGATACCGCTGTGCCACGTCCTTCCCGGGCCAGGGGCGGCCGACCGCCGTATCCAACGGCACTAATGATCAAGATTCTGGTGCTGCAGCAACTCTACAATCTCGCTGACGACGCACTCGAATATCAGCTGCTCGACCGCCGCAGCTTCCTGTCGTATCTGGGCCTGACCGACAGCAGTACCATTCCCGACGCAAAGACGATATGGCTGTTTCGAGACCGCCTGGCGCAGGCAGGCTTGGGCGCCCAGTTGTTTGGACAGGTGCAGCAGCAGCTTCTCGCGCACGGTTACTTGGCACGTTGCGGCCAGATCATCGACGCGTCCTTGGTGCAAGCGCCGGTGCAGCGCAACAAGCGCGAAGAGGCGGAAATTGTCAAACAAAGCATCATGCCGACCACATGGAAAGCCCACAAACGCGCGCAAAAAGATGTCGATGCCAAGTGGACCAAGAAGCATGGCAAGAACCATTTCGGCTACAAGTTGCATGCGAGCGTAGACAAGCGCTACAAAGTGATTCGCAAGATTATCATCACGCATGCCGCTGTCGCCGATACCACCGTCTTTGAAGACCTGCTGGATCCCAATAACACCAGCCGAGACGTGTATGCTGATCGCGGTTACCCCAGCGCGCAGCGCGAAGCCGGATTGAACAAAGCTGGCTGGCGCGTTCATATCCAGAGAAAAGGCACTGCCGCGAAAGCCATCTCGGCTATGCAAAAGAAGCGCAACCGCGGCATCGCCACGCCCCGCGCCAGAGTCGAACATGTGTTTGGCGCTCTGGCGCAGATGGGCGGCAAACTGGTGCGCTGCATGGGGATCGTACGCACGACATTCGCGCTGAACCTCAAGGCAGCAAGCTACAACTTGAAACGCATGGTGTTCCTGAAAGAAAAAGGTCTTGCGGCATTCTAAAACGGAGAGACTGCCGACTGAAAGCCGATAAAAATCGGCAGCGTCATCCGAAATTCAACGAAAACTTCGGATCAACTCGCTGCTTTCGACAGGTTTCAGAAAAAAATTGCACCTGGCTACTCGGATGAAGTCGCCTTCTCTGTCAAATGATGGAAAACACGGTTATTCGAGGTGCCCTTAATCAATGGGAGTCGCAACGATGTCGTTAATCTCTGTGATCAAGGGATGGTTTGGAGAAGCTCAAGCCAGCTTGGCGCATAAGTTATTTCTCGACTCGGCTATTTATATCAGCCTGAATAATGTCACCATCCCCACATTCAACGGCACCACACAGATTGACCATGTGATTGTCTCTCGCTATGGAATTTTTGTAGTTGAGGCAAAGAATATGAAAGGCTGGATTTTTGGCGACGAACATGGACGCCAATGGACGCAAGTTCTATTTGGCAAGAAATACAAATTCCAAAATCCGCTGCACCAAAACTACCGCCATACCAAGTCGCTATCCGATTTTCTAAGTATCGACCACAATAAAATATTTTCTCTTGTGATGTTTTGGGGGGAGTGTGAGTTTAAAACCCCCATGCCATCCAATGTACTGCTCAAAGGATACCTGTCCTTCTTCAAATCCAAAAAGCAAGTACAGTTCTCTGAGGCGGAAGTTCAACAACATGTTATCGCGATCAGGGCCGGTATGCTTCCACAGACTTGGGGGACCCGAAGCCAGCATGTCGAGGACCTGAAGGAACGATTCTCCAGCAAAACCCAGTGCCCAAAATGCGGAAGCGCGTTGGTACTAAGAACTGCAAAAAAAGGGCATAACGTAGGTGCACAGTTTTATGGGTGTTCAAAATTCCCTGCTTGCCGCTATATGGCTCACAACTGATTTGATCATATATAGTTTGTTCAGGTTATCAGAAAAATGTGCTTCATTTATTTCCAGTTTGGGATCTGGTTCAGAATATCCAACACTCCGGCAAATCCACACATTTGACTAGTCTTTAGACTGTTCATTTTCTGCCATTGAAACAACAAGCAAAATACACTGCTGGAGATCGGTAAAACCTACATGGCTACGTTTCTGCAATTAACCATCGGCAAGCTTCGGTCCGCGGGCAGTTTTGTGTCTGATCTATGCTCTACACAACCAATTCTTGTTTGAATTTAAAAAAACTCCATATAATATTCAACTGTGTCGAATGGTTAAACAATAAGAGTTTAACGTCCTAGTCCGCCTACAATCATTAGAGGAATGACAATCGAAACGGCAAGATGAACATGTCACGCCTAATCGAATGGTTTCTATTCACCACCTACCTTTTTGTCGTGTTGCAGCGAATCGGTTGGTGTATTTTTTAAACTGAATATCCATAATAAAAAAACAGTAAAGAAACTCGCCGCCACATCAACCGCCCAGTCGCCCACTGCCGCATTCCGGTATGGAAAGAAACTTTGCGCAAATTCATCCAAGGCTCCCATGATGGCAACACTTAACCATGCCCTAAGTGCTTTGCCGGTTGGATGGCCATTGGAGCCAGTAAATAAAAGGAATGTAATGATTGAATAGGCGAGGCCATGCAAGACCAACCCTGATGCGACTCTACCGACATCTGCTCGTGCGCCGGGGATTGATCCCAGTACGACAATCAAAACGTACAGAACAAAGGCGGCACGAAATCTGAACGTTTTATATCTGTCACCAAAAAGCAAGTGCGTGACAGACCAATGCATTTTCATGGGTAACCTGTGTGGGGGATAATCTCCCAGTTAGGAGATTTCGAAAGTACCCTTTTATATTAGCCAACTGAGCAGGCATCTCGCTTTCTTGTACAGACAACACCATCCCATCGGCAGCGCCACTGCCCTTACTTAATCAAAAACTGATCTCTGTCCTTACCCGCTATCCACTTCGGTGCCATGCCACGGCCAGACCACGTTTCGCCTGTAGCATCGTTGCGGTATTTTGCTTTTACTGCTGGTCGTATATTTGCGATTTTCTTCTTACTCGTGATACCTAAATCGACAGCAGTAATGCCATATTCCTGCATCTTGGCTTTTATCTCAGTAATGGCGGTTGCGCTTTCTTTTTGACGCATCTCATCTGCCTGTTGTTGCAATTCTTTGATTTTGGCTTGCAACTCTTTGTATGTGGTCATTTCTTCAGTTTCCAGTTTAAGTATATTTAAATTATAAATTACGTTTTTATTATATACGTAGCGGAATAAAGTAAATAAAAACTGAAAAAAAATATCTTTGGAGAAGGCATAAATGGCAAGGTTAATTCCTTGCTCTTTATGCCGTCATGAACCTCGATTGAAAATAATTTCACCCATATATTCCTTTAGTGTGATTAAACAATTGCCACTGTTTAATCGCTGCTTAATCACATTAATTACGAATAAATATGTTCAATTTTTAAACAGGCAAACACAAGGAATCCCATGGACCACAATATCTTTTTCATGCTGTTCAATGCCATCATCGCGACTTTGGTGATCGTCATGTTTTATCCTGTCTTCAAAGCAAAGCACGTACAGGACTTGCATGAAGCGCTTAAAACGCGTCCCGTACTGGCAAAGACCATAGCACGCAAGAATGCACGCAGTTATTTACGCAGCAGCATCTACTTTGCAATATCGTTTGTGGCTTATGGCGTGATCGCCATTGGCGATGAGGTCGAGGTTGATATGGATCTGGCGACGCTATCGCTGCTTATCCTGTTTGCCATTACGCTCGCCCGGGTATGGAAATTACGCAAGTTACTCGGTAGCCGGGCAAGCCCAGTTGCAATGCATTAGTTCGCGTATTTTTTTATTGGCACTATTTCCTCTAACGCAACATTCTCTTTTTTCATTCAAACACCATTCCACAAGGAGTCACCATGCAAGGAACTGACGTTTCACCCAATGCGTATTACCCAATGACGCTCACATGCCCACAATGCCAATCGGAGCGGATTGAAACCAGAAACCACGCTAAAAAAACAGGCGGCACCATTGGTACCGTGGCCGGAGCTGCCAGCGGCGCAACGGGCGTCATGAGCGGTGCTGAAATAGGCGCTGCTGCCGGCTTGATTGCCGGTCCCGTTGGCGCAGCTATCGGTGGCATTGCCGGCGCTATTTTAGGAGGGCTTTTCGGTGGTGCCGTAGGTTGCGCAGCAGGCGCGAAGCTTGGCGAAGTTGTCGATGACAATGTGTTGGACAACCATCATTGCCTGGAGTGCGATTACACCTTCAGCAAGAAACGCAGCTGAAAGACCGACGCAATCGCAGCTGCATTGGTACATCACTCGCTGTATTGATACATCCCTCGCAGTAATATCCCCTGCATGAATTCAGTCAATGCACAGTCACCACGCCGGTCACGACTGCAATCTGATTTATCTTGATCTTGTTGTCCTTGTCTTACCCGTATTTTCGTAATCCGTAAAACCCCTCTCGCAGCACCTCACTTTTTTACCCACCCCACGCACACCGCTAGCTCCTGCTGTTTTCACGCAGCGGCATTGTCACGTGCATACCAAACGAAAGGAAGTACCCCATGGCACATCTTGTTGAAACAATGGCGTATGTCGGCTCCACCCCTTGGCATGGTCTGGGCAACCAGCTTACCGCCCATCAACCGCTCGAAGTCTGGGCCAGACAAGCTGGCATGGACTGGCAAATCCGGGAAGCGCCGGTACGCTTCATGACGGAAAGTGCCGGCAGTCTCGGCGCAATCATGTCTTTTCCTGAGAACAAAGTGCTGTTTCGTTCCGACACCAATGCACCGTTGTCGGTGGTCAGCCAACGCTACCAGGTAGTGCAGCCCCGTGACATTCTGGAATTCTATCGGGACCTGACCGAAATCTCCGGGTTCGAACTGGAAACTGCCGGAATCCTCAAAGGGGGTCGCAAGATCTGGGCGCTGGCAAGAACCGGGCAGTCGTCCACGCTCAAGGGCAATGACGTGACGAACGCGTATGTGCTGCTCGCTACCGCCTGTGACGGCACCTTGGCAACCACGGCCCAATTCACGGCAATCCGGGTGGTGTGCAACAACACGCTGGCAGTCGCACTGACTGGCAGCAACGGCGCGGTCAAAGTGCCGCACAACACCAGCTTTGATCCGCAAGCAGTCAAGAAGCAACTGGGGATCTCGGTATCGTCCTGGGAAGGCTTCATGTATCGCATGAAGGGACTCAGCGAACGGAAGGTCAAATCCAACGAAGCATTCAACTACTTTTTGCGGGTGTTCACCGACCAATCAAAAACGGCGACGGGTCCCACCAACGAGCGCGCCATGAAGAAAGCAATAGCGCTGTTTGAAGGACATGGCATGGGCGCGGAACTGGCCTCGTCCAAGGGAACCGCGTTTGGCTTGCTCAATGCGGTTACCGAGTTTGTCGACCATGAGCGTCGTGCCAGAAGCGTCGATCACCGTCTGGAATCGGCATGGTTCGGACAAGGCGCAGCACTCAAGCAAAAGGCGCTCGACCAGGCTTTGATGATGGCAACGTAGTTGAGATAAAAAAAGGTAAAAAACAATAAGTGTCTTTGGGCGTTTATGGGCACAAGAAACTGATAACTCCCACCCCCCTGACCCGGTACAGCTTTGGCTGGCCGGGTTTTTTTATTTGAAGGAGCGACATCATGCGCAACACAGCGATTGCAGTAAAAGCCCACCGCCCAGCTTTACGGTTGGTGTCCACTAAAGAGTTAAGCCGGGCCGACTGGCTCAACGTACGCAAGGGCGGCATTGGCAGCAGCGATGCTGCAGCGGCGGTGGGTCTCAATCCGTACCAGTCACAGCTGGAACTCTGGATGATCAAGACCGGACGTGATGACGCCTTGCCGAAGATCGATCCGAGCGACGAGACTAGCCCGATGTATTGGGGCTCATTGCTGGAACCTATCGTGGCGGCCCACTATACGAAGCGTTCCGGGAATCGCGTAAGGCGTGTCAATGCAGTATTGCAGCACCCGAACCCGGACCACGCATGGATGCTGGCCAATCTGGACTACACGGTGGTGGGATCAAATGAGGTGCAGATTCTTGAGTGCAAGACGGCTGGAGAATTCGGTTCACGGTTGTGGCGGGATGGGGTACCGGAATATGTGGTTCTCCAGGTGCAGCATCAACTGGCGGTCACCAACAAGATCGCTGCGGACGTGTGCGTTCTGGTGTGTGGTCAGGAAATTCGTATCCATCGCATCGAACGTGACGATGCATTGATTGCACGTCTGATCGAACTGGAGCGGCAATTCTGGCGCTACGTTGAAACCGACTTGCCACCACCCGCCGATGGCTCTGACTCTGCCGCCAAGGCTTTGCAATGCTTGTATCCGCAGGATCGGGGCAATACGCTGGACCTTACCGATGACCGCGACATGTCATCAGCATTTGCGGACCTGGTGACGGTGCGGGACGACATCGCCAGTCGTGAAAAAATTGAAGCGGAGCTGAAGCAGCGCATCCAGCAATGCATGGGTGACGCCAGCAGGGCCCGGTTTGAAACCGGCGAAGTATCGTGGAAAAGATCGAAAGATGGGCTCGGTCTGGATGTCGCCACGTTACTGAAAGAACAGCCTGAGCTGTTGTCTACCTATCCCCTGATTCGGCCCGGTTCACGTCGGTTCCTTGTCAACGTGTAGTTACGCTTTCCTGCACTGCACGGAAGTCCATGCCCGTCCAAACGGGTTGTTCGTATTGCCTGCACTGGCGAAAACCATGGGCAGGCTTTTTATTTTTCCAATTTTCTATTTTTTATTTTTCTATTTTTTTATTTCAAGGAGAAAGCAATGATCAAAGGACTTGCAATCACGCCGCCGATACTCGGGCGCATATCCATCGGCAGAATCGTCGAGAAAAACGGCAAACGCTTGCCGGAAAAAGACGACCAGTTTACGGTCACGTCGCAGGTACAGAACCGCGATGGCTGGGTGAATCATCCGCTTGACGAAGAACTGCGCAAGGCGTCCAGCAATGGCAAGATCCGCTCGATTCCGGTTCGTGTGTTGTTCAACGATCCGGATTTGAATTTACGGGCCGAGTACAGCCTGTTCGATCGACAAACTGGCCGGCCACTATGTGTTGGCAATGGAGAGATGTGCAGGCGCTATACGGAGTCCGGGGTGCAATCGCTGCCGTGTCCTTCGCCGGATAGTTGCGAGCTTGCAAGGGGCGGTCTGTGCAAGCCTTATGGCAGATTGAACGTGAAGATCGGTGACGAGGATGAAGTGGGTACTTTCATCTTCAGGACTACCGGCTTTAACAGCATTCGCAGTCTGGCAGCACGGCTCAGTTATTACCAGGCGGTTTCCGGAAATTTGCTGGCGTGCCTGCCATTGGAATTGCGGCTGCGGGGCAAAAGCACCACCATGAGCCATCGTTCTGCGATCTACTATGTGGATTTGACTGTCAGGGAAGGCATGACGCTTGAAGAGGCTATTGCAGAAGCCAGGGAAAACGATGTCAGGCGCAAGGCGGGCGGATACGACCAGATTGCTCTGGATGCTGCAGGTAGTCAGGGTTTCAGCAATGGAGCTTTTGAGGATAGCGAGGAGGAAAATTTCGATATTGTTGAAGAGTTCTTTCCCGCATCTGATGGTAGCGGTGATTGCGGCAGCGGAAATGGAAGTACTATCACGTATGTCGCCAAGGCCAAGCCAAGTCTCAAGGAAAAGCTGGACGGAAAGGCCGCTGGCCTTGCGGGGGAATCGGTATGTATTCCTGTTCAATAAATTTTGAACCTTGATTCGCGAGAATTGGTGTTTTTGCAATCAAATTCGAAACTCTGACCTTACAAAGATTTTCTGTCTGTCGAGCCGATGATTGAAAATCCTTGTGTCGGTGGTTCGATTCCGCCCCGGGCCACCAAAAAATGACCTTACGAAATGCCAACCATCACCGGTTGGCTTTTTTGTTTGTGGGACACACAGTCCTCGTGTCCGGTCCATTTCCGGTCTTGTCGTCTACTTCAAGAATCTTGCCCCACTGATCTTTAACTCTTAACGGTCACTCACGCCATTGCGGGCAATAGCCTGACTTTCAAATCACCGGTTCCTATGAAGCTATCGGACGACGCACACAAAAAAAACCTTGGCAGCCAACACTTTGCAGTCAATAAAAATTATTTTCGCAACTGGTTCGGCGCGTTGCAGCAGGACCTCTCAGCAGGTTTGGCGTGTCATGGATCGATCCTCCTCTTTGCTGTACGCCTCACCCTAAATCCCGTATAGTCCGGCACATTGTGAGCGCAGTACATACGCAGTGCATCAGTACATCAGTACACCAGTACATTCTAGGAGCAAAAATGGCTAATGCAAAAACAGCCACATTAACCGTCAGAATAGATCCTGCCATCAAAGAAGTTCTGCGTGCCTTCGCCGACCAAGAGCATAGAAGCATCGCTAACATGATCGAGATGATGATTCGGGGCTATTGCGGGAGAGGCGAGGTCACCACCCTCAAACAGGACGTGTTATTTGACAACATTCGGAAACCAACATTATGACGCTTGAAGAATATTATGAGAAATACGGAACAAAGATCTCTCAGGAATCTGAACGTCTTTTTGTTGACGAATTCTTATATCCCCTTGTTGGATCGAACATTTGCGAAATTGAACCCCAGTACATTTTCATCGATAGAACTGGAAAAAACCGTCGAATTGATTTCGCTTTTCACGATGGCATTAACAAGATTGCGTTGGAAGTAAACGGAGAAACTTACCACGCTGAGGGCATTATTCCCCATGAACAGTTTGATGATAATTTGTTCCGTCAAAATGAAATTTTGCGGCGAGGTTACAAGCTTGTTCGATTCTCCTATAGTCAACTGCAAACACCCCGCTGGCGACCACTGGTTATGGATAGTCTGCGTGAATTCTTCGCAGAATATGCTCCACGATTATTAGGCAATTACGCGTTAGACCCAAATCCGATCCAGTTAGAGGTGTTAGACGCCTTGGAGCATTCGCGAAACCTACGTGGATGGAAAAAGGGTGTCGTCGTTATGCCCACGGGAACGGGCAAAACCATATTGTCAGCTTTAGATGCGAAGCGCCATGGCGGTCGCGTTCTGTTTCTTGTTCATCGTCTCGATATTCTGTCGCAGAGTATTGATGCATACCGCAAAGTCTGGGGAAAACTCAACGAGGGCCTGCTAACTGGTGACGAGCGCTACAATGAAACTACATGCGATGTTTTATTCGCAAGCAAAGACACCTTGCGCCAACCTAGTGAGTTGGCGCGGTTCTCGCCTGACTGGTTCGATTACATCGTTGTAGATGAAGTTCACCATGGGCAAAGTCCTTCGTACCAAGCACTTTTGAAGCACTTTAAGCCGACCTTCATGCTTGGCATGACAGCGACGCCGGATCGCACTGATCGAAAAGATATTTTTGAGCTGTTCGATTACAATAAAATTTACGAAATTCCGCTCTCAGATGTCATAGAGCGTGGCTGGTTGGTGCCTTACACTTACATCGGCTTGACAGACGATGTCGACTACACACGTATTCGTTACCTAAATCAGAGCTATCGAGTTGATGATCTAGAGCGGTTACTGATTATTCCAGAACGCAATCGAGCGATTTTGGATGCATATCTGGATAAAGGGGATGGTGATAAGGCCATCGGTTTTAGCGTGTCGATTAATCACGCTGAACGAATGGCCGATTTTTTTAATCAACATGGGGTCAAGGCCGCGGCTATCCATTCCGGCAGTCCAAATCGTGATGAATTAATAGCTAGTTTCCGTAAAAATGACTTGCAAGTAGTATTTACTGTGGACTTGTTTAATGAAGGTGTTGACTTTCCAAATGTGCGGGTTCTGCTCTTTTTAAGACCGACAGAATCAAAAACTGTATTCATACAACAGTTAGGTCGAGGTTTACGTCTTTGTGCTGGCAAAGATCGCGTATTAGTCCTTGATTTTATTGGCAACTATAAGAGAGCCAATAATGTCCGCAAGTATCTATCGAAAGGATATCGCCAGAAGGATGAAACGGACGAGAATGGCAAACGAGTTAAGAAATTAATTTATGAATACTCGACAGGTTGTGTAGTTCAATTCGATGAACAAGTTGAAGAAATACTTGACCAGCAAGATGCTGCCGATCTTGGCATAGATAAACAGGATCTTAAAGATGCATATTTTTCTCTTGCGGAAAAAATCCATCGCAAGCCAACCAAGGCAGATTTAGATGAACAAGGCGCTCACCCCAGCCGCCTTTATGTCCAACTATGGGGAACCTGGTTTAAATTCTTGAGTGATATCGGCGAGTATACAGAGGCGAGTTACCATTATCCGCAAGGAACGCATATAGGGCATGTACTTTCAATTCTGTGGTATTTCGGAGAAAAATCTCGTAACGGAACACATCTTGATGATCGTTTCATTCGAATGCGTGGGGGTTTGGATGCAGGTCGTGTCGGATCATATCAGAGGCAGTTGAAATATAAACTCCAGGCCGCAATGGAGCTAGGGATTTTAGAGGATGATCGAACGGTCCCAGATAACGAAACGCTAAGCCTAGAGTTGACACCGAAGGGTATCGAGTTACGAAAATCGTTAGAGAATGATCTTCGAAGCATTGATTTGAGATTTCCAGCTGACAAAGACGGAATCCCCAGTACTCAGATGGCGCAAGATGATGCATTTTATAATCAACTCTGCTTGAATGTTTCGAATCGAAGTGTTGCCAACAGACATATTATTCGTGAGGTGTTCCTTGGTATGCATGCTGTTCAACAGATGCTTGCATTTATTTACCAAATTGAACGAACACCGACAGTGATAAAGTCGAAAATATATGCCGAGTTTTTTTCCGCCCCCTTTGTCAAACGATTCTGCGAACAGGAAGGTATCGATGAAGCTACGCCGGAGGCAGCCAAACATCGTTGTCCATTCTTGCTAAACATGCTAGCTGCCTGCGGGGTAATTACGAATGACAGGACGTCGATTACGGTTCAAAAATTTCTATTAATCCCGTCTTTGGTCCGTCCATATGCGCGCGAAGATGAGGCTTTAACAAGGGCGCGTTTTGAAGCGATCAGGAGAGCGTGGCCAAATAATGCGGATTCTATGACAAATGAGGATCAAAGTATTGTTCGTGAGCTTTTCGGGCAAATGTTTTTAACACCAAATTACCATTTGAAGAATTTTGATTTTGAAGAGGTCTATTAATGGGCAATCGCTCACATCGTAACGCTGGGCATATGGGCATGAACGCGCTGAGAAAGCGCGGCGATGCTCATGCATCTGAGCTATTGATTCAATCACAACATGAGGTTAAGACAATCCATAGTGTAGTCACGATGGATTGCTGTGACTTGCTCGCTAAATTGCCAGATAAATCGGTTCAACTAATTGTTTGTGATCCACCCTACAATATTCAGTTGGCCCATTGGGACATCCATGCAGACTACTTAGCATGGGCGACGCGCTGGTTACGTGAGGCTGAGCGAGTACTGTCTGACACAGGAAATATTGTACTTTTTGGTGGATTGCAATACCAAGCCGAAGCGGGTTCTGGCGATTTATTGTCTCTGATTAGCGATATGCGCAAAAATAGTGCCATGAGATTGGTGAATCTTATTATTTGGAACTACCCAAATGGAATGAGTGCACATCGATTCTTCGCGAACCGGCACGAAGAAATCGCTTGGTTTGGCAAGACCAAGAAATATTATTTTGATCTTGATGCAGTTCGCGAGCCTTATGACGAGGTAACAAAAGCCCTATACATGAAAGATAAACGGCTTCGCCCGGAAAGCGTAGAAAAAGGGCGCAATCCAACCAACGTATGGAGGATGTCTCGTCTAAATGGTAACGCGAAGCAGCGCGTCGGCCATCCGACCCAAAAGCCCCGCGAAGTCATTCAACGTATCGTCCGTGGCCTTTCCTATCCTGGATCAGTGGTAGTTGACTTCTTCGCGGGGAGCGGGATAACTACCCGAGTTGCAATTGAGGAGGGCCGTCACAGCATAGCTTGTGATGTTGATCCGATTATGAAAGAATATTTATCAAAACAGATAGAGTTGATGCAAAATTCTTCTGAGTTATTTGATGGGAACAACAATTACGAGTTGTTGGATGAACTATCTGAAGTACATCCGATATTTGGCAATCAAATCCAGCCACCAGCCATTTTAGGCACTATAGACGGAGAAAGTGACTCAAGTATTGAGCCTATTGATGTTGCCGCATAACCTTTTAACGTTATGCATATATCTTATCTAAGCCATCCAACGACGAAGATAAGTCTATTTTTCAGAAATGATCATATATCTGTCAATGCCGGGATAAACGTGTACCAAATGGCGCGTTAAAAGTGTACCAATCCGGATTAATAAATAGAGCCGTCCAGGCCCTGGCTTTTTCTCTTCAATACCACCATGACTGCCTGGCAGTCATGGGGTCACGGGCGCAGCGCAGCGCAGCCCGTTTCCTCAAGACGTGGCATCGGTGTTTTCCGAACCGGGCTCTCCTTTCTCACGTTGGGCGTTTGATTTAGCGTTCATCTTTTGCCGTTTCTTGCTGGTCGCCAAGCGATACGATTCGCCGTTCATTTCCAGGATATGGACGTGATGCGTGAGACGGTCGAGCAAGGCGCCGGTTAATCGTTCCGAGCCCAGCACGCTGGTCCACTCGTCAAACGGCAGATTCGATGTCACCAGCGTGGCGCCCTGTTCATAACGACGGCTGAGCACTTCGAACAGCAATTCCGCGCCGACAGCGCTAAACGGCACATAACCCAGTTCATCGACAATCAGCAGCTTCACGTTAGCCAACTGCCTTTGCAAAGCGCGCAGTCGTCTCTCATCGCGCGCTTCCATCAGTTCGTGCACCAGCGACGCCGCACCTGTGAACGCGACGCTGTATCCTTTCTGGCAGGCGGCCAGGCCGAGGGCGAGCGCGATATGGGTCTTGCCGACTCCCGAAGGACCCAGCGCGATGATGTTCTCGCGCTTGTCAATCCATTCGCAACGCGCCAGTTCCAGCACCAAGGATTTGTTCAGGGTCGGCATGGCCAGGAAGTCGAAGGTATCGAAACTCTTGGTGGCCGGGAATTTGGCTTGCCGGATACGCCGCTCCATGGTGCGCCGTTCGCGGTCGAGGCGTTCCAGTTCGCACAGCCGCAGCAGATAGCGCGGGTAATCCACGCCTTCACGCGCGCAGTCGGCCCCGACCTTCTCATACTCGCGGGCGAAGGTTGGCAGCTTGAGCGCCTTGAAGTGGTTCACCAACAGGATATGCGGGGCTACCATGGTGGCCTGGGGTGGTGAAATGTCAGTGTTCATGCGATGCCTCCACGCTCTGTTGAATGATGGCTGCTGGGTGGCGCAGCAAGCTCAGATAGCTTGCCGCATCGGTGATGCCCACGGTGGCGCTGGGCAAATACGGATACAGCGTTAAATCCAGTTTCGGTGGCCGCTGTTCAATCGCGCACAGCACCAGATGCTTGATGGCATCAAAGCCGAGCACCCCCAACCCATGGGCCTGGTCGATAGCCAGTTCGACTTGCCGGATGCTGAAGGTTTCCAGCAACCGCAGGACCTGTATATATTCCTTACGTCCACGTTTGTCCATGCGTGCTTCCAGCAGACGTCGCAGTCGCTCGAACGCCGCCGGCAGCACCCAGTCCTGCAGCGGTGCGGCTTGGTCAAGAGAGCGTGGTTTCTTCTCCAGCAACGCCAGGTAATGCAGCGGGTCCGCCACGAAATCGTCTTTGCTGTAGCTGCGACGGTGACGGGCAATACGCTCGGTCTTGCCGACCGGATAAATGTCGACCCAATCTACCGTGCCTTTGACCAGTACGCATTGATGAGCATATTGGGTCGGCACCGAGTAGTCATTGGTCCGATAGCGCACTAGGGACTGCGATGAAACTCGACTGGTTTGCTTGTGGCTGGCATCAAATGCCGCCGCCGATAACGGCATCAGCGCTGCACGGTCGTGAACGAATCGCTGGGCAATCGATTCCGTGTGGCCGCGCAATACCGCGCACTGCCGCTTGAGGCAACCATCCAGTAGTCTGGCATTGAGGGCATCGAAATCGGTTGCGATAGGCAATGGCACCATGAAATGGCGACGGCTGAAACCGACCAGCCCTTCAACATTGCCTTTGTCGTTGCCACGGGCGGGCCGGCCGAACTTGTCTTCAAACAGAAAGTGGCTTTGTAATTCGCCAAACGCTTTGGTACGTTCGCGCTTACCATCGCCGAGTATTTTAGCCACGGCAATCTTGGTGTTGTCGTACAGAATCGATTGCGGCACGCCACCGAGAAATGCGAAGGCGGCGACATGGCCATCCAGAAAGGATTCGGTATCTTCGGTCGGATAGGCTTTGACAAAGCAGGCATCCGAATACGGCATGTACAGACAGAAGTAATGAAAACGCATCTTCTTGCCGCCAATGTAGCCGTCGGCTTCACCGAAATCGACCTGGGCATGGCCGGGACGGTGCGCCAGCGGCATGAATACTTCCTTCTGCCGGGTGGCCACACCGTTGAGGTATTCGCGCACGATGGTGTAGCCGCCCGTGAAGCCATGTTCGTCGCGCAACCGCTCCCGTATGCGAATGGCGGTGTGTCGCTGCTTGACATGCACTTGCTTGTCGGCCTCCAGAATCGCGTCGATGATGGCAACGAACGGTGCCAGTTTGGGTGAAACTGCCGATGGCGCTCGCCGGTAACCGGGCGGTGCTGCAAACTGGCACATCTTCCTGACAGTCTTGCGGTGGATGCCGAAAGTTTGGGCAACAGCGCGCTCGCTCTGATTCTCGACCATTACCGCACGACGTACCTTGACGTATAAGTCCACTGGAAACATCCTTTCCGCCTTTCTCATGCCGCTGGGGTGGCATAAGACTACAGGCTAGGATTGGTACACTTTTAACCCGGCATTCTCGCCGGCTCAAGTGCGCTCAAGTGGTACATTATTCACGCGGCATTCATATATATCGCAGTTTTGTCCAATATTCAGGCAAAACTGCAATTGTGCACTTCAACATCAGCTATAGTTGGTATTCCAGTACGCTCCCATATACTTTTAAAGTTCAGGGTTGTTTTACATATCCACTGAAAATATCCGTAACGAAATGGTTTAATCTCCATTTCGCTATTCCCAAAGTTGAGTATTGGATTTCGCTGCCAGATCTGAATAATTTTTTGCTATCTTACTCGCTGAAAAAATTCAGTCACACGACAAAATTTAGTAACTATAGATCATATATGACTAATAAAGCAGAGCCATCCGCTCCCCAAGAATGCAGGACAAAAACAGATGATTTCAATAAAAAAAGCCAAGCTAGTCTTGCCACAGCGTCGAATAAACTTACATCTTCACAAATTGCAAAAAAAATCGGCATCAAGACTAATGTGCTTATTGAACAGTTGATCGAATTGAATTACATCGAGGAACGAGAAGAAAAATATTATCTTACCGTAAAGGGTAAACAGGCAGGTGGGGAAAGTCGTACAAGTCCTAAATTTGGCTTATATTTTCTATGGCCTGATAGTTTCAAGCCATCAAACTAACGCTTGCTGCGGCGTTTGCGAATATGTTTTAAACAGCGTGTGATTTTTTCCAGATCAGATACGAGCATTGCTAGAGACATCTCGTTGGGCCTAACGGCCTTAAAGGAGACGATCATTGCCGAAGCTTTCAGCTAGGTGGTCAATTCGTTGGTATTGTCATCTTGGTCGGAGCCCAATTGAACTACTCCGTACGCTTCAATGACTAGTGCCTCTTGGGTAAGTTGTATTGTAAACTATAGGGGGATGCTTTCAGCTGAGGAAATACTTCACCTTTTACTAATAGCAATTAGTCAACATGTCAGAAGCTGAGGTCAGTCGTTAGCCTATCCCCGAATTAACAGTAATTTCTTGCATTTATTATATTGATGGTTAAGTCCATCCAAAGCTCAAAGCCCCCCAAAGGCTTTGAGCTTTTTTCATTTCCAGACCGTCAAAAAAAGGAATCCCAACGATGAAAAAAGCTTTCCGACCTCCCGCATGGCAAGGGCAGTCAAGCAATAACAACCGTACTCATCCAGGGAAGGACGATCCATCAGCATGCGTGATTTTCCCTGCGACTTAAAGAAATCGATTTTGCCTCGCAGCCTCGACCTGATGTTTACTCTCAAATATCGCAGATAAATCCGTCTGTATGTTGGCGCCGATGAGTTTTTAACCCATGGCGCTGATTTTAAATACCCCACATAAGTGGTCCGAAACCCGCATGCAGTAAGGGTTTCAAAGGTCTTGAGATGGGTCAGTAAAATCGGCAGACTGGGTCAGTTTGGCATCGGCGCCAACAGCCACGGCTCAGGCGAAGAGGGCCAGGGTCCATTCGCTACATGCCAAGGGCCTGACCAAGCAAGAAATTGCCGACGCTTGTTCAATTGGCATCGCATCCGTCTATCGAATTCTAAGAACGGCAACCTGAGGAAGAACGATGAAAATACGAAAATATGCCGGCAACCAGCAATTCTACGCGGCGCATCGAATGAGCGCCGCGATTGATCGCATCATCGTCGCCGACACGGCAGAGGACAAGCGGAAGGCCGCTCGCTGGCCGTAAGCGACGCCTGAACGGCATCTGTCGTTTTTGCCACAATGCCGCTCAGGTTCCGGTTGCCCGCAACGCGACAGGATGGCAACTATAGCTATTCAATGTGCTGCGGCGTTGCATCGGATAACATTGCGAGAATCTCCTCGAAATCCTGCTTTGATCCGATCGGGCGACGCCGCTGTGTTGCCATGCACGCTCGAAATTTCGGCAGATCGGCAAGGATGTATTGGGCAAGTTTTAACGCGATCTGATTGTGTGAATTTTTTCGCAATGCAAGACCTGATTCGTGCGCTAACAACAAACGGACGATTTTGGCATCACCCATCCGAACAGCGGTATGAAGTGCTGTTTGCTCTTCATCCAAGGTGACCCTATTCGTATCCGGTTGATATTTCAAGATTGCGGTAACACAGTTCGCTGACCGAGCAGTGACAGCCGCATGTAACGCAGTTCGCCCCAGATAATCTTGCGCATTGATGTCGGCGCCTGTCTCAAGAAACACACGTACAAGTTGTTCGTCGCTTGCATCGGCCACCATCATCAGGGGCGACTGCCCTTTGAAGTCTGCGATGTTGACCTGCTTTGGCCATGCTTCAACCAGCAAATGAATGGCGTCACGCCAATTGGCCAAATGTCCTTCCATCTTGGCTACCTCACCTTGCAGGTCAGATGAAGCTTTAGCCCGCAGCATAGGCAGATGTTCTGAAAAGCCACCCAGCATCTTCAGCCATGCCATGAGCACGGTGTTGGCCCGTACCTCTCGAATGGTACCCTGCCTGAGCGTTTTGGCATGGCGCTTCATCCACACTTTCATTGCATCCCAATCACCTTCGAAGATGATTGGAAGTGCTTCGCCAATGAAGGCTTCTGTCTGTTTTTTTGCCAATGGCTTCATGCTCTCCATTCCGGGGTAAGGTTTGTAAAGGTCGTCCCAGAAATAGTCGGATGCCCACAAGGCGGTGTCTTCCAGTGATTCGACCTTTTCTGGAAACATGCCATAGGCTGTCATATTGCGGTGGTATTTTTGATGATTTCCCGGAATCAGGCCCTGATTGGTGACTTCGATGGCAAGCGCATCCCTGGCGATTTCACCGCGCAGTGTGCCGAAATTCCTTTCGGAGCAGGCTTCAAGAGCTGCCCGCATCAGCTTGGCAGCATCCTCGAATTTATTCTGCGCCAGAAGATGTTTGGCTCGATATTGCAGTAAAGGCGCTTTCCATGATTCGTAACCAGAATTGACCTTCGCTTTCGTGAGGATCGTCTCTACCCGACTCTGTGCATCTTTTGGTCTGTCTTTGTGCGCGCAATTCAAAAGTTCTGCAAGTTCCATGACGCTGGCACCAACCATGTCACTAGGTGTCGCCGCCAACTCCCGCAGCCGTTTAATCGCTGCCAATTTGGTTTTTGCGGGCAGTGAATCAGACGTCGCAACTTGACTCACGACCGCATAGCTGGCCTCACTCTGGAGTGCTCGCCAAGGTGATTTGGTGCGAATTCGGTCAATCAACCCGTGAATACGAACGTTTTCTGCATTCTCGTCTTTCAACCGCTGACATTTTGCAGCAATGATGGCTGGGGCGGATTCAATGTCCAGTCCGACAAGGTCTTCCAGCGCATCGCCGTCGGCGAGCTTGGCAAGCCGGCGCGTCAGCAATTCGGCCAGTTCGGTATAGGCTCTATTTTTCAGTGAAGGCAATATCGAAAGAAAGATGCCCGCCTTGTCCCACGGTGCCAGCCGTGATTCAAACCGTATATCCTCTTTCTGCCGTGTGTCTGAATTTTTCCAGGCATCAACGGTCAGGTTATAAATGGTGCCAAATATTCCTGCCAGTTGCAGAAGCTTGTTTTGGCTGGGGTCGGTGCAAGTGTCCTTCACGTCGGGGCAAAGGAATCCCCGCAATCGCCGGTATCCATCCTGAACCATGCGGGCAACCAGCAATCGTTGCCGGATGATGCCCATGCTTGGCTTTGCGTAGCGCGTCAGCAACAGTCGGACGAACTCCAGCTTTTCGTCATCGGAGGCAGATTGATCCAGCACAGCTTCCAGTCTTCCAGCTTGGGTCATCGGAATCTGGTCGCGTAGGTCGTCTACAGATAATTTCTTGCTCTGTATGAACGCCAGCGCTGCGGTGAACTTTACATCATTAGCAAGACTATCTTCGACCTCGAATACCCCTTTGAAATCCAGCGTGGCGCCCTCGGGAAAGTAGTCACGAAGCGAATTGGTGCGAGGGATTAATCCGTTTTTCCAGTTACCCAAGCTTTTTTCGATCGAGTCCTGGTAGCCATTGGCATTTTTTTTGTTTCCCAGGCCATCTTTTGCCTGGCCGATGGATGTCCCGAGCAGATCGATGAGCCAATCGATGACTTGGGGCACGGGTAGTTCCATCTTTCCGGAAGTGGCGTTGACGTGAGGCAAGAACCAGAATTTCCCACCTGGCATGCCTTTGTCAAAGGCGCTTTCAAGATTCCAGAATGCGATCCTGCGCGCCAAGGCCGGGACATAGGAGTAACCGAGAAGATGCCATAACACTTGGCGCTGGTCTGCATTCGATGTCCACGTCTCCAGTTCCACGGCTTTGTGGAAGCCTTCCCATTCGACCATGCTTTGGCGGGCGTCGCTGCGGCCCGCTTCATCCATTTCCAGGCTATCGAAGATGTCGTTGCTCACTTCATCCCTCATCTTCGCATGTTTCTTTGCGGGCATGCCAAGGTTGGAGAACTTGTCCTTGACCTTGGTTTGGTCGGGGGGGCAACCCAGGCTCTGGTGGATTTCGAGCAAAAGGGATTCAAATGAAGGAACGGTAGCCACGATTTTTGGTACTCCTATTGGTTTGTTTGCAATAATATTCCTACATCAGCATGCTGGCGTCACGGAAACTTCTCATACCCCCCTTCCTTTTTTTATTGCTATGTGGCCATCTGCGACAGATCCCAGCATTTGCGGGAGGGGACGAGCAGTTTCATTTTTTTTCAGCATTTTTTTTGGCAATGTGAATATTCATTTAACCAACCGGAGTTTTCCATGAGCCTTATCCCAACCATCCATGCCCGCGAACTCGTCGTCAACTGGCATGTCACTGAAGTGTGCAACTATGGCTGCCGCTATTGCTACGCGAAGTGTGAGGACGGCGGCTTGACGAAGGAATTGATCCACGACGGCGGCGCCATCAAGGCATTGGTCGAGGAAGTCGCACGCTTTTTTAACCCAGGTAATCCGCACAATCCGCTGCGCCAGAACATGCGCTGGGAATCGCTGCGCCTGAATCTGGCGGGTGGCGAACCTCTGCTGTACGTTGAGAAATCGCTGGAAGCCATCAAGCATGCGCGGCGACTGGGACTTGAGGCATCCATCATTACCAATGGCAGCCGCTTGACTCCGGCCTTGATGACGGCGCTGGCGCCCCATCTTGTCATTCTGGGGCTGAGCCTGGACTCTTCGGATGAAAAAATCAATCTGGGCATCGGACGCGCTGATCGCCTGTCGCGCACTTTGTCTATCCACGAACTGGCCGATGTGATCGCGTCGGGGCGGCGCATCAACCCTCTGCTCCGGCTGAAGATTAATACAGTCGTCAACGCCTTGAATTGGGAAGAGGACATGAGCAAGTTGATCGGCAACCTGGCGCCAGACAAATGGAAAATTCTGCGCATGCTGCCCAAGATCACCGATGATCTGGCCTTGTCCGACGCCGAATTCAACACATTCGTTCGGCGTCACGATTGTCTGGATCACGCGATGTGCGTCGAGGATAACGCTGACATGACCGAGTCCTACATCATGATCGATCCGCATGGTCGGTTCTTTCAGAACGCACCAGGGAAAAAAGGATATCAGTATAGCAATTCAATTCTCGTCGTAGGTGCTGCCAAAGCTTTTTCGCAGGTGAATGTGTCTGCAGCCAAGTTTTGCTCGCGCTATGCAGGAGAACTGCTGGAGCAACAATCATGAGATACAGTTCGGGCAAGGAAATCCATGTGCTGGTGCGCCAATTGATTCGCGAGGGCTGGTCATTCGGGCACGGCGGCAAGCACAGTTGGCTGCGTTCTCCCGCAGGGCAAGCGAGTTTGACGGTCCCTAACTCGCCCAGTGACAGGCGTGCATTCATGAATTTTCGACAGGATGTGCGCCGCTTGAAAGAAAGCGGTAATCTTACCGCCCGGCAAGATCATTCAAATCCGACCGCAACGGGTTGGCGGCGAATTTCTGCTTCCAGATGCGCTGCGTAAGCTGATGCACCAGTGACGCAGGATGCGACACGCTGCAGCTCATCGACTAAGAGTTGTACGGGATGATGTCGTGCAGTCGGCAAGTGGCCAACCAGCAGGCTCTGCACGATGTCAACGTGTTTGGCGCCCAACTCCGTTCAGATGAACAACCAATTTTTTTCCCATCGGAATGACCCACAAGGCGCGATTCAGGTGATTGCGCCAGGTCGCTTCTTTCGGAGTCTGAGATTCCAGCTTGTCCATGTCCAATTCCGTATTGTTGAACTTAGATGAGATTGTTCTGGCATGGCGAACGATAGATACAACGTGGTTCAAAAATCGCTTTCACCCATGTGGCGTTGGTAAGCTCACGGGAACGATCTTCAACGACGAACTGTCTTCCCGATCTTAGATTCGACTTGCGCCAAAGCCATGACTGCCATTCCCGTACGACTTCGTGGCTGATTTGCAAAGGTAACTCGCTCGCTCTAAAAATGGAGCAATGCTTTCATTGTCGTCACGATTTAGGTAATAGTAGTGATTAGCCGGTATCTCGACTAAGCCAACTACAGCATCAAGCGGTAGACCTAGAGCACTGGCCCATGCGCCCTGAAGCCGGTTGAACATGTTGTTGCGCCCGGACTCGAATTTACCCAGAACGCAGTAGGCGTCGCGATTCAGAAGAATTGCCAAATGGTAATGAGGGTATCCATGTTGGCCAACCTCTCTGGCCCAAACGTACCGAACAACGGTGTCGTGCGCATACTTGTTTTCTCGTAATGCCATTTGACGGTTGTACCTTATTTTGGCTTTAAACGATTCGATGAAACGATCCATGACCTCGTTCTCATAGTTGAAATGCTGTGAGTTGTGGCCTGCGGGAAGACGAAGGTCAAATCTAAAAGAAAATACTCGAGGATATTGGTTGATGGCGCGTATCACTGTTTGATACAGACAATCTAGGTATTCGCAAATGAACGGACCTTTGTCGAATAGGACGGGAAAGCCAAAGTAGGAACTTTCATAATGGATGGTTAGGTTTGAATTGGTAGGATGACGAATCATTGTAGTACTCCATGGTTAAGGTTCATAACATCAAGCTGTGGAGTATTTTTTTACCGTGTGAAATCGCGAACACTGTGCCAGTGAGTACCATAACTTCGATGTTACACGGCACATCGCGTTCGAATCGCTAATTAGATCGGATTCGATTTAGTAATCGTAAATGTAAATGTGTGGGTGTAGATCCCAGGCAGAGAGCAAGATACTTGGCTGGAATCACGTGCGAGATTGTTCTGCACTTTACAATGCAAGTACAGCTTATAAATAAAACGATCAACGAGCTAGAAGATAGCGTCATCAGATATTAGCTTCTTTTAAGCGAAACTATGTCAGTCTAACTTATTCTTTACTTTACTATAAATAAAATCCACCTTAGATAAATAATCTGTTCTGCCTGTCAATTAATCAGTTATACATAATCATTGCGTGATTCTCTTTAGATAAGACACATATGCATAATTCATATTACATATTACATAATACGTACTAGATAATTCATATATGCATAAAACATAATACGATGGCTTATGCCTTTAATGTAGGATAATGCAATTAATTAATTAATTAAGGCAGGTTAGTTTATATGTTAAGCAATCCATTAAATATATATTTATAAATAATTTATAGATTTCTTATTGATATACTGGAGGTTATATTTATATTCACTATAGATATCTTTAGATGCAAAGCATACTACCAATACCGAAATTAATTCTCTCTAATATCAATGCAATACCGTTAAAAAAACGATTGAATGCAATCAAAATAGACAGAGCGATTACTCTGGGAAATTATGATAGCAATCGAACGTCAGAACGTCACTTGGGTTCGACGCGCATCAGGAACATCTCTGACGAACACAAAGAGCGGTTCGCTGCAGCATGGCAGAGACTTGCCTGATAGTGGAGCATGTATATGCGTACACGCATCATGTTTTCACACCGATAACCTGTTGATATGGAAAGGACCTCCGAGCAGCACTTAAAAAAATACAACTTGGCTAATCCGGAAATAGGTGGTTACAAAAAAAATAGCGGGGAAGGAACTGAGGGAAATTACAAACTGAACTGATTACGATTCGTGAGTATGGAAATCAGCTTAAAATTCATCGCTGGAACAGTATGGGCACGAAGCGAAAGTAAATCATCGGAGTAATAAAGCCAGAAGTATCGAGCATAAATCCGAGAAACATCTCGGGCATTTAGGCATTAAAAAAATGTAAGCGGAAGACAAAGTTGAATATAAAAAAAGAAGGTAAGCCGCAGTCTTTAATGTAGACATCAACCGTGCTTACCAGGTCAGAGATAAGTGTGACCAGAAGCGATTGAAGACTGCTATTTCCGCTATTTCTGCTAACAATAGCAGCAATAGCGGGATTAGCAGTAAGCCAGCCGCCTGAAACATGGGGTAGCGGCCAGTTATTCCTAACAAAAAACATTACATCATTGACAATGGAAAAAACTGCGGATTCAGTTCAACATAACGTGATTTTCCTATGAAAATAAGCTGGACATAATTATTCATAGCAAGAAAATGCAATACCGCATCGAGGCGATCTTTCTTACGTAAAATGTTCGGGCAATATTGCAGAATATTCCGGCGTTTAATCTGCCAAGTCCTATTTTGAATAGCACATTGACCCAACCAAGGCACAAGTAAATCAGCGTCCTTTTGCACCTGTGGAATTTCAGGCACAGGACCAAACAAGCGCTTGTATTCATTAGCATACCAATTGCATATAGACGCAGCGCTGTCAACCATCTCAAATGAAATATCCCCCTTTCCACCTTCAAAATAATGGAATAACGCTGCCATCCGCGCAATGTTCTCTGCAATTTTTGCGGCATATTCTTTAATATCGGTAAAATAACCTCCTGGTGCCATAGCTAATTCAATAGTATTATAATTTTGCACCCAATGATATTCCGCATCAGGCATAAATCCCAGAGTATCTCGGATAAAATTATCTCCCTCCATATCACGCGCATTCTTATTTAAAATTTCTGTAACACGCGCATGGAATTTCACAAAATTCTGCGGTGGTTGAGGCTGGTATCCAATAAATCGCGTGCCCTGCGTTGAATCAGGACGTGTAATAAGATTTCGAGCCAATAAGCCGCTACCACGAGCCTGGTCCCCACGACTATCCAAAAACTGCATCATTAAACTATCTTGAATCGCCAGCATGGTTGTTAGGCGTGGTTCTTTAATGACAGTGATGCCTGCGCCACGACGTTCAATAGACTGCGTAGTACCATCCCATAATTTATTGAGTAACCCCATGTCATTAACTACGCGACCATTTAAAACACCACTAGCCTCATCAGAAATAAGACCAGCAGATGGCCATTCGGACAAGCCATGCAATAAAGCTTCCGGCGTCGCATCGTTGTAAATTAATTTTAATATTAATGGTTTCTGTGGCTCCTTAGCCAAATGGTCACTCAAACGCAAGGTAAGCTGCTCGTTAGATTCATATTTTTTTTCATGCTTTTCAATCGAAGCCAATATAACTGCATGACCAATTTTCCAAGCGGCAAACTTGGCTTCATAGTCGAATAACTTCAATTTTGACTTTTGGGCTTCGCGCTCCATAAATTCACGAACGGCTTGAAGAACCAAGTTTGTCACCGCGGACTTACGCTCACCCGACAAGGCTATAATCAGCACATTCAAGGAGCAGGACGACGCTGGCATATTCGGTCGACGGACATTAATTGAATTTTGGCAAGTTAGCGATACGACGCCCAAAACCACGCTTAACACCAAAGCAACGGGAGCCTTGGTCTCTGCTTGAACTGCCAACACTGTGTTGCGAATAATCGAGGGAAGTGCATCGATCGGAGGATATTGTGCGTTCATTTTGCACCGCCCTTCGACAACTGTTCGACAGTGTCACATGGCCAGAAGAGACGGCCGTTTGGCATTTTGACGGGGCGGATACCGAAATATTCGCCTGTCTGCGAGAAACGCTTGCGTAAGGACTGGGGGCGCATCGCAAGTACGGCTGCGAGCTCTTCGGTTGTGAGGCTGCGATGGGCTGCCATCGGTAAAAATTGATTGATCATTGTAGTCAAATTCCAGATTGGTTAAGAAATAGCGATGGGTGAAAAAGGATTAAAGATATGTGGATCAACTTCTTCTCTCGTCCTTCAACGTTAATCGCTGAAACCGATTCTGAAATACGGGTACGGATACGGCGCAAGTCACCGTATCTAAGCCCTTGTTTTTATGCGGGTTCACGGACTCGGTTGTAATGGAACCGTAAGATCGCGCCGTAAGCTGGGCGCAATCCCAAGTTGATTTACTTTGCTCGCAACGTGTGAAAGTCGGTACTAGGCGACTATTTTGGATTCAATCTCATAAAATCGCATTACCAATATAGGGGTACTTCACACCTACAACAAAATACCGCGTATGGGGGGATGATCTGAGAGCCACAACATGCGCTTGGACTGGGCATACCTAATAGGCGGTTACGAAGGGGGCACCTGTTGCGACAACTATCTATATATAATCGGCGTTCAAGATTAGAAATTCACGGCGACTCATCTTATGAGAATGATGTACGAACTTGCCGTAAGCAAGTTCACTAATAATGATATTTTTACAATTCTCGTAGAAAAACACGTTGCAAACAGAATTGGCACGTAGGTGGAAGCGGGATCAACAGAATGATGGCGATCAATTTGGTTTTCGTTCTTCGGGAATTATGTCTTGCCATTCGTCAAACAGATCTTCCAAATCTGGCGATTTGAAGGCTTTGTTTAAATAAAGCAATGGGATTCCTTTTTCTTCAAGTAGATGCATCGCAATTGCGAGGGGATCCCACATTGCCGCTCCACCCGGCTTTTGCTCACCTTTTTTTACTCTTAGATTGACTAACCATTTTGGCGGATCACCAAGACTACGCTTCCATTGTTTAGTATCCCATAGGCATCCGCCAAAAGCGTCGCTAATCTGGGGGGAACTTAATGCTATTCGATTTGATGTTAGCTGCATTACTTTACCCATATCAGACGAGTTCGGACACTCTTCTGATGATGTAACATTACATGTCATGATAGATTTTTCTTTAAAAAAATTATCACTGAATACTTTTAAATTAAAATCCATCACGAATAGATTATCAAAGTTTATCTTGATTTTTTCTTTCCCATATTCCAATCCTGTTTGACCGTTCAGCCCCCCTATTTTCCATATGGCTGTCTGCTCTACAAAAAACCTTTGAGGGAAAGAAGAATCAGAAGTTGCAACCGTTCTGATATACGCATTTGACGCACGCGGATTGGCGTAAAAAACGTCGCCACTATCCGATATCTGATACCCTGACCTGAAACTACTTTCCTCTATCTCCTTATTCAAATAAATTTTTTGGCAATTTAATCGGCTCAAAATCAACATATTCGGCACAGAAAGATCAGTATTTCCCCCAAATATTTCCTCGCGCCATGGGTATATGGATGTGATGAACGCTTGATCTACAGTATTTTCATCTTGTATTTCATTTACGGCGCATATTGAAGCAGTGACTTTGACGTTATCGGGGATAGAGACAGCCAGAATCAAGGCACCTTTTATTGCATGACGCAATAAATCCGACTCCTTCATTTCTACAAGTTCGGCAGCCTCTGCTAATCTATAGCACGACGACTTACTTAAAGAGCCAGCATCCATCAGTTGGATGTGAGCTTGGTCGGGCATTTTTTGTACAGCTGCAGTTATTTTTGCTTGTCGTTCTTCTGCGATTACTTTGTGCTGTCTTTCTTCCTCATCCACCTGCCAATTCGCTTCTTCAAATGTTATTTCGCCTCTATGAATTTGTGCCCATGTATTAGAATCGAGTTTTCTCATGGGTGGCCGCATTACGGCATTTATGTATTCAGAATATCCAATGGGAGGACACTTGACTTCTGGTATTGGCTCATACCAATTCGTGGTTTCTGCTGCGGCGTTAATCAATGTTGTCTCATTCAATCAATATAAATTAAAAAAGATTTTAACAAGATATTTGCAAATTAAACGCTTCCCGCTACAACTCATAATTCCTGCACTTCGTTTGCAGGCAAAAATTCGACTCCAGCCTGCCCCAACATCCACCCTTCAATCCTGCAATGCCACAAACGCAGCAAGTCGAGCGGACGACGAATATAATTCTGCTCACGAACGCCTTGCGGAGCATGGCCTTGAATTTGGGCAGAGATACCGCCGGGTGTTTCAATCCACTCGCACAAAGTCGCAAAGGACCGGCGTAAGCCCTGCAAGGTAAGGTGCGGCAGGCCAGCGATGGCCACTGCTTCGTTATGGGCAAGTCGCGGCGATGCTATGTGACCCGATGATGCGCCAAGACTAGAAAATACCCATTCATTCCGGCGCGGTAGTGAGGCCAGCAGATGCGAAACATAAGGTGTCAATGGCACCATGCGAAAATCTTCTATCTTGTCGTTCAACTTCATCTTTTTCCACCGAAAATCTACATCGTCCCACTTTAGCGCCGCTATTTCTTCACGACGCGCCCCGGTCAATAGCAGGCATTGCAGGTATGAACTCACAACCGGGTTCCCGATTTGGCGAACTGCGTCGAACCATGCCTTTAACTGCTCACGTTCAAGAGCGTCAACTTTCTTGCTTGGCTTGCCAAGGCTCTCACGAGCTTTCTTACTCTTGGCTGCGTTGGTTATGGTGACTGCGGCATAGTCAGGGTGCGCAGCGCACCAGTTCAGGCAGGCTTTCAGCAATCGCATAGCAAGGCGTGCACGCGTCGGCCTTGTTACTGCTTCCACTCTCGCCCACGCCTCCACGCGTGCATTGGTCAAATCAATGAGCCTAAGCTCGGCCAACGGCGCTAGCGGCCCCGGGCCGGTCAGCTTTAGTTTTCCTATGCATGGCTTCCCACCGACATGCATCATTCGGGCATGGTCAGTTATGTGATGCTTCGACCATAAAGGCGTCCGCTCCTCCACATATTCCTTCCAAGCAATGCTTAGCGTTACCGACTCGCTTAGTTGCTTTGCTTGCTTCGCTACTTGTTCGGCTTGCTTAGCATTGCGGGCATCCTGCTTTACGGCCAGAGCGTCGGCCTTGACTTGACGCGGGTCTTCGCCGTTGTCGATGATGACTTTCAGGCGCCGTGCTTCGGCTTGCGCTTCTTGAATGGTCCAATTAGCAGTTAAGCCGACTGTGATGCGAATGGCTTGCCCTTTTAACTTTGCTTGGAATATGTACGCATTGCCATTATCCCGGTCCGTCTTTTTGCACTCGGCGTATTTGGCAGTAGCTCGAACTCCCAATCCTGGCGCAGTGCTATCCCATAAAAAGGACTGACTTTTGCCAAGCTCACACCGATGGTCGCTAACTCGACCAGCCGTAAAATTTATCTTCGCCATTGTCTGAATACTTCCAATGTAGTTCATGTAACCGCTGTGTAACCCGGTATTGAGTATATCAAGCAATATTAGTCAACACAAATAAGCAGCATAATATATGTAATACATTGATTTTTAACGAATAACTGTTTTTCATCATCGTTAATCAACGGGAATAAATGACATTTTCACGGGACTCAAAATCCCGCGGTGGAGACACCGTGCCGGTTCGATTCCGGCTCCCGGCACCAAGAACACCGCAAACGTTAGCCAAGTTTGCCTAAAAGCCCCTAAGAAATCAAACGCTTAGGGGCTTTTTTACGCCTGTAGCGCCAAAGCTTGCCAATTGACACCCACCATTTTTAGGGGCAGTCTAAGGGGCATTCACCGTCACGAAAATGCTTGCCCCTAAAAAATGGCCAGAACCGCCCTCCCCCTCTCCGACATACGGATTAAAAATGCCAAGCCCAAGGACAAGCCCTATAAGCTAGCGGACGGCGGCGGGCTATACCTGGAGATCATGCCGACCGGCTCGAAGCTGTGGCGCATGAAATACAAGCAGGCGACCGGCAAGGAAAGCCGCCTATCATTCGGCGTCTACCCTGACGTGTCTCTCGTGCAGGCGCGAAAGCAGCGGGACGCGGCGCGAGAACTGAAAGCGACGGGCACCGACCCCGGACAACTCAAACGCAACGACAAACAGGCCAAGGCCATTGCAGGGGCGAATACCTTTGAGCGTGTGGCGTGGGCGTGGCTGGGAAAGACTGCGGCTATTCGTGCTGCGACAACGCAAGACAAGGTAACTAGCTGGCTAAAAAAAGACGTGTTCCCATTCATCGGAAATATGCCCGTCTCCACAATCAAGCCGCTTGACGTGCTGGCGACCGTGCAAAAAATAGAAGCGCGTGGAGCAGTTGATTCCGCGCACAGTGTAAAGCGGCTATGCGGGCAAATTCTGCGCTACGCCGTGGCGACCGGACTTGCAGAGCGTGACGTGACGATGGATTTAAAAGGAGCATTGTCGGTTGCACCTCAAACGAACTACGCCGCAATCACAGAACCGAAACAGGCCGGGGAGTTGATGCGTTCAATTCATGCATACGCTGGACACCCCTACGCAGTAGCAGCGCTGAAATTATCCCCGCTGGTATTTGTGCGCCCCGGTGAATTGCGTTCTGCTGAGTGGGCAGAAATCGACCTGGACGCGGCAGAGTGGCGCATACCCGGCAGCAAAATGAAAATGAAGATCGACCACCTTGTTCCGCTATCCGTACAAGCCGTGGAAATCCTGCGCAGCGTTCACGCCATGACCGGGGGCGATAAATTCGTTTTCCCAAGCATCCGCACCGGCGCACGCTGCATGAGCGAAAACACGATCAACGCGGCATTGCGCGGCATGGGTTACGGCAAGGAAGTGATGACAGCGCACGGCTTCCGGGCGATGGCGCGCACGATCATGGATGAAGTGATGGGCGAGCGGGTTGACCTGATCGAGCACCAACTGGCGCACGCCGTTAAAGACCCGAACGGGCGAGCCTACAACCGAACAGCACATCTACCGGCACGCAGGAAGATGATGCAGCGATGGGCTGACTACCTGGGTAGCATGAGGGACGGTGCCGAAGTGATCCAACTCCACGGCAAGACAACATAGTTTCACCAGGTTAACCATGCCTACCGCGACGGCGGGAAAACAGAATTTGCCCCTTTATTCTGCTGGCATGGTTTCCGAAACAAAGGGCAATAAGGGGCGTGACATTGAGTAAATTATTCAACTTTAAAAATTGGCTTACGCTTGATGAATCAGCTAATCACCTGACGACCCGACTAAAGGAGCCGGTCACGCAAGTAGATATTCTGCAACTTGTATTAGATGGGCACCTAACCCTGTCTGTAAATTTTGTGAATACGGTCTATGCAAGGAAAGGCAAAATCGTTCCACATAATGATGATGCCACAGGCTTCCTCATCCCAATAAATGGTCATGAAATATTTTCCTTTGAAGATAAAATTTATCAGATTTCAGGAATCTACGATCTGCCTATGATAGGTGGAGAAATCTACGATTGTGAGCACAAAATCCAGAAACTCACCGACGGGCCGCTTGTTTTGAAATCTGAAGCGCGGGGGGCATTTGTTAAATCACACGACTCTGAAATTTACTATCAAATTGTTTATTACGTATTAGAAGAGAACGAGCGATTTGACTTCTATCATGCACAAAAAAAAATAGAGAAATGGTCTTGGCATGGGAGATTATTTGATGACGTCAACATCCATAGCTTTATTGAAAATAGAGGTAAATTTTGTTCAGCGATTCCAAGGAATGACATTTTTGTCGTTCATAGAGACGCACTAAAGAAGTGCGAACAGTTGATAAATGGAGCACAGGAAAGCGCAGATCAAGATGACAAGCCACTTTCAACCCGCGAACGCAACACGCTGCTGAAGATCATTGGCGCACTTTGCAAGGCACAAGAACTTGATTTATCGAAGCCATATAAGGCAGCAGAAATCATCAGAAATAATCTTGAATTGGTGGGTAATTCCATGAGCATAGAAACCATTGCCGCCAAACTGGAACAAGCCAAAAAATCCTAATTAGGTAAGTGTTTAGATTCGTTGTTGACAAATGATTGCTGAACGACGGCACGCTTGAACTCGACTGTGTGATGCCGGTAATTGCTGCGCTTTGCAGGGCGAATGGCGGATTGAATGATTGTGTCCATGATTGCGTTTG
>JABBOV010000020.1 GCA_012927625.1 Glaciimonas sp. | reverse complement strand
ACAAAAAACCAAACCTGACATCTTGAGGGGACGGGTTCCGCTGCGCTCCACCCGTAACACCCAATCCCCGTTGGCGGAAAGGATATTCGAAAATGAAGCAAAAAACCGCACCGAAATCCCGTTTCTGAAGCTAGATCAGGACATACTTATTTCTCGAAAGAAATGCGACAAGTAGTTTGACACAGGGGGCTGGTCAGTGTGGTCGGCACCCAGATTACGGACCTACTCACCGATGGGCTAGGCGTTAGCCTGTATGTCAGCACGTCGGCATTTGCCGTGGCGCTTGCGGGGATTTTTGCGGTTTGGTTTTGGGTGGAACGAAGCTTGTCTATCCACAAGATTTTCACGCGACGCAGGGAATTGTTTTACTGGTCGGTCATTCTTTGCACGTTTGCATTGGGCACTGCGGCAGGTGACTTGGCGACCGAAGCGCTTGGCCTTGGCTTCACATGGGGAGCAGTGTCGTTCGGCACACTGATCGCTATTACTTATATGGCATGGCGCATGGGCGGCAACGCTGTGCTCACTTTCTGGGTTGGTTACATCCTGACACGCCCGTTTGGCGCCGCACTTGGCGACATGCTGACGCAGGCCAAGACTTATGGCGGCCTCGGCATGGGTGCCTTGTGGACCAGCGCTTTATTCCTGACAGTAATTGTGATGCTGGTCGCCTTTGCGCAGTACAGCGTTGGCGGCAACAGGAAAACACAAGTTGCCAAATAACCTCTACCCAATAACTCAAGGGAAAATCATGCGCTATCTTCATTCGCTAATCCGCTGCGTTGCCGCTGTATCATCCATCGCTCTCTTGGCCCTTGCTGCTGGATGCTCAAAACCCACCGGCACCGGTACGGCCGAGCCTACCCAAGCGGCGACGGCCCGACTCACCTCCGTGCCGCAGGCAAAGCCCGCGTCTAAATTGGGAGACTTGTCGGCATTTCGGAACATTGCCGCAGAGGTCTCCAACATCGTGAATAAGGCCGACTTGCCTGCGGCTAAAACGCGTATCAAGGACTTGGAGGTGGCGTGGGACTCAGCAGAAGCAGGCCTGAAACCGCGAGCGGCAAATGATTGGCATGTCCTTGACAAAGCCATTGATCGCTCACTTAAAGCGTTGCGCGCAGATTCCCCTAGCCAAACCGACTGCAAGGCCGCCATGTCTGAGCTACTGAAAGCATTTGAGTCACTTCAAGCGGCCAATTAAGGAAAGCGGCTGGAGCGGCGATTTTGTTCAGCGCGTTGATGTCGTTGGCCGTTGCCGCTTACTATTGAAAAATGTATCGCGATGCTCTGCTTTTTTGGAGTGCATTCATTTTTACCCGCTGGCCCTGAGTCACTATTCAGCATCAGCGGCACTATCCGCCTTCATTCTGACTAACATTTTGCTGTCCAAGCAAAGAGTTACCAGAACGGCACATTAAATTATCGTTATCTGTCGGAGGAGAAATGCGGGTATTGCTGGTTGAAGACGACGCCATGATAGGTGAAGCCATCCAAGGGGCGCTGAAAGATGCTTCTTACGCTGCCGACTGGGTAAAGAACGGCCAAACCGCCCTCACGACACTGGGTTGCCAATACTACGACCTGGTGCTGCTCGATCTTGGCCTTCCGGGTAAGGATGGACTGGAGGTGCTGACCAGCATTCGCGCCAAAGACAATCCGGTTCCACTTCTCATCATCACCGCCCGCGACGGCCTTGATGATCGATTGCGCGGTCTGGATGGCGGGGCCGATGACTACGTGCTCAAGCCCTTTGCGATGGCCGAGCTGCTGGCCCGCATGCGCGCCGTGCTACGACGCAAGGGAGGAAGCGCAACACCTCTACTCAGCAACGGTATCGTGTCGCTCGATCAGGCAACGCGGGAGGCGGCGTTCAACGATAGTGCTCCTGTACAACTTTCCAGCCGCGAATTCGCCTTGTTGCAAGCCTTGCTGGTACGCCCAGGCGCCATTCTCTCGCGTAGCGATCTGGAAGACCGTATCTATGGATGGGGTGAAGAAGTCGAGAGTAACGCCGTCGAATTTCTGATCCATGCACTGCGGCGCAAACTGGGCAGCGAAGTTATCAAGAATGTCAGGGGGGTGGGATGGATGGTTTCAAAAAACGCTTGAACGAATCGGTTCAGCTCAAGCTATCCTTTTCGCTTTCGCTGGCCATTTTGGTCATTGCTGTGGTGGCGGGCATTTTTTCTTTCATATCCGCGTTCGACGAAGCCCACGAGTTACAAGATGACATGCTGCGCCAAGTTGCGGCGCTGTTCGATCGGCAACATCTCCCGCTTGCACATTTTGGAAACGATAGGCACGCCAAAGACAGCGATGAAGAGTCCCGTGTCATCGTCCAGCATCTTGCTGATGGCAGCAAGGCCACCGGAAAAAGAGACGCGGGAGCTCCGCTGCCGCTGCCACTCACGCTACTCGATGGTCTGCATACGCTTGAAGTCAATGGCGAGCCGTTCCGTGTATTAGTCAAAACAACGCCCAGTGGTGAGCGGGTCGCCGTGGCGCAAGAAACCGCGATGCGCGATGAAATTGCACGCGACAGCGCCTTGCGCACCTTGATGCCGTTTCTGATCTTGGTGCCTATCCTGCTTTTGATCGTGGCTGACCTTGTGCGCAAGATGTTCCGGCCCATCGCTTCGTTGTCAGCGGAAATCGACCAGCGCGCCGAACAAGAGTTACATCCTGTTGAGGAAAGCCATATTCCCGCTGAAGTGCGCCCGTTCGTGGTGGCGATCAACCGTCTGCTCGTCCGCGTTGGCCAGTCGATGGAAACACAGCGCCGGTTTGTCGCGGATGCGGCGCATGAGCTTCGTTCACCGTTGACTGCCTTGTCACTGCAAGCGGAGCGACTGGCTCAGGTGGACATGTCTGACATTGCGCGTGAACGTCTCATGGCGCTGAGCCGGGGCATCGAGCGCGGTCGAGACCTGTTGGATCAACTTCTCACCTTGGCCAAAGCCCAAGCCGCGCCCGAGCAGCCCAAGTCGCCGGTGTCGGTACAGTATATCTATCGCCAAGTATTGGAAGACCTCATGCCATTAGCAGAAGCCAAGCATGTTGACATTGGCGTCGAAGGAGAGCAAGACGCCCAACTCTGGGTTAATGAACTGGACCTGATTGCCGTCGTTAAGAACTTGGTCGATAACGCCATTCGTTACACACCGGACGGTGGAAAAGTCGATCTTTCTGTCGCCACGGAGGGAGGCCGCGCAATATTGCGAATCCAAGATTCAGGGCCAGGTATTCAAGTCGTCGAACGAGAGCGGGTGTTTGACCCGTTCTATCGCACTCTTGGGAGCGATCAAGTCGGATCAGGTCTGGGCCTTTCCATCGTCAAGGCAGTCACGGACCGGATTGGCGCTGAGATTCAACTAGGGTTCTCAGACGAAGTGAGGCATTCCGGCCTGTGTGTCTGTGTGTTCGTGCCGGTGGCTAACCCGCTTCAAGAGGCACCTTAGCGCACGAAAAATCAGCGTTTTTCCCGTCAAGACACCGATTGAATGTGGTGTGACCGTGGTCAGCGATAAATTCAAAAATTCATCAAAAGGAAAATATATGGCGACATCTACTGACTGGTTCTATTGGGCAATTCTGTCCGCCGTTTTTGCAGCACTGACCGCTATTTTTGCCAAGATAGGCATTCAGGGCGTCGATTCCGATCTGGCCACCTTGATCCGAACGGCAATCATCATTGTCGTATTGTCGGTGTTCGTGGCTTACACGGGCAAGTGGGCCAACCCTTTCGATCTTTCGTCGAAGACCTGGTTGTTCCTTGGGTTGTCCGGCCTAGCCACTGGCGCGTCTTGGGTATGTTACTTCCGGGCACTCAAGATAGGAGACGCATCCAAGGTCGCGCCGGTGGACAAACTCAGCCTCGTTCTGGTGGCTGTTTTCGCATTCGCATTTCTGGGCGAACGGCCATCGCTTCGGGATTGGTCGGGCATTGCAATGGTCGCCGGTGGCGTCCTCTTGCTGGCCTTCAGGCGTTGATCCTTCAGATTGATCGTATACCTTAACCTGATGTCAGATGCTGTGCGTAAACGCTGTCAGAACAGATTAAAAACCTTCATGGCTTAAATCCTGGACTGGCCATGTGTCGACATGGGCCAAAGTTGGAAAAGGCGCTTACTCTAAATCTGAAACCATTTGTGTGGGCAGGATTTTATCGGCACTTCGACCACATGCAGAAAATCATCTTCACTTTAATTCGGGCGAAGAGGATGGCAGCGTGCTTTCTTTCTTTTCACCAACCGGCAAGCGGGCTGCATAACGCTGCGCCAGTACCGCACACGCCATCAACTGGATCTGGTGAAATAGCATCAATGGCAATACGATAGCGCCAACCGTATGGCTGACAAACAATACATTGGCCATCGGCACGCCACTGGCTAAACTTTTTTTGGAGCCGCAAAACACGATAGCGATTTCATCTTCCTTATTGAAGCCCAAGCGGCGCGCAACGAAGGTAGTAATGACTATCGCCAGCGCCAGCAATATCGCACTGGCGATGAACAGACCGCCCAGCGCCCGCAGCGGCAACTGTTGCCACAAGCCCTGTCCAACCGATGCGCTGAATGCCGTATATACCACCAGCAGGATGGAGCCCTGATCGATAAATTTCAGTCCTGATTTATGACGATCAACCCAACGACCTATCCATTTTCTGGTAATTTGGCCGGCGATGAAAGGTAGCAGCAATTGCAATGCGATACGAATAATGGAATCGGCTGAAGAATGGTTGGCACTGTCTGCGACCACCAGCAAACCCACCAACAGCGGCGTGAGAAATATGCCAATCAGGTTGGACGCGGAAGCACTGACAATAGCGGCCGCCACATTACCTCTGGCCACTGCAGTGAATACAATCGACGACTGAACAGTAGACGGCAGTACGCACAAAAACAGGATGCCCAGATATAACTCAGGCGTCACCAGCGGCAACAAGAGCGGCTTGAGGAGTAGCCCCAGCACAGGAAACATCAGAAAAGTGCATGCCATCACTGTCAAGTGCAAGCGCCAGTGGCGCATGCCGGCAACCACTGCTTCACGCGGCAGTTTGGCGCCATGCAAAAAGAACAGCAGTCCGATGGCAAAGTTGGTGACCCACTCAAAGGCGACTGCAACCTGCCCCTCGCAAGGAAAAATACTGGCGACGACAACGACAAAAATCACTGCCAGGGTGAAATCATCGGGCAAAAAACGAGGACGAGTCATTGAGAACCTATGGAAAATAAATGCACGATGTGAGTTTATATCGCATCAACGCCATTGGCTGGACACAGCGAGCCGCAGGGCCCGAGTTTAACCCGAAGCATTGCCCATTGGCACAAGGCAGAAACCGTTACAAGAGCAAAAAAATTAAAATACACCATGCAAGAGCTAGTCAAAATCAGAAACCCCATGTATAGTCTCGCTTCTTCGGTGCTGCAACAAAATCATCGATGGTTTGGCTGACTAAGCAAAGAATATGGGTGCTTAGCTCAGTTGGTAGAGCGGCGCCCTTACAAGGCGTAGGTCGGGAGTTCGAGCCTCTCAGCACCCACCATCAGTCAAACAACAAGTGTGACAGCTTGTAAATAGTTTTAATCAGGAGTGGTAGTTCAGCTGGTTAGAATACCGGCCTGTCACGCCGGGGGTCGCGGGTTCGAGTCCCGTCCACTCCGCCAGACATTAAAAAGGGTGAACTTCGGTTCACCCTTTTTTCTATTCTGCTCCGTATTTTAGTAGTGCCGGCATGCAGGCACAGAGGCCTGCACTACTACATCAATCGTGCGCAGCAATCTTCGGCGTGTTCACCCGTACATCGCCGCACTGGGCCCGATGCCGTAACGCGTGATCCATCAATACCAGAGCCAGCATCGCTTCGGCAATCGGGGTGGCGCGGATACCCACGCAAGGATCGTGTCGCCCGAAGGTTTCTACCGTGCTGGGCGTGCCATCCTTATCAATCGAGCGCCGCGGTATGCGTATCGACGAAGTCGGCTTGATTGCAATCGATACCGTGATGTCCTGTCCGGTCGAAATGCCACCCAGCATGCCACCGGAGTTGTTGCCGACGAAACCCTGCGGGGTGAGTTCATCGCCGTGCTCCGAACCTTTTTGCACCACGGATTTAAAACCGGCACCGATCTCCACGCCTTTGACCGCATTGATACCCATCATCGCGTACGCAATCTCGGCATCGAGCTTGTCGTAAATCGGCTCGCCCAAGCCGACTGGCACATTTTGCGCCGCCACATCAATGCGAGCGCCGATCGAGTCGCCGGCTTTGCGCAACGCATCCATGTATTCCTCCAGCTGCGCAATGACGCCGAGGTTGCCGGTCGCCGCAAAGAACGGGTTGTTGCGCACATGTTCCCAGGATTCAAACGGAATCCCGATTTCGCCCAACTGGCTCATGCAGCCGGTGAAAGTGGTGCCGTATTGCTGCAGCAACCATTTCTTGGCAATGGCAGCCGCGCCTACCACCGGCGCGGTCAGCCGAGCCGACGAGCGACCGCCGCCGCGCGGGTCGCGAATGCCGTATTTCTGCCAGTAGGTATAGTCGGCATGGCCGGGCCGGAAGGTTTCGGCAATATTGCCGTAATCCTTGCTGCGCTGGTCTTCGTTGCGGATCAAGAGCGCAATCGGGGTACCGGTGGTCTGGCCCAGATACACGCCGGACAGGATTTCCACCGTGTCGGACTCTTGCCGTTGCGTGACGTGACGCGAGGTGCCGGGCTTGCGGCGATCCAGATCAGGCTGGATGTCGGCTTCCGACAAGGCCATGCCCGGCGGGCAGCCATCGATGACACAGCCGATCGCCGGGCCGTGTGATTCGCCAAAGGTGGTGACGGTGAAGAGTGTGCCGAAAGTATTGCCGGACATAGAATAGGCCGATTAATCTGGAAAAAATTGATTTTACCAGCCTAACGGCCAGCCAGCCATGCCACAAAGCGCAGCCAGAATTCCGGCACCGCTGAAAAAATCGCCAGCGCCACCAGCGCATTCAACACCGCCGTCAGCATGAAAATCTGCGGGATGCTGCAGCCCATTTGCAACAAGACCATTGCCACCAGCGCAGCGCTAACCATGAACAACGCATTCAGGATGTTCATACCGGCGATGGTGCGCGCTACATGCTGCGGATCGCAGCGGGTCTGGATCAGCGCGAACAACGGCACGATGTACAAGCCGCCAAAAATACCGATCAACAGGCAATCGAGCAGAATTCGCAGGCTGCCGTGTTGTGCGACAAAACCGTACATATCGATCATTACCGTATTGGCGATACCGGCATAACCGATGCTGGCGAGAAATAAATCGAAGCCGAACACCGTCAAGCCCATCGCACCCAGCGGCACCAGCCCAATCTCCACCCTGCTTTTTGACAAGCGTTCGCACAATAACGAGCCGGCACCGATGCCGAATGAAAACATGGTCAGCAGCAACACGAACACACTATGGTCGCCGTGCAGGTAATCGCGCGCATACACCGGAAACTGCGCCAGCACGATCGCGCCGTAAAACCAGAACCACGAATTACCCAGCATAGCCAAAAATACGGGACGGTTCTGGCGCGAAAAACGCAGATTGCGCAGCGTCTCGCGCCACGGATTCCAGTTAATCTGTAAATCTGGCGCTGGTGCGGGCGTCGGCGGAATGGCGCGGCTGGCGCGCCAGCCGATTAGCGCGAACGCAATCGTGCTGCCGGCGATGAGTTGCAGCCCCCACGGCTTTTGCACCACCAGCACCGCACCCAGAACCTCGCCTAGCAGGATGCCCACGAAAGTGCCCATTTCCACCATGCCATTGCCGCCGATTAACTCTTCGCGTTTCAAATGCTGTGGCAAATAGGCGTATTTCACCGGACCAAACAACGTCGAGTGCAACCCCATGCCAACCACCGCAGCCACCAGAATCCACAAGTTGTGCGTCATCCAGCCATAGGCAGCGACCAGCATGATGCCAATTTCAAGCAACTTCACAACACGCGCCATGCGCGCCTTGTCAAACTTGTCGGCAAATTGCCCCGACAGCGCGGAAAACAGCACAAACGGCAAAATGAACAGCCCTGGAATCAGGTTATTCAACAAGCCCACATCCATCTTGGTCCAGCGTAAGGCATCGTAAGTGATGATGGTCAGCAATGCGGTCTTGAACACGTTATCGTTAAACGCGCCAAAAAACTGAGTCCAGAAAAAAGGTCCGAAACGCCGCTGAAAGAGCAAGGAAAACTGGCCGGATTGACGCATATAAGAGTTGTTGAAAGATAAGAGTTGTTGAAAGCTTGCTGGTTGAAAGCGCGTCAAAAAATGCGGTGGACGACGATTTTATCGACAGCAGCAATTTGCTGCCAGCAGTTTTAATTGTTTCCCGGAAAAAAGTATACTACTAACTGTATTTCTAACTACCGCAATTAAATCATACGGAAACTATAGTGTTTTTTGGCATACTCATAATAAATAAAAAATTTATAGAATTACTCGAGCTGTCTTGAATGCTTTTTGTTTGCAAAAAAAGGAACTCGTAATGCACGTGTAAGTAGATTTCGACCCCCAACTTTTGCTGCCAAGGTGGGAGTGCTGGTTCGGAATTGGAACCCACGACAAGTTACCGCAAACTGGATAATTAAAATAGTCAAAATGCTATCGCGCCACATCATCTGGCGTGATAATCGTATTGTGTTAAATACAAACTTGTTTGTCCCCTATTGCGTCACTAACTGCGGAGAATCTACCCATGCGCTACCAACTGTATTACTGGCCCACTATACAAGGCCGAGGAGAATTCATACGACTAGCATTAGAAGATGCTGGCGCCGATTATGACGATGTCGCCCGTGGCACGGAACGCAGCGGCATGGGCCTCCCGGCGATGATGCAATTACTGGAAAGCAACGATCTCGCCCAGCCGCCATTTGCGCCGCCGTTCCTGAAAGTCGGAGACCAGATCATCGGACAGACTGCCAACATACTGTTGTTCCTTGGGCCGCGACTCGGATTAGTGCCGAAAGATGAACCGAATCGACTCTGGGCCCACCAATTACAACTCACGATTGCCGACCTGGTGACCGAGATACACGATTCCCATCACCCGGTCTCCGGGGGCCTGTATTACAAGGATCAAAAACCGGAAGCACTGCGGCGCGCGCAAGATTTTACCGCGGCACGCCTGCCGAAGTTCTTCGGCTATTTTGAGCGCATCCTGGAATCTAACTGCGACAGCGGGGACGCTTACTTGCTAGGCGATGCGCTGTCCTATGTCGATTTATCGATGTTCCAGATTATCGCCGGTTTGCGCTACGCATTTCCGCACACGATAAAGGCGCTGGCACCGACGTACCCACGCTTGATCGCGCTGCATAAGCGCGTCGCGTTGCGCCCGCGCATCGCCGTCTATTTAGCCTCGAGTCGGCGCTTGCCATTCAACCAGCAAGGCATTTTTCGGCACTATGCGGAACTGGATGGATAGCCGGGTGGCAGATTTTCTGTCCGGGGCGTTAGGAACGATTTTTTAGTCCAATATTGTGTACAGCACGCTGGGCTGATGCGGCACTGGCCCAACCGACTACTGCACTGCTTCTACATTCTACCGATCTGCCTTGGATAACGAAATTCTGTTAATCCATAAAATACTGAGGTATCGCACGATAAAGTATTCTCGGTAATGTGAACGTCGCAACTAAACCACAGCCAAGGAGAAGGATCATGATAAATCAGGATTATTTGCAGGCCACGATCGAGGATATGGTGCAAGCAGGGCGCGGCATCCTTGCTGCCGATGAAAGCGAACCCACTATTGCAAAGCGTTTCAAGGCAATCGACCTCGCATCCACGGAAGAAAACCGACGCGCTTACCGATCCTTGCTTTTGAGCACTCCGGGATTGGGCGAATACATCAGCGGCGTCATTCTGTTCGAGGAAACCCTGACCCAGAAAACCGATGACGGCAGACTATTTCCAGCACTTGCCTGGGGACAAAAAATCGTTCCCGGCATCAAGGTGGACAAGGGCAATATACAACTGGCCTTGCATCCGGGCGATCTTGTCACACAGGGACTGGATGGCTTGGCGCAACGGTTGCAAACCTATCGGGATCAGGGCGGCCGTTTCGCCAAATGGCGCGAAATTTATGCCATTTCCGAACGTGTCCCGAGCACATCCGGCATCGCAGCCAATGCGGAAATGCTGGCGCGTTATGCTGCAGTGTGCCAGAGCGAAGGCTTGGTGCCGATTGTCGAGCCGGAAGTCCTGATGGACGGCGATCACAGTATCGAACGCTGCGCAGAGGTTACCGAAGCCGTTCTGCATGCAGTGTTTCATGCCCTCTGCCGCCATCATGTGGTACTCGAACACCTGCTGCTGAAACCCAATATGGTAGTAGCCGGCAAGGAGCAGCCCGAATCCAGCCCTGAAGCAGTCGCTGCTATCACGCTCAAAGTCCTGCGCCGGACGGTTCCTGCTGCTGTACCCGGCATCAACTTCCTCTCCGGCGGCCTGATCCCGGTGCAAGCCACTGCCAACTTGAATGCATTGAATCGCTGCGACCGGCCGTCGCCGTGGCGTCTTGGTTTTTCGTATGGCCGTGCGTTGCAGCAGCCGGTGTTGCTGGCATGGGGCGGCAAGCCGGAGAATATCCAAGCGGCCCAGCAGGTCTTGCTCAAACGTGCCCGCCTGAACAGTCTTGCCATGCGCGGCGGTTATGCGCCGGAAATGGAAAACGACTAACGCGAGCGACCTAATCCCCATTCCGACACAGCGCCACTGTGTCCTGTCCGCGCTGCCAGCATGGGCTGCTTGCCTCCGGCGCCGGGTGCGGGATCCCTTCGCTGTCGATGTGGACGACGCTAGTCTTGAAACTCTGCACGCCTTGGCGGTCGAGTTGCAGCCGCAGCACCCAGCCGATGGCTTGATTGGGATTATCAAGTTCGTCCAGCACGAAGTTGCCGACGCTGTAGATGATCGGCCTGCCCTTGTAGCGCTCGATTTCTTGCCTGACGTGCGGATGGCCGCCGATGATGACGTCGGCCCCGGCGTCGATCATCAAGCGTGCCAACTGGCGCTGGCGTGGGCCGGAGCGGGTCTCGTTTTCCCAGCCCCAGTGCATGATCGGGATCACCAAATCTGCTTTATGCACGCTGCGGGCAGCCTGGATGTCGGCCACCACTTGTTCATCTTCACTCCACGCTACGCCGGCAGCATTGCTATCGGCTTCGAAGCTGCGCGGCATGAATTCGTTGTAACTGAGCAGCGCGATGCGGATGCCTTTGCGCTCAACGATGAGCGGGGCGTGCGCTTCGCGTAGATTGCGGCCGCCGCCGAATTTGAGGATGCCCTCACGATCGAGCAGACCGAGCATTTCAGCAAAGGCAGCGCGGCCAAAATCGCCCGAGTGATTGTTAGCCAGCGCCACCGCATCGAAGTGACGTTTGAGCACCGGCAGCGTGCGCGGGTGGGCCCGAAAGGTGAAGTTTTTATCGGCCGGATCGCCGCTGGTGGCAACCACGCATTCGAGATTGCCGATCCGAATATCGGCTGCTTGCAAGATTGCGGCAAACGGCGCAAATGGATCGCGCCCCTGTTCGATGGCTTTGCCGGGCTTGCCGTCGAGCACAATGTCGCCCGCAAATAACAAGCTGACAGTTGCCTCGGATTCTGCTGCGATTGCGTTAACACTGGATATGCACAGCGCCAGCCAGGCTGCTCCGGCAAGCCAGTGTCTAACGTGTTTGGCAAGACGGTTCTTCATCACTGCACCCCCTGCAAGGTGCAACTGTACTGAAGCTCGCGCTCCACATTGGATGCGTAAAGATAGTTATTGCCAGTCAGTGCGGTGGGCGTGACAGACGCCTTGAAAGGCGGCAAGTACTTGGCTTGATGGATCAGTATCGGCTGGCGACTGGCGTCGAGGTAGGCGTACAAATTGATCACGTCGATCCGTTGTGGGGTGCCAAGCACCACGGCCTTAAAACGGAATCGACCGCCGATGTCGACCGATGGAACGCTGTAGGGGTCCGAGCCGGGCGCAGCTTCCACTATATGCGTGGTGCCGGCATACGTAACCTGGCAGCGCAACAATGGCGCAGCATGGGCAACTGTGGTGGCGGTGGCAAGTAGCAAAATCACCCATAGTGCGACGACGCGTATCCTGAAGCTGGCGTGTTGAAGTGATATGGACATATTCAGAAGCGGTATTCGGACACGATATGTTTGCTGAAGTTGTGCTTGGTGCCGCCGGGCACGATGTCGGCCAGCTTTCTGGGGCTGGCGGCGGAAATGAAAATATCGGCGACCTGATCCTTGCAGCGGAATTTCATTGCCGGACTCAATATTTCGCTGGCCTTGATTTTCAAATGACGGAAAACCTTGGCCTTTTCGCTGCAAAGCAAGATATGAATTTCCTTTTTGAACTGCAGCAATGGGATATGGATCCACCAACCTTCATCGCCGGCATGTGCGACGACCGTCGCCCAATGCGTATTGCCCTCATTAAGCAACGGGCTGCCAATAGCCCCATTGACGCGTTTGATGGCTTCACTTTTGATCATGTTTTTTCTCTTGATGGTGACTGGTAACGATAGGACTTGGATTTGCACATAATTTTTAAAAATAATTATACTAACTGATGTATTTTATAGTTCTGCAGTATACACGTGCGTAAGATACAGCATTTATTTACATACTCCCTTAATTTATAAAAATTTTAAATTCACTGAAGTAAGGCTTGTTCACCGGCGGCGAAGCCTTCCACCAGCGCATCGATGAAATCCCGCACCGCAGGCACCAAACCGCGGCGCGAGGGAAATAGCGCATGCACGACGCCCTGCGGAATCGCCAATTCCGGCAACACATGTTCGAGCGCACCGCTGGCGAGATCCTCCTGCACCATGAATTTTGGCAGATACGTAATGCCAAGGCCGTTTAGTGCAGCACGGCGCAAGGTAACGAAATCGTCGGTGGCCAGACGCGGCTGATGTGCAACAGCCTCGACGCCGCCATCGGGCTTGGTGAATTGCCACAGGTATTTGTCGCCAGGGCGCGTCATGCTCAAGGTGGGAAACCGGCTCAAATCGGCGATCTGTTGCGGTTTGCCATGCAGGGCAAATAAGCCTGGGCTGCCGAGCAAAATGAGCTCCGTATTAGCCAGCAGGCGGACGGCCAGATTGGAGTCTTCCAGCGGCAAGCTCCTGACGCGCAATGCAATGTCGAAGCCCTCTTCGACCACATCCACACGGCGGTTGGTGGCTTCCACATGGACCCGTACCAGCGGCTTTGCCAGCAAAAAACGCGTCACTATGGTGGCAACATGGCTATGCAGCAATCCGACCGGGCAACTTAAGCGCACCAACCCTTGCGGCTCGGCGCGGGTGCGGTCGATCGTATCGCGTGCCGCCTGGGCTTCAGCCACGAGCGCAATACAGTGCTGATAAAACGTATTACCAACATCGGTCATCGAAATTTTGCGCGTAGTGCGGTTCAGAAGGCGCACGCCCAGGCTGGATTCAAGCTCGCTGATACGCCGGCTGAGTCGCGAAACCTGCATTCCCAAGTGCCGCGCAGCAGCGCTGTAACCGCCCTGCTCGACTACTTTAGCGAACAAATACATATCGTTCAAATCATACATTTCAGATCCAATTATTCTATATTCAGGATAATCATTCTTGAATTTAACTATTTAACTAATATTGTTCCTATTTTAAACTTAGTTATCGAAAATACTTATAACCCAATTCTTCAATGGAGTTCAAACATGAAAATCCTGCATATTGATTCAAGCGCACTCGGTGCGATGTCGGTTTCACGGCAAGTGACTGCCGCTACGGTCTATCAACTGAAGGAAACCAATCCGAATGCAACCGTCACTTACCGCGACCTGGCCGCAACGCCGCCGGCGCACTTGGGTGGCGAGTTGCTGGCGGCATTGCGTCCGCAAGAAGGCTATGTTGCGCCGGCGAGTTTGCACGCAGAGTTGGCATTGACGGAAACCATGCTGGGCGAATTTCTGACAGCCGACGTGGTGGTGATCGGCGCACCGATGTACAACTTCTCGGTGCCGACCCAACTCAAGGCATGGATTGATCGCATTGCGCAGGCCGGCCGCACTTTCCGCTACACCGCACAAGGCCCGGAAGGTTTGGCCGGCGGCAAGAAAGTCGTGATCGTATCGTCACGCGGCGGCATGTATGCCGGCACCGCATATGAAGGTGCAATGGATCACCAGGAAGCATTTTTGCGTGCCGTGCTGGGCTTCTTCGGTATTACCGACATCACGGTGATCCGTGCCGAAGGTATCGCGATGGGCGCCGATGCACGCGCACTGGCTTTGGACAAGGCACTGAATCAGACCAAAGAATGCGCCTGAGACGTGTGTGCCTAGCAAGGCTGTTTACGCAGGTAGGCCCAGTAGTGCCTGCGGCCGGGTCGCAGGCACGGAGGCCTGCACTACTGGGTATTGCGTGAGTCCTAAGCTACTATATTTATTACCTCAAACCAGTTTTTCCTGTGCGATTAGCACGCCGTCCTGATCGGCATAGATCCAGTTGCCGGGTCGCACTGCAACACCGGCGATCAAGACGCGCAACTGTACTTCGCCAACACCCTTCTTGATGCTTTTTTGCGGATGCGTTGCCAGTGCGCGCACGCCGATGGCGCAGGCATCGATCTCCACTGAATCGCGAATGCAGCCGTAGACGACGATGCCGCTCCAACCGTTATGCATTGCCAGCACAGCCAAATTGCCGCCGACCAGCGCGCAGCGCAGACTGCCGCCGCCATCGATTACCAGCACTTGGCCGTTGCCCGGTTGCTCCAGAGCGGTACGTACCAACGCATTGTCTTCGAACACTTTCAACGTATAGGCAGGCCCGGAAAAAATCAGGTTCCGGCCGTAAGCCTTGAACACCGGCGGCAACACCGTAAGCGCACCGCTGGCGAGTTGGTCTTCGTGCGCGTCGCACATATCGCAGGTGGCAAACGTCATTCGATTCTCCGACAAAAATTTATAAAATAATCATTCCAGCGTTATAGGCTTACATTACAAAATTACGCCGCCTGTATTTTGGTGCTGCGTTTGCTGGTGTCGCTGCCGACGCTAATGGCCGTGACTATCGCCAGCATCTGAAACAAGCCAATACTGATAAAAATCCACGCTGGATGGTTGCTGTCCATCAGGGCGCCAAATAGCAGCGGCGCCACCGATGAACCTGCATCCAGTCCTGAATACACGACGCCATACACGCGTCCGGTGGCGTTCTTGGGTGCAGAAGCACGGATCAGCAAATCGCGCGACGGTCCGGCGATGCCGGCACCAAAGCCTACTGCTCCCATCAACACCACAGCCATCCATGCCGGCACTACACCGAGTGCAATAATCAAGGCCATTGCGCCGGCAGCGGTAAATGCCCACGCTATGGTGCGCTCATGGTGCGTGGTTTTGGTAGTCAGAAACCCGCCCCAGACCATGCCTGCTGCCGAGGCCAACATATACGCGGTGAACGCGGTCGTCGCCAGCGGCAACGACATTCCATACAAGGCGCGCAAGCTGGAAGAAGAGAAGCCCTGGATGCCGCTCAAAGCCATTGCGGTAATAAAGAAAAAACCAAAGCCCAACCAGACCGCAGGCGCACGCATAAAGTTTAAGGCAGAACCCGCTCCTTCTGTAGCCTGCGCGTGTTGCGCCGGGGTCAATCCAACAGAGCTAACAGCTGCCACCGGTGTCGCCAGCACAGCCCGATAGACCCATAACAGTGCCAACACTGCAAAAGTGACGAGAGCGGCGCAAAGCAGAGCCGTGCGCCACCCGCTCAGGCCGGCGATGACAATCATGAAGACCGGCGCTGCGGCCCAGCCGAGATTGCCGGAAATGCCATGTACCGAAAAAGCATGTCCCAGACGCGATGGCGAAATCCGCTGGTTGAGGATGGTCAAGTCAGCTGGATGGAATACGCAATTGCCCAATCCGGCCAGCATGGAACCCGCCAGCAAAATCGGGTAATTCGGCGCTATCGACATCACCAGCGCGGCAACACCCATGCAGCCAATCCCGGCGAACAACACCGTGCGGGCACCGACCTTGTCGACCACAAAACCCGCCACCGCCTGACCAACGCCGGAGACGATGAAAAACACCGTCATCAAAAAACCCAGCTCCGCATACGATAGATCGAAAGCCACCTTCAGCCAAGGAAACAACGAAGCCAGCAATAAATGGGAAAAATGCGACACCGCATGGGCGATACCGACCAAGCCGATCACCTGGGCATCTTGTCGCAAAGTCTGATTTTTAAGCATGACACTCTCGTAGCGGGGTGAACTTGGTAATGCATGTTGCGCCTTAATCCGTAGAAGCAGGTTCCAAACTCGCGCTGGGCTAATCTCCCAAGGACGAGTTTGGAGCCTATCCTACGAAATTACAGAAAAAAGGCAGTATATTTAATGAGCAAAAGAATACATGCGGAAAATGGCATTTTTTTAGTCATACCATAATCAGTATAAAATTTATGCCAACTCTTCTGAACGGATTCTGACCACTTTGCCGCGCACCGTCGACAAGGCTTCGATGCTGGCGATGACGGCATCAATATACTTCTCCTGGGTCTGGTGCGTCAGGATGATGATGTCGGTTTCCAGCGTGCCTTCCTCCGGCTCCTTCTGCAGCATCGCCTCCACAGAAATTCTGGCGTGGGCCAGGATGCTGGTGACACTAGCCAGCACACCGGCTTCATCGGCGACATGGATGCGCAAATAATACGAAGTCGTAATTTCGCTCACCGGCAGGATCGGCGTGTTGTGTACCGCGTCCGGCTGGAACGCCAGATGCGGTACCCGATGCCCGGGGTCGGCAGTAGCCAAGCGCGTAATATCGACCAGATCGGCAATCACTGCAGAAGCGGTCGGCTCGGCACCGGCGCCTTTGCCGTAATACAGCGTCGCGCCAACTGCGTCGCCCTGCACCATTACCGCGTTCATCGCGCCTTCGACGTTGGCGATCAGGCACTTGGCCGGGATCAGGGTCGGATGCACGCGCAACTCGATCCCGTTCGGCATGCGCTTGGCAATGCCGAGCAGCTTGATGCGATAGCCGAGTTGTTCGGCATACTGGATATCGATACCCTGCAGTGCGGTGATGCCTTCGACGTATGCTTTGGCAAACTGGACTGGAATGCCGAATGCAATCGACGCCATCAGCGTGACCTTGTGGGCTGCGTCTACCCCTTCGATATCGAAAGTCGGGTCGGCTTCCGCATAACCCAGCCGTTGCGCCTCCTTCAAGGCCACATCGAAGTCCAAGCCTTTGTCGCGCATCTCCGACAGAATGAAGTTAGTGGTGCCGTTAATGATGCCGGCCAGCCATTCGATCCGGTTGGCGGTCAAACCTTCGCGCAACGCTTTGATAATTGGAATGCCGCCGGCCACTGCAGCCTCGAAGGCGACCATCACACCCTTCTCTTGCGCGGCCTGGAAAATTGCATCGCCATGCAGCGCCAGCAAAGCTTTGTTGGCAGTCACAACGTGCTTGCCGTTGGCGATTGCCTTCAACACCAAATCTTTGGCGATGCCGCAGCCGCCGATCAATTCGATGACGATATCGATGTCCGGGTTATTGATGACCAGGTTGGCGTCGTTCACTATTTCACATGTGCCGCCGGTCAGTTCTTTGGCACGTTCGGTATTCAGGTCGGCCACCATCGTGATCTCAATGGCGCGACCGGCGCGGCGCATGATCTCTTCCTGATTACGCTTCAAGACGTTGAATGTGCCGGAACCCACGGTTCCGAGTCCCAATAAACCTACTTTGATTGGTTTCATAATTTCACTGGTGATGATGTGACTGATTAACTAAAAATAGACAGTAGCGCAGGCCTGCGTGCCTGCGGCCCGGTGCAGGCACGCAGGCCTGCACTACTGAAACCGGATTATGCGGTGCCGTGCCGCTTGCGATAACCGTCTAGAAAACGGGCGATCCGGCCCATTGCATCGGTCAAATCATCTGCATTGGGCAGGAACACAACCCGGAAATGATCCGGTGCGGTCCAGTTGAACCCGGTTCCCTGAACGATCAGGACTTTCTCTTCAACCAGCAACTCCTGGGCGAAGTCTTGATCGTCGGCAATCGGATACATCTTCGGGTCCAGTCGCGGGAACATATATAAAGCAGCTTTGGGCTTGATGCAGGTAACGCCGGGAATGTTCGTGAGCAAACGGTGCGCCAGATCGCGCTGTTTGGTCAAACGACCGTTTGGCGCGACCAGATCGTCGATACTCTGATAACCACCCAGTGCAGTCTGAATCGCAAACTGGCCTAGCGTATTCGAACACAGGCGCATCGAGGCCAGCATGTTCAAGCCTTCGATGTAATCCTTGGCATGACGTTTCTCGCCCGACACCGCCATCCAGCCGGCACGGTAGCCGCAAGAACGATAATTTTTAGACAAACCGTTGAAAGTGATGAATAAGACATCATCAGCCAGCGACGCAATGGAGGTGTGGGTTGCCCCGTCGTATAGAGTCTTATCGTAAATTTCATCAGCGAACACGATTAACTGGTGCTGCCGCGCCACTTCGACCAACTGTTGCAAAATCTCAACCGGATACAGCGCTCCGGTCGGATTATTCGGGTTGATGACGACAATCGCCTTGGTGTGCGGCGTAATTTTCTTCTTGATGTCTTCAATGTCGGGCAGCCAACCGGAAGCTTCATCGCAAACATAGTGTACCGGCCTGCCGCCGGACAGGCTCACAGCAGCAGTCCAGAGCGGGTAATCGGGCGCTGGCACCAGCACTTCGTCGCCGCTATCGAGCAAGGCGTTCATGCTCATCACGATCAATTCCGAGGCACCGTTACCGAGATAGATGTCATCGATGGTGACGCCGGCGATTTCTTTCTCCTGGGTGTAATGCATGACCGATTTACGCGGCGCAAACATGCCCTTGGAGTCGGTATAACCGGCGGCATTGTGCATATTGCGGATCATGTCCTGCACAATTTCGTCCGGCGGGTCAAAGCCGAATACGGCCAAATTGCCAATATTGAGCTTGATGATCCGATGGCCTTCGTCTTCCATTTGACGTGCCTTTTCCAGCACGGGCCCGCGGATGTCATAACAGACATCCGCTAATTTTTTCGATTTCTGAATCGGTCGCACAGCTATTGTTCCTTGTTGTTTTGATACGCGGTAGCGTGCATTTTGCTGCAGCGCCGAAAATGCCTATTCTGCCGAATGGATCGTGTTTTATCAATCAATAATACTTATTGCAGCCGAGATCGGCACAGAAAAAAGCTACAATGCCAATTTTGTTGCGCTTGGATCGCCCGCAAAACGTGCCAATACCCTTGCTTTAACACCACATCCTCATTGATCTGACTGACCTGACTAACTTGACAATCGCGCAATGAAGCTACAAATTACTTCCACCCAACAATATCAGACCGTCACCGCTTACGATGATGCCGGTATTGAAATCAACGCCAAATACTTCACGCACAGTCTTGTGATGCTGCCGGAAATTGCCCCTATCACGTGGGCGGTCGATCATTTCGATGCGCTTACAACCGAACATTTCAAGCAAATTGAGGCTCAGAATCCCGATGTAGTAATCCTCGGCACCGGCCGACGGCAACGTTTCGTGCATCCAAAGCTGACAACGGTGCTGACAATACGCCGCATCGGGATCGAATGCATGGATAACCAGGCGGCCTGCCGCACTTACAATATCTTGATGGCGGAGGGCCGCAAAGTCGCGCTGGCGCTGATCATCGAGCCTGCCGCAACCACCGACAGCAAGCCCAGCCTGACATGAGTAATATGCGCGATTTGCACCAGTCCAAAGCCTTCGTCTGGACGCTATTTCTGATTTTTGCCCTGTGCTGGTTTTATGCACTGGACTTGCGCACGCTAGTGCCCACCGACGAAGGCCGTTACGCCGAAATGGCGCGTGAAATGATCGCCAGCGGCGACTGGGTCACAACCCGCTTAAACGGCATCAAATACTTCGAAAAGCCACCGCTGCAAACCTGGATGAACGCGCTGACTTTCATGCTGTTCGGCATGGGCGAATGGCAAGCGCGCTTCTGGACCGGCTTGTGCGGTTTTCTCGGCATTCTGCTGACATATCAGGCCGGGCGCAGCGTTTTTAATGCGCGAGTCGGCTATTTGGCGGCACTGGTGCTGGGATCGAGCTTTCTGTGGGCAGCGCTGGGGCATATTAATACGCTGGACATGGGCTTGTCCGGCATGATGACACTGACGCTATGCAGCCTGTTGATCGCACAACGCGATAGCGCCGGCGAGCGCGAGCGGCGCAACTGGATGCTGGCCTGCTGGGCCGGCATGGCGCTGGCGGTGCTCTCGAAAGGTTTGATCGGGCTGGTATTGCCCGGCGCGGTGCTGGTAATTTATTCGCTGGCAGCAAACGACTTCGGGATATGGAAACGTATTCATATAGGTAAGGGACTACTGCTGTTCTTCGCCATCACGACACCCTGGTTTGTACTGGTGTCGGTTCGAAATCCAGAGTTTCCGCAGTTTTTCTTCATCCATGAACACTTTCAGCGCTTTACCAGCGAAGTGCATCATCGCGCCGGGCGCTGGTATTACTTTATTCCCTTGCTGATGCTCGGCATCGTGCCGTGGCTGGGCATCCTGCTCCAAAGCTTGTTCAATAGTTGGCGCACCGATTGGCACACTGCCACTGTTTTCAAACCGAAACGCATGCTGCTGGTGTGGGCCGTTTTCATCTTTTTATTTTTTAGTGTTTCGGGCTCGAAACTACCGTCCTACATTCTGCCGATTTTTCCGGCGCTGGCTTTGCTGATTGCCGTGTATTGGGAAACCGCCAGCCGCAAACACATGATGCTGGCGGCCGGCTTGACGGCTGCCATCGGTGCAGTCGGTTTATTTTTTGTGCAGCGTATTGGCAAAATACCGCATGTTGCAGTTGAAATCCCACTGTATCTGGGTTACGAGCCGTGGGTAATGGCTGCTGCTGTAGTAGCTCTGATCGGCGGCCTCGCGGCATGCATTGCGGCGCAGCGCGGACGTGCGGAACTGGCCGCCACCATCCTGGCTGTGTGTGGCTTTACAGGCGGACAAATACTGATGATCGGCCACGACCCGCTCGGAAATTACGCTTCCGGCCGACCATTGGTGGCGGCCATCAACGCCGAAATCACGCCGACCACAACGCTGTATACCGTCGGACGACTGGATCATTCGCTACTGTTTTATTTGCGCCGCACCATGGTCATGGTGGAAAATCCAGACGAACTGGAGTTCGGCCTTGCACAGCAGTCGCAACTCTGGCTGCCCACGCGCGCTGCGTTTATCCAACAATGGACAAATGGCCCGAAAGCCGTTGCCGTCACCACACCGGCAATTTATGCTGACCTGCTACAGCGCGGGGTGCCAATGCGCGTCATCGCCCAGGATGGGCGCCGGATTGTCATCGCGCGCGACCTAAAACAATGAACTTACCACTATGAATTTACCTACCTTCGGCTTTATCTTCGTCGGCATTTGCCTCAACGCCGTGGCGCAACTGCTGCTCAAGGTGGGCACTAATGCGGTCGGCGCAATTCACCTGACGGCGGAAAACTGGTTTGCCACCGCAATCAAACTAGCCACGCAACTCCCCATCATTGCCGGGCTGACGTGCTATGTAATTTCCGTGGTGGTCTGGATCATCGGCTTGTCGCGGGTGGATGTCACCATCGCCTATCCATTGCTATCGTTGGGCTATATCATCAATGCCATTGGCGCATGGTATTTCCTGGGCGAAATGGTGTCGGCACAGCGCATCCTGGCAATTGGCGTTATCATCGTCGGCGTCATATTACTAACCCGCAGCTAATCGAAAATATGGGAGTATGCTTAAAAATACCATGTATTCCGCATGCAATCAGTGCTATATTAAAACATACATAATATAGTATACGTATATTGCCAATGTACCTCCACGTAGTGTAGGCAAGCAAGCGAGCCACCCTTTCCTGATACCCACAATATGAACGACAACATCAACCTGCCCTTCCTGCCTTTTTCCAGGCCCAGTATCGATGAAGCGACGATTGCCGCGGTCGGCGACGTGCTGCGTTCCGGCTGGCTGACTAGCGGACCCAAAGTCCAGGCGTTCGAAGCCGCGCTGTCGGCCTATTTTGGCGGCCGCCCGGTGCGCACTTTCAACTCCGGCACCTGCACCATGGAAATCGCATTGCGCGTTGCCGGTATCGGGCCTGGCGATGAAGTAATCACAACGCCGATCTCCTGGGTCGCCACCGCCAATGTCATCATCGAAGTCGGCGCCACGCCGGTCTTCGCCGACATAGATCCAATCACCCGCAACATCGATCTGGATAAACTCGAAGCCGCCATCACACCTCGTACCAAAGCGATTATTCCGGTCTTCCTGTCCGGCTTGCCGGTCGATATGGATCGCCTGTACGCGATTGCCAAAAAATATAATTTACGGGTGGTGGAAGACGCCGCGCAAGCCCTCGGTTCACGCTGGAATGGCCAGCCGATCGGCTCCTTCGGCGACTTGGTGTCGTTCAGTTTTCAAGCCAATAAAAACATCACCACCGCCGAAGGCGGCTGCCTGGTACTCAACAATACCGAAGAAGCGCAGTTGGCTGAAAAATATCGATTGCAAGGAGTCACCCGCAGCGGCATCGACGGTATCGATGTCGATGTGCTGGGCGGCAAGTACAATATGACCGATATCGCGGCGGCCATTGGGCTAGGCCAGTTTGCCCATTTGGATGCCATCACCGCGCATCGCCGCGCGCTGGCAAAACGTTATTTCGCCAGTTTCGGCCCCGATTTTGAAACCCGAAGCGGCGCCCAATTGCCGCTGGCCGACTTCAGCAATACCAACTGGCACCTGTTCCAGATCATCTTGCCCAACCATATTAATCGGGCCGAATTCATGGAAAAAATGAAACAGCACAACATCGGCATCGGCTTCCATTACGTGCCGATTCATCTGTTTACACTCTACCGCGAACGCGGCTTCGGCCCCGGCATGTTCCCGGTGGCAGAGCGGGTCGGTCGCCAAACCGTATCGTTGCCGATGTTTTACGCGCTAACGGAAGCGGATGTCGATCGCACCGTAACAGCGATCAAATCCGTACTCTTTAACTAAAATAATAACCAGCCGCAAAAGAGTGGAAAGGAAACGGCACGACGCCTTTTTGCTTTCTGTGGCTGCTGGGACGCATGCAAAAAATGAAACCAGAACTTTCTGTCGTCATCCCGATATACAACGAAGAAGCAGGCTTGTCCAAGCTGTATGCGCGGCTTTATCCGGCACTGGATGCGCTGGGTCTGCGCTATGAAATCATTTTCGTCAACGATGGTAGCCGCGACAATTCGCCGGCGCTGCTGGCTGACCAGTTTCGCCTGCGCACCGATGTGACCAGAGTCGTTCTGCTGAACGGAAATTATGGTCAACACATGGCGATTCTGGCCGGTTTCGAAGCATCCCGCGGTGAAATCACCGTCACGCTTGATGCCGACTTACAAAATCCGCCGGAGGAAATCGGCAACCTGGTCGCCAAGATGCGCGAAGGCTACGACTATGTCGGTTCGATTCGCCGCAAACGACAGGATGCGGTATGGCGCACCTATGCCTCCAAGGCCATGAACCGCTTGCGCGAAAAGATCACCCACATCAAGATCACCGACCAGGGCAACATGCTGCGCGCCTATGGCCGCAATGTCATCGACCTGATCAACCAGTGCAGCGAGGTCAATACCTTCGTGCCGGCGCTGGCCTACACTTTCGCCCGCAAGCCAACCGAAATTGTAGTCGAGCACGAAGAGCGCGTAGCCGGCGAATCCAAGTATTCGCTGTACAGCCTGATCCGTCTGAATTTTGACTTGATGACCGGATTTTCGCTGGTACCTTTGCAACTGTTCTCGATGGTCGGTATGATCCTGTCCGTCGCCTCGGGGCTGCTAGTGCTGCTGCTGCTAGTGCGTCGCTTTTTGCTGGGTGCGGAAGCCGAAGGCGTCTTTACCCTGTTTGCTGTGGTTTTCTTCATGCTGGGCGTAGTCCTGTTTGGGATCGGCTTGCTCGGCGAATATATCGGGCGCATCTTTCAGCAAGTACGCGGCAGACCGCAATATGTGGTTAAGACCGTGCTGCAGGAGCCGCCTTTCATCGAGCGCCGCCAGAGGGATAAAGAATCGTCCGTCATCCCGGAGCAGCCATGAAAGCAGTGGTTTTCGCCTATCACAATGTGGGTGTGCGCTGTCTGAAAGTATTGCTGGCGCGTGGGCTAGAGGTAGCACTGGTAGTGAGCCATGAAGATAATCCCGCGGAAACCATCTGGTTCGAATCGGTCGTAACCCTCTGCCGCGAACATGGCATTGCCTGTGTCACGCCCGCCGATCCGAACTCGCCTGCGTTATTCGCACAGATACAGGCACTGCAGCCTGATTTCATTTTCAGTTTTTATTACCGCCATATGCTACCGGTCGCCCTGCTGGCACTTGCCAGGCACGGCGCCTACAATATGCACGGCTCGCTGCTGCCAAAATACCGTGGCCGCGTTCCGGTCAACTGGGCCGTGCTGCACGGCGAGACTGAGACCGGCGCCACTTTGCACCGAATGGCTGCAAAACCGGATGCCGGCACCATCATCGCGCAAACGACAGTGCCCATCCTGCCGGACGATACCGCTTATGACGTGTTCGGCAAGCTAACGGTCGCTGCCGAGCAAACGCTCTGGAATGCATTGCCGGCGCTTGTCGCCGGCAATGCCCCAGAGTTGCAAAACGATTTGTCGCAAGGCAGCTACTTCGGCGGCCGCAAACCGGAAGACGGCCGCATAGACTGGTCACAACCGGCGCAGGCGGTCTACAACCTGCACCGGGCAGTTGCACCGCCCTACCCTGGTGCCTTCACCGAAATTCACGGCAGGAATTTTGTTATCGGCAGCGCCCGGTTGGGGCTCCTGATTCGAGCGGATTTGCCGTCTGGCTTAACGGTGGAGGATAATGCCATCTTGGGCGTTTGCGGCGATGGCCGCACGCTAAACATCCAAACGCTCTTGTGCGAAGGCAAAGTCATCTCGCCGCAAGAGTTCCAGATGCTCCTCATAAATCAATAAAAAACTAGAGTAAACAATGAAAAAAGTTCTCATTCTCGGCGTCAACGGCTTTATTGGCCATCATCTTTCCAAACGTATTCTGGAAACCACCGACTGGCACGTCTACGGCATGGACATGATGACGGACCGCATCGCGGATCTGATCGAAAATCCAGAATACAAGTCGCGTATGCATTTTTTTGAAGGCGATATCACAATCAACAAGGAATGGGTCGAATACCACGTCAAGAAATGCGATGTGATCCTGCCCTTGGTCGCGATCGCCACGCCAGCGACTTACGTCAAGCAACCTCTGCGCGTATTCGAACTCGATTTCGAGGCGAACCTGCCGATCGTGCGATCTGCCGCAAAATACGGCAAACATCTGGTGTTTCCATCCACGTCCGAAGTGTATGGCATGTGCCACGACGAAGAATTCGATCCGGAAAACTCAGAGCTAATTTGTGGCCCGATCAACAAGCCGCGCTGGATTTACTCCTGCTCCAAGCAATTGATGGACCGCGTAATCTGGGGCTACGGCATGGAAGGCTTGAATTTCACACTGTTCCGCCCATTCAACTGGATCGGCGCCGGCCTGGATTCGATTCATACACCAAAAGAAGGCTCGTCGCGCGTTGTAACCCAGTTCTTCGGCCACATCGTGCGCGGTGAAAATATTTCACTGGTAGACGGCGGATCACAGAAACGCGCCTTCACGCACGTGGGCGACGGTATCGATGCCTTGATGAAAATTATTGCCAACGAAAACGGCATCGCCAGCGGTAAAATTTACAATATCGGCAACCCGCTGAACAATTACTCGATTCGCGATCTGGCCAACATGATGTTGGTGCTGGCAGCCGAATATCCAGAATACGCAGAATCCGTGAAACAGGTGCAATTGCTCGAAACCACCGCGGGCGCTTATTACGGCGCGGGCTACCAGGACGTACAGAACCGGGTGCCGAAAATTACCAACACCTGCGAAGAACTGGACTGGCAGCCGACCACCACCATGGCCGACGCGCTGCGTAGCATCTTTGACGCATATCGCAGCCAGGTCGCACAAGCTCGCGCTTTGATGGACTAATCGATTGCAGACCGCCTTGCCTTCCATCACCTTAAAAATCGACGTTGACACTTACCGCGGCACCCGGGAAGGCGTACCACATTTGGTGCGCCTGCTGAAAAAGCACAATGCCAATGCAACCTTTCTGTTCTCGCTCGGCCCGGATCATACCGGCTGGGCGTTGCGCCGGGCTTTTCGGCCCGGTTTCTTCAAGAAGGTATCGCGTACTTCAGTGGTCGAACATTACGGCTTGAAAACCCTGATGTACGGCGTATTGCTGCCGGCACCCGACATTGGTCTGAAGTGCGCGGCGGAAATGCGTGCAGTACAGGATGCCGGCTTCGAATGCGGCATTCACACTTGGGATCATGTGCTTTGGCAAGATAATGTGCGCGCTGCAAATGTCGCCTGGACACAACGCCAAATGCTACAGTCGTGCGAGCGCTTCAGGACTATTTTCGGTCAAAAACCGCCAACTCACGGTGCCGCCGGTTGGCAGATGAACCAGTATGCGTTCGAGCAACTTGATGCATTCGGCGTTGCCTATGCATCCGACACTCGGGCCATGTTGAGCGAATCCGGTGCGCTCATAGACCCAAATACAGGGCCATACAAGCTACAAATCTCAGGCAAGACATTGTCCTGCATACAGATGCCAACTACACTCCCGACTCTGGATGAAATGCTGGGGCGGACAATTAACGGCGAAGTCGTTACACCGGCAAATATTGCCGATACACTTCTCCAACTGACGCAATCGCCGCGTGAGCATGTCTACACTTTGCATGCGGAACTTGAAGGTCAAAAATTTGCCCCCATTTTAGAGCAATTACTGCTGGGCTGGCAGGCGCAAGGTTATGACTGCATATCGATGGCGCAATTGCATCAAAAAATTAAAAACCTGACGTTACCAACGCATCCGCTCTCTTGGGCTGAGTTGCCAGGACGTTCAGGGCAATTAATGGTTTCAAGTGTTTAATGCAGGCGGTAAGATACATTCGCGTCGGCTGTTGCGCACTATGTCCTAACGAAGAAATGGACAGATTTGCGTAATCGCCATAATCAAACAACAACCTACAGGAGCATACCTTGGCAGACAGTTCCGTCGAAATGGGTCAGAAGTTACCGGAGTTTACTGCGGCGATGACCAGTGAAAAAACATTCAGACTCTCCGAATACAAAGGCAGGAACATCGTATTGTTTTTTTATCCCAAGGACAACACACCTGGTTGCACCACGGAAAGCATAGACTTTCGTAATCTTTTCCCGGAATTTCAACAAACCAGCACCGAAATCTTTGGCCTGAGCAGGGACAGTATTCGTTCGCATGAAGGTTTCAAGGCTAAACTTGAGATGCCATTCGAACTCATCTCCGACCCGGAGGAAGCGATTTGTGCGCTTTTCGGTGTAATGAAAATGAAAAGCATGTACGGAAAAACCGTCCGCGGTATCGAACGCAGTACCTTCCTCATTGACGCAAACGGTCAATTAGTGAAAGAATGGCGTGGAGTAAAAGTCCCTGGACACGTTGATGAAGTGCTTGAATTTACAAAAAGTCTTAGTTGATTCGAACAACCATTGAATCACAATATATTTTTGCAGGAAGCCGTTTGTGGATTGGGCATGACGCCATCCCAGACGGCTTTTTTACTTCACGATTTATCATGACATCTACCCTTTTTCCCGCAGCCGCTTGCAAACTGGCGTAAGGATTTTTTTCAAAAATTTTTAACCTGAGGTTCTGATGCCACTGCCAAAAATGCCTAACAAGCCCGCCACAATACTGTCGCCGAGTGACTACCCAAAAGCGGCAAAAAGCAAATTCATCAAGCCGATACTGGCACCAATTGAAGCTGCGCCGCAACCGATAAAACAAGCGAAACTGGCACCGATTGAAGCTGCGGAAACACCAAAGCAGACAAAGCAAACACGGACTGAGACTGTAACTGTAGCTGCAACACCCCAAGCACGCACCGCCCGTAACAAGACCACGCCTGCAGTAAAGGCAGCCTTATTACAAGCAAAACCGATCGAGCGTCATTTGAAATCGAGTACCAGCCGAGCTGCCGACAAAACCGGCCTGCATAAACTTTTTGTGCTGGACACCAATGTTCTGATGCATGATCCGGCATCGCTGTTTCGTTTCGAAGAGCATGATGTCTACCTGCCAATGATGACTTTGGAAGAGCTGGACGACCATAAAAAAGGCATGTCGGAAGTCGCCCGCAACGCACGCCAAGTGTCGCGCTCACTCGATGCCCTGGTAGCAAACACTCCTGATAATGCGATTGAAGATGGCATTCCACTGGCCAAGCTTGGCAACAAGGAAGCTAAAGGTCGCCTGTTCTTTCAGACCAAGCTGCAAATAGCAACCTTGCCGGAGGGTCTGCCGACCGGTAAAGCAGATAACCAGATTCTTGCTGTGGTGCGCGCACTGGAAGAACAACAGCCTGGTCGTGCCATTGTGCTGGTCTCGAAAGACATCAACATGCGTATCAAGGCGCGTGCGATGGGGTTGCCGGCAGAAGACTACTTCAATGACCATGTCATGGAAGACACCGACCTGCTCTACTCAGGAATATTGCAGCTACCCGACGATTTTTGGGATAAACACAGCAAAAATATGGAGTCATGGCAAGAGAATAAAAACGGTAGCGGCGCTACTTTCTACCGGATTACCGGGCCGATTGTGCCGTCATTTCTGCTCAATCAATTCGTTTATCTGGAGCCTCAAAACGGTGAAACGCCTTTGTATGCCCATGTCCGGCAAATCAATGGTAAAACAGCCGTTCTGCAAACTCTGCGCGACTATGGGCACGTAAAAAACAGTGTGTGGGGAATTACATCACGCAATCGCGAGCAAAATTTTGCACTCAACCTGTTAATGGACCCTGAGTGTGATTTCGTCACCCTGCTGGGCCAGGCTGGCACTGGAAAAACCTTGCTGGCACTCGCATCAGGATTGGCGCAAGTGCTCGAAACCAAGCTCTACAATGAAATTATCGTGACGCGGGTGACAGTGCCGGTAGGTGAAGACATTGGATTCTTGCCAGGAACAGAAGAAGAAAAAATGTCGCCTTGGATGGGTGCATTCGACGACAATCTTGAAGTCCTGAACAAATCTGATACCGATGCCGGCGACTGGGGCCGCGCAGCAACGCAGGATCTGATACGCTCGCGCATCAAGATCAAATCGCTCAATTTCATGCGCGGTCGCACGTTCGTCAATAAGTTTCTGATCATCGACGAAGCGCAAAATCTGACGCCTAAGCAATTGAAGACACTGATTACGCGTGCCGGTCCCGGCACCAAGATCATCTGCCTGGGTAATATCGCGCAGATTGACACCCCTTATCTGACAGAAGGCTCCAGCGGTCTGACGTATGTTGTTGATCGATTCAAGGGCTGGGACCACAGCGGCCATGTAACGCTGGCACGTGGCGAGCGTTCACGTTTGGCAGATCACGCAAGCGAAGTTTTATAGCATTGGTTTTTGCGCTGTTAGCAAAAAAACCCACTGATTTAATTCAGTGGGTTTTTTTACGTAATAATTTATAGAATTTTCATGCCTATCCACCAGGCAATGGCAGCCACCAAAGCCGATGCTGGAATCGTGAAAATCCAGGCCCATACAATATTACCAGCGACGCCCCAGCGCACGGCTGACATTTTTTGCACCGAACCAACCCCGACAATCGCCCCGGTAATAGTATGTGTGGTCGAGACCGGAACTCCCAGTGCTGTTGCCAGGAACAGTGTCATCGCACCACCGGTTTCAGCGCAAAAACCGCCAACCGGTTTGAGTTTTGTGATGCGCTGCCCCATTGTTTTGACGATGCGCCAACCGCCGAACAGGGTACCGAAACTAATTGCGCTGTAACAGGAGATGATGACCCAAAGCGGCAACGGGTCATGCGCCCCAAGAGATCCAGAAGCAATCAGCAACATCCAGATCACCCCCATGGTTTTTTGCGCATCATTGCCACCATGCCCGAGGCTATACATTGATGCCGAAAACAATTGCATGCGGCGAAACCATTTGTCCACCCTGCGCGGCGTCGATCGTACGAATAACCATGAAACCAGCAGCATCATGATTGAACCTAAAATGAAGCCCAGCAAAGGTGACAATACGATGAAAGCTATGATTTTCAGCAAACCGGTCATCATCAGCGAGTCTGTTCCCGATTTTGCCACTGCGGCACCGATCAGGCCGCCAATCAAGGCATGGGACGAGGATGAAGGGATGCTGTAATACCAGGTCAGAAAATTCCAGAAAATTGCCCCGATCAGGGCACCGAAAACCACATAATGATCAATCACCTGCGGGTCAATGGTGCCCTTGCCAACCGTTGACGCCACTTTCAGATGAAAGATGAGAATTGCGACAAAGTTGAACAAGGCTGCCATTGCGACCGCAGTTTGCGGCTTCAGGACTCCTGTTGATACGACCGTGGCAATAGCGTTTGCTGCATCATGAAAACCATTCATGAAGTCGAACAACAACGCCAGCGCGATCAGTAAGGCGAGCACATACATGCTGATTTGAAGTGTATGCATGGAATCCGTTTAACATTTTGATGCACGCACAAAGAGTGTATCGGGAGAGCAAATAATTGTTGGGGATTTATGACGCCGCGCGGCTCTCAAGCAGCAAAATCAGGCTGGATGAAAAACCCGACTTGTCATGCCTGAGATGTGCTCAAGAACATTACGCATTCTGCACGATGATGCCCTCAATAATATTGGCAACATCCTCACAACGGTCTGTAACTGTTTCGAGAATTTCGTAAATAGCTTTTAACTTGATCAGATTGCGCACATCAGGTTCGTCACGAAACAGTTTCGACATGGCGGCACGCATCACATGGTCCGCATCCGATTCCAGACGATCGATTTCCTCGCAAATTGCCAGCATTCTTTCCGAATTATCCATATTATGCAACAGGGAAACTGCAACTTTAACTTTCTCAGTGCACTCCAGGCAAAGTTCCGCCAACCGTTTTGCCTCGGGTGTAATGGCCTTGATGTCATACAGCGAGACTGTCTGCGCAGCATCCTCGAGCAGGTCGAGGATATCGTCCATGCGCGTGATCAATTGATGAATATCGTCACGATCAAGCGGCGTAATGAAGGTTTTGTGAAGCAGATCAATAGTCTCATGGGTCACCTTATCTGCCTGCTTTTCAAGAACCTCGATAGCATGCGCGCGCTTATCGATGTCATCGAAATTTGTCATCAACGCGACCATTTCTTGCGCGCCCTGCACACACAGATCGGCATGCCGGCAAAACAGATCAAAAAACTTGCCTTCGGTAGGCATCAAACGTCCGAACATATTCACACTTTCTTTTGTTCTGTAGCGTCAAATGAAAATTAATGGGCAATCGGTACTACTACCGATACAAACTCAAAAATAAAACATCGCTTAATCGCCGCCCTGGAAATTTTGCCCACCGGTGTAGTTATCAAATTTGGTGTATTGCCCCATAAAAGTCAGCCGCACACTGCCAATCGGTCCGTTACGCTGCTTGCCTATAATGATTTCAGCGGTTCCTTTGTCGGGCGAATCGGGGTTATATACTTCATCGCGATAAATGAAAAGAATGACGTCGGCATCTTGCTCAATCGCGCCGGACTCCCGCAAATCGGACATCACCGGCCGTTTGTTGGGGCGCTGCTCAAGCGAACGATTCAGCTGAGACAAAGCGATAACAGGGCAATTCAATTCTTTGGCCAAGCCCTTCAAGCTGCGCGAAATTTCGGAAATTTCGGTAGCGCGATTTTCACCTGAACTATTGGCAGACATCAATTGCAGGTAATCGACGATGATCAGGCCAAGCTTGCCGCACTGGCGCGACAAGCGGCGAGAACGTGCCCGCAGTTCGATCGAATTCAGTGCCGGTGTCTCGTCGATATAAAGCTGTGCATCATTCATCTTCTGGATCGCGTGAGTCAGACGCGGCCAATCCTCATCGGCCAGTCGTCCGGTGCGTAACCGGTGCTGATCCAGGCGACCGACCGAGCCCAACATGCGCATAGCCAGTTGCGTGCCACCCATTTCCATCGAGAACACCGCTACCGGGAGACCGCTTTCAATAGCGACATGCTCTCCGATATTGATTGAAAAAGCGGTTTTACCCATTGACGGTCGCCCTGCCACAATAACCAGGTCGCCTGGCTGCAAGCCGGATGTCATGCGATCCAAATCGGTAAATCCGGTCGGAACACCGGTAATATCATTTTGATTATCCCGGTTGTAAAGCTCATCGATACGCTCGACCACTTGGGTTAACAGGGGTTGGATTTCCTGGAAGCCTTGCGCACCACGGGAACCTTCTTCGGCAATTGCAAAGATTTTGGATTCAGCTTCATCCAACATCTGCTTGACTTCCTTGCCCTGCGGGTTAAAGGCCTGGCCAGAAATTTCATCGGATACCGTAATCAACTTACGCAGCACCCCCCTATCGCGCACAATTTCTGCATAACGACGAATATTGGCAGCAGACGGCGTGTTTTGGGCCAGCGCATTCAGGTAAGACAAGCCTCCGACTTCTTCGGCCTTACCCACACTGGTCAACGCCTCAAAAACGGTAATCACATCAGCTGGTCTGGAGGCATTAATCAATTTAACGATATGCTGAAAAATGACACGATGATCAAAACGGTAAAAATCGTCATTATGTAAAAAATCGGCAATTCTGTCCCAAGCCGCATTATCAAGCAGCAAACCACCCAATACTGATTGTTCTGCTTCGATGGAGTGGGGCGGTACGCGAAGAGATTCTAGTTGAGGATCGGAACGATTATTCATGGCGCGCATTATACCGCTCTCACATTCTGGTTCAGGTCGTGATCAGTCTTAAGCGATAAAAAATTCCCAGTTGCGGGCAATACAAATTGCTAATCGATGGGAAGCATGCCTGAAGTTCCTGAAATTGTATGTTAGTACAAAGGAGCTTATAAAAATTGAGCACAAAAAAACCGGGCAAGCCCGGCTTTTCATGCAGCATTTACAGCAACGCCACTAAGCGTGTTCGCCCAAAACAGCAACAGTCACCTCAATCACCACGTCAGTGTGCAATACAACCAAAATAGCGTGGTCGCCAACAGTTTTGATTTGGCCTTGTTCCAAGCGTACTTGTGCTTTTTCAACAGCAAAACCTTGCTTGGTCAGCGCTTCAGCGATATCAGCGGTAGTAACCGAACCAAACAAACGGCCATCAACACCCGATTTCTGGTTGATTTGTACCGTCATGCCGGTCAATTTTGCAGCCAGTGTTTGTGCAATCACCAACTTAGCTAACGCAGCCGTTTCCAGTTCTGCGCGCTTGAGTTCAAATTCAGCGATAGCATGGGTTGTCGCACGGCGCGCCATGCGCTGTGGGATCAGGAAATTACGTGCATAACCGTCTTTGACGCGAACTACTTCGCCTAAGCTACCGAGATTAACGACTTTATCTAACAGAATAACTTGCATATTTTTCTCCGAATTACGCTGTGTGCAGATCGGTATACGGCATCAGCGCAAGGAAACGTGCACGCTTGATAGCGGTATCAACTTGGCGCTGATAGATAGCCTTGGTACCGGTCAGACGTGCTGGCATGATCTTGCCGTTTTCTTGAATGAAATCCTTGAGCGTATCCATGTCTTTGTAATCGACCTGCGCTACATGTCCTGCTGCAAAACGGCAGAATTTCTTGCGCTTGAACAATGGATTTTGCTGCTGACGTTTCAATTTGAGCTTGCTTTTATCGAACTTTTTACCGAATGCCATTTTTGGCTCCTGTATTTTTAACAATTTTCTAACGAATGTATCTCGAAATCCACAATATGGAATACGAGACTTTTGCTGTTACGGTTCTTGCGTGCCAGGAATCCGGTGAACTGGAACATACTGCCTAAATCAGCTTGGTTGAATTGTCCTGAAACTTCGCCTGCGGCTAGCGCTGCGATTTCAAACTCGGCCAATCTGTCAGTGCCTGCTTCCATCTGTTGCGAACTGTGCAGTAGTCTTGCCGACACCATCGGAACACCTGCCGGGGTGTAACGCAAAACATCGCGTTCAACAATACTGGCAACAAATTGGAACCGGTTCACACTGTTCGGTTCACTACCTGATACACAATTACGCAGCTGCTGCGACGGGTGCCGGGGCTGGTGCCTCAGTGCGATGGCTCTTTGCAGCATCTTCCTTTTGCACGTTTTTCATCATCGGCGATGGAGCTGTTTCAGCTTTCTTCATCTTGATGGTGAGGTGGCGCAGGATGGCATCGTTGAATTTGAATGCCGTTTCAATTTCGACCAAGGTCTCGTTATCACATTCAATATTCATGCAGACGTAATGCGCTTTAGCAAGCTTCTGGATCATGTAAGCCATCTGGCGACGACCCCAGTCTTCCACGCGATGGATCTGACCGCCACGCGCAGTAACGCTGGCTTTGTAGCGCTCGATCATTGCAGGCACTTGCTCGCTTTGATCTGGATGAACGATAAATACTATTTCATAGTGACGCATATAAACTCCTTATGGACTGATTAAAAAATCGCCCACCTCGGCGTCAAGACGAGTGTGGGAAGAGAAAAGCCCAAAATTGTACTGCCAAACCATCAGAAATTCAAGAGCACCGACAACATGCAACCTAGAAAGTCAAAAATAACCAACCGTAATGTGTAAATAAGAACGAATAAACTTGCATTCGGTGATGCACTGTACAAAAATACAGACTGTTTTTATGAACAGCCTAAAAAAACCATGCTAAAGCTTACTGCACGCCAAGAACAAATTTTGAACCTGATCAAAGATGCAATCGAAAACACAGGATTTCCGCCGACGCGCGCAGAAATCGCGACTGAACTCGGCTTTCGCTCAGTCAACGCCGCTGAAGAACATCTGCAAGCACTGGCGCGCAAGGGCGTAATTCAAATTACGCCGGGCATATCACGCGGAATTCGCTTGTGTGACATACGCAATCAAGAGCACAACCATCATGGCCGCGGTACGGAAATGACCTTGCCGCACGCTGCTCTGATGCAGTTAAGCCTGCCTTTGGTTGGCCGCGTGGCAGCCGGCTCGCCGATCCTTGCAATGGAACATATTCAGGCAACCTATCAAGTCGACCAGAGCCTGTTTTCCAGCAAGCCCGACTTTCTGCTGAAAGTGCGGGGAATGTCAATGCGCGATGCAGGCATTCTGGATGGCGACTTGCTGGCTGTCAAAAAGGTTGATAGTGTTAAAAACGGTCAGATTATTGTAGCCAGGCTAGGCGACGATGTGACCGTCAAGCGCTACCGAAAAACTGGCGCGCTGATCGAGCTACTTCCGGAAAATCCTGACTTCACCCCGATAAAAGTCAAATCGGACGACGACAGCTTCGCCCTTGAAGGTCTGGCAGTTGGATTGCTGCGCTCCTGGGCCTAAGAATGCTTGTCGTGTAATCACGGCAGACAAACATGAAAGCGCCACGTCTACCCACAAATCGACCAGCTGGGGAAGCACCTTTTAAAATTTCCGCCACGCAGATACCGAGCATGAATACGCTTCAATAGTGTTCCGCACTTGCTCGACTTAAACTAAAAAACAGGGAGTATAGTAAATAATACGGCAACTACTGCATAAATATAATGCGTAATATAAAAATACTATGAATAGTATTAAAAAATTGTATTAAACTTTACACTACTGTCTGCTTAGGATTTTTTTTGCAATTCCACGCAGAATATTGACTTCCTCCGTCTCCAGTCGAGTACGCGCGAACAGACGTTTTAGACGCGGCATCAGTTTTTTGGGTTGTTCGGGATTTAGAAAGCCGATTGCGGTCAGCGCCTGCTCCAAATGCGCATACATACCTTCAATTTCAGCAATGCCGGCAGCAGCGCCCTGAAAGCCGATGCCGCTGACCGGCACACCATCGCCGATAGCGGCTACCCGGCATTCGTAGGCCAGCACTTGCGCTGCCTGCGCCAGATTGAGGGAAGAATAAAGCGGATTGGCAGGAATATTGATCAGCACATTGCATTTTTCAACTATCCCGTTCGGTAAACCAAAGCGCTCGTTGCCGAATATCAGCGCCGCATTCAGGCTGCCATCCGTGGCTAACTGGCTGGCCAGATTGCGCGGCGACACGATGGGTGGTGAAAATTCGCGCAATCGGGCACTAACGGCAGCAGCAAAGTTACACCCTTCCAGCGCCTCTTCAATCGAACCGACTTCGCGTGCGGCGGCAAGAATATCGTGCGCGTTACTGGCAAACGCAATCGCTTCGTCCTGCTGCATCATATTTGCATAGCGTGGATTAACCAGCACCATATCCGAAAAACCCATGGTTTTCATGGCGCGCGCAACCGACCCGATGTTGCCTGAACGGCTGGTTTCCACCAGAATAAAACGCAGGCGCTGAAAAAGAGACGTATTGGTTTGCTGCAGGTTCATTTAAAATAGCGCCATTGCGCGGTTAATACAGGGAAATCGGATGTCTTGCACAGACATCCGGGTCACAAATATACCGCATCGCTCTTTAATTCATGTTGTGCGGTTTTGGTTGCGGCGTTATTGCTTGCAAGCAGTGCCGCCATTTTAATGGAACCAATATGCATCCAATGCTCAATACGGCGGTCAAGGCCGCCCGCCGCGGTGCGGCGATCATCAATCGCGCCGCATTCGACCTCGACCGCGTTACCGTCACCGAAAAACAACATAACGACTTCGTGACCGATGTTGACCAGGCAGCCGAACAGGCGATCATTGAAATCTTGCAAAATGCCTACCCTAGTCACGCCATTCTGGCCGAAGAATCCGGTGCCTCCATTAATCTTAACGATGAAAATGAAAACGTCTGGATCATCGACCCACTCGACGGCACCACCAATTTCATCCACGGTTATCCCCAATACTGCGTATCAATTGCGCTGCAGCAGCGCGGCGTCATCACGCAAGCGGTGGTGTACGACCCGAGTCGCAACGATTTATTTACGGCCAGCAAAGGCGCTGGCGCGCACTTGAACGAGAAGCGCATCCGCGTAACCAAGCGCGACAAACTCGTCGACGCCTTGCTTGGCACCAGCCTGACCCACGCCAATGTCAAGAATATGGATGAATTTCTCAAAATGTACGGTCTGATGTCGCAAAAATCGCATGGGATACGCCAGGGCGGTTCGGCCGCACTGGATTTGGCCTATCTGGCTTGTGGATATATTGACGGTTATTTCATCAAGGGTTTGCGACCTTGGGATATCGCGGCAGGGTCGCTGCTGGTAACTGAAGCTGGCGGCATCATGGGCGATTTCTCCGGCGAATCCGATTACCTGAATCAGGGCAACATCATTGCCGGCAACCCCAAGATGTTCGCACAAATGCTGGCTACATTGACGCCATTCGCGGGCAAATAAATTTTCGGTACAAAAAAGCCACCGGCCATTCGGACGATGGTTTTTTGCTTTGTGAGGCCAACATCAGCGCCTAATGGTTAAATCCCACTTGTGCCGTACTGCTGCTATACTGGGGCACGCGACAGCTTACCAGTCCCCTTGTCGCTGTCTATTACGACTTTTCCGCATACCGATCTGTTTGCCTGCGACTGACGCCTTGAATGGCGACAGGCCGATCTTTTTAAAATCATCCATGCTATTTACTGAACTCGGCCTGTCCGATGCAATTCTTCGTGCTGTAACCGAAAAAGGCTACACCACTCCAACCCCTATTCAAGCGCAAGCCATCCCTGCCGTGCTGGCGGGCGGCGACTTGCTGGCCGGCGCCCAGACCGGCACCGGCAAAACGGCCGCCTTTACGCTACCAATCCTGCACCGGCTAGCTAGCGCCGCAAAAAATCCGAACCTGCAAGGCACACCCATTCGCACCTTGATCCTGACGCCGACTCGCGAACTGGCGGCGCAGATCGAGGAAAGTGTGCGTCAATACGGAAAATACGTGAAGCTGACTTCTGCGGTCATTTTCGGCGGTGTCGGCATCAACCCGCAAATCAAGGTACTCAAACACGGCGTCGATATCCTGGTCGCCACGCCGGGGCGTTTGCTGGATCACATGCAGCAAGGCACGATCAATCTGAATCATGTTGAAATTCTGGTGCTGGACGAAGCCGACCGCATGCTCGACATGGGCTTCATCAAGGACATTAAGCGCGTCTTGGCTGTATTGCCGAAAAAACGCCAGAATCTGCTGTTCTCCGCCACGTTCTCTGAGGAGATCAAGACGCTTGCCGATGGCTTGCTCAATGCGCCGGCCATGATCGAAGTAGCACGGCGCAATTCGACCGTCGAAATCATTGCGCAAAAAGTGCATCCGGTTGATCGCGATAAAAAACATCCGATGCTGACCCACTTGATCAAAACCCATCAATGGTCGCAAGTACTGGTGTTTACCCGCACTAAACATGGCGCCAACAAATTGGTCGAGCAATTGGAAAAAGATGCCATCAGCGCGATGGCGATCCACGGCAACAAGAGCCAGTCTGCCCGCACCAAGGCACTAGCGGAATTTAAGGGTGGAAATCTACAAGTGCTGGTTGCTACCGACATTGCAGCGCGCGGTATCGATATCGACCAATTGCCGCATGTAGTCAACTACGATCTACCGAACGTGGCAGAGGATTATGTCCACCGGATCGGCCGTACCGGCCGTGCCGGCGCCGCCGGCGAAGCGGTTTCGCTGGTCTGTGTCGATGAATTCAGTCTGCTGAAAGACATCGAAAAACTGATCAAGCGCGAATTACCACGTGAAATCATCGATGGTTTTGAGCCAGATCCTCATGCCAAAGCGCAACCGATTCAGCTGCGTAGCGGTGGCGGTGGCGGCAGAAACCAACAGCCACGCTCAAGTGCTGGCGCTGGCAAACCACGCAGTGGCGCACCGCGCTCCGGCCCGGCGCAGGCCAATGGGAACGTAGCAGTGCGCTCATCGGCACAACACCGTTCAGGCGGCCGTGGTCGTTAAACCGATTGTGGCGTAGCTTGACTGAGCTTATGCTTTTATCCCGTGCTTAAATAAGGCGTGATAAAAGCCGTTCTCCTCAAGCAAACCGTAAGATGCCGCGCAGGAATGATGCTTGCAAATATGATTGAGCACATTGCGCTACCACATCAATAATATTGCCGAACCAACACCTCAACTACACAAACCGGCTTCTCGCTTCCCTGCCGTTCCATGACGACTTCCCAGCTTGCTTGAACACCTCCCTCAATATCATCAACAGCGAGTAATGTCAGGTGTGCGCGCAAGCGGCTGCCAACTGGCACCGGAGCCGGGAAGCGCACCTTGTTCAAGCCATAATTAAGACCCATCTTTACCCCTGTCATGGCAATCGACTCTTCCATAAACATCGGCAGTAACGACAAAGTCAGGAAGCCATGCGCCACGGTCGTACCGAAAGAGGACTCGCGCCGGCTGCGCTCAACATCCAGATGAATCCATTGGCAGTCGCCAGTAGCTTGTGCGAACTGATCGACGCGCTGCTGCGTAATATCGACCCAGCTGGAACTCGCGACTTTTTGTCCGACCAACACTTTTAATTCTTCTTGCGAACCAATGATGCGCATTACACCCTCTCAATAATAGATACGTCCAACCTAACTGGCCGAGCAACAAATACTAAGATAAACCCCGCTCGCAGACGCCAGTCTGTCAACGGGGGGCTTTCGCCGTAACTGGTTAATGCATGAACGTAAATCGTACTTCACACACACCGACCTTGGTTACATCCTTGGAGAGTGTCACGTAATTAAAAGCAATTTTCTCTTCGTCCAAAGCTTTCGTCCGACGAGTTTTTCATGTGCGATAGAGGTGGCTCCGTTCGTTAAGACAGTGTTTTTGGCTTTTAAGTGAAAACTCCGCGGCGTAGGGTTATCCACCGGCACGTGTGCTGCTTCTCAATCAAGCACGAGCGCACGCGCCGGTGGG
>JABBOV010000012.1 GCA_012927625.1 Glaciimonas sp. | reverse complement strand
ACAACTACGTGAAAATTTACAACCACAACATTCCACAACGCGCTTTAAAGCATCAAACGCCGATTCAGGCACTCAAGAAATGGCAGCAAGAAAAGCCTGATTTGTTCGTGAAACGCGTATACAACCAAGCGGGTCTTGACACGCTCGAGTTCGCGGCTGATGGTGGCTTTGCTGCGCTTTAGCTGTTTGGCAATATCGCTGCCGGTAAATCCTTGTGTGCGCAGTGCGTAAATTTGGTATCGTTCTTCTTGGGTCAGGTGTGTTGTAGCGCATCTTCGGCAACTTTCGACTGGCTGGTCAAAAGGTCGAATGCTATCGCATCTGACCCTTCAACCGGGCGGCCGGTTGCACTTCGTATCTGAATCCGCGACGTGTTTATAAGCATACTCCTGCACAAGCCATCAATCAAAGCACCAGGTAGAAAACACGCTGAACGTGGTGCTGAAAGCCGTTTTCCGCAAATGCAAGTGTGCCGTGGGCACAAGCGGGCGTATGAATGAAACGGACATTAATGTCAAGGGTGTCTGGAATATCTTTATCGGGCTGTTGGCAAAGAAGGCCAGACGACCGATTTGCTATTGACAGCCAAGCGCGATGCCGCGGCGGCTACACGTTTTTTGAAAAATCCATGCGCCATTACAGCGAGCCTGAGATTTTTACCATAGATATAAGCGGCGCCAATAAAGCGGCAATCGATGCAATCAATACAGGGTGGGAAGATTCAATCGTGGCTCGACAAACGAAGTGCCTCAACAACATCGTGGAGCAGTATCATCGTGCGGTCAAACGCATGACCAGACCGATGCTCAATTTTGAATTTTTTCGTTCGTCCGGAAATGTGTTGGCCGGTATCGAACTGGCGCACATGATTCGCAAAGGTCAAATGATAGTTGCAGCAGAGAATGAGAAGTCTTTTGCAGAGCAATTTTATGCGCTTGTAAATAAATCCGTCCATTTGTATAAGCGGGCACATTTGCTTGTCCGAAGTATGCGTTTTTGCGGCTAACGTGACAAAACCAATATCAACAACCTCTTTATTCAATCAAAATTGTGATAGCAATGACATATGAGCAACGACGTACAGCAATATAAAATTCGCACCGTAGATATCATTGTGTATCCAGGCTTTAAGGCTCTTGAAGCGATTGGACCATTGAAGGTTTTTGACTATGCCAATAGTTGTTTGCATCAACGTAACTTGGCGGGCGGGTATGAGGTTGCTATTGCATCGACAAAAACTGGCATGGTTTCATCAGATACGCTGATGTCCTTGCATGCGACCAAGGCGATAAGCATACTTGCGCTGCCGGATCTCGGCCTGATTGTCGGTGCGCACGATATTGAGAAAGCTCTGCAAGATTCCCCGGAAATTGTCGAATGGGTTGCAAGCGTTGCGCCTAAAATGAGTCGGCTGGTAGCGTTATGTACGGGAAGTTTCTTTTTGGCTGAAGGTGGAGCGCTCAATGGTCGGCGAGCCACAACGCACTGGAGTTTTGCAGAACGCTTGAGCAAAAAATATCCTGGGGTAAAGGTGGACGCCGATGCTATCTTTATCCGCGATGGCAATATCTGGACCTCTGCCGGCGTGACTGCCGGAATGGATTTGGCATTGGCAATCGTGGAGGAGGATTTTGGCCGTGAAGTAGCGCTCGAAGTGGCGCGCGACCTGGTAATCTACTTGAAAAGACCGGGCGGTCAGTCCCAGTTCAGCGTCCATCTTTCTAGCCAGATGACTACCCACCCAACCATACGCGAATTACAGAACTGGATCATGTCGCACCTCGACGACGATCTGAACACTCCCAAGCTGGCGGCCCGGGTAGCGATGAGCGAAAGGAATTTTACCCGGGTGTTCCATCTGGAGACAGCCGAAAGCCCAGCGGATTTTATAGAAAGGGCCCGTTTTGAAGTTGCCCGGCGCCTGTTGGAGGAAAACAAATCTCCGTTGAAACTGATTTCATTGAAAACAGGCTTTCGAACTGAAGAAAAAATGCGTCGTGTTTTCCAGAAAAAAATAGGTGTAACGCCCAAGGTATATCGTGAGCGTTTTTCAACTACTGTATGAGCATGCCGACCCCACCATGCTTTCGAAGATTTCACGGTTGCGGTGCTATCGGACCGGTATGCTGCATCTTTATTTCAGTACGCCATTTGCCTTGGCCGTATGCGTCGCGATAGCATCCATTAACGCTGGGGACAAGCAATCGTAAGGAGGCAGACCAAGTTCTACCAACCTTGCCCTGACTGCAGCCATGTTGTCAGGGCTGGCGCCTGATTCGATAATTGACGAGACAAATGCTGCAAATCCCGGAGGTGCCCAGCCACTCTTGTTCGATCGCTCAGTGTGAATAAAATCGAGTCCGTAGAACGGATGCGCTTTATTTTCGATGCGACCATACATGTGAACACCGCACTCTTTACAGGCATGCCGTTGAATCGTTGTATTCGCATTGACTACCGCTAGTTTGTCTGCGTTTGCGATGACGCTGACGTTATCGCGGGATACCACCGCAACCTGTGAGAACAGTGCTCCTTCGGGTTTCCAGCATTGCGTGCAACCACACACATGATTGTGTGCGCACTGTCCTTTGATCGCGACCTCAACCTTGTGCGTGGCGCAGGCACAAGAAAGCGTCCCTCCAGAAAAAGCCGCAGCTGCGGGTTTCATTCCGTCATCAACCGCTGGATGTATTTTGACTGCATTATTCATGAGAATTTCTCCTTGATAATTTTATGTTTTAAACGGCTTGCGGATAAATGGGATGGAAATGATCAAAACCGTTACCGATCGGCCTCATTTAGTTTTCGATGGTGAAATCGAATATGTTCTTCGACGAAGGTCGAAATAAAGTAATAACCGTGATCGTATTCGGCGTGCCTGCGTAGCTCCAATGGCTGTTGTGCTATCTGGCAGGCTGCTTCAAACGCTTCTGGAAACAATTGATTCGGCAGAAATTTATCGTTCAGCCCCTGATCAATCAGGATGCCGCTTGGAAATGGCGTGTTTTTTTGTGCCATCAGCGCACTAGCATCATATTGCAGCCAGTCGTCTTGCTTGCTGCCCAGGTACGCAGAGAATGCCTTCACGCCCCAAGGACATTGGCTCGCGGCACAGACCGGTGCAAATGCGGATACCGTTTTAAAAAGAGTTGGATTGCGCAGCGCCAGAACAAGCGCTCCATGCCCGCCCATTGAGTGCCCGGTAATGCCAATACTGGCAGGCTGCACCGGGAATTCCTGCACAATCAATTTGTACAGCTCCAGTACGTAGCTGTACATGCGGTAATGTCTGTTCCATGGCGCTTCTGTCGCATCGAGATAGAAGCCCGCTCCGACGCCGAAATCCCAACTGTCTGCCTCGCCCGGAAGATTGGCGCCGCGCGGGCTGGTATCGGGCGCAATTAGCATCAGTCCCTGTTGTGCAGCGACACGCTGGGCGCCCGCCTTGGTCATGAATGTTTCTTCCGTGCAAGTCAGGCCGGCCAGGTAAAACAGGGCAGGAACCTTGCCAGCCCGCGCCTGCGGCGGCAGAAATACTGAAAACCGCATTGGCAGGCCGATCTCTTCGGAATGATGAGAATAGAATCGCTGCACCCCTCCAAAACATGCGTGTTCGCTGATTAGCTCAAGCATAAGGTTCCCTTGAATCCAGTCAATACAGCACAACGGAACGAATCGACTCGCCGCTTTTCATGAGGTCAAAGCCCTCGTTAATGCGCTCAAGCGGCAAGGTATGGGTAATCAAGTCATCGATATTCAATTTGCCGTCCATGTACCAGTCAACAATTTTCGGTACGTCGGTGCGTCCGCGGGCCCCGCCAAAAGCCGATCCTCTCCATCCACGACCAGTGACCAGTTGAAATGGGCGGGTACTGATTTCTTCCCCGGCAGCGGCAACGCCAATGATGAACGACTGACCCCAGCCCTTATGGCAACACTCAAGCGCCTGACGCATGGTGGCGACGTTACCAATACATTCGAAGGAATAATCGGCTCCACCATCGGTCAACTGGATGATGTGATCAACGACATTTTTAACTTCTTTCGGATTCACGAAATCGGTCATGCCGAACTTGCGTGCCATCTCGATGCGTCTAGGATTAATATCGACCCCGATAATCTTGTTGGCGCCCACCATTTTTGCAGCTTGAATCACGTTCAAACCAATGCCGCCCAGTCCGAACACGACCACATTCGCGCCGGCTTCCACTTTGGCGGAAAAAACCACGGCGCCGACCCCGGTAGTTACGCCGCAACCGATGTAGCACGCCTTGTCGAAGGGTGCATCCTCCCGAATTTTGGCCAGTGCGATTTCTGGAACAACGATGTAATTGGAAAAGGTCGAGGTTCCCATGTAGTGAAAAATAGGTTTGCCATCGATCGAGAAGCGTGAAGTGCCATCCGGCATCAAGCCACGGCCCTGGGTCGAGCGGATGGCCTGGCAAAGATTGGTCTTGCGTGACAGGCAGTACTTACATTGGCGGCATTCCGGGGTATACAGCGGAATGACATGATCATCTTTTTTAAGCGAGGAAACACCGGGGCCAACTTCCAACACAATACCTGCGCCTTCGTGCCCAAGGATAGAGGGAAAGATGCCTTCTGGATCGGCCCCCGACAGCGTGTAGTAATCGGTGTGGCAGATCCCGGTCGCCTTTATCTCGACCAGAACTTCGCCGGCTCTTGGCCCCGCCAGGTCAACTTCTTCAATCGTGAGCGGTGAACCGGCCTTCCATGCAATTGCGGCTTTTGTTTTCATCAGTTATCTCCGTAATATTCAATAAACGTATTTTGCCACCAGAAAAATGAGGTAAATGAAAACCGGATGAATTTTGGCTGAAATTGCCGTAATTACGTCCGTATTTACGTCCAATTGTTGCCGGCAGTTAGCTTTATTCAATAGGGCAAAGCGGTTCGACGCAATACAGCGCAACTTGACCCAGAATGCCGCTCGAAGACTCTCTATCTCTGAACCGCCTGCGAAAAAGGGATATACGTTGCACAAATCACTTTTCAATCGCTTGCAGTCCACCCGGTTTGATGTTGCCTTCTGAACGGCCTTTCAGGTACGCGTACAGGGAGTCGATATTGTCGATGACCTGCTTGCAGCCGCCGGAATTTGGCATCCCTTTTTCCATCCGGCCATTCAGCACCGTCTTTTTGAAGTCTTCCTTGGACAGCACCTTCAGGCTATTTACCAGCGAGGGGCCGACCAAGCCTTCCTGTTGCGCGCCGTGGCAGCGCTCACAAGCCAGGGCCCGCCAAGTGCGCCAGCCGTTCAAGGTATTGCTATCGACCTGCTTACCATCAACCACCTTATACGGTGTTTCCGTCGCCTCTGCAGCACCAACTGCAGTTAACAAGAAAGCCGCCACGACTAAGAAAGCCGCTACGATTGTTGCTTGAATTGCTCGTGTATTCATTTCAAACTTTCTCAAATCGGAATTACTACCGACACCGTGGTTGGTGCCAGGATGTCGGTATCAGTGTGCGGATTCGTCAACAGGATGACTGCGCCGCGCTCATTTTCCTGGCAGCGTGAACAGAGTCAAGGCGCCGCCCAACTCCGTGTACTTGGCCAGATCCTTGTAGCTCCCGACTGCACCCAGACCCTCGTTGGGTTTTTCCAGACCGGCTGCCAAGCCAATACCGGCCCAGCCGCCAATGCCCGAAAGCACGCCAATATACTGCTTGCCTTTATACGTCCAGGTGTTGACGTTGCCGATGATGCCTGACGGCGTCTTGAACTTCCACAGTTCCTTGCCATTTGCATCGACCGCTTTGAGGTAGCCTTCCAGGGTGCCGTAGAAAACCACATCGCCCGCGGTTGACAAGGCGCCGCTCCATGCTGAGAACTTCTCTGGCTTGGACCAGACGATCTTGCCGGTCCCAGCATCCCAGGCGAAAAATTACCCATGCTGCCGTGGCTGCCCGGTGCCGGATACATTGATAGCGTCGCGCCGACATACGGCTGACCGGCGGTGTATTCGATTTTGAACGGCTCGTAGTCCATGCAGACATGGTCCACGCTACCGTGAGGTTCTTGGCGTTGTCCTTATTGATTTGCTTCAGTTCGCTGTAGCGTTGATTGGCTAAACCTCCCGCCTGCATGGCCCAGTTGTTGGGGTCTTTCGTGAGTTGTTCAACGTCTGAATTGGCAAATGCGAACGTCGGCGCCGCGATCAGGATCGCGTACTGCAACCAGCGTTTTAAGCTCTTTCTGGATGACATGTCTAATCTCCAGGATACTTTTTTTAAGTCAGCACTACGCTGAAATTACTTGACGTCTCTCCCAATTTCCCAAATGAATGTGATGAGTAGCCCGAGCAAAGTACAGCATTTAACGTGCCAACAAAAAAGCAACCCCCCATGCCAGGCCCGCTCCCAATCAGCATAATCAATCACCCTGCATCCAATGCCGTGATGAACTTTTGATGTTGCGTAGCACCATGTTCTACTTCATGAACAATCCACTTAATAGCTGCGCCACTTTCGTCTCAAATAGGTCCGGCACAGATGGTCATTTAACAGTAAGCACGGAATAAATAGTAGTTGCGCATCATTCGCCTCAACGGTGCACGCCGTCACCTACGGGAAGATTTAACAGGATGTCGAACGGTACAGGACGTTGCTGCAGACTGGGAATTCTGGCATTTCAGCCAGTTTTCCAGTGACTACCGAAAATTATTTGGGCAGAGTCCGTCCGAATCGCTGCGCCGGCGCATGTACTAATAGAACCAGAATGCTGAGCATGGCGCACTCTGCATTGCGATGCATTTTGTGTCATGCGCCCCAGGTTAGCGCATCTCGAATGCTTCCTGGTGGAACCGGAATCGGCCTCTTAATGTGCTTTGCAAACCTTCTTTGAGGACGTTTGCAAGCCCTTGGGGGCCGCAGAACCAAATTTCCGTGCGCTTGGCGCCAGTTTGTGTGGCGCTGATTTTTTCGGTCGTCAGCATTTCTCCCTGGCGAGCGCCGTGTATGTGCAGACGGACGCTTGGGAGCGCTGCGCAGAGTGACTCTAGCTTCGGAACCAGGTTGTCGGTATCGCGGTCGCGTGTGCAATAGTGCAGATCGGCCACAGGTGCTATGTCAGTTTGATTGGACTGGCCCTGCAGTGATTCCAACCAGGCCAGGAAAGGCGTGATGCCGATGCCGCCGGCAATCCATATCTGTTGTGCACGCGGGTTGTGGCGCGATAGGTCGAACTGTCCGTACGGCCCTTCGACCTTGATCGCTTGTCCTGAACTTAAACGCTGTGCCAGACTGCGGGTGTAATCGCCCAAGCCCTTGATCTGCAGGGTAATATTGCGGTCGCCACGGTCTGCACTGGCAATGGTGAAGGGGTGCGGACCCTCGCTGGGATCAAAGGTGACGAAAGCAAATTGACCGGCGCGGTGACCTTTCCAGCCGGCGTCAAGGCGGCATTGCACTGCGGTGATGTTGGTGAAGCTAGTGCAGACCGAGACTATCGTTCCGCTCACCTGCCGGTGTTGCCCGATGCGTCCGGTCAACGAGAGCACGCTGGAAATCGCGCCACCTGTGAGCAACACTGCAAGCAGCGCGCCGACTGGCTGTAGCCAGTAGTCAAGCGGCGCCAGCATTGCGGCGTGAAAGGCCAGCACTAGATAGAAGGCCGGCATAATCCGGTGCAAATGGCGCCAAATTTTATAAGGGAAGCGCTTCCAAAGCGTTAGCAAAAGCATTGCCAGCAATATATAGATAGCCCATTCGCCCATGTCCTTGGCGAGATCGCGCATGGTGTCGAACCAACCAGTGTAATTCTCCTTCGGTAGGCGGCCTGCACGGCCGATCAGTGCTTTGAGCATATCGCTCGACATCTCAACGAGCCAGTGCGCCGCGGCAAAACTTATGGCGAGAATGCCCGACCATTTGTGTAGTCGATAAACGCGATCCATGCCGCCCAAAGGCCATTCCAACCAAGCCGGCCGGGTGGACAAAATCATGGACAGTGACATCAGTGCAATAGAAAAAAGACCCGTCAGGTACAAGCCTTCCTGGCGTATGGTCCATAGAAGGGAGCCGCCGGATGGGCCGGAGCTGGAGAGAATATCCCAACCCCAAGCGAGAGTTACGATCGCCAAAAGGCCGGTAAGAATGGTTTTCATAGTTGGAACCTGAAAGTTGAGAAGCTGTCCGCTGTGCTAGTAGTCGGAGCGGTCGAACTTGTGAGCCTGTAACCATTTTGCGCAGCGACGCCTGAACTTGCGGTGAATCGTTCGTTCATCCTGGGTTCAGAATTGCACGAGCTGTTGAGGGTGGTTATCATTCAAGAATATTGAGACATGCTTGAAAGGATTTTCGATGCCCCGTTTTGCCGCTAATCTCACCATGATGTATACCGAGCATGCCTTCACCGATCGTTTTGCAGCGGCGGCGCAAGATGGCTTCAAAGCGGTGGAGTTTTTGTTTCCGTATGCATATCCTGCTAAAATTTTGCGCCAATTGTTGGCCGATAACGGGCTGGTGCAAGCCTTGTTTAACGCGCCGCCCGGCGATTGGAATGGCGGCGAGCGCGGCTTGGCATCGCTGCCGGGCCGCGAGGATGAATTTAAACGTTCGATCGACATTGCGCTGGAATATGCGCGCGTGCTGGGTAGCAAGAAGCTGCATGTAATGGCCGGTTTGACCCAGCCGCACCAGGGTAAAGCTCAAGGCCAAGCCCGCCAGCGTGCGGTGTATCTGGAGAATCTATCGTATGCGGCGCACTTGGCGGCGGCGCAAGGCGTCACCATCTTGATCGAGCCGATCAATACCCGTGATATTCCGGGGTTTTACCTGAATCGACAGGACGTGGCACAAGCTATTTGCGCCAAGGTGGCGGCTGATAACTTGCAAGTACAGTTCGACCTATATCATTGCCAAATCGTGGAAGGCGATCTGGCAGTCAAGCTCAGACGCGATATGGTGCGTCTGCATGGCGGCATCGGCCACATCCAGATCGCCGGTGTGCCAGAGCGGCACGAGCCGGATGTCGGCGAGATCAATTATTCTTATTTGTTCGAACTGATCGACAGCCTCGGTTATCAAGGCTGGATAGGTTGCGAGTACAGGCCGCGCGCCGGCACAACGGCCGGGTTGGGCTGGCTGAAGCCGTGGCTAAAGTAGTGCAGGGCTCAGAGTGTTGTTGCTGCTTTGCAGCAATAGATCGAAATAATCTATTTTTTCATTATCATTCGCGAAGCCGGCATCCGGTTGCGGTCGCAAACCTGCTACCAGAGTTAGTATTCGGCTTTGGTGCTCGAAAAGCTCTAAAATGCACGGATAATCTGGATTTTTTGCAGGACATCCTGATGAATTCGATAAAAAACAGTACTGCGATCAATTTCGTGCTGTTCGCTGGTAAATTTCCGCGTTGCATTAAATTATGTTTTTTGTGAATAACATATATTTGAATAATAAATTATGTATATATGCTGCATTGCGATATAATGTTTATGTCTCCTCCAACTCCGTAAAAAGATTGGATTTAGCCCGCGCCGCAAGGTTCGCGGGCATTTTTTTGTTCTCGTATTTTGGGCCGGGATCGGGTCGCCCCGCCAGGTTACCAAGTTTAAAAGTAAAAAACTGGCTCAAAATATGTCGTGCTTGTTTTTGATCAAAAAATTGACCAGGGTTCAAGCCCTGTCCTCCAGGGCGGTGAGCGACGCAGGAGCGACTTGTCGGGAGGGGATTCAAACCTCTCCCAACAGTGTTTATTGCCGGCCGTAGGCCGGTCTAATTCATTGGTGGTTCGTTCCAAAATTCTCAGGCATTTGTACGGCCACTACTTCACCGCGCGCCGTGGCTATGCCATCGGCCAGTACGGTGGTTTCCACGATCACCTTGCGGCCCTTGATCTCTTTGACGCGGCCGCGAATTTCCAGAGTGCCCGCGATAGGCGTTGGCTTGAGGTAGTCCACATGCAGTGAGCCGGTGACGAAACGAAAAGGCGGCAGCGTGTCCATATCCCGGCCCTCAGCGCGGTACATGGCTGCTGCGGCAGTGCCGGTGCTATGGCAGTCAATCAGCGAAGCAATCAGTCCCCCATACGTAAAACCTGGCACCGCCGTGTGGTAAGGCTCGGGCGTGAATCGCGTGACGGTTTCATCGCCATCCCAATGGGTTTTGATCTGGTGGCCGTGCGTGTTGAGTCGGCCGCAACCGTAGCAGTGGGACAGGTTTTCGGGGTAATAATCTTGAAAGGCTTTCATGAGGTCTCCTGGGTTGAAAATAATGTTTGGATGGGTTGCGTATGGATCGGCTATGTCACCCTCAATTGTTGAAAAAACGATCGTAGTTGTAGCAGAAAAATTCTGCTCTCTTATGGGAAAATCAATTACAACAGCTAGTTATGACATAACCTGTAGATTGCCGGAAACCGAAATGCGAGTATATGACGGGCCAAGTTGTCCAGGTCGGCAAACCCTTCATCTGCACCAGAAATACCCGCCGTTTCATCATCGCGCGTGCGCTGCATTGAAATAAGGGGTAGAACCCACTTCGGTGTTGACCATATGGTCGGCCATTTGGTTAAAGGTTTTAATCAGGCCGGTGCGCAGTGCCTGATCTGCCACTAGTTCGGTCAGCGCTTGTGTCATGCACAGCATCCACTCGTCGCGCTCAACCGGCCCGACAGCGTAGGGTGCATGCCGTAGGCGCAGGCGTGGGTGGCCATTTTTCTGGATATAAAGCGACGGTCCGCCGAACCAGCCTGAGAGAAACTCGAACAGGCTTTCTGCGCTGCCTTTCAGGCTATCAGGATGGATGCGGCGCACGGTGTAAGCCTCGGGGAGTTCATCCATCAGTGCGTAGAAACGGACCACTAATGCACGTATGCCGGTCTCGCCGCCTAATGCTTCATAGGGTGTCACGGCTGCTTGGGTATTCATCGGTATTTCCTCAGATAAGTGGCTTCGAACCAACGCTTGGCCCAATGGAGCAGACGCGTGGAAGGTAGGATGATGGTGCGCTTCGGTGTGCGCCAGACCAGCGTCCCGTGATTGATGGCGTCAATGATGCAGATCAGTTCGACCTTGAATGTGGCGTTGACAGCCCGACCTTCCAGATCGCCATGCAGGTTAGCGGCAGCGGCTTTAGCTTGCAGGTCGGCCATGTGCGCTTGCTTGGGCATCCAATCGGGGCCAGGGAAACTGCCGGAGTCTCCCACCACGTAGACCCGCTCATAGCCCGGAATGCGGCAATGTGCATCGGCCTGCAAGAGCCCGCCGGGCGAACGCGGCAAGTCGGTGTTGTCAAGCCACGCGTTACCGGTCATGCCGGGCATAAACAGGATTAGATCGGCACGAAACTCGCCGCCTTCTGTGATTACCCTATCGGCATCGAAGCGCTTGAGCTTGTGTCCGAGGTGGGTGCGGATGCCGCGCCGCTGCATCTCTGCCAGCAAATGCCTGACCGCCTCCGGCCCCAGCCGGTTGCCGGGCTCGTTGGATGGGTTGAAGAACGTGAGATCGAAGTGCTCGCGCCGGCCTTCGCGTCTGAGCTGCTCGTCGATGCCGAACAGGAATTCAAACATCGGTCCACCGCGCACCGCGCTCGACTCGTTCGGGTTGCCGGCGAAGCCGACAGCGATCGCGCCGCCGCGCATGGTCTTGAGGCGGTCGCGGATGCGCTCGGCTGCAGCGATACCTTCGCAGGGCGTAATTGCATGCTCTATGCCGTCTAGTTTCTTGAGAAAGCGTCCACCGGATGCGACCACCAGCGCGTCGTTGGCGATATCGCCGGCGCTGGTCTCAACAGTACGGCCGCCGTCGCGCAGGCCAGTTGCTTCGGCGGCATGGAACCGCACCCGCATGCGGCGCAGGAAGTTGTCCAGTGGGATCACCAAATCTTCACGACGGCGCAGACCGCTGGGAATCCAGATGATGCCTGGCAAGTAATGCAGCTCGGCGCGCGGAGCAACCAGCGTAATCTCCGCCTGGACATTGTGCTTGCGCAGTTCGCGAATCGTTGACAGGCCGCCAAAGCCGGCACCCAGTACAGTGATGCGCACAGGTTTTTTTATAGCATTCATGTTATTTGCTTCGGCATGATGGGCAGGCGCTCCAAGACCGGCATAATTGCTGGCCCATTCTGAATGTTGAAAACATATGACTGTTCATGAAAGTTTCGAAGTGGCTAGGTTGCGGTGTTCAGTGTGATTGAAGGCGCCGCTACGCGCGACAAAAATTCATCGCGGCTGGCGCCGGCAAACCATGGATGCCAGCGGCGTTGCTCGAGCACGTTGCTAACCGACCTGGCGCGACGCGCATGACCGTTGAACAACAGTGTTTCTGCGGGCAATGTAAAAACTTTTTGCGTGACACTGGCCCACAAAATCGTGGGCAAAGACGGGCGCGGCTGGTAGGGACATGCATCCATTACAAGCAGATCACCGCAGAACAGCCGGTCACGCCACAGGAAGCTCAGACAACCTGGTGTGTGGCCGGGAGTGGCGATAACGCGTAGGAACTCGTTGCCAAAGACTAGCAAGCCGCCGTTAGCAGATGGGACTTGATGCTCAATACGTTGCGTGCCCAAAGCGCGCAACGCGTCGGCTTCGCCGGGCATATGACTATCGTGTTCGTGCGTGCGCAGCACCCACTGCAGATGCAGTCGGTGTTCATCGAGCATGGCATGGAGCATGGGTAGATCTGCACTACGCGGGTCAATTAGTACCGCCGCGCCGGCGTCAAGGTCAGCCAGCAGGTAACTCATGGCGCCACTGGCTTCGTCATGGATAATACGAAAGTACATATTGGTATCACTGCAAAAGTTTGAGAAAAGCAGCCAATGCGAGCGCTACAGCACAGGCCCCTCCAGAGAACAGCCAGCGCCAGGCAGGCGCACGGGGTACGAAACCCACTCCGCGCACGAAGCCGGCGCTCATGGCCCAAAACAGGGACATGGCAAGGCCATGGTCAGCCTGTCCTGCGGCGTTTGCCATCAACGGCGGATACAAGGTACCCATCAGCATGATGATCAGCGCGGCAGCCAGACTCGGCAGGTGCGTGCGCGAGGATGTTCTTTCAGCTTTGGACTGTGCCGTCATGGCTAGATATCGTCACTGTCGACATGCGCACGCATAGCTTCATTTTCTCCCCACATAGCATTGAGAATGGCCAGCAACAAGGCAAAGCCGACTCCCAGCATCCAGGCGAAATACCACATATGTTTACTCCTCAGGTAGCGGCGTTTTCGCCGATTAGTACTTCAATAAGCCGTGTGCTCGTTGGCGCGGATGTGCTCCACCGTAACCTTGCCACGCATCACACGGTAGGCCCAGGACGTGTACACCACAATCAGCGGCATGAAGATCAGTGTGGCCCAGAACATGATGCCTAGTGTCATGTGGCTGGATACGCTATCCCAGACCGTCAGACTGGCAGCCGGCATCGAAGAGGATGGCATGATGAACGGGAACATCGACGCACCCGCAGTGCCAATCACTCCAATAAGAGCCAGCGATGACGCCGCGAACCCGGTCAGCGTATAGCGCGCCAGCAGCAAGCCGGCAGACAGCAAGGCACCTAACACGCCCAAGACGGGCAGCAACCAGATCAAAGGCTGGCGGCCATAGTTAGCCATCCAGGCACCGGCTTCGCGCACCACAGTCTTGCCCATCGGGTCTGGCAGCGCGCCCTGGTTGATGACCGAACTGATGCGATAGCCGTCGATGCTCTGCAGCCACACGCCGGCGGCCACAAAGGCCAGAATCATGATGATGGCTGCGCCGACGGCGCCCTTGATGGCGCGTGCCTGAATTACACCTTCAGTGCGGTGTGCCAAATAAGCGCCGCCGTGCATTGTGATCATGGCGCTGCTCACAACCCCCGCAAGCAGGGCAAACGGGTTGAGCAATTGCCAGAAGCTGCCGGTGTAGGTGGATACCATGAAGTCGTCAAACTGGAATGGCACACCCTGTAGCAGATTGCCGAACGCCACGCCGAAGATCAGCGGCGGCACGGCGCCGCCGATGAACAGGCCCCAGTCCCAAGTGCTGCGCCAGGTCGTGTTTTGGATTTTACTGCGGTAATCAAAACCGACCGGGCGAAAAAATAGCGCCCACAGCACCATCATCATGGCCCAGTAGAAGCCACTGAATGCGGTGGCATACACCAGCGGCCAGGCCGCAAAAATGGCCCCGCCGCCAGTGATGAACCAGACCTGGTTGCCATCCCAGTGCGGGCCCACAGTGTTGATGACGACCCGGCGTTCGGCGTCGTTCTTGCCGACAAAGGGCAGCAGCGTACCGACACCCATGTCGTGCCCATCCATGATGGCAAAGCCGACCAACAGCACACCCACGAGCAGCCACCAGATAATTTTAAGAGTTGCGTAGTCCAACATTTTCGTTCTCCTTTAAGCGTGTGCCGGGACGGAAAGCGCAACTTCACTCTCATAGCGACCAGTACCCAGACTGCCCGGTCCCATGCGCGTAAATTTGACCATCAAGTACATCTCAACAATCAGCAATACGGTGTAGAAAATAATAAATCCGGCCAGCGAGCCATACAGGGTATTTACGCTCAGAGAAGACACACTTAAATGTGTGGGTAGCACACCGTAAATTGTCCAGGGCTGGCGGCCGTATTCGGCTATAAACCAGCCGAGTTCGATGGCAATCCAGGGTGCGGGCAACATCCACAGCGCCCATTTCAGCAGCCAGGGTTTGTGGATGCTGCCGCTCTTGAGGGTGCTCCAGAAGGACAGGCCAAATAGCACCAGCATCGCAAAACCGAGACCAACCATAACGCGGAAGCTCCAGAACATCGGCGTTACACGCGGTATGGTGTCATTGACCGCGCGGTTGATGATCTCAGGCGTAGCCTGGTTCACGTCGGCGACGTATTTCTTGAGCAGCAGACCGAAACCCAGGTCGGCTTTGTGTTGTTCGAACACTTTGAAGGCAACCTGGTCATTGCGGTTTTTACGTAGCGCCTTTAGTGCGGTGACCGCCACCATGCCACGCACAATACGGTCACGATTTTTTGCCTTGATTTCATGAATGCCGGGAATTTCCTTGCTGATAGTGCGCGTACCGATCAAGCCCATGATCCAGGGAATTTCGATTTCCCAGTTGTTCTTTTGCTCCGCTTCGTTGATGTCTGCCACCAGTGTCAGCGCGGCCGGCGCAGGTTTAGTTTCCCACATGGCTTCCAGTGCCGCCATTTTGGTTTGTTGGGCTTCACCTACCGTATAACCGGATTCGTCACCCAGCACAATCACGCTCAACACCGAGGCCAGGCCAAAGGCTGCCGCCACCCGGAAGCTCCGCTTGGCGAACTCCACATCGCGCTTCTTGAGCAGGTACCAACTGGAAATGGATAACACAAACATGGCGCCCGTTACGTAGCCGGCTGACACGGTATGCACAAATTTGGCCTGCGCATCCGGGTTAAAAACCACAGCCCAGAAATCGACCATCTCCATGCGCATGGTAAGGTAGTTGAATTCAGATCCCACCGGATTTTGCATCCAGCCGTTGGCAATCAGAATCCAGAGCGCGGAAAGGTTGGTGCCGATCGCCATCAGCATGGTCACCAGCAGATGCTGAGGCTTGCTCAAGCGTTCCCAACCGAAGAAAAACAGGCCGATCATGGTTGATTCGAGGAAAAATGCCATCATCCCTTCAATCGCCAGCGGCGCACCGAAAATGTCGCCTACGTAGTGCGAGTAGTAAGCCCAGTTGGTGCCGAACTGAAATTCCAGCGTGATGCCGGTGGTGACGCCCAGTGCAAAGTTGATGGCGAACAGCTTGCCCCAGAAACGCGTCATATCCTTCCAGATGACATTGCCGGTCATTACATAGACGCTTTCCATGATGAGCAGCAACCACACCATGCCGATGGTGAGCGGCACGAACAGGAAGTGGTACAACGCGGTGGCTGCGAATTGAAGCCGTGACAGGTCTACCAATTGTTCTGAAATCACTTCGATACTCCTTGAGAAGATACTGCTCCATTGATTTTTTCAGCGACGCGCTCACTGTCCACATCCACATGGGCGTCGCGAACGAACACCCACCACAGCACACTCAACACCACCAGCTTGATGAGCACGGCGATTGTTAAATGGCGAAAGAGGCGTTTGTTATCACGGGTCATGCGTCTAAGTACTGCACGTTTTGTGCCATCTTCTGAAATTCAGTAAAAACGTTTAAAAACAATGATTTGGATGTTTTCAGGATTAATGGCGTGCCAAAATGGCAGTATATTTAACTGCCATTTTGGCAGTTAATGCCATAATGGCAGTTTTGTGGCAGTGCCTTTCGTCTCGCTTCTGGAGAATTCCTGATGTCCCGTCCTTTGCCTGAACTGGTGTCATACCTGGAGGGATTGCCCGAGCCGCACATCCTGTTTGATCGCCAGTACCGCATCGTTGGCGCGAATGCAGCCTACCGGCACCAGTTCAGCCCGCACGCTTCCGTGATTGGGCGCACTTGCTATGAGGTGTCGCACCACTTCAGTGCGCCATGCGACCAATCAGGCGAAAATTGTCCTTTGGCACTCGCCCGTGCATCCGGCCAACGTGAGCGGGTACTGCACTTGCACCACACTCCGCGGGGCGAGGCCTATGTCAACATTGAGCTGGTGCCGCTGCGCGATGCGCAGGGCGATCAGGCTTACTTCATCGAGAAGATGGAGCCGTTGCGGGTAGTGCAGGGGCCGCCAGCGGCCCAAGGGCTGATCGGCTGTGCGCCGATTTTTCAGCAGATGCTGGAATTAGTGGCGCGCGTCGGGCCATCGGACGCCAGTGTGTTGCTGTTGGGCGAATCAGGCACCGGCAAGGAGCTGGTGGCGCACGCGGTGCATGAGGCGAGCCCGCGTGCCAGTGCTCCGCTGGTAGTGGTGGAATGCGCCAGTTTGACCGGGACGCTGTTCGAGAGCGAGCTTTTTGGTCACGAACGTGGCGCCTTTACCGGCGCTAATGCCGTTAAGCTTGGACTGGTGGAATCGGCCAGCGGCGGAACGCTGTTTTTAGATGAAGTGGGCGATATCCCGCTACCGATGCAGGTCAAGCTATTGCGCCTGTTGGAGAGCGGCACCTATCGCCGCGTGGGCAGCACCGAGTTGCGCCGCACCGACGTGCGCATCGTGTCTGCCACGCATCGCGACTTGCAATCCTTGGTTGCCGATGGGCGTTTTCGGGAGGATCTGTACTATCGCCTCAGCACCTTTCCGATTCGATTGCCGGCCTTGCGGGAACGGGTCGACGATATCCCGCTGCTGGCAGCAGCGCTGCTGGTACGGGTGTCCCCGCAGCGGCAGTTTAGTTTGTCACGCGACGCGTTACAGCGCTTAAGCGAGTACGCATTTCCGGGTAACGTGCGCGAACTGCGCAACATACTGGAGCGTGCGGCGCTGCTGTGCGACGGGCTGGTGATCGAACGCGCCCATGTGGAACGGGCGCTCGACTCTGAGGCCCGTCCAGCAGCGCCGCCGGAGCCTGCCGCCGGGCTGCCGCCAACGCACTTTCTACAAGCGCCCCTTCTTGGGCCGGGCCGGTCGTTGCGCGAAATTGAGCGAGATGCGTTACGCACCCAACTCCAGACTCACCGCGGTAGCCGTATAGAGTTGGCCGCGAAACTGGGCATTAGCGAGCGTTCGCTCTACCGCAAGCTGCATGCGCTCGATCAGCCGGAATAAGCCATCTTCGAAATGTGCGCTCCAATGGACAGGAGCTAACTCCAATCTCTGCTGCGATCAAATATTGTTGGCCCAGTGCAGCATCCCGAGACTGTGCCATGCGCCTGGTTTGCGATTCGCATCATTCGCCCTCGGTATCAGCCCCCAGCTTGCGCACCAACAGAGTAAACTGCGCATTACGTTTTTTCGCATAGTGCGATTCGAGCGAACTTGTGAGCGTTACCATGTCTGAAACACCTATTCCTTTATTTACCGACTTAAACCTCAGCGCGCCGTTATTGCGCGTGCTGCAGGATCTCGGCTATGAGTTGCCATCACCGATTCAGGCGGCAACTATTCCTATTTTGCTGGACAATCGCGACGTGATTGGCCAGGCGCAAACCGGCACCGGAAAAACGGCTGCTTTTGCGCTGCCGATTCTGGCTCGCATCGATCTCAAGCAAACCACGCCGCAAGCGCTGGTGCTGGCGCCGACGCGCGAACTGGCGATTCAAGTGGCAGAAGCATTCCAGAGCTATGCCGCACATATTCCCGGTTTTCATGTACTGCCGATATACGGCGGCCAGAGCTATGGCGCGCAACTCTCCGCATTACGCCGCGGCGTGCATGTGGTGGTTGGTACGCCCGGTCGCGTGATTGATCATCTCGATAAAGGCTCGCTGGATCTGTCGAAACTCAAAACGCTGGTACTCGATGAAGCTGATGAGATGCTGCGCATGGGTTTCATCGACGATGTAGAGCGCATCTTGCAGGAAACGCCGGAAACGCGCCAAACCGCGTTGTTTTCCGCCACCATGCCGTCGGCCATCAAACGCATCGCTCAAACCTATTTGCGTAAGCCGACGGAAGTCACGATTGCCGCCAAAACCGGCACCGCCGACAATATTCGCCAGCGCTACTGGCTGGTGTCCGGCATGCATAAGCTCGATGCGCTGACGCGGATTCTGGAAGCCGAAACTTTTGACGGCATGATCATTTTTTCGCGCACTAAATTGGGCACCGAAGAATTGGCCAGTAAATTACAGGCACGCGGCTTTTCTGCTGCAGCGATTAATGGCGATATCCAGCAGCAGCAGCGCGAACGTACCATTGGGCAGTTAAAGAGCGGCGAAATTGATATTCTGGTTGCTACCGATGTCGCCGCACGCGGCCTGGATGTGGAACGCATCAGCCACGTGATTAATTACGATGTGCCGCACGACCCGGAAAGCTATACCCATCGCATCGGCCGCACCGGGCGCGCCGGGCGCAGCGGCGAGGCGATTTTGTTCATTACCCCACGCGAACGGAACTTACTGAAGGCGATTGAACGCGCGACCCGGCAACCGATTTCGCAACTGGAATTGCCGACGGTACAAGTGGTCAATGACGTGCGGATTGCCAAGTTCAAGGACCAAATCACGGATACCCTGGCCTTGGGCGAGCTGGAAGTATTTACCACACTGATTGAAGAATACGAGCAAGAACACAATGTGCCAGCGCTTGAAATCGCAGCAGCATTGGCGAAAATGGCGCGTGGCAATGTGCCGCTATTGCTGGATAAAAAACAGCGTGAGCCACAAGCAGCGCCTGCGCGATCCTTCGATGAAAGACCTGCCCGTTCCAGCAAGTTTGAACGCCCTGAGCGGCAAGAGCGGTTTGAACATTCTGAGCGACCAGCGCGCCAGGAACGCCCTGAGCGCAAGGATCAAACCGAGCGGCCTGCTTTTCCAAAGAAAGAGCGAGGCGATCGCCCGACTGATGTCGGGATGCAGACTTTCCGTATCGAAGTCGGCCATGTACACGGCGTCAAGCCCGGCAATATTGTCGGCGCGATTGCCAACGAGGCCGGACTGGACTCCAAAAATATCGGCCGCATCGACATCCAGGATGACTACAGCATGCTGGATTTACCAGCCGACATGCCAAAAGACCTTCTCGATCATCTGAAAACCGTGTGGGTGGCTGGACAACAGTTGCGCATCAGTCGCGATGGCGAACAGTCCGATAACGCCGATAAATCCGCCAGTAAGAAAACCCCATTTTCTGCTACCAAAACGGGTGGCGATAGAAGAGTCGGTGAAAAAAAATTCGGTGACAAGCCGCCGTTCAAAGCCAAAAGCGATTTTGCCAAGCGCCCATCCGATGCCGCCAAGGCCAAGCCACATCGCAAAGGCCCCAAGCCGGTGTAGTGTTGATCGGTAGATAGGGTTGGCTGTATCGCGTAACCCGACCGTGATTCTACTGATTCCGACTTGTCCTGTTTGGGAAGCGCGTGAGGTCAATACGGATTGGATTTTTGCCAGATCGGTCTGAAAAATGAAAACTACGTTGATAGAGGTAGCTGCAAAAATGGATGGCTTGAATAACTCCGATTGCGTTCGCAGCGTCACCATTGCGATCCAGGCAGTCCAGGAAACCGGTTTTGATGCTTCCTAAGCCGGTTCCCTGGATGCACTTGCTGACGCCCTACGAGGCCGAAGCCTGGATCGAAGCTCTCAACCAGGCCTTGCAGCAGTACTTGCCAGAAGCCAACGCAAGTGGTTACGGAGTCTGCTTTTCCCTGGCAGAAGGAGGCGACATCTTTTTACACACCAACTCGGAAGGTTATGTCTTGCTGGATATGACGCCGGATGCGCAGTGGGCCGCGCCCGTCATCGCCGCCGCTGTCAATGTGGCACAACCTGACTCCCAAATTTGGCATTTTCCAGACGATAAGCTAGTGCAATTCGTGCTGGGAATCAGCAGTTTGGTCGCTTCAACCACCATGATCTTGCGGCACGATTTCAATTGGAAGCGAAAACGCATTCCTCTGGGTCGCTGATCAGGGAGTTTTTTGCGTAATAAGAACACCTTATCGTCTTGCTAGCGGGTACGGCCTGGTCGGTCGTACTAGCTCTTGTCAACCTGATTGCATTGCTGCAAACTGGCGTGATTTATCCCATAGCATGACCTACTGCACGCGTGGTTGATGAAAAATCGCGCTGCAATTCTATTTCCTACACGGAGTAAATCCATTATGAATCATACAAAATTAATCCCATTACTGGGTGCGATGGCGTTCGCTATAGCAGGCAATGCAGTTGCAGCGGAACAAATCGTCAAGATTGGCCATGTCGCGCCGATTTCCGGCGGTATCGCGCATATTGGCAAGGACGTGGAAAACGGTGTGCGTATGGCGATTGAAGAACATAACGCCAAGAACATCGTCATTGGCGGCAATAAAATTCAGTTTGTATTGCTGGCCGAAGATGATGCCGGCGATCCAAGACAAGCCACCACCGTGGCGCAAAAACTGGTGGATGCAAAAGTCAATGGCGTCATTGGTCACCTCAATTCCGGTACCTCGATCCCCGCTTCGCGCATTTATCATGACGCCGGTATTCCGCAGATTTCCCCTGCCGCGACCAATCCGAAATACACCCAGCAAGGTTACAACACGACTTTTCGCGTAGTCGCCAACGATAGCCAGCTCGGCGGCGCGCTCGGCCGTTACGCCACCACTGTCCTGAAAGCCAAGAACTTTGCGGTGATCGACGATCGTACCGCGTACGGCCAGGGCCTTGCGTCCGAATTCATCAAGAGCGTCAAGAAACAATCTGCACGCGCCAATATCGTTTCGCAGCAATACACCACGGATAAAGCGACTGATTTCAACGCGATTCTGACCGCGATCAAGGACAAAAATCCAGATGTGATCTTCTTCGGCGGACTCGATTCGGTAGCTGGCCCGATGCTGCGCCAGATGAAGCAACTCGGCATTCATGCCAAGTTCATCGGTGGCGATGCCATTTGCACCAGCGAGCTTGTCAAACTGGCCGGGGACGCGTTGGGCGAAGGCCAGGTGTATTGCGCAGAAGCGGGCGGTGTGGTTGAAGCCAACAAAAAATCGTTGGATAACTTCAAGGCTGCCTACAAGAAGAAGTTCAATATCGAAGTCCAGATATATTCGCCGTATTCATACGACGCCACTAACGCCATGATCGCTGCAATGCAGCAAGCCAAGTCGGTCGAGCCGGCAAAATATCTGCCGTTTTTGGCCAAAATCAACTACACCGGCGTCTCGGGTATCATCGCTTTCGATACCAAAGGTGACATCAAGAATGGCGCGCTGACGATCTACACTTACAAAGACAACAAGCGCACTCAGGTAACCGTGACTAAGTAATTTGGGTCTGGATGATGCCGGCCTGAAGCCAATTTTCTGAGTAATAAAAATGCCTGCGCAACTGAATCACGGTTACGCAGGCATTTTTATTTTTTATTGAATACTGGGAGTATATAAAAAATCGTATGTTTTTTCGCATATTTATTATGCGATATTGAAAAATACACGGGGTAGGTATAAATTAATTGAAGCGAGTTGCAGATAGGCGACTCAAAACTGTCTACACCCAGCCGCTATCGCGCAATTCTTTCTTGATGTATGCGTAAAACACAGGCGCTGCAACTACGCCGTGCAGACCGAATAGCGTTTCCATTACTAGTATTGCACTCAGCAACTCCCACGAGCGGGCATTGACTTTGGCGCCGATGATTCTGGCATTCAAAAAATATTCCATCTTGTGAATCAGGATCATGAAGATCAGTGACGCAATCGCCGTATTTAAGCCGTGTGACAAGGCTACGATCACGATCACCGAGTTCGACACGATGTTGCCGACCACTGGTATCAGGCCGACGATGAAAGTGATGGCAATCATGCTCTTGGTAAATGGCAGATGCACGCCTGCCAGCGGCAACACCACTACCAGATAAAGCGTAGTGAATGTGGTGTTAATGAGCGAAATGCGGACTTGGGCGAACACCACTTTCTGGAAAATTTCGCGTAAATTGACTATCCGTTGATGCAGTGCGGCGGCAAATGGCAGGTAGCTTACATGTGCAGTAGCGTCCTGTAGCGCGACCATGCTGCCGATGATCATGCCGAGCAGCAGATGGACGATGATGCGCCCGGCTTCTTGTCCCAGTAATTTTGCCTCACCCGCGTGTGCCCGCAACCAATCGGTCAAGAGTGTGCGCAAGGCATCGACGCCATCTGGCAAATATTCGGCTATCCAGGGCGGCGTCTGATTCCGCGACGTTTCGATAATATCGGCCAGTTTTTGCAGCAAGCTGGAAAGATTGCCGGTATCGCTGCGCATAAACGCGAACATTGCCCAAATCAGGGTTGACAAGGCCGCCACAATCAACCCGGACAGCAAGGCAACCGCGATCCAGCGCGCCTGGTGGGTGCTGAATTTTTTGGCAATAGTGGGTGCCACCAGATGTACCAGGGAATGCACCAGCAAGCCCGAAAACAGCGCCAATAGCAGGCCCGACTTGAGCGCCACAAATAACGCCACGGCCATCAGTACGTAAGATGCTGCGACCGGCAAAGTGATCTGGCTTGGTTTGTTCATGGGAATAGTAAGTGAGAAAGTGAGCGTGATTAAGCCACTGCTTACCAATAAATTCAATCGAAATAGGGCTTAAGCACGGTGTCGACACCAAAATGGTGCCGTTAATATATCAATTAAATAGGGGGTATGTTGATAAAGCAATGCATCCTCGCAAATATATCTGGGAGTTTTAAAAAATACATTAATGGGTATATAAATTGTTGCCAGTTGTAAACAATCAAGCCATTTCTCAGTAAGACGGTGCCGCTGGCCCGGGGTTTCATGCGCCCGCCAGACTTGTTTGCCTATCCGCAGTTCTAGGTTTTCATAATCAGCTTTGCCGGCCGATCTCGGATCGCGCTTCAATCGTACAAAATGTCAGTTATGTTGGGTAACGCACAGAAAAGCATGAATTTTCTGAATATTATTAGAATCGTAACGGTCATACCGTATTGCATCGTAACCATCCCTTCCTAGCCCACTGAACACCACAACGAGTATCGTCATGCACCTGCTATTAACATCTACCGAATCTTCCGGCTTCCAGACCCGGCGTTATCGCCTGCCGGGTACCTGCGCATGAGTACCGCAACCAATCCGCTAGCCGGCACATCGGCGCTGCAGTCAATGCTGGTCGATGTGCCAAAGTTGCTCGCGGCTTATATTGACCTGCACCCCGATCCTTCGGTGCCGGCCCAGCGCGTTGCCTTCGGCACTTCCGGCCATCGTGGCAGCTCGTTTGAGCGCAGCTTTAATGAATGGCATGTGCTGGCGATCAGCCAGGCAATTTGCGAATATCGCAAAACCAAGGGCATTGGTGGCCCACTGTACATCGGTATGGATACCCATGCGCTGTCGCAGCCGGCTTTCGAGAGTGCGCTGGAGGTGTTGGCCGCTAACCAGGTTGAAACGATGGTTTCCAAAAGTGGCGAATTCACGCCGACGCCAGCGGTCTCGCATGCGATTCTGGCCTACAACCGCGGTCGCACATCGGGGCTGGCCGACGGCATCGTTATCACGCCCTCGCACAACCCGCCTGGCGACGGTGGCTTCAAATACAACCCGCCGAGCGGCGGCCCGGCCGATACCGGCGTAACCGGCTGGATCCAGGCCAGGGCCAACGCTCTGCTCGAAGCCGGCTTGAAAGAAGTGCGCCGCATGCCGTTGGCGCAAGCGCGCCGCGCTGCCACCACCCATGAGTACGATTATCTCGAAGCCTATGTTGCCGACTTGGGCAGCGTGCTCGATCTTGAGGTGATTCACGCTTCCGGCATTCGGATGGGGGTGGATCCGCTGGGTGGCGCCGGGGTGCATTACTGGGCGCGGATTGCCGAGCGCTACCGGCTCGATCTGAGTGTGGTTAGCACGGTGGTCGACCCGACTTTCAGCTTCATGTCACTGGACTGGGATGGCAAGATTCGCATGGATCCATCTTCGCCGTTCGCGATGCAGCGTTTGATCGGATTGAAGGATCGCTTTCAGGTCGCGTTCGCCTGCGACACCGACTACGATCGTCATGGCATTGTGACGCCCGCCGCCGGGCTGCTGCCGACTAACCACTACCTGAGCGTTGCGATCGATTACCTGTTCCGTAATCGCCCGCGCTGGAACCCGCAAGCGGCAGTGGGCAAATCGGTGGTCAGCAGCGCGCTGATCGACCGTGTGACGCAGCGGCTGGGACGCAAGCTGTATGAGGTTCCTGTCGGCTTCAAATGGTTCGTCGACGGCCTGTGCGACGGTTCACTCGCCTTCGGTTGCGAGGAAAGCGCCGGCGCAACTTTCAGCCGCATGGACGGCACCGTCTGGACCACCGACAAGGATGGCATCGTGGCGTCGTTGCTGTCGGCGGAAATCAGCGCGCGCAGCGGCCGCGATATTGGTGAACTGTATCGCGACCTGGTGCGTGATTTGGGCGAGCCGTTCACGGATCGGGTCGAAGCGCCGGCGACTGCCGAGCAAAAAAACCGCTTGGCGAAACTGTCTCCCAGCCAGATACATAGCACCGAAATGGCGGGCGAGAAGATCGAAAGCGTGCTCGATCATGCGCCCGGCAACAACGCGCCGATCGGTGGCATCAAGGTGGTCACCGCTAGTGGCTGGTTTGCGGCGCGCCCGTCCGGCACCGAGGATATCTACAAAATTTATGCGGAAAGCTTCAAGAGTAAGGCGCACCTGAAATTGATGGTGCAAGAGGCCCAAAGCATCGTCGATGCAGCGCTCGCGGCGTGATGCTGCAGTGCGATGTTTGACAGGTGATTGGAGTATCTGTGAGTGAGTCCGCGAGCAATGTTGATGTTGATGCTAATGCGCTAACGGTTTGGACTATCGGCCATTCGACGCGTGCACTGGATGATTTTCTGGCGCTGTTGGCGCAGTATCGGATTGAGGCAGTGGCGGACGTGCGCAGTTTTCCTGGTTCGCGACGTTATCCGCAGTTTGGCCGGCTTGCGCTGCAAGCTAGTTTGCCCCAACACCAGCTTGAATATCATTGGCTGCCGGCCCTTGGCGGACGCCGCCGGCCAGTGCCGGACTCTCCCAATACTGCCTGGCGCAATATCAGTTTTCGCAGCTACGCCGACTATATGCAGACGCCGGAATTCGGCGCAGGTCTGGAACAGTTTCTGGAACTTGCGCGGCGTTTGCGCACAACTCTGATGTGCGCGGAATCCCTGTGGTGGCGCTGTCACCGCTCCATGATCGCCGATGCTCTGCGTGCCCACGGCATCAACGTGGTGCATATCCTCGATGCGAAACACAGTACGCTCCATCCTTGGACTGCACCGGCGCGTATCGTAAAAGGCAGGCTGACTTACAGTGCTGCAAAAAATGACGCTCCGTTGCTCTGATGCGGTGTTTGCATTTTCGGCAGAGCAATCCGCGAGCAGTCTAAATCGACCTAGAGCCAGATGCGAATAATGTACTTCGAAAGATCGTAATACACTATTGGGTATAACAAAAAATACTGCTTTCTCCGCTTGGTATGCTTTGCAATTAAAATATACTGGTTAAAATTCTTATATTTTTGTTAGTTTTTTGGCGATAAAAGCCGGACGTTGTTCCCATAGCAGGCTGGCTACGAAGACTGCTGCTCCCAACCACAATACAACCACCACCGCATTGACATGGATGCTTTCCATTAAAGCGCCGGTCAGCAGTGGCCCGCCGCTGCCCGAGACACCCCAGGTGGCGTTGATGATGGCGGTAGCAGCGACTAGCCGCTGGCCGGAAAAGCGTTCGCCGCAGGCTACCAGCGAAAGTACATAGATGCCGCCGGCAGCGCCGCCCAGTACATACAGCAGGGTCCACCACAGCCATGGCAGCGTAACTGCAAGTGGCATCAGCGGCAGTAGCAGGCAGGCGGCCAGGCCGCACCCCATGTGGACGTGAGCACGACCGATGCGGTCGGCCAGCCAGCCGAGCGGGAACTGCAAAGTGGTGTTGCCGATCAGCATCACGCTCGCAGACAGCAGCGCCTGTTCGACCGAAATGCCGTGACGCATGCCGAACAGCGGCAGCAGGCTTAAAGCCAACGCATCGAACAGGGCGAAAAAGGCGGTGCCGAGGATGATCACGGGCATGCGCGGAGCGACGATTTTCCAGTCGGCCTTAGGTTCGTCTTCAATGGTGTGGCTGCGATTGGACATCAGCGCCAAACCTGGAATCGACAGTAGAAACAATGCGCCGCAAGCTGCGAATGGCCATGCGATCCGATCTGAAAGCAGTGCTACCAAGGCCGGGCCGATCAGTTGGAACAAAGTAAAAGTGGTGGCGTACAGGGCCACCACCCGCCCACGTGAGCCATCCGGCGCCAGCTTATTGACCCAGGCTTCGCCCACAGTAAACAGTACGCCTAAGGCCGCGCCGAAAATGAAGCGCAGTACGCTCCAGTAGATCAAGTGGGTGCTGGTTTGCATCAGTATGGTGGACAAAGCGGCAACTGCCACCGCGCCGATCATGCTGTTGCGCGGCCCCAGGCGCGCCACCCACCCCGCCACGAATGGCACCACAGCCAAGATTCCGAGTGCGCCCAGGGCTGTCATCAAGCCGACGATATGGTTGCCCAGGCCGCGCTGATCGAGCGCTAAAGCAGTCAACGGCAAGGTTGCGCCGAGGCCGAGGCCGACTACGGCCACACTTACGGTGAGCGCCAGGAAATCCCGCCACGGCAGCGTCTTCATAGCCATGTCCCAGCCAGGATCAGGTGCGCCGCCAGCATCTTGTGCAAGCGGGTGGCGAAAGGGCCGGGCATGAAAATATCGGTTTGGGCCGGAGTTGCACCGAGCAAGCCGGCAAATGAGAATTTGATTATCACGGAGTGTAAAGTGGTTCTATTGATATTGTGAAAGTGGAACTGCTAATTTAACGCGATCCAGTTTAAGATAATTTTAACGGGTATTTTTGCATATAGATAGCCGTATGAACCGGTTCACAGGCCGGTTTTTTGTGCACATAAAAGCGGATCTAAAAATATAAAAATATTGCATTAAATTGGTTTTATAGTTTTTCACTAAAATCTAAAAAACCGATTTCTGCCAAGCCGTTCCATACCGGGGAATTCAAATGACACAAACGATGCACGCGTTTCTGAAGGATAAGAACATTCACGAGGTGGAATGCGTAATCCCGGACATGACGGGAATCGCGCGCGGCAAGATATTGCCCCGAGACCTGTTTATCGCAGCAGGAGAAATGCGGTTACCAAAAAGCGTGCTGCTCAATACTGTCAATGGCGAGCAACCGGCCAATGGCCCGTATGTGGGCTCGACCGACCCCGATATGATTTGCGTGCCGGACCCCGCCAGTATACGGATAGTGCCGTGGGCCGCCGAATCGGTAGCGCTGGTGATTCACGACTGCGAGAACTTCGACGGCAGTCCGGTCGGATTGTCGCCGCGCGCGGTATTGCGCCGGGTACTGCAGTTGTATGCAGAACGCGGCTGGAAGCCGGTGGTGGCACCGGAAATGGAGTTTTATCTGGTAGCCCGCAACAGCAATCCGCACGAACCGCTGACGCCGCCTTTAGGCCGCACCGGCAAGCCGGAGTCGGGGCGGCAATCGTATTCGATCGATGCGGTGAACGATTTCGATCCGTTTTTTCTGGAGTTGTCGTCCTTTTGCAATACCCATCAATTGGGCGTGGAAACGTTGATCCACGAAGCCGGCGCCGGGCAAATGGAGATTAATTTTTCGCATGGCGATGCACTGGAACTGGCGGATCGAGCGTTTCTATTCAAGCGGGCGGTTCGGGAAACGGCGCTTAGGCACGGCATCTTTGCCACCTTCATGGCCAAGCCGATGGAGCTGGAACCGGGCAGCGCGATGCATATCCACCAGAGCATCGTCGATGCACAGACCGGGCAAAATGTGTTTTCGAACCCCGATGGCAGCGCAAGTGCCTTGTTTTTCAGTTATATCGCCGGGCTGGAGACCTATGTGCCGCAGTCGATGCTGATGTTTGCGCCGTATGTGAACTCGTACCGTCGTCTGTCGCGCTTCATGTCGGCTCCGACCAATGTGCGCTGGGGCTACGACAACCGTACGTGCGGCATCCGAATTCCGAATTCGGGGCCAAATAATCGCCGCATCGAGAACCGTGTACCGGGCGTGGATGCCAATCCATACCTGGCGATGGCAGCTACGCTGGCTTGCGGTTATCTGGGCATGGTGGCGCGGCTGGCGCCGTCGGCATCGACCGCAGATAGTGCCGAGCATGTGGACGACGAACTGCCGCGCAACCTGGAAGACGCAATTGTCTGCATGCGTGCCTGCCAGCCGTTGGGTGAAGTCCTGGGTGAACTCTTCGTCAAGGCCTTTTGCGAAGTCAAGGAGCTTGAATTCGCTACCTACAGCCGGGTTATCAGTTCTTGGGAGCGCGAACATTTGATGCTTCTGGTGTGAATTTTTACACGATTAATGCGGGGTATACCTAAAAATACCTTGCTTTACGCATACATTTATTGCGGTAATAAAATATACCAATAGCAGTACCGGTAGCACGACGAGCCCTTTCGCAAGTGTTGGAGCTTGCTCAGGCACAGGCCCCGGTTGGCTGGTTGAATCGAGCGCGTCACAAAGCACAACGCGTTTTTCAGAGCCGCGTTCCGGCCTGAATAACGTGCGCCAGCAGTTTTCCGTAATAGCTGATTTTGTCCATATTGACGTAAGCATAGCCGACCAGCAAGCCACGCCGCACCGGTTGTTGCAGGTAGTAATTGGACAGCGGTTTGACTGCAATGCCGGATTCTGCCGCCAGGCTGGCTAGCGCCACATCGTCCACTTGATCGGGTAATTCGATCACCAGATGCAGGCCGGATTCTTCGCCTGAAATCTTGATATTGTTGCCGACCTGGGCCACCAGCGTCTTGCGCAACAGTTCGCGCTTGGCGCCGTAAGCCTGGCGGATTTTGCGGATGTGGGTAGTGAAATGCCCGGCCGCGATGAAGTCCGCCAGCGCTGCCTGGATCATCAATTGGCCGGGCCGGTGTAAGTCATACAGCGCGCTTTTGAATGGTTCCACCAGCAGCGGCGGCACCACCAGATAACCGACCTTGATGCCGGGATATAGAACTTTTGAAAAAGTGCCCATGTAGACCACGCGGCCATGCGCATCGAGTCCCTGCAGAGCAGCCAGCGGTCGGCCGGTATAGCGGAATTCGCTGTCGTAATCGTCTTCCAGTATCCAGGCCCCTTCGTTTTCGGCCAGTTCCAGCAACATGCGCCGGCGCGCCAGGCTCATCACGACGCCGGTCGGGTACTGGTGCGACGGCGTGACATATATCAGACGCGGTTTGCTCATCAGTTCGCTTGCGGTCGGGGCGATACCCTCGGCATCGACGGCAATCGGATGTAAGTGCAAATCGCACGATTCAAACACTCTTCTGGCACCCCAGTAGCAGGGATTTTCGACCCAGGCAGTGTCGCCGACATCGGCCAGTAATTGCGCGCACAGGTCGAGCGATTGCTGGGTGCCGGCCGTGATCATCACTTGGTCGATCGAGACCTTGACCGAGCGCGACACGCGCAAGTATTCGGCAATCGCACGGCGCAACGGCAGGTAGCCGCCAGCCTTGCCGTAATCCAGTAATTCCGACCAGGAATCGCGCCAGACGCGATTTTGCAAGCGCTGCCATATTTTGTAAGGAAAGGTTGAAAAATCGCAGTCGCCGGGTGCAAAGGGCTGGATTTCGTAGCGCTCGCCGGCCGCAAATTCAGTTAGTTGGGCACCGCGCTTCGATAGCGGCGCCGGTCCGGCAAGAGGGATTTTCGGCGTGCTGGCAGGGAGTTCTTTCAGCTTGCCTTTAGGCCGCGAGACGGTAGGCAGTGTCGCCGCAACATAGGTGCCGCTGCCGGTCGAAGTGACGACGAAGCCTTCCGCAACCAGTTGTTCGAACGCGGCGATGATGGTGTTGCGCGCGATGCCGAGATCTTTTGCCAGATTGCGGGTTGACGGCAGCTTGCAGCCGGCACCCAGTTGCTGCGACAGAATGGCCGCTTTTGCTGCCTCATACAGGCGCCGCTGTTGCGGCAGTCGCGGCAGGAAGTCGGCTTGTGCCAGCGTGTCACTCAGTAATTCGGCGGTTGGGAGATTGGTAATCACGGTTTTTAAATTGGTTCTATTAAGATGATTAAAGTGGTACTGCCAATTTTAAATTATCCAGCATAAGATGCAATTACTGACTAACACAAGGATGAGAATAAGTTTTTTGGCCTGCTCTAAAGTGGTGCATTGCAACATCAGAATTTTGCACCAAATTGGTTCTTGATGCTATTCTGAACTGCATCTCAAGCATAAGCCAGTCTTCTTATTAAGAAAATTATGCGTAGCCCACTCGTTATCGTTCCTGCTTGCACCCTCCAGCAAGGTGCGTATCCGTACTATGTCGCGCAAATGAAATATGTCGATGCCGTCTTGACCGGCGCTGCTTGCTTGCCTTTAATTTTGCCGGCCCTGGGCGAGCGCATTGATTGGGATGCGCTGTTGTCTGCGGTCGATGGCGTGATGCTTACCGGGTCGCCTTCCAATGTGCATCCCAGTCATTTCGGCCAGACGGTTCGTGATCTTGCTTTGCCGCTCGATCCGGCGCGCGATGCAACCAATCTGCCCTTGATTCGTGCTGCGCTAGAGCGTGGGTTGCCATTGTTTGCGATCTGTCGCGGCATGCAGGAAGCTAATGTTGCGCTAGGCGGAACCCTGCATCAGGCGCTGCAAGAAAATGCCGGTTTCAACGATCACCGCGAAGTTAAGAGCCTGTCCATTGAAGAGCAGTACGGTCCAGCCCATGCGGTCACACTGATGCCGGGCGGTTTGATGGCGCAGGTGCTGGGTGGCGTCACTCGGATTTCGGTCAATTCGCTGCATGGACAAGGCATTGACCGGCTGGCACCTGGATTGCGCGTCGAAGCGGTCGCCGAAGACGGCCTGGTTGAGGCGTATAGCGTTGAGAACGCTCCCGGCTTTGCGCTGGCAGTGCAGTGGCATCCAGAATGGCGTTTGACTGAAAATCCGATTTCCATGAAGTTGTATGCAGCGTTCGGCACAGCTTGCCGACAATACCAGTCACAGAAAACAGCTGCGACCTAAGTAGTTAAGTAGTGCAGGCACGGAGGCCTGTACTACTTGAAGTACAAAATATAAATAATAATCAAGCAACAATAGAGGAAACTATGTCGATACGTGAAAATTTTTCTTATACGGATATGGATCTGTGGCTCAACGAAAAGCGGGTTACGGAAATTGAATGTCTGGTGCCGGATTTGACCGGCGTGGCGCGCGGCAAAATTCTGCCGCGTGGAAAATTTACCCAAGAGCGCGGCATGCGCATTCCCGAAGCGGTATTGGGGATGACGGTGACGGGTAATTATCCGGTGGATGATGGCCCGTATGATCGGGCGATTTCATCTACTGACCGCGACATGATCCTGAAAGCGGACCCGGCCACCATCACGATGGTGCCGTGGGCCGTCGATCCAACCGCGCAGGTGATTCACGATTGTTTTTTTGCCGATGGCATGTTGGTCGATTTTGCGCCGCGTTCGGTGCTGCGCCGGGTTCTGAAGTTGTATGCGGATAAAGGCTGGAGGCCAGTGGTCGCGCCGGAGCTGGAATTTTATCTGACTGCACAAAATACCGATCCTGATTTGCCCTTGAAGCCGCCGGTCGGACGTAGCGGCCGTGCCGAAACCAGCCGCCAGATATATAGCATCGACGCAGTCAACGAGTTTGATCCATTGTTCGAAGACATTTACGATTATTGCGAAATGATGAATCTGGACGTGGATACGCTGATTCACGAGATCGGCGCTGGCCAGATGGAAATCAACTTCCTGCATGGCGAGCCACTGGACTTGGCCGACAAGGTGTTCTTTTTCAAGCGCACCCTGCGCGAAGCGGCACTCAAGCATGGCATGTACGCTACTTTCATGGCCAAACCGATGACAGGCGAGCCGGGCTCGGCCATGCATGTGCATCAGAGTGTGGTGGATGCCCAGACCGGCTTGAACATTTTCAGTAACCAGGATGGTTCGGCGGCCCCCATCTTCAAGCATTACATCGGCGGTTTGCAGCGCTATATGCCCGCGGCGATGGCCATTGTCGCTCCGTATGTCAATTCCTATCGTCGCATCGTGCGGCATACCGCAGCCCCGATCAATATCCAGTGGGGTCAGGATAACCGTACCGTCGGCTTTCGCGTACCGGAATCCGGTGCCCAGGATCGGCGTGTCGAGAACCGGATCATCGGTGCCGACGCCAATCCTTATCTGGCGCTGGCGGTGACATTGGCGTGCGGCTATCTGGGCATGACCGAGCAACTGGAGCCGACCCCAATCACGGTCGGCAGCGCCTATGACCTCAAGTTCGAGTTGCCGCAAGGCTTGCCAGAGGCACTGCAATTATTGCGCGCCGAGGACAAACTGCGCAGCGTGCTGGGCGATCGCTTCATCGATGTCTATTCGGCCATCAAGGATCTGGAGCACGCAGAATTCATGCGGGTAATCAGCCCTTGGGAACGTGAGCATTTGTTACTGCACGTTTAAGACCGCCAGGATTTACGCAGTTAAGTAGCGCAGGGAACAGGGTGCGCTGTGCATACCCTGCAAGGTATTCATTTTTTTGCGTAAATCTTAACTATATTGAAGCTATCGCATCAAATTACATCAAAAATTTCAGGTGAATCATGCATACAAAAACACTCGCCCCAACGGCCATCGTTGCACCTGCTGCAACCCGGCAGCAAGTGCAATACAACACCGAAGCAATCCAGCAGATGGATTCCGCCCATTATTTACATCCCTTTACCGATTACAAGGATCTGGCCAGTCGCGGTGCCCGCGTGATGGTCAAGGGCGAGGGCATTTATCTATGGGATTCCGAAGGCAAGCGTAGTCTGGACGGCATGTCCGGCCTGTGGTGCGTCAATGTCGGCTACGGCCGCAAGAGCATTGCGGACGCGGCCTATGCGCAGATGCAGCAACTGCCTTTCTATAACAGCTTCTTCAACACCACCAATATCCCTGCGGTGGAACTGGCTAAGGTACTGGTCGAGATTTCTCCGCCCCAGTTCAATCATGTCTTTTTCACCAATTCCGGCTCGGAAGCCAATGACACCAACGTGCGCATGGTGCGGCGTTACTGGGACTTGATGGGCTGCAAAGACCGCCACGTGATCATCAGCCGCCACAACGCTTATCACGGCAGCACGATGGCAGGTGCTTCGCTGAGCGGCATGTCCGCCATGCACGAGCAGGGCGGTTTGCCGATTCCGGGCATAGTCCATATCGGTCAGCCGTACTACCTGGAGGGCGGCAAGGGCCTGGCGCCGGAAGAATTCGGCCTGGAAGCGGCTTCCTGGCTGGAAGATAAAATTCTTGAAGTCGGCCCGGAAAAAGTGGCTGCTTTCATCGGCGAACCGGTGCAGGGCGCCGGTGGCGTCATCATCCCGCCATCGACTTACTGGCCCGAAATTCAACGCATCTGCGACAAATACGACATCTTGCTGATCGCTGACGAAGTCATTTGCGGATTTGGCCGTTTGGGTTATTGGTTCGGCTCGGAGCGCTTCGGCATCAAGCCGGATTTGATCACTTTCGCCAAGGGCGTGACCTCCGGTTATATCCCGCTAGGTGGCGTGCTGGTGGGGGATCGCGTGGCCAATGTATTGATCGAGAAGGGCGGCGATTTCAATCATGGCTTTACCTACTCCGGTCATCCGGTCGCGTGCGCCGCCGCACTGGAAAATATCCGCATCATTCGCGCAGAAAATCTGGTCGAAAAAGTCCGTGAAGAAACCGGCCCCTATTTGAAGCAACAATTTGAAACCCTGGCAGATCATCCTCTGGTCGGCATGGCGGAAACTTGCGGTTTCGTCGCCGGACTGGTGTTGGTCAAGGCTAAAGGTGCGACCCTGTTTGACGCGGTTCCTTTCCCGAAAGAAGTCGATGTCGGCATGGTGTGTCGCGGCCACATGTTCGACAACGGCATGATCATGCGCGCTGTTGGGGATCGCATGATCATTGCGCCGCCGCTGGTGATGACGAAAGCACAGATCGACGAGATGGTCGCTTTGATCCGGTTCTGCCTGGATGCGACTTTGGTGGATTTAAAGCAGCGTGGTTGCCTGTGAAGATCAGTCGGACAAGCAGCAGTCAGGCAAACAGTAAATAGACTGTCTCATGAAAGTGATGGAGACAAACCGCAGAAAAGTTGCCGATACTGGCATGAATCGATAACATCGCTCTTGCTAAAACGTCCAGAAGAACCATTGCATCGTGTAACACGGTGGTTCCAGTGAAAAAGGCGGAAGAGTGATGCTAATACTGAGGGTACTTTCATTTTGAAACAACAGGAGGGTGTGATGGCGGCAATGATTTGGAATCGACATTTAAGTAAACGTATTGGATATGGCCTGACGAAAATGGTTGGGATGACGGCACTGGCAGCGACAATATTGGTAGCGCTTCCAGTGATGGCAGAGGAAGAAAAAATCCTCAATATTTATAACTGGTCAGATTACATTGCTGACGACACCATCAAGAACTTCGAGAAAGAGACCGGCATCAAAGTTCGCTACGACAATTTTGACAGTAATGAAATTCTACATGCGAAGCTGGTCGCCGGCAGAACCGGTTACGATATCGTGGTACCTGGCGTCATTTGGGCAAAAATGCAGATCGAGGGTGGACTCTTGCGCAAGCTGGATAAGAGCAAGCTGCCGAACTTGGTTAACCTTGACCCTGTATTGCAGGGGAAAATTGCCAAACTCGACCCTAACAATGATCATTTAGTAGATTGGCTGTGGGGATTTACAACGCTCGGCATCAACGTAGATAAGGTCAAGAGTGCCCTGGGCGACCTGCCGATGCCGGACAACGCCTGGGATCTTTTGTTTGATACCAAATACGCCTCCAAGTTAAAATCCTGTGGTATCTCAGTCCTCGATGCCCCCTCCGAAGTTCTTCCTCTTGCCCTGCATTACATTGGCAAGCCCGCATTTTCACAGAACGTTGCTGACTATCAGGAAGCGGGCCAGTTGCTGAAAAAAATTCGTCCTTACGTGACCTTATTTAGCTCTTCCGGCTACATCAACGATGTGGCAAACGGTTCGGTTTGCCTGGCATTGGGCTGGTCAGGGGATATTAACATTGCAAGGCAGCGTGCAATCGATGCCAAAAATGGCGTCAAGATCGAGGCTATGATTCCCCATACCGGCTCGATGCTGTTCTTTGATACGATGGCCATTCCGAGCGATGCCGCACACCCGGACAACGCGCACAAGTTCATGAATTACATCATGCGTCCCGAAGTTGCTGCTTCGCTGACCAATAAAGTGTTTTATGCCAACCCTAACGCGGCCAGCCTGAAATTCGTCAAGAAAGAAATCAGCGAGAACAAAACGGTATTCCTGTCTGCCGATGATATGAAGAAAATGTTCACACCCGATTCGGTGAACTCCAATATTCGCAGAACCATGACACGTATCTACACTCAGTTCAAATCAGGCCTCTGATAACTGCCGACATGCCCTTTGCCAATTGCGTTGGGCATGCCGCCTGAGTTAAAAAACAAAAAATAAAATTTGTGCAAAACATGCATGTCATTTTGCAGGGGCGGGCCGTGTCTGCCCTGAGAACGTCTACGTGCGTTGATGCTGTACGTAAGTTCTAAAAAGTTGAAACCATTGTTTCGAATTCATCCACTTTTTATATTAAGAATTCTGTCATGACGACTGATCAGAACGTCCCAGTAGTACCCTCACCCAGTGATGAGAAGCCTTTCCTGTCGATCTGTAATCTGGTCAAGGAATTCGATGGCGTGCGTGCAGTGGACGATGTTTCCATCGCCATCAAAAAAGGTGAAATTTTTGCTCTGCTGGGTAGTTCCGGCTGTGGCAAATCCACCTTACTGCGGATGTTGGCTGGATTCGAGAGCCCGACTTCAGGCCAGATATTGTTGAATGGCCTGAATATCGTGGGCGCGCCACCGTACCAGCGTCCGATCAACATGATGTTTCAGTCGTATGCGTTGTTTCCGCATTTGAGCGTTTGGGACAATATCGCATTCGGACTGCGTCGGGATGGCTTGGGCAAAGATGACGTTGCCGAGCGCGTCGACAAGATGCTCAATCTGGTCCAGTTGAGTGCCTACGGCAAACGCAAGCCGCATCAATTATCCGGTGGGCAGCAGCAGCGCGTCGCCTTGGCGCGCAGCCTGGCTAAACGTCCGCAGTTGTTATTGTTGGATGAACCGTTAGGTGCTCTGGACAAAAAGCTGCGTGAGCAAACTCAGTTTGAGCTGGTCAATATTATTGAACAGGTCGGTGTGACCTGTGTGATGGTGACCCATGACCAGGAAGAGGCCATGACCATGGCTTCACGCATCGCAATCATGAGCGAAGGACATATTGCGCAGATTGGTAAGCCTAACGAAATTTATGAGACGCCGAATTGCCGGTTTGTGGCGGACTTCATCGGCAGTATTAATCTGTTCAACGGTGCCGTGATTGAAGATGAACCGGATCACGTTATCGTTCAATCGCCTGAGTGCAAACACTATGTCGGACACGGCATCTCCGGCACTATTGGCATGCCGGTGTCGGTCGGCATTCGTCCTGAAAAAATAATGATCAGTTTCACTGTTCCCCAAGACTTGGGCGAGGGTTTGTATAACTGCGTGGCAGGGACGCTGGTGGACTGGGCTTATCTGGGCAGCTATACGGTCTATCACTTGAAACTGGCCAGCGGGGCTCTGTTAAAAGCGACTGTCGCCAATAGCCAGCGTTCTTCCGCACATCAACCTGCGTTCGGCGAAATGGTCTATGCCCGATGGAGCCCGGATAACATCGTTGTGTTGACGCAATAAGAACGGATACCGCGATGAATAAAAATCTCATGAACATATTGACTTTGCGCTGGTTGACGGGCCGCCGTCTTGTGATTGGCGTGCCTTACGTTTGGTTGCTACTGGTATTCCTGGTGCCGTTTCTGATCGTCTTCAAGATCAGCGTGACGGAAATGCTCAGTCCGGTTGACCCATTCGGTAACTTGTTGAGCTACGTTGACGGTTTCATGACACTGAAGATCAAGATTTCCAACTATATCTTTATCAGTCAGGACAATCTGTATCTACTCACCTACCTGAACTCCCTGAAGTTTGCATTCATCACCATGCTGTTGTGTCTGGCCATTGGCTATCCGTTTGCATACTTCATGGCTCGCGCCAAGCCGACACTCCAGCCGACACTCCTGATGCTGGTAATGCTGCCTTTCTGGACCTCTTTCCTGTTACGCATTTATGCATGGAAAGGCATTTTGGCGAACAACGGTCTGCTGAATCACTTGCTTCTTTCATTGGGTCTGATTGATGCTCCCCTGCACATGATGAATACGGCCTTTTCATTAACGCTCGGGATGGTGTACGCCTATCTGCCGTTCATGATTTTGCCGCTGTATGCAAATTTGGTGAAGCTGGATATTCGTTTCCTGGAAGCTGCCGCCGATCTGGGGGCAACGCCTTGGCAGACTTTTTGGCGCATCACGGTCCCTTTGTCGAAATCAGGCATCGTTGCCGGCTCCATGCTGGTGCTGATCCCCTGCATCGGGGAGTTCGTAATCCCTGAACTGCTCGGTGGCCCGGAGACCTTGATGATCGGTCGCGTGCTGTGGGATGAGTTTTTCAGCAACAACGATTGGTCGATGGCTTCTGCTGTCACGGTCGTGATGATTTTGTTGATTTTGTTACCAATGGGTATTTTCAATAAATACCAGGCCAAGCAGCAAGGGAGCGGCATATGAACGGGTATCGCTGGTTTGGGCGGGGGTGGCTGTCGGTCGGTTATATCTTTCTTTACATACCGATTGTGGTGTTGATCGTGTTCTCATTTAACAGCTCGCGGCAGGACATGGTGTGGAGCGGTTTCTCGACTCAGTGGTATAGCGGCTTGTCGCAAGACACGGAAATTATTGCCGGATTTGTGCTGTCTTTGAAAATTGCGGTACTGACCGCTTTTTCATCGGTCTTGCTGGGCACGTTTGCCGCATTTGTGCTGGACCGGTATCGCCAGTTCTTTGGACGCACACTATTTAGCAGCATGGTTAATGCGCCTTTGGTCATGCCGGAAGTAATCATCGGCCTGTCACTGTTGCTATTGATGGTATCGCTACAAAAAACTTTTGGCGGCCCTGAGCGTGGCCTGGTCGCGATCTGGATATCGCATACGCTGCTGGGTATGGCTTATGCGACTGTCGTGATCCAGTCCCGTCTGCGTGAGATGAACAAATCGCTCGAAGAAGCTGCAATGGATTTAGGCTGCAAGCCGCATCAGGTGTTCTTCCTGGTGACTTTGCCCAACATCACTCAGTCGCTGGCATCGGCCTGGTTGCTCACATTTACCTTGTCGCTGGATGATGTCGTGTTGGCGGCGTTTCTATCGGGGCCAGGATCTTCCACCATGCCGATCGTCATTTTTTCACGGGCCCGTCTGGGACTGGACCCGCGTGTCAATGTGGTGGCGGCCTTGACGATTTTGGTAGTGAGCATCGGCGTGATCTTGTCGAGTCTGTATATGGCCCGGGCAGAACGCCTGCGTCAAAGGCAGATTTCGGCAGCATTCAACGCGGCAGCGTAGGCATGATTGTAGTACCAGGCAGCATCATAATTTACTAATAAAAAGGGAGGCAACATGCAATATAGTATGAAAAAAATCGTCCTTGCCATCGCCATGGCATTTCCGGTTGCGGCGTTTGCTCAAAGCGCGCAAGACCTCAAGGCCGAACTGGAAGCGCTGAAGATCAAGGTCAAACAACTCGAAGACATGGTTGAAAAAGTGAGCGCCAAGGCTGACATGAATGCCGCCGCCGGCGCTGCCGATGGCGAGATGAAAACCGAGTTCAACCGCGTCAAGCTGAACAGCGAAGCGATGGGCGAGCAGCTCGAAGCGAGCGGTTTCAAGGGCCTGAAAATATCGGGTTATATGGATCCAACCTATATCATGAACCAGCGCCAGAACACCTCCAGTTTTGTATTCATGAAGAATTTCGGTAATCCGAACAGCCAGGGCGGGCCGGGTTCGGGTGCATCGTATACCTATGACAATGCCTTTTTCGGTTCAGCGTTGATTAGCTTTGAGAAAGAAATGGAGGGCGGCACCAAGTGGTTATTGGAATTGATGCCGCACAAGAGCGGTGGCGATGGTGGCGGCTATAACACCAACTCTATCGTGAATCAGGCCTTTGTGACGATCCCGTTGGATTCCGGCACTAAATTCATCGCCGGTCAGGTCGGTTCCTGGCAGGGCTATGAATACCAGCGCGCCGACATGAAAAAGACTATCACCGGCAACTTGCTATTTGATTTTACCGGACCGACTTTCATGACTGGTGTCGGACTGGATCATCTTGATGGAAAATGGGAAACCAAGGCCATCATTGGCAACCTGAACAATGGACGCATCACCGATCGCCGCTCACCTACACTGCATTGGAGGGTGGATTATTCAATGAATGAGTTTACCGGCATTGGCGCAGCGGGAGTTCATGGCAAGCCCTGGAGCGGCGCCAGCCTCAACTATGGTGAACTGGATACCTATTTTACGCGTGGCAATATTAGTCTGATGGGACAGGTTGAGACGGGCCAGTTAAAGAGTGGCAGTTTCACTGGCGAAGATACGAACTGGTTTGGTTTGTCGGCTTTAGCAGCCTATAAATTCACGCCACGATTGGAGGGCTTGGTGCGTGGCGATTACATCCGAAATCAAAAGAATGGCGGCGGTACGCCTAATCTGACGTTCCCGGAATGTAATCAATCAACCGGACTGCCACAGTCTGGTAGCGGAACACTTTGCGGCGATGCCCGCAATGGTTTTGGACCGTCACTGACAGCCATTCAGGCGTTTAATGCCGATCCAAGCATCGGCCTGAAAGGAACCAATCGAGCCGCATTGACTTTTGGTATGAATTACACGATCAACAGCAATGCCACGCTAAAGCTCGAATTGCGTCATGATCGTGCCAGCCAAGACGTGTTCTATGATGTGAAATCAGGTACTTACAAGAACAATAATACCTTGTTGGGGGTCTCGACCTTGGTCAAGTTCTAACACCGGGATATTCATAATCACGGGCGCTTTGCGCCCGCTTTCACTTGTTTTGGAGTATTTATCATGCAAAAACAGAAAACAGATTGGCACGCACAAGCAGCCGCCATGCAATTCGACGGTCGCGCTTTCATCAATGGCCAGCGAGTGGCGGCGCAATCGGGCGCTACCTTCGAATGCCTGTCTCCGGTGGATGGCCGCAAACTCGCCGATGCGGCGCGTTGCGATGCGGCCGATGTCGATGCAGCGGTGCTTGCGGCACGCGCGGCTTTTGACGATCGGCGCTGGGCCGGTTTGGCGCCTGCTGCGCGCAAACGCATTCTGATCAAGTTCGCCGACTTGATGCTGCAGCACCGCGATGAACTGGCGTTGCTGGAGACGCTCGACATGGGCAAGCCGATCAAATATAGCCGCAGCGTGGATGTGCCTTCTGCTGCCAACTGCATCCGCTGGTACGGCGAAGCGGTGGACAAGATTTATGACGAAATCGCGCCTACCGCCGACACTGCACTGGCGTTGATTACGCGCGAGCCGGTCGGGGTGGTGGCAGCCATCGTGCCGTGGAATTACCCGATGCTGATGGCGTCATGGAAAATTGCCCCGGCGCTGGCCGCAGGCAACAGCGTGGTGCTCAAACCTTCCGAAAAATCACCATTGAGCGCGTTGCGGCTAGCTGAAATCGCACTGGAAGCTGGCATTCCAGCCGGCGTTTTCAACGTCGTGCCGGGTTATGGCCATGAAGCCGGCAGCGCGCTGGCTTTGCACATGGATGTCGATTGCATTGGTTTTACCGGTTCTACCAAAGTCGGCAAGTTGATTTTGCAATACGCCGGCCAATCCAATCTGAAGCGTGCCTGGACCGAGTTGGGCGGCAAATCGGCCAACATCGTTTGCGCCGATTGCCCCGACCTGGATGCGGCAGTGAGAGCATCCATCGGTTCAATCTATTTTAACCAGGGCGAGAGTTGCAACGCGCCTTCGCGCCTGTTCGTGGAAGAATCGATCAAGGCGGAATTCCTTACCCGCGCAGTTGCCATGTTGCCGGATTTTCAGTCAGGCGACCCACTCGACGAAGCCACCGTAATGGGCGCGATTGTCGATAGCATCCAGCTTAAAACCGTGCTTGGTTATATTGAATCCGGCCAGGCCGAAGGGGCCAAATTGGTATTTGGCGGCGAACAGCAGCGTACTGAATCCGGCGGCTATTATGTCGCGCCAACCTTGTTCGACGAGGTGAAAAGCAGCATGAAAATCGCCCGCGAAGAAATCTTCGGGCCGGTGCTGTCGGTGATCGGCTTCACGGATTTGAATGACGCCATCCGTGAGGCCAATGCCACCGCGTATGGCTTGCAAGCGGCGGTCTGGACAGCGGATATCAACAAGGCGATCCAGACGTCGCGCGCCTTACGCGCCGGTACCGTGCATGTGAATTGCTACGACGAGGACGACATCACGGTGCCGTTCGGCGGCGTCAAGCAATCCGGCAATGGACGCGACAAATCGCTGCACGCGCTAGAAAAATACACGGAACTGAAGACCACCTGGATTCGCATAGGCTAAAGCCCATTGGCGCATTGCGCGCCAGACTTTTGTCCGTGTAGATAAAATCTGAAATGCAAGCATTTTCCAGTTTTTATGCCAGTATTTTTATAGATGTTCTATTAATATGCGGAGAAAGTATTGTTTTTGCCTATACTCACGTTTGTATTTGACGCTGAAGCCAATGTTGATTTAAACATAAGCGCCAAATTTTTTTAAATCACTACACAGGAGCGCTCCATGTTACGCCGTCACGTTTTACGTTTTTCCATAGCACTTGCCCTTACTCCGTTATTAACCGGGTTCGCCGCAGCACAGGAAATCATCAAACTGTCCACCACCACCAGTACGGAAAATTCCGGCTTGCTGACCTACCTGCTGCCACAATTCGAGGCCAGCACCCATACCAAAGTGCACGTGATCTCGGTCGGCACCGGCAAGGCGCTGGAGTTGGCAAAAAATGGCGATGTCGATGTTACGCTGGTGCATGCTCGCCCTTCCGAGGACAAGTTCATGGCCGCCGGATATGGCGTGAATCGGCGTGACGTGATGTACAACGATTTCATCATCGTCGGGCCGGCAAACGACCCGGCCGGCATCCACGGCAGCAAAGACGTGATCGGTGCAATGAAGAAGATTGTCGATAGCAAGGCCAAATTCATCTCGCGCGGCGACAACTCCGGCACCGATCAAATGGAAAAAGTGTATTGGAAAGAAGTCGGCGCCAAGCCGCAAACGTCGTCCTACATTTCTGCAGGTCTGGGCATGGGGGAAGTCCTGACAATGGCGGCACAGTTGCAAGCTTATACCCTGACCGACCGCGCAACTTATGGCGCGTATCGGGCCAAAACCGGTTTGGCGGTAGCGGTGCAGGGCGACCCGAAAATGTTCAATCCCTACGGCATTATTGCTGTCAATCCGGCTAGATACAAAGACATCAATTACACAGGGGCAATGTTACTGATTAATTGGCTCACCTCAGACGATGGGCAAAAGAAAATTGCTGATTTCAAAGTTGATGGGCAACAACTGTTTTATCCGTCGGCAACTAAACAATAGTCAGGTAAATTTTCAGACAGTGCAGCTCAATTGTCATCAAATCGTCATACGGTGCGACTACAGTGAATAGTGTGAGCGATAGTCTCGACTATCGCTGTATATTGACGCTTTATTTCACGAAAATCCCACTGCAATCCCGCTTTCTCTAAAACACGGCCTTTGCATTTGCGACCTGTTTGGCTTTGGTTCGGGTTCGGTACGCGATTGAATACGAGAGGGTTGCATGTTTGCTGCAGTAGATTTAGGTTCAAATAGTTTTCGTTTGCATATCGGTGTACATGACGGCGAGACAATACGCGTAGTCAAGAGTTCGCGGGAGGCGATTCGCTTCGCCGCCGGCCTGGATCAGAATGGCTTTTTGACCGCGCAAGCGATGCAGGGCGCGATAGAAACTCTGCGTCGTTTTAGCACCGTATTGGCAGCTTTTCCGCTGCATGCGGTTCGGGTGGTAGCGACCAATACTTTTCGGATCGCCAGAAATGCGACCGATTTTTTACCGCTGGCGGAACAGGCGATCGGGTATCCGATCGAGATTATTTCGGGTGAAGAAGAAGGGCGCCTGATTTACATGGGCGTCGCGTGTTCGGTGGCCCTCGCCAATGAGCGACGGTTAGTGCTTGACATCGGCGGTGGCTCCACCGAACTGATTTTGGGACGCGGCCCCGACATCGAGCATGTCGAGTCATTCGGCATCGGTACCGCCAAGCAAAGTCTGATATTTTTTCCTAGCGGCCGCATCGATGCTGTGACTTTCGATGCTGCAATACTTTCTGCACGAAGTCATTTTGAAGATGCGGCACCGCCCTATCATCCCGACAACTGGTCGATCGCCTACGGTTCTTCCGGTACCATGCGGGCGATTTCGGATGCGATTCTGAAGAATGGCCTTGGCGATGGCGCGCTATCGCACGCTAATCTGGATGCTCTCCGACGGCATCTGATTGCTTTTGGCAGCGTTGATAAGATCGATCTGATCGGCTTGAAACCGGAGCGCGCGGCAGTGCTGGTAGGTGGATTGTCGATTTTGATCGGCGTGATTCAGGAACTTGGCATTTCCAGCATGCGGCCGATTGCGGCTGGCCTGCGCATGGGTGTCATGTGGGATTTGTATTTGCGCTCCACTCGGCGCGACCGACGCGAACAAACTGTGCGCGATTGCCTGCAACGCTTCCATGTGGTGGAAAAGCGCGCCAACAGCGTCGCTGCTATTGCCGCCGCCCTGTACCGGCAACTAAAGCCGAGCTCTGACGCTCTTGGCAAGCAACTCTACTGGAGCGCACTGCTGCATGAGGTGGGCTTGGCGGTGTCGCAGACCGATTACCACAAGCACGGTGCTTACCTGATCGAGCATGCTGATTTGCCCGGTTTTACGACTCGGGAGCAAAAGCTGATGAGCCGCCTGATCCTGGCGCAAAAGGGCAACCTGCGTAAAGTTAGTGACGTTTTATCCAATCCAGATTCAGCTAAGGCCATATTGGCGTTACGTTTGGCGGTCATATTCATGCATTCGCGCATCGATTTGGATGTGAGCAGCCTGCGCTTAAAGATGAAAAACCGGATCGAACTGGATTTGAGCCGTGACTGGGTTGCGAGCCATCCGACTATTTCTTACTGGATGGAAAAGGAAATCGATTGCTGGGAAGATGTCGATGTCGACTTCGTTATCAAGCGCACTGCCTGAAGCATGACTTTTAGCGCCAGCACCCTTATCTCCACGGCGCTCCAATGTGACGGCTGTGGCGTAATTTAGTACTTGCATAATCCCATTTAATTTTATATATTATTTATACTATTTATTGGAGTGTAAAAATGAACAAAAATCCTGTACCAAAATCTGAGAACGTTGCATCCGCTGTTGCAGAAAAAACGGCACCAGTCGTAGTCAAGGCGGCGACTGGTGCGACTGTGGCAGCGTCGCCGTCCAGGATCGATGCGGCGACCAAAGTGACGCGCGTTGGCAATGCGCCTGTCGCTAAAAAAATGGCCGTAAAGCCGGCCGTAAAACCGGCTGCGGCCACCAAGGTCGTCAGAAACACGGTGGCGAAGGCTGCCGCACCTGCAGTCAAACGTCCTGCCGCAGCCAAACCGGCCGTAGCTAAACCAGCCGCAGCTAAACCAGCCGCAGTCAAGCCAGTGGTAGTCAAGCCAGTTGCCGCCGTCAAGGAAAAAGCCAAAAAAGCCAAGCTGGTCAGAGATAGCTTCACCATGCCGGAAGATGAGTTCGCCGTTTTGGGCAAAGTCAAAAAAACATCGCTCAAAGCTGGTTTTAATGTCAAAAAAAGCGAATTGTTGCGCATTGGTGTGGCGCTGGTCGATAAGCTAAGTGTGGCTCAATTGCAGAGCGCATTGGCTGGCCTGATGCCTTTGAAAGCAGGTCGCCCGAAGAAAGACAAGTAATTCAACTTTGCAGCAAGGCGAGCCCGTATTGCTCGCCGCCTGCCGTGATACTAGCAATCTTATCCTGCAACCGCACCATACAGTTGCTGCAGTATCTCGCGTCCGATCGCGTTCAGCGGTACGGTTTTTTCGACCGCGCCGCGCTTGACGGCTTCTTTCGGCATTCCGTACACAACGCAGCTTTCTTCGTCTTGGGCAATGGTGCGGGCACCGACTTTGCGCATCTCCAGCAGTCCAGCAGCCCCGTCGTCACCCATGCCCGTCATAATTACGCCTAGCGCGTTGGCACCAGCGCATTTCGCCACCGAGCGGAACAGCACATCGACCGACGGCCGGTGCCGGTTGACCAACGGCCCATCGATGACTTCAACAAAATACTGGGCACCGTTGCGCCGTAATAGCATGTGCTTGCCGCCCGGCGCGATCAACGCCTGACCCTGGATCACGCGATCATTGTGCTGCGCTTCCTTGACGACGATCTGGCACAGTGTATTTAGCCGAGCGGCAAAATCGGCGGTGAATTTCTCCGGCATGTGCTGCACGATAACAATTCCGGGCGATACCTGGGGGAGCGTCACCAGTACTTTTTCGAGCGCCTGTGTACCGCCGGTCGAAGTGCCGATGGCCACCACCCGCTCGGTGGTCTGGATCATCGCACCGTGGCTACCGGCCGGTAGCAAAATGACATCGGCAGTGTATTTTTCGATGATCATCAGCCGCTTCACATTAGCGCGCGCCGCCGTTTTCACGGTCGTAATCAGGTCATTCGAGCTATCGTTCAGGAACTGCTTGATCCCGAGCTTGGGTTTGGTGATGATCGCGACCGCACCGGCGGCCAGCGCCTCAATCGCAGTTTTTGTGCCGGTCTCGGCCAGCGTGGAACAGATCACGACCGGCGTCGGCCGCTCATGCATAATTTTCTTCAGGAAAGTGATGCCATCCATGCGCGGCATTTCAATGTCGAGCACAATCACGTCCGGCCACTGGTTTTGCATGCGCACCATCGCCAGTAGCGGGTCGGCCACCGCGCTGATAACTTCAATCTCCGGGTCTGCCGCGAGCAGACCGCTGACTACTTGGCGCACCACCGCTGAATCGTCCACCACCATTACTTTGATACAGCTCATGCCGTCTGTTCCTCTGGCGTCAGAGGCGAACCGGTCAGCTTGACCTGGCGCGCCCAGACGTCACCATTGCTGACATTAAAAATAATCTGTCGGTGACCGATCCCGAACAGGCTTTCGGAAGCAATCGGTATCCGGTGCGAGTGCAGCAGCAAACGCGCAGCTTCGCCATTTTTTTTGCCGACATTGCGGGCATCGACTCGGGTTTGCCCGGGAAACATGTTGCCGCCGCCAAAAATCTTGCCGACGCATTCGGCAGGCTTTACGTTAACATGGGCCAGTTCCTGCAGCATCATAAGCATGACATCCTCGCCATAGCGCCCATCAAGCCCACTGCCGAAAGCAGTGCTGCGGCTGGGTAGCAGAAAATGGGACATTGCTCCGATCCGGTATCGTGGATGCCAGAGTGTGATCGATACGCAGGAACCGAGTAGTGTGCGAATCTTGTAGCTGGCGTCGCCGATGAAGTGTTCGCCAGGTTGCAGAAAAACTTCGGTCAGGTTATTAGCGGTGGTTTGGTGCATGAGTCTAAGGCTTGCGATAGATGGAAGGCGACAGCATTTGCACGGTATTGGTAATTTCGTTCAGGCTTTCCGAATGGCCGACGCAAAAAAATCCGCCTGGCTTCAACAGCGATAGCACCCGCGCCACTACTTGGCGTTTGGTTTCGTCATTAAAATAGATCATTACATTGCGCAAGAAAATCACATCGAACAAGCCTAGTTCAGGTAATGCCGCATTCAGGTTGACCTGGATGAAGCGTACTTTGTTGCGTAAGCTACGCTCGATTAGCAGCGTGTCTTGTTGCACGCCGATGCCTTTCAGGCAAAAGCGCCGAAGATAAGAAATCGGAATATCTCTGGTCCGTTGTAGCGAATAGTGGCCGGAACACGCACCTTGCAGCACGCGGCTGCTGATGTCGGAGCCGATCACTTCCCAGGGTCTGTTTTCCAGACAATCGGCCAGCACCATCGCGATGCTATAGGCTTCTTCGCCGGTCGAGCTCGCGGCACTCCATACGCGAAAGAGTTGAGGGCGTTTGGTTGCGGCCAACGCCTGTTCCCGCAAAAAATCAAAGTGGCTAGCCTCACGAAAAAAATAGGTTTCGTTGGTGGTTAGTAAATCGACCGCAGCCTGTACCTCATCCGGTACCTGCCCGCTCGTCAGCAGTTTGAAATAAGCACCGTAACTGCCGATCTGGCAATACTGCAAGCGCTTGGCCAAGCGCCCGCTAACCAGTGCTTTTTTCGATGACGACAGGCTGATGCCGGCTGCTTCAAAGATGAAACGCTGGAACTGGGTAAACTCCTGATCGGTAATAGAAAGCAAGTTCATCAGATTAAGCTGGCAGCAGCGGCGTCGCGTCATCGGCCTGAGCCAGTGCGCCGATCTCATCGATCGACAGCACCCGGTTGACATTGAGCAGAATCACGAACTTACCGTTGACCTTGCCCATGCCTTCAATGAAGTCGGTGTGAATTCTGGCGCCGAACGCCGGCGCCGGCTCGATCTCGGAAGAGGGGATTTCCAGCACCGCATTAACGGCGTCAACTACCACGCCCATATCCATATCCTGCCGCCCCTCCTCGGTCCCGCCATCAAGCTCGACGATGACGATGCAAGTGCGCTTGGTGACGGCGCGGGCCGGTTTGCCAAAGCGGACCGACAAATCCATCACCGGCACTACTGCGCCGCGCAGGTTGATCACACCGCAAATGCATTTCGGCATCATCGGCACCTCGGTTAGCCCGGCGTACGGAATGATTTCCTTGATCCCTAAAATACTGACCGCGAACGTTTCTCCGCCGAGCATAAAAGTCAGGTACTGCTTTTGCTCCGCCATTGCTTGCGCCACGGACGAAGTGGCCAGCGCTTTATTTCCTGCTTTAACCAGTGCTTTCATGACGAGCCTATTTAGAACTTGGTGAACTGGGATTCGTCCACCTCGGTGCTGAGCGTCAGAGCCAGATTGTCGCTAGCTTTGACGCTGCTCTGTCTAATCGCACTCGGTTTGCCACTAGCGCGTGTCGAAAATCCAGAGTTTTTCGCGTTGCCTGTGCTGCTGAGTTTGAAGAATGCCATCGTCTGTTGTAATTGCTCAGCCTGGTTGCTCATTTCTTCGGCGGTGGCAGCAAGTTCTTCAGAACTGGATGCGTTCTGTTGCGTGGTCTGACTTAGCTGGATCACTGCCGCATTGATCTGGCCCACGCCGGACGACTGCTCGTTCGACGCGGCGGCGATTTCCTGCACCAGATCGGACGTCTTGCGAATGCTCGGCACTATCTCGCCCAGCAGCTTGCCGGCTTTTTCTGCCAATTCGACGCTGCTGCTGGCTACTTCACCGATTTCCTGCGCCGCTACCTGGCTACGCTCGGCTAGTTTGCGCACTTCGGCAGCCACCACCGCAAAGCCCTTGCCGTGTTCACCGGCACGCGCCGCTTCAATCGCTGCATTCAGGGCCAGCAGGTTGGTTTGGTAGGCAATATCGTCGATGATGCCGATTTTCTTGGCGATCTGTTTCATGGCCGCTACCGTGGCGTTGACCGATTCGCCGCCTTCGGCTGCTTCGTTGGCCGCCTTGCTGGCCATGCTGTCGGTGACCTTGGCATTTTCAGCGTTTTGTGCAATCGACGCACTCATCTGCTCGATTGACGCGCTGGTTTCTTCGATGCTGGCAGCCTGTTCGCTGGTAGCCTGCGACAACGATTGCGAGGTGGCGCTGATTTCTTCAGTGGCGCTGGCGAGTGCCTGGGCACCGGCGTTGACGTCAGAGACCACTTGCGATAGTTTGTGCACTGTATTGTTGGTGTATTCCTTGAGATTGCCGAACGCGCCTTCATACGGCTTGTCGATTTTTTGGGTCAGATCGCCTTCTGATATGGCGCCCATGACACGCACCACGTCGTTTATGCTGGCGCCGGTGATCGTTACCAGCTGATTCAGATCCTCCCCCATTTTTTTCTGGAAGCCCTGCAATCCGTTAAGGTCAATGCGCGCCGCAAAATTACCGTGGTTGGCCGCTTCCACCAGGCTCTTCTGGCCTTCGATGACTTGGGTCAACTTGAGAACCATGTTGCGCATCGCTTGCAACATTTGTCCGGTTTCATCCTTGGCAGTCGATTCTATTTTGCCGGTCAGATCGCCGTTGGACAGACGGTTTGCAACTTCTACCGCCTGACTTAACGGATGTGTGATACCCCGCGTCAGGAACACCGCTATAAGCGCGCCTAATACCAGTGCGATACCAGCCAACGTCAGCATTAGCGTGTGCGCGCTCGCATATTCCTGTTGCGCTGCGGTGAATTCGACTTTGGTGCTTTCTTCTTGTATTGCCAACGCTTCAGCTAAGATATCCTGCCATTTCTGGACCGCCGGCGCTGCCTTTTCCACCAATACACTCACTGCTGCGTCTATGTTTCCGGCAGCCATCAGCTCCAATGTCTTATCGTTCAGGGGCCGTGTGTTGGTCGCAGCGTCCTTGAGTCTTATCCTTAGCGCCTGGACTTTTTCGTTGCCTGGCGTCTTTAGCAAAGCTTCATAGGATGCGTTGTATTGCTGGCGACCCAGCTCAAATTTTTTATGTTCTATGGCGATAGCCGCCGGGTCTTTGAGCAACATTGCCGTTCGCTGCGATTCGGTGACAATGCGCAGCGACGTGGACATCTCGTTGATAATTTTGGTTTTGTATATATTGTTGCTGACGATATCATTCAGGCGCCCCTGGATCGACGTCATGCTGCTGATGCCGATGGCGGCTAGGGCAATCATTAATAGCAGGACAGCGGAAAAGCCAGCTGTCATTCGAGTTCCGATTTTCATATTCGCCAGCATGATTGTTGTTCCCTAATTGTTAACACTAAAAATAGAATTCTTATGCAGCAAAAATAGCAATTTTCGTCACTGATGAATACGGGTGGTTTGCTATGGCTGCACCCGAGCGCGCAGATTAATGTAGTGGTACCTGTGTCCGGCCAAATGAAACAAATTAGGCTGGCAACAGCTGTGTTGCGTTACCGATCTGACCTAGTGTGCCGATCTCTTCGATCGACAGCACTCGGTTGACGTTGAGCAAAATCACGAACTTGCCGTTGATCTTGCCCATGCCTTCAATAAAATCGGTGTGGATTCTGGCACCGAACGCCGGTGCCGGTTCGATCTCGGAAGAAGGGATCTCCAGCACAGCATTAACTGCATCGACCACCACACCCATATCCTGCCGTTCGTCTTCGGTCTCCACCTCGACGATGACAATACAGGTACGCTTGGTGACAACGTGGGCCGGTTTGCCAAAGCGGACCGACAAATCCATCACCGGCACTACCGCACCGCGCAGGTTAATCACGCCGCAGATGCATTTCGGCATCATTGGCACCTCGGTCAGCCCGGGATACTGGATGATTTCCTTGATTCCCAAAATGCTGATCGCGAACGTTTCTCCGCCGAGCATAAAAGTCAAGTACTGCTTTTGCCCGGCCAGTGCTGCCGCTTGCGCCGTTGCCGAACCGGGTATCGGCCTATTTTCTGTCTGAACCAGTGCATGCATGACGGGCTCCTTCAGAATCGGGTGAACTGCGTTTCGTCAAGATCGGCGTTGGGTGCTAGCGCCAGTTTGCCGACTGTAACCTTGACATTACTTTTTTGGCCAATCTTGCCGCCGGCAGCACTTTTGCGCGTCGAAGAATCGAGAGTTTTTGTGTTTATCGTGTTATCGAGCTTGAAGAATGCCATCGTCTGCTGCAATTGCTCAGCCTGGCTGCTCATTTCTTCGGCGGTGGCAGCCAGCTCTTCAGAACTGGATGCGTTCTGTTGCGTGGTCTGACTTAGCTGGATCACTGCCGCATTGATCTGGCCCACGCCGGACGACTGCTCGTTCGACGCGGCGGCGATTTCCTGCACCAGATCGGACGTCTTGCGAATGCTCGGCACTATCTCGCCCAGCAGCTTGCCGGCTTTTTCTGCCAATTCGACGCTGCTGCTGGCTACTTCACCGATTTCCTGCGCCGCTACCTGGCTACGCTCGGCTAGTTTGCGCACTTCGGCAGCCACCACCGCAAAGCCCTTGCCGTGTTCACCGGCACGCGCCGCTTCAATCGCTGCATTCAGGGCCAGCAGGTTGGTTTGGTAGGCAATATCGTCGATGATGCCGATTTTCTTGGCGATCTGTTTCATGGCCGCTACTGTAGCGTTGACTGATTCCCGGCCTTCGGCAGCTTCGTTGGCTGCCTTACTGGCCATGCCGTCGGTGACTTTTGCATTCTCGGTATTTTGCGCAATCGACGCGGTCATCTGTTCGAGTGAAGCGCTGGTTTCCTCGACGCTGGCGGCCTGTTCGCTGGAGGCTTGCGACAGCGATTGCGAGGTGGCGCTGACTTGTGCCGAGGCGCTTGCCAACGACTGAGCACCGGCGTTGACGTCGGTCACTACTTGCGACAGTTTACTGATCATTGTCTGCATCGACTGCAGCATTTGGCCGGTTTCATCCTTCGTATTGCTCTCGATGCGTACCGTCAAATCACCTTCCGCCAGACGGTTTGCCGCTTCCTTCGCTTTGTTCAGGGGCACCGTGACGCTGCGACTGGCGATGAAGCCGAGGCCGATACCGAGCAAAACACCAAGCGCGATGGTGGCCATCATTACGGTACGGCCTTGCTCGTAGATCGCAGTGATTTCGTCCGATTTCTCCTTGGCCCGTGCTTCTTTTATCTTGGTCAGGTCGGTCAACAGATCATCTAGTTGATTGGCTTTTTCACGCACGCGGCCAAGCCCTTGAGTCAGCGCTTCGCTGTGCTGTCCCAATTTTTCGTTGGCAGCGAGGTTTAATGAATTCTGCAGTTCTTTTTCGTACTCCTTCCGCACACTGGAGACTGTGACAAAGGTTTCCTTGGCTTTGGCTAAGAAAAATAACGGCTTGGCCTTCTCAAGGTAATCCTTTAGCGTAGCAAGGTTTTTGTTTATTGAGGCCAGATGCTGCTGTCGTTCTTCCTGCGAAGTGGCAAGCAGGTAATTCGAACGATCGCGCCCGATATAAATCAGGTTGATATTGGCTTCTTGGATGTAGGATAGCCCGAGCAAGTCCTGCGCATATATCGCCCCGGCCCTGTCATTGATTTTGCTTGCATTCGAAATGCCGATGACACCCACTACGATACTGATCGCGGCTACTAGCATGAACCCGGCCATCAGCCTGGCTCCAATTTTGATATTTGAAAACATGATAATTTCTCTCCGGTTTATGAATTTGACAGATGCGTTGTTATCCTGCGAATACGGCTGTTTCCGGTGTTTTTAATGCTGGCGATGCCGCTTGGCTGGCTTGGCGCACCAGTGCCGGCACATCAAGAATCAATGCCACTTCGCCGTTACCGAGGATGGTCGAGCCGCTGATGCATTTGACCTGGCTAAACATCTTGCCAAGTGGCTTGATGACGGTCTGGAATTCACCGAGCAGCGTATCCACCACCAGCCCCGCTCTTTGTCCGGCATGCTTGAGTACGACGATATTCTCGCGCCGGGTCGGCTCCCCTTCAACGGCGAAAAGTTCACGTAGGCGAATAAACGGCAGTACGTGGCCGCGCAGGTCCGTATAGTTGTGTCCGGGTTCGGCGGAATAGGCTACGCATTCCTCAATCATGTCGAGCGGAATCACAAACACAGAGTTGCCGATTTCGATCAGAAAGCCATCGATGATCGCCAGTGTCAGTGGCAGACGCACCGTCACGGTGGTGCCGACACCTTCTTCGCTGCTGACGCCGACGCTGCCGCGTAGTGCGGTGATATTGCGTTTCACCACATCCAGGCCGACGCCGCGTCCCGACAGGTTGGTTACCTGTTCGGCAGTGGAAAAGCCGGGCTCGAATATCAGAGCGTAGATTTCGCTATCCGAAAGGTTGTGGCCAGCTTCGATCAGTCCCCGTTCGATCGCCTTGGACAATATCCTGTCGCGCTTGAGCCCGCCGCCGTCGTCGCTGACCGAGATCACGATGGAGCCGGAGTCATGGTACGCATCGAGCGTAACGCTGCCATTTACCGGCTTGCCGTGGGCGGCACGCACTTCGGCTGCTTCAATTCCGTGGTCGATCGCGTTCCTGACCAGATGCATCAGCGGGTCGCCGATTTTCTCAACTACTGTCTTGTCAAGCTCGGTATCTTCGCCCTTAATCACCAGCCCGATGTCCTTGCCGATTTCACGCGACACATCATGCACCACGCGCTGGAAGCGGTTGAAGGTAGCTCCGATTTTGACCATCCGCAGTTGCAGCACACTGTCGCGCACTTCTTCCACCAGGCTCGACAGTTTGGAAGTGCTTTCCTGTAGTTCGCCGATCTGCGCCCGGCGCGCGATCAGATTGACGCCAGCGCCGGCAATGATTAGCTCACCGACCAGGTTGATCAGTTGATCGAGCTTGTCGGCGTCGACCCGAATCGAATGGCTTTCCTGCGCCCCCAGATCCTTAACCTGTTTTTGTTTGGTCAGTGCGGCTTCGACCACTTCCGGCTGCACCGAACATTGTTCGACCAGAATGGCACCGATCAGTTTGGAAGGGGTGTCCGACTGCGTATCGAGCGCGGTGTCAAGCTCTTGTGCGGTCAAGGTGCCGCAGCGCACCAGTATCTCGCCAAGCCGGGCCGGTTGCTCCGGTAGTTCCTGGATCAGGCGGATGAATTCGGAAATCAGGCTGTGCGGCGGCAGGATTCGAACGTGGCAATCGTCGCGCACGAATTCGAAAACGTTTTCAATCGTGATTTTGTCGGCTTCGCTCTGGAAGGCAATCTCGAAGCCGAGGTAACAGGCTTCCGGGTCCATCGTATCGGCCGCCGGAATCGCGTCGGGCAGGGTGGTGATGCCGGTGATGCTTCCCAACGTTTCCAGGTAGCGGATGAACGACAATGGATCCATGCCGTTTTTTAGCACGTCCGGCCCGAACCGCAGCGAGATGTGCCAGTGGTCGGTATGCACGCCGCCGCTAATGATGCGTTCTATCGGATCGGCACCCAATTCCACGATTGTCCCCGACCCCGGCAGAGTTGCTTGTGGCTGCGGTGCAGGGAGATAACCGCGCAACTGCGTAATCAGCGTTTCTCCTTGCAAAAGCTGGTCTGCATTGGTCTCGTTCTGGCCCTCTGCTGCTGCCTCGACCAGCGCGCCAATGTGGTCGCAGCAAGACAGCAGCAGCACTATTAGTTGGTCCGTGATGCGCAGGTTGCCGGCGCGTACCTGATCTAGCACACTCTCGACCACATGGGTAAAGGCGACAATGTGGTCCAGTCCGAACAGACCGGATGACCCCTTGATGGTGTGCGCGGCGCGAAAGATCGCATTCACCATTTCATCTTTTTGCTCTTTTTGCTCGGTTTGCTCAACCACAAGCAGCGCATTTTCCATGTCTTCCAGCAGTTCTCGGCTTTCAGCGAAGAAAGTCTGCAATGCCTGATCAAGATTCATTGGCGTGTCTCGCGTCGGAAGGGGTTGGCGAGCGTGCAGCGGTAGCTCGGGAAGCAATGACCAACGGGTCGCCGAAATACGCGGCCAGGTTCAGCAGCTCAAATATATCGATCACCGCCGGACTGTGTGCCACCAGACGCAATTCGCGCTGTCTCTCCTGCGCCGTTTTTTTGGCCAGCATCAGCAGTTGCACGCCTGCCGTATCAAGCTCGGTAACGCTGGACAGGTCGACCTCTAGGGCGGATGGCTCGGCCAGTGCCGCCAGCAGTGCTTGCTTAATCTCTGCTGCCCGGTAAATGGTCAGCTCGCCCTGGATGCGTAGCGTCTGGAAATCCTTCGGCTGTTTTGGCTCTTTGCTCATCTGGCTCTCCGGTAGCTCGTGAGACAGGGCAAACAATAGTGGGTCATGGCAGGCATAGTTTCTGCACCGCGCTCAGTAATTGTTCGGGCTTGAATGGCTTGACGACCCAGGCTTTGGCGCCTGCCGCCTGGCCTTCGTTTTTTTTCGATTCTTCCGACTCGGTGGTAAGCATGATGATCGGCGTGAATTTGTAAGCGGGCAGTTGCTTTAGCGCTTTTACGAAGCTGATGCCATCCATGTTCGGCATATTGACGTCGCTGATGATCAGGTGCACCTTCTGGCCGGTGAGCTTGGCTAGCGCATCCTGGCCATCGCGGCCTTCCAGCACGGTATAGCCGGCACCTTTCAGTGCAATTCCCACTACCTGCCGCATTGAGGCAGAATCGTCCACTATCATGATGGTTTTAGTCATGGCATCCTCTAGAAAAATGTGATTTCAGTATCGTTTTTTTGCACTGCCTTAGCGCCGTTGTGAATCGCATACTGGTCGGCCATTACGTAGGTTCCTTTCAACTCGGCCAACAAAATCTGCGGCTCAAGCAACTGCAGTGCGCCGGTCTGCACATACTGCTGCCGGTGCTGCTTCAAAAACTCGGGAAGCCGCTCGATATTGCCTTTGACGTGGTTCATGATTTGGCTGACCCGATCCTGAAACTGCAGCTGTACCAGAGCTTCACCGACTTCCGACTTGATGCCGATGCTTTCATTCTTGAGCAGCGTGCTGGAGTGCAGCAACGCGTCGGTGATGTTTCTGAAGTCCGCTAGTACCGTTTCGATGGTGGCTTCTGCTGTATGCGTGGCGCCGTCTTCCTGTTTGACGGATTCGCGCACAGCACTGCAGGTGGCGATGATTGCAGCGCTGATGATGTTGACTTTTTCGGCGATGCGCATGCCGGTTTCGCCGGATTGGGTGGACAGCATCCGAAACTCCTTAGCCACCACTGCAAAGCCGCGCCCCATTTCTCCAGCCCGTGCCGCTTCGATTGCGGCATTGAGCGCAAGCAGGTTGGTCTGCGCCGCGATTTTGGCGACATCGGCAGCCATTTCCTGCAGTTCCTCAATGAAGTGATCCAGTCCTTGTACTTTTTCGAGCATGCTCGCCATATTGGACATGGCTGTTTTTTGCGAGGTGACCACTGCACTGAGCCTCTGTTCGGATTTGGCAAACACGGCGACTAACCCATTGCCGCTGCCTTCAATGGTTTCGGTGGCCAGACTGGAGGCATGGACTGCCTGGTCAAGCTTGTCGACAATCCCGGAAAAACGTCCTGATAACGCTGCTATGGCACTTTCCATCTGTTCACGGGACGATTCAATGTGTCCGCTCCAGACCGGGACTACTTTTTCGCCGAACTGTTGCTGGCCAGCGAGATAGGCGTCAAGCGATTGCAGCAAGGCGGTCTGTCTTGCCGCCATCTGCAGGCCGGCTCCTATACCGGCGATACTCATGACGCCAGCCAGGATAGCGGCGCTCCAGTTCCAGCCGCTAGCGGCCAAGATGGCAATCGCCCCGGCTAGCCCCAAGGCTACCGGGTACAACAGGTGTGCATTGGGCCGATTATTGTTATTCACCGCAGGTTCTCCAGAATGCAAGGGGTGGCTGTTCATTACGGTTCATTCGTGTAGATATCAAGCTAGATTAAATGCCACCTGAAGTTCGCAGCCGAGGCCAGTTTTAACTTTTCTGCGCAACCGGTGGTTTGGCTTTATAAAAAAACCGGAATAAATCTGTCTAGGTATAAAGGCTCCTTTAACAATGCCGGAATAAGTTTGCCGTGGTGCAATAATTTCGAATTGTATACAGTGATTTGCTATACAAGAAGACATTTCTTTTGCTTCTGACGTGGGCCACGTGATTGTGGTGTGGGTAAGCTGACTGCGGATACAAAAACGCCGAATCCATTGCGATTCGCTGATCTGAATCTGTTGCTGGCTGGCCTGGATCCGCCATTTCGACGCAGTTGGTTACTCAGATTTATGACAGGCGTATGCGTGTCATGCAATCGACATGAAGCCGTCATATTGTGGAAATATTTTGCAGTTACGCTCTGCCTGTCTTCCATATAAAGGGCGAACATGCGATTACTGACAACTCCTGCCGATGCGAGTCCGCATTTTTCCAAATTGACATTAAGCCTTGCCACCACTCCGGCGGAGGTGCGGGAAGTGCAGCGTTTACGTTACAAGATATTTATCAAGGCGATGGGGCTGACAACGCTAATCAATCCTGAAGGTCTGGACCAAGATGAATTCGATGCGGTCTGTGATCACCTGATCGTGCGCGACGGCAAAACTCTCAAGGTGGTCGGTACTTACCGTGTGCTGAGTGCCGATGCGGCGCGCCGAGTAGGGCGTTTCTATTCCGAGCAAGAGTTTGACCTTAGCCGGCTGGCGCATTTGCGCGCTCGCATTGCCGAAGCCGGGCGCGCCTGCATCCATCCTGATTACCGTAGCGGCGGCGTCATCATGCTGCTGTGGGCGGGGCTGGCGGCATACATGCGACGCGAACGGTGCGATTATCTGATCGGCTGCGCCAGCATCAGCTTGGCCGATGGTGGTCATAATGCTGTCGCGTTGTATCACGCGCTCACTGAGCGCAATGTGGCGCCGCCCGAATACCGGGTAACGCCGTATCTGCCGTTTCCGACCGAAGAGCGCGAGGCAGATCACAAACCGGTTATTCCGCCGCTACTGAAGGGTTACCTGCGTAGTGGTGCCTGGGTTTGCGGCGAACCGGCTTGGGATCCAGATTTTCACTGTGCCGACCTGTTCCTGCTGTTGCCGTTGGATCGACTTGATAGTCGTTATGCGCGCCATTATTTGAAGGAGACGGAAGCGGTGTGACGTCTTTTTTTCTTGCTAGTCAGCAAGACAAGAGGCGGGTTTGAACCCGTCTCTACGATACCAACACGTTCATGGTGCGTTAAAAAAATTGCATTGATATTAATAAAATAGGGAGTATGTTAATTAATTATGCCATTACCGCATATATTCATTGGCGCTATTAAAAATACACATTTATGTATATCAATATTTTAGGAAAAATTCCTGATTATTTGAGTACCAGTTCCGGTGCCATCACGGCGCGCACATAAGTTTGGGCGAGGTCAGACCGGATTCTTTGTGCAATCCACCAGACGCTGCCTTTGCGAATCGGCCAGTCTTGTTCCGAGCCTGCCACGAGCAGTGCCGCCAATTGGCCCAGGTTGGGTTGATGGCCGATGATCAAAACCGGTTCGCGGCCTTGCGGCCAGTTGGCTGCAGCTAAAATTTTTTCGGCAGTGGTGCCAGGCGCAAGTTCGGCACTGAGTTTGAATGGGCGCCCCAGTGCTTCGGCAGTCTGCCGGGTGCGAACGGTCGGGCTGACCAGGATTTTGCAGCCGCTGGGCAGCGTACTGTCGAGCCACTCGGCCATTTTCGCTGCCTGTTTGCGACCTTTTCCGCTCAGAGCGCGATCCGCATCGGGTTCGCCCGGTTCAGCTTCTGCATGGCGCCACAGGATCAGTTCCATTATCAGTCCTCATCAATTGCAGTGTGCGACCCCAGCATTTGCATCAAAAATTCCTGGGCGCAAAACCGGGTCTGCTTAGGGCGCGGTTTTTTGCGGTGGTAGGCTCCGCTGGAGCTCAGTTCCCAAGCGTTTACATTGTCTTTAAGGTAGGGGCGCAAGCCTTCGGATATCACGCGTTTCTTAAGTGCCTTGTCATATATCGGGAATGCGACTTCGATACGGCGCAGCAGGTTGCGGTTCATCCAGTCGGCACTAGCCAGATAGACGTTGTGCTCCAGATTATTGCGGAAATAATAAATACGGCTATGTTCCAGAAAGCGGCCGATGATTGAGCGCACCTTGATGTTGTCGGACAGACCGGGTACGCCGGGCTTCAACGCACAGGTGCCGCGTACGATCAGGTCGATCTTGACGCCGTCAGTGGAGGCCGCGTACAGCGCGCGGATTACCGGTTCATCGACTAGTCCATTCATCTTGGCGATGATGTGCGCCGGACGACCTTCGCGGGCAATTCTGGCTTCATTGCGAATCGCGCTGATGATATTTTTTTGTAGCGAAAACGGCGCCAACCACAGATGCTTCATGCGTTTCGGCACGGTCAGGCTAGTCAGGTGCATGAAGACTTCGTTGACTTCGATTCCAATTTCAGGGTGCGCGGTCAACAGGCCGAAATCGGTATAAAGTCGGGTGGTTTTCGAATGGTAATTGCCGGTGCCGAGATGGGTGTAGGTGCGCAGTACGCCTTTTTCGCGGCGGATTATTAACGCCAGCTTGGCATGTGTTTTCAGTCCCACCACGCCATACACCACTTGTGCTCCAGCTTGCTCGAGCTGATCGGCCCAGTTGATATTGGCTTCTTCATCGAAGCGCGCCATCAGTTCGACAATGACAGTAACTTCCTTGCCCATTCGGGCCGCAGTCATCAGAGCCTGCATCAGATCGGAATCCATGCCGGTGCGATAGATGGTTTGCTTGATGGCCAGCACATTGGGGTCTTGCACGGCGCAGCGGATGAAGTCGATGACGGTTTGAAATGTCTGGAACGGATGGTGCAACAACACGTCCTGTTTTCTGAGTAGGGTGAAAATGTCGCCGTTGGACGGCAGTGGCGACTGTCCCGGAAAAAAAGGTGGAAAACGTAGTGTGGGGGCCTGGGCGTGATCAATCAATTCCGATAGGCGCGTCATATTCACTGGACCGTCCACTGCATACAGACGGCTGTGGTGAAGCGAAAACTGGTTAAGTAAAAACTGCGACAGATTTTCAGGGCAATTCTTTGCCACTTCGAGCCGGACCGCGACCCCGAACTGGCGACTTTGCAACTCGCCTTTCAAAGCTTGTCGCAGATTTTTGACTTCTTCCTCGTCAACCCACAGGTCACTGTCGCGCGTGACGCGAAATTGCGAATAAGCCAGTACTTCACGGCCGGTAAACAGATCCTCGATATGGGCATGAATAATCGAGGACAGCAGACAGAAAGAAATGCCGCCATCGGATAACTCTTGCGGCAACTCGATCACGCGCGGCAGAACTCGCGGCGCTTTTACTATGGCAACTGCGGTGCCGCGGCCAAACGCATCTTTGCCGGATAGTGAAATGATGAAATTCAGACTCTTGTTAACAACCTGCGGGAATGGATGAGCGGGGTCGAGCCCGATGGGAGTCAGCAGTGGCCGTACTTCGCGTTCGAAATACGCTTTTATCCAGGCCCGTTGGGCATCATTGCGTTCGTTATGGCGCAGCAGACGGATGCCATTCCTGGACAGTTCCGGCAACACCGCATCATTAAGAATCGTATATTGATGTTGCACCAGTTGATGGCATTCGGCACTGATGCGGTCCAGTAAAGCCAGCAAGCTAGGATGTTCGGTGAGAACGCCATCAATGCTGTTTTGGGCCAGGATACTAGCCACTCGAACTTCAAAGAACTCATCCATATTGCTGCTGACAATGCAGAGATAGCGCAGGCGTTCAAGCAGTGGCACGCTGCAGTCTTCGGCCTGGGCCAGCACGCGCCGGTTGAAGGCGAGCAGAGACAGTTCGCGGTCTAGATACACGCTGCTATTGGCATAAGGGGCAATGATGGCAAGACTAGGCTTCATATTTTTCTTATTCATCGTTACATGATAGCAATGTCAACAAAAGGTTGTGCGCATGGCAATGCGGGCAGTGTAGAGATTTAATATGACAAGTTAATGACGTATTGAGTGGGATATTAATGCAGCCTGCGAATATATTAAACAAATTCTTGTGCGTCATAAAGATGTCATAAATATTCGGTAGAGTTCGGACTGTTACATTTTTTACACAACGGAGCTGTCATGAATCTGAACCAACTCATTAAATCAGTAGCAGTCACAGCAGTCACAGCAGTCTCGGCAATGGCGTTCTCTAACGTGGCGGCAGCCGATATTACGGGTGCCGGTGCAACATTTCCATATCCAATTTATGCAAAATGGGCCGAGGCTTACAAAGCGGCAACTGGCACTGGGATGAACTACCAATCGATTGGTTCCGGTGGTGGCATCAAGCAGATCAAGGCAAAAACTGTCGACTTCGGCGCTTCTGACATGCCCCTCAAGTTTGAAGAAATGGAGGCGGAAGGATTGATGCAGTTCCCTGCCATAATGGGTGGCGTTGTGCCTATCGTTAACATTGAGGGAGTTACGCCAGGCCAGTTGAAAATGACATCGGATGTACTTGCACTGATTTACCTCGGCAAGATTGTCAAATGGAACGATCCTCAAATTGTTGCGCTAAATAAAGGCGTGAAACTTCCAGACCAGGATATTACTGTAGTGCATCGCTCGGATGGCTCCGGTACAACATTTGTATGGACTGATTTCCTATCCAAGACTAATGCCGACTTTAAAGCAGTGGTTGGCGCTGGTACTGCCGTTAAATGGCCAGCCGGTGTCGGTGGCAAGGGCAATGAAGGCGTTGCCGCCAACGTACAGCGTATCAAAGGCACGATTGGTTACGTAGAATACGCATACGCGAAAAAGAATAAGATTTCGCATACCCAGGTAAAAAATCGTGACGGTCAATTTGTGCAACCTGACGATGCGAGTTTCAAGGCCGCAGCAGCTGGCGCTGATTGGGTGAAGACGCCAGGCATGTCGGTGCTTCTGACGAATCAGCCTGGTAAAGCAAGTTGGCCTATCACTAGCGCGTCTTTCATCATCATGCATAAGGTACAAGCAGACGCGGCTCGCGCGAAAGAAGTGTTGAAATTTTTTGACTGGTCATACAAAAATGGCGGCGCCATGGCCACTGAACTTGACTATGTGCCGATGCCTGCCCCGGTCATCAAGCTAGTCAATGCAGCTTGGAAAACACAATTGAAGGACGGTTCCGGCAAGGCAGTTTGGTAAAATAGTACGTTTGAATGGCTGCCGGCGGTCGGATACGTAACATCTGGCGGCCGGTAGTTTTCTATCCCTTCATTTCGTGATGTCATATGATTCCAGTCTTTTTTAAATATCACATGCCATGAGCGCAAACATGAACGCCATTTCGGATCGAGATTTGCAACAGAATGGTGAAGTCACTGATGGTCATATCTTCAGCAAGGCGCTGAAAGCCACGATGCGCAAGCAGCGGTTTCAGGATTTTTTCTTCCATAAATTGACACTCTTGTTTGCTTTGAGTGTCTTGCTCGTTTTAATGGGCATTATTGTCTCTTTAATGATTGGTGCGTGGCCGGCCCTGTATGAGTTCGGACTGCCTTTCGTAACCAGTATCGAGTGGGATCCGGTAAATGATAAATACGGCGCTCTGATCGCCATCTCCGGCACACTCGTTACTTCATTAATCGCATTGTTGATCGCATTTCCGGTCAGCTTTGGGATTGCACTGTTCCTGACGGAAATTTGTCCCGCTTGGCTGAAGCGTCCATTGGGTACGGCAGTCGAGTTGCTAGCCGGGGTGCCCAGCATTATTTACGGTATGTGGGGCCTGTTCGTATTTGCGCCAATATTTGCCGATTATATCCAGCCAGCGCTGGCCAATACGCTGGGAAAATTGCCCGTTATTGGAGAGTTGTTCAAGGGCCCGATGATGGGGATCGGGATGCTGGCAGCAGGTTTGATTTTGGCGATCATGATCATTCCATTTATTGCCTCGGTTATGCGCGACGTATTTGAAACTGTGCCACAGGTATTGAAAGAATCCGCCTATGCGCTCGGCTGTACCAAGTGGGAAGTAGTGCGTAATATTGTTTTGCCGTATACCCGGATCGGCGTGGTTGGCGCGGTGATGCTAGGCCTCGGCAGAGCACTTGGAGAGACAATGGCGATTACCTTCGTGATCGGCAATGCGCACAAATTATCGTGGTCTTTGTTTGCCGCGGGAAATAGTATCGCTTCCACCCTGGCAAATGAATTCGCGGAAGCCGATACGGTTTTGCATGTGTCATCGCTATACGCTCTGGGTCTGATTTTGTTTGTAATCACCTTCATCGTGTTGTCTGCCGCTAAACTAATGTTGATGGGCATGTCCCGAAAAGAGGGAGTGAAATGAAAAATCCCGAAATGAACCCGGTGTATCTCCGGCGCTTGTGGATCCACCGGGTCGGCATCGCGCTGTCATTTTTCGCGATGGCGATTGGCTTATTTTTCCTGATGTGGATCTTGTTGACCCTGGTTGTTAAAGGCGTGGGTGGAATTGATCTGGCCATGTTTACACGAACCACTCCGGCGCCAGGCAGCGAAGGCGGTGGTCTGATGAATGCGATTATCGGCAGCCTGTTGATGGTTGGCGCTGCCGTATTCGTCAGCACCCCAGTCGGTATCCTAGCTGGCATTTATCTGGCTGAATATGGAGAGTTCAGCTGGTTCGCCCAAGTCACGCGCTTTGTCACTGACATCATGCTATCAGCGCCATCGATTGTGATCGGCCTGTTTATTTATGCAATCTACGTTGCTAACGTGCATCATTTCTCCGGTTGGGCCGGTAGTTTTGCCATGTCTCTGATTGCGGTTCCGGTGGTTGTACGTACTACCGACAACATGCTTAATCTGGTTCCTACCAGCCTACGCGAAGCAGCGTTTGCTCTTGGTGCACCACGCTGGAAAGTGGCAACATCAGTGCGCTTGCGGGCGGTAAAGGCTGGGGTTGTGACCGGGGTATTACTGTCAATTGCAAGGATCTCCGGTGAAACTGCACCGTTGCTGTTTACGGCATTGAATAATCAGTTTTTCAGCGCGAACATGAACGCTCCAATGGCCAATTTGCCGGTCGTGATTTATCAATTTGCCATGAGCCCATACGATAACTGGCGCTCGCTGGCCTGGGGTGGTGCATTGTTGGTGACGTTTAGCGTTCTCGGCTTGAATATTCTGTCGCGTACTTTGTTTAATCAGAAAATCCAGCACTAATTTTCCATCGTGATCGATATGCATAATCAAACGTCTGAAGGCATGAACCCAAAAACGACTATAGGAATTTCTGACCTAAACTTTTTTTATGGCGCTTTTCAAGGCTTGAAAAATATTAATCTGGATATTCACGAAAAAAAAGTGACTGCCTTTATCGGTCCTTCCGGTTGCGGAAAATCGACTTTGCTGCGTACGCTGAATCGCATGTACGACCTGTATCCGGGGCAGCGTGCTGAAGGCAATATCATGTATCACGGCAGCAATATTCTGGATCACGGGCAAGATGTCAACATGTTGCGCGCCAAGGTTGGCATGGTGTTCCAGAAGCCTACGCCATTCCCGATGTCCGTCTATGACAACATTGCCTTTGGAGTGCGCCTCTATGAAAATTTGTCCAAAGGCGCACTGGATGAACGGGTTGAGTGGGCCCTAAAAAAGGGCGCAATCTGGGATGAGGTCAAGGATCAGTTAAACAAAAGCGGTCTAAGCCTATCGGGCGGCCAGCAACAGCGGTTGTGTATTGCGCGTGGGGTAGCGGTCAAGCCGGAGGTGCTGCTGCTCGATGAGCCGACCTCGGCACTGGACCCGATTTCTACTGCCAAGATTGAAGAGCTGATTAATGAACTGAAGCAGGATTACACGATTGCCATTGTCACTCACAACATGCAACAGGCGGCGCGCATCTCTGACTATACTGCATACATGTATCTGGGCGAACTGGTCGAATTCGGCGAAACGGATCAGATTTTCATGAATCCGGCGAAGACTGAAACGCAAGACTACATTACCGGCCGTTTTGGTTAAGCCCGGCATCTATTGCAAAACCACAAGGAGAAAATGATGCCAAGTGAGCATTCTTACAAACAATATGATCTGGAACTGCAAATGATGCAGTCCCAGGTGCTGGCAATGGGCGGCTTGGTCGAGAGTCAGTTTCAAGATGCAATAGCATGTTTTCGCAGCGGTGATGTAGCGCAAGCGGAGCAGGTTATCAAGGGCGACGCTGCGGTCAACCAATTCCAGGTTAACCTGGATGATGCCTGCAGTCGCCTGATCGTGCGGCGTCAGCCGACCGCCAACGATCTGCGTATTGTCATGTCAACGGTCAATATCATCACCGACCTGGAGCGGGTCGGCGACGAAGCCACAAAAATTGCCCGAGTCGCCAAAAGCATCAAGGAGCACGGCGCGGCGATCCTGAATCACTATGAAACCGTGCGAGTAATCGCCACCAGCACCAGCGGCATATTGCATGACGCGCTTGATGCACTCGCGCGGCTGGACGGAAAACAGGCGATTCAAATCATTGCGCAGGACGATGGCGTCGATTACGAGTTCCGTTCCATCATGCGTAATTTGATTACTTTCATGATGGAAGATCCGCGTACGATTTCGATTGCGATGGATACTATTTGGGTTGCCAAGGCGATAGAGCGGATCGGCGACCACGCCCAAAATATTGCCGAGTATGTTATTTACATCGTCGAAGGCAAGGATATCCGGCATACCGATTATGCTGCAGCCAATAAGGATAATGCAGGCTAAGTATTATGGCGGTCGATAAAATATCAATATTGGTGGTGGAAGATGAGCCTTCAATTGTGGAGCTACTGGTTTTCACTTTACGCTCCGCCGGCTGGAACCCGGTGGTGGTGCGTAGTGTCGCGGATGCTTGGGAATTTCTGCAAAAAAACACGCCGCAAATGATCTTGCTGGACTGGATGCTGCCCGATCAGACCGGCTTGCGGCTGCTGTCGCGGGTGCGTGCCGAGCGCCAGTGGAGTGGCTTGCCGATCATTATGCTGACGGCCAAAACCATGGAGGAAGATAAGATATCTGGACTTGATCACGGGGCCGATGATTACATCACGAAACCATTTTCTCCGCGTGAACTGACTGCACGCATCAATGCCATGTTACGGCGCAAAAGTCCTGAACATGCGCAGAGCACGATGGTAATCGATAATGTGATGCTTGATCCGCTGAGTTGCAGCGTCAGCATCTTTGGGCAAAAAATCGAGATTGGCCATGCCGAATATAAGCTATTGAAGTTCTTTATGGCGCACCCGGAGCGGGTTTTTTCCAGGAGTCAATTGCTCGACAAGGTATGGGGTGACCATGCCGTGATTGAAGAGCGTACCGTAGATGTACATGTGTTGCGGCTGCGCAAGGTTCTGAAGGGCTCGGAACATTTGATCAAGACCGTGCGTAGCGTAGGTTATATGCTGACCGAGAAATGAGTATCGGAAATTATGAACGCAGCTTTGTTGTTCTGGATTCCGGCCGTTTTGCGGCTGATAATTCTCTTGTTCGGGGCGACAATCTTAGGGTATTTTTTCGGCCTGGTGCCGGGTTTGATTGCAGCTCTGGTCGCGGTCATCAGTCAGTTGGGCCTGCAACTGTCCTACCTTTACCAGTTAAATTCTTGGCTGGATGAGCCTACCAGTGCGAAATTGCCCGACGGATGGGGCGCCTGGACTGATGTTTTCTCTCGTCTGTATCGAACTCGCCGTTTGGATGAAAAAAATCAGGCCGAGTTGGCGGAATGGCTGGCACGTTTTCGACAAGCCATGCACTTGCTGCCGGACGGAGTGGTCATCATGGATGATGTGCTGTTTTTGGAATGGTGCAATCCGGCCGCAGAAAAGCACCTTGGACTGACCCTGGATCGGGACAAAGGGATGCGGGTGACTAATCTGGTACGCAGTCCAGATTTCATGGATTACATCATACTGGGCCGCTATGAGCGGCCGCTGACGCTGTCATTTAAAGAACGTAAGCTAATCGTCCAAATTATTCCTTTTGAAAGTCGCCGCCAGATTCTGGTCACGCATGATGCGACTGATTCCGACCGCATTGACATGATGCGACGCGACTTTATCGCGAATGCTTCGCATGAGTTACGTACGCCGTTGACTGTCATTAACGGTTTTCTTGAAATTGCGCTAGGGCAAGATAAGCTGGAGCCGCAAACCCGGATCGCGCACCTCAAGCTGATGGCAGAACAGGGCCATCGCATGCAGAATCTGGTGGGAGACATGCTAACGCTTTCTCGCTTGGAGTCGGTCGATTACCCGATGCGCTCGCAACATGTCAAGGTGCCGTTGTTACTGGAAAGTATCCTACGCGAGGCCAATGCTCTGTCATCTGGACGGCACACGGTAACGCTGGAAACCGACGGCCCCGATATCAAGGGTAATACGGAAGAGCTTAGAAGCGCTTTTGGCAACCTGGTATCAAATGCAGTGCGTTACACCGACAGTGGAGGAAGCATTCGGATCGGCTGGCGCATGGGGGTAAACGGGCCACAATTTTCGGTGCAGGATACCGGCATCGGGATTTTGCCGGAAAATATCGCGCGTCTGACCGAGCGCTTTTATCGAGTCGACAAAAGCCGTTCCCGAGAGACTCAAGGCACAGGTTTGGGTTTGGCTATCGTCAAGCATGTACTGCTGCGGCATGGCGCGACGCTGTCGATTGAATCGGCGCCCTCCGCGGGTAGTACCTTCACTGTACAGTTTGCCCAAGGATCTTTGTGTGATCCGGCAGCGCTGCCGATGGCAAAATAATTGCAGTGAAGTAATCACCCGACTTTGCCGCGGGACTCCGTTCGGTTTGACCGTTCCAGTGGTCGCGATGTTAAAAAAATCAACCAATTTACAATGGGTTGATTTTTTTATTTCATGCCAGAAAGTGGTTGTGAAGGTTTTTTGGAATCATTTACGCAACGAATTTACTGCAACGCACGGCCTTCCATTCCACCCACGGAAATTGTTAATAAGACTTTCTTGCGCATGGTTTTCGTCCACGCTGACGAACTAAGTGGCAGGCGAGCGTACCCTCTCAAGAAGCAGTCTCAATGATCCAGTCCGCCAGTTTTCCATTGGTCTGCCTTGGCAATTGGCTGCCGAATGAAAACGCTGACGGTCGCTCAGGGCTGTCGAGGCGCTCGCGTGCCCATGCCACCAGTTGCGTCTGCAGCTTGTCGCGATCGATATGCGCCGTCCGCGGTACGATAAATGCCTTAAGCCGGTGGCCCTCGTCGGCACGCATAAGGCGCACGGATGCGTCCAGCACGTCGGGATTTTCCCGCAACACAGCCGCCACCTGAGCCGGAAACACATTGATCCCACCGACCTGCACGGCTTGGTCGATTCGACCTATGGGGCGAAAGGTGTACTCATCGATCCATTCCAGCTTATCTTGTATGGCATAGCGAGAGCAGTCGCCGCTCGGGAGTGTGCGTTCGAGCACTCCTGCGTCAGCATCCACCCGCCGCCAGTATGGGAAGCGCAGATAGGGAGACGCGGCAGACGCGCGCCAGCCTACACCGCCGGTCTCGGAGCTGCCATATACTTGTAGCAATTTTTCCAGTCCCGCCGCTTGTAGCCCATGGGCCAACTCGTCTGGACACGGGGCGCTCGAGGTGACGCCGATTACGCCGTGTGCTATCGTCGGCCGCAGTCGAAGTACCGCGCTCCAGAATTCCGGATGCGCCACTACCAGGTCACCATCACGCAACTCGTGCGCCAAGCGAGCCGGAGAACTGCCACGCAAATCCAGCACTTCGAGGTTGCCCAGTCCAGGGGCTTGCGGCAACAGCACTGTGAACAAAAAACCGTAGATATGATGACTCGGCACGGCGCTAAGGATGCGCCGCCGCCCCTCCAGCAAAGGCGCCAGTTCGAATACCTCTTGCCAAAGTGTTGCCGTGTTATGGGTACAACATTTCGGACTGCCTGCGCTGCCGGAGGTGCGAAACGTGAGTTCAGAAGAAAAATGACACAAGCTCTGCCGGGCGATCGCTGCCCAATCTTGAATTTCAAGCCGTGCTAACAAGTAATCCTCAATCCCTGAGCGGTGTAAATGCAGCATTTCAGAGAATGCAGTAGCGAGAGCGAGTAATTCCAGTGAGTCGGTGCCAAGATCACGTCCAATATGGAGCGTCCCGGCCCAAGGCAATGGCGGGTCGACGCGGCTCCGGCGTAGCATCGACAGCTCGCCGTCGATAAGGTCACAAACGAAACGCATCAGATGCGCATCGTGTTCCCACCACGCCGGAGCAACCGGTAGCTCAAGTGCCATAATAATGCCGCCGGCTTATCAGATCCGCTTCACAAAGACCCAGTACGACGTTCCACTGATAGAGCGTTTCATGTGTACTTTTACCTTGGTTGGTTGCATTTCATGGTCGAATACATACTCGAACATGGTATTCAGGTTATTTGCCTTTACACCGGCATCGAACACTCCTTTGAACGCAGGTTTGGCAGTGCATGGGGCGACGTCGCGGAAAAAATTCTTCCCAATGACGGATGCCGGATCGCGCCCGGTAATTGCCCCCTCAGCCGCGTTGTACTTCAACACTATTCCATTCTTGTCGAGTTCGACCGCGCCGAATGCAAGCTTATCGATGTCCTTTCCTGACATCTTATTCATTACGTTTTCGATATCTGCTTTGCCGAAGGCGATGATTTCAAGTTTTTCCAAGTTATTCTCCTAAATGGTTGAGGTATAGACAACAGAGCGCACTAGCGGCACCTGCAATCTTTCTAAATTACAACAAATCAACAGCATCGACACATTACCGCTATACAATCTATTTGTCCATGACAAAATGAAATTTTTTTATATTGGTGTGTACAGGCTCCATGCTTTGTCGCGAATGCGCTTAAGCAGCAAGTGCAAGTCGGTATCAAGGCGCCGGTCCTCCAGTATTGGTGCCACGTCGCTGGCAAGCGCTTCCATCGTGGCCGCGACTGGGGCCGACAGCTTGAGCGTCGGATCGAGCTCGCAGCGCAGTCGAACGGCTTGCTGAACGGCTATCAGCAAAGCTGCGGCGACCTGCTCAGTTAGTTCAATTACGCGCAGACAATCGCGGGCCGCGATGGTACCCATGCTGACCTTGTCCTGGTTGTGGCATTCGGTCGAGCGCGAGAAAGCCGACGCCGGCATCGTTAGCTTGAGCGCTTCCGCAGTCCAGGCCGAGCAACTGATCTGTAACGCTTTCAGGCCATGATTGATGGCCCTGCGTGCTCCCGTCGCGCCGGATAGATTGGGTGGCAGGCCGTTGTTGTAGCGCGTATCCACCAACAGCGCAATCTGCCGGTCCATTAGATCAGCCAGGTTTGCCACGGTATTTTTCAAGGCATCCATCGCAAGGGCGATGTGGCCGCCATAAAAATGACCGCCATGCAGCACGCGCTGGCCGTCAGCATCTATGATGGGATTGTCGTTGGCGCTATTGAGTTCATTCTCGATCAACTGGCGAAAAAATGGCAGGCTGTCTTCCAACACTCCGATGACGTGAGGGGCACAGCGGATCGAATAGCGGTCTTGCAGACGCCCGCCGTTACGCTCGCGCTCGGCACTCGGCAAGTCGCGCCTTATGCGCGCGGCCACCCGTTGCAAGCCTGGGTGCGGTTTGACCGAAAACAGGATCTCATCAAAATGCTCGGCGTTGCCGTCCAGCGCGACCGAAGCCATGGCCGTAATGCGAGTGGCCAACTGGCTTAAATAATCGGCGCTGCCATAGGCGAGCACGGACAACCCGGTCATCACGGCAGTGCCGTTCATGATCGCCAGAGCTTCCTTCGGACGAAGGCGTAGCGGTGCCATGCCGGCCTCGCGCAGGGCTTCGGCGGCCGCAACGTGCTCGCCATTGCGCCACGCCTCTCGCTCGCCGCACAGAACCGCAGCCAAATAGGACAATGGTGTGAGGTCGCCGCTCGCCCCGACCGAACCTTCCGACGGAATCAGCGGCAGTATGCCGGCATCGAGCAAACCGACGATTTGTTCAAGCAGTGCCACCGAGACACCGGAATAGCCTTTGCACAGCGATGTCAGGCGTGTTGCCATGACCGCGCGGGTTTGTTGCGGCGTCAAGAGCGCCCCCAATCCACAGCCGTGGTAGGTGTAAAGCCGGTGTGGCAATTCGGCCACCAGCTCAGACTGCACGGCTACGGTGCAGGAGTCGCCGTAGCCGGTAGTGACGCCGTAGATGACTCCATCTTCTTTCAGCAGGCGATCCAGAAAGGCTGGGCCACGCGCAATCGCTGCGCGAAATTCCGGGTCGGACGACAGGACGGCGCGCGCACTTCCGTCAGCCACAGCGGCGATGTCCTCGAGTTGAAGGCGGTTTCGGTCGAAATGAACCAAGCGTCGCTCCGAAGTTGATGAAACTGTATTGATCTTTGTCATGTATTTAAATAGCAGAGTGAGGGTAGAAAAAGTCGGTAGTGCTGACGGATGGAGCAAATTTATACGAGTATTCGCATATTTGTCGTGGACAAACATTGACGCGATCAAGGATTTATGTCAACATAAATTTCCAATTAGCAATAAAATTCCGTGAATTCCTGATAATGTTAGGGCGGCGTTTGAAGCTGGTTTTATTACCTAGGAGCCTCATCCATGATTGATCTAATTTCCATTTCATTCGACCAGCCCGACCTCAATGACCGGCTTGAAACGCTCAATGCAGACGGCCTCGATCAGCTCGATTTTGGAGTGATCGGTTTCGACAGTAAAACCGTGGTCCGACTCTACAACGAGTTCGAGTCGAAAGCCGCTGGACTGACGTCACAACGGGTGCTCGGGCATCCGTTATTTACGGTGGTCGCCCCCTGCATGAATAACTTTCTTGTGGCCCAACGTTTTGAAGACGCCGTTGAAACAGGCACCGCACTTGATGTGACTATTGATTATGTACTGACGTTGCGCATGCGCCCGGTCAAGGTTGCGCTACGCCTGCTAGCTGCGCCACGGGCTGCGATTCGCTACCTACTTGTCAATCGTCGGTCGTGATTCACCCGAGCTCACCCGAGATCAGCAACGAGCATGAAGCGCTGATCCAGTTTCTTTACTTGGCGCCTGTCGGCTTGGTACAAGTGGCTCTGGATGGCACGATCGGCATGATCAATCCGATCTCGGCGCAATTGTTGATGCCGCTCTCCCGCGACGGCAATCTCAACAATTTATTTACCGCGCTGGAAAGCGTGGCGCCCGCCCTGCGCTATCTGTGCGCCGATTTTTCCCCAGCCCAAGGCGTCATCTGTGACGCCATGTATATTCATCTGAACGCCGGCATCCAAGACAAGTACGCGTCCAAAGTTTTTTCGTTGAGCATAATCAAGCTTGACGAATCACGCTTGATGGCCGTGCTTAGCGACGTCACCCAGCATCTACGGTGCGAACGCGAGCTCAAACAGACCGACGCGTGGCTCAACACCATTCACACCAGAATGACAGATTACGCCATGGTTACCCTTGATCAGCTTGGTCGGGTCGAGGCCTGGAATGAGAGTATCGGCCGCGTGACGGGTTTCGATTCGGAAGCGCTACTCGGGCAGCCCTATTCCATTTTCTACCCGTCCAAACCAGACAGGCGAGAACACCTTCTGAACCAATTGCGCGAAGCTGACGAGAATGGCTGGAGCCTCGACGAAGGCATTCGCCAGCGCGCCGACGGTACTGAGTTTTGGGGCAGCGCAATGATCTCGCCGCTACGAAACCGTGATCAACCACCGGACGTCGGTGGCTACAGCGAGTTACGCGATCCCGCCTACTGTCTGATCATTCGCGACATCAGCGACCAGCGAGAAGCCAGCGAAAGGCAGCGCAAGGCGGCCTATAGCGACTACCTGACCGGCTTAGCTAACCGACGCGCCTTCTTTGAAGCAGCGGAGCTGGAGCTAGAACGCAGTAAACAGTCAACCCGGCCGACCGCGATGATCATGTTCGACGCTGACCATTTCAAGGCCGTCAATGACTGTTTCGGTCACCCGTCCGGCGACGCCGTGCTGCGTCATCTGGCGGCGGCATTAAGCGCCACTTTCAGAGACGTCGACGTCGTCGCGCGCGTGGGCGGTGAGGAGTTTGCCGTGTTACTGCCGTCCACAGATCTTGCCGACGCGGCGGAGCTAGCGAACCGCTTGCGAACACTAGTGGAAGCGGCGTCGGTCATGGTGAACGGCGAGTCGATCCGCTACACGGTCAGTGCCGGCGTGGCCGCAATGGACGACCGCTTAGGTCGGCTGGACAATTTAATGCAGCGGGCCGATCAGGCACTGTATGCTGCTAAGGCACGCGGGCGCAATCGAGTTGATTGCTGGACGCCCGATTGCCCAACGTATAAGGATCATCTTAAAGGGGGCACCAATGCAGCCTGACACAGACAATGCGTACGAAGCGCTGATCCAGTTCCTGTACCGCGCACCCATCGGACTGGTGCAGATCAGACTGGATGGAACCATTGAGATGCTTAATCCGATGTCCGCCAGCTTGCTGATTCCGCTAGCCAAAGACGGCAATCTCGAAAATCTGTTTTACGTGCTTGCAACCGTTGCGCCACTATTGTGCTCGATGGCAACCCACTTCGCAGCACCTACCGGCGTAATCTGTGAATCCTTGCGGGTGGATCTGGGCGCTATCGCCGCTATTGAGTCGGGGCCGCAGTTCCTCTCGATCAGTCTGCTGAAACTCGATGCTAACCGACTCATGGCGGTGCTCGGTGACGCCACCTTTGAAATGCAGCGGGAACAGGAAACGTTGGCACGCCGCCTGAACAGCGCTGCGCGCACCGATGCGTTGACGCAAATGCCGAACCGACGGGCGGTACAAGAGCAGATCGGGTTCATGATGGCACGTCCAAATGCCGCCGCACACGGCGAGTTTGCCGTGTTATTCATGAATTTCGACCGTTTCAGGCAGATCAACGACACGCTGGGAAATGCGGCAGGAGACCAGTTGCTTACCGAGATGGCCGAGCGCATGCGCGCCGCCCTGAGGCCGCCCAGCAACCACACTGCGCTCGCATCCAGTCCGAGCCAGATGGCGGCACGCATCGGCGGCGACGAGTTCGTGGTTGTACTCGACGGCATGCGCCGTCCAGGTGGAGTCGAGAGTGTTGCGCGGCGCCTGTTGGAAGCAATTGGCAAGCCGTACCGGATTTCCGGGCATGAGATTAGCTGCAAAGTCAGTATGGGAATCGTTCTGGGCGCTGAAGCGTCGGGCGACGCTGATGCTGTCTTGCGCGATGCGAGCATCGCGATGGCGCAAGCCAAGCGAGACGGTGGAGGACGCTACACCCTGTTTGAGGCGTCAATGCGGGAGCTGGCCGCTCGCCGCGGTGATATTGAGTGTGATTTGCGCCGTGCGTTACAAGAGAACCAGTTGTTCGTTCTGTACCAGCCGGTTGTGGGGCTGCTTAAAGAAGGCCGCATTGATCATTCGGTTGGCGTCGAAGCGTTGGTACGCTGGCAGCACCCGATACATGGCGTTGTCTCCCCACTGGAATTTATCCAGATTGCTGAGGAGTGTGGCCTGATAGGCGCGGTGGGAGATTTCGTGCTTTCGAAAGCGTGCAGCGATTTTGTCCAGTGGCAATCGGAACTGGGTGCCATCGCACCGCGCCTGCTGGCCGTGAACTTGTCTCGTGCCCAGTTGGCCCAGCCCGGATGGATCGATACGGTGATAAAAATTCTACAGTCCAGCGGCATGCATGCGCAACATTTGCAACTGGAAGTGACTGAAAGCCTGGCTGCGCAGGATCAGCAGGTTCAGGCGCGCCTGCACGAGTTGAAAGCACTCGGCATCAAGCTGGCGCTCGATGATTTCGGTACTGGTTATTCTTCTTTAGCAAGTCTGCACCTCTTGCCGGTCGATACAGTTAAGATCGACCGCTCATTCGTCAGCCAAGGCGACACTAGCCATCATCACCGGATACTTATTGAGGCGACCGTCAAGGTGGCGCGCAGCCTTGGCATGGACACCGTCGCAGAAGGGATCGAAACGCAGGCTCAGGCGGCAGTGGTGCGTCAACTCAAATGCGACAAGGGCCAGGGGTATTTGTTCAGCAAGCCGTTGGCGGCCGCAGCGCTGGTGCAATGGCTGACGGCAACACAGGAAACAATCTGCTAATACACCGAGCGCTGGTAGTGAAGCACCATATTCGCTAATGTGTTGTTGCGGGCACAAGCCGTGAACAAATTAAATTAATCGAAAAACCGTTAGTGCGGCCCATTGTCAACGCCATTCACGCGGGTCAACGCAGTAATACTCTTTGAGAGCATTAAATAGAACCGGGTGCTCTTGGCCCAACGCCACGGATTTTTCAAAAAAAGCCTCCGTCGCTACAGCAAAAAATTCTGCAGGATTGGTTGCTCCATAGTGATCGATGACGCTCAAAGAATGATGCTGTGCAGCCTCCTGCAGCAGCGCAAATTCCTCCGAAAAAATTGATGACCAACGTGCATAACGCGCTTTGCTCATCAGATACGGCGCGCCATTCGTGCTGCCGGATTCGCTATCGAGTTGATGCGCGAATTCATGTAGCACCACATCGTGGCCCGGGTCATTTTCAGCGTTGCTGCGCCTGACATGATCCCATGCCAGGATCACGCGATCATCGCTCCAGGATTCGCCCAGCAAGACCTGATTGCGATGCGTAACCAGTCCGCCGGCAGCGACCTCGGCATGCCGCACCACGAACGCCGTTGGATACACCAGCACGAAAGAGAGCGCGGGATACACCAGCGTGACACGGTTGAGCAGCAATAGGCATGCCTTGCCGGCAATTGTGAGTTTGATTTCATCCGTGATGGTCAAGCCATCGCATCCGACAAATTTTTTTTGATGCAGAAATTGTTGGATCAGGTGCTTTAACTGCAGTTGAAGATCGGCCGGCATTCTGGCGTACACCGGCACATTCTTACGCAGAATTTTCGCGTAACGACGCGGGAAGGGGCGCGCGATGGCGCGCTGCAAGCGATATTTTGGCAGCCAGAACAGCAGCCCGACCCCGAGCATCAACAGCGCCATCAGCAGGATGAGGGCCATTACACGGCTCGACGTTTTATGTTGTTCATTACCGTATCCATGCTGATTCCCTCCCGGCCTGGTGAGCCAGTGATAGATGGGACAGGCCAAGCGAAAAGCAATAGACGGCGGGAGCCTGCCTTGCGGTGCTTGTTACGCGCACAAGATCGCCGTTCAGTCTGGGTTTGCGAAGCGCAACATTTCGCAGCAGTGTCTTTGGGTTTTAAATGCCGTTCTTTACAAGGCAAGCAACTGTTCTGTCGAGAAGGTTTATTCGTGAAAAAAGTACAGCGCCGCACACAGGCCAACACCAATTACATACAGTAGCCAAGTCTGCGAGACGCCATACGGATACAGCATCAGACCGATTCCGATCCACTTGGGAGTGCTGCTAGAGGTTTTTTTCCCATACCGATATGCAGCAATGCCGATGATGCCAAAGACGATTGCGCCCAACAGGTATGCCGGACTGGGCAGTGTCAGGCCTAAAGATCCAAGGGTATTTAAGTCATCCATGGCGTGTGAATAATCGGTTGGTTATAGTGCGCAAGGTGCAATTTCGTCGGTTATTTGCAATCGCCGCCTATGATAATCGAAGCGCCGCCGAAATTGCTGTCATTACATCTGAAAAATTTTAAAAATGTTGGGGGTATAAGATAAAACACATATGTTCACGCAGGTATGTATAAATTTTTTAAAAATACACGTTAATGTATATTGATTTTACTTGCTGTGAAATGGCACTTTACGGCTTTAACCTTATTGCCCCCTGCGCTACGCATTATTTGATGCCGAGTGTCCATTGAATAATGTATTTGGCGACGAAGCCCACCATTCCAAACGCCAGCCCAAGAAATAACACAAAAGTACCAAAGCGTCCGGCCTTGGCTTGCCATGCAAGCTGGCCGATTATGAACAGCATGTAGAGCATAAACGCACCCACGCCAAAGGTCAGGCCAAAATTGGCGATCTGGGCTTCTGTGAAGCCAAATACGGTACCGGTCAAGAGTGCTCTCCATTGTTGATATCAGGGACGGCAGCTTCCACCAAGTCGCGATAAGCGTGCCAACTGGCGTGGCCTAGCAGGGGAATGAGCAGAATCAGGCCGAGCAACAGCGACGCCAGTCCGAGCAAGGTAAAACCCATGATCAGCCCGGCCCATAATGCCATCGGGGCGGGATTGGCCAGAATCACTCTCCAACTGGTGAAGACGGCATCCATCACGCTGATTTTCCGGTCTAGCAGCAGCGGCATGGTTACCACGCTAGAGGCGAAAACAGGTGCTGCCATGACGCCGCCGAGTGCCAGCCATAGTGTAAATAAATAATTGTCGGGAGCCAGCACCACTAAATACACAAACGCCATTGGGTTGGCTATGGGCTGTGGCGCAAACGAAATCACCAATGCAGCCGAGGTCATGACCCATCCGGTTCCCGCCAGCGCCAGCAATAAGCCAAAACGCACCAGCCTGGTATCGGGCACATCGTCAGGCGTACGCCATTGCAACCAGGTGCGCAGCACACATTGGACGTTGGCCGGTTCGCCGCGTTCCAGCGCACGACTGAGCGCATATAGCCCGCTCGCCAGCACTGGCGCCACCAATAAAAAACCGGAAAAAGCACCGGCCAGTAACCAGAACCTGTCGTGTGCAATGGCAATCAATAGCGCGCCGAATAGTGTAACGGCCAAACCATGCGCCATGCTGAGAAGCGGGCAACGCGCAATGTCGCGCCAGCCCAGAAGCAGCCATTGCAGAGGCCGCAACAGCGGTATAGCACGCACGGCGGGGGCTTGGATCGGAAAGATGGTTGGCATGATGGTCTTGTTTTTAGATGGAAATAGACATGTACAGATCACTTGATCCAAGGCAAGTCGCCCATGGTATACCGATACCGATGGCGCGCCGCGTCTACGGTTCTAATTTGTTACCCGTGGATGCATCAGCTTTACCTTGCCATCGAGAAATCCAAGCATTTTACTAGCCCTTTGTGGCGAGAGATTGATATCAGACGCGGCTTAAAACGAAAGCAGCAAAAGCAGCGAACGTAGGTAAAACCAGGGTTTATTAATCATTCCAGCATTGCTGATTGTGATTTCTATTGCCCGATTTATCTTCGGCGTTGAAACCGCGCAAGGGTCTGCTTGAAAGCGTGAACAAGTCGAGCGAAAGCGTCACCGCCACGCCGGTCAGCGCAATTCTGCTGTTGACTTGTGCCACCACAAAGTTCGGCGAACTGCAAGTTGCGCGGAGCCGCCAAATTTGCATAGGATGAACTGTTATTTTTGCAATTTCTCGTCGCGGCGGTTGTCTTACAGGCGGGTTCTGCAAAAGTAGCACCCTTTTTTCTCAACACTAAGGAGCTATGATGATCAAGAAAGCATGGGCGGTTTGGAAGGGCGGCATCAAGGATGGCGGCGGGACTATTTCCACCGAAACTGGAGTTCTTAATGAAGCACCGTATGGTTTTAAGGCAAGGTTTGAAAACGGCAAGGGTACTAATCCAGAGGAGCTGATTGGGGCTGCGCATGCCGGTTGTTTTTCGATGGCGCTGTCCTTAATGCTCGGAGAGGCTGGCTTAACGCCGGAAAAGATCGAGACACATGCTGATGTGACGCTGGAGAAGGTAGGAGATGGCTTTGAAATTACTGCCAGTCATCTCACTGTAGTGGCAAAAATTCCTGGTGCGGACAAAGCCAAGTTTGAGGAAATTGCAAACAAGGCCAAAATCGGTTGTCCGGTATCCAAGCTGTTGAAAACAAACATTACGATGGATGCACGATTGGAGTCTTGAACAAGCCGTGATCGTTGGGCTATAGGTCAATCGGTGGATTGGTGCTGTGCTTGCGAAGCCCAATATGCGCGAGCGATATCTGCATGTTCCAAATGTGGGCTTTGCAGCCAACCTACCGTACCGGGACGATAAATAAGGAATAATAGAGGGCAGGGCACAAAGTAGTGCTGATAACCTGAACTGTCCCTATTATTTTTACCCCATCAATAACCCAACCAACAACACAGAAAGAGAAAAAATGACTACATTAAAAGCCATCATGGAAACCAGCAAGGGCACCATCAATATCACCCTTTTTGCCGATCAGACACCGGTTACGGTTGCCAGCTTCGTCAACCTCGCTAGCCGTGGATACTACGATGGGCTCAAGTTTCATCGCGTCATTGACAACTTCATGATCCAGGGCGGTTGCCCGCAAGGAAGCGGCATGGGTGGCCCCGGTTATGATTTTGAAGATGAATTTTCCAAGGAACTACGTCATGACAAGGCCGGAATATTGTCGATGGCAAACTCCGGCCCAGCCTCAAACGGCAGCCAGTTTTTCATCACCCACGGCCCAACACCGCATCTCGACGGCAAACATACCGTGTTCGGTGTCGTGGTCGGCAGCGAAGACCAGAAAGTGGTCAACAGCATCGCCAAGGATGACATCATCAAAAAAGTCACTATTGAAGGCGATGCTTCGGCGTTGCTGAAACAAGTCGAAGAAAAGCTGACAAAATGGAATCAGGTGATCGATAAAAGGTTCCCTAACCTCAAAGCCAGTGCTGCCTAACGTGTCAATAGCCTGTTAATAAGGCGTCAATAGCGCGTCAATAACGAGGGCAGATCACAGCCTTCGTGTAGCCTAGCGTGGGTACTCCTCTGTGCCCACGTAGCAGGTAAATCCGTCGTTACAACTCTGGTCTGATTTGCGCGATTTACCTGATGCAACCCACTTTCTGCGAGCAAAAAACGTCGCTCCCGCAGCATGTGGCGCTCTGGTCACACGAAGTACGCGTTGCCGCTTTGATTTTAAAAAATATGGTGTATGCGTAAAAATAGGCATCTTTACGCATGTATTTATTGCGTATATTAAAAATACATACCAGTGGTATGCACGCAGAAGGCGTAACTTGCTGAGCGTCAATAAGCGCATCGCCCTACGCATTACACCTTACTGTCTTGCAGCAAATCGTGCAGCAAATCAGCGAGCTCGCGCAACGATAATGCTAGACCCCAGGAGCAGCATTGTCACTGGCATCCAAATGACCCGCTCCCAGAAGCTTGGCGTGATTGTGTTGGCGATAACTCCTAGAGCACAGTACGCAACTACAACCCAAATTAGTATTTTGGAGGCCGACTTCCATCTGGACTCGATTAGGCCGGCACGAACCATGACGACCAGCGCTAACGTAAAAAGAAGAACCGCTGCTCCTACTGACGCAACCCGCATATGTGAAGGCAGCGTCCCCGGAAATGCACCGCCCCATGCTAATTCACCCCACGGCATACCAACGGCAAGTGCAAGCTGAAAGATGATGGCGCCAGCGATTAGCGTAGCAAAGATACGGGCAGCAATGGCCGGATTCAAAATGACTGTGAGTACTTTAATGTTGAGCAAAATAAGGCTCGTGGGTTGGCGTGGATGTCTCCACCACTGGAGCGCACAAACGACATTGCATCTGCATACCAGCGGATGGCATCTTTGGCTTGGCGCATTTCTTCAACGCATATATGCTCGTTCACAAAGGTGACGCCAGCCAACTCCGGGGCCAATTTACGTACAGGTTTTAAAATGTCCACGTTGCAACCGGCAAGCTTAAAGTGGCAACGATAAGGAATTTTGTGATTATTGATTGCATGGTTATAACGCCCAGCTTCCCAGTTGGTAAAAATCAAATCCACTGCTACGCCCGCCCAGGCATTGCGCCAAAAAATCCTCTGTTTTTCTGAAATAACTTAACTTGTCGGGCCACCGATGCAGACCGTGTGCAGCGTTTTTGTAAACATAAATATCAACAGACTTGCCTGCCTTGCTCAACGCTTGCGCCATCCGCGTCGATTGATCGACATTGACCCGTGAATCTTGCGCGCCGTGCAGTATCAGCATCGGTCCTTGTGCCTGGTCTGCACGGTACAAGGGCGATTTCTCATCCATCACGATGCGTTCTTCGGGATTGGCCGGGTCGCCCACGTATTTCAGCCACCAGGGTTTGTTCAAGTCCCAGTACGGCGGTGCGTTTTCCATAAGGCTCACCAGCTCGGACATACCGACCAAGCTGATGCCGCAGGCAAAGCGATCGGGGGTGAATGTCATGCCGACCATGCTCGCATAGCCGCCGTAACTGGCCCCCATGATGGCAACTTTGTGAGGATCGGTGACACCTTGGGCCACCAGATAGTCAATGCCGTCCAGCAAATCGGTGTGCATCTTGCCCGCAAATTCACCCCTTGCCGCCTCCATAAAAGCACGACCATACCCACTCGATCCGCGGTAGTTGACTTGCAACACCGCATAGCCTCTATTAGCCAGAAACGAGGGAATGGGGTCACCCCCAAAGGCGACATCACGCGCCCACGGGCCGCCATGTACATAGACCACGGTGGGCAAAGGCTGGCCATTGCTGCCTGCGGGCAGGGTCACATAGCCATGCAGGTCCAAGCCGTCGCGGCTTGGAAAGTGAAGCGGTTGTTGCCGAGGCAAGGAGCTAATGGCATGGATGCGGCTTCGCGAATGCTCGCCCAGTAACTCAGTCTGGTTTTGCGCCACGTTGTAGAGCAAGGTTTGCCCGCCGGTTTCACGCATGACAAAAGCTACGATCAGATTTTCATCACGGCTAATGCTGACAATATCCAGCCGCGTGTGCGAGGTACCTCTTATTTTGTCAATCGCCGCTTGCAGGCGCGCATCGAAAAATTTCCACTCCTGGTAATCGGGGTCGAGCGATACGGCCAGCGGCTCCAATGTTTTGGCGCTGATCAAAGCCTGAGATACATCCACACGCGGGTCGGCATAGATCACCTGTTCGGAGCCGCTGAGCAGGTCCAGCTTGACCAGAGCCAGCTTGTCGCGACTTTGATTGGAAAGCGCCCACAGAAATTTTTTATCCGCCGTAACCGCCAGGGGTTGAACCGTATCAAAGTAACTGACCTTGAACACCTCCTGCCACATAGTGTTGCTTGAATCGCTTGGGGTTTCATAAACCCATTGTTCGGCGTCTTTGCGCGCACGCCCTATAACGTGACCGACCTTATCGGTGAGCCACAATGCAACGCTGCCGGGGTTTTCGGCGAGCAGGTTCAATTTGGCTGATGCGTGGTCGTAACGGTACAGATCAAATACCTTGGGATTACGCTGGTTATTGGCAATCAACAGATCTGGGCTGCCCTGCACCAAGGAGTGAATGAACGACTTGGACCCGGCGAACGGGGTCAAGTCTTTGAGATTTGTATCTGCGGACAAGGTGTCCAGTTGGTATACATGGGTGTTTTCATTGCCATTATCCAATTGAATCAGCACATGACGGCTGTCCTCGGCCCATTGCCCGGGGACAGGAATGGCATAACTGCGAACGGTGCCGGTTTGCAAGTTTTTAACAAATAATCCAGGCCCCAGACCTTTGCGGGCAACCCACATCAATTGCGCGCCATCTGGCGATAATTGGTAGCCTCCATTGCCATTCCAGTCAGCCACGTATTGGCGCACGGGCACCAGTTTTTCAGGTGTGGATTGGCCCTTTTGATCATCGCGCAGGCTTGGGTGTGAGGGAGCGGTGGTGCAACCGCCAAGTAGCATAAAAGACAGCGTGGCTACGGCCAAAGTGAGTTTGGAGAGAGTTCGCATAGGGGTATTTATGTTCAAAAATAACCTGAGAAAGTCAAGTTCGGGGTGAATTGTCGGCTTGTGAAATTGGCGTTCGGTCTTCAGCGACGAACTCTAAAATATCGCCCGGCTGGCAATTCAAAATCTCGCAAATACGCTCCAGCGTGTCAAACCGTACTCCTTTGACTTTGCCGGATTTGAGCAGTGAGATGTTTTGTTCGGTGATGCCCACCAGGTGCGCTAGATCGCGTGAGCGCATTTTTCGTTTGGCCAGCATCACGTCCAGGTTAACCACAATAGGCATCAGATAAACCCTTTGTTTTCTTCGGCGATTTCGAGCGCCCATGCGTACACCAGCGCAAACATCAGCAGAGCAAGGCACAGAATGATGCCTTGCAAATCAGAAGCTCTGAATTGCCATTGAAAAACTTGTTCGGCAGCGCTTAAGTGCGCGGTGATGAAATAGCTTTGCAGCGGGCGCGACAAAAGGGTGACGGTTTCGCATGCAATGGCCAGCCAGGCACAGCGCATGAACTGATGCGCGCCTTGTCCTGAAAAGCTGGCACTGTTGCGCAAGTTGCCCAGAAACTTCCAGCAATAAATCACGGCAGCAAGCAGCAAGGTCCACGCAACCATATCCAAACTGAGTGCAGCCATGCGCTGCCAGGTCGCCATGCCACTCAAGTCCCGGTTTAAATATCCCCCCGCGAGGCGCATCAAGCGCTCCGCGTCAAGCCACCAATTCAAAATTTGCCACAAAACCCAAGCGGCATAACCCGCGCTTAACAAGCGCATGCATTGCGCCGTGAAGCGCAGCTTGATGCAAGCGGAGCCGTGAAAAGTATTGGCTTTGGAGTAGGCAGGTGAATTCATTAATGGCATAGCGATCTCCAGGAAGTTATTTTGTCGCTATTATGTATTGTTTTACAGTAAATAATTACTGTTTTACAAAATTTATATATTTAGCTGTCCTGCCGGGTAAATTTTTATTTTGGAGAAATTTCTCTTGACTTGGAGTGAGTAGGGCGTAATAAGCGTAGCGCATTACGCCGCATGCTGATGGCGGGAAGCCACGGCTTTACTGGCCTCGCAGCCTTAATGAATTTATAAAAAACATGGAGTATCAATTGCGGTATTGAAAATACACTTGTAGGTATGCGTATAACATGCGGCGCAATGCGCTTCGCTTATTGACGCCCTACGAATTACCCCTTACGGCCTTGCACTTATTGACGCCACGAATTACGCCTTACGGCTTTGATTTCTACATAAATTGAGCCTCTGCAAAACCCAATGAGATAGCCGTCGCCAGTAAATGCTGGGAAACGGGATTATCCAAAATTGCCATAAGTACACATTGTCTTCAAAGCCAGTGTAGTCAAGCATCGTTTTACGTATAATTTGCGGGCCGAGAATTTATCGGCAGGTAGCACGTCTTCAGGGCGGGGCGAAATTCCCCACCGGCGGTAAATTCTGGCGCAGTGGTTTTGTGCCCGGACAAGCCCGCGAGCGCTTGCAGTCGACGGCGGATTCTGAACTTCGGGATTTGCCTTGCAAGGTCAGCAGATCTGGTGTGATTCCAGGGCCGACGGTCATAGTCCGGATGAGAGAAGATGCGCCACGCATAAAGTGTCCACAGTTTTACACTGCGGTCGCTTTCGCTTGGCTATTCAACAAATCCCCTGAAACGTCTTTTGCACATTCTTTTTGCCGGAGCGTTTCAAATATGATTATCAGCACTGTACCAAGTCCCACCAGATCTTCTGCCAACGCAGAAACCCCTCAAGCCCCATTCGACCAAAGATTGCAGCGCGCCCTATCCGATTTGCGGATGGGACGCCCGATCTTGCTGATGGATGATTTCGATCGGGAAAATGAAGCCGATCTGATCCTCGCCGCTGAAAAGGTCACCATAGAATCCATGGCAGCATTGATCCGCGATTGCAGCGGGATTGTTTGCCTATGTCTGACCGATGAAAAATTACAGCAATTACAGTTGCCGCCGATGGTCGCGCAGAATGACAGCCGTTACGGCACGGCATTTACGGTCACCATCGAAGCCAAGCATGGCGTGACCACCGGTGTCTCGGCAGCGGACAGGGTCACCACCGTATTGGCCGCAGTTGCCGCTGACGCACAGCCGGACCATCTAGCCCGGCCGGGCCATGTATTCCCGTTGCGGGCAGCACCCGGCGGTGTCCTCAGTCGACGCGGCCATACTGAAGGTTCGGTCGACCTGGTGCAGATGGCGGGGCTGATGCCGGCAGCCGTATTAAGCGAATTGATGAATCCGAATGGCAGCATGGCCAAGGGCAATGATGTCGTGAAATATGCGATTGCCCATGATCTGGTCTTGTTGTCGATTGATGAGTTGGTGAGCTATCGTTTGCAACAAGCAACTTGATGCAAGCTGGCGCGTTGAGTGGCTCTTGCCGCGCCATGAGTGCTCATTAATATCGGTGCGGCTTGGAAGTTATCAATCCCCGGCGCTGCCGATGCAACGCTGCGCACCGGATTGATGCTCTGATCCAGATTACGGAAAGTAATACTCGCCATCATGTGCTCCAAAGCTGTGCCGGATTGGCTCACTGATGGTGGCAGAGTTGTTTTGATCAGAAAAAAACCGTGGTCTGTCTAGCGTATCAAGTGAGCATCCAGGGAAAAGCGTGTATTCGGCAAGAATCCAAACATGCCGATCCCGCCGGAAACAACTATCCCCAACCTTGCACCACCGTGATGTTTCCGGCAAAATAATAGAAATCAATATTTTGCCGGAAACATCATGAAGCTGCTATCCAATCAGCAACGACTTCACCTGGTCAACAGTGAACAACTCTTCGAAAATTATCGTGTCGCACAGCGCCACGCGAAAACGTACCGCTACGGTATGCGCTGGAAGACGGTTCGCGACACCGAGTATCTGTTCAAAGACCAGGATCGGCGTGGAAATGGCAAGTCGCTGGGCCGACGCTCGCCCGAGACCGAGGCATTATTACTGACATTCACCAACGGACGTGCAGCGGCGCAGGAGCGCTTGCGACTGATAACAGAGCAAATTGTCGAGCAGGCAAGGTTTAACAAAGCATTACGACTGGGGCGCGTTCCCCGCGTCGTGGCGCGCGTGCTGCGGGAACTGGATGAGGCCGGCCTCCATGAAAATTTCACGGTGATTGGCACGCAAGCCCTGTATGGGTACGAATCGGCCGGCGGCGCGCATTTCCTGCTCGAATTGCTCGCCTCCGGCGATGTCGATCTACTCTATGATGCCCGCCATAAAATCACCCTGGTGTCAGACAAACTCGATGGCGATGGTTTGCTGGGCTTGCTGAAAAAAGCCGACAAGACATTTGAATGCGTCCGCGAGAATGGATACCGCGCTGCCAATGCGGGTCAGTTCATGGTGGATCTGGTCATTGCCTCGCGCGGAATGCAGCGTGCGGATGCGGTGGCCTTTGGCGCATCAGATCTGATGCTGGTGGCAGCGGAAGTGCCTGGGCTGCAATGGCTGTTAAACACGCCGAAAATCGATACGATCGCGATTGATGAAGACGGCTGGCCGGTACCGATCAAAGTGCCCGACCCGCGCGCATTCGCGTTGCACAAGGCATGGTTATCCGGCCTGAACACGCGCGACCCGATCAAGAAGCCACGCGATCTGGCTCAGGCGCGCGCCGTTGCAATTCTCGTTCGCGACCAAATGCCGCAGTTCTCTTTTGAGGAAACATTGACATCGTTGCATGGCGATGTCCGGGCAATGCTGCCGGTATTGTTTGTTGGTTAATCAACTTCCAGGAGGGATAGGCCTTGAGGTTTGCCCGCAAATATCCCTGAATATTCAAACTCGGTTTGGCAGCCCAAGCTACCGCGCTGTCTAGCCTTCATGTTTTATAAAACAGGTGGAGTATCAGTTAAAACAGGCATGTCTTCGCATGTATTACATACGGTGTTTAAAAATACAATTGTATGTATAAGCAGAAACATGCAGCACAATGCGCTGCGCTTATTGACGCCCTACGGGATAGGCCTTGCGCTTATTGCAGCTTGCGACTTACGGCTTTTTGCAGACAAACCTAACTTAATTCGTTACCCAGGGATTGATCAATTTCAATTGCCCGATATCCAGAAAATCTTTCGTATTACGCGTGGCCAAAGGCATTTGATGCTGGATCGCGATCGCGGCGATCAGCGCATCCTCGGTAGAAATCGCATGGCCAATCCTGGTGCGCGCAGCTACCAGCAGCGCATACTCGCTGGCTGCGGCAGCATCGAACGGCAGGCAATGCATGGCAAATTCCTCTTCAAACATCAGATCGGCTGCAGCGGCCAGCGCCTCACGGCGCTTGCCGGCAGGTAATAGCGCAATCCCCAGAAAAATCTCTGCCTGGGTAATCGCACTGGTGTAAAACGTCACCCCAGACTGTTGTTCAAACCACGCCAAAACAGCCGCATCAGGCCGCGCCCGCATCAGCTCCGACAACACGTTTGTATCCAGTAATACCGCTGAATAATTCGCTGGCAAAACCTCTATCATCATGAACCTAGCTCAGGTGCTGATCGCGTCGCCTGCCGTGCAGGAATCGGCAGAGCGTCCTGCTCCGGCCCGGTTAGTGCCGCGAAACGCTGGTGAATCCGCTGTGCAAAACCGGATGCATTTTCTGCCGGCAGTAGCGAGCGACGCAAAATTTCGCGCGCTTCCTGCTCCATCGACCACCCATGTTGTGCCGCCTGCAGGCGCAATGTCGCCTTGATGCTTTCGTCCAGATTACGGATAGTAATACTCGCCATAATGTGCTCCAAAATGATATCAATGAAATCATTGTAATCAAATTTCCTTATCTGCACCGAATTGGCTTCGGCTAAAGCATGAGGTGTGGATGCGTTTTAGCTCAGGGTGTTCGTTATTACGGTTTACGGCCTTTAAATAAAAGACTATCCGTACGATATTCTATTTTTTTTGAATCATAAATATCTCAATAATTACTATTTTGAATATAATCCGGCCGTTTATGTGGCCGGGTGATGATGGGCCTGTTCCGCGTTTTTCTTTATCTGGTTCAAGGTCCGCAGGCGGATCCAACCGCTGGCCAGCCGTATGACGACCCAATAGGGCAAAAGCATCAGGCGCGACTTGGTGTCCGGGCACCAGATCCGTGTCTCCGTCATCAGGCGCCAATTGCCCCTCGCATTGGGTTCCACCGCGAAGCTCATGACCAACTTGGCGACGCCGGGCTGTTGAAAGTCTTGAAAATCGGCAGCGCTGGCAATGGGAAACAAACCATAATCGAGCTTCCAAAAACGTCCGATCAGGCCGAACGTGATCTCCCTGCTGGTTTCCTCTAGCAGGCAAAAATCGTCCAGACCAAAACGCGTTCTGGCATGCAAGGCATTTTTACGTCCCAAGACCGCCGCCGCCCGCGAAGGCCATTCACGCACGGTGAGCAGGGTGTTCAATACCTTGTCCTGCCGGTCGTCATAATTCTTCATGGCGCTTAAAATCACCGCCGGGGCAGCGTCGACGGAGGCAATCGCATGGCGCTCGGAGTAGTGATAGGTCGGCAAGTACCGGGCGGCGACATCGAATGCGCTCTCAAGCGTGGTTTTTCTGATCATAGATTTTTTATTTTCCCGTAAAGTTCGCGCAAGTCAGCGAGTCGGGCGCAATAAGCGCAGCGCATTGCGCCCTACGAATTGCGCCTTACAGCCTTGCTCCCTATTGCCTCCAGACAAACACCGGCTTCCACCCCGGTGTTTGTTAATTTCGATCGGATGTCAGGAATTTCGCTTCAATCCGTCGAAGAGCGGCTGGAGCGCATCCAGCAGATGGGCGGGAGAGACGGGTTCGCCACCATCCTCCCAAGCATTCTGAAACTCTGCAATTTCCACGCCTACAAGCTCGCTTTCTGCGATGACAATACACGCAGTATGCAAATCGGCCAGGGATAATCCACCTTCATGCTGATAGTCGGTCGGGACAATGCCAGGGTTCAGCACATCGCAATCCAAGTGAACATATACAGGGCGCCCCGCGACCACCTCTCTTAATCGGTCCACAAAATCTGCGCCCGGCGGGACCAGTCGTACCGTGCCAGCGTCAATCAGCGCTTGTTCTGGCGGATCGATATCGCGGGCACCGACAAGTACCACATTCGAGATGTTGAGGTCTCCACCAAGCCCCGAATCCCAAAGGCCCACAGTACCGGCCAGGGCCAAGCCCCCAAGATATCCCGTTATGGTATTTTCGGGGGTGTTGAAATCAGCATGCGCGTCAAACCAAACAACACACGCATCCGGGCGATGCCTTGCCACAACGGGTAGGGTCGACAGTGACGCCGCGCAACGGCTGGATGCGGTAAGAAGCGCACAGCCTTGTTCAAGGATAGTTTCATAGCGTTCAGCCATGGCCCGTAGCGCGGGCATTGCCGCATCCAGCTCTACTTTCCAATTGGAATTTAGGGCAGGCTCTGGTTTGCCAATCGTGTTGGGAATTAATCCAAGGCGTTTCGAAAGCATTGCACCAATCGACGCAGCACCCGACATTGCCAAATCATTATGATCGCCCGCACGAGCTTGAAATATTGTTAGCGCTATTTTTTTGTTCAACGTTTTTCTCATCAAGGTTGTTTTGAAGTGATAGGGGCAGACCACGATTTTATTCATGTTCACGCTTCTACCCCGCTGGAAACTATAGTGGATTTGCTTGCATTTATGGTAATTATTTCAATAAGGCAATCATCCTACCCAACCCCCACCAAACTCCTCCCTGCCGCCGTCCTCTTCGCCAATATTCTGGTCGCGGTCCGCTCCGTCATTTCCTGCACATGCGAGATCACGCTGACTTTGCGGCCCATCGATTGCAGCGGGTAGGGCGTAATAAGCGCAGCCCTTGCAGGGCGCATATCCGCTTGCAAGCGGATACCGTTGCGCAGGCGCGGGGCAGTACCCCACGAAATCCCTGCTTCACCATTGCGCCGCATGGTGGCAGCGCAGGGATTATAAGTTGCGCTACCCAGTCTTCCTATCTTTATAAAATAGTTGGAGTATTACTTAAAATAGGCATTTTTCCGCATATATTACATGTGGTATTTAAAAATACACTTGTAGGTATATGTAAGAAAATGCGGCGCAGTGCGCTGCGCTTATTGACGCCCTACGAATTGCACCTTACGGCCTTGAAATGCAATGTGGTAACAGGAAGGGAAGACCGAACTATCCGGTCGATTTCAAGGCCAGGGGGGCCGCATCCGGCAAGAAAATGAACCTATATTGACCCGGAATAAATTTATATCAAATTACGTTTTACAAACCAAAATTTCGGCGATAGCATTTGATGCCTTCGGTTCGCTATAGGTTCAAGGCATGCCATGGTCACCGCGTAATCCTGTGATGATCATTAGAAACACGCATTTTGCGTCAGTTAAATTGTTGTAATTATTGGAGTTCAAAATGAAAAAAATTCTCATCGCAGCAGCATTTGCCATGGCGTTTGGCTCTGCAAGTGCAGCCGACATCGTAGATACGGCCAAATCGGCCGGCACGTTCAACACCTTAGTGACAGCAATCGAAGCCGCGGGCCTGGTTGACACGCTCAAGGGCCCGGGGCCGTTCACGGTATTTGCGCCGACCGACGCTGCGTTCGACAAGATACCCAAGGCAAAGCTCGATGCTCTGCTCAAGGATAAGCCAGCACTGGTCAAGGTTCTGACATACCACGTGATATCAGGCAAGGTAATGGCTGCTGACATCAAGCCAGGAATGGTCAAGACAGTCGAAGGCGCCTCGGTGAACATCATGAGTAAGAAAGGCAAAGTGACGGTCGACAAAGCGCACGTTACCAAGACCGATATCGCCGCTGACAATGGCGTCATCCACGTCATCGACACCGTTTTGATGCCGAAGATGTAATCGGTGCGTGCTCGATCGCGGCATACGCAACGCCAACCTCGATGTTGGCGTTTTTTTTAATCAGCCGAACTTGAAGATGGAGCAGCACGCCATGATGGGCAGCCTTCCCGACCGGTTTCACGCATTGGTGATAGGAGCATCCGGCACGATCGGCGCGGCTTTCGTCGATTTGCTGAGAGATTCGCCGCGCTGTGCATCCGTGCATGGACTGCATCGCCATTCAACGCCGCGCCTCGACTTCGCCGACGAAAACAGCATCGCCGACGCCGCGCGCAAGCTCGCTACAGGCCCGCGCTACCACCTGATCATCAACGCCGCCGGTATGCTGCACAACCAGTCGTTCATGCCAGAGAAGCGCCTGGCTGACCTGAACTACACGCAGATGCAGGCGATTTTCCAGGTGAATACCTTCGGCCCCGCGCTGATGCTGCGCCACTTTACGCCTCTGCTCGACGACGAACGCGCCATCATGGCGATGTTGTCGGCAAAAGTGGGCAGCATCAGCGACAATCGGCTGGGTGGCTGGTACAGCTACCGCGCTTCGAAGACCGCGCTCAATATGCTGATTAAAACGGCGGCCATCGAGGTCGCACGCCATCAGAAGAATAGCGTGCTGGTCGCGCTGCATCCCGGCACGGTCAACTCGCGCCTGTCGCGGCCGTTTCGAGGTGAGATCATTGGGCGTCCCGCAAACGACGCAGCCGCCGACATGCTGCGCGTGCTCGATACGCTGACGCCCAGCGACAGTGGCTCATTCAAATCGTACAACGGCGCCGAACTGCCCTGGTAGCACTACACCGGCGCCGACACCTCCATCGGCGTATCCATGCCGGTATCGATTTCATCAATCGCCGCTTGCTTTATTCGCGCCGATCTTATCCATCGTGATTTTTTTAGGGATATCGTTGGCTCGCATGGCCTTGTCGAAGAACCGCTTGGCAGCAGCTTTGTCTCTCTTTGCGGTCAGCAGAAAGTCGACTGTCTTGCCTTCCTTGTCCATTGCCCTACGAATTGCGCCTTACGGTCTTGTAGGATTATTGCATTTCGAGAAATAGTTTCAAAAAAGTATTTTCAATTTGATACAAAAAATTTATCATTCCTGGTAGCAACTGTTCTCTTTTTGCACTCATGGTAGTGTCAAATATTTAACAAATTAGGGGAGATAATTCAATGTTTCGAAGGCTTAAAAAATTCATTGTCTGCGTATTACTCGGAAGCGCTATCTTTTATGCAGCGCCGTCACAAGCTGGCTTGGTTTGGTTCAGCCGTGCAAACTGTATTAATAATGAAAGCATTACATGGGATTGGCCAGGAACGAATTACTGGTTATGGACGAGCAGTTACCATCAAAAAAACGGTGTGTGGGACTCCGGTGCGTCGACAGGATGGCTTTATAGTTTTCGAGCTGCTGCCGTTCACTGGAACGAAGGATTTTCAGGTGGCTATAACGTTGTCGGTGATCATTGGAGCTGGGTTTCTTATTTTGGGACATGGTCTTTGGGCCGAACATATGCCAGCAATTGCAACTTGGGATTTTTCTTTCCGTCCGTGTAATACTGATTTAAGGATATGACATGAAAATAATGATTAGCATTCTCGGTGTTTTGATTACATCGAACGTTTTTGCGCAAGTAGCGAGTGGACCAGCAAACAAAACCCAAACTACGGATATGGTCGAGCTTGTGAGCTTGGAGAAGATGCCACTCCCCCTGCCGCCCGGTGAAGCAGACAAGATGCGGAAAAACACGTTCGTTATGGCAGCCGATGGATTTAGTCCGCTCGAAAAAGAACCAATAATGGTAAAGGGTTTTTTTAACAATATGAATGCCGCTAAAACCTATCTCGCGCGCCAAAACCTTGCGAATAATCAGCAGAACAATGCTGAGCGTTCTACCCCTGAAGTGCATAAAGACTTATCGACGTTGAAGCATGGCTTTAAGGCAGCCTCGTTTAGCCGGGGAGTATTAGTTGTGGCTGCGCCGAGTGGAACCAAGCTCAATGACGCCTGGACGGGCATTGACCGGTTTTTCCAAATCGATGGAGCGGGAAGCGTTCGGTTGTCTGAAGTCGACCTCGGCGCCACCGGAGGAAAGTTCTACATGATTAAAGAGGCGGTAAATACTCGGGTACATGGCAAGCCCGCCATTTCAAAGGTCTTTACCGGGGATGACGCACAGACCATTGAGGAAGTTGTATGGGTGGAGGGAAATAAATTTTACATGCTTACTTTTGGCCCTGACCTGATTCCTGGTACCAAAACAAAAGCCGCACCCCACATCACTGCAAATTTGCTTGCGCATGAACTACATTGATCGAAGCATCGCTCAATATGGGTAACTGCAGAATACGTCGGTCCTCAGTTTATACTGGCGTATTCTGTATTCTCGTTTCATTTCTGTCGGTTATCTTGAGTTTGGGCCTACCCGGGGTTGGATGGATCTTGGCAGTGCTGTCCCTCACGATAACTAGCCTGCTAGTGCCTTTGATTGGTAGGATGTATGTAATCGTAACACTGGTCGTTAGCAGCATTCATTTATTTACCTTTGGCCCACTCTCTCTATTAGGCCAATCTACCGCTGGCTCGGCTCGACTACCAACCTTTTATCTAATCATTTTCGTCATTGCTCCGATTGCGGTAGCCTTAATTTCTATCTTCATACCAGTTTGGCGCTATATGGCAAGACGGAACGACTGACCACCAAAAACGAAGTATTTTGGTCAGCTGCCTTCTCGCTAATGCTGAACTCAAGCCACACATGCTGACTTATCTTAAGCTCCGGCGCGGGGTATGCTGGCAGAAACACCACAGATGAAAAAGGCAGAAAACTGCTCAGGAAAGCGTTTTTAATATTCATATAGTTCCTCCCATAGAGTAATAGGACAAACCACGGTTTTATTTATATTCATGTTTCTGCCCCGCTGGAAACTATAGTGGATTTGGTTGCATTGATAGTAATTATTCCAAAAAAGCAACCACCTCACCCAACCCCCACCAAACTCCGTCCCCCCGCCGTCCTCTGCACCAATATCCTGGTCGCAATCCGTTCCGTCATTTCCTGCACATGCGAGATCACGCCGACTTTGCGGCCCATCGATTGCAGGCCGTCTAGCGCGTCCATCGCAACGCGCAAGGTGTCGGCATCCAAACTGCCGAAACCTTCGTCGATGAACAGCGATTCGACTCGTACCCGGTTGCTTGATAGCGATGCGAGGCCGAGCGCCAGCGCTAGCGAAACCAGGAAAGATTCGCCGCCGGATAGCGAGTGGACTGAGCGTAATTCATCCCCCATATCCTGATCGACCACCATCAGCGCCAGCGTGTCGCTGATGCGTTGCAGCCGGTAGCGGCGCGAGAGTGCGTTCAGGTGGCGGTTGGCGTAGCCGAGCAGTACATCGAGCGTGGTTTGCTGCGCGTAGTTGCGGAATTTTTTGCCGTCGGCAGCGCCGATCAGGTCGTTGAGTGTCGCCCACAGCCGGTAGGTGGCTTCCTGCTTGGCGATGGTGGTGAACATGTCGGCCGCATGCACGCGGCGCGCCTGGTCTTGGGCTAATGACAGTTGCAGTTCGGTGGCTTTGGCGTGGGCGCTCTGGCGCTCGGCGGCCAGGGTGTGCAGCGCTTGCTGCAGCGTGTCTATTGGGTTAGCGCTGAGGTCGGTTGCAAGCTGGGGCGCAATCGCATCGGCTTGTGTTGCGTCCAGCGAGTTTTCTGTATGGGTTGTATCGACTGGATTGGTATCTTGCGGTGGGCGCTGTTGCTGATGCGCTTGCCGTTGGCTGCTGCGCTCTTGCAGCACGGTGGCGGCTTGATGAACTTCCGCGTCGATTGCGTGCAATTGTTTGCGCTCAAAGGCGATCCAGTCGGCGGGGTGGGCTAGCAGCGCGTGCAGTTGGGTGGCGTCGAATAGTGCTAATGCGTTGTCGGAGTCGGCGTTGTCGGCAACTTTATTTGCAAAACTATTTGCAACATTGTTTGCCACATTAACGCGGCTGATCCAGTCGGCGACTTGCTCGGCGGCGGCTTGGGCTTCGCTGGTGTGGCTGGCGAGGCGCGCTTTGGCTTGTTCCAGCGCTTCTCTAAAACGGGTTTGGGCTTGCTTGCTGTCGTTGCTGGCTTGGGTGCGCTGGAGCAATACGGTTTTGGCGGCGGCAATCGCGTTGGCAAGTTGCGTTTCAATTTGTTGTACTTGCTGGCCGTTGAATAGCGCATGGCGCTGGGCTTGCATCGCTTTCAATGCGGCATCGCTGGCGGCGAAGGCGCTGCTGGCGCGCAATTGATCGGCTGCTGCCTTGCTGTGCGCATCGAACAATCCGCTGCGTTCCAGCGTCAGAGTGGCGTTGCGTTGCAGACCTTGGTCGCGGGCGTTGCGCTGGGTTTGCCATTGCTCTACGTTTTGCTCGCATTGACTGTAGAAGGCGTCCGGCTCTTGCTGCCAGTCGATTCTCCAACCGATTTTTCCATTTTTCGCGTCAAGTGGGTCGCTGAAGGCGGCATCGAGTTGGTTCAGGCACTGGGTTAAGCGTTGCTGGCTTTGGTGCTTTTGTTCGGCGCTGGCGCGTTGTCTGGATTGGGTCTCAAACAGTGCGGTTTGCATCGCGCCGGCGGCTTCTTTCTTTGCGTTGTGTTCTGTCGCGGCGCGCTCGAATGCTGCCTGGGCTTGGTCTTTGGCTTGAGCGGCGTTACGCCAATCGGCCTCGATCTGGTTGATGCTGTGTAGTTGGGTTTGGACGGTGTTGCGCTGGCTGGCAAACCAGTCGGCTTGTTGTGCGGCATCAATCTCTGTTAATTCACTGGCAATCGGGTGCGCTTGCCAGTCTTGGCGGTGGCTTTCTAGCGCGGCCTGCAATTGTTGTTGTTCTTGCCCGGTGGCAGCCAATTGGCGGCGGTGGCTGGCGGCGTCAGCGCTGTGGGTGGCGTGCTGTTGGTGCGCGTGTTGAGATTGCTGGCGGCACCGGGCCACTTCGGTTTGCAGGCTGGCCAGCATCGCGTGCAGTTGCGGATTGTCTACAGAATACGGATGCGCGGTAGCGCCGCAGACCGGGCAGGGCGCGTCCGGTTCCAGCGCGGCGCGCAAGGTTTCTACGTTTTCACCGCAGGCGGCTTCGGCGCTTTTTAGCGAGCGCTCGGCTTGCGCCAATGCAGCGATGTGCGCCGGGATCTGTGCGCTGACTTGGGCCAATGCAGTATCGGCTTGGGTTGCGGCGTGCCGGCTGTTTTGGCTTTGCGTGCGCAGCGCTTGTTGGCGGGTTTGGTGCTCGGCCAGTGCGCGCCAGATTTGCTCGGCGCTGCCGAGTTGGTCGCGGCGGATTTCTGCGTTGTGCTTGCGCGCTTGCAGCGCGGCGATGTCGATGCTGGCGTGTTGCTGCGCGGCGTGCCGGCGCTGCTGGTCGGCCTCATTCAGTGTGATGCCGGCTGCGGCAAGCGCCTGGGTCGTCGCGTTGAACTGTGCGCTCTGCTTGGCTTCAGTTTGTAAAAATGTTGCCAGTATGCCTTTAACATGAACTGTTTCAATGCGGAAAGTGCATGCTTGCTTTAGGAGTATATCCCAGCGCGGCCAACTTTCCGCGAGCGTTTGTAGCGCTGCGTGTTGTGCCAGCCAATGTTCGGTGGCTTGCTGCTTTTGTTGCGCGTCGTTGATTTCGGTTTGCTTGCTGTGCAGGTTGTTGTGGGCCAGCGCAGCGGTTTGGTCGGCATCGATTTGCGCTTGCTGCGCTTGGCGATGCGCGGGCAGCGATGTGTCGATGCGGGCGTCGAGCGCCTTGGCTTGATCCAGCGTGGGGGCGGCGTTGCTTTGCGCTTGCTCGGCGTCCGCCAGCGTGCGTTGCGCGATTTCCAGCGCGGCGTCGGCTTGCTGGCGGGTTTGCCCGGTGTTGGTCAGCTTGGCCTGGCAATCGGTAATCGCGCTGTGATCCTGGGCGATGGTGCGCGCCAGTCGGTCGACTTCGGCCACCAACGGGCGGGCGGTTTGAACCGATTCAACCCGTTGCAGATCGGTGCGGCGTTCGGCTGCGGCTTCTTGTTGCGCTTGCCTTTGCTGCAATTGGGTTTGCGCCAGTTGTTCGTTCTGGTGGAATTTGTCGTCGTCCTGATGCCAGCGCAGTTGGATGTCGAGTTCAGTTTTGCGCAAATCAAGCGTGCTGACGGCGACGTTGGCGGCGCTGCTGTCTTGTTCCAGTTGGCTGCGGATATTGTCGGGGAGCGGTCGCTGATCGGCCAGTTGGTCATTGATGCGCTGCAATTTGAACTGTTCTTCCTTGGCGCGGGCAAAGGCGCGCTGCGACAGGGCGCTATAGATGGCGCTGCCGGTCAGGGTTTCCAGCAATTCGCCGCGCTCGTTGTCGTCAGCTTTCAGGAAGGCAGAAAACTCGTTTTGCGCCAGCAGCACAGCGCGGGTGAATTGGTCGAAGGAGAGGCCGATGCGTTGCACTATTTCATTCAGGACTTCCTTGTTGGTGCCGCCGATCGGATGCAGGTCGGGCAATTGTTTCAGACTCATGTCGGTTTTTTGCAAGCTGCCGCCCGCCTTGCCACGCGCACGTCGCACGCTCCAGCAGGCGCGGTAGGCAATGCCATCGTTGCCGACGAAATCGACTTCGGCATACCCTTCTGCGGTGCCGCGCCGCAACAGGTTGCGGGCGTCTTGCTGGCTGATGGTGTTGTCGCCAACGTCGGGCAAGCCGATGCCGCCGGCTTTCAACAAGCGCGGCGTTTTTTCATACAACGCCATGCACAGTGCATCCAGCAAGGTACTTTTGCCGGCGCCGGTCGGGCCGGAAATGGCGAACAGGCCGGCTGATTTCAGCGGTTCCTGTTCGAAATCGACTTCAAATTCACCGGCCAGCGAAGCCAGGTTTTTGCCACGGATTGCGAGGATTTTCATATCTTATTTATTTATTTTTCATTTCTCTCCCTTCTCCCGCTTGCGGGAGAAGGGCCGGGGATGAGGGCGGTCGTCGGAGCCGCGTAGCGAGGGTACTTGCCGGAGCAACAGCTTGCAACACCTGATAAATCGACTCCAAGACAGCTTCCGTTTCCGTCAGCATCTGGTTATTCCAGAAGCGCATTATTTGGATGCCTTGCCCGCGCAACCATTGATCCCGTACTTGATCGTACGCCACCGCCTCGCCATGCTGCCCGCCATCAAGCTCAATGCCGAGCTTACGTTCATCGCAGTAAAAATCCAGAATGTAGCGTCCGACCGGATGCTGTCGTCTGAATTTTGCACCAGCAAGGCGGCGATTGCGCAATAGCTTCCACAGCAATGCTTCGGCGTCGGTCATGCCGCTGCGCATTTCTCTGGCCCAAGTGCGGATATCGTCGGGGAGTCTGGCAGGGTGGTGGGGTGAATGGATTTCCATTGAGCAGGTTTATTGGGTTGTTTTCAGGGTAGTGATTGTGCGGAGTCCCTCATCCCCGGCCCTTCTCCCGCAAGCGGGAGAAGGGAGCAATGCAGGGCATAGGTATCTACACATCTAGTAATCCACTGTTTTGCTCCTCTCTCCCGTTTACGGGAGAGAGGCCGGGAGAGAGGGGGCCCGCAAACATTCCGGCCGCATCAATATGGCAATGCAATCCAAGTTGCGCCTTGTTTTGACACCGGGCATATTGCGACCTCCCTCATCCCCAGCCCTTCTCCCGCAAGCGGGAGAAGGGAGTAAATGCAGGATTTCAATGGATATCTTCGGTTGGCGTCAGCATCAATTCGGCAAAGGCAGCGCGCAGATCGAGCGGCGCGTCGGTTTTATATTTGGTGCTGTAGAGCCGGTTGAAAATGTCGTCCGGCTGCAGCCGTTCCAGTTGATCCAGCGATGCGGGGACAGCATCGACGCCGGGTGCGATTTTGGGCGCGAAGCTGGTTTCGATCTTGGCCAGGCGCACTGGTTTGCCTTCCAGCGCGGTTTCGATGCGGGCGCGCAGGCCGGGTTCGGGCGCGTCGAGACGGATGCGCACTTCCAGATACGGCTGTCGTTGCAAATCTGGATTGTCAGGTAACGCCAGCGCGGCCAGCGCAGTGAGTACTTCTTGCAGCGGTGCCGGTTGTTTCGGCACCCGCAACAATTCGACTGCACGCGGTACCGGCAGGGCGGTGATATCGGCTACTGTTTCGCCATTCAGATCGACGCGCAACACTTGATGCGGGTAGTTGACTTCGGCAAACGACATCGGCAGCGGGCTGCCGCAATAGCGCAGGTGCGCTTGCTTGCCGACGCTTTGGGCCAGGTGCAAATGGCCTAGCGCAGCATACGCGATGGCCGGGTCGAAGATGCCGGCCGGCAGCGCTTCGGTGCCGCCGATGACGATGCGGCGCTCGGAGTCTTGCGAGATTTCGCCGCCCACCATATGGCAGTGGCCCAGCGCGATAATCGCCTGGCCGGGCTGGCGCAATGTCAGCGTATGTTGCAGCGCCTGACGGTATAGCAACGCAATGCCTTCCATGTAGGGATCGTTCGCGGTTTCTGTGTTTGTTTCCAGCCCTTTTTCAATACGCGGGACGTCGCCGGGGCGCAGGAAAGGGATGGCCAGACACCAGGCCGCGATTTCGCCCAATCGATTTTTGAGCGCCACCACCAGCCGCGCAAGGTCGATTGTGCCGTCCGGCAAGCGCGGAACAAAGCCGATCACGGTCGCGCCCAATGTTTCCAGCAGCGGCACTGGCGCTTCCAGTCGCCCCGGCGAATCATGATTGCCGGCGATGATGACAATGTTCAGATGCGGCACCCGCGTTTTGGCTTGCTGCAAAAAGCGGTACAACTGCTTTTGCGAAGCGGCGGACGGATTTGCGTTGTCGAAGATGTCGCCGCAGATTAGCAAGCCTTCCGCCTGTTCGGCGACGAGCGTATCGAGCAGCCAGTCCAGAAAGTGTTGATGTTCGAAGCTGCGTTCGAAAGTGTGCAAGGTCTGGCCCAGATGCCAGTCCGAGGTATGGATGAAGCGCACGATGATGTCCTTTAATCCGCGTTTGAATGACGGGAGGTAATGATATATTGGCCGTTAATATAACTGATGAACAAGTAGTGCAGGCACGCAGGCCTGCACTACTAAAGCAAAGGAATAACCATGTTGCCAAAAAAACCGGACAGCGCCAAGCTGGACAAGATCGTCGCCGATGCGCGCCGTAACGCCGATCAGCGTGAGCTGGGCTACCGCGAGCGGGCGCTGAAAATCTATCCGTGGATTTGCGGCCGTTGCATGCGGGAATTCACCTTGACTAATTTGTCGCAATTGACTGTGCACCATCGCAACCATAATCACAGCGACAATCCGCCGGATGGCAGCAACTGGGAATTGCTCTGTCTGTATTGCCACGACAACGAACATTCGCGTTATCTGGAAGCCGATCAGCAGGGCACGTCGGCGCAGGGCAGCGGCGGGGTGCAAGCGGCAACCCATAATCCTTTTGCAGCCTTGTCTTCACTGATTAAGAAACAACCTTAATGGACTCTACGCAGGCCGCTTTGTGTGCCTGAGATAATGCACCTCTAAATATTAGTCAGAAAGAATGCGCCGTGTTCGACAAACCGATTGTGATGCTGGATTTTGAGACAACAGGCTTGTCGCCGGATATGGGCGATCGTATTACCGAGGTTGCGGCATTGCGTATCGTTGATGGCAAAATTGTTGAACGCTATGTGTCGCTGGTCAATTGCGGCGTGCGGATTCCCTCTTTTATTACCGGCCTGACTGGCATCTCGCAAGCGATGGTGAATGCCGCGCCGCGTGTTTCAGTGGTGGTGCCGGAGTTGCTGGATTTTATCGGCAGTGATGCGTTGTCGGCGCATAACGCCAGCTTCGATCTGCGGTTTCTATTAGCGGAAAGCCGGATGCAAGGTTTGAGTCCAGCGCATCAAGGCTTGATTTGCTCGCTCAAGTTGTCGCGGCGGGTTTTTCCCGGCATGGCCAGTTACAAGCTGGCGGCGCTGGCGTCGGCGTTGCGCATCCGCTTCAACAGTGCAGCGCACAGAGCCGAAGCGGATGCCGAAGTGTCGGCCCAGTTGCTGCTGCATATTGGCAACCATCTGGGCAACCACTACGGATTGCGCAAGATTGATCCGCTGTGGCTGGAATCGGTCAACCGGCTGGTCGCGGCCAAGGTACCGGACTTCCTCAAAAAACGCCGCATCGCACTGCAGGCGTAGGCGTTGCGGACTGGATTTCGCAGTTTCAGCTTTGGGTAAGGCGGCTTCCTGAATAACTGATGTGTCGCACAAAAATACAGTCCGGGAAAAGCGCGAAAGACACGAAAAAACTGCACGACACCATTTTTTTGTAGTTGTTTGTCAGTAGTGCAGGCCTCCGTGCATGCATCGGATTGCAGGCGCGGAGGCCTGCACTACTTAGACATTGTTTGCTGTTTTCGCGCCTTTCGTGGATAAAGATTTTCATGTTTTGCATGCGCGATGCGTAACATCATTTATTTATCTATTTATTTATTTAACTATTGAATATAAAAAATATTTTCATATAATGACCTCTAGCAATTAGTTGCCGTATTTTAATGAGGATGCCATGGAAAATATTTTGCAGAAAGCCGTTGAAATTGCTGCGGAACAAAAAAAACGCAAATTCAATTTTAATAAATTTTATGCAGTTGTTTGCATGGCGGCATCCGCATTTGTCAGCATTAGCTTGATTGTCTGGGCAGTTAAGGCGAATTTCTAAAATTGCATGCAGGCAACAGGTATTTCAGCCTGACGTTTTCACTTGCCGTTCCGTGTGAACCGTATCACTTCCTGCAGTAAGGCCGCCGCCAGGCAATCTGGTTTATCCTTTTGCAAGCAATCGGATATTAAAAAAATCGAACTCTAGCTTCGATATTGTTAGGCCAGCGCCTTTGCCAACATCCCGGCAGCAACTACCACGCATACCAGGGCGAATCCTTTTTGAAGCTGCGGGCCGGCCAGACGCGACGCAATGTTGCGCCCGGCAATCACACCAGCAAGCGCGCCGCCGGAAAAAGGGATGGCAATAGCGAAGTTCAGATGACCCGCCGAAGCACTGGTTGCCACGCCCGTAAGAGATATCAAGGCGATGACCGCCAACGAAGTTTCTACGATAGATTGCATCGTCAAGTCTGTATAGCGTTGCAATGCCGGCACCATGACAAATCCACCTCCGACGCCCAGTAGACCTGACAACAGTCCGGCAATAGTGCCGGACAGCGCCAAAGCGCGCGCGCATTTTGTAGTCCAGATGAATCGGCCGCTGGCAGCGTCTCGGACGCAGGGCAAGTCCAGTCTTGGGGCAGGGTCTTGTCCCCGCATTCTTTTTTGCGCCCGGCGATAGGTCCTGAATGCGACGAACAGCAGGATGAAACCAAACAGAATACCCAACGAACGGTTATCCAGCCGCTGGGCCAACCAGAAGCCCACTGGCGACAACAACATGCCTGCGCCTGCAATCAGGAGTGCAGCGCGGTAGCGTAGCGTCCTTGTTTTCAAGCCGAAGCTAGCACCCAAAGCAGCTGCCAACCCTACGGCTAGCAAGCCGATTGGCCCTGCCTGCGCAACATCCAGATGAGCGAAGAACACCAGCAATGGGACGGCGAGTATGCCACCGCCGGCACCAGTTAAAGCCATGACTATGCCAATCAAAAGTCCTAACCCAATACTCGTTATCATGTCGACCTTTTCCCGCAATGGATTAAATTTACCTTTTTGCAGAAGAGTATATTTGTAATCGTATACATGGTGCCAAGCACCGATCTGAAAAAGGATTGTTAATGATATTTCGCCAATTGTTTGAACCGCTATCCAGCACCTACACCTATTTGCTTGGATGCGAAGAAACCGGCTTGGCCGTATTGATTGATCCCGTCATCGTCGCAATCGAGCGCGATTTGGCTGAAGTCAACCGGCTTGGACTTACTTTGGCCTATAGCCTGGATACCCATATTCACGCAGACCATATTACCGCTGCGCTCGAATTAAAAAAACGAGTCGGCAGCAAGATTGCTGCGCCCGTTTTCGAGTGGCTCCCCTGCGCCGATATCGGTGTCGAGGAAGGAACGCCTTTCGATGTCGGCAGCATGCAATTACAGCCACTGCATACGCCAGGACATACCGATGGCCACTTCGCCTATTTGTTTGCGGACCGGGTGTTTACTGGCGATGCGCTCCTGATTGATGGTTGTGGCCGCACCGATTTTCAAAATGGCGATGCGGATGCCTTGTATAAAAGCGTGAATGAAAAGCTATTTTCATTGCCCGACGACTATCTGGTGTATCCCGCACACGACTACCAGAGCCGGCATGTCTCGACCATCGCGCAAGAAAAGCAACGCAACCCACGATTGGGTGGAGCGCGTTCGATAGACGAGTTCAAGCACATTATGGCAAATTTGAACTTGCCGTATCCCAAGTTCATTGATTTCGCCGTGCCAGGCAACAAGCAATGCGGCGTTTGCCCCAGCGATGTGCCGCAAGAGCTTGCGCAATATTGTGTGCATATGACCGATAGCCGACAGGGTTAAACGTCGACTGTTTTTGCTCCATTGTGTTACCGGTGGCAGATCAATCCGCACTTTCGAGCAGGCCAAGTCCGCTAGATTTGAGCACAAAGCCGGACAGGTTTTCTCACCCTTCGTGACCCAGCCGCGCAAGCGATGAATAAATGGCAGAATTGCACAATTGCCATAACAGAAAACAACAAGGAGACGCATCAATGAAGCCACAAAACGCGATTATCAATTGTTGCGCGTACCGAAACGGTAAAAAGCTAGAAGACATCACGATCGACGCCATCAGCGATGTGTTAAAGGAAGACGGTACTTTTGTTTGGGTCGGATTGCTTGAGCCAGACTCAGAATTGATGGGCAAAATCCAGGAGGAATTCGGCCTGCACGACCTGGCAGTGGAAGATGCACACAAGGCGCACCAGCGAACAAAGCTGGAAGAATATGGCGACACGCTATTTTTGGTTTTGCATACCGCAATGTTGGCCGATGAAGAGATTCAGTTTGGCGAGACCCATATTTTTCTGGGGCCGCGTTTCGTTGTCACCGTACGGCATGGGCCGTCAATGGGGTACGCAAAAGTCCGGGAACGCACCGAGAGCTTGCCGGGCCGGTTGGCAAATGGCCCCGGCTATGTGTTGTATTCGATCATCGATTTTGTGGTCGACCAGTATCAGCCGTGTATCGATAATTTGCAGGCAAGGTTTAAAAACTTTGAAAACCAGCTGTTCAAACCGAGCTCTGAAGAAGACAATTTACAAAATTTTTATAGCCTGAAAAATGAACTGCTGACCCTGCACGCTGCGGCAGTGCCATTAATCGACATTTGTACGCAATTACTGCGCTTTCACAGCGACATCATCCCTAAGGAAAACCGTATTTATTATCGAGATGTGATCGACCATGTGGCCCGGGTCACCCATGCCGCCGACCGGATGCGTGAAATGATTAATGCTGCCATGCAGGTTGCTCTTGCGCAGGTGACTATTCGCCAGAACGAAGTGGTCAAGCGGCTCGCCGGCTGGGGCGCTATCCTGGCGGTGCCGACCATGGTATTTAGTTTATATGGGATGAATTTCGAGTACATGCCTGAACTGAAATGGAAATGGAGTTACCCGGTAATTTTGGGCGGCATCATTGTTGGCTGTATTTTGCTGCACCGTCGGCTGAAGCGGGCAGGTTGGCTTTAATAGCATTGCATAAAAACTGCGGAGCGATGCCGTAGCGCAGAAATTTTTTGTTCTCAAAACAACTGCGCAGGTTTTTTCTCTATACAAAAATGCCTGCACATGAGCACAGCGCGACTATGCTGAGCGACTCAAACGTAAATCACACATCAAGTAATCCACAAGCCCTGTTGACAAACTGAGATCAAACAGGGTCACAGCCGGCGCGTTTCTGTGCCGATCAATCTGGATGGACGCTGCGGCATTATTTCGGATGATTGCGACCTGCGCCATCGCCGTTATTGACAGCAAGTAATTGCGATAAAGGGCATGCAGCGCGTGTGGAAACGCATGAGTGTTGCGACACCGGGCCTGCAGCTCGACTGATTGCACAAATTGGTAACTTATCCGTGATTGCCCAGCTTGTGTGCAAATGGTGGGCCCGTAAGTTGGCAGGGTCTGCGCCGCCCGTCACCCTGTCACCGTAACCCGAGGCCCGCCAGATATTGATACATGGCATTGTATTAATCATATACGCATATTAAACATGCGTAGAAAGTAGTCTTTTTAGGCATACTCCGTACATTGCCTGTTAGCTTCGGCGCGGTAATGACTGGCTGGTGCAGCTGCACCGGCTCGGAGCCTGCGGCCAGAATGCTTTTTTTACTACTGGCAGCAGCAGGGCCGCGCCGGTGCTCCGTTCCTAGTATCGTCAAATAGCGCAATTGCGTGTGCGGTAGTGCTCGTGCCACAATGCGCGCTTGTTGTTTTGCAGGATGTCCTGCACCTTGGTTGAATTCTAATGGAGTTGCCATCATGCCTTTGGAAGCACTTTCGAGTACCACACACCGTCACTTGCGGCATCAGAATCCACCGCAGCCTTTTGCATTTGCACGCCAGAAAGCGCTAGCCACGCTGGTTGCTGCCGAGGTGACGGTAGCGTTGCGCTGGATGCCGGTGGTGTTCGGCCTGAATGAGGGCCGCGCTTCTCTGCTGGGCCTGATGGGGCTGTCATCTGATGAAAATCTGTTCATCAATCAACAGGGGCAGTGGCGCGGCAGTTATATTCCGGCTGTGTTTCGCGCTGTGCCGTTTGGCATTGCGGCGCTTTCGGATAGCGGCGAGCAAACTGTCATCATTGATCCCGATGGCGGTTATTTCAGCGAAAAATCGGGCACCCCTTTGTTTGATGAGGCTGGTCAGACCACCGAATTTTTACGCAAGATATTAGACTTTTTAAAGTCGGTGCAAGACAATCAAGCGGCTACCGATCATGCGTTGCAGGCCATTCTGAAGGCCGATCTGCTGGTGCCTTGGGACTTGGTGCTGACTATGCCGGACGGCCAGCCGCGCACTTTGTCAGGGTTGTATCGGATTGATGCGGCTCGCTTCGATGCACTGGACGCCGCCGCGGTGGCAGCATTGCACCAGTCAGGCGCGCTGACACTGATTTACGGCCATTTGTTTTCTCTGTCGAATGTGGCCTCGCTGGAAAAACTGGCGCGTGAACGCGAACCGGCACCCGTCCTTTCGAATATCGAATTTGGTATTTTGCAGGATGATTACCTGAAGTTCTGAGAGTTCTTCTGTATCAAGCCTGTTGCACCCTCGTAAAGACTGGTTACCGCTTAATGTCGATTCCATTAGAACTTGCTGCCAACATTCCCCTGCTGAAGGGATTGGATGAAGACACCCTGGCTAAGGTTGCCAGCATCATGGTTCTGCGTCTGTACCAGCCGCAGGATGTGGTGATTCGCAAGGGCAATGCTGCGAGCAACATGGGATTTCTATTGCGCGGCGCTTTGCAGGTGGTGGACTTGAGTGCGGACGGGCGTGAAAATGGTATTCACATCATTCATCCCGGGACCTATTTTGGCGAACTGTCGGTGATTGACGGGTTGCCGCGCTCGGCTTCGGTAGTAGCGATGCAGGTTGCGGAGGTGGCTTTTTTGCCGCAAACGCAGGCGCGGGCTTTAATTTTCAACCGCCCGCTGGTGGCCGAACGCATGCTCACACACTTGGCTACGGCTTTGCGCGCATCGTCCCATCAGCGCACGCTGCTGAGTATCCCGAATGCATTTCAGCGCGTGTTTGCGCAGCTGCAGTTGCTCGTGCGCGAGACGCCCCAAGGCGCAGTGATTGATTTGCCGAAACAGCAGGAGGTGGCGATCATGGTCAATACCAGCCGCGAAACAGTGTCGCGCGCGCTGCATACCCTGATTAAACTTAATGTGCTGGAAAAAAAAGGCACCGTTCTGATTGTGCGGCAACCTACCCGGCTCAAGAGCGCTGCCGAGGCGGGCCTGGATGAATTGGCGCCGCTGAGCGAAAAAAACGGCGCCTGAGCCTGATTCGTCTACCACCGGCCTTTGTCGGTTGGTGCACTGTCTGAAAATTGGTATTTAATTCCATTATTTTTTGAGAAAACCATGCAGTCTAGCGACAAAAAATCTAACGTTCCATCTGTTGTGGTCATCCTTCCTGCGTATAACGAAGAACTTACTATCGCCAATACGATTCGGTCGTTCCATGCGGTCTTGCCGGAGGCGACGATTGTCGTGGTGAACAATAATTCCAAAGACCGTACGGCCGAATATGCTGCCGCTGCGCTGCAACTCAGCGGCGCTGACGGGCGTGTCATTACTGAACTGCGCCAAGGCAAGGGTAATGCGATGCGCCGTGCATTTACGGATGTGGACGCCGATATTTATGTGTTGGCCGACGCCGATGAGACGTATCCGGCCGAGCGCGTTTTGGATTTGATGGCACCGGTGTTATGCGGTGATGCCGACATGACGGTGGGCGACCGCCATTCGCACGGAGACTATGCCCGTGAAAACAAGCGCCCGCTGCATAATTTTGGCAATGCTCTGGTGCAGTCGCTAGTCAATGGCTTGTTCAAGTCGAATTTGGCGGACATCATGAGCGGCTACCGTGTATTCAATCGTAAATTTGTCAAGAATTATCCGATTTTGGTGGAAGGTTTTCAGATTGAAACGGACTTGACTCTGCACGCCTTGCATAAGCGTTTCCGTATTGTCGAGGTGCCAGTCGAATATAAAGACCGCCCGGAAGGCAGTGATTCCAAGCTCAATACCGTGCGGGACGGTGCCAAGGTCTTGTTTACGATCATGCAGATATTGCGCTATTACCGTCCCTTCGTTTTCTTCAGCACCTTGAGTTTGCTGTTTTGCCTGGCGGGGCTGGTGGCGGCAATTCCAGTTTTTAATGACTGGCTGACGTCGCGCTATATCTTCCATGTGCCGCTGGCGATTTTTGCTACCGGGCTGGAGTTGGTGGCGGTGGTATTGCTCGCTGTGGGCCTGATTCTGGATTCGATTGTGCATGCGCAGCGGCTGGAATATGAGCGCCAATTGCTCAATTTTCCTAAGTTCAGATGAACCCATGAAATTGGGTCTTGTGCGATCGGCGATAGCCAGCAAGCTGTCGTTGTTCATCTTTGTGGGCGGTGTCGGTTTTGTGGTGGATGCCGGTTTGCTGACACTGCTGGCGCGTGGATTTGAGGTCAATGTCTACGCAGCCCGCCTGGTTTCCTTTACCGTAGCAGTGGCGGTTACCTGGTTGCTCAACCGTACCTTGGTATTTCATCGCGAAGTGGATCATGCCGTGCGCAAGCGGGTGGAATACGGCCGTTATTTGCTGGTGCAAATCTGCGGTGGTCTAGCCAATCTGGCTGTGTTTGTATCGATCACGCAGCATTACCCGCAATTGCAGCCTTATCCGGTGGTGCCGCTGTTTTTTGGTTCCTTGCTGGGGCTGGTGATTAATTTTGGTGGCTCGCGCTATTGGGTGTTTAAACAGCGCCGCGCCGCGCGATAACGCCGCTGACTAACCATCGGCTGCCGTATCCGGGTCATTTGCCGCATCCCGGATTGTTTAATACTTACGCAAAAGACGGTTGTCTATGCAATAGCGCAGGTACGGCAGACCTGGATAGTGCGTAAGTCATGTTGTTAAGCGGGGAAGGCCTGATTTTGCAAAATACGTCGAATAATATGTCGCATAAAGCCGCCGTCGGGCGCTGGATTTTTATCTTGCCGGTGGCGCTGCTGGCGCTGGTATTTGTGTATCGGCGCGGACAGGATCAGAACTGGGATTTACAGAATTACCACTATTACGCCGGATATGCATTGCTGAACGGACGGCAACTGACAGATTTGGCGGCGACTGGAATTCAGTCTTTTCTGAATCCGCTGAGTAATGTTCTGGTGTATCTGTCCCTGTCGCACCTGTCGTTTCCAGCCAGTGCGTGGGTCATTACATTGTTGCAATTGCTGTCCTTGCCGCTGCTGGTAATGATCAGCACCCAACTGGGCGGCCGACTTGGGTCTGAGCGCTTCAGCGTAGCCGAGCTGCTGGCTTTGTGCCTGAGCGTGCTGGCGCCTTTGTGGTGGAGCGAATTGGGCACCAGCTTTTCTTCCTCTCTGACGGCGCCACTGATGCTGGGCGCTTTGTATCTGGGTGTGCGCAGCAGTCTGGCCGATAGTGCCGAAACTATTGCGGTTGATGGCAACGTCGGTATTGGACATGCGCGGCAGCTGCCGCGCACACATGATTATGGAATCTGGTTGGCCGGCGGCTTACTCGGTTTTGCGGCCGGCCTCAAGCTCACTAACGCACTGTTTGCAATCGGTTTTGTAGCGGCGTTGGCGTGCAGTGCTCCGCTGCATGACTGGAGGCGTAGCGGTGTGCTATTGATCAAGACGGGTATTGGCATGTTCGTGGGCTTTGGATTGACTGCCTGGTGGAATGTCTATCTGTTGCAGGTGTGGGATAGTCCTCTGTTTCCTTGGTATAACGGCCTGTTTAAGTCGCCATATTTTGATACTGGCAATTTCCGCGACATGCGCTGGTATTTCGCTTCGCTGGCAGAGTTTGTCCGTTTTCTGGTAGACGCCGTGACTGGCAGCGGCAAGACATCGGAAGTGGCTTTTGCCGATGCGCGGTTGCTGCTGCTGGTGCTCATGGCGCCGCTGGCGCTGGGTATCAAAAAACGCTATGGCGAGCTCGGCCGGCCGTTGCTGTTTTTCATGCTGTTCGTGATGGTCAGCTTTGTGCTGTGGGCGCGTATGTTTGCTTATCAGCGTTATTTGATTCCAATTGAATTGCTGTTCGGATTGGCATTATGGGTATTGTTGAGTTGTGTGGTTCGCTCCCGCAAAGCCATGACTTTGTCGCTCGGCTTGATATTGGCTCTGGCGGCGGCAACTTTCAAGATTCCCGATTGGGGCCACGTTCGCCCTGCGCAACCGCAAGTCAATGCCTTCGGGCTAAGTCTGCCACCGGCATTGGCTGCTACCCCGGCGCAGTATTTGGTGCTGTCTAGTCCGCTCGGGTTCATATTACCGTTCTTGCATCCCGACAGCCGGTTTTATGGGGTGCAGACCGCGCCCCAAATTGATGCCCTGATTCGTGCCGCGCTTGCTGCCCAGCCCAATTTGCCTGTGCGCGTTCTGAGTGCGCGCAGTAATGCCGCGCATCTCTGGAACCAGCTTCAACAGGTTGGCTTTACTCCGCTGCACGATGCACTAGCCTGTAGCCATTTTCGTAGTTATTTCGAGCAATACATGATCTGCGGCATCACGCCGCGCCAATCTGCTACAGGTTTGGCGGCCGCACCAGTGGAAATTGATTTGCGTAGCAAAGATTTATTGCCGCCAACCGTACTGGATGTGCTGGGTTTGAGTGCGCAGGAGAATTGGGGGCGATGGAGCGATGGCCGCACAGTAAAGTTGTTGTTGGCAAATTGCTTACCAGCTTCCAAGCTGGACATCAGCATTCGCGGCCGCGCCTTTGGCCCGAACGTAGGCCAACCGGTGCAACTTGGTCTGGAAAGTACTACACCAGATGCAGCGGGGGCCGTAATCAATACCCCGCTATTTTTTGCCGGCGATGACCGCGATGTCAGCGCCAGCCTGGATAACAGAGGCGGCACAGCGGCTTGTCTTAACATCTTGTCGCTGACTATTCCCAAGCCGACCTCGCCGGCACAGTTGGGCTTGGGGGCCGATAACCGCGCCCTAGGATTGGGTATGGTCCGCCTGACGCTAAAAGCAGTGCCTTGACTATCAGTCTATTTTGCTGGCGCCAATGGCGTATTACGATCCTGCAAGGTTGACGGCAGCGTCCATTGCAGCACATGCAATAGCAATAATTTATTGCAACCGAATATCAAACTGTGACGGATATCACAGGCCATGCTATGATCCGGGTCTGTGATAAATATCACATTCCGTGTGATGTGCGTCATTGCAACCATTCTGTAAAATACCAGAATCTGCCAGATTGCGGCCTCCTTGTGTAAGCGGATTGCATCGTTTTGAAACTCTGATAAGAAAGCTATTAACCATGCAAGCAGACAGTGTGCTGTTACCGCAGCAGCGGATGCCTCATATCAATCCACGTGTACCTTGTTCTCCCGCTATTGTTGATTGTGTCGGCGATATGTCGGGGTTTGCAGAAATGGCGGGCTTATGAAATCTCAGCTTAAAATTCCCCAAAATGAAATCATGCAGGCGCTCACGAGCTTCAAGGGCGTGTTTCGCACGATTGGCGTGTTTAGCGCCATTATTAATTTAATGATGCTGGTGCCTTCAATTTACATGCTGCAGGTGTATGACCGCGTACTGGCTAGCCGTAACGAAATTACCCTGCTGATGCTTACGCTGATCATGCTGGTCGCTTACTTGTTTATGAGCGTGCTTGAGTTTGTGCGTAGTTTTATTTTGGTGCGATTAGCAGCCAAGATGGATATGCAGCTGAACACTCGGGTGTATACCGCCGCATTTGAGCAAAACCTCAAACAGGGCGGTGGCAATGCAGGCCAGGCACTGATGGATTTGACCAGTATTCGCCAGTTCATGACTGGTAATGCACTGTTTGCATTTTTTGATGCGCCCTGGTTTCCGCTGTATTTGCTGGTGATTTATTTCTTCAATGTATGGCTCGGCCTGTTGGCAACGTTCGGCACGATCGTTCTGGTGGTGTTGGCATATGTGAATGAACGCGTTTCGCACAAGCCGCTGGCGGAGGCCAATACCATGGCAATCGCGTCCAGCACAATGGCTACCAATAACCTGCGTAATGCCGAAGTGATCGAATCCATGGGCATGTTACCGAGTTTGCAGGGGCGCTGGTTCAAGCTGCATACCAAATTTTTACGCTTGCAAGCGGAGGCCAGCGAAAAGGCAGGCATCGTTGGCGCGTTTACCAAATTTACCCGTATTTCCTTGCAATCTCTGGTGTTGGGGTTGGGCGCGTTGCTGGTGATTCAAGGCAAGATTACTCCGGGGATGATGATTGCCGGTTCGATCCTGATGGGCCGCGCCTTAAGTCCGGTGGAGCAGTTGATCGGCGTATGGAAACAATTTGCCGGTATGCGCAGTTCCTACGAGCGCCTCACTAAACTGCTGGAGGCTAATCCGGCGCGTGAAGCGGGCATGGCGTTACCCAAGCCTCTGGGTGCCTTGTCGATCGAGGGCGTCACAGCGGCGCCTCCTGGCAGTAAGGTTGCCGTGCTGAACGGTTTGACTTTTGCCATTGCGCCGGGCGATGTATTGGGCGTGATTGGACCTAGCGGTGCGGGTAAATCGACGCTGGCGCGGTTGATGGTGGGCGTGTGGCCGGCAGCAGTGGGTACGGTGCGTTTGGACGGTGCCGATATTTACCGTTGGAACAAAGACCAGTTGGGGCCGCACGTCGGTTATCTGCCGCAAGATATTGAACTGTTTGCCGGCACTGTCAGCGAAAATATTGCGCGCTTCGGTGAGATTGATGCCGAACAAGTGATTGTGTCAGCCAAGCGGGCCGGTGTGCATGACATGATTTTGCATTTTCCGCAGGGATATGACACGCGTCTGGGTGAGGGCGGCGCCGGTTTGTCGGGAGGGCAAAAGCAGCGCATCGGCTTGGCTAGGGCGATGTATGGCGACCCATCCTTTATCGTGCTCGATGAACCTAATTCCAATCTTGATGACATTGGCGAACAAGCGTTGGTGGAGGCGATTACCGATCTGCGCGAACGCGGCAAAACGATTGTTCTGATTACGCACCGTACCAGCATTATTGGAATTACCTCCAAGCTGTTGCTGCTGCGGGACGGTGCCGCACGCATGTTCGGGCTGCGCGACGATGTCTTGGCAGCGCTGGCGCAGGCAAATGCCGAAAAAGCGCAGCTGGTGGCGAATTCTTAAACAGGAATGATCATGAAACAATCGGGCAATATAGTTAATTTGAGCAAAGACGGCAAGCCAGCGCAGGATGTGGTTTCGCATGATGTGCATCCGACAGAAGTTGCAACAGACCATACCAGTTACGCGCGCCTGGGTTGGTTGGTGGTGCTGGTAGGCGTGGTCGGATTCTTTTTGTGGGCTTTTCTGGCGCCGCTCGATAAGGGCGTGCCGGTGTCTGGGACGGTTATTGTCTCGGGTAATCGGAAGGCAATTCAGCACCAGAGTGGCGGTATCGTGCAAGAAATTCTGGTCAAGGAGGGTGACATTGTCACTGCTGGCCAAGTGCTGGTGCGCATGAATGACGTTCTGGTCAAGTCGGCCGCCGATATCAGCCGAATTCAGTACTTTAACGATCGCGCGATTGAGGCCCGCTTGATCGCCGAACGCGATGGCAAGTCTATTGTCTTTCCTGCTGAGTTGCTTAAAGAGAAGTCTGATCCGCGCAGCGCGAATGACATGTCAATGCAGCAGCAATTGTTTGTTTCGCGACAAGCGGCGCTGCGTAGCGAGCTGGCTGGCCTGGATCAAAGCATTGCCGGTCTGAAAGTGCAGACCCAAGGCTTGCGGGGATCCATGGAAAGCAAAAAAGAGCAGTTGGTGTTCTTGAAAGAGCAATTGGTGGGCATGCGTGATCTGGCCAAGGATGGTTATATCGCGCGCAATCGGCTGCTGGATCTGGAGCGTACCTACATCCAGACCAGCGGCGCAATCTCTGAAGACATTGGCAATATCGGCCGCGCCCAGAGCCAATATATTGAGCTGGGTTTGCGCCGCAGTCAGCGCCAGCAAGAGTATCAGAAAGAAGTGCGTTCCCAGTTGGTCGATGTGCAAAAAGAGGCGGAGGCTTTGCAAAGTCGTTTGACCAGCCAGAACTTTGAGCTGGCTAATGCAGAGGTCAAGGCGCCAGTTGCAGGCACGGTTGTCGGCTTGAATGTGTTTACCAACGGCGGCGTGGTCGGGCCCGGTTTTCGAATGATGGATATCGTGCCGAACGATGAGCCATTGATTGTTGAGGGGCAGATTCCGGTCGATCTGATCGATAAGGTCAGAGTCAATTTGCCGGTGGAAATGATTTTCCCCGCTTTCAATCAAAGCAAGACACCACATATTCCGGGCATCGTAACCCAGGTGTCGGCTGACCGTTTGACAGACGAGCGCACCGGCATGCCGTATTACAAGCTTAAAGCCAAGGTAGCGCCGTCTGGAGCGAAAATTATCGCTGCTTTGCAGATACGCCCCGGTATGCCGGTAGAGATTTTTGTGCGTACCGGTGAACGCTCGATGATGAGTTACTTGATGAAGCCATTGTTTGACCGCGCCAAAACTTCATTGTCCGAGGAATAATCATGGCCAGTACAAGCAGAATGTTTACTGTATTAGCTTCGACGTTGGCGCTGGCATCGAATCTGGCAATCGGCGTGGCGCAAGCAGCGCCCATGAATTTGCTGCAGGCATATCAGGCCGCGCTGCAAAATGATCCGACCTATCGCGGTGCGATTTATGAAAACCAGGCCGGTCAGGAAGCGCGCAATATGGGGCGCTCCTATTTACTGCCAAAATTGTCCAGTTATTACACGACCGGCAAAAATCAGGCTGACATTACCCAGACCGGGCAGAATATTCTGGGCCAGCCTGTCACCAATACCAGCCATTCGGACTATAGCAGCGTCAATGCGGCAGTAACGCTGCGGCAGCCGATTGTCAATTTTGAGGCGCTGGCCTTATACAACCAGGGCGTTGCGAAAACCAATTATAGCAATGCCCAGTTTGTTGGGCGCAGCCAGGACTTGATGCTCAGACTGGTAGCGGCCTATGCTGAGGTGCAATACTCTGAAGATCAGCTTACATTGGCAGCAGCACAGCGCGATGCTTATCGTGAACAGATGCATGTCAATGAACGCTTGTTCAAGCAAGGTGAAGGCACCAAGACGGACATGCTGGAAACTGAGGCGCGTGCCAATTTGGCTGAAGCGCAGGTATTCGAAGCGCAAGATAATGTGACAGTTGCGCGCAATACCTTGACAGGCATCGTGGGAGTGGAGGTGACGGAACTGGCACCGCTCAATCAGGATTTTCGTCTGTTGCCTTTGCAGCCGGCAAATTTTCAGGAGTGGCGCGACATTGCCCTGGCCAAAAACGCCGAGATTATCGCGCTCGGATATGCCGTCGATATAGCGCATGAGGAAATTAATCGACAGCGCGCCGGCCATGCGCCTTCGCTGGATTTGGTGGGTAGCTTCGGCAAACAAAAATCGACCAGCACGAACACGATCAATCAGGATGCTAATGTGCACAGCATCGGCGTGGAACTCAATATTCCGCTGTTTTCCGGCGGTTATGTGAGTGCTGCCACGCGTCAAGCCGTGGCTAATCATGAAAAAGCGCGTAGCGACTTGGATGTCAAGATCAATCAGGTCTCGGTTGAATTGCGCAAGCAATTCAGCTTGATGCAAAGTGCCGGCCCGCGCATTGATGCGCTGGTCAAGTCGGCCGATTCGGCCAGTCTGCTGATTGTAGCCACCAAGCAAAGTATCAAAGGTGGTGTGCGTATCAATCTGGACTTGCTCAACGCAGAGCAGCAACTGTATACCTCACGACGCGATCTGGCGCTGGCGCGCTACAACTATCTGCTGGCGTACCTGCGCATGCGCAGCGCGGCAGGTACGCTCAATGAGCAAGACCTGGGCAATATTGCCGGGTATTTCGTGGCGGCGCAATAAGGTTGTTAGAGGGCTATGCCCGCTTTTTTGTGGGAGAAATGGGCAGGCAGGATTGGGGCCTGCCTGCCCGAGACAATAGTGGGCCGGCAGGTTGGGGCTAAACTTGCTGAAGCAGGAAATGCAGTCTGATTGAGTTTTGTGCCAAGCTTCAGTGTTGACAATATACTATCCACTGTATTTTTAGACTTCGCACATAATATATGCGGAAGATGCAGTGTTTATGCTTATACTGCCAATTTTTCTGGTCGCGGTCCCAACTCTCGATGGCGTAGTACCACATGCTCCGCGTGTTGAAAGTATTTTGCCAGCTGTTCCGCCATATATACCGAGCGGTGCTGGCCGCCGGTGCAGCCGATGGCTACGGTCAAGTAGCTGCGGTTATTTTTCTTGAATGCGGGCAACCACTTTTCGACGAAATTGCGAATATCGTTAAACAGCTCAACTGCGTCCGGTTCCGCATCCAGGAAGGCGATCACCGGCGCATCTCGGCCCGTTAGCATACGCAGGTTGCTGTCGTAAAACGGGTTTGACAGTGTGCGCACGTCAAACACCAGGTCGGCGTCCAGCGGGACACCGAATTTGAAGGCAAACGACTCAAACAGCAACGTCAGCGGCGTACCCTTGATGTCGATTAGGTCCGAGATCCACAGCCGCAATTTATTCACACTCATGCCGGAAGTGTCGATTACCTGACTGTAGCCTTCGAAAGCCACCAATGTCTCACGCTCTTCACGAATGCATTCTTCCAGGGTGCGGTGCCGCTGTGCACCTTGCCCAAAATCGGCCCGGTGCGATAGGGGATGGCTACGGCGCGTTTCAGAAAATCGTGTGATCAGCGATTCGGTTTTGGCCGTCAGAAACAGAACCTTGACGTCGTGCCCTTCTTTTTTCAAGCGACCGATATCGGACGGTAGCGCAGCGAACGATTTGGCGCTGCGCGCATCGATGGCAATCGCTGCGGTATCGACGCCCTCTACATTAAGGGTTGCAATCAGAGCCCGCAGCAAAGTCGGTGGCAGGTTGTCGACGCAATACACGCCAGCGTCCTCCAGTGCGTTCAACGCGACCGATTTGCCGGAGCCGGAAATCCCGGTAATGAGAATAATGCGCATAGATCCGTGATTTTATGGAGAAAGAAGAAAGAGTGAGAAAAGCGCTTAGCTGATCCATCATAACGTCAATCTTCGCTCATCGCCTTGCGCTGCCGTTCCATGAATTGTTCCAGCGTATCGATACCGCGCAATTGCAGGATTGTGTTGCGAACGGCGGCTTCCAGCAAAACCGCGATGTTGCGACCTGCCGCCACCGGCACAATGACCTTGCGCACCGGCAGGCCCAGCACGTCTTCGGTCTGCGATTCGAACGGCAGCCGATCCATATGATCTTCCAGTACTCCGCGACGCACCAAGTGTACGATCAGTTTCAGCCGCATCTTGCGGCGCACCGCAGTCTCGCCAAAGATCGTCTTGATGTTCAGCAAGCCGAGGCCGCGCACTTCCAGCAAGTTTTGTAGCAATTTGGGGCAACGGCCTTCAATCATGTTCGGCGCGATGCGTGAAAATTCGACGGCGTCGTCCGCCACCAAGCCGTGGCTGCGCGAGATCAGTTCCAGTCCCAGTTCGCTTTTGCCGAGTCCCGACTCGCCGGTAATGAGCACCCCGACTCCCAGCACATCCATGAATACGCCGTGCATCGTGATGTGTTGCGCGAGTTTTTTGGACAAATAAACCCGCAGATAATCGATCACCTGCGCGGCCGGCAACGGGGTGGAAAACAATGGAATGTTTTTCTCATCGCAGCCCGCCATGATGTCGATTGGTGTTTCCAGCCCTTGCGCAATGATGAGCGCCGGCGGCTCGCCGGCCATCAGTTCGTGCGTTTGATAGTCGCGCGACTGCACCCTGAGATTTTTGTAATACTCGATTTCCTGATGCCCGAATACTTGAATCCGCCCCGGATGAATCAGGTTCAGATGGCCGACTTGGTCCGCCGCCGAAGCGGCGTCGCCGGATATCAGTCGTTCACTACCAGAAAAGCCGGCAAACCATCCCAGTTCCAGCGCTTCACGGTTGTCGTCAAACAATTGCTGAATAGTAAGCGGCGTTGTTGGTGGCATAGTCGGGTGTGGGTGCTGGTTGGAAAAAGGTAAGTAGCAAAAACCTCAGCGGGACGCAGTAATTTTTTGCTGTTGCGGTTCCCAGGAGACTATGCGTTGGTGTATGGAAGCCATGTCGGTGTCGGTGGTGAGCGCTGCGCGCATCGCATCATCGGAAAACATTTCGGCTATTTCCGACAATATTTCCAAATGCTGCTGCGTTACATGATCTGGAATCAGCAGGAAAATCAGCAATTTAACCGATTCTCCATCGGGGGATTCGAAGGGGATTGGTTCGGCCAGGCGCACGAACGCCGCCAGCGGTGCTTTCAAGCCTTTGATGCGGCCATGCGGCACCGCCACGCCATGCCCGAGGCCAGTCGACCCCAGGCGTTCTCGCGCGAACAGATTATCGGATACGTTGGAACGCGCGATACCGCAATTATTTTCAAAAATCAGGCCAACTTGTTCGAAAGCCCTTTTTTTGCTGGAAACTTCAAGGTCGAGTACGACATTGTTCGGTGGCAGTATTTTTGCGAGATTTGTCATGATGCAAATAGTAATGGTGCAATGCACAATCAGTCCATGTGACGGGGATTATATGCTTGTTTGAAGCTTGCGCAATGATGCGCAACAGATAGTTCTAATTGAAGTTAAATACTTGCTCAATAAAAACAGGAAAAGCACGAAAAACACTATAACGCAATAATTAAATAGCGCTGTATTCCTATCTTCAGAGGGTCATGCTTTTTCGATTAAGGATGTGCGGAAACTCAGTTAGTTGAAATTAATACGGCCGAATACAAACAAAACGTCGCCATTGCCCTTGTTGCTGGAAAGGCGCGGTATGTAGGCAGCCATCAGTTTTGCATCCCGGGTACCGATCGATGCTAGCGGCAGGGCAATCGGAAATGGCACGCCGCCCCAGATGTCCCTGCGGCTGATGGCCAGTGCGGTCCAGCCGGCGCCCACCTCCAGTTTGCCAGCGATCGGCCAGATCCACTGGTAAGCGTAGCCGGCCATGAATTGCGGATCGTAGTGTGAATCCGAAATCGCCATTCCAAACAGGTATTCTTCATCCCCATTCTGATTGCGCAGGGTTTTGCCGTAGCCCAAGCCCCAGGCATTTTCGTTGAATTCCTTGATGCGTTCAGGTGTGTACGTGTTCCTGCCGTGATACGCGTAGCCGGAGAGGAATAGGCTCGTCTCGCCCTCATCCTTTATTTTTGCGGTTTTGGCGAGCACCATGTCTTTGGTTTGTTGCCACCAGCCGGGGTTTTTAACGTCTTCAGTTGCGCTGTTTGTCGCCGTAGCGCTGCTGGAGGCGGCTAGCAGTGCGGCAGCAAGACTGCCACCGCTGACTGCGGTTTTGGCTTGCTTGAGAAAATGTGTTGTGAACAATGTCATTGCGTACTGTCCTCAATTGAATCGATATTTCAATCATTAGACACCAATCCCGGCGTCACTGGCGGGCACTGCGCAGGTTCAACGCTTGCGTACCGGTACTGAAATTGCTGCGCCAGGGGTTGATGTCGAGTCCGCCGCGGCGCGTGTAACGGGCATATACCGCAAGTTTTTGCGGTTGGCAATGGCGCAAAATGTCGATAAAAATCCGCTCGACGCATTGTTCATGAAATTCATTATGGGTGCGAAATCCGATCAAATATCGCAGTAAACCTTCTTCATCGATTGGCGCGCCGCAATAACGTATCTGTACGCTGCCCCAGTCCGGTTGCCCGGTTACCAGGCAATTCGATTTTAGCAGGTGCGACACCAGCGTTTGTTGCACTGGCGCTGTGCCATGCATGGTTTTGAGTAGTGCGGGATTGGGAGTGTAATCGCTGACGTCAATATCCAGCCGATCCAGTAACTGGCCTTCCAGTTCGCCTAATTTCAGCGACCCGAAAGATTCCGGCAGGGTCAGTGCAACCTGTACCGGCGCGCCGAATCCTGCCGACAGGTCGGTATGCAGCAAATGCAGCAACGCATCGGTGCCAGCCAGCCGGGTCTGGTTGAAAGAATTCAGATACAACTTGAAGGATTTGGATTCGACGATGTTGGGCGAATCGGCGGGGACCGTGATGGTGGCAATCGCCACTTGCGGTTTGCCGCGCAGATTTAGCCAGGACAATTCATAAGCATTCCAGATATCCAGGCCAAAAAAAGGCAGGGTGGTCACTTCCAGCCCCAGTCCTAGTTCATCTCTTTTACCCTGGCGGGCGATGGGAAACAGCAGCGCCGGTGCGTATTCGGCCTGGTAGCTGGCGGGTTTGCCCAGCGGTGATTGATCCGGCGTGGAAGACGTGTGCATCAATGCTTATCCTGAATTATCCTAAAAACAATTTGTACACCGGATTTTCGCTCTCATCCCAGTGCCGGTAGCCGACCGTGTTCAAAAACGCGCGAAAGTCTTTCATTTCTTTCTTCGGCACTTGCAAACCGACCAGAATGCGGCCGTAATCGGCACCGTGGTTGCGGTAGTGGAATAAACTGATATTCCAGTTCGGCGCCATGCAGGACAGGAACCGGCATAGTGCGCCGGGCCGCTCGGGGAACTCGAAGCGGTACAACAGTTCGTTTTGCGCCAACACACTTTTGCCGCCGACCAGATGGCGAATATGCAGTTTGCCGAGTTCGTCATCGGTCAAATCGAGTGTTTTGAAACCGTGTTTTTCAAAATTTTTGGCAATCTTACCGGCTTCATCGCGATTCGCTATCTGAATCCCGACGAAGATGTGCGCTTCTTGCTCGCCGCTGATGCGGTAGTTGAATTCGGTCACATTGCGCGGCCCGATCAGTTCGCAAAAACGCTTGAAGCTGCCACGTTCTTCAGGCAATGTGACGGCGAATATAGCTTCGCGCGCTTCACCGACTTCGGCCCGTTCGGCGACGAAGCGCAAGCGGTCAAAATTCATGTTGGCGCCACAGGCGATGGTCACCAGAGTTTCATTTTTGAGCGGCTTCTTGTCTGCCTTGGCGCGCTCGATATACGCTTTCGCACCCGCCACCGCCAATGCGCCGGCCGGTTCCAGAATGCTGCGGGTGTCCTGAAATACATCCTTGATCGCGGCGCAGACGGCGTCGGTATCGACCAGGATCACTTCGTCGACATATTGCTGGGCCAGGCGGAAAGTTTCTTCGCCGACCAGTTTGACCGCGGTGCCGTCGCAAAATAGGCCGACATCAGGCAGTGTGATGCGTTTTCTTGCTTTCAGGCTGCGTGCCATGGCGTCGGAATCAGTGGTCTGTACTCCAATGATCTTGATGTCTGGGCGGATTTGCTTGACATACGCGGCCACGCCGGCAATCAGGCCGCCGCCACCGATGGCCACGAAAATTGCGTGGATCGGGCCGGAATGCTGGCGCAGGATTTCCATCCCGATGGTGCCCGCGCCGGCGATCACATAGGGGTCGTCGAACGGGTGAACAAAAGTCAGCTTGTGCTTTTTTTCCAACGTCAGCGCATGGTCATACGCATCGGTGAAGGATTCGCCGAACAGCACGGTTTCAACCAGTGCGCCGCCGTGCGCCTTGACTGCATCGACTTTGACCGGCGGCGTGGTGGTCGGCATCACGATCATTGCCTTGCAACCCAGCTTGGCCGCAGCCAGCGCTACGCCTTGCGCATGGTTGCCGGCCGAGGCGCAAATCACACCGCGTTTCAATTGTTCCGGCGTTAAGTGCGCCATTTTGTTGTAAGCGCCGCGCAGCTTGAAGCTGAACACGCTTTGCATGTCTTCGCGCTTGAAATAAATAATGTTGCCCATGCGCTCAGACAGAGTAGGCGCGAATTCAAGTGGGGTTTCAAAGGCCACATCATAGACGCGGGCAGTCAGGATTTTCTTCAGATAGTCGGTATTCATTATGGTTGGGTGGCGTCGATTGGGGTGCGGCATCATCCGGTTCGCAATCCGGCTCGAACATGGCTGATGGCCGGGCAGGTGCGCAGTTGGCGTCGGCGCGGGTGTGCGCCAAGCCATGACATGGATGTAAAAATGCCAAAGGGTCATTGCTGGACGCTCATTATAATGGACGCTTTTTACGTGACCGTCCAAAGTCTTTCATGATTGAATCTGCAATCCATTGGTTACTCGGCGTTCTGGCGCTACCGAAAATCGGGCTGACATCAGTTTTTGTGGTCGCTTTTGTCGCTGCAACTTTGCTGCCGTTGGGCTCGGAACCGCTGATTTTTGCGGTAATCAAGGCTGATACTGCACTGTTCTGGCAAGTCATTCTGGTGGCGACTGCCGGCAACACGCTCGGCGGCGTGGTCAATTACTGGATCGGCTATGGTGCCAAGAGCGTATTTGCAAAAGAGCGTGAAAGCCACTGGTTCGGCTGGCTGCGTCGGTTCGGTGCCAAAACGATGTTGCTGGCTTGGTTGCCCGGTGTGGGCGATCCGATCTGCACCCTGGGCGGTTGGCTGCGCTTGCCGTTTTGGCCTTGCGTTGCATACATGGCCTTGGGCAAATTCTGCCGCTACATCATTGTGACTTGGCTGCTGCTCAGTGTGCCCAATGGCGTGTGGCAGCAAATCGCACTCTGGCTAGCCTAGTAGTAATTTATATACAGCATAATGTATAAAATATATACGCTTGTATTGTATGCGGTAACTGCCATGTTTTAATGCATACTCCAGCTACAAATAGATCATGTAGCGGCCCGGCCGAAGCGCTGTGCGAGCCGCATTAAGGCGTATGAAGCGTAAGGCTGTTGCGGCATGGTGCGGCGCGATACGCTAAAATGCTTTTTTAGTGTCAGTCCAACACCACGCCATGAACGCCCCAGCACAATTCCAAGCCTTGCTCTCAGACGCACCCGACGGTTCCGGCGCTGCGCCGACCCGTTTGCGCGAAATTCCGTATAACTACACCTCGTTTTCCGACCGTGAAATCGTCATCCGCCTGCTCGGCGAGGAAGCTTGGAAACTGCTCGATACGCTACGCGGCGCGCGCCAGACCGGCCGTTCCGCCAGGATGCTGTACGAAGTCCTGGGCGACATCTGGGTGGTGCAGCGCAATCCTTATCTGCAAGACGATATGTTGGATAACCCCAAGCGGCGTCAGAGTCTGATCGATGCGCTAAACCATCGTTTGGCCGAAGTCGAGCGCCGCCGCGTTACCACTGACTTGGCCGATGCCGGCGACGCCGAGGCTTTCAAGCGCAGCGCCAGTGTGGAAGCGCTGCTGAAAGCGGCGCGCCAGGCGGTGGCCGATTTTGCCGAGGATTTCCATCGCACTTACGACTTGCGCAAGCGCGCTACCAAAGAGCTGCGGCGCTATACCGAGAAAGACAATATCAAGTTCGACGGTCTCTCGCGGGTGTCGCATGTGACCGACGCCACCGACTGGCGCGTCGAATATCCGTTCGTGGTGCTTACGCCCGATACGGAGGACGAAATAGCCGGTCTGGTCAAAGCCTGTATTGTGCTTGGCCTGACCATCATTCCACGCGGCGGCGGCACCGGTTATACCGGCGGCGCAATTCCGCTGACGCCTTTTTCGGCCGTCATCAATACCGAAAAACTGGAGCAATTGGGCGCGGTTGAAATGCTTACGCTGCCCGGTGTGGATCGCGAATACGCAACCATTTATTCCGGCGCGGGCGTCGTTACCAAACGCGTTTCGGATGCCGCAGAGCAAGCCGGTTTCGTGTTCGCGGTCGATCCGACTTCGGCTGAAGCGTCTTGCATCGGCGGCAATGTCGCGATGAATGCCGGCGGCAAGAAGGCAGTATTGTGGGGTACGGCGCTGGATAACCTGGCCTCGTGGCGTATGGTTGACCCGAATGGCGACTGGCTCGAAGTCACGCGTATCGAACACAATCTGGGCAAGATTCACGACCAGCCGGTAGCGAAATTCAAGCTTGAATGGTCGCATCCAGCCTCTAAAGGCGGCCGCAGCACACCGTTCAAAACCGAAATGCTGGAAATCGAAGGCCGCAAATTCCGCAAGGAAGGCTTGGGCAAGGATGTGACCGACAAATTCCTGTCAGGTTTGCCGGGCGTTCAGAAAGAAGGCTGCGACGGATTGATTACCTCGGCGCGCTGGATTTTGCACAAAATGCCGAAATTCGCCCGCACCGTGTGCCTGGAGTTTTTCGGTCAGGCCAGCGACGCCATTCCGAGCATCGTCGAAATCAAGGATTACCTGGACGCCGAAACCAAAAAAGGCGGTGCAGTATTGGCTGGCCTGGAACATCTGGACGAGCGCTATTTGCGTGCGGTTGGCTACGCCACCAAATCCAAGCGCGGCGTATTGCCGAAAATGGCTTTGTTCGGCGACATCGTAGGCGACGACGAAAATGCGGTCGCCCAAGCAGCCTCGGAAGTGGTGCGCATCGCCAACACCCGCGTCGGCGAAGGTTTCGTCGCGGTATCAATCGAAGCGCGCAAGAAATTCTGGCTTGACCGCGCCCGTACCGCAGCCATCTCCAAGCATACCAACGCCTTCAAGATCAATGAAGACGTGGTGATCCCACTCAACCGGATGGGCGAATACACCAACGGCATCGAGCATATCAATATCGAACTGTCGATTCGCAACAAGCTGCAATTGATCGATGCCTTGCGCAGTTTCTTCGCTGCCGGCAATCTGCCGCTAGGCAAAAGCGAGGATGCCGAAGGCGAGGCGATTCCCGACGCGGAAATGCTGGAAGACCGCGCCCATCAGGCTACGGAATTGCTCGATCTGGCCCATGCGCGCTGGACTTATTTGCTGGAAAATATCGACCAGCCGCTGGCGCAATCGAGAGATATCCTGCTCGCGCTCGGCTTGGAAAAACTGGCTCCCGTGTTTGCGCAACGTTTAATTGCGCAACCGGATGCACTGGTATTTCATGTGCTGCAAGATCGCACAGTGCGCGTGTCCTGGAAGCAGGAAGTACGTGCCGCGCTGCGCCAGATATTTAGCGGCGCTGCATTCAAACTGATCCTCGATGAATGCACCGCAATCCACCAGCGCGTGTTGCGCGGGCGGGTTTTCGTTGCCCTGCACATGCACGCTGGCGACGGCAATGTGCATACCAATATCCCGGTCAATTCCGACGATTACCAGATGCTGCAAGATGCCCACGCAGCGGTGGGCCGCATCATGACGCTGGCGCGGTCGCTGGGCGGTGTCATTTCCGGCGAGCACGGTATCGGCATCACCAAGATCGAATACCTGACCGACACTGAAATCGACGCATTTCGCGATTACAAGCAGCGCATTGATCCGGAGGGCCGCTTCAACAAGGGCAAGCTGCTGGCCGGGGCCGATTTGCGCAACGCTTACACGCCTTCGTTCGGCCTGATGGGGCACGAATCGCTGATCATGCAGCAAAGCGATATCGGCGCGATTTCGAATAGCATCAAGGATTGCCTGCGTTGCGGCAAGTGCAAACCGGTCTGCGCCACCCATGTGCCGCGCGCGAATTTGTTGTACTCGCCGCGCAACAAGATTCTAGCGACTTCGCTGCTGGTGGAAGCCTTTCTGTACGAAGAGCAAACCCGGCGCGGCATTTCTATCAAGCACTGGGACGAGTTTTCCGATGTGGCCGACCATTGCACGGTATGCCACAAGTGCGTAACGCCTTGTCCGGTCGATATCGATTTCGGCGAAGTGTCGATGAACATGCGCAACCTGCTGCGCAAGATGGGACAGAAGAAGTTCAATCCCGGCACCGCTGCCTCGATGTTCTTCCTCAACGCCACCGATCCAGCCACCATCAACGCCACCCGTACCGCGATGATCGGCTGGGGTTACAAGGCGCAGCGCCTGGGTCACGACATCCTGAAAAAATTCGCCAAGAAGCAAACCAAAGCGCCACCGGCTTCCGTCGGCAAGCCGGCGGTCAGGGAGCAGGTGATTCACTTCATCAACAAGAAGATGCCCGGCAATTTGCCTAAGAAAACTGCGCGCGCGTTGCTCGATATCGAAGACGATAAAATCGTGCCGATCATCCGCGACCCGCAAACCACCACGGCAGATACCGAAGCGGTGTTTTACTTCCCCGGTTGCGGCTCGGAACGGCTGTTTTCGCAGGTAGGTCTGGCGACGCAAGCGATGTTGTGGCACGTCGGCGTGCAGACCGTATTGCCGCCGGGTTATCTGTGCTGCGGCTATCCGCAACGCGGCAACGGCGAGTATGACAAGGCCGAAAAAATGATGACCAGCAATCGCGTGCTGTTTCATCGTATGGCCAATACGCTGAATTACCTCGACATCAAGACCGTGATCGTGTCCTGCGGCACGTGCTTTGACCAACTGGCGACCTATGAGTTCGACAAAATATTCCCCGGCTGCCGGATCATCGACATCCACGAATACTTGCTGGAGAAAAGTGTCAAATTGGAAGGCGTGGCCGGCACCCGCTACATGTACCACGAGCCATGCCACAACCCGATGAAACTGCAAGATTCGGGCAAGACCATCAATGCCTTGATCAGCACGGTGGACAACGTCAAGATCGAGAAAAACGATCGTTGCTGCGGCGAATCCGGCACGCTGGCGGTCAGCCGCCCGGACATCGCGACCCAGATTCGTTTCCGCAAGGAAGAAGAGATGGTCAAAGGCGCCGACAAGCTGCGCGCCGACGGTTTTACCGGCGAAGTCAAGATCCTGACCAGTTGCCCGTCCTGCCTGCAAGGTTTAAAGCGCTACGACGACGATAGCGATACCGATGCCGACTACATCGTGATCGAACTTGCCAAGCATTTGCTGGGCCAGAACTGGATGCCCGAATACGTCGCCCGTGCCAATGCAGGCGGTATCGAGCGTGTATTAGTATAAGAAGCAGTATAAGGACTGGACTGGACGATGCGGATCGATTGTGAATTATGTTCTTTGCAAGGTGGCGAAGTCGTGCATGTCGCGACCCACTGGCATGTGGTGCTGGTGGATGACGCCGGCTATCCCGGTTTTTGCCGCGTGATCTGGAATGGTCACGTGCAGGAAATGACGGATCTGTCGCTGGCAGAGCGCAATTCGCTGATGGCGGCAGTGTGGCAAGTCGAAGCTGCGGTGCGTGACGTGATGCAGCCGCACAAGATCAATCTGGCTAGCCTGGGCAACATGGTGCCGCATGTGCACTGGCATGTAATCCCACGTTTTGAGGACGATGCGCAATTTCCCGCCCCGGTCTGGGCCCAGGCGCAACGTGCAACAGCACCCGAAATTTTGGTACAGCGCACAGACTTGCTGCCAACCTTGCGTACTGCGATTCGCGCCCGGCTGGCTTCCCTCATTTAACTAAACTGGACAACCATCATGACTGGATCGAAACAGACCGCGCCAACTCCGATTCCGACCGACTTGACCGTGCGCAAGCAATCAAAGGTACTGGAAATCACTTTTAACGATGGCGCTGCGTTCGTGCTGCCGTTCGAATTGCTGCGCGTATATTCGCCGTCGGCCGAAGTGCGCGGTCACGGTCCGGGGCAGGAAGTACTGCAGACTGGCAAACGCGAGGTGGAGTTGACGGCGCTGGAACCGGTCGGCAACTATGCGGTGCAGCCGCATTTTTCCGATGGACACAATACCGGCATCTTCGCCTGGGATTACCTGTATTGGCTGGGCGCCAACCAGACTGATTTATGGGCTGAATACCTGGCGCGTCTGGACGCAGCCGGCTATAGCGCCGATACCGGACGCACGACTCCCATGACCGCCGCCTCCGAAGGTCACGCTTGCGGTCACAAGCATTAATGATTAATGCATGATTAATGCGCCGAAAAAATTCCATCTTTGGAAAGAATCTGGAATGATTCCCTGACCAGGAGATTGAACCGGATGGAAGTCCAGAAACCCGCATCAAGCCCAGCGCTGATGCGGGTTTTTTTATAGGGCGTTCTAACGTCGCTTGATATTCCCTCACTAAAAAGCCAGGCCACTGCTGACCCAAAATTGCTTGCCCGTGTTCGAGGCAGGCAAAAACAGGGCAGTGTGGTGGTGCACTGTCTCGCACTTGGCGAGATTCTGCATCGCGCAGGACGGCCATGTTGCTTAAAACGATTATTTTTCCACGTATGTGCGGCAGCGAACAGAACTTCTCGGGCGAAACCCGGATAACGAATGCCTGACGGATTGTCGAGCCGGAGCTGGTCTCTGCGATGTTGGCAGACGATGCCGGCAGCGAGGTCGAGTCGTATGTCAAGTACGACGAAGCCGTAAAAAACAGTAACAGCAACAGCGGTCAAACCGAAATTTTTCGGCACCCGATTGATATTGAGACACAGGGAAAACAAATGAAAATCCAGCAACGCTATGCGAAACCACTCATGTGGCTTTCAGCATTACTCATGACAGCACTCGTGGCAGGATGCGGCGGCGGAAGCGATCAAGGCCGAGATCCGATTTTAGGCTTGTCGTCCTTAATATCCATCGCAGTAACGCCTGCCACTGCCACGCTACCGATTGGTGGCATCCAGCCATTTACGGCGATTGCGACATATAACGATGGCTCAACCAGCGACGTGACAAAGTCCTCCAGCTGGACTTCAGGCACCACCAGCGTTGCCACGGTCAATAGCACTTCTGGCATCGCCACTGGTGTTGCCAAGGGCGCATCGGTCATCACTGCCAATTTTGGTGGCAAGTCCGGCTCAGGAAATTTGACTGTGACCACCGCAACATTGGCGTCGATCGCGGTAACGCCTGCCACGGCCACGGTACCGATTGATGGCATCCAGCCATTTATGGCGGTTGCGACATATAGCGATGGCTCTACCAGCGACGTGACAGTGTCTTCCCGCTGGACTTCAGGCACCACCAGCGTTGCCACGGTCAATAGCAGCTCTGGCGTCGCCGATGGCATTGCCAGCGGCACATCGGTCATCACTGCCAATTTTGGTGGCAAGTCCAGCTCCGGAAGCTTGACTGTGACCACCGCAACATTGGCATCAATCGCGGTGACGCCTGCCACTGCCTCGGTACGGATTGGCGGCATCCAGCCATTTACGGCCACTGCGGCATATAGCGATGGCTCCTCCCGTGACGTGACACCGTTCTCCAGTTGGACTTCAGGCACCGCCAGCGTTGCCACGGTCAATAGCAGCTCTGGCGTCGCCAAAGGCGTTGCCACCGGTCAATCGCAGATCACTGCTAGTTTCCGCCGTATGTCCGGCTCCGGAGCTTTGACTGTAATTGTGGCGGCAGGTCCGGCTCCAGTGCTTCTTGGAACGGCTGGAAATTTTGTGATTCTGGCAAAATCAGCAATCTCAACGACTGGAACCACCGCAGTGACTGGCGATATCGGAGTTAGTCCGGCCGCCGCGAGTTACATAACGGGCTTTTCACTGACCGCAGATCCTTCGAATGTATTTTCAACCTCGCCCTTAGTGACTGGAAAAATATTCGCGGCCAACTATGCGGTGCCGACTCCGAACAACTTGACCACGGCCGTAAACGACATGGAAACCGCCTTCACCGATGCCGCCGGAAGACCAACACCTGATTTTACCGAACTGTATGCCGGAGATATTAGCGGGAAGACACTCGCCCCGGGCCTCTACAAATGGGGAACGGGCGTTTTAATAACAGGTGCCGGCGTTACTCTTTCGGGTGGCCCAAATGACGTCTGGATCTTCCAGGTGGCGCAAGATCTCACGGTTAGCAACAGTGCCATTGTTACCCTGAGCGGCGGGGCACAAGCGAAGAACATCTTCTGGCAGGTTTCTGGTGAAGCGACCCTTGGAACTGCAGCTAACTTCAAGGGAAACATATTGAGTCAAACGCTGATATCTCTGAATACCGGCGCAGCGATGACCGGCAGAGCGTTGGCGCAGACCGCGGTTACATTGAATGCTACTAGCATTTCACAACCGTAAGACTTGCGCCATTAAAGGCCGGCAGAGTCATTTCCGCCGGCCCTTACCTTTAATAAAGAACTGGCAAACATTGCCAAGGCTGCATGTAGGCGGCATTAAAAAAGTTTTTAAATCCTCCTGGAGACAAACATGAAGTTAGCAGCAGCATCAAAGATGCTAGGTTTAATGGCGTTCGCTGTCATCGCCAGCCCATACGCAGTGGCAGAAGATTCAGGCTGGTACGCCGGGGCCAATGCGGGCCAGTCGAGAGCGAAAATAGACGACGAGAGGATCAGCAGCAGCTTGCTGGGAAGAGGTTTAACGTCTTCGATCAACGATGATGACCGCACCACCGGCTATAAGATTTATGGCGGCTACAAGCTCAACAAGAATTTCGCCCTTGAAGGCGGCTATTTCGATCTGGGAAAGTTCGGTTATACAGCGACCACGCAACCTGCTGGAACACTGAACGGCAATATCAAGCTCAAAGGCTTGAATCTCGACCTGGTCGGTATGCTGCCCATCACTGAAAAAGTTTCTGCGTTCGGCCGGGTCGGATTGATCTACGCCGAAGCCAGAGATTCCTTCAGCGGATCAATTCCTGTGCCCAACGCCAACCCCAGCAAGCGCGATACGAACTACAAGTTCGGACTGGGGCTGCAGTACGCTTTCACTGACTCTCTCGCAATGCGCGCCGAGGTGGAACGCTACCGGATCAACGATGCCATCGGCAACAAAGGCGACATCGATCTGGTTTCGGTCGGACTGCTATATCAGTTCGGCGCGAAAACGTCGGCCCCAGCCCAACTCGCAGTGATGCCGGAACCGGTTGCCGTCGCCGCTGCGCCTGCGCCGGTAGTCGTGACGCCACTGCCAAAAGCTGTGCCGGTGTCTGAAAAAGTCACGTTCGCTGCAGAAGCTCTATTTGATTTCGATAAAACGGCAGTCAAGCCTGAAGGCAAGGCAGCCCTCGATGATTTGTTGAGCAAGCTGCAAGGCATGGACACGGAGGTGATGATCACTGTGGGTCATACCGACTCGGTTGGCTCCAATGCTTACAACCAAAAACTGTCGATCCGCCGTGCGGAAGCGGTCAAGGCTTACCTGATCTCCAAAGGTATCGACGCTTCGCGCGTGTACGCGCAAGGCAAAGGCGAAGCACAGCCGGTTGCCGATAACAATACCGCAGCAGGCCGCGCCAAAAACCGCCGCGTCACAGTGGAAGTCGTCGGTTCGCGCACCGTAACGAAATAAGCTTTCACGCATTGCCAGCGATCCGCACAAGCGCAAAGCCGTTCAGTCAAAAGCTGGACGGCTTTTTTTCGTCGGTAGGCCGACGCTTCTTTTCCCAGCGCCGCCTGCCGTGCTGCGCATGCAATCCTGGGCGGCCGGCTGCTAGGAAATACTTTGAAATATGTCCAGTGTGTACGTCAGCGTACAGACCCGGGAGAGACGCTGGCGGATAATCATTTCCATGGGAAGCGGTTTTATCCTGGCTTACGGGGTGCGTTGCAACGGGTTGGCACGCACACACAACACCACTTATAAAAAGGAAAAGTCATGCTCTATACAATTGCCGTCGTTTTGATCATTCTGTGGCTGCTTGGCCTCGTCACATCTACCACCATCGGTGGCTTCATTCATATTCTATTGGTTGTCGCCGTGATTATGATATTGCTGCGCCTTATCAAAGGGCGCGGTCTTTAGCAATGATTGAAACCCATCTTCCAAATGGGTTTCAAGGCCCCCGTAAGGCGTCAATAAGCGCAGCCCTTGCAGGGCGCATATCCGCTTGCAAGCGGATACCGTTTCGCAGGCGTGGGGCAATGCCCCTCGAAACCCCTGCTACACCATTGCGCCGCATGCCGCTATGGAATGCGGTCATGACCGCTGCCGTGTATGTATATACTGTCAATAGTATTTTTTAAAATATAATGGATATATGCATAAAACATTGCTTTTAACGGCATACTCCATCAAATTCTTTGTGTACTTGGCGGCCAACGCAATGCATTAATTATGAAATTACCAAAGACACAGGAGCAGGCGCGTTAGCTAACGCGCCTGCTCCTGTGTCTTTGGTGCAAGTTTAATGCCTGACTTGATTGCCGATCACACCGCCGACTGCTGCACCACCCACTGTGCCGATTGCGCTGCCGCCTGTCAATACGGCGCCAAGGACACCGCCCGCGCCGGCACCGACCGCCGTGTTTTTATCTTGCCTCGACATGCCGGAACAAGCCGTCAAGATAAGCACGATGGCGATTGCCGCCGTATTTATTACCAACTTTTTGGTCAGTTTCATCTTGAACTCCCTTGGTTAAACTATTTAGGATAAAAATCTGGATGACAGCACTTGGTACAGCCATCCATTGCCTGGCATTGCGTGTCGCCTGAGTGATTACTTCAGGCGCATATCGTTCTGGACTGATTTCACGCCTTTGACTGCACGCGTTATCTTCACGGCTGTGTTGGCGTTGTCTTGGGACCTCACAAAGCCGCTCAGTTGAACTGTTCCCTTAAAAGTTTCAACATTGATTTCAGTTACCTTTAAGGACGGTTCATTCAGGATTGCTGCCTTGACGTTGGTCGTGATTACAGTGTCATCGACATATTGGCCGGTGCTTTCGTGTGTGGACGTTGAGGCGCAACCGACAAGAGTGGTCAGCATGAGTGCGGCGATGAGCGTGGTTACGATTTTAAGTTTTTTCATTTTGGTACTCCTGGTGTGGTGATTGAAGAGATTATTCTGGCGACCCCGTCGCGGCAGAACGCAAATGCGATGCTCTGGTGTGGCTTTGCGATGGCACAAGACTAGGGTTTAGAAACATCTGTGTCTGTGCGCCAACACACACAGCAATATTATCTTTTGGCATCATTCCAGCTTTTTATGTGTAGCAGCGCACAGACAAAGGCATGCAAGGTGTAACGCAGTACAGATGGACGGCATATGGGCGTGCTACTCTGTTGGCAATGGCATTCTTTCGGGCATTTTGTACTCCCAACCAGTTAGCGACTGAAAGCAAAAACTCTGATATGTCATGTATGCATGATCCGAACCAAAATCATCTCCTGGCAGCTTTGCTGGAAGTTGAATTCGACCGCCTGTCGCCGCATCTGGAATTGATTCCAATGCTGCTCGGCGACGTGCTCTATGAATCTGGCAACAAGTTGCAGCACGTTTATTTTCCAACCACATCCATTGTTTCGCTGCACTATTTGCTCGAAAACGGCGGCTCGTCTGAAATCGCCGGGGTCGGCAACGAGGGCGTGTTGGGGGTATCTCTTTTCATGGGTGGCGACACTACTCCCAGTCGCGCGGTGGTACAAACTGGCGGCTATGGCTATCGTCTCAAGGCGCACATATTGATGGACGAATTCTATCGTGCCGGACCGGTGCTGCGGCTGCTACTGCGTTACACCCATGCCTTGATCACGCAAATGTCGCAGACATCTGTGTGCAATCGCCATCATTCGGTGGAGCAACAATTGAGCCGTTTCCTCCTGTTAACATTGGATCGTTTGCCCTCTAATGAATTGACAATGACGCAGGAATTGATCGCCAATATGCTGGGTGTGCGGCGCGAAGGTGTGACCGAGGCAGCCGGGAAATTGCAAAGCTACGGTTTTATCCGCTACCGACGTGGCCATATCACCGTGTTGGACCGCTCCGGCCTGGAAGACCATGCTTGCGAATGTTATGACGTCGTCAAGAAAGAATTTGCTCGCTTACTGCTGGATGTGCGCCAACTCCAGGGCATGCCGGCGGCGAGCCGGTCGGACTGAGAAGCAGAATCTTGCGGCAGAGTAGAGCAAAGCGGCGCAGGCGATATCCAATGTAGGCAGCCGTGCGTTGCTGCACCGTCACATTGTTTGCGCTGAAGCTAGCGCTTTTTGTATCTTAGTTGCAATCTAATTAATGTCTAAAATTATGCACCAAATGGAAAAAGCGCCGGTCGAGCGACTGATCTTGATCGGCTTCGGGGTGACACTGGCCGTTCTGCTCCTGGTCAGTGGCGTCGCGTGGAATGCTGCGGTGCAATCCGCTATTGCCGTTAAGATCATCGCAGCCAGTATCGTTCTTCTGTTGTTATTCCTGACGCTGTTGTATATGCGGATACGGCGCGTGATACATCGTCGTTTTTTGGCCGAACAAGCGTTGCAAGAACTGCGGCAGCCACTACTGAAAGCAGGCGCACTGCAAGATGCTATTTTCAACAGCGCCAATTTTTCCAGTATTGCCACTGACGCCCAAGGCGTGATTCAGATTTTCAACGTTGGTGCCGAACGTATGCTCGGTTATACGGCGGCGGATGTGGTGGACCAGATCACGCCAGCGGGCATTTCGGATGCGCAAGAAGTGATCGCACGGGCAGCGGCCCTGAGCCTGGAATGGGATACTCAAATTGAGCCGGGCTTTGAGGCGCTGGTGTTCAAGGCTTCACGCGGCATCGAAGACATTTATGAACTGACCTATATCCGTAAAGATGGCAGCCGCTTGCCGGCGATCGTGTCCGTCACCGCGCTACGCGACGCCAAAGACAAAGTGATCGGTTACCTGCTGATTGGCACCGATAACACGGCGCGCAAACAAGTCGAAGCGGAGCAGGCCCTGCTTGACCAGCGTTTGCGCGATCAACAATTTTACACGCGCTCACTGATTGAATCGAATATCGACGCCATCATAACCACCGACCCGCGCGGCATCATTAGCGATGTCAACCAGCAGATGGAGCTGCTTACCGGTTGCACCCGCGATGAATTGATCGGGGCCCCGTTCAAGAATTATTTCACCGATCCGGCCCGGGCCGAGGCGGCCATCACGCGTGTGCTGCGCGATGGCAAGGTGACCAACTATGAGTTGACCGCCCACGCCCGTGATGGCAAGGAAACGGTGGTGTCGTACAACGCGACCACCTTCCATGACCGCGACCGCAACTTGCAAGGCGTGTTTGCAGCGGCACGCGATGTTACCGACCGCAAGCAATTCGAGCATGCGCTGCAAGAAAATTATGTTGAATTAGAAAGCGCGAAGGCCGCTGCGGAAAAAGCCAACCTGGCGAAATCGGAATTTTTGTCCAGCATGAGTCATGAATTACGCACGCCACTCAATGCGGTGCTCGGGTTCGCGCAGTTGATGGCATCCGAGACGCCGCCGCCATCGCCGGCGCAGAAACTGTCTATCGACCAGATTTTGCAAGCCGGTTGGTATCTGCTGCGCCTGATTAATGAAATTCTCGATCTGGCGATGATCGAATCGGGCAAAGTGACGATATCGCAAGAATCGATGTCCCTCACCGACGTGATGCAAGATTGTCAGGCCATGATCGAGCCGCAGGCGCAGCAGCGCGAGATACAGATGACGTTCCCGCATTTTGATCATCCGTTCTATATCCATGCCGATCGGACCAGGGTCAAGCAAGTGATCATCAACCTGTTGTCGAATGCGATCAAATATAACCGGGTCGGCGGTGCAGTCATGGTCGAATGCGTGATGCACGTCGAAAATCGGGTGCGCTTGAGTGTCAAAGATACCGGAGCCGGTTTGGCGCTGGACCAGTTGGCACAACTATTTCAGCCGTTTAACCGGCTTGGGCAAGAGTCCAGCACGGAAGAAGGCACTGGCATCGGCTTGGTCGTCACTAAGCAACTGGTCGAGTTGATGGGCGGTGTCATTGGCGTTGAAAGCAATGTAGGCGTCGGCAGCGTGTTTTGGGTCGAATTTCCTGCGTCCAATGCGCCGGAGTTGGTGTTCGGCGATAGCGGCGAGATCGGCCTGAATGAACAGGATAATATGGCAGCGCATGCATTGCCATGTCAGCGCACGCTGCTCTATGTTGAAGATAATCCGGCAAATCTGGTGCTGGTCGAACAATTGATTGCGCGCCGCAGCGACTTGAAATTGTTGACGGCTGTCGATGGACATCTGGGCATCAAGTTGGCGCGTCTATATCGGCCGGACGTCATTTTGATGGATATTAATTTGCCTGGCATCAGTGGTTTTGGTGCCTTGAAAATTTTACGAGAAGATCCGGTAACTGCCCACATCCCGGTCATGGCGCTGTCGGCTAACGCTGTCCCGCGCGACATCGAGAAAGGGTTGAAGGCCGGGTTCTTCCGTTATTTGACAAAGCCGATCGAGGTTGTTGCGTTTATGGATGCGCTTGATGTCGCGTTGCATCATGCGGCTGAAAATGGCTTGGCAAGTGAATCAGCACGATAACGCCGCTAATAACAGGTGGACGATTTTTTGGAAAGAATGTAATGCTTGAAGCATCTGAAATTCTAAACGCCAGCATCCTGATCGTAGATGATCAAAAAACGAATGTAATGCTATTGGAGCAAATGCTACGTACTGCAGGTTACCAGCGCATCACATCGACGATGGACCCGCGCGCAGTCTGCCCCTTGCATTTGGCGTATCGCTATGACCTGATTTTGCTTGATCTACAAATGCCCGGCATGGATGGATTCGAGGTCATGGAGGGTTTGAAGGAAATCGAGGTGGGCGGTTATTTGCCGGTGCTGGTCATTACGGCACAACCGGGTCATAAGCTGCGCGCTTTGCAAGCGGGTGCCAAAGATTTCGTCAGCAAGCCATTCGATTTGATCGAAGTGCAGACACGCATCCACAACATGCTGGAAGTGCGGCTGTTGTATCAAAAACTGGGCAATTACAACAAGGTTCTGGAACAGACTGTGCAAGAGCGCACTGTCGAACTGCGCCAGAGCGAGGCACGTTTCAAGAGTTTTACTGAGCTGTCATCGGACTGGTACTGGGAGCAAGACCCACAAGGTCAATTTACCAAGGTGTCCGGCCCGGTTTTTGACATGCTCGGGATCGAGGCGGACGGTATGCCGGGCGCGGCCAGCGCGGTGTTGGCGGGGCGCTGGAATGCGGCTGAACGGGCGCTGCTGGACGCCAACATTGCAGCCCGGCGCCCCTTCCTGGATTTAGTCTACAGTCGCGGTAATGCCGATGGCACCACGCAATATCTGCAAGTAAGCGGGGAGCCGATGTTCGATTCAGCCAGCCGCTTTATAGGTTATCGGGGCATCGGCATGGAGATTACCGACCGTAGACGCCCGGATCAGGAGCAAATGCGTTTTCGCAGTGCCATGGATGTGATCGATCAGGGTATATGCCTGCTTGATCGGGTCTGCATGCGCGTGGTCGACGCAAATGAAACGACTTGCCGTATGTCGGGCTATAGCCGATCCGAGCTGTTTGCCTTGAATCTGGCCAATCTCGGTATCGGTAGCAGCGAGAATTTGGCAAGCATTTTCGACGCGTTGATCGCGGGCGGCCCGACGCACATGCAAACGGCGGATTTGCGCCGCAAAGATGGCTCGACGCTTGCCGCCACGATCGATTGGCGCACGCTGCGTGTGGGCGACAACTGGATTATTGTTGGCGTCATCAGCTCCTATCGCAAACAATTGGAGTTGTAGGAGTCTTGAAAACCGGCTGCTGATTCACCGTTACTGCAGCCCCGCATGTACCAGAATCTCCACCGCATGTTCTTGCTTGTCGTCAACCAGCGGTATCGTCCCATCCAGCTGCAGAACGCCATCCACTTTCACATTATCCGTCGCATCTTGATCCCGGCTTTGCGTCACCTTAATCCTGTACATCGTATCGCGATACCGATAATGCAATCCATACGTACTCCAGTCACCCGGCAAGCATGGGGTAACACTTAGCTTGTCGCCTTCCAGCTTCAAGCCCAGTAGCGATTCCATAACTAGCCGGTACATCCATCCCGCCGATCCGGTGTACCAAGTCCAGCCGCCACGCCCTACGTGCGGAGATACCGCATACACGTCGGCGGCAACGACATAAGGCTCTACCTTGTAGGTGGCAATATCCTGGTCGGTCTTGCCATGGTTGACCGGATTAATCATGTGCATCAATTCCCAGGCACGCAAGTTGTCGCCCATCTTGGCAAACGCCATCGCGGCCCAGATCGCCGCATGCGTGTACTGTCCTCCATTCTCGCGCACACCCGGAACATAGCCGCGGATATAGCCGGGATTCTGGCCGGATTTGTCGAACGGAGGATCAAGCAACTGGATGAGTGCGTCTTTGCGTCGCACCAGCCGTCGATCGACTGCCAGCATCGCCATCTTTGCCCGTTCCGGGTTGCCGGCACCGGACAATACCGACCAGCTTTGTGAAATCGAATCTATCTGGCATTCGACGTTTTTCGCCGAACCAAGTGGCGTTCCGTCATCAAAATATGCACGGCGATACCATTCGCCATCCCAGCCGTTTTTGTCGATGTTCTGACGTAGTTGCGCTGCCTCAGCGCGGCAACGGTCGGCGAATGCCTGGTCGTTGTGGATCGTGGCGACCTCGGCAAAGCGCATCAGTACTTCGTAGAGGAAAAAACTGAGCCAGATGCTTTCGCCTTTGCCGTGTTCGCCAACCTTGTCCATGCCGTCGTTCCAGTCGCCGGAACCGATCAGCGGCAAGCCATGTACGCCAAATTTCAATCCTTTTTCAATCGCCCGCGCACAATGCATATACAGTGTAGCGACCTGTGCGGAATGGTTCGGCAAGTCGTAGTAAGAATCTTCATCCTGATTGACCGGTCGGCCTTCGATGAAATGCACCGGCTCATCGAGTACGCCGGTGTCGCCGGTGCTGATCACATAACGATACAGCGCGAGCGGCAGCCATAGGTAATCGTCGGAACAATGCGTGCGCACACCGCGGTCGGTTGGTGGATGCCACCAGTGTTGCGCATCGCCTTCGATGTATTGATGCGCAGCGCATAACAGCAGGTGTTCACGCACTAGTTTCGGTTCGCTGTGCACTAATGCCATGCTGTCTTGCAACTGGTCGCGAAAGCCAAATGCGCCACCGGACTGATAGTAACCGCTACGCGCCCACAGGCGGCAGGCGATGGTTTGGTACATCAGCCAGCCGTTGGCGAGAACATTGAGCGATTGGTCCGGCGTTTCGACTTGTACCGCACCCAGCGTACGCTCCCAGTAAGCATGCACGGCCTGCAGTGCATCCTGCGCTGCAGGCCCGCCCCGATAACGCTGCACCAGATTGCTGACATTGGTGCTGTGGGTATCGGCCATGCCGAGCATGAACACGATTTCGCGTTGCTGCCCCTGGACTAGTTCGAACGGCACTTGCAGCGCAGCGCAGGGGTCGAGACCGGCGCCGACCTTGCCGGACAAGCGTACCCGCTTCATCGCGGCGGGATTTTGCAACGAACCGTTACGGCCGATGAATTCATTGCGGTCGGCGCTGATGGTATAGGACGTTGCATCGACATCGAAGAACGCAGTGCGCTCGGTAAAGTCTGTGTTGTATGGATTGCGCGCAAACAGTGTGCCGGTTGCCGGATCCGTTTCAGTAATGATGTGCATCAGTGATTTTGGACGCAGGTCGCCGAGTACCCATTCGACATACCCGGTGGCGGATAGTTTGCGCATCGTGTCGGAATCGTTGCGTATCCGCAGTACCGAATATTTGACCGCTGCATCGATCGCAACATACACGGTCAGCTCTGAGGAGATGCCGTCTTCGATATGCTCGAACACGCTGTAACCGAAACCATGTCGCGTGACATATTCGCCTTCGCCACGGCGGGGCAATGCAGTTGGGGACCAGGTGTGCCCGGTCTCTTCATCGCGTAGATAGAATGCTTCACCGCCAGTGTCGCTGACCGGATCGTTGGCCCATGGCGTCAAACGGAATTCATGCGCGTTTTCGCCCCAGGTGTACGCTTGTCCGCTTTCGGAAATGACGGTGCCGAACTGCGGATTAGCCATCACATTGACCCACGGCGCAGGGGTAACCTGGTCGGCTGAGGTGGTGATTACGTATTCGCGTCCATCCGGCGTGAAGCCGCCAATGCCGTTCGACAGGATCAGATTGCGCTTTGCCAAGTTAGTAATTTTGCTTATTGCGATTGATTGCTGCAATGGCCGACTGCGTACCGGACTCAAATGGGGTAAGCGCACTTCCACCAGGTCACGGCGGTTGATCTGTTGGGCCAGTGTGCCTTGGCTATCGGTCAGAAACACCCGTGCCACCGACTGCAACAATACACGGTCTTCGTTAGGAATTTGATCAACAACCCGCACGAAAATGCCGCCTGGAATATCCATTGCATGGGCGCCGGTTGCCGATGAAATCAGTCCCATGATCTGTTCCTGCAAGACTTGCCGGTAACTGACATGTTCTTCATTCCAGATCACAAGATCGACCGCCAGTCCTTTCGAGCGCCAATATCCATGCGCCTGCACCATTTGACGTACCAGGCTGATATTTTTCTGATCCTTGATCTGTACCAGTACGATCGGCAGGTCGCCGGAAATGGAATAGCTCCACAAGCCTGATTGTCCGCGTTGATTGCGTATAAGAACACTGGTGTCAGCGCGCAGCAGCAGGTTTACATATACGATTGAACTGGCCAGACGCCCGTATAGTTGCGCATCCGCTTCGCTGGCGTTCAGCTGGCGCAGCACAACCTGGCTATGAGCCCCCGATAGTTCGACCACGCGATCCGCCAGATGTCGGTCCTGATATTTTTCGATCAGATTGAGACAGAGTTCGCGCGATTCTCCGACGCCGGTCACCATGTCAATGGTGGCGGTCTGTTCCGCGTCAATCGTTATCTGATAACGAATCGCGACGATCGGGTCGAGCACTGAGCCTTGGTTTCCGGCCAGCGGCGCAGGGTTTTGCATTGCTTGCGGCGCAGTGACGGTATTGCCGCGGCCGATGAATTGCATGCGATCTGTTTCGAACGATACTGCCTTGATGTTGGCGCCGCGCACTGTCATCAGATGGAACATCCATGGCATTTTTTCATTCGAAGATCGTGGCCGACGGGTGCACAGGATGGCGCGCGACGAATCGATGATTTCAGTCTGGACGAACAGGTTCGAAAATGCCGGGTGCGACGCGTCAGCGGCGGCAGGAGCCAGCACCACTTCCGCATAACTGGTGATGTCGATAGTTCTGCTGCGGTGCGAGTTATTGATGATGTGGGTGCGACGCAGTTCGATATCGTCTTCCGGCGACACTACGATTTCTGTGTGCATGTCGAAGTTGTTGTCGCTGCGGCGAAATTCAGCGCGGCCTTCAGAGAAGATCACTTCGTAACTTTGCGGCTCCGGCGGCGTTAGCGTTGGCTGGAATGCGGTCGACCAATAGTGTCCGTCCTCCAGATCGCGTATATAACAGAACGTGCCCCAGTTATCGCGCGTACAGTCTTCACGCCAGCGCGTGATCGAGAGGTCGTTCCAGCGGCTGTAACTGCCGCCGGCGCTGGAGACCATCACATGGTAACGACCGTTCGACAATAGCTGCACTTCCGGCGTGCGGGAGTCTGGCCGCTGCAGTACGCGCATCTGCAATTCCTGGTCGTGCAATACGGTGCGAATGTCGGCCAGCTCGGTTGTATTCGAATAGGTCGCGGAAGCTTTTGGCACGCGCTCATATAAAAGCGACATCGTGGCCTGAAACAGAGGGTCGGATTCGAAACGCTTTTGCAACGGGCGGTCAAGCAACAAATATGCAAACGACAAGAATCCCATGCCCTGATGATGTGCCATGAAAGAGCGGATTACCGCATTGTTCTGTCCGCGCGGCAGGCGTGACGGGGTGTAATCGATCGCCTCATAGAAACCGAACTTGCCTTCGACTCCTTGGGCGGACAATTGCTGCAGATTACTGCACGCTTTTTCGGGCGTCACCATCAACGCCATCATCGAGGCATACGGCGCAATCACCAGATCGTCGCCGAGTCCGCGTTTAAACCCCAGGCCAGGCACGCCGAAAGCACGATACTGATAATTCAGACTGGCATCGAAAGCGTTATAGCCCGATTCTGAGATGCCCCAAGGCACACTGCGCTGGATGCCGTATTCGATTTGCCGTGCCACTGCCGAATGATAGGTCTGGTCGAGCAGGGTGTTTTCAAATGTCGGCATTACCAGCAGCGGCATCAGGTATTCGAACATCGATCCGCTCCAAGACAACAGGATCGGTTTGCCGCCAGCCACGGTCAGTTGGCGCCCCAGTGCAAACCAGCTTTCCTGCGGCAATTGTCCCTGTGCGATAGCGACGAAAGTGACCAGTCTTGCTTCGGAAGCCAACAGGTCATAGCAGCTGGCATCGAGGCGTCGCTCGGTGACGTTGTAACCGATTGCCAGCAGATGCGTGGCAGGGTCGTACAAAAAGCCGTATTCCATGCGTGCGAACTCTATCGATTGCAGCGTGAGCTGGTCGATCAACAGCATGCGTTCAGCGGCGCGGCGGCTACCATCGGACACCAGTTGGTTGAGGGCGAACACACTTGGTGCATCGTGCGCATTACTGTGTTCGGCAAGCCGCTGTTCAAACGTTAGCATCAGATTGGTATGGAGTCGCGCCAATTGGCGCAGCGTTGGGATCTCATCCAGTTCGGGGAAGTCCCCGAGCCAATCGGCAGGTTCGGGCATTTGTGTCCAGGGTGCCAGCAAGCTGAGTTCGTTTAACGCTTCACGACACTGGCTTGCAAGCGCACGCGCCCATACATTGATTGGCAAATCGGGTACGGCTTCGAGGCCGCTTTCAAAGCTTGTGGCACTGTGGCTCAATCTTTTCAGACAATCGTGGGTAACTGTCAGTGTGCGCGGTGCAGCCTGGCAAGCGGACTCGAGGTCTTGCTCGAACTGAACCAATTTCCCCAGATGTGTACTGTCTACAGCACCTGCAACGGTGCGCAGGATTTCAAAGGTATCGCGGATGCCGGGAAACACACGCTTACCGAGAATCGGTGTATCGAGCAATCCTGTCAGGCCCGGACGCAGCGTAAGTAGATGGCCGGCAAGGTTGCCGCTGTCCACGGTCGATACATAAATCGGATGTAGCGGTGTCAGGGATCGGGTGTCGTACCAGTTGTAGAAATGGCCTTGATAACGTTCCAGCGCAGACATGGTGCGCAGGGTATTTTGGGACCGCTCTATTAATTGCCCGGCAGAGATGTAGCCGAAGTCATACGCGGTCAGATTGGCAAGCAACGACAGGCCGATGTTGGTGGGAGAAGTGCGGTACGCGACTACTGCAATCGGATGTTCCTGCACGTTGTCGGGTGGTAGCCAGTTGCCTTCCGCTCCGACGTAGGTTTCAAAAAAGTGCCATGTCTTGCGCGATAGCGACTTCAGGAACAGTGTCTGCTCATCGGATAAATCTGCGCTGCGGCGCGCGATAGGCCGGCTGATCCAGTACGCGGCTATGGGGGATACCCACCATAGCAGCAAAATCGGCGCAGCCGCTCCGATTGCAATCGGATTGTTCAGGATGAGCCAGACAGCGCTGGCCAGCGCTACCGCTGGTGCGATCCACATCGATCGGCAATACGAGATTAATCCAAACACATTGTTTGACTGGCCTGAGTTGCGACTGGCCGCGTAGGATGGATTCCACTCCAGCAGTTGCCGGTGCGAGACCAGTATCCGCCAATGGGTTCGGATGATTGTGTCAAGCATGAACCAGGCTTCATACGGCAGGAAAAAAAGTGTTAGCGCGGCCGGGATGAATTGTTGGATGGACGACGTCAGTACTGCAGAAAAATGCTGACGGAACAGTACATCGTTCGGCTTGCGCAGCAGGTTCCAGATCAATGCGCAGGCTGGTGGAATCAGCGCGATGCCAAGAACCGCGACGGTCCAGAACCAGGCTGAGGACACGGTTGGCGACAAGAGATCCCAGCCTGTCAATAATAATATTGTCAGTGCAAATGGTACGACGCTGCGGCGGAGATTATCGAACAGCTTCCAGCGCGACAAAGCCGATAATGGATTGCGATAACGAGCAATTTTGCCGGTCGACGCATCGCGCGCGCCGGGTACGCTCGGCAGCAGCCACGATGCGATCTGCCAGTCGCCACGGATCCAGCGGCGGCGGCGGTTGACGTCAGTACTGTAGCTTGATGGATATTCTTCATAGAGTTGCACATCGCTCAATAAGCCGGCACGTGCATAACAGCCTTCAAGCAGGTCATGGCTGAGGATGCGGTTTTCCGGTATGCGGCCGCTCAACGCGCGTTCGAAAACATCGACATCGTAGATCCCTTTGCCGATGAAAGAGCCTTCGCCGAAGAGATCTTGATAGACATCGGATACGGTCCGTGTGTAGGGATCGATACCTGCTTCACCACCACATAGCCGTTCATAGCGCGACGCTTCGGCACTGGGCAAGCTGACCGCCACGCGCGGTTGCAGGATGCCGTAGCCTTCGCAGACGCACTGGCGTGTTTCGTCAAACTGAGCCTGGTTCAATGGATGCGCCATAGTAGCTACGAACTGCCGTGCAGTGTCGCGTGGCAAATGGGTATCGGTATCGAGCGTGATTACATACTTGACATTGGTCAGACCGTCGGTTTTGCCTACGATCAGCGAGAACGCGTCGGCTGCACCACCGCGCAAGAAGGCGTTAAGGTCGCATAGTTTGCCGCGCTTGCGCTCGTAACCCATCCAGGTTTCCTCCTGTGCGTTCCAGCGCCGTGGCCGATGCAATAACAGAAAGTTGTCACTATTGGTGTGGCGATATTTTTTATTTAGTTCATTAAATTTTTCTTTTGCATAACTTAGCAGGGCTCCGTCGGCCGGCATCGTTTCTGTTTTCGCATCGGTGAAATCGGTCAACAGACAAAAGTGCAAACTATCGTCACGGTTGGCAAGAAAATGAACCTCAAGCGACTCGGTCAGGCTGTCGATACTTTGGGTCGAGAACAGCATCGCCGGCACCACGACCAGAGTGCGCGATTCAAGCGGAATACCATCGGAATAATCCATCCGAGGGAGCGGGCAGGGCATGGTGATCAAGGTGGCAAACCAATTGACCATCGACATGGCGAGCTGGCTGGTAGCGACCAGCGCGATTAATGCGATCAGGGCCAGCAGCCATTCTTCTGCGCCATCGGTAGTCGCTTTAAAAACGATGGCGCCAGTGGCGATTAAGGTGAGCCACAATATACTTCCAAGATAAACACCCAACGGCGCGCTTTTGCATGCGCGCTGGAACCCTTCCAGTACAGGCAATTGGAAAGCTACCGATTTTTCCAACTCTGAAAGACCTTTGCCGATCAGGTAATAACCAACATGGGCCTTGCGGTCAACGGTGCCTCCCTCGGTTCCGGCCTGGCTCGCACTTGCACTGGCAAGTCGAATCGCGTGGTCGGCGACCTCTACTTCGGATAAATGGCTACGCTTGGCAATTTTCTCCACTACATGCCGATAATGGTCGCGCGTAGCGAAATCCATCCGTATATAGGCGTCAGCCGGATCTTGGCGCAAGGTGTGGTCAACCACACTCATGGTTTCGACAAACTCGCGCCAATCCATCGCACTGAGAAAGCGCAGGCTACAGATGCTATTACTAATCGATACCTGGTCGGCGGCTTGCTGCTGTGCTTCGAACTGAACCAGGAGTTCAATGGTTTGGCCAGAATTGGCCAGATGTTGCGACAACCAGGTAAGTGGCAGCGTCAGTGCCGGGCTTTGCCCCTGCAGACGCCGCACCAGTTCGGCCACGAATGCACTATCCATCGGCAGATCGGAACGGGCCATGTCGGCTACCATCAGGATCAGATCACTGGGATTTTTTTCGGCGGCTTCCACCATCTGCTCGGCCCAGGAATAGGCCAGGTTGCGGTTGAAGCGGGTTATTGCCAGCCGGGCCGCGACGCGCCGCAGGTTTTCGATCAGCGCCAGGCGCAGCATGATCGGGATCGCCCACAGCTCACCTAGCTTCAGTGTCGTTACCTGTTGGTAGGCGGCGACGAAGCGGGACAGGCTTTCAGGATCTACGCGGCCATCGCCGTGTGAAATGGTTTTCAGTGCGATGTCATGCACGCGCGGCCTGCCGGCTGAGGTGCCAGAGGTACCGTGCAGCAGGCGCGGCAATTCTTTGCTGTAATTTTTCGGAAGATGCCGCTTCGCAGTGCGGATCTGTTCTTCAATCAGGTAAAAATTATCCAGTAACCATTCTGACGCATGCGTCATTTGTCGACCAGCCTTGGTTGCATCGGCCAACTGATTGCAGGCATTAATGATGACGTTTTCATTATCGGCCAGGCGCGGTAGCAGTTGGTCGCGCCCACGACCTGTGCTGAGTTTGTGCGTGTTGGCCAGGATGCGTCCGTATTGCTCCATCTGCAAGGCGCTGAGTAATTCTGTGCGCAGCGGCAACTCTTCATCCACTTGTCGGATGGGGATGCTGCCAGGCCGCAATGCGTTTTTGGCGGCGCCTAAGTAACGCAACGTATCTTGTAGGAATGTGCTGTCGGGTTTCAATTCTGACGTTTCTTTCTATTCGACGAATCTGAATGACGCGGGTTGCGGCGAACGCATGGCGTGGTCGGGAATTCCGACTTTAGCGTTCCCGTAAAGCGATGATCGTATTGAATTGACTCAGGAAAAAGTGCAGTGCCGTTTCTTTGGCACGACATTAAAATTGGTCATTTGATATTACCACCGGAACAGTGAACTGGATGGTGCGTTACCGCACATAGGCGCAGCGTGGATTGCTTGCCGTCTTGGCGTCGGTTCAGAATCTGCGCAGTAACAAAGAAAGAGAAAAAAATTTACATACGATCAATGGGATGTCATGCAGTTTTTGCTCGCGGCTTTAACGTTTGGTTTATTTTTATCGCGCCGCCATCAATGTAACTGGAACCCATTGCCTACGAAAATGGATGGTAATGAAGTGCTTTGGAACGACTATTCAAGCAGCAGTGATTTTTTACTTGTAAACTTGGAGTATATTTTTTTACTGCAATAAATGTAAGCTGAAATTGCCATAAAAATTAGCATACTCCTTTTTTACGAAGATTTTAAAACGCTGAATCGCGTTCGTGTCGTCGGTGTCGTTCGGCTTTTTTGCAGGCGTTGCTTTGCGCAATACTGAACCTGCGCAAGATCAGAATTTATTTGACCCGGGGTTTGACTTTACTTTGATAAGTCTTGCCCGGCGGTGGCGCCACTGGTTTGATGTGTGCATCTGCCAATAGCTTGGCGCACTCGCTATTTTCGCCCGGCCCGGCGCTTATCAAGGGGAGCAGGGCTGCGATTGGCGCCAAAACTGCCAGTGCGATTGCGCCACCCGCCCGCATTGCCAAAACACCTTTGTCGACACTCACGCGCGGTTGCTTGAAGCTGCCGCGCACATACAGCGGCGCTCTGAGAGAAAACACGCGTAGCCCTTTGCTCTCGGGCTTGATGGTCAAATCCAATTGTTCCTGCACCAAATTGATGTCGCCACTGACATCGAGAATGGCATCATCCGTATCAATGATGAAACTACGCGTTCGCATCAAGCCATTGGTCACGCCAAAATCGGTCGCCATGCAATTGAGCTTGACTTGTTTGTCGCCGACCAGTTGCGTGATAATCACGCTGCCGATATTCAAGCCCATTTCTTCCAGCAACAGTTTGCTGATCGTGCCTTGATTGATTAGGGTCTTTATTTCGCCATTGGACGCGCCCAGCAGGCTGGCCACTGAGTTGCCGATTGCGCTCAAGGATGCGTCGCCATTGATTTCGCCGACGCTGGCTTGGAGTGGTTGCAAGGTAGGAAATAATTGTTGCAGCTTTAAATGACGTGCCGTCACTTTCATGCTTGCCTTGATCGCATTCTTGCCGATTTTTCCACTACCGTCGAGCGTGATGTTCGAGCTCAGGCGGCCTCCCGCCATGTCAAAATCGAGCGGCAACAAGGACAGTACGCCGTCTTGCAAATGCAGGTTCGTCGTCAGCCGGTTGATAGGTAACTCCTTGTTGCGAATAATTTTATCGGCACTAAATCGTATGTCGGCATCGATACTGGTCCAGCGTTCTGTCTTGAATGGTTCGACTGGCAATACTTTGTCCGATGGTTGGACCGCGTCTGCTCCGCGTTTGGACTTACTGGCGTTGGAGTCGGCACCGATCAACGGTGCCAGATCGGAAAATTGCAACAAGCGCGACACGACCGTCCCGGATATCAAGGCACGTGGTTGTTTCGATTGATATTCCAGGTTGCCGGCAATATCGCTGGAGCCGACCTGGCCGCTGAATTTTTCGTAATTCCAGTGGCTGCCATGCGGACTCAGGCTGCCGATCAAATGTCCTTCGGTATTAAATGGCGGCGTCTCCGGCAGGACGATGCCGCTCAGTGCATACAGCCGCGCCATGCTCGCACCGGACATTTTCAGACGCATGTCCAGTGCCGCCAGATCGGTCGGCTTGGTCAGGGTGCCCTCGACTGTGATCATGGTTTTTCCGACGCGCAGATTGGCCAGGATCGGATAGGGTACGGTTTGGTGTTGTAGCGACAATACGGCACCGGCACGGCCGTTGCCACTGACTTTTTCACCGTTGAATTTGCCATATAAGTTCCACGCTACGCCATAACGCGGATCCGAATTGATCGTATCGATATCGGCCGTCACATCGGCATGCTTGATGGCGTCGGTCAGGTGGACGCTGCCTTTGGTAAAGACGACGCGTTGCAAGTCCAGTTGCCAGGGCGATGACTTATCGTTATTCCGCGAAGTCCAGTTGTTATTGCCATCTGCATCGCGCCGCAAGCTGACCACCGGCGAATCGAAACGCAGAATGGGGATGACGATCTTTTTCCCTAGCAATGCGAAGGGGTTTAGCGAAAAAGAGAATTGCCGGATGCTTGCCAGTTCGGCTGGCAACGGCGTTGTAGCACTAGCGCGCTTGCCAGATGGAGTCGACGCCGGCGCTGTCATGCTGGGCGGATTACCGATATGAATGTCTTGCGCTACCAAGTGCGGCCACGGAATTATGCTACGCCAACCTTCGTCGGGCTGAGTCGGCCCTATAGCCTGTTTTTCCCAGGTTAGCGAGAGATCGCCGGCGATCACAAAGGGGCGGCCAAGCGCTTCGCTGGTGCGTGCGTCGAGCCACGGCTTGGCCTGGTTCCAGTCAAAATTAAGCAGCACCGCCAGCGCTACCGCTGGAACAGCAATCAGAACGGCGACGGCGAGCGCTATTTTCGTGCGGCGCTGCTTATTCATGATTCATCGCATGAAGTGACCGACATCAAACAACCCTACCAGTCCAATCATGATCAGATAAATGGCCACGATTGTCGATAACAGTCTGGGGATGACAAGGATCAATATGCCAGCGATAAGCGATACGACCGGGATTAGACTTAAGGTGATATTCATGGCAAAAACCTTTCAGTAATACATCAATTAAGTACATCAGATTAAATGAAATTGAGGCTATTTTATGTGTGTTGACGCACACTGCCCTATCATTATTATTTTCCGGTTATAACGCAGGCGCACGCTGCGTGTGATGGCGAACAGGCACTAGCGCTATGTGCGGTAGCGAACTGACCTGGCTAAAAATACCGTTTATAACATTATGGGTCGAAGGCAACTCCACGTTTGATTCATTAACAAGTCATTATTCGCGGTAATAGCGAAGCGTGTCTGTTCTCAGCCAATAATACGGCACAAAATACGGTACAAATTCGCCAGTTGATCCGGTGCGTGGAGAGCATGCTTTCTGCCGATGGCGGCAAGTTGACGCTGGGTTAATCCAGGTGAGAAAAAACGTGCGAAAAATCGTTAAATTTCATGATGTTTGATGCGCATTAAATATACACCCCGGTATTTTTATAGAATAACCCTGTTTGCGCATATAAGTAGTGCGGTAAAAATAACACTAGATGCGGTATATGACCTTTGGGCTTGATTGCAGCCCACCCATCGCAAGTAATGATGCCATCCGCATTGGTAGTCAGGATGCAATATTTCAATGCTTTTGCACAACCCTTAACCGAAAGAAAATCATGAGTGAAATTAAACAAAACCTGCGTGGCGGGCTTGATACTGCTGCAATCAGGGCCGCCGCCCAAAATTACGATGATGGCGCTGTTACCGTCGGCTATCAGGCTGATCGTATAGAAATGATTGCCATGCTGAATGACGCATTGGCGACCGAATTGGTTTGTGTTTTGCGCTACAAACGTCATTACTACACTGCAACTGGGCCGCAGAATGGGCCCATCAAGGCTGAATTTTTGCAACACGCACTGGAGGAGCAAGGTCACGCGGATTTATTGGCCGAACGCATCGTGCAATTGAATGGCAGTCCCGATTTCAATCCCGCCACGCTGACCGAGCGCAGTCACGCGGAGTACGACGATTCGAGTGATACCCAAGCCATGATCAAGGTTAATTTAATCGCCGAGCGCATCGCTATTGAAGCTTATCGCCAGATGATCGAACAAATCGGTGACACCGACCCTACCACTCGTCAAATGCTGGTTGGCATTATGGCGATGGAGGAAGAACATGCGGATGACATGCGCGATTTGCTGGCTTGACAGCTTTCGCACTTGCATCCTGACGTGACGCAATGCAAGCGCGTGCTCGACCACGGAACCAGTTAGCGGCAGTATGTTCAGATTGATATGGTATTCATTTTAAGGAGCGCATCATGCTGGAATCAAATTTCAAAGTCATCGGTAAAGACGTGAAGACCCTGGTTGCGGATGCGCAAACATTGTTCCAGGTAGCCGCTACACTGACGGGCGAAAAAGCGGAGGAAGTGCGGAACCGCGGCATGGGCTTGCTTGATGCGGCGCTGGTTAAGGCACAAGAAGCGCAAGCGTACACAGTCGTAGCCGGCAAGGAAATGGCCGCCACGACAGAAGACTACGTGAAAAAAAACCCATTGCGCGCGGTGACGATCGCGGCCGGTGTCGGGCTGTTGATGGGCGCGCTCCTGAGTCGTAAATAATCAGCCTGCAGGCGCACCAGCAGGGCGCTCTGCAGTGACCAAAACAGCGGGCCGGCGATACTCCATATTGGGATGCCATTTGCTTGTAGGTGCGAATTTATTCGCACTTTTAACGATTCCATGCGAACTGATGTGAATAAATTCGCACCTACGGTCATGCCCCGGCTGCGCTTCGTACTCCTATGGTTTTTCTCCCGTTGCCACCCACTGTTCGAATTGGTGCTGAGAGGGCGTACCGGTAATCAGTGTCGCAGCGCCGCTTTTGGGAAATAGCGCCACATACGGCGTGATACCGCGCCACTTCGGGTTGACCGCATATTGCAGCGCCGCAGTCTGGCCTTTGAACACGAACAGGCGGCTGGCTTGGCGGTAATGCGTGTCTTGCAATAGCTCTGGATGCTCATCGCCGTCCATCACCACCACGATCAGCGGAATCTGTTTTTTGCTTTTTTTCAGCTGCTGCGACACGGCTGCGATGGCGGCTGGGCAGTGGGTGCAATCGGTGGTGGACAAGACGACGGCGGACGGTCGCGGCAATTCAGTCTGGAAGCGCTGCCAACTCTGCGCATCGAACGCCTCGATTTTTTGCGGCGCTGCCTGTACCGGCAGCACCGAGATTGTCAGCAATAGGGTGGCCCAATATTTATAGTGCTTCAACATGGAGTTTCCCGGTAGTGTTCCAAAGCACAAACAGTTGCGCGCCTTTGCGCAGCAGATGCGGCTGATCGTTGTCGGTGCTGGTGCGCGCCAACTGTTTGAGCGTGAAATGGCTGCCATCATCGTCGGATAGCCATGCCTTCAGGTTGCTGCCGCTGCCGTCGAAGCTGCGCCAGACGATCGCCAGCCGCTTGCCGGCACTCAGTACATCGGCATGTTCGGCCTGCTCGTCCGGCAGCGCCAGTACTGCGCCAACCGGTTTGCCGTCTTGATTTAGTCGGCCATAACGCACCTGCGCTACACCCGCTTTCTCGCCAAACCAGACCGCGTGATAACCGCCGCCGGCCGCCGGCGTCAGGCTGGGGCCGTGGTGCGGACAAGCATCAATCGCCCAGTTGTCGAAAGTAGCGCGAACCGGCGCTTTGGCCGGGGCGCTTGTTGCAGATGCATCGCGCAATATGGCGAACGCATGGTCGCGAATATTCGGCGCAAAAACATGCCGCCATAATGCGGCAACCTGTCCATCCGGCGTCAGCGTCAGCGCGATGCGGCAGCATTCGCAACTGTAATCGGCGAGCTTGGTGTCCGGCCCGAAAGTGGCGCCGCCATCGGTCGAAACATTATGGTAAATCGCCGCGCCGCGATAGGTTGGTTTGCCGCCGCCCGATTTTACGGCGGCTACTTTCGCCAACTCCAGATCGCGTTTATCGACCCAGACCGTATGCAGCCGGCCTTGCGCGTCGAATGCAATCGATTCGAAACGGTGGGTTATGATTTGACGGTCGTGATGCACGGTTACCGGCGCGGCAAAGGTCAAGCCGGCATCGGTCGAGCGCAACAGCCGGATCGCACCGGTGTATGGCTTGGCCAGCGGCGTAGTGTAGGCCACCACCACTTGATTGTGCGGCCCGAACGCCAGCTTGGGACGGCTCTCGCCGTCAGCCGCCACCGCTTCGCCGTTAGTGCCGAGCAGGCGTGGCGCTTGCCAGTTGTGGCCGTCGTCGCGGCTGATGCGTAACTCCAGATGTGCCTGGGCATTCAGCCCGACTACCCACAGCGCGCCATCGGGCGCAAAGGCTGCGCCGATCGCCAGCGCGGTTTTATGGATGGCGACAGCAGTATGTTCATGCCCGCCATGGGCCTGGGCTGCCAGCGGCAGCAGTGTCAGGCAGAAGATAAAAGGGATGCGGAGCAAAGAGTTGATCATGAATGTCCTTTATCAAAAATCGTATTTGAGTTCGGCCGACAGCGTGCGCTGCGGGTACGGGTGTGCCACGTAATATTGCTGGTTGGTCAGATTGTCTATGCCGACGGCGGCGCTCCATTGATGGTCGAGCTTGTAGCGCAGGCGCAGGTCGAGCACGAAGAACTTGCTGACGCCGCCATAGGTGTCGGCGTTGCTATCGCTATTGTCGAGCGTATTGAATTGCCGCCCGCTGTAGCGCCCGGCCAGCGCATACGACAGTTGCGCATTCTGGCGGTAAGTCGCGCTGACGGTGGCGCGCCAATCCGGCACGCGCGGCTGCCGGTTGCCGACTGTGGCTGGATTGGCGTCGTTTTGGGTGACGATCGAATTGGCGTACGTGATGTTGCCGGCCAGATCCAGACCGCGCCAACCGACGTCTACACCCTGATACGCCAGTTCCAGCCCACGGGTGCGAATCCGGTCGATATTCTGGATGGTGGTGATATTGGTGGACAGGTTGGTTTGCGAATACAGCGCATCTTTGGCATTCTCCTGAAAATAGCTGATGCGCAGCACGCCGTTGCCCAGCTCGCGCTCCGCCGTCAATTCGCCCGATAACGCTTGTTCCGGTTTCAGATTCGGGTCGTTTTTGACGATGGCATTATTGCTGATGCTGCCCTGATACAGCTCGGCCACCGATGGCATCCGATACGCTTGCGCCAGCGAAGCGCGCAAGGCCCAGACCGGCGTCGGTTGGAATGACAAGGCCAGCTTGGGCGAGAAAAAGGTTTCATTGCGCACCGCGAACGGCAAGGTGCTGGCCGCGTTGGATACAGCACCGTCAAACGCTTGCCAGTTTTCCCAGCGGCCGCCTACGGTGGCTTTCCAGTCTTTGGCAAAGCGCCAGGCATCTTGCGCATACAGCGCCTGGGTTTCGGTCTTGCCGGCAAACGCCGAAGTGCGGCTTATTGCCGGGCCGCTGCTCCAGTTGGCCGTGCTGGAGACTTGCGTATCAAGCTGATATTGATCGAAGTGATAGCCGAAATTGGCTTCATGGGCAGCATTCGCACGCCAGGTGCCGCGCAAATCCAGCGTGCGCCAGCCGGTGCCGCTCATGTCGGTCAGACTGCCGGGGCCGCCATTGGCCGCAGCCGGCAAGGCCGTTGTCGGTGCACGCGACAGATCGCGGCTGTAATCGTACACACTGGCAAGCGCTTCCCAATCCCAGGTGCCGCCGCTGTGTGTGACTAGCGACAGGCCGTGCAACCAGTGTTGCTGTTCGGAGGTGCCGGGATTGAGGTCGGTATCCTTGAGGGTGTATTGCTTGCCGCCAAAATTCACCTTGCCGCTATACACCGGATTGCCGGCAGCATCCTTCAGATAAGATCCGGCGTCAGTCGTGTTGTCGCCCTGCCACAAGCCCAACGTATAGCTGGCGGTGAGAGTCGGGCTGATGTCATACGCCAGTTTCATTTTGGCCTGATCCTGAATCGTATGGGCGATGCTGGTAGCGCCCAGAATGGTGCGTGGATTCCCGCTAGTATCCAGATCGGTGTGCGCGCCGCTGACGTTTTTGTCGCTGGCCGCAGCGGTTTTGGTCGAAAGCGGCTGGGTCAAAAACGTCATCGGCTGGCCGTGGCTGTCTAGATGATTGGCATTGATCCACCACGACAATGCGCCGGCGCGGTTGCCCAGCGCGACGCTAAACTGCTTGCCGGAATAACTCTCGTCGGTGCCGTATAACTGGAAGTGCTGGTTAAACACCTGCGCCTTGGCGTGCGCTTCAAACTTGGTTGGCATGCGGGTTGTCATGTTGATTACCGCACCCATCGCATTGCCCGGATACAGTGCCGAGAATGGCCCGTAAATCACATCGACGCGCTCGATTTCTTCAGGCGTGACCATGCCCCAGCGTGGCGGATAGCTGTAACTGTTGCCCAGCAAATTGGACAGCAGCAGATTGTCCGCATACACCAGCGACCGGGCGCTGGATAGCGTGCCGGAAGAGCGCGAAGCGACGATGCCGTTGGTGTCGCCAATAAAGCGTTTGCGGATCTGTATCGACGGCAAATACTTGAGCGCATCTTCGGTATTGATCACGTTGATACTGTCTGCCATTTGCTGGCGTGTGACGGCTTCCACCACGGCCGGCAATTCTTTCGGCACGCCCGGGGCAGAGCCGCCTTGGACGACTACTTCCTGCAGTTGGGTGTCGCTATCTGTGTTACCTGCCGCCTGCGCTGCCGGCGTGAAAGCGCTGCTGGCACAGGCTGCCAGCAGTGCCGCCGATAAGGGTTTCAGAGGAATGATCATGGGCTTGATTCCAGTAAATGAAAAATAAACAAAGATGAAAAAATCAGGAGTCCAGCCGGAACACAATCGGCACCACCACGTTGGCGGCGACTGCCACTGAGCCGCGCTGCGCCGGCACGAAACGCCATTGCCGCACCGCTTCCAGCGCCGCTTCATCGAGTCGAGAAAAGCCGCTGCTGCGCTTGAGTTGCACCTGTTCGGCGTGGCCTTGCGCACTGACTTTGACGTTCAACAGCACGGTGCCCTGTTCGCGGTTGCGGCGTGAGAACAGCGGATACGACGGCGCAGGATTGTTCAGGTAATCGGCATTAAAGCGGGCCGGTTCCAGTGCGGGCGGGGTGGGCGCAGGTGCTACTGCTGCCATTGCAACCGGTTCGGCTACAACAGGAGTCGCCGGTGTCGCAGGTGTCGCCGGCGCGGTTGTCATCGCCGTGATCCCGCTGGCGGCAGTCAGGAGCGTTACCGGTGCGGGTTTGGGCGCGCTGTGTGGCTTCGGACGCGCAACCGGGCGTATGGCCGAAACTGCGCTAGGCAGCGGCCGTGGCGGTGTGGTCGGAGCTGGAATTGCAGGCCGTGGCGGCGGGATCAGCAGGGCCTGAATCGGCACTGGCACTGTTTGCGACAGCACCGATTGACCGGGCATCGCTTGCAACGTCCAGTACAGCAGCGCGCCATGCAGCACCAGCGTCAGCAAGGATTTCAGGGCGATACTGCGCAGATGCGCACTCGGTAAAACGAAGATGAAAGTAGCCATACGGTGGTGCATATCCGCATTGTGCGCAGCCCGGCCGGAGCCGAACGCGCACGCAGACGCGAGACATGAGTTGCTTCCTGTTGAGAAATTCACAGCGCTCTGGAGGGTGCGCAGAACTGCACCCGGAGCGAACTAGAGAGAAACTAGAGTGAAATCAAGAAGCCAGCGGTGGGCCGCGTGGGTTGGCCGCCGTCCAGGAGAACAAGCGATGCGGCGCGTGATAGAACAGGTGCGGGAACACATCATGGCCGGCCATGATCGGGAGCACCGGCAAGTCCGGTGGCAGTAGCCCGATGCTGCCGCCGTGCGGCAGGCAGAATGGACAGTGTTGGTTGCCACCAGTGTGGCTTGGGCCGGACGGGTCACCGGTCAACGGGCCGGATATCGCAGTCATGGAAGCGATGGACTGAACGCCGTTCATGGTGCAAATTTCCATCATCGGTGACGATGGCGCGCTGCCCCATGCAGTTACCGCATGGGAAATCGAAGGGGCAAGCGCGTTTAGCAGCATCGCAAAACAGGCGATCCAGATAAACAGCAGCTTGGTTCTAGGATTTTTTCTCATGGCCGCAGATTATAGCGCGGCACTTTGATTGTCATCAGTGCAATTGCAGAAAAGCTTGGATGGATCAAACGCGGTGCTGGTCAAGCGCATTTATGTCGCCGTGCAGTTGGCTATGTTTTTTAAAAAGTAGGAGTATAATAAATATTGCACGACTTTACTCATATATTTATTGAGTATTCAAAAATACATGGGGTAGGTATATTTAATATTCGGCAGCTTCCCCCTGCATGCCGAAATGCCGATAGCCGCCAAAGCTTTGCGCTGTGGCCCGACTTGATCGATGCTTAATCACTTCGCATGGATAGGACGAATTTTGCCCAATACATCTTCGTGTCGCCGACTGGATCTGCATTTCAATCACATTTCCACTGCCAACCAATTTCACAAAATATTCAGGTCGAGTGTATCCAGGCTACGTATCTATATTTTTAAACTTTCATGACTTTTTACTGAATTTTTCAGTTTATACGTGAAAAATTACTAAGGAGTTCGCGATATCATAAAAAGTAATTTGGTCTTGCCAAGCTGAGGTGTTCATGGTTATCGTTATTCTGGGTAGCGATGTCATCAACTTCACGAGCGCCTATTGTCTGGCCAAGGCGTGACATGAAGTGACCGTCATCGATCGTCAGCCAGGCCTTGGTCTTGAAACCAGTTTTGCCAACGCCGGGCAAATCTGACTTGGATAAGCCTCACCGTTGGTGGCGCCCAGTGTTCGGCTCAAAGCCGTCAAATGGATGATGCAACGCTGCATGACGCTCTCGATTACGCCTGATGGCATCCCGATTGTCGGCCGCGCCCCGTTCGCAATCTGCTCATGAACACCGGCCACGGCACTTTGGGCTGGATCATGTCGTGTGGCTCCGCTTAGTGTGGCTCCGCTTAATTACTGGCAGACCTCATGTCGGCCAAAAAGCCGGCCATTCGGGCAGAGGATCTGTCAGTAAGCCGCTACATCAGCGAGGGTGGCAATACCCGGCTTCACTGAGCAGCACCTGGTCATCAATGGCGCATCCGAACTGATAGTCGAAAAATTTCGGGACACAAGGTCAGCATGTACGTTTCGCATTCTGCGCCGCGCACATCCAGATGGGCACTTGCGACGAAATCGAATTGATCGCATAACTAATGTGATCGTTTAAACCAGTCTGGCTCGGTTAGTGCTGGTTTGTCGCTTTGGCTCTATGCATGTGACTGGGGTCGATGAGAGGCAACAGGCAGCTCTTGCGTTGTCACAGCAAGCCTGACATGGCGTCTCGACGCAGTCAATCCAGCCCTGAGAGGCGTGGCTATTCAATCAGCCATTAATTCAAATAAAACAGGAGATTCATTAATGAAAGCGAGTAAACAAGACCTACAGCGTGGCTTGGGTGAGCGTCAGATCCGCCTCATGGCACTGGGCGCGGCAATCGGTGTCGGCCTGTTTCTGGGTTCAGCCAATGCGATTAAAATGGCGGGTCCCGGCATCATGTTGTCCTATATCATCGGTGGCGCTGTCATCTTCATGATCATGCGCGCGCTGGGCGAAATGGCGGTCCATAATCCGGTGGCCGGTTCGTTCAGCCGCTATGCGCAGGACTATATCGGGCCATTGGCCGGCTACCTGACCGGCTGGAACTATTGGTTCTTATGGCTAGTCACCTGTATTGCCGAAATCACCGCGGTCGGTATCTACATGGGGATCTGGTTTCCTGATGTGCCGCGCTGGATCTGGGCGCTTGCCGCGCTGGGCGCGATGGGTTCGGTCAATTTGCTGGCAGTCAAAGCCTATGGTGAATTCGAATTTTGGTTCGCCTTGATCAAGGTCGTCACCATTGTACTGATGATCATCGGCGGCACCGGCATGATCGTGTTCGGTTTTGGCAATCACGGCGTCGCGCTCGGCCTCTCCAATTTATGGGCGCATGGTGGGTTCTTCCCGAACGGGGCTCAGGGCGTGCTGATGTCGTTGCAAATGGTGATGTTCGCTTATCTTGGCGTAGAAATGATCGGCTTGACGGCAGGCGAAGCGGCCAATCCGAAGAAGATGATCCCGGACGCGATCAACTCGGTATTCTGGCGCATCCTGATTTTCTATGTCGGCGCGCTGTTCGTGATTCTGTCGATCTATCCATGGAACGAAATCGGCACGCAAGGCAGCCCTTTCGTGATGACATTCGAGCGACTGGGCATCAGAACTGCAGCCGGTATCATTAACTTTGTCGTGCTCACGGCTGCGCTGTCGTCCTGCAATGGCGGCATTTTCAGCACCGGCCGCATGCTCTATAACCTGGCCCAGCAAGGCCAGGCGTTGAGCATGTTCGCTCAGACCAGCGTCAGCGGCGTGCCGCGCCGCGCAATTCTGCTGTCGATGGTCGCGCTACTGTTCGGTGTGGCGCTGAATTATCTGGTGCCGGAAAAAGTGTTCATGTGGATGACTTCGATCTCGACCTTCGGCGCAATCTGGACCTGGGGCGTGATTCTGGTGGCGCAAATAAAATTTCGCAAGTCGCTGTCGCCGGCAGAGCGTAAGGCACTCGCTTTTCGCATGCCGTTCTGGCCGTATGGCTCGTGGATCGCGCTGGCTTTCCTGTCACTGGTAATCGGTTTGATGGCGTATTTTCCCGATACGCGCGTTGCGCTGGTAGTCGGGCCGGCATGGCTGGTGCTGCTGACGGTGCTTTATTACGCATTGCGCCTTGCGCCCGCACGCGTCAAGCGTGATGAGACGCCGCGTACTACAAAGTCGGCTGACAGGCCAGCCCGTAGTTGACGCAGGAGCCAGCGCGCAGAGTTGGAAAGAAACTACACCCGCGTGGATGGCGTCGCATCCACGCGGTACAGTTGCAATCTTCTTGATGGCTGTGCCGGACAAGATGCCATGCAGGGTCTTCATTTCGGCCAGCAAGACCAGGTCCGAAGTAATGCAACAGCAAACCCGGCAATTCTCGGCAAACACTGACCTTCACTCACCCGATATAAGCCGAAATAATGCTATCTCACGATAGCATCCTGGTATCAGAACGCTCTTATGCCGTGTTATTTAGTGAGATTCATACTGCGGTAGCGCCTGTCAATACACCGTCTGCTGCCGCACATACTCGGCACGTTTCATCTCAAGATATTGTTGTCGACTCATTTCATGCAACTGCTGCGAATAGCGCTCGGTAGCCGTAAACCAGCTTTGTAAACGCCTCTCGAACTGTGCTGGCGGGGCTGCACTGGCAGCTTCTAAAAAGGCGTCGATAGCGAGGTAATAACGCATCGTGTTGCGTTCGACCAGACCGCGCACCCCACCAACATAGTCGGGCTCACCGTTGGCCCGCTTGCCGATCACGGTGAACCCCACCTTGTCGCTACCGATAGTCCCGAGATATGTCTGCATCGCCAGCCGTGCGGAAATATTCATTGCGTAAGAGTAAGTCAGATGCAAAAACGTTTTGGCGTTCGGGAGCGCCACCGCTTCCAGCAGGATAAGGTAGTCGCTGGTGCCCAGTGGCCCGTCTTTGGCACTGAGCATGATTTCAATATATTGCGGAGTGTCCGTAACGATGCTGTAGTGGAAGTCGAGTCGCGGTGCAGTGGCCAGTTCTTCGGGTGTTTTTCTGCCGATATGGAGCCTCAGGTTGGTGCCGGACGGCTCTACCATCGCATGACAATATTTGGTATTGATGTGCAGCAGCATCACATCACACCAGTGATCAGGATTATTCAAGCCGGCATTCACCGCGCCAAACGGGTAATCGACGATTGCGTAGATATCGCCCTTCAAATGACTTGGTGTTTCAGCAGAATCAAGAACCAGCGGCCGCTTGAATTGATTTTTCCGTAATTGCTCTTGCAGCGCCGCGTATTTTGCGCGCAATGTCGCCGCCGGGTCGGAGTCGGCCGTCGCAGCGTCAGCGATACCAGAAATACCCACAATCGTGATCAACAGCAGGCATCGCAACCAGTGCAACGAGTTTGACCAAAAATGCTTGTGCATTGCCATTTCCTTGCAATAAGTTTCCAGCAAACGATGCATCACAGCCAATAAGTTAGTCCGGCCCGGCAAGCCAGTCTGTACGCTAACGTACTAACGTACACGAAGCCCGGTTTGTGGGGCAAGGTGCGATGCATAGGGGGCAATAATTATGATTATTATGATTATTCTCAAAAAACGAGATCAAAAAAACGGTGCCGAGCCCAGAGAGGACGGCACCGTATTCAACGCCTAACAATTGACTATTCACCATGCTTACATCGTGATCGCAACCTTCAACACGCCATCGCGCTGGTTTGCGAATAACGCATAAGCCTCTTCGATCTGATCAAGTTTGAATCGATGTGTGACCATGGGTTTCAGATCGACCCGGCCCGAAGCAACCACATTCATCAATCGGCGCATGCGTTCTTTTCCGCCGGGGCAGAGGGTGGTGATGATTTTGTGATCGCCCAGTCCTGCGGCAAAGGCATCGAGCGGCAAGGATATTTTGCCCGAATACACCCCAAGACTGGATAGCGTTCCACCTGGCTTGAGCGCGCGCAGGCAACTCTCGAACGTTTGTTGCGTACCCAAAGCTTCAATCGCAACATCGACGCCACGCCCGTTGGTCAGGCGCATGATTTCAGCCAGCGGATCGGTCTTCGTAAAGTCGATGGTGAAATCGGCACCCAGCTTTTTCGATACTTCAAGCCGCGCACTTACGCCGTCAACCGCGATGATCAGGCTTGCGCCTCGGAGTTTTGCGCCGGCGGTCGCGCACAAGCCGATTGGGCCCTGTGCAAAAATCACGACTGTGTCGCCGATCTTGATCCCACCACTTTCGGCACCGCCGAAACCTGTGCTCATAATGTCAGGGCACATCAACACTTGCTCATCTGTGAGCCCGTCTGGAATCGGTTCGAGATTCGCCATCGCGTCCGGCACCAGCAGATATTCCGCCTGACAGCCGTCAATCGTATTGCCAAAGCGCCAGCCGCCGCCCGCCTTACCGCCGCACTGGGATTTATGACCGTCGAGACAAGTATGGCAATGCCCGCACGGGGTAATCGCACCGACGATAACCCGCTGCCCGACTGTATATCCAGTAACGCCGGCACCTAATTCCGCAATCACGCCGACCGGCTCATGACCGATAGTGAGCCCCGGTTCCACCGGATATTCTCCCTTGAGGATATGTACATCGGTGCCGCAGATCGTGGTGGTGGTGATTTTGATTAACGCTTCGCCAGCACCGACAGTCGGTATTGGCTTTTCTTCGAGGGCGATCTTGCCCGGACGGAGGAATACTGCTGCTTTCATGGTGCGCATTGCTGTTCTCCTAAAACCTGCATGATTAAAACCGCTTCGTGCTACTGCCAACAACCAAGACCAAGACTGACTTACTCCATGTGGACGGCTTCACGCCTGCAGCACCGCACACATTATGTTTACCAAACACTATCAAATTAAACCATTTAATCTGCTCTCTCACAACCTGATTAACTCGCACAAATCAATCACCCAGGCGGTTACCGCTTCAGGTTCCTATCTGCACTGGAAGATACTGGTCGACTGATCTGGTCTCAACAAAGACTGAACGTGATATGGTGATCACCCTTGGCACCGACTTGGCATGCCTGAATCCAGGCGGCCTACGCGTGGTGCAAAAGCTGACCGACGTTTTGTACTGGCAGCCAACTAAGCAAAATTAGCCTTGGATTTCATGGCGTTAGCTTGCTCAACTCTCAGTCCAGCGTTCTTTGCCGCAACGTGCCACCCAGACTGCCGCCCTTATTCCTCTTCACTGAAGGGTCCTGATGAAACCTGTAAATAAATTGAATCCCGAAGGCTTGCGTATCGTTTTGGTGTTGCAAGGCGGTGGTGCGCTCGGGGCGTATCAGGCTGGCGTCTATCAGGCGCTGCATGAACACGATCTGGTGCCAGACTGGATCGTCGGTACTTCGATCGGCGCCATCAATGCCGCTCTCCTTGCCGGCAATCACAAGGCGACGCGCTTGCAACGCCTGAAACAATTTTGGGGCCGGGTATCACATCAGGATGGGATCGATTTGGCGCGGATACCCGATGCGCAGCGGCGTTCCAATGTCTGGTTGTCCAGCCTCGATACGGTGCTGCGCGGCGTACCCGGCTTCTTCATGCCGCGTCTTTTCAGTTTATTTCCAGCGGGCCTGGTAGTGGAGCCGGAAGCGGCCAGTTTCTACGATACGGCGGCTTTGGGCGACACGCTTGGCGATCTGGTCGATTTCGACTATTTGAACACGCCTGGCGGGATTCGCCTGACCGTCAATGCGATGAAAGTAAAAACCGGTGAACTGGCCAGTTTTGATAGCACCCAGCAAACCATGAGCGCCGACCACATCCGTGCCAGCGGTGCATTACCACCGGGTTTTCCGCCGATACGCATTGATGGCGAACTGTACTGGGATGGCGGCTTGTATTCAAATACACCGTTGGAAACGGTGCTCGACGACTTGCCGCATGTCAACTCCTTGTGTTTTATGGTTGATTTGTGGAGTGCTGAAGGGCCGGAGCCGACAACGCTCGATGAAGTGCAGACACGACAAAAGGACGTTATGTTTGCATCGCGCTCCAAGCGCCACATCGAAGACTATCGGCGTACCCACAACTTGCAGCACAAGTTGCGCGAGCTCTACGCCTTATTGCCGGAGTGTGCCAAGTCCGATGCCGGGGTCGAGGAATTAGCCGCGCTTGGCTGCTCCAGCACGATGCATGTTGTACGACTGCCGTATGGCGGGCGCGATTGGCATATGGCTTCGAAAGATATCAATTTTTCTAAGGGATCAATCGCATGGCGCTGGGATCAGGGGTACCAAGATGCGATGCGCGCCATTGAGTATGCCGGCTGGCTCACGGCCGTCTCGGAAGAGACGGGTCTGGTGCTGCATGAGTTGCCGCCGTTCGCAAAAAAGCAAAGTGCTGCCGAGGGGTGAGCACCTGCCAGTGCGTACGTTATTTCTATCGTTTTGGCTTACTGCATATGCCAGCCGTGGCTGACCACAATAGACTGGCCGCTGAGTGCCGTCGATGGGAACGCCGCTAACCAAAGGGCGGTTTGTGCCACATCTTGCGTGGTCGTGAATTCACCATCAATGGTTTCCTTCAGCATCACGTTTTTGATGACGTCGGCTTCGCTGATATGCAGTTGTGCCGCCTGCTCTGGAATTTGCTTGTCGACCAAAGGCGTGCGCACGAAGCCGGGACAGATCACGTTGGCGCGGATACGATCTTTTGCACCTTCTTTCGCCACGACTTTGGCCAGCCCGAGCAAACCATGCTTGGCCGCGACATAAGCGCTCTTGAAGGGGGAACCTTCGTGCGAATGTACTGAGCCCATATAAATGATGGCGCCGCCTTTGCCGGCCTTGATCATTTCGCGCATGCAGGCACGAGTCGTCAGGAATGCGCCATCGAGATGAATGGCGAGCATCTTTTTCCATTGTTCGAAACCGAAGTCGACAATCGGGCTGATGATTTGGATGCCTGCATTGCTGACCAGAATATCGACGCCGCCGAACGCCGCGACCGCTGCCGCGACACCCTGATCCACTTGCGCTTCATTCGACACATCCATCGCCACTGCGATTGCCTTGCCGCCGGCCTGGGTGATTTCATTAGCGGTCGCGCTCGCCGCTTCCAGCGCCAGATCCGCAATTACAACCTTGGCGCCTTGGCGCGCATATTCGCAAGCGATTTCCTTGCCGATGCCGCTAGCCGCGCCCGTGATGATGGCGACTTTATTGTTGAGTTGCATGTTATTTCCTTTGCTGTGTAGGGTTGAGGCAATAGTACATTACTGTTTTCTTCAGTTATGTACGGTGCTGGATGCAGTATGGCGAGTCTTCGGCCGCAGCACCACTATAGATTGGCACAAAGGTTGTCGCTAGCGATCCCTCAAAGGTTTGCTGTGTAGTGCTAACTCTCTCGTATGGACGAAAAATTCCCATACCAGCAAAAAAAAAGCCCCAATTCAGGGGCTTTTAATTTAACGCTAACTGATTGAATCTATGGCGGAAAGGCAGGGATTTGAACCCTGGATACGTTATAAACGTATGCCGGATTTCGAGTCCGGTGCATTCGACCACTCTGCCACCTTTCCTGTTCGGCCTATTTTGCAATACGGGTACTGCAAAAGTCCAAAATTATAGCAGAGTTATTTTGAGTTTGACGGCATTTCTGCGTGAATTCCACAGTGGCTAAAAGTCGGTTACAGCAGGAATCATTGGTGCCGACCGCTAACGCACGATGTCGGCCTGGATACCGACGCGCTTTCTGCACATCGCGTATAAAAAAATATACACTAATATGTATTTTTAAAATCGTATTAAAATAATGCGGAAATTGCGTTATTTATTGGCATACTCCCAATATTAATTATTAAGCAGCAGTAACTGCCCAGCTATGCTCGCGGCCTTTTAATGCCGTACCGGGGCGATCATTTCAGCGTAGTCATACAGTGCGCCCAGGACTTCTTCACCGTGCTCGTCTGCGTTTTCCGACAAGGTATCGATTTCGCCAAATAATGTATCAATAGTGCGCGCGCCAGCGGCGCCGTCAAACAGGCGCGCGGCGCGGTGCGCTTCCCAGGTTGCGGCTTCTTCGGATGACAACGTGTGCGGAAAGTTGCGGGCGCGGTAGCGCCACAGCAGTTCTTTCAGCCGGGTATCAGTGAAGCTGACATTCGTGCTTGCCAACTGTTCTGGGGCCAACGTGCGCAAGTGGTTCAGGGTGCGGCGATCGTCGTTGCTGACAAAGCCGCCATACAGATCCTCATCTACATCAATGACTGCTTCTGTTTCGGGGCGCTGGAAAACTGCGCGCCAGATATTGCTCAGGTTCGGCAAATCGGCGGCGGTGACGGCGAATTGCTGCGCAAGGTCGAGATTGACGCCCCAGCGGCCGGCCATCTCGTTCGACAGGGTTTTCTGATTGCCGATCACGACCGGCGATTTGTTCAGGTGGATGGTTTTGATCGGCAGCCGCGTCATGCCTTCCTGCAAATCTTCCGTCTTGCTGAACATGCGCTGGCGGATGGTCGCAGCGTCCAGCGTGGCTAGTTCTGCCGGATCGTATGTCAGATCCCAGGCGATGATTTCATTCTTGTTGCCCGGATGCACGGCTAGTGGCCACATCGGGGCGATGCAGCCGCGCTCGGCGGCGAACATGCCGGATACATGCAAAAAGAGCTTTTGCAGCGGCCAGCCGATTTCGGCAGAAACGCGCTCTTTTTTGTGCAGGGCCAGGCAGAACTCAAACAGCTTGGGCTGATGCTGGCGGATCAGACGCGCTAAAGCGATGGTGGCGCGCACATCCGACAATGCATCGTGCGCAGCGGTATGGCTGATGCCGTTGGCGGCAGTCAATTGTTCGAGCCGGAAGCTGGGGCGGCCGTCTTCGTGCTGCGGCCAGTTGATTCCATCCGGGCGCAATGCATACGTGGTGCGCACCATGTCAAGAATATCCCAGCGTCCGCAGTTGTTTTGCCATTCGCGTGCATACGGATCGATCAGGTTACGCCAGAACAGGAAACGGGTGACTTCATCGTCGAAACGGATCGTGTTATAACCCACGCCGATGGTGCCGGCCTGGCTAAACGCTTGCTCGATCTGGGTTGCGAATTGATGTTCCGGGATGCCGTTTTGCAGGCAGTGTTGCGGTGTGATGCCGGTAATCAGGCACGATTGCGGATCGGGCAGATAGTCCGATGCCGGCTGACAGTACAACATGATCGGTGTGCCGATCTCGTTGAGTTCGGCATCGGTGCGAATGGCGGCAAACTGGGCCGGACGGTCACGGCGCGTTTGCAAACCGAAAGTTTCGTAATCGTGCCAGAGGAAGGTGTGGTTTGCCATCAAGTATTTTTGAATGTGGATTTCGTTACTGTTGTGAGATGAGCGTGCCGGAGATTGGCCGTGCTACTTTAATCCTTCAATCCGGCAACGCTGCATAGACCAGGTTGCGGAACAATTGGCGATAATATTCGCGCTGCTCCTGCGCCTGCACCATCCAGATCGCGCTCAATTGCTCGTGCGGGTCGTTCCAGAAATAGGTGCCGGCCAGGCCGCTCCAGTGATAGTCGCCGATTGAGCCGGGGATTGTCGATTCGCCGGCGGCGGTGCGTACCGCAAAGCCGAGTCCGAAGCCGTAGCCGGGGCCGGGCAGGTAATTGGCGCCGGATTTTGCGTGCGGCAGGCTGGCCAGATGATCGCTGGTCATTAGAGCCACCAGTTTGCGCGACAGGATGCGCACGCCGTCCAGTTCTCCGCCGCGCAGCAGCATGTTGGCGAAGCGCCAGTAATCGTGCGCGGTTGATACCAGTCCGCCGCCGCCGGACAAAAATTGCGGCCGCTCGCGCACATTCAGCAGATGCACTGCTTGCTGCGTGACTGGATCGATGGCAAAGCCTTCGGCCAGACGGTGCTGCTGCTCGATTGGCACCCAGAAGCCGGTGTCGTGCATCCCCAGCGGCGTGAAAATTCGTTCCTCCAAGATTGCATCGAGCGGTTTGCCGCACAACCGTTCCAGCAGAGCGCCCAACACGTCGGTGGCGCGGCTGTACTCCCAAGTGGTGCCGGGCTGAGATTCCAGCGGCAAGCTGCCGAGTTTTTCGATCAGGTTCTGGTTGGTGGTGTCGGGGTCGCCGATGCCGGCTGCGTTGTAGCTGGATTTCACTAGCGATGCGCCAAAGATGCCGTAGGTCAGGCCGGATGTGTGGCGCAGCAAATCCTGCACAGTCATTTCGCGCTGCATGGGCGCCAAGCCCAGCGCCGGTTGGCCATCCGGCCCGTTCAGGGGCAGGCCGACTTGCAACTGCGCCAGTTCCGGCAAATAGCGCGATACCGGGTGGCTCAGCAGCAAGCGGCCTTCTTCCACCAACATCATCGCCGTTACCGAGACGATCGGTTTGGTCATCGAAAAAATGCGGAAAATCGAGTCCATTCGCATCGGCTTCGCGTCATCCGGCGCTTGCCGTCCGAGTGCCTGTTGATGGACGATTTTGCCGCGGTGCGCAATCAACATCACAGCACCCGGGATCAGCCCGTCGGTGATATGGGATGCGATAACCTGGTTCAAGCGGTCTAGGCGCGAGGGTGAAGTGCCTATTTTAGAATCGGACATGTTAACTTTTCTTTCCGCATTCATCGCATGGAGGTCTGAATCACCTGTATTCGATTTTGCTTAATTTTAAAATAAATGCAGCATACTTATGCGAGCGACTTATCGGGGCGACTTGGCCGTCAATCGTAGCAACACGCCAGCGCAGGTTGCGCCCGCACCGATCAGGAATAGCATCGGGTTGTACGGAGTCTTGCCCAGTAACTGCGTAATGCCGGATGCCAGGTTACAGGCACCGGTGTTCGAGTACAGGCAATCCAGTGCGTCCGACAATGGCGCATTCAAGTCTTTCATGAGTGGCGCATAAAAATTAACCCACCATGCAATTGCTGCCAGCAACAATACAATTCCGAGCGTGAGCAGAAGATTGGCGAGTTTTTTGATATCCATGCGATCCATCCGTTTGCGCGTTAATGATGGCTAATCATAACCGGTATGGTGCAGGCCATCGCACGGGTAGGGCGGCTAAGTGTGGCAGATGCGTGTGGCTGACGAGCCGGCAGTTCCTGCGCCGGGTTGACTAGCCCATGCGCTTGTCGGATCGACAGTCCAAAGCGATTGGGTATGTACTCATGTTTGGTCGCCTCATGTTCGTACTGGCATGGCTTTGAAATACATTTAAAAATACATTAACGGGTATGTGTTTTGGAGAAATCTATTGTGTGAACCATCCGGCGTACTGCACGCCGGTTCAAGATTGCGCAATTCAATGCTTGAATGCGCTGTCAGGCAGCACGTGCTCGACCGGCACGTCGGTCACAAACAACTGTGCGCAATCGACTTTGTCGAACGCGTAGCGCTGGCCGCAAAAGTCGCAATTAATCTCCAGTGTGCCCTGTTCCTGCAGCGCATCCGTGATCTCGTCCTGGCCCAGCATTTTCAGCATGTTGCCGACTTTGTCGCGGCTGCAATTGCAATTGAAGCGGGGTTGCCGGGGTTCGAAGACGCGGATGGTTTCTTCCCAAAACAGGCGCTGCATCAGGGTGCCGATGTCGGTCGATAACAACTCGTCGCGCTGTAAAGTGGTTCCCAACGCCACTGCGCGGTGCCAGGTTTCCAGATCATCTTCGATCGGGGCGTCGATGCCGCCATTCTTGGGCAGTTTCTGCAGCAGCAGGCCGCGTGCTACTGCGCCGTTGGCGGCGAGCCAGAGCTTGGTGTCGAGTTGCTCGGAGCGCAGCATGTAATTCTCGATTACTTCTGCCACTGTTTCGCCGTCCAGCGGCACGATGCCCTGATAGGCTTGCTGGCCCGGTAGTTTGTCGTGCGGATCGAGCGTGATCGCAAAGCGGCCTTTGCCGTGTGCATGTATCAGTTGCCGCAAGCCGGCCGCGTCGTCGATGACGACATCCGGCGCGAGCTTGGCGGTGGCGCGCAGTTGCAGATCGGCGTCGCACTCGACTACCAATAATCGCACCGGGCCATCGCCGTGGATTTGCATGATGATCGCGCCATTAAATTTAAGATTGGCCGACAGCAACGCGGCCGCCGCCAGCATTTCGCCCAGAAGTGTCTTGACCGCAGACGGATAATCGCTATGCACCAGAATCTGTTGCCAGGTATCGGATAATTCCACTAATTCGCCGCGCACCGCGGCGTTTTCGAACATGAATTTTTGCAGCGTATCTGCTGTATTTTCTGTATTTGCGGGATTTGGAATATTTGCCATCATTATCCGATCCGTTTGCATTCTGTTTTGAATAATTGGCCGCGCGCCACGTAACTGGCAGCGCTGGCCTGGAGTTGCGCCACGTCCTGTTCGCTCAAGCTGCGCACAGCTTTGGCCGGTGCGCCGATGATCAGGCTATTGTCGGGAAATTCCTTGCCTTCGGTGACCAGCGCACCCGCGCCCACTAGACAATTTTTGCCGATTTTTGCGCCATTGAGGATTATTGCCTGGATGCCGATCAGCGAACCGTCGCCGATGGTGCAGCCGTGCAGCATCGCCTGATGGCCGATCGTGACGTTCTCACCAATAGAAAGCGGATAACCGATGTCGGTATGCAGTACGCAGGACTCCTGCACATTGCTGTTTTTACCTAAGCTGATAATTTCATTGTCGCCGCGCATGGTGACTTCGAACCAGACGCTGGCGTTGGCGGCAATGTCGATTTTGCCGATCAGGTTGGCGCTGTCGGCGATAAAGGCCGAAGGATCGATTTGGGGCGCATGTGCGCCCAACTGGTAAATGGCCATGTTGTTCCGTAAAATAAGGGGTTAAATTTTGTATAGCGTTATTTTAACGCTGCCCGCATGAATCCACTTTCCCCACCCGATTTCTCCCCGCCGCCAGCAGAATTGCAAGAAATGCGTGCTGCCGCGCTGTTCTGGCTGTGCGAGCCGGACCCGGCCACTAAAGCTGCAGGCGTGAAGGCGCTGGCGCAGGCCTGGCTGTCGGGTGCGATTGCGCTCGATGTGCAGGCAGCGTTGACGACGCATCGCATCATCCCGGGCCAGCCGGCCAAGCCGGAACTGGTATCGCCGCTGGCTGTGAAACGGCGCGCGATGCATACCGCCGAAGGTCGCGCAATTCTGATCCATGCGCTGGCGCACATTGAATTCAATGCGATCAATCTGGCGCTGGATGTGATCTGGCGCTTTGCCGATATGCCGGTCGCGTATTACGCCGACTGGCTGCAAGTGGCGAACGAAGAAGCGCTGCATTTTTCACTGCTGGCCGGGCATTTGCGCGGGCAAGGTTACGCTTATGGCGATTTTCCGGCGCACAACAGTTTGTGGGAGATGGCGGCCAAGACCTCGGAGGATATTCTGGCGCGTATTGCGTTGGTGCCGCGCACTATGGAAGCACGCGGGTTGGATGCCGCGCCGCCGGTACGCGCCAAGCTGGCGCAGGCTGGCGATCTGGCGGCAGCAGCGATTCTCGACATCATCCTGCGCGATGAAATCGGCCACGTCGGCATCGGCAACCGTTGGTACGACTGGCTGTGTCGGCAGCGCAGCCTGGAGCCGGTGGCGACTTACGCCCGACTGGCGCAGCAATACGCAGCACCTGTGCAGCGCGGCCCGTTCAATCTGGAAGCGCGGCGGGCAGCCGGTTTCAGCGAGGCTGAACTGGCGGTGCTGGGGCGGTGAAGCGTTGCGCGTTCGCACTCTGCCGATACTCTTCAATTTTCAATATATTTGGCAGTATGTATGGATACCGCTTGATTTATATGCGGAGAATGCCATATTTATTGGCATACTCATTGTATTGTTATGAATATACCTGATGCCGCCGGCGTGGCGGTATAGCTAGGCAGGTATTTTCTTGTTTGTGTTGTGCTGCAATGCAGCAAAATACACTGTAGCATAGGTGATGGCAGTCCTATGCAATTCCCAATTCTCAATTCCTAATTCTATTAACCCGTACTTTCGCATCGTTTCGATGCGTCACTAGCCGGAGGAAACAGTGTGAAAAGAAAAATCGTGAGTTTTGCCTTGCAAGGCGGTGGCTCGCACGGAGCCTTTACCTGGGGTGTGCTGGACCGTTTGCTGGAAGACGGCAGGATCGATATCGATGGCATCAGCGGAGCCAGTGCGGGGGCGATGAATGCAATCGCACTGGCGCATGGCTATACCGTCGGCGGGCGCGACGGCGCACGGCAGGCGCTGCAGGATTTCTGGGATTGTGTGGCCGGCAAGTCGCCGTTCAGCCTGATGCCGGACGAGGCCACTTCTGCGCTTGATATAGGCACCCAATCGACGCCATTGCCGATCTTCCAGGCGATGCTGTCGATGGCGCGTTTTTTCTCGCCTTACCAACTCAATCCTTTTGATATCAATCCCTTGCGCGATATTCTGACGGATCAGATCGACTTTGACCGGATCAGGGCCGAATGCAAGCTCAGGTTGTTTATTGCGGCCACGCATGTCAGCAGCGGGACGCTGAAACTGTTTCGCAACAAGCAGCTCAGCGTGGATGCGCTGCTGGCGTCGGCTTGTTTGCCGACCATCCACCGCGCCGTCGTGATCGACGGCGAATCATACTGGGATGGCGGCCTGACTGCGAATCCGCCGCTATTCCCTTTGCTGCATCGCTGTTCTGCACACGATGTGATGGTGATCCTGCTGCATCCCTATCCGCGCCCGGAAATTCCCACCACCGCCGATGAAATCGCACACCGCTTGGCTGAAATGGGTTTCAGTTCAGCCTTTTTTACCGAGTTGCAAGGCTTTGCACTCGTCAAGCGGGAGGCACAGCGCGACTGGCTTTCACTTGGCCGACTGGAACGACGCCTGAAAAAGCTGAATTTGCATTTGATCGATGCCCAGGAAATGATGAGCCAGCTGAATATTCATAGCAAACTTAATTCGCAGCCAGGCTTCATCCACGCGCTGCGCGACGAAGGCCGAAGCCGGGCAGAAGCTTGGCTGGCTCAAAATTTCGACAGTATTGGCACCCGTTCGTCGTTCAATCTGGCGCGCCTCCTGCCTGCTTGACGGATGTAACGCACAAAAAATTTGGCCTGCGAAAAACACCAATGACACGAAAAAACGTTTCTGTCGCAGTCGACAGAAGCGTATCGCGCCGTCATTTGTGTTTTTCGTGGGCAATGCTTTTCAAGTCTTGCTTGCAATGTGCGTAGCGTCAGATACTGAATCAAGGCTTAGTGGCGCGTTCCTGTTCCATCATGCGCAGCACGCGGCGCTGGATTTTACCGGTGGTGGTCATCGGCAATTGCGCGATGAATTCGATTTCTTTCGGATATTCATACGGCGCCAGTTTGCCGCGTACATGATTTTGTAATTCGGCGATCAAATGCTGATCGCCGCTGGTGCCGGCTGTCAGTACCACGAAGGCCTTGACAATGTTGCCGCGTTCGCGGTCCGGCTTGGGCACGACCACCACGCTGGCCACTGCCGGATGCTTGAGCAGGCAGTTTTCGATTTCAGAGGGGCCGATGCGGTAGCCGGCGGCCTTGAACATGTCGTCAGCGCGGCCTTCATACCAAAGGTAGCCGTCACCATCCATCCGTGCCAGATCGCCAGTGCGGCACCATTGCCCGCTGTATTTGCTATGGGTCGCTGCCGGGTTTTTAAAATAGCCGACGAAGAATATCGGATCCGCATCGCCGTGGATATCGGTGCGGTTGAGCGCCACTTCGCCAATCGTGCCGGCACCCACAGGATTGCCGTCGTCGTCTATCACCGCGACCTGATGACCAGGATAAGGGCGGCCCATGCTGCCGGCTTTGGCGGGCCACTGCAGATAGGAATTTCCGACGATGTAATTTACTTCGGTCTGGCCAAACATTTCATTGACCGTAACCCCGAGTGCGCTGCGGCACCATTCGAACACGGCCTCGCCGACCGCTTCGCCGGCGCTCATGATGGCGCGCAACTGCAACGTGTAATGCTGTTTCGGAACCGGCATTTCCTTCATCATCATTTTCAAGGCGGTAGGGAACAGGAAGGTATTGGTGATGCGGTATTTTTCCAGTAGCGTGAAAGCGGTTTCTGCACTGAAGCGGCCGCGGTAACCCAGAATCGGTTTGCCGAAATACAAGGTTGGCAACAGCGCATCCATCAGGCCGCCGGTCCAGGCCCAGTCGGCTGGCGACCAGAAGACGTCGTTGTCTTGCGGAAATCCGTTTTGCGATGCGACAAAGCCGCTTAGGTTGCCGATGATGGCTGAGTGCGGAATCAGAGCGCCTTTTGCCGGGCCGGTGGTGCCGCTGGTATAGATCAGAATTGCCGCATCAGTGGCCTGCGTTATCTCCGACGCAAAGTCGGCGCTTGCCTGGATCATTTCTTGTTGCCAGTCCAGTGCATCCGGCATGTCGCATTCCAGCGCGAGCACGTGTTTGAGATGAGGGCAAGCGGCGCGTATTTGCTGCAGATTGGCAGCACCGGCCTGATCGACGATAACCACTGTCGCCGCGCTATCCTGCAAGCGATATTCCAGAGCGTCAGGGCCAAACAGGGATGACAGCGGCATGGCAGTTGCACCGAGTTGATGGCAGGCAATATGGGCAATCGCCGTTTCGGGACATTGCGGCAGAATGATCGCAACGCAATCGCCGCGTTGTAACCCGAGTCGGCGCAACAGGTTGGAAAGTCGGTTAGCCTGTTCTTGCAGCGCTGCATAGGTGAGTGTTGCGGTGTGGCCAGTTTCGTCTTCGAAATAAACCGCGATGCGCTGGCTGCTGTTGCTATCCCTGGCCCAGCGTGTGCAACAGACCTCGGCAATATTGAGTTCGGTCGGTACTTCCCAGCGGAATGTCTGGTAGATCGCGGCGTAATTGTCTGTCGCATCCGTCTTCAGTGTGGCGTTGGGGGAATTCATCGGGTCTCCAGTATAATTATTGAACGATCGTGCTTTTTAAACGCTGTTTAAACCAATATTTATGGAAATCATCAAAAAATCTTGCTCTGAATTTATCACGCTTCGCGGCCTGCAATACCATGTGCGTCATTGGGGTAATGATGATGCGCCAAAACTGTTCATGCTGCATGGCTGGATGGATGTGTCAGCCTCATTCCAGTTCGTGGTCGATCGTCTGCGTCAGGAATGGCATGTGATTGCGCCGGACTGGCGCGGTTTCGGCCTGACACGCGCGCCCGGCGCTGACTGTTACTGGTTTCCCGATTATGTGGCCGACCTGGATGCCTTATTGGATCACTACGCACCGGCGCAGGCGGTCAATCTACTGGGGCACAGCATGGGCGGCAACGTGGCTGGCATTTACGCCGGCGTGCGGCCGCAGCACGTCGGCAAACTGATTAATCTGGAGGGTTTCGGCATGCCTGTGACGCTTGCGCAGCAGGCACCCGGGCGTTACGCGCAGTGGCTTGATGAGTTGCGCCAAAAACCGGCGCTACGCACTTATCCGAGCCAGGCTGCGGTTGCCGCCCGGCTGCAAAAGACTAATCCGCGCCTGAGCAATGCGCGAGCGGCTTTTCTGTCAGAGCATTGGGCGATTGAAAATAACCACGGCACTTGGGAAATCCTAGGCGATCCGGCGCACAAGCTGACCAGTCCGCTGCTGTATCAGGTCGAGGAAGTAATGGCTTGCTGGCAGGCAATTGCCGCACCGGTGCTGTGGGTCGAAGCCAGCGACACTGATGTCTGGAAGTGGATGGGGCCAAAATCGGAAGCCAGAATCGAGATTGATCGCCGCATCGCTTTCATTCGCAATGTCACTATTGCAATAATCGACGATGCCGGCCACATGCTGCACCATGATCAACCAGAAGTTCTGGCGCGCCTGGTGGAAGATTTTTTGCTGGAATAATGCGCTTGCTGGAGCGTGCCATGCCTATGGCGAAGTGAAAATGTGCACCTGCAGCATCAGGATAGCAAGCGGGGTACAATAAATTTTTACTTGCTGCGCAACTCGCTACCATTTTTATGCTGAACGCCGATCTTCATTGCCATTCCAACGTCTCCGACGGCGTCCTGACGCCACAGGCACTGGCTGCGCGCGCCAAATTGAACGGCGTTGACCTGTGGGCTTTGACCGACCATGATGAAGTTGGCGGCATTGCGCAGGCCAGGCTAGCCGCGACCGAAAATGAACTGCGCTTCGTGGCAGGCGTGGAGATTTCCGTCACTTGGGCGACACAGACGGTGCATATCGTCGGCTTGCAGATCGATGAAACCAATAATGCGCTGTTGCAAGGCTTGCAGGCGACTCGCGGCGGGCGCGAACTCCGCGCACGCGCAATCGCTGCAGAACTGGCACAGCATGGTATTCCAGATGCTTACGAAGGCGCGCTCAAATATGTAAGTAATCCGAATTTGATTTCTCGCACGCATTTCGCCCGCTACATCGTCGAACTCGGCCATCAAGCCGATATCAGCGCTGTGTTTCGTCATTATTTGTCGGACGGCAAGCCCGGTTACATACCGCATAGTTGGGCCACGCTAAAAGATGCCGTCGGCTGGATTCGCGGTGCCGGTGGCACTGCCATAGTGGCGCATCCGGGACGTTACAAATATAGTGCGCTGGCGCTTGGCGCATTTTTGGATGAATTCAAGCAACTCGGCGGCGCCGCTATCGAAGTAATTACTGGCAGCCATACGACCGACCAGTATCCGATTTACGCCAAGATGGCGCAGGATTACGGCTTCATGGCGTCGCGCGGCTCGGATTTTCATGGGCCGCACGAGTCACGCGTCGATCTGGGCGCATTGCCGCCGTTGCCGGCTGGGGTGATCCCGGTCTGGCGCAATTGGGTTTGATCGTCGGCCGTCCTCCGTCCTCCGTCCATTATTAGCCTTTACCGCTGCATAGGCGGCGCAAACAGACGCGCTATATGTACATTCTGCCAGTCTTGCGCTCTTGAAATTCCTGTGCGAACGCCTTATCTTCGGAATAACTTATTTTGATTCAGTTGATAAAAGGCTTTAAATGAAACGCATTGTTCTGTTCCTCGCCACCAACCTTGCCGTGATGCTGGTTATGTCAGTCGTATTGTCGGCCTTGGGCGTAAATCGCTACTTGACTGGCAGCGGCCTGAATCTGGGCAGCCTGATGGCGTTTTCGCTGGTAGTCGGTTTCACCGGCGCGATTTTTTCCCTGCTGATCAGCAAACCGATGGCGAAATGGTCGACCGGTGCGCGCGTCATTGATGCACCTTCGTCTTCCACCGAGTTGTGGCTGGTCGATACCGTGCGGCGACTGGCTGAGAAAGCTGGCATCAGCATGCCGGAAGTAGCGGTGTTTGATGGCGCGCCGAATGCTTTTGCCACCGGCGCGTTCAAGAATTCCGCGCTGGTTGCGGTTTCCACCGGCCTGCTGGAAAGCATGACGAAGGAAGAAGTTGAGGCCGTCATCGGGCATGAAATTTCTCACGTTGCCAATGGCGATATGGTGACCATGGCCCTGATTCAAGGCGTGGTAAATACTTTTGTGGTGTTTCTGGCGCGGGTGGTGGCTTATGCAATCGACAAGGCAGTGTTCCGTAGCGGCAATAATGATCGCGGCCCCGGCATAGCATACATGGCCACCGTATTTGTTTGCGAATTGGTGTTCGGCTTGCTGGCATCCATTATCGTGGCCTGGTTTTCGCGCCAGCGCGAATTCCGTGCCGACGCCGGATCAGTGCAGTTGCTAGGCCGCACCGAACCGATGATGCACGCGCTGGCTCGTTTGGGCGGAGTAGAGCCGGGAGAATTGCCAAAGTCGATGGCAGCGTCCGGGATCAGCGATAGGCCGGGCTTTTCAGCGCTGTTTTCGACCCATCCACCGATTGAAGCGCGTATTGCAGCATTAGCGGCATTGCGCGGCGGCGCATAAATTTACAGTTCTTCTTAATTTCGTTTTTAACGCCGTATTTAACCCAATACCGCGACGGTAGTTCTCACGCTACCGTCGTTGTCATTTGCCGCCATGAGCCAATTTTTCCAGCTGCATCCAGATAATCCGCAACCGCGCTTGCTCAAGCAGGCAGCGCAAATTATTCATGCCGGCGGCATCGTTGCATTGCCGACCGATTCCTGCTACGCGCTCATATGCCATCTTGATGACAAACATGCAGTCGAACGCTTGCGCCGTATTCGCGGTATCGATGACAAGCATCTGTTGACCTTGCTGTGCCGCGATTTGAGTGACATCGCGGCCTATGCCCGGGTCGACAATACACAGTTCCGCATGCTCAAGGCCGCTACGCCAGGCCCGTATACTTTCATCCTGGAAGCCACCAAGGAAGTGCCGCGTCGCTTGAGTCATCCGTCGCGCAAGACGATCGGCTTGCGGGTGCCGGAAAATCGCATCACGCAAGCTTTGCTGGAAGAGTTGGGTCAGCCGTTGCTGGGTACCACCCTGATTTTGCCAGGACAGACTGATCCTTTGAACGACCCGGAGCAAATTCGTGAGCTTTTGTCCAAGCAAATTGAGCTAATTGTGGATGACGGCACCCGTGGCTTGGGGCTGACCACCGTCATCGATTTGGTTGGAGCGGAGCCGGTTTTGGTGCGCCAGGGACGTGGCGACGCCGCATTGTTCGGTTTGTAAAAAATTCCAGGAAAAATCCACGGTTTTTAATATAGTGAGGTATGTATTTATTTTATATCGTCTTTTTATATGCGGAAATAGCATCATTTTTACTTATACTCCACTGTATTTAAAATACAATGAAGCGCAAACAGCACCTGTCCCAGTTTTTATCGCGATTGATGCGGTATCTACAATTGCTGCAAACCGGTTGCGGCCCATCCCTCTGATAAAATCTCGCCATGAATGACATGATCCAAACCGTCGCTGTATATGCGCTGCCGGTATTATTCGCCATCACCCTGCATGAAGCGGCGCATGCCTATGCGGCCAAGTATTTTGGCGACACGACTGCGTACCAGCAGGGGCGCATGAGCCTCAATCCGATCAAGCACATCGATCCTTTCGGCACCATTCTGATCCCGATCATGATGTATTTCGCTACCAGTGGTGCTTTTCTGTTCGGTTATGCCAAGCCGGTTCCGGTTGATTTTGCGCGTTTGCGCAATCCGAAGAAGCAAATGGCCTGGGTTGCTCTGGCAGGCCCGGCGGCGAATCTATTCATGGCACTGCTGTGGATGATATTCGGCATATTACTGACTGCGCTACAGGTGGAAAATGTGTTTTTCATGCGGATGGTGCAAGCTGGCGTGCTGGTTAATCTGGTGATTTTTGCTTTTAATCTGTTTCCGTTGCCGCCGCTGGACGGCGGCCGCATCCTCACCAGCCTGCTACCGCAAAAGTATGCCGCTCAGTTTGCCCGCCTCGAACCTTATGGCTTCTTTATCCTGATTGGGCTGATGTTGCTCCAGGTGTTGCAGTATTGGCTAGTACCGGTGATGGTGATTGCCAATACCGTATTGAAATTAATTGTTTCTCCTTTGAACTTACTTTTGAACTGACCGACTAATTATGTATCCTGATCGCGTTGTTTCCGGCATGCGCCCCACTGGCGCCTTGCACCTTGGTCATTATCACGGCGCCTTGAAAAACTGGATAAGGATGCAGACCGAAATGCCGTGCCTGTTCTTTGTTGCCGACTGGCATGCATTGACTACCAATTACGACGACCCTTCGCTGATAGAAGCCAGCACTTGGGACATGCTGATCGATTGGCTGGCGGCCGGTGTGGATCCGTCCGAAGCGACGCTCTTTATCCAATCCCGGGTGCCGGAACACGCAGAATTGCACTTGCTGCTATCGATGGCCACCCCGCTGGGCTGGCTGGAGCGGGTGCCGACCTACAAGGATCAAATCGAAAAGCTGTCGCACAAGGATCTCACCACCTACGGCTTTTTGGGTTACCCATTGCTGATGGCTGCCGATGTGCTGATTTATCGCGCCACCCAGGTTCCGGTCGGCGAAGACCAGGTGCCGCATGTCGAGATAACACGCGAAATCGCACGCCGCTTCAATCATTTGTACGGCAAGGAAAAAGGTTTCGAGGAAAAGGCGCAGGACGCGGTCAAGAAACTCGGTAGCAAGCGCGCCAAAATGTATAACCAATTGCGCACCGAATTCCAGCAGCACGGTAAGGAAGATGCTCTGGAGCAGGCTAAAGCCATGCTCGATGATGCGCAAAGCTTGTCGATGATCGACCGTGAACGGCTGTTCGGCTATCTGGAAGGCAGCCGTAAACTAATTCTGGTCGAACCGCAGGCGCGTCTGACCGAATCATCGCGCCTGCCCGGGCTAGATGGACAAAAAATGTCGAAGAGTTACGGTAATTCGATTGCGCTGCGCGAGGACAAAGAGTCTGTAACCAGGAAAATCCGCACTATGCCGACCGACCCGGCGCGTGTGCGCCGTACGGACCCGGGCGATCCTGAAAAATGCCCGGTGTGGCAGCTACACTTGGTGTATTCCAATTCGGCTACCAAGGAGTGGGTAGTCAAAGGTTGCACATCCGCCGGCATCGGTTGCCTTGAATGCAAACAGCCGGTGATCGACGCGGTATTGAAAGAGCAGGAGCCGATGCGCGAACGGGCCCAGCAATACCTCGACGATCCGTCGCTAGTGCGTGCAATCGTTGCCGATGGCTGCGACAAGGCGCGCAAACTGGCGCAGGAAACCATGCGCGATGTGCGTGAGGCGATGGGTTTGAGCTATAACTAAGCCCAAATAAACCTCCCCAAAGTTAAACCGAAATGCACCATCTCGCCGATTCCAACATAGACCAGGATGTACCTTCTGCATGGGTGCAGCGCTTCGCTGCGCTCATTCCGCCAGGACCAGTGCTTGATCTGGCTTGTGGTAGCGGCCGCCATGCGCGCCTTTTGGCAGCTTTGGGGCATCCGGTGCTGGCTGCGGATCGCGATTCGGCTGCGCTGGCTAGTGCCGCAGGGCAGGGCGTTGTCACCATGCAAGTCGATCTGGAAGCCGATGCTGCGGCATGGCCTTTCGAAGGCGGACACTTTGCTGCGATTATTGTTACCAACTATTTGCATCGCCCTTTGTTCCCGCATATTTTGGATAGCCTGGCAAACGGTGGCTTGCTAATATATGAAACTTTCTCCAATGGCAATGCGCTCTACGGCAAGCCATCCAATCCGAACTTTTTATTGAGCCGGGGTGAATTGCTCGAAGTGCTCAGGCAGAATCCTTCAGTTACCATGTATGTGCTCGGATTTGAAGAGGGCTATACCGAGACGCCGAAGCCTGCCATGGTGCAGAGAATTTGCGCCATCAAAAGCGCCGCAGGCCTGGCTCCCGGACAGCCGCGATTGTTTTGAAATCCTATAAAAGCAAAAAAGCAAAAGAGCAACACTGCACCACGGGCGCGGGCTATCCGCTACAATTAATCTTTTACATCCCAACGCATTAAAGACTCTCTATGATTAAGGGCAGCATAGTAGCAATCGTCACCCCCATGGACGCAGATGGCAGCCTGGATCTACCGGGCTTGCGCAAACTAATTGATTGGCACATCGCAGAAGGCACCGATGGCATTGTGATCGTCGGCACTACTGGCGAATCGCCGACGGTCTCGGTGGAAGAGCACTGCGAACTGATCAAAGTCGCGGTTGAACATGCCAATAAGCGCATTCCGATCATCGCCGGCACCGGCGGCAACTCTACTTCCGAAGCGATCGCGCTGACGCGTTATGCCAAAGAAGCCGGCGCCGACGCATCCCTGCTTGTGGTGCCGTACTACAATCGGCCGACACAAGAAGGCATGTATCAGCATTTCAAAAAAATCGCTGAATCGGTTGATTTGCCGGCAATCCTGTACAACGTTCCCGGCCGTACCGTGGCCGATATGCATAACGACACCATCCTGCGCCTGGCGCAGGTTCCGGGCATCATTGGGGTCAAGGATGCAACCGGCAATATCGGTCGCGGCACCGACCTGATCCGCCTGGCACCACAATCCTTCGCGGTATATTCGGGCGATGATCCGACCGCTATGGCACTGATGTTGTGTGGCGGCAAAGGTAATATTTCGGTAACAGCCAATGTGGCTCCGCGCGCGATGCATGCACTTTGCATGGCCGCAATGGAAGGCAATGTGGCGCGGGCAATTGAAATCAACAATCGACTACTGCCGCTGCACATCACACTTTTCGTCGAACCCAATCCGCTGCCGGTTAAATGGGCAATGACTGAAATGGGTTTGATTCCACCAGGTATTCGATTGCCGCTAGTGCCGATGTCTGCGCAGTACCAGGACACGGTACGTGCAGCTCTTCGTGCATCCGGTGTATTGCCGGGCGCTGTATTACATTAAGCGCAAAATTTTTCAACGGCCGGACGGGTTGCATTGTCCGGCTCCGAACATCGCCTTTTCATTCCGAAACGATATGACTATTCGCAAGAGCAATCAGATGGATCAACGTAATATCGCCCAGCGCGGTATAGTTTATGGCTTAGTTCTGGCAGGCTTGGCGGGTTGCAGTTCCATCGGCTCCATGCTTGAAGCCGACAAGATCGATTACAAAAGCGCGGGCAAGGCATCCACATCTTCTCTCGAAATTCCACCGGATCTAACCCAGTTGCAGCGCGACAACCGCTACGCAATTCCCGATATCAATAACCGTGGTACTGCAACCGCTTCCGGCTTTAACTTGCAACAGAATGTGCTGCGTCCAGCCGCAACAGCTGCCGCGGTGGCACCCAAAGCTGTGGCCGATATGCACATCGAGCGGGCTGGCGACCAGCGCTGGCTCGTCATCAAACAAGCGCCGGAAGTGTTGTGGCCGCAAATCAAGGAATTCTGGCAGGAATCAGGCTTTTTGATCAATATCGAATCTCCTGAAACCGGGGTGATGGAAACCGACTGGGCAGAAAATCGGGCAAAAATTCCACAGGATATTATTCGCAAAACACTGGGCAAGGTTCTGGATTCATTGTATTCAACCGGCGAGCGCGATAAATTCAGGACACGACTGGAGCGTGGCGCTGACGGCACCACTGAAATCTTTATCAGTCACCGCGGTGCGCAAGAAGTGCTCACTGGCAGCAACAAGGAAACTACGGTATGGACGCCGCGACCTGCCGACCCTGAGCTTGAAGCCGAATTTCTGGCACGTTTGATGGTGCGTTTCGGCGTCGAGACAGAGCGCGCCAAGGTGATGGTGGCAAATGCAGCGCCGGAGCAGGCCCGGGCTCGAATCGTTAAGGCAGGCAGCAGCAACGGCACCTATGTTGAAGTTGATGAAAACTTTGATCGCGCCTGGCGTCGGGTCGGCTTGGCTCTGGATCGGGTCGGATTCACGGTGGAAGACCGCGACCGCAGCCAGGGCGTATATTTTGTCCGTTACGTTGATCAAGACCTGGATGCCAACAACAAGACTTCTGGCGATAAAGGCTTCTTCTCACGCTTGTTTTCATCCAGCCCTTCCGATAAAGCTAAAAAAGCACAGCGTTATCGGGTTGTGGTCAAAGGCGTTGCAGCGACTAGTCAGATATCCGTCCTGGACGACAAGGGAAATTCTGAAACTTCATCGGCCGCTGGCAAAATTCTATCTTTGTTGAATGCACAATTGAAATAAATTGCAGTTGCTTATGGTGTTTCTGGTATTCGTGGCGCTGAAGGTACCAATTAGAGCGGTACCTGTATTTTGAAGTTCTCCAGCCTGGGCAGCGGCAGCGACGGTAACGCGCTGCTGATTTGCGCCGAATCGGGTATAACGCGCACTACGGTGATGCTCGATTGCGGTTTTGGCGTGCGAGAGGTCGAACGCAGATTACTCCGACTTGGCATGACGCCAAGTGACTTGTCCGGCATCGTAGTCACCCATGAGCACCAGGATCATGTCGGCGGCGTATTTACGCTGGCGCGCCGTCACCGCATTCCTGTCTGGCTCAGTTTTGGCACTTATCAAGCTGTAATCCATAAATGCGATGGTGTTAAACTGCACTTTTGCCGCGACGGCGATAATTTGATCATTGGTGATTTATCTTTGGCGCCGTACACTGTGCCGCATGATGCGCGGGAGCCGCTGCAATATGTCGCAACCGATGGAAACTCCACCCTGGGCGTGTTGACCGATGCCGGCCAATCAACGCCGCATTTGGTGCAGGCTCTAGGCGGATGCAACGCCCTTTTAATAGAGTGCAATCATGATCGGGTGATGCTAGCCAATTCCAAATACCCGTATTCACTCAAGAAGCGTATTAGCGGAGGCTATGGGCATCTTTCCAACGAAACCGCGTCAGGGATTTTGCGTCAAATAGACAAGTCGCGCCTGAAACGGTTAATCGGGGGCCATCTGAGCCTACAAAATAATACGACTGAACTTGCTCTGATAGCTTTAATGCAGGGTTTGGATGGTCATCAGGCTGATGTGATAATGGCCTGTCAGCAAGAAGGATTCGACTGGATCGATTTATCGCTGGCTTGATTTATTTTTTGCATCCACCGAATGGACAAGCTGTGGGAAGCTCTTTTACTGCAGTGCAAAAAATACTTTAAACGCAAAAAAGCCAGCCGTGTGGCTGGCTTTTTTGAGTAACCTGACGATTACTTGGCTGGTGCATCAGCAGCAGGTGCTGCTGGAGCAGCAGGTGCTGCATCAGCAGCAGGTGCTGCTGGAGCGGCTTCAGCAGCTGGTGCTGCTGGTGCAGCAGGGGCAGCTTCAGCAGCTGGTGCAGCAGGAGCAACTTCGGCAGCAGGAGGAGTAACGACAACTTCTTCTTTTTTGCCGCAGCCAACTAAAACGATAGCCAACAGGGAAGCTAACAAGAGTGATTTTTTCATGGGTATTCCTTAGGTTGAATAAATTACAAATTTATGCGATGAATAATTACCGGTAATTATCGCTCAATCGGTTGGTTCTTGTTCGAAAATGCACTTTTTGATGCACTGCGATACTTATGACCCTACCAACCCGAGATTATAGTGATTTTTCAGAGTTCTGCTATAGGTGCGTAAATTATTTTTTGTAATATCGCAACATATGCCGCCTAAATCCATTAGCCCAAGATGCAGAGGCGCCATTCCGTGAATTCGATTAGTTACTATTCGTTGTCACTATATAAATATTCATGTCAGATTCAGCCAACCGTCCGTGTACCACAAATGCAGTGCCTCTTGTACGTCAAGCGAAGCAGAGGCTACTTCTTTGCCGTCCAGTGCGCGGCTATTCGCCAGCAAGTCAAGCGTGGCTTTATCAGCGCGGGCGGCAGCGAACGATTCTCCATTGATGAAGATATGTTTACCGCGATATAGCATTTGGGTTTTGCGAGACAGCGTTATGCCGCGCTTAATGGCCGCCTGAATGAATTTTTCAGCAGAGAGCGAGCGTACCGGCGGCTTAAACGTGACGCTAGCCTTAGGTTCCGACAGGTAACCGCCCAGAAAGAGCGCCATGTCGTCTTCAGTAAACTGTACCTTGATCAATTCAGCCGAGATGCGCGATAGCATGGCGCCACTGATTTCGGCCGGACGCGCAGTCGGTTTCAGGTCCGGGTCAGTGTATTTCCCGGGGAGGTCGATCGAATCAGCCATGAATTGCAGGAATGCTTCACCCAGCTCCTGATAAGCCGGGGCCCGAAATCCGATTGAGTAGGTCATGCACTCGCCGAGCGCAATGCCATCATGGGCATATTGGGGCGGCAGGTACAGCATATCGCCAGGCTCCAGCACAAACTCTTCTTCCGGCTGAAAATCGCGCAGAATTTTGAGTGGCAGGCCGTCAATGATGGTCAGGTCTTTTTGTGCCCCGATACGCCAGTGGCGCCGACCGTGCGCCTGTAATAAAAACACGTCGTAGGAATCAAAATGTGGGCCGACGCCGCCGGTGTCGGTGGCGTAGCTGATCATCAGATCATCCAGGCGTGCATCGGGCACGAAGCGGAACTGCCGCAGCAGGGCATTGGCCGCGTCATTGTGCAGGTTGACGCTTTGCACCAATAGCGTCCAATTCTTCTGGTGGATGTCGGGAACGGTATCAATTGGACCGTTTTCCAGTTTGTATTGCTGATCGAAATGCGTCAGCAGACGGGATTCGACATCCTCCTGCCGGGCCAGCGCGAACAGAGCCTGGCGCGATAGCAAGGGCTTTAAGCCGGGAATGGCTTGCCGGATCAGCAGCGGTTTTTTATGCCAGTAATCGCGGAAGAATTGTGCCGGCGTCAATCCGCCCAGGAGAGTGAGTTTTTTCATGCGTGCATTATAGTCAAGCTAGCCAGGCAGGTATAATCTGACCATTAACCTCAGAAAGGATTGAACATGAAGATTGCCAAAGATACGGTAGTGACTGTGCAGTACAAACTGTCAGATGCGCAAGGCAATCTGATCGAGGAAGGCCGTGAGCCGATGGTGTATCTGCACGGCGGCTATGAGAATACCCTGCCCAAGATTGAAGAAGCGCTGGAGGGCAAGGGTGCCGGCTTTGAGATCACTCTCCAAGTCGAACCGGACGATGCCTTCGGTGAATACGACGCGGAGTTGGTCAAGGTCGAATCACGCAAGCACTTGCCGAATCCGCTGGAAGTCGGGATGCAGTTCGAAGGTACGCCGGAAGAAGACGATGGGGACGAGAGTGGGTTGATTTTTACCGTGACCGATATTACCGACGACAAGGTGGTGCTGGACGGCAATCATCCGCTGGCAGGCATGGCGTTGCGGTTTTGGCTCAATGTCAAGGAGGTTCGTGCCGCTACCGAGGAAGAAATTGTGCATGAACACGTGCATGGTGCAAATGGCCACCAGCATGACGATGACGATGATCTTGATGAACACTCAAGCGACGCATTCCGCTCCCATCCGCTGCACTGAATCGGCTGCTGCCGGACATACAACTTGCAATGCAAAAAACCGCAGACTGCGTTTTCTGCGGTTTTTTTACGTCAGATAATTTTGAATACGGTATTTATGCTAATCATATACTAATTATGGTATTTTTAATTTACGCATAATTTATATGCGGAGATAGGCATGTTTTTGCCTATACTCCTATTTAATCAATAGTAGATGATGATGTTGCCAGGCGAAACAGCGTGCGGCTTGCCGGTCGGACGCTGATCTTTGCCCAGCCGGTTCTCAGGCCCAAGCTGCCTATGTTTGCTTGCCAGTGGAGCGTATCCGGTTTTGCTTGCGCGTCACTGTGCAGCAGCAGTAGCTTGCCGGGGAATTTTTTTGCCAGCGCGGTGAGTTGCTTGCGCGCTTCTATAAAACCATCGCGCCGCCCTGCAAGCTTGGATAATTTCACCGCATTCGGCACGACCAAGGGGTTGCCGTCGCAAAACAGTACGATCGCCTGATTTTTTCGCTGTGCCGCATGGATGAAGATCCGCTCCAGCCATTCGCGATTGGCGATTAAACGGTCTTCAAATTCACTGTTGCGCCCGGCATCCGGCAGGTAGTGGTTGTTGTCGACGGGCAAATTGACGGTTGCAAACAGGACGTTGCCATATTCCCATCGGGCATTTTCCGCATAGCTACGGAATTTGGCGCTGCTGGTCTGGCGAACCAGCGTGATGCTGGTGCTACCAAAAGAAACATCACCCGAAAAAAACAGTTCGCGTGCCCGATTCAATTTTTGAATCGCAATCGATTTACCGTTTTTGGTTTTGCAATCCGCCCAGTCGCTGGCGGCAAGCGATATGATCAAAGCGTTTTCAGATCTGCTGAAGATTTTTCGGCTGCGAGAATACACATTGTCGCTGCAACTCTCGGTGCTGGATTTGATGCCATTGACAACCACGAACGCAAGGTTTTCTGCATTGCTGGCATTGATTGTTTGCTGCAGCAGGTTTTTATGGGCATCAAGCTGAAAGGTATGCGCAATCACGCCAAAGTCGAAATTATTCGGTTCTGCCCAGACATTGACCGTTGAGGTCAGCAGCAGCCCGGCCAAAAATGGCAATAAAAATAATAATAAAACCGGTCGGTTCATCGCAGCGCGCATTCAGGCATTGGCCAATAGTTTGAGGCGATACAGCGTATCGAGCGCTTCACGCGGCGTCAGCGCATCTGGTTCGATCTCGGCCAGCGCTTCGGCGATGGCATTGCGTTCGGCTGGTTCCGGTTCGATCTCAGACGGTTCTGCCTCCAATGCGCCGGCTGCTGCAAACAGATCTAATTGCGGCGAGGCTGGTATCGAATTTGCCTCCAGCATAGCCAGATGCCGGCGTGCGGCGCGGATCACCGTTTGTGGCACTCCAGCCAGTTGCGCTACTTGCAAGCCGTAACTTTGCGAGGCCGGGCCATCTTCCACCGCATGCAGGAACACGATATTGTCCTTGTGTTCGACCGCCGACAAATGCACGTTGGCAGCACTCGGATGGTGTTGTGGTAGTTGCGTCAGCTCAAAGTAATGGGTGGCGAACAACGTCAAGCTTTTGGTGGTTTCGATCAGATGCCTGGCGATGGCCCAGGCCAGCGCCAAGCCGTCGAAAGTGGAGGTGCCGCGTCCAACTTCGTCCATCAGCACCAGCGATTGCGGGGTAGCACCGTTCAGGATGGCGGCCGATTCGGTCATTTCGACCATAAAGGTGGAGCGCCCACCCGCCAGATCGTCGGCCGCGCCGATGCGCGTGAAGATACGGTCGATCGGGCCAATCGTGGCGCTGGAGGCCGGGACATAACTGCCGACATACGCCAGCAGGGTGATCAACGCCACCTGGCGCATGAAAGTCGATTTTCCGCCCATATTGGGGCCGGTGATCAGTTGCAGCCGGCGCTCGGGATTGAATAAACAATCGTTGGCAATGAAACATTCGATCTGATTCTCCACCACCGGATGGCGGCCTTGCACGATCTCAATGCAGGGTTCGGCCGTCAGAATCGGGGCGCACCAGTTGTGACGCGCAGCGTGGCCTGCCAATGCCACCAGCACATCGAGTTGCGCTACCGCATGGGCAATATTTTGTAATGCAGCAATAAACGGGGCCAGCGCGTTAATTAAATTCTCATACAGGTATTTTTCGCGTGCCAGCGCCCGTTCCTGGGCCGACAGGGCCTTGTCTTCAAACGCCTTAAGTTCAGGCGTGATGTAGCGTTCGGCATTCTTCAGGGTTTGGCGGCGTCGATAATCGTCTGGCACTTTGTCAGTCTGGCCATGCGTGACTTCAATGTAAAAGCCATGCACCTTGTTGTATTCGACTCGTAAATTGGCGATGCCAGTGCGCTGGCGTTCCCGGGTTTCCAGGTCGAGCAGGAATTGCCCGGCGTTTTCGGACAATGCGCGTAGTGCATCGAGTTCCGCATCGCACCCTGGCGCGATAACGCCACCGTCGCGCACCATGGCGGCCGGTTCCGTCATCACGCTGCGTATCAGCAGATCGAGGCAGGCTTCAGGAGTTGCTAATGCGCTATGCAAAAAAGCCAGCAAGGCGGAGTCCGCTGCAGTATTGCATTGAGCGACCTGGCTGCGTAATGCAGGTAATTGTTGCAAGCCGTCTCGCAGGCCGGCCAAGTCGCGCGGACGGGCGGACTCCAGCGCGATGCGGGTAGTGATGCGTTCAATGTCCGGGATTGCAGCCAGTAACCGCGACAGTGCATCGTTAGCGTCGTATTGTTGTAGTGCGGCAAGCGCGGCAATGCGTGCCTGCGCAATCGATTTATCGCGGCTTGGATGATGCAGCCAGTGACGCAGCAGGCGCGAACCCATCGCGGTGCGGCAATGATCCAACAACGAGAATAAGGTGGGCGCTGCCGCTGAAGCATCCTGACCGCGTATCGTTTCGCTGATTTCAAGATTGCGCCGGGTCGCTGCATCCAGCCCTATGAATTCGTTCTCGGACTCGACTGTCAGCGTACGCACATGTTGCAAGCTCTTGCCCTGTGTCGCTTGCGCATAGCGCAGCAGAGCGCCGGCGGCGCCGATGGCGGCGCTGAAACCTTCTGCACCGAAACCGTTCAGGGTGGCGACGTTGAGCTGTTCCAGCAAGGCTTTTTGACTGCTGGAAAAATCGAAATGCCAGTCTGCCACCCGCACGGCTTTATCGGCGAGATTGGCTTGCAGCGCGATATCGTTGCCATCGGCCAGCAGGATTTCGGCCGGTGCGATGCGCTCCAATTCCTGCTGCAGGCGCGTATCGGACGGTTTCGCCTGTTGTGTAAATTCCATTAATTTCAATGCGCCGCTGGCCATCGAGAGCCAGGCCAGGCCGATAGTGATGGTTTTGCGTTGCGTGATTTTGCACAAGGCGAGCAAAGGCTGCTCGGATTTTTCTGCCAGCAGATACGGGTCGCTCAAGGTTCCAGGTGTGATGACACGCTGAACCTTGCGCTCGACTGGGCCCTTGCTGGTGGCCGGGTCGCCAATCTGCTCGCAAATCGCAACCGATTCGCCTTGCTTGATGAGTTTGGCCAGATACTGGTCGGCCGCATGAAAGGGAATCCCGGCCATTTTGATCGGATTGCCCGCTGAGGAGCCGCGTTGGGTCAGTGTAATACCCAATAATCGTGCAGCTTTCTCTGCGTCTTCGAAAAACAGTTCATAAAAATCACCCATCCGGTAAAACAGCAATGTCGATGGATAGTCCGCTTTAATGCGGAAATATTGTTGCATCATTGGAGTGTGTTTTGACACCCCAGATGCCTCATTCTGAGCCTCGGCTTGCTGACCGTCATTTTCTTGTTTCATATTCATAATCAATAACTTAATAATCTCTCAAGGCATTTTGTCCCGTCTTTTGCCGCCATGCTCCTTCATTTGCCTGCACCCACTTAGGGGACTCAGAGGGCTCCTGCGAAGTCAACTTCTGATCGAGGTGCTCTCCTGAATGTGGCTTGAAGGTCGCAGGCAGGATGACTTACATCCTGCACTGCAAAGTCATGGGCAAATCGATGATGTCCAAAGCCGGCAACTTCGCCGACTTCGACAAGATACAGGATGCGCGGCCAAGGCGGCTGAACTGGCCAGGACGATGGTGGAGACGGGCCGAAATCCCAATGTTTTGGCACGCGAACGTAACGCAGCCGAGGTTACTTTGAACATGGCCATTTAATAGCGGCAACAGGCACCGGGCCCGGCCAGATCGCTTACTCTGAGCACAGCAGCCAATGTGCCAGCAAGTTGTATCAGGAACTACTGGACGAAAATGGCTTTGCTTTGTATACAGCAGGTGACGTAAGTGAAATCGCTGGGACAATTCTGTCGCAGAGCGTTTCTTCCTGAACCTCAAGATGGAGCGTGTTTGGCAATGTCAATACGCCAATCAGGCAGGAGCCAAGGCCGATATCACGGACTATATTATCGGTTTCTGCCCTCCAAAATGGAGGTCATTTAAAAATACGAAATTTGCCTTGATAACAAAGCGTGTTCAATTGTGAATTTTTGTGCGAACGGTTAGCAGGTTTGATGCGAATACCCCTTAAGAAGTTCGATGGAACCGATCATAAGGTCTGAATTGCTTAGGAATGCGGAAGCAAAAATCTGCCAAATGGCAAAGTTATCGTTCTAGACATAAAAAACTTTATTTCATTGTGTGTTTTGGTGTGGCAGGAGGGAATTGAACCCACGACCTACGGCTTAGAAGGCCGTTGCTCTATCCAACTGAGCTACTGCCACAGATTTACAGCGAAATTACAACGAGTGCAATCGGGAAACGAACTTCATTTCAGTAGAGCGTAACTTGGTCGGAAGATAAGCTAGGTATCTTTTCAAAACCTAATGGAAAGAGCACTTCCACTAACGGATTAAGTTGGCGTGTCTATTGAGTTCACAGACACATCACAACTTCAAGCAACTTAAAAAATACTTGGTGTACGAGTTGGATTTGGCCTTCAAACCCATGTGAATGCCGTGTTTTCCCAAGCTCGGATCAAATAACGCCGGCAAAAATACCAACAAAAAATAAAAGCAATTTTATTGTTGTTTAGCTACAAAAAAAGCGAGACTGAATGAAATCGAATATTTCACTATTTCCACCTTTTTTGAAAGCGTGCATTCTACCACGGACGACGAGAATGCATCCAATCAAGCTTATTCAATAAGGTATGAGACTGAATGCTACGAGCGAGCTGATTTGGTCTACAATCTGGCCACTTTGTGACCCAATTTTAAAAGGAAAATCATGTCAGCAATCATGACCGCATCAGGACTGCAATACGAAGAAATCACCGTCGGCACTGGCGCAGAAGCCCAAGCTGGCGTCCATGTCAGCGTTCACTACACCGGTTGGTTGCAAAATGCCGACGGTAGTGCGGGCAGTAAATTCGATTCCAGTAAGGATCGCAACGAACCGTTCCAGTTCCCGCTCGGTGCCGGCCATGTTATCAAGGGCTGGGATGAAGGCGTGCAAGGCATGAAAATCGGCGGTGTACGTAAATTGATCATTCCGGCCGCATTGGGCTATGGTGCCCGCGGCGCCGGTGGCGCGATTCCTCCCCATGCCGCACTGATTTTTGAAGTCGAACTGCTGGGTGTCTGAACCTGCCTAGAATAACCATGAAATCAGTGCGCTGGCAGGCCTTCTGGGTGCTGGCGCTGACTCGAACTTGACCCACGGTGCTGTTCGGTTGATCCATATCGAGGCTCTGCAATCCTGTATCGGGTCGTTGCTTTCGAAGCATGCGGGCGGGGTCAGAGTTTTCCGGCAGCCTAGGTCAATCAAGCATCAGCGCCAACAGGCAACTGCGACATCGCCTATTTTTACATTGTTATTGTGATTATGGCTATGGCTATGGTATTTCATGCCCAGCAATATCGTAGCGCTTGATTGCTCCGTTTGTATCGATTGCAATCCAGCCGCCGCGCGACACCTTCGTATCAAGGTCCCAGTCAGGTAGCACATATCTGACGCGTTGCTTGTCGCAATCGACGGACTCGTGGCGGCCAGGGCGGTGCGTGTGACCATGAATCATGATGGCGGTGCCGGTCGCAGCAAACAAATCATCAATTGCGATGGCATTGACATCCATGATGTCGTACGATTTTGTACTTTTTGCCTGGCGGCTATCGTTTCGCAAACCGGCAATGATTGTCTTGCGCTGCGACAACGGTAGCAACAGGAAAGTCGTTTGCCATTGCGTTTGCCTGACTTGCTGACGGAATGCCATGTAGGCAGTGTCATCAGTGCATTGTGCATCGCCATGGGTTAGCGTGATGCGATGGTTGCCGATGCTGGCAATAAACGGGTCTGGCAACAGCTTCAAACCAGTCGCATGTGCAAATGCAGCGCCGATCAAGAAATCGCGGTTGCCCGCAATCCAGAATATCTGGACGCCGGAGTCGTTGAGCAAACGCAGCGCATCAACTACGCTTTTGTTATACGGATTAGCCAAGTCATCATCGCCAGCCCAGTATTCAAACAAGTCTCCCAGTATGTATAGCTCTTGCACCTGACTAGCCCGCTGCTGCAGAAAATCAAAAAATGCCTGGGTGGTACGGGGCTGCAACTCGCTTAAGTGCAAGTCGGAAATAAATAGCGCAACCGGACATGGTTGCGCTATTGAACAGACTATCGTCATAAGGTTAATCTCAGGCAAAAATCGGACGATATCGGCTGCTTAAACAATTTCTGCTTTTTCAACGATAACGTCTTCAACCGGGACATCAGCATGGCCGCCTGCGGCACGGGTGGTTTTGACTGACTTGATCTTGTCTACCACGTCCATGCCGTCAACTACCTTGCCGAACACGCAATAACCCCATCCATCCTGCCCGGGGCAATCGAGAAAGTCATTTGCCTTGATATTGATAAAAAACTGTGCCGATGCTGAGTGGGGGTCCGAGGTGCGCGCCATGGCAACCGTGTATTGTGCATTCTTGAGGCCATTTTTGGCTTCATTTTCGACGTAGTTGTTTGCGGGTTTTTGTTGCATGCCAGGTTCGAATCCACCACCTTGAATCATGAAGCCATCAATTACGCGATGAAAAATGGTGCCGTCGTAATGCCCGGAACGGACATAATTGAGGAAATTTTCAACCGTTTTCGGTGCTCTTTCAGCATCCAGATCAAGTTTGATATCACCGTGATTGGTAGTGAGAATGACTGCCATAAAAGTCCTTTTATATGGGTGGCGCGTGATTTTTTGCTAGCTTTTATAATTTAACGGATGCGCGTAGCTGACTCAATCACGACGGCCTTAACCGGTACATTTTGATGCATGCCTTGATCGGAAACAGGAACCGCTTTTATCCTGTCGACTATTTCTGTGCCTTTGATGACCTTGCCGAAAACAGCATAACCCCAGCCGTCCTGACTCGGATAATCCAGCGGCCGGTTATTGTTGGTGTTAATGAAAAACTGTGCGGTGGCGGAATGGGGGGCGCCGGTACGTGCCATTGCGATACTGTACGCCACGTTCTTTAGGCCATTTTTGGCTTCATTTTCTATCGGTGCGGCAACCGGTTTCTGCTGCAATTTTTGATCAAAGCCACCACCTTGAATCATAAAATCTTCGATTACGCGGTGGAAGATGGTGCCGTTATAGTGGCCATTTTTGACATATTGTAAAAAATTGGCAACAGATTTCGGCGCTTTCTCCGGGTAAAGTTCGAGTACGATTTCACCCATATTGGTTTTTAGGGAAACCTGAGGCAGGTCGGTCGCATACGCGACGCCGAGTGCGCCACAGAATGTTAATCCAGTAAGCAAGGAACAGAAATGACGTCGTGCATGTTGCATTGTGGGATCCTTAAGTGTTAGTTTCATAAATAATTTTCACTGATATTCTTGCTTGAACCAGTATTGGCGTTTGCAAATGGATTTACTTGCCCTGCCACAATCTGGATGTCTTGCGTGAATGTGCTCACGATTAATTCATCATCGACAAGATTCAGAATGACCTTACGGCATCTGCATGCATCATCAGGAAATTGCCAGGCATCAAGTTATTTAGAGAAACTGTATTAGTACTGCATGGAACGCGGCCAACAGGCCAGACAGGGTAATAGTTCGACCAAAAGCACGATTGGTGAACAGATTTACTGCATGAAGAGCGGCAAAAGGTATGGATTTATCGATGCTATACTTCGGCGAAAAAGTCATTCTATCAAATAAGCACAATAAAAAGGATTTCGGCGATCCATATGGCAATGCCGTTACATGCGGTCAGCATGGACAGACATTGCAATGCATACACTTTCGACTGAAACACATATTCCACATGATTATCCAAAAGATTTACAACACGCTTGCGCGTGAAAAGCAGGCATTTATTCCTATCGTCCCCGGCAATGTCAGCATCTATGTTTGCGGTATGACTGTCTATGACTATTGCCACATGGGCCACGCGCGCGTGATGGTGGTATTTGACATGGTTCAGCGCTGGTTGCGCGCATCAGGTTATAACGTTACTTACGTGCGAAATATCACCGACATCGACGATAAAATCATTAAGAGGGCACTAGAAAACGGTGAAACCATTGCGCAATTGACCAATCGTTTTATTCAGGCAATGGATGAGGATGCTGTGGCGCTGGGCGTCCAAAAACCCGATCACGAGCCGCGCGCTACCCAATATGTGCCACAAATGCTGGGCATTATCGAGAAACTGGAAATGAATGGTTTGGCCTACCGGGCACCCGATGGAGATGTTAATTTCTCGGTGCGTGATTTTGTCGGCTATGGCAAGTTGTCCGGGAAGTCATTGGACGATCTGCGCGCCGGAGAACGGGTTGAACTTAATGTCGGCAAACGCGACCCACTGGATTTCGTACTTTGGAAAGCATCAAAAGAGTTCGAGCCGAATGAAGTTAAATGGGATTCGCGCTGGGGCCAGGGAAGGCCGGGATGGCATATCGAATGTTCAGCCATGGCAGAGCAAATTCTGGGTGAGCATTTTGATATTCATGGCGGCGGCCAGGATCTGCAATTTCCCCATCACGAAAACGAGATTGCACAATCCGAGGGCGCCCATCGGCATCAATTTGTCAATTATTGGATGCACAATGGATTTGTGCGAATCGACAATCAGAAAATGTCGAAATCTCTTGGTAATTTCTTCACCATCCGCGAGGTGTTGAAGAAATATGATCCAGAAGTAATTCGATTTTTTATTTTGCGGGCCCATTATCGCAGCCCTCTCAATTACTCTGATATGCATCTCGATGATGCCAAGGGCGCTTTAACTCGCCTGTATACGGCGCTCAAGGGAGTCGCTTGCGATCAATTGCCATTGGATTGGCAGGAGCCGCATGCGATTCGTTTTTCCGAGGCGATGGCAGATGATTTCAATACGCCGCTTGCAATTTCAATTTTGTTCGAGTTGGCAAATGAACTTAACCGAACCAAAGAACCCATGGTAGCCCGTCAATTACGCGGTTTATCCAGTACGATTGGATTACTGCAAAGTGCCGCGGATGACTTCCTGAAGAGGCGCAACCCAGCAAACGATGTTGCGCAGGATTTAGATGCAATATTATTATCTGAAGATGAAATTGAATCGATGATCAGTGCCCGCGCCGCGGCTAAAAAAAGCAAAAATTTTACAGAAGCGGACCGCCTTCGCGCAGCTTTATTGAGTAACAAGATCGTATTGGAAGACAAGATTGGCGGCGCAACAGACTGGCGTCGTTCATGAATGACGCAAACAGCATGACGATACAAGATGTTCCTGCTTATTGGCTTGAGGCTAAAGTCCAGTTAATGAAGCGCGACCGCATCATGAGTCGATTGATTCCGCAATTCGGTGATCTGCATTTGGTGGGCAAAGGCGAGCCGTTTACAACCTTGGCACGTTCTATCATCGGTCAGCAAATATCAGTCAAATCAGCAGAAGCTGCGTGGCAAAGACTATTGTTGGCAAGTCCAAAATGTAATCCGGCACAATTGCTCAAATTAGGGCAGGGGGGGCTTGCCAATTGCGGGTTGTCTAAGCGTAAGACTGAATACATTTTCGATCTGGCAGAGCACTTCCATGAAAAACGGGTGCATGCGGACAAATGGGTTCAAATGGATGATGAAGATGTCATCGAAGAGTTAATTCAGATCCGCGGTATTGGGCGGTGGACAGCGGAGATGTTTTTGATATTTAATCTGCTGCGTCCGAATATTTTGCCTTTGGATGATCTTGGGTTACTCAAAGGTATCAGCATGAATTATTTTTCAGGCGAACCGGCTTCACGTAGCGTTGTTCGTGAAGTGGCTGCCAATTGGGAGCCGTGGCGAACCGTAGCTACGTGGTATTTATGGCGTAGCCTGGACCCTGTGCCGGTAGAATATTGAATCCACTGCAGCGGAAGTGACAAGGAATACGATGACTAAAACAACATTTCTCAGTTTTGAGCAACAGATCGCCGAGCTTGAAACCAAAATTGAAGAATTACGCTTCGTGCAAGATGACTCAGCGGTCGACATATCCGAAGAAATTGATCGGTTATCTAAAAAAAGCCAGCAACTGACCAAAGATATCTATGCAAAGTTGACGCCTTGGCAGGTATCGCAAATTGCACGACATCCGCAACGTCCATATACGATGGATTATGTAAACGATATTTTCACCGATTTTCATGAATTGCATGGTGATCGCACTTATGCAGATGATTTATCCATTGTGGGCGGGTTAGCCAGGTTCAATGGACAGTCCTGCGTAGTGATCGGTCATCAAAAAGGCCGCGATACCAAGGAACGCGCATTGCGCAACTTCGGCATGCCTAAGCCGGAAGGGTATCGCAAGGCAATGCGCCTCATGAAGCTGGCTGAAAAATTTGGTTTGCCGGTGTTTACTTTTGTTGATACGCCAGGTGCTTTTCCTGGCATTGATGCTGAAGAGCGCGGACAGTCCGAAGCAATAGGTCACAATTTATATGTAATGGCCGAGCTTAAAGTGCCGTTAATTGCCACGATTATCGGTGAAGGCGGTTCCGGCGGTGCGCTAGCTATTGCTGTCGGCGATGCGGTGCTGATGTTGCAATATGCGACGTATTCTGTGATTTCGCCCGAAGGATGTGCCTCCATTCTCTGGAAAACCTCCGAGCGCGCTTCCGATGCTGCTGAAGCGTTGGGCTTGACAGCACATCGCCTCAAAGCAATGGGACTAATTGACAAGATCATTAACGAACCACTAGGCGGCGCCCACCGCGACCCGAAGCAAATGGCGTCGTTGCTCAAACGCGCATTAGCCGATACTTTGCGCCAGTTTCAAGGCGTGAAGACAAAGGATTTGATCGCAACACGTCATGAGAAACTGATGAGTTACGGCAAGTTCAAGGAAATTTCCCCTTCGGAGTAATCTTGTGAACAATAATCAGGCTGCGTTAATTAACGACGCCTTTGAACGTGCGCTAAATAATATCCTGGCGCGCTTTTCCTCTTCCGACAAGATGCAAAACAGGCTATCGGTTGACGACGATGTGTCGGTTTTGCCAGGCTTGACTGAAAAAACACCAAGGTTAGCAGTTGCTTACAGTGGTGGACTCGATTCATCAGTCTTGCTGCACATGGCGCAAAAATTCTCTATCAAATATGGATTTACCCTGTGTGCTTTCCATGTTCATCACGGGATCAGCCGTAATGCAGACGACTGGCTGGCGCACTGTGACGCGCAATGCCAACAATTGGATGTGCAGTTCGATGCACAGAAAATCACTGTCGTAAAATCGACCAAGACCGGCATAGAGGAAGCTGCACGTATTGCGCGCTATGCGGCACTGGGCGCGTTATGTCGCAAGCATCATGTATCGATACTATTGACCGCACATCACCAAGACGATCAGGCAGAAACTGTATTGCTGCAATTATTGCGTGGCTCGGGAGTGGCGGGGCTGTCCGGCATGGATATCCAGAATACTGCTCCTGATTTGTTGGGAGATGCCAGTGTGCAGATGGCTCGCCCTCTCTTGAAAGCATCCCGCGCTGGATTGGCGGCGTTCGCGGTTAGTAATGGCGTCAGTTTCGTAGAGGATGAGTCGAATTCCGATCTGCGTTATGCGCGTAATGCGTTACGGCATACTGTGATGCCTGCACTGGCGCAATCCTTTCCCGGTTTCCAGCAGCGTCTCGCCAGAACTGCGCGGCATGCACAGTCGGCACAGCGCTTATTAATTGTATTGGCGGAGCAGGATTTACGAGATTGCCAGGACGGTGATTGCCTGGATATCAGGCAACTCAAGCGCCTGAGTCTGGATCGAACCCATAATTTGCTGCGCTATTGGTTCGGTTCGCGTGGCATACGGATGCCATCTACCGCCTGGCTAAACGAAATGTTGGTGCAGTTACTGGAAGCGAAGGAAGACGCGCAATTGTGCGTAACGCATGCCGATTGTCATATCCGTCGTTATCACAATCGCATATTCATGACGCCCAAACTCGATGATGCCGGATTGTCTGTAGCACCGGTGCCTTTTCGCTGGATGGGAGAGCGCCAAATTGCTTTTCCAGCATACAGCGGCATTATGTATTTTGATGTGTCGGAACTGGGAATCGATGTGGATTGGTTGCTTAATGAAGCTCTCACGATTCGTCTGCGCGGTGGCGGCGAGCGAATGAAATTGGCGCTGAATCGCCCGACCAAAAGTCTAAAGTCGCATTATCAGGCCTGCAATGTCCCAGCTTGGGAGCGTACGCGTCTACCTGTCATTACCGGGTGCGACGGAACGGTTTTGTTTGCGGCCGGCATTGGGATGGATTGTCATCGCCTTCACCTTCGGGATACGCCAGGGCAGAAGATTTCACTGCGCTGGCAAGCGGACGATTTTTAACCTGGGCGTATGCCTGTAGTTCTTTATAGCTGAATTTTCCATAGCGTCCACTTGTTATTTTGCGTTGCAGCATGTAAAGTCAAGGGCTATTTTTTACGTTTTTTCCATTTTCCAAGTCAACCTTTTAATTCCCATGGCCTTAATCGTTCATAAATATGGCGGCACATCGATGGGCTCAACTGAGCGCATCAAAAATGTAGCCCGGCGCGTTGCAAAGTGGCATGACGCCGGTCACCAGATTATTGTGGTTCCTTCAGCAATGTCCGGCGAGACCAATCGCTTGATTGGTCTCGCCAAAGAAGTAATGGGTCAACCAGACCCGCGCGAGCTCGATATGATTGCCGCCACCGGCGAACAAGTATCCGTTGGCTTGTTATCAATGGCTTTGTTGGCTATCGGGAAAAAAGCAATTTCCTATGCCGGCTGGCAAGTGCCGATCAAGACTGACTCTGCGTTTAACAAGGCGCGTATTCAATCGATTGATGACGTCAAAGTACGTCGCGATCTGGATGCAGGGAAAATTGTTATCATCGCCGGCTTTCAAGGCGTGGACGTAGACGGTAATATTGCCACGCTGGGGCGCGGCGGTTCAGATACCTCAGCGGTTGCCATAGCTGTTGCAATGCAAGCGCTAGAATGCTTGATTTTTACGGATGTGGACGGCGTCTACACAACCGACCCTCGTGTAGTTCCCGAGGCACGACGACTGAAAACAGTTACGTTTGAAGAAATGCTGGAATTGGCTTCGCTGGGCTCAAAAGTTTTGCAAATTCGATCGGTTGAATTTGCGGGGAATTACAGAATGCCGACACGGGTGCTGTCGTCGCTGACTGATCCGATGATACCGCTGGAAATTGAAGCTAATTCCGGCACACTGATTTCGTTTGAGGAAGATACACATATGGAGCAAGCCGTTATTTCCGGAATAGCATTTAGCCGCGATGAAGCCAAAATTACTGTGCTGGCAGTACCTGATAAGCCGGGAATTGCCTATCAGATACTTGGGCCAATTGCGGATGCCAATATTGAAGTCGATATGATCATCCAGAATCAATCAGTTGAAGGCAAGACGGATTTCACCTTTACAGTGCTGCGCAATGACCATGCCAAGGCAATGGATGTTTTGAACAAAAGCGTTAAGGCGCACATCGGTGCAGCCAGCATTGTCGGCGATACCAAAGTTTCGAAAGTATCTGTAGTCGGTGTCGGCATGCGCAGTCATGTAGGAATTGCTTCACAGATGTTCCGTACTTTGTCTGAAGAGGGTATTAACATTCAAATGATTTCCACTTCTGAAATCAAGATATCGGTTTTGATTGATGAGAAATACATGGAGTTGGCAGTGCGTGCGCTGCATAAGACTTTCAACTTGGAAAATGCATAAGAAACACACCAAAATGCATTTTAAAATATAGATTTCTTGACCAAATACGTCCGAGAAGATATGATCCTTTTCTTTGTCGCAGCAGGTAATTATTCCCGCTAAGACGTGGAGACTTGGCCGAGTGGTCGAAGGCACTTCCCTGCTAAGGAAGCATATGGGCTTAAACCTGTATCGAGGGTTCGACTCCCTCAGTCTCCGCCAGTAATTTGCTTTAAGATCAAGACCCTACGGGGTCTTTGGTTTTTTAAGTGACACCGCAACTGACGCGCTACGCACATGGCACTTGATCACGTGCCATTCGTCCCTTTTTTTTCCTATACGGAGTGCTTGGTTAATTACCGCCAATCCCACCATTAGTGCGCTTAGTGGCATACGTGTGCCGCGTATTGCATGGATGCTGGTAACAAATTCCCCGTGTTTCTAGAGTCAGAGTCCAGTATCGCTTTCTGTCGTTCTGCCCTTAGGTCTCTATGTACACCTGTCTTTAAGGAAATTTGATTAGTGCCCTACCTAGTAGGCCGCGTTTTCAAATGCGGCCCCAGGGATATGCGTTTCTATGGAAAGGGCTCAGAGTTCCTGCGTTGCCTCCACTTTTGGAGTCGAAGCAACCATCGGCTCCTCGTCCTTGAAACGCTGAAACAACGTCGCGACCAAGGGGCCGGAGATGTTGTGCCAGACGCTGAAGATAGCGCTCGGCACGGCGGCCAGTGGCGAGAAATGCGCAGTAGCCAGCGCCACGCCCAAGCCCGAGTTTTGCATGCCTACTTCAATCGACATGGCCTTGCGCTTGGGAACGCTTAATCCCGTTAGTTTAGCTAGCCAGTAGCCCAGCAGCAGCCCCAAGCCGTTATGCAGCACGACGACGGCAAAGATCATCAGGCCGCTGGTGGCGATCTTGGCCTGGTTGCCGGCAACCACGGCTGCCACGATGGCTACAATCGCCACCACAGAAACCAGCGGCAGCACCTCCACACAGGTTTTGACTTTCTCACGGAGTAAGGATTGCGCTAGCACGCCCAGTGCGATGGGCAGGATCACTATCTGAACGATCGACCAGAACATGGCTGCGGCGCTGACTTCCAGCCACTGACTCGCCAGAAGGTAAATCAGCGCAGGCGTCACCACGGGCGCCAGTAGGGTAGTAACTGATGTGATTGCCACCGACAGCGCGACATCGCCGCGCGCCAGGAAGGTCATCACGTTGGAGGCCGTGCCGCCAGGACAGCAACCCACCAGAATCACACCTACAGCGACCTCGGGCGGCAGTTGCAGCAGCGTCGAGAGCAGCCAGGCGAGGCTCGGCATGATGATGAACTGGCCGGCTACACCAATGGCGACATCACCAGGGCGTTTGAATACTTCGCGGAAGTCGTCCTTGGACAGCGTCAGGCCCATGCCGAACATAATGATGCCCAGCAAAGGCACGATATAAGGGCCGATCCAGCGGAACTGATTGGGAATAAAGAAAGCGAGTACGGAAAATAGCAATACCCAAATGGCAAAAGTCTTGCCGATAAATCGGCTTAGACGGGCGATAGTCTGCATGGTAAACGTCCTTGAAATTGTGGGGCGGCTGCATCTCACGACACACAAAATGCAACTAGAAAAAAGGAAAATGGGTGCGACTACCACCAGAATGAAGCAGTGGAGTGAACCAACCAACATGCACATACCAGAGTCCGCAGGGTATGCGAGGCTGGCAACAGTTACCAGATCATGCGCAAACAAAATAACACCAGCCCTGTTGGCTGGCGCGGCAATGGTAAGCGCCGATTATACTATTCAGGCACATACCGTTTCACACACGATCCAGATGCGACTGCGGCCTTGTTCTGTCCTAACTCAATCGGCGTGGTGTCGCTACGACTGTCAAAGGAAAGGTGCGTTATCAGTAGCGGCCGTAACTGTATTGCTCGACCCAAGTCGATCTGCAGATTAACCGACCGCCAGTCGCTATTGGTCCCGGTTTGATGTTATAAGCTCAGGTTCGAAACCTATAGCAGAAAAGGCAAACCATGACGAGCAACGCGAATACCTCACAAAAAATCATTGCAGATACCCAGGCTTGGGTCGAAAAAGCCGTGATCGGCTTGAATCTGTGTCCGTTTGCCAAGGCTGTGCATGTCAAGAATCAGATCCGTTACGTGGTCAGCGCAGCGACAACGCCGGAAGCGTTGCTGGAAGATTTAATGACTGAATTGCAGATGCTGGACGATTCTGCGGCCGAGCAAATTGAAACCACGCTTTTAATCCATCCTGGCACGCTGACCGATTTTTTGGACTACAACGATTTTCTGGATGTGGCCGATGCAGCGGTTGAAGACATGGAATTGGGCGGCGTGTTGCAAGTCGCCAGCTTTCATCCGCAATACCAGTTCGAGGGCACTAGACTGGACGATATTGACAACTACACCAATCGCTCGCCTTACCCGACGTTGCACCTGTTACGCGAGGAAAGTATCGAAAAAGCGGTGGCTGCATATCCGCAAGCTGAAGATATCTTTGAAAAAAATATCGAGACTTTGCACCGCCTCGGACATGACGGCTGGGCCCGCCTATTCGCCGCTGAATAAGCAATTTTCCGCAAGACTTTATGCGGCTTCGCGCTGTCTATTGGCGAACATCAGCAGCAGCGCAGCGACGCAAAAAATCGCACCGGCATAAAAAGTAAAAGATGCGCCGTAGCCATCCCACAGCCAACCGGCCAGCGGACTGGCCACCAGCATCGCCAGTCCGCTGGCAAGATTGAAAAAGCCGAAGGCAGTGCCGCGCAGATCAGCCGGCGCGGTAGCTGCCACCATCGCGGCCAGCAAACCTTGCGTCATGCCCATATGTAAACCCCACAGCACCACACCCAACAACACTACCGGCCACGCATTGCTGCTGGCTAACACCATATCGGCCGCGATCAACACCAGCAGGCCCGCTGCCAGCAAGCCGGTATGGCTAACGCCGTCGGAGAGTTTGCCGAACGGATAGGCTGAGAACGCGTACACCACGTTCATCGCAACCATAATTAACGGCACCCAGGCCAGCGCCAAGCCGCCTTGCTGCGCGCGCAGCAGCAAAAATGCTTCGCTAAAACGGGCCAGCGTAAATACCGCGCCGATGATCACCACCCACCAATAATCGCGCCCCATGCGTTTGAGATTGTCCCAACGGATCGGATTGCTGCGTTTTTCCGAGATTTTGCGTTCTGGTTCTTGCACGCCGACAATCAACAACACGACCGCCAGCATGGCCGGCACGGTGGCCACCCAGAAAATAGCTCTAAAGTCATTGGCCCACAGCAGCATCAGTCCCACCGCGGTCAGGGGTCCGAGAAACGCGCCCACCGTATCGAGCGACTGGCGTAGCCCGAACGCTGCGCCACGTAAATGGGGCGGCGCCAAATCGGCCACTAGCGCATCGCGTGGCGCACCCCGAATCCCTTTGCCAACCCGGTCCAGCAGGCGCGCACTCAAAATCCAGCCGATGCCAGACGCCAGCGCGAAGATCGGCTTGGTCAGCGCAGCCAAGCCGTAGCCGAATACCGCCAAGCCTTTGCGCTTGCCCAAATAGTCGCTCAATGCCCCTGAAAACACTTTGACGATCAAAGCCGTTGCTTCGGCCGCACCCTCAATCAGACCGACGATAAATACACTCGCTCCCAAGGTGGTAACCATGAAAAGCGGCAGCAGCGCATGCACCATCTCGGATGAAACATCCATCAGCAAGCTGACCAGGCCGAGCGCCCAAATACTGGAGGGAATCTGGCGCAGGATGTGGAATTTACCAGTTTTTGTCATATTGAATTAATATAGGGAGTATATGTAAAAACATATTGTTTTCCGCATTATTTCAGTGCGGAATGTAAAAATACGTTATCCAGTATATTGAATAATGCCAACCGAAACCGTACCACGGCTACGTTGTCACAGCACAAGGCTCAGTAGCCAGCCGGCGATGCCGCTGCTCAAGACGACAAGCCAAGGCGGCAGCTTCCAGAACATCAGGGCGACGAATGCGATCAGCGCTAACCCGAAATCGCTCGGCGCTTGCACTGCATTGGTCCAAACTGGATTATAAAATGCCGCCAGCAGCAAGCCGACCACGGCTGCATTGATTGCGGCAAGTGCAGCCCGGGTGCGGAGCTGGCGCCGCAATTGTTCCCAGAACGGCAGTACACCGGCGACCAGCAAAAACGATGGCACGAAAATGGCAACCAGACACATCAGGCCGCCGAGCCAGCCGTTGGGCGCAGTGTTCGTTGCCGTACCCAGAAACGCTGCAAAGGTAAACAGCGGGCCGGGAACGGCTTGCGCCGCACCGTACCCGGCCAAAAAAGTTTGATTCGAAACCCAGCCATTCGGCACTACCTCGGCCTGTAATAATGGCAGGACGACGTGGCCGCCGCCGAAGACTAGCGAACCGGCCCGATAAAAGGTATCGATCATCGCTAGCGCCTGATTCGGCCAGATTTGCGCCAAGACAGGCAAACCCAACAATAGCGCGAAAAACAACCCCAACAACATGACCGCAGTGCGCCGCCTAATCGATATGGGGAGCGGTTCATGACTGCCGCCCGGTACTGGCTTGAACAGGAACAAGCCCAGCACAGCCGCAGCGGCGATTACGCCGACTTGTCCCCAAGTGGTCGGCCACAGAAGGGCGGCGCAGGCAGCAACCGCAGCAATCGAAACACGCGCAGTGTCGGTGCACAGATTGCGCGCCATACCCCACACCGCTTGCGCCACTACGGCAACAGCAACCACTTTCAGACCATGCAGAAGGCCAGCCGGAACCGCATCGCCCCAGCTTGCGAGGCCCTGTGCGAACAGGGTCAGTAGCAGCGCCGAGGGCACAGTGAAGCCGATCCAGGCCGCCAGCGCGCCGGCGAATCCGGCCCGAGTCAGTCCAATCGCCATCCCGACCTGGCTACTGGCGGGGCCTGGCAGGAATTGGCACAGGGCCACCAGATCGGCGTAACTGTGTTCGCTGAACCAGCCTCGCCGCGTGACGAACTCGTCACGAAAATATCCCAAGTGCGCAATGGGGCCGCCAAAAGAGGTAAGCCCCAAACGCAGGAAGGCGACAAAAACCACCCAGGCGTTGACGGTTACAGTCTTTTCAGTTTCGATTTCTATCGATAACATGCACAGTATCCAGATATTCAAGAACTTCAGTAGTGCAGGCCTGTGTTATTGGCATACCAGAAAACGCGGCTAAAACACAAACCTGGATTGCTGTGTGGTTTATGCCGTGGTGGCGATCGTCAAAAAGAAACGCAATCTGAACGCTTCGCTCGACACTTTGTTAACGATATTGTCTGTGTCCGTTTTCGAGAAAACCCCGCTTCAGCAAGCTTTTTCGGGTAACGCCGCCAGATCAATACGGAACACTTTTTTAGCCAATTGAATTTATGCAGTTTTTAACCGGCTACTTGCGTAGCGTGGTTATACACTCGCGCAGCAGTGCAGGTCCGCGATAAATCAGTCCGCTGTAGATCTGTACTAACGCTGCCCCGGCCTCCATTTTTGCCTGGGCATCCTGGCCCGAAAAGATGCCGCCGACGCCGATAATCGGTAGTGCTTCACCCAACTCGGCCTTTAGCGCGCGGATAACCTGGTTCGAGAGTTCGAAAACCGGTGCGCCGGACAAACCACCCGCTTCTTCGCTGTGTTGCATGCCTTTGACCGCGTCGCGGGTGATGGTGGTGTTAGTGGCGATGACGCCGTCGATCCGGTGCCGCAGCAATGCCGCTGCGATGCTCTTGATTTGTTCGCTATTGATGTCCGGCGCAATTTTCAGGGCGATCGGGACATAACGCTGATGCTGGTCGGCCAAGCGCTGTTGCGCCTGCTTCAGCTGCGATAAGAGTGCGTCGAGTTCGCTGGCGTCTTGCAATTGGCGTAGATTTTTGGTGTTCGGCGAAGAAATATTGACGGTGACATAGCTGGCATAAGGATAGACTTTTTGCAGGCAGTACAGGTAATCCTCGGCGGCGCGTTCGATTGGCGTATCGGCATTTTTGCCGATATTCAGCCCTAGCACACCCTCCTTGTTTTGATAGAACTTAGATGCCTGTACATTCGCCAGGAACGCATCCACGCCGCCATTATTGAAACCCATACGGTTGATGATGGCGCGCGCCGCCGGTAGGCGAAACATGCGCGGTTTCGGGTTGCCGGGCTGAGCACGCGGCGTGACGGTGCCGATCTCGATTGAGCCGAAGCCTAGCGCTGCCAGAGCATCGATATAGGCGCCGTCCTTATCCAATCCGGCGGCCAAGCCGACCGGGTTGGGGAAGGTGATTCCCATCACGCTCTTCGGAACCGATTGCGGCTTGGCGAATAGTCCAGTGATGCCAATGGCGGCGGCGCGTTTTAGCCAAGGCAATGTCAGGTTGTGTGCAGTTTCAGGATCGAGCGAGAATAATAGCGGGCGGACTAGGGCGTACAGGAGTTTGTCAGGCATAGGGCGGGAAGCAGGAGAAATAAGTTGGGTTGGCGCGTATTTTAGCGCGGCCGCTGGTGCTGCTCAAGCAGTTCCCATTTTCCTTGCTGCAGCGCTTCCAGCGGTTGGAAATTGATCTTGTAAGCCATTTTTCGGCTTTCTCGTATCCAGTAGCCTAAATAGATATACGCCAGACCTAGTTGCTTGGCTTGCTCGATTTGCCACAGGACGTTGTAGGTGCCGTAAGATGCGTCCCGCCGGTCCGGGTCATAGAAGGTATAGACCGAAGACAGGCCGTCGTCGAGAATATCGATGATGCTGACCATGCATAGCGTGCCGTCAGGCTCGCGGAATTCCACCAGCCGGGTGTTAACCTTACTTTGCAGCAGAAATTGCGCATACTGGTCGCGACTGTCCTGGTCCATGCCGCCGCCAGCGTGGCGTGCTGTTTGATAACGCAGGTACAGGTCGTAATGTTCCGGTGCATACGCCAGATCGGTGATCCAGGCGCGCAGATATCGATGCTTGGCCCAAGCTCGCCGCTGACTGCGTTTGGACGAAAATTCCTGGGCCTTGATGCGCACCGGAACGCAAGCCTGACAGCCGTCGCAATTGGGCCGATAGGTAAAAACCCCGCTGCGTCGAAAGCCGTTTTTAACCAACCCAGAATAGACATCTGCGTTAATCAGATGCGAAGGCGTAGCGACCTGCGAACGGGCTTGACGATGCTCCAGGTAACTGCATGGATAAGGTGCCGTTGCATAGAATTGCAAGGTGGAAAATGGTAGCTCTTTAAGGTGCGTCATACGTTTTCCAGCCTTGGCAAAGAGGGTGTCTGGTTGCTCTTTATTGCATCTGCGGTATCTTGGGTGTCAAATAATCCGAGCGGCGTCCATATTGTAATCTGCGGCTGTACGGTTAATTCCTTGAGACGTGCAATGAATGTTGACCTGGGTATCGGGGCTGCGCCAAGTGACGCCAGATGCGCTGTTTCTTGCTGGCAGTCGATCATCGAGACGCCGTTTTTGCTTAGAAAATGCAGCAGGTAGGCGAGCGCGATCTTGGAGCCATCGGTTACGCGCGCGAACATCGATTCGCCGTAGAACATGCGTCCGATGCACACACCATAAGCACCGCCGACCAGTTGCCCGTCCAACCATAATTCGGATGAGTGCGCGTAGCCCTGGCGGTGCAAGGCGCCATAGCCGTAAATAATTTCCTCTGAAATCCAGGTGCCAGGCCCATCTCTGCGTGGTGCGGCGCAAGCTCGCATGACTGCTTCAAAGGCGTGATCGAAACGGATTTCCCAGCGTCGGCCGCCATGTATTTCACGGTCGATTTTCCTGAGCGTTTTTTGCAGGCTGCGGGAAATATTGAAATTTTCAATTTCTAACACCATGCGCGGGTCGGTACTCCACCACAGGATCGGTTGCCCCTGCGAAAACCAGGGAAAGATACCGCGCCGGTAAGCGCCCAGCAGGCGCAGCGGCGTTAAATCCGCGCCTGCAGCGAGCAGGCCTGCCGCGCCTTCTTCCGCGGTAAGTGCAGTAGAAACTTCTGGAAAAGGCGAATCCGGCTCAAGCCAAGGAATCATTTTGGTGATTTTATCTGCACATTATCAGTGCATTATGGTGATTAAAAAACATCTATTATGATTATGCATCAAATTTAATCGCTTTAAATCAATGTGTTAGTTAATTTATAAAAATGGTATGTTTTTTGCTTTGTAGATACAAAAATATTTTATGTATGCACTTTTATGGGGAGTTTTTGATATGGATGCACATGCATATGGCGCCAACGCATTATTTGTCTTGCTCGGCGCCATCATGATTTTGGCGATGCATGCTGGTTTTGCCTTTCTGGAGTTAGGAACTGTACGCAAGAAAAATCAGGTTAACGCATTAGTTAAAATATTAGCTGATTTCGCGATTTCAACCATTGCTTATTTTTTCGTTGGTTACAGTGTCGCTTATGGGGTCAATTTTTTCAGTAACGCAGAAGTGTTGTCCGCCAGGAACGGTTTTGAACTGGTCAAGTTTTTCTTTCTATTGACCTTTGCTGCCGCAATTCCAGCGATCATATCGGGCGGCATTGCCGAACGCGCCAAATTTCATCCACAACTGGTTGCCACTGCTTTGCTAGTCGGCTTTGTCTATCCGTTCTTCGAGGGCATTGTTTGGAATCATCGTTTCGGCATCCAGGCTTGGTTTAAGCTAATGTTTTCTTATGAGTTCCATGATTTCGCTGGTTCGGTCGTAGTGCACGCGGTTGGCGGCTGGGTGGCGTTGCCAGCGGTCTTGTTGCTCGGTGCGCGTCGGGGGCGTTACGGGAAGGATGGTGCAATCTCTGCGCATCCTCCCTCCAGCATTCCGTTTCTGGCACTGGGCGCCTGGATTTTGACTATCGGCTGGTTCGGCTTCAACGTGATGAGCGCGCAAACTCTGGATCAGATGAATGGGCTGGTGGCAATCAATTCGTTGATGGCGATGGTCGGCGGTACTTTGGTAACTTTGCTATTGGGTAAAAACGACCCGGGTTTTGCGTATAACGGCCCGCTGGCGGGCTTGGTTGCCGTGTGCGCTGGTTCGGATTTGATGCATCCTCTGGGCGCCCTGGTAACTGGCGGCATAGCTGGCTGGATTTTTGTCTGGATGTTCACTTTGACCCAAAATAAATGGAAAATCGACGATGTGCTGGGCGTTTGGCCACTGCATGGTTTATGCGGCGCATGGGGCGGTCTGGCTGCGGGTATTTTTGGGCTGAAATTGTTGGGCGGCCGTGGCGGCGTTTCTATCTTGTCGCAACTGCTCGGCACCCTGATGGGAATTGGGATCGCCTTTGTCAGTGGGCTGGTTATTTACTGGGTATTAAGGAAAGTCATCGGTATCCGACTTGACCCGGAGCAGGAATTCGATGGCGCCGACCTTGCCATTCACAAGATCAGTGCAACACCGGAACGCGAATCCAGTTGGTAAATGTGCAGTACGTTTTGAACACTACAGAAAAATGCCGTCTATTTATTTTTTAAAATTTATAGGGGGTATATTAAATTTATAGCTAATTACCGCTTTAATCTATTGCGAAATATAAAAATACATAACATAGTATATTTTTTATTCGCACTTGTTACCGGCTGTTGCATGACAGCCGGTAACAAGAAAAATGGCCCTGTAACGCAGACAATCTTTGCGCTACAGGGCCATTGAATTCAGCCTGAAAACGGTATTCAGTCGAAAATCGGGCTTTCGACACCGAGGATTTTGTGCAGCTTCGGCGATGTGGTGGTGTACTGCATGTGAATTTTTTTATCGGGGAAGATGTACGGTGCAGCGCCGAACGCAGCGAGTGCGGCTTCGTGGAATCCTGACAGTATCAATTTCTTCTTACCCGGATAAGTATTGATGTCGCCGACCGCAAAAATACCAGGTACACTGGTTTCGAATTTTTCAGTACTGACTACTTTGAGTTGCTTGCGCTCGATATCCAGACCCCATTCGGCAATCGGCCCGAGTTTCGGCGACAGGCCAAAAAACACCAATAAATCATCCAGCGGCAGGCGGCGGGTCACGCCATCGGCACAAGTGACCTTGATTTCCGACAGCTTGTCATCTTTGGTTTCCATGCCGGTAATCTGGCCGACTAAAAACTGCATTTCGTAGTTTTCGCATAATTGTTTCATCTTCGCCACCGAGGCTGGCGCGGCGCGGAAGTCTTCGCGGCGATGAATCAGTACCACCGACTCTGCCTTACCGATTAAATTCAGCGCCCAGTCCAGCGCGGAGTCGCCGCCGCCGCAGATCACGATATTCTTGCCTTGGAAGCTGGCCGGATTTTTGACCCGATAGAATAGCTGCGTGCCTTCGAACTGCTCGATACCTTCCACTTTCAGGGTGCGCGGCTGGAACGACCCGACACCGGCCGCAATAAAAATGGTCTTGGTAATAAAGAGAGTACCGGCGGAGGTTTCCAGATTGAAACGGCCGTCTTCCCTTTTTTCGACGCCGGTGACTTCCTGATTCAGGTGGAAAGTCGGTTCGAACGGTGCAATTTGCTTGAGTAAATTGTCGGTTAGTTCCTGGCCTGTGTACATAGGGACGGCCGGAATGTCGTAAATTGGCTTGTCGGGATAGAGCTCGACGCATTGACCGCCGACCACCGGCAATGAATCAATCACATGGGCCTTGATTTCAAGTAAACCCAGTTCGAATACCTGGAACAATCCGACCGGACCGGCTCCTATGATGACAGCATCGGTTTCGACTGGAGTCTTGCCGGATACTATTTGATGTGGAACTGATGTAGTGGCAATGGTGCCGGCGTTGGTTTTCATACGGCTTTCTAATTCCTGTGTCATGTCAATTATCCAAAAACGCCATCCTGCGGCCCAAGCCAATCAGTCAGCCAAGCCAACGTAAATACAGGCGCATCTATGCACATACGGCATAGGATGAAGGCGTTCAGCGTTTGAGGAGGGGTAACTTATCCTTAACGTCTTTCCACTCTTCGGCGATGTCCAGCGGGCTTTTAGTCTTCGTGATGGAGGGCCATTTGCGTGCCAGTTCAACATTGATTTTAATGAATTGCTGCTGATCTGCCGGAACATCTTCTTCAGCAAAAATCGCATTGACCGGGCATTCGGCAACGCATACTGCGCAATCGATGCACTCATCTGGATCGATGGTGAGAAAATTCGGGCCTTCACGGAAGCAATCTACCGGGCATACATCCACGCAGTCGGTGTAACGGCATTGGATGCAGGATTCGGTGACAACGTGGGTCATAGCAGTCCTATCTGTAATTTTGCTGAAATCAGCCGCATGACTGGATGTCCTGGTGGGGCTCCCAGCGGGACGTTACTATAAGCAGTAATAACGGCCAAGCAGTGGTAAGCCCTGTATTTTAAGTTAATCAGGCAGTTATAACAAACTTCTCTTTTAGATAAAATACCTATAAGCAAATTTCAGACCCCATTAGCGTGGGGAATACGTGAATTATTTGCTTTTGCCGTTTGAAATAAAATCACGTTGTGGAAAATGATATCGGCCGGATGATTCAGCTACACTGCCAGTTCTTACACAGGGTGAAAGCATGATGGATACTTCGGCAGCGCGTCAGGCCATTTTTAGCCGCATCCGCAAAGCACAGCAAAGATCAAATCAGGTCAGCCAAGGCGAACGCGATGCAGTGCAGGATTATCTGCGTCATCATCCGAATGGGCCGCAGCCGCATATCGGGGAAAACCTGATCGGGCATTTCAGAGAACAAGCACGGCGCATGTCGGACACCGTGGCCGAAGTTGCCAGCATGGCTGAGGTACCGGCCGCTGTCGCTGTTTATCTGGACGATTTGGGTATTGCCAAGCAGGCGATTGCCTGGAAGACACTGGACTCCCTAGCGTGGGAACAAGCCGGAGTTACGCTGGCATATCGCCCTCCCGTCAATGCAGACCTGATCGGCATCACTAGCGTTTTTTGTGCAGTCGCTGAAACCGGTTCACTATTGCTGCTGTCTGGCCCTGGCACCTACGCCTCTGCCAGTTTGCTGCCGGAAACCCATATCGCGATTCTGCCGGCCTCGCGCATCGTAGCTTATATGGAAGATGCTTTTGCTTTGGTGCGGGCTGAACGCGGCGAGTTGCCGCGTGCAACTAATTTCATTTCTGGACCATCGCGCACCGGCGACATTGAGCAGACCATCGTATTGGGAGCCCACGGCCCGTATCGTGTGCATGTGATCGTGGTGACGAACGCCTGATTACTGGGCGCAATTGCCAAAAAAGCCGCGCTATCGCGATCTTTTTGCTGCTCGTGTTCTGCCCGTTTTCCATCGAACCAGAAATCGTCGGTGGGAAACGGGCTTTTCTCATTTGACGCGATAATAACGAGAACAATAAATCGCAAGGAGACTGTAATTGCGCATCAAAGATAACATCAATGTATTGATGTGCCTGCTGGCGGTACGACCATCCATGGCGCATGCATCCGCCATGGATGGCAGCCAATTATCGATCTGGTGGGGCATTCCTTTCATTGGCCTGTTGTTGTCGATTGCGCTTGCACCATTACTGGTGCCTCAATTTTGGCATCACCATTTCGGCAAGATTGTGATCGCTTGGTCGCTGGCTTTCTTGCTGCCATGTATCGTGTTTCTCAGCCCAGCGACGGCAACGGACGGCCTGATGCATGCGCTAACCGACGAATATATTCCGTTCATCATTTTGCTGACGGCGCTGTTCGCGGTGGCCGGCGGTATTTGCGTGCGCGGCAATCTGCATGGCACGCCGGGGCTCAATACCGGATTGCTGTTGATGGGGACATTGCTGGCCAGCATCATGGGGACTACCGGCGCTTCGATGTTGATGATTCGCCCGTTGATCCGTGCCAACGATAACCGTAAACATGTGGTTCACGTCATCGTATTTTTCATTTTTTTGGTATCCAATATGGGCGGTTCGCTTACGCCATTGGGCGATCCACCATTATTTTTGGGGTTCCTGAAAGGGATTGATTTTTTCTGGACCTTGAAGAATATTTTTCCGGAAACCCTGTTTGTTTGTGGTGTATTACTGATAATTTTTTATTTTTTGGACCGCCACTATTACGGTATCGGTCAAGAGGAGTTGCCGCAGTGGCAAGATCCCACCCCGGATTCGGCCATCCGACTGGAAGGCAAAGTCAATTTTTTACTGTTGCTGGCCATCATCGCTGCAGTGCTGATGAGTGGATTCTGGAAGTCGGGCGTGAGTTTCTCGGTGTTTGGCGCGCATATCGAGTTGCAAAATGCACTGCGCGATGTGTTATTGGTGGCGGTTACCTTGATTTCTCTGGGCATCACGCCCAAGACGGCGCGCAGCGGCAATGATTTCAACTGGGGCCCAATGCAGGAAGTGGCGAAGTTATTTGCCGGCATTTTCATCACCATCATTCCAGTAATCGCGATGCTTAAAGCTGGGGAGGCCGGCGTCTTTTCAGCCGTGGTGCGCGCTGTTACCGATATTAATGGGCAGCCGATCAATGCGATGTACTTCTGGACTACCGGTTTCCTGTCGGCTTTCCTGGACAACGCACCGACCTACCTGGTGTTCTTTAATATTGCCGGGGGCGATGTCGCGCAATTGATGACAACCCTGGGATCGACCCTGGTCGCGATTTCCTGTGGCGCGGTGTTCATGGGCGCGGGCAGTTATATCGGCAACGCGCCGAACATGATGGTCAAGGCGATCGCCGAAGATCGCGGCATCAAGATGCCATCTTTTTTTGGGTATATGGCGTGGTCGACGTTGATTCTGGTGCCGCTGTTCGCTCTGACTACATTGATTTTTTTCCGTTGAGGCCGTAATGAAACCAAAAATTCTTGTAACCCGCGCGGTTTTTTCTGAGGTGATCGATTTGCTGGCGCAGCATTTCGAGGTTGAGTCGAATCAGGCCGACCAGATTTATACCGAAAGGGAGTTGATCGACAAATTACGCGGCAAAGATGGCGTATTCACCACGTCGAGCGAACGCATTTCGGCCGAGGTCATGGCCGCCAATGTGCAGATCAAGGCAATTTGCAATATGGCGGTCGGCTTCAATAACATCGATCTTGATGCTGCCACCCGCGCCGGCATCATGGTCACCAATACGCCGGAAGTATTGAATCAAACCACCGCCGATTTCGCCTGGGCTTTGATGATGGCGGCGGCGCGCCGCGTGACCGAGTCGGAACACTGGCTGCGCGCCGGGCAATGGCAAAAATGGCGTTTTGACACACTACTGGGAGCCGATGTGCATGGCGCTACGCTGGGCATTCTCGGCATGGGACGGATTGGCCAAGCTATCGCCCGGCGTTCGCTTGGATTCGACATGCGGGTGCTGTATCACAATCGTTCCCGATTGCCGGTTGAAAAAGAAGCGCATGCGAATAACGCCACCTTTGTCAGTAAGCAGGAATTGTTGCGTAGCGCCGATCATCTGATCCTGGTGCTGCCGTATTCGCCGCAAACGCATCACACCATCGGCGCGGCAGAACTGGCGTTGATGAAGCCCGGCGCGACGCTGGTCAATATTGCGCGTGGTGGCATCGTCGATGATGTAGCCCTGATCGCAGCCTTGCGAGAGCGGCGAATTGCCGCCGCCGGACTGGATGTGTTCGAGAATGAGCCCTGTTTCCACTCGGATTTTCTGACCTTGCCGAATGTCGTGCTGACGCCACATATCGCCAGCGCGTCGGAACCAACTCGTCGTGCAATGGCATACTGCGCGGCAGAAAACCTGATCGCCGCTCTAAGCGGTGCGCAGCCGCAAAATATTGTGAACCCCGAAGTCAAAGGATAAGGTTATGGCCGACATCAGCATCACGCAGCAACACACGCTTCCCCACGACCAGGCTAGGGTCGCCGCCCAGAAAGTCGCTGATCAAATGGCCAGTGAATACGATCTGAGCATTGCTTGGGAAGGCGATATTTTGACCTTCAAACGTAGTGGTATTGATGGCACGCTTGCGGTTCAGCCGGGCCAAGCAGTGCTCGATATCACGCTCAGTTTCATGCTGAAAGGATTTGCTGCCCTGATTGAAGAGAAAATGAGCCGGAATATGGCGCAAGTATTTGTCGCTTAACTTGCAATTTTAATATTACGGTGCAATTGACTGTGGAAAAAGCGATCATGGCGATAGCAGAAAAATTCGGTTCTCTTATCAAACTATTTATGGCTGAATAGTCGCATTTATTTATTTGCGATTACTAAGAATGAACGTGCTGTAACTTTCTACAAAAATAGAGCGGATCCTTGATGCTACCCCGACACGCGCTGCATTCCATTGCTGAAATCCGCAGGATTGAACGAGCCGCCTTGGCCGAGTTGCCCAGCGGCACCCTGATGCACCGCGCCGGTCAAGCTGCCGCGGCTGCGGCAATGACTCTGCTGCAGCTAGCGCCACCCGGCGCGCAGGTGCTGATATTGATTGGCCCCGGCGACAACGGTGGCGATGCTCTCGAAGTCGCCGCCCAATTGGCGCAAACCGATTTTGCAGTCACTGCCCTGATCGCCGGTTCGATTCCACCTTCAAGGGATGCGCAACAAGCCTTGCAACGTGCCCAAAACAGCGCGGCAGAGTTCAAGGATTGTGCATTCTTACCAGAAATTCCGTCCATCCAATGGGCTTTAATTGTCGATGGTTTATTCGGTATCGGCTTGACACGCCCTATTGCTGGGGTCTACCGCAGTTTGGTCGACTGCATCAACCTCCTTGTGTGTCCGGTGCTGGCGCTCGATATTCCCAGTGGATTGGATGCCGACACCGGTAATGTTGTTGGCCCGATTGGCGGTGCCGGGTCCGGTAATTCAGGCGCTGCCATCAAGGCGCAGCAGACTATCACTTTTATCGCCGATAAGCCTGGCCTGCACACCTGTGATGGCCGTGATCATGCCGGTGCCGTCGCCGTAGCTATGCTGGATATCGACGCGCAGCATTTCGACCGCAACCCGGCCAGTATGCATCTGGCTACGGTCGGTGAATTTAGTCGCTCGTTACAACACCGCCGACATAACTCGCATAAAGGCAGCAATGGCGATGTTGTCATCGTCGGCGGTGCTGCAGGGATGCATGGCGCACCGGTGCTGTGCGGACGCGCAGCAATCCAGAGTGGCGCGGGACGGGTTATCGCCGGATTCATTGGCACGGCACCGGCCTTCGACAGCACGCAACCGGAATTGATGTGCCGGCCCGTGGCGCAATGCTCTTTTACTACCACAGTGGTAATCGGGCCGGGCCTGGGCAACTCTCATACCGCGCTTGCAGCACTGCGCAAAGCGCTGCAATCCGAGGCACGGCTGGTGTTGGATGCCGATGCGCTGAACTTGATCGCTGCTGATTCTGCGTTGCAGCAAACACTGGTGCTGCGCACAGCAACTGCCATCATGACGCCACATCCACTGGAGGCCGCGCGCCTGCTAGGAATATCCAGTGCCGAAATCCAGGCGGATCGGGTTACCGCCGCCCATCGGTTAGCGCGTACCTACCGTGCCGTTATCGTACTTAAAGGATCGGGATCGATCATCGCCGACCCACAGAACAATATCGTGATTAACCCAACCGGCAATCCAGGATTAGCTACCGCAGGTACCGGCGATGTCCTGGCAGGCATCATCGGTGCGCTGCTGGCGCAAGGATGGCATGAGTGGGACGCTGTAATCGCGGCAGTCTGGCTGCATGGCGATGCAGCCGATGCACTAGTAGCCGCGGGCCAAGGGCCAATCGGGCTAACGGCAAGCGAATTGATTCCAGTTGTGCGCCGTAGTCTGAATCGCCTCAGCAATCAATACGGAGCAGTACGCTGACGATTGTCCAAGTGTTCCGATGACTCCAGTCTGCCGGCCGCAATCGTAATCGTACGTTCGCACCGGGCGGCAATAGAGCTATCGTGTGTGACCAGCACCAGGGTCGAATGACGTTCCAGATTCAAGTCAAACATCAGTTGAATCACTGCTTCTCCATTCGCCGCATCCAGGCTACCGGTCGGCTCATCGGCAAACAGCAGCGGTGGTTCGGTCACGAAAGCACGCGCTAGAGCGACTCGCTGCTGCTCGCCGCCGGATAGGTATTTCGGAAAGTGTTTCAGACGACTGGATAATCCGACCCGGCCCAACATGGCTTCAGCCTTGCTTTTTGCGCCAGAGTCACCACGTAACTCTAGCGGCAGCATAACGTTTTCAAGCGCATTTAAATGTGCCAGCAATTGGAATGATTGAAACACAAATCCGATTTTTTCCTTGCGCAAGAGCGCCCTGCCATCCTCATCCAGCGCAAAGATATCGATTCCGTCTAGCCTAACCGTGCCGCTCGACGGCGTATCCAGTCCGGCCAGTAAGCCCAGCAGGGTGGATTTGCCTGATCCAGAAGCGCCCATAATTGCGAGCGTCTGCCCATACGGCACGGTAAAATCGATATTATGCAAAATAATCAGTTCACCCGTCGCATCCGCGACGCGTTTAGTAAGGTTGTCAGCCTGAATGGCCGGCGCAGGCAAGGAAAGATCAGACATGCAGAAAAATAGTGGATGGTTGGAAGGTTTAATGCGCATATGCATGACCGCAACGTTGGTCTCGCTGACCTTGTTTGCGTCAAGCGCTCATTCTGCACCAAAAACCATACTGGTGCTCGGCGATAGCCTATCGGCAGAATATGGTTTGGCACGCGGAGCCGGCTGGGTGTCGCTGCTCGAAAGTCGCCTAAGTACCGAAAGTATCGATGCCATCGTCATCAATGCCAGCATTAGCGGTGAAACCACCAGCGGCGGTAAAAGTCGTTTTGCTAATTTACTGGAAAAAAATCACCCTGCAGTGGTCGTGATTGAATTGGGCGGCAACGATGGCTTGCGCGGTTTACCGATCAAGGCATCGGAAGACAATTTGCGTAGCATAATTAACGCAGCAAAAAAAGCCCAAGCCAAAGTACTTCTGGTGGGGATGCAAATTCCGCCTAATTATGGTCGGAATTACACAGACCAGTTCTCGGCCCTGTATCCCAAACTGGCCAAGGAAACCAGTTCTGCTCTTGTGCCTTTTTTGCTCACGGGAGTCGCCGATAGGCCCGAACTGTTCCAGTCCGACCGCATACATCTAAAAGCACAAGCCCACCCAATCATGCTCAATAATGTCTGGGCACACCTTAAACCTCTTTTGATCAAGTGAGCATATGAAGTATCCTGCCCTGCTCCCTTTTGCCGAAATATTGCCTGTGTTGGATAAATTCAATGCCATCATTGACGTTCGAAGTCCCGCCGAATTTGCAGAAGATCATATCCCAGGCGCTATCAATTGTCCGGTTCTGAACAATGAAGAGCGTCAACGTATCGGTACTCTTTATAAACAAGTCAATGCATTTGAAGCCAAGAAAGCCGGCGCAGTAGTGGTGGCAAAGAATATCGCCCATCACATTGACACTCTGTTCATGGATAAACCACGCGATTGGTCACCCCTGATTTATTGCTGGCGTGGTGGCAACCGTAGCGGAGCGCTGGCCCATATCCTGGCCAAGATCGGCTGGCCGGCGGTACAACTGGAGGGTGGTTACAAGGAATATCGTCGCCACGTAAATACTGCATTCGGCGAAATCGCATCGCAATTTTCTTTTCAGGTCTTGTGCGGCACCACCGGCAGCGCCAAAAGCCGTTTGTTGCAAGTACTTGTGCAGCAAGGTGCGCAAGTACTGGATCTGGAGCAATTAGCCGAACACCGCGGCTCTGTGCTGGGCAACTTGCCGCTGCAGCCACAGCCTTCTCAAAAGATGTTTGAGAGCCGCTTGTGGCAAACGCTACGCGAGTTCAATCCTGCGCAAGTTGTGTATGTCGAATCCGAAAGCAAGAAAGTTGGAAATGTCCGTGTACCGGAAATATTGATAGATAAAATGCGTTCTTCAAACTGCATTGCGGTGCAATTATCACAAGAGAATCGCATCAAATTACTGATGGAAGATTATGCGCACTTTGTCTGTGACCCTGAGCAATTGAACCAGCAGCTGGACTGTCTGATTCGTATGCACGGCAAGGAAAAACTCGCGCACTGGAAACAGCATGCGCTGTCCGGCAACATGGAGCCATTAGTCGCAGAGCTTTTGGCAGAGCATTATGACCCAGCCTATAAGCGCTCAATTCAGCGCAATTTTAATCAATATGAACAGGCCAGAATACTGGAGGTAACTGGTATTGATATCGAATCTTTACAGAGTGCCGCACGGTATTTGACTGGCTCGCTTAACATATTTTCAAGCCCGCTATTGGTGTGCGAATAGCATTCCCCGCTACGCAACAGCCATTAGAATATGGGTAAGAATGATGCAAATTTTTTGCAGTTTGCAGCATATAAAAGCTGCCCATAGAGCGGTTTTTTTTAATTATAACGACGCTAATAACAGATTTTTGCTTAGCAGCGTCAAGTCAGTCTGCGACGGAATAACCAATTTTGTGCACTGGAGCCACCGGCATCAAACGCATAACCTTCCATGTCAAAAGCCTGCAATTGCTTCGGCTGCGTAACGCCGTTCAATGCCGCGTAGCGCGCCATCATGCCGCGCGCGCGCTTGGCATAGAAGGAAATGATCTTGTATTTGCCGTTTTTCCAGTCTTCAAATACCGGAGTAATAACCGGTACCGACAACAAATCTGGCTTGACCACTTTGAAATATTCCTCAGACGCCAAATTGATCAGCGCAGAATAATTCCGGGCCCGCAGCATGCCATCGAGCGCAGTAGTCACAATATCGCCCCAGAAAGCATACAGGTTCTTCCCACGCGGAGTGGCAAGACGGGTGCCCATTTCCAGTCGGTAAGGCTGCATCAAATCCAGTGGGCGCAACATGCCATATAGACCGGATAAAATACGAACATGCGACTGCGCGTAGTCGAGTTGCCTCGTGCTCAATGTTGCCGCTGCTAGGCCCGTATAGACATCGCCGTTGAATGCCAAGACTGCTTGCTTTGCGTTTTGTGGCGAAAACTCCCGCGTCCAGCTAGCATAGCGGGTGAAATTCAAAGTTGCCAGCGAATCGGAAATCCGCATCAGACTGGCAACTTGCGCCGGAGAGAATGTTCTCAAGATATCAATGAGCTGCACAGAATGCGCGATAAATTCCGGCAGGCTACTTTTTATCGAAGCCGATGGTGCCTCCATTGCTAGCGTTTTGGCGGGTGACAAGACAATCAGCATTGCAACGTCCATAGAAAATAAAGAATTGAAAACATGATACCGAAACGCATCGTACTCGATAAAAAAATTGGTCTAATTGGTATATTTATCCATAATATCATGCGGTTACGCTGTTTTTTGGTGAGAAACACAAACATAAAAACCAGTGTATGGCTGTATATAAAACAATCGGTCACAACTGTGTTTTGGGCGATTTTGGAAGCCATCGTCCTGTTCAAAACAACCACCTAACCTGGATATTGCATAAAAATGGCAAGGATTGTTGTAAGTGATAGAGGTGGTTCCAGAAATTCAGGCAGACGGTCAAGTGGCAATTCTGCTCAAATGAGAAAGTGCAATACGCTCACCGGGAGCAGAGAAGATGAAACGTACCAAAAGAAATTACCCTGCGGTATTCAAGGTAAATTGCCTTTGCGGCAATCAAAGGCGAGAAAACGCTGGCCGAGTTGAGCACGCAGTATAACGTGCATGCTTGGCCGATAAACTTGGTCTTGTTGCACTCGAATATTGAAACCGGTTAGGTATTTATTGCATATGCTCCCAATAAATATCAGATTTTCGGGAGCTTGTAATTTATTTGTAGCCGGCGCGATCCAAGATTTTTTGCGCCACAATTTGGTTCTTGCCGATGGTGGCAATCGAAAGTTTTTCAGATTTGAATTTTCCGAGCGAATCCAGAGCCGGATTGTGCGTTGCTACAGTGGGCACCGCTGGCCATTCGTTGTTGCCATCAGAAAAATTGCGCTGGGCGGAATCGCCGGCCAGATATTCCAAAAATTGGACTGCCGCTTCGCGGTGCGGAGCATTCTTGGCAACGCCACCGCCGGCCACGTTTACATGTGTGCCAGAGGTTTTTTGATTGGGCCAGACAAAGCCGAGCTTGTTTATCGCTTGGCGGTCTTCCGGTTTGGTCGAGCGCATCATGCGCACATAGTAATAACTATTGGTTAGCGCTACTCCACATTCGCCGGAGGCTACGCCGTGGATTTGGTCGGTATCGCCACCGCGTGGGGGGCGGGCAAAATTGCTGACCATGCCGCGCGCCCATTCTTCCGTAGCTTTCTCGCCATCGCGCTCAACCAGAGAGCCGATCAAAGACAGCATATAAGGATGTGAGCCGGAACGGGTGCAGACTTTACCCTTGTTTTTCGGTTCGGCCAGTGCTTCGTAAGTTGCTACATCTTCTGGCTTGACAGTTGTTTTGTTGTAGACGATTACGCGGGCGCGGGTCGAAAAGCCATACCATTGCGGTCCTTGTCCAGCGTCATTGCCTTGTAGGTGGGCCGGGATGCGCGCTGCTAGAACCTTCGATTTGACTGGTTGGAACAACCCCTCGATTTGTGCGCGCCATAAACGCGCGGCGTCCACCATCAAGATGATATCGGCCGGACTGTTCTTGCCTTCAGTCTTCAAACGTTCCAGCAGCGCATTGTCATCAGCTTCGATGCGGTTGATTTTGATCCCGGTTCTCTTGGTAAAATCACCATATAACGCATCATCGGTTTGGTAGTGGCGAGCCGAATAAATATTCAACTCTTTGTCTTCTGCATGGGCGCCAGCAACGACAGACAAAGCAATAGCGGCAGACAGAATGTTGAGGGTAAATTTATACATTGGAATCCTTAAATGAGAATTATGCGCAATTTTTAAAGCAACTGATTCTATTTTAAATGAAAATCATTCTCAATTAAAAATTTTTGCAACGCAATATAAACCTGCTAGTTAAGCTACAATCCGCACGTTACAAAACAAGCCCAAGCCATAACTCGATGCCATTTCTACGTTGTTTGTTTGTCTGCCTAAGCGCGGTCTTATTTCTGATAAGCGGTTGCAGCCTGATCGCTTCAGCTCCGGTTGCCGAATCTGTAGTCGCTAAACCAGTGCGTAATATCAAAATTGGGCTGGCTTTAGGTGGTGGTGCTGCCCGCGGTTTTGCTCATATCGGCGTAATTAAGGCTTTGGAGGCACAAGGTATCGTGCCCGATATCGTGGTTGGAACTAGCGCCGGCAGCTTGGTCGGTGCGCTGTATGCGGCCGGTAACAATGGCTTCGCTTTGCAGAAGATGGCGATGGAAATGGATGAAGCCGCTATTTCGGACTGGTCAGTACCATTGTTCTCCAAATTTAGCGGAATCATCAAGGGTGAAGGCTTGCAGAATTACATTAACAAGACCATTCATGACGTGCCGATCGAAAAGCTTAAAAAGTCGTTCGGCGCAGTGGCGACCGACTTGAATACCGGCCGGCCCATCTTGTTTCAACGGGGAAATACCGGCTTGGCAGTCCGGGCTTCATCGGCTGTGCCCGGCATTTTTCAACCGGTCAGAATTGGCAACCGCACTTATGTTGATGGGGGATTGGTGTCGCCGGTTCCTGCGAAGTTCGCGCGCGACATGGGGGCCGATTTTGTGATTGCGGTAAATATCTCATCGCAAGCCGACGCGCTGATAGCGTCCGGCTCCCTTGATGTCCTACTACAGACTTTCACCATCATGGGGCAGCGTATTAATAAATATGAGTTGAGGCAAGCCGATGTCGTCATCCAGCCTGTTTTAGGCAGTATGAAAGGTAATGACTTCAATGGCCGTAATGTAGCCATCATGGCCGGCGAGCAGGCAACAGTTGCCGCGATGAGTGAAATCAAGCGAAAATTAAAGGCGATGCAGCAGCAATAAAATGATGCTTATCTATTTTGCGTTGGTTCATTGATGCGGCGTGCACCGTTGAAACGCTGTTTCCAATATCTAATATCCATGCTTTCAATCCGTACTTGACCTCCGGCAGATGGAGAATGGATGAACTTGTTATTGCCCAAATAAATTCCGACGTGCGAGAAGCTACGCTTAAGCGTGTTGTAGAACACTAGGTCGCCTGGTTGCAGGTTTTGCGGCTCAATTGTCTCGCCAACTTGGCTAATTTCAGATGAAGTGCGGGGCAGATTGGCACCCCAGGCTTCTTTAAATACATAACGCACCAAACCGCTGCAATCGAGCCCGCTTTCCGGTGTACTGCCGCCGTATTTGTAGTGGATTCCGATCATTCCCATCGCTCGCATGGCCAATTCTGAGGCCCGGCTGGAAAACTCGACCGCACTATGCCCCAAGTTTTGCAATTTTTCGAGCGCAATATTGGCTTTTGGCGGCGGCGGCTCAGTGGCCCAAGCCTGACCGAAACATAGCAGTATGATAACAAACATGTAGAAGCGTATTATTTCTCTGTTCTGGCTAAACGTGAGTTTTATTATCATTTTTGAAACTTTCTTCTATGAAGCTACAATGTAAATGAATGTCGGCAGCCTGTCAAAGTGTGAGATCGAAATAATTTTTTTGATGACCGGCTACAGGCCATCTGTGAGTCTCATCTCTCCTGCTAAAAACGGTTTGCTGAAGGCAGCTTGCCTAAAGTAAAAACAGTTACGATAGTGGGTATCCGACACCTGTCGTACAATCCAGCAACATTCATTTTAGGAGGCGTGATGCAATCCAAGCAAATATTGACCCTTGACGATGTCAAGAAAATTGCTGCCGCAGCAGAAGCGGAAGCCAATAAAAACAACTGGGCAGTGGTGATTTCGATTGTGGATGACGGCGGGCACCTACTTTGGCTGCAACGACTGGACGGGGTGGCGCCGATATCCGCCCATATTGCGCCAGCCAAGGCAAAAACCGCTGCAATGGGTTGTCGTGAATCCCGAATTTATGAAGAAATGATCAATAACGGCCGCGTTTCTTTCATATCGGCGCCGTATATCGATGGCATGCTTGAAGGAGGCGTCCCTATCATGGTCAATGGGCAATGCCTGGGAGCGGTCGGCGTCTCCGGTGTGAAATCTGCCGAAGATGCGCAAATTGCCAAGGCGGGTATCGCTGCATTAGCGTTGTAAGCACTTAAAACCTTTCCCTTACGTTTCCGGCGTTTCTTGCAGAAGTTTACAGATTTACGGGAGGGGTGCTTTGCGTTATAATCTGCGGGTTTACCTAAACTTACCCCGCCGTAGCGCATGCCATATTTACCCCGTCAAAACAATTTGCCACCGACTTGGCTGCATTAGCCCGGGATGTCGGTGGTTGTCGTGGCACGGAGCAGCGGCGGTAACAACATCAGGAGTTACCCTTGCTGCCGTTTTTTTCTGGCTACACCGTTCCAGCCATACTTGCACTAGCAGATGGGTCGATTTTTCAAGGTTTCTCAATTGGCGCTGAAGGCCATACTATCGGTGAGGTGGTATTCAACACTTCAATGACCGGTTACCAGGAAATCCTTACCGATCCTAGTTATAGTCACCAACTCGTCACACTTACTTATCCCCATATTGGCAACACCGGTGTCAACCCCGAAGACGTGGAGTCCGACAAAATACATGCGGCGGGACTAATCATCAAGGATCTGCCGATTGTCACATCCAGTTTCCGCGCCGCGCAAACTTTATCGGATTATCTAAAAGCTGAAAATATCGTCGCTATTTCTGGCATCGATACCCGTAAACTGACCCGGATTCTGCGTGAAAAGGGTGCTCAAGGTGGCGCCATTCTGGTGGGCAATGATGTCGATAAAGCATTGGCGCTGGCACACACTTTCCCAGGACTTGGTGGCATGGACCTGGCCAAGGTGGTGTCTACTGCCAAACCTTATTCCTGGTTCGAAACCGAATGGCGGTTAGGTAAGGGCTATGACCGGCAAATTGCGCCAAAGTATCATGTTGTCGCTTTCGATTACGGCATCAAACGCAATATCCTGCGCATGTTGGCACAACGTGGTTGCAAGATTACTGTGCTGCCAGCGCAAGCCAGCGCTGCAGAAGCATTGGCCCTGAATCCAGATGGCATTTTTCTGTCCAACGGCCCCGGAGACCCGGAGCCTTGTGATTACGCTATCACTGCTGTCACGGAATTGATAGAGAGCGGCATTCCAACCTTCGGTATTTGTCTCGGACATCAGATCATGGCGCTGGCTTCCGGCGCAAAGACGCTGAAAATGAAATTTGGTCACCATGGCGCCAATCATCCAGTACAGGATTTGGAAACCAGGAAAGTGCTGATTACTTCGCAAAATCATGGTTTTGCAGTGGATGCGGCAACTTTGCCCGCCAATTGCCGGGTGACTCATGTATCTCTTTTCGACGGCTCATTGCAAGGTTTTGTTCGCACCGACAAACCTGCCTTCTGTTTTCAGGGGCATCCTGAGGCGTCGGCTGGTCCGCACGATATCGCCCCCCTGTTTGACCGCTTTGTAACAATGATGGAAGAAAGCGTGACGGAGAAGAAAAAAAATGCCTAAGCGCAATGACATTAAAAGCATTCTGATCATCGGTGCCGGTCCGATCATCATCGGCCAAGCCTGCGAATTCGATTATTCCGGTGCACAAGCGTGCAAAGCCCTGCGTGAAGAGGGCTACAAGGTTATCTTGGTCAACAGCAACCCGGCGACCATCATGACCGATCCGGAAATGGCCGATGTAACTTACATCGAGCCGATCACTTGGCAGGTGGTCGAACGCATTATCGACAAGGAACGTCCAGATGCGATTCTGCCGACTATGGGCGGCCAGACCGCGCTCAATTGTGCGCTTGATTTACACAATAATGGTGTGCTGGACAAATATCACTGTGAACTGATCGGTGCCTCTCCAGAAGCAATCGACAAGGCCGAAGACCGTTCCAAGTTCAAGCAAGCGATGACCAGGATCGGCCTCGACTCTGCACGCTCTGGCGTGGCGCATACGATGGAGGAATCCTGGTCGGTACAAAAGGAACTCGGCTTCCCGACTATCATCCGCCCTTCGTTCACCATGGGGGGCAGCGGCGGCGGAATTGCATATAACGCAGAAGAATTTGAGACCATCTGCAAGCGTGGCCTGGAAGCCTCCCCAACTTCCGAATTGCTGATCGAAGAATCGCTGATCGGCTGGAAAGAGTATGAGATGGAAGTGGTGCGCGACAAGGCGGACAACTGTATCATCGTTTGCTCAATTGAAAACCTCGACCCGATGGGCGTGCATACAGGCGATTCGATCACGGTCGCGCCGGCGCAAACGCTCACCGACAAGGAATACCAGATCATGCGCAACGCTTCGCTGGCGGTTTTGCGCGAGATCGGTGTTGATACCGGTGGCTCGAACGTACAGTTTGCAATCAATCCGGCAGACGGTCGCATGATTGTCATTGAGATGAATCCGCGTGTATCGCGTTCTTCCGCGCTGGCGTCGAAAGCGACCGGCTTCCCCATCGCGAAAATTGCTGCCAAGTTGGCGGTTGGTTTTACGCTGGACGAGTTGCGTAACGAAATCACCGGTGGTGCAACTCCGGCTTCGTTCGAGCCATCGATAGACTATGTTGTGACCAAAATTCCACGCTTTGCTTTCGAGAAATTCCCGCAGGCGGATTCTCATCTGACTACTCAGATGAAATCGGTGGGTGAAGTGATGGCGATCGGGCGTACTTTTCAGGAATCTTTCCAAAAAGCGTTACGCGGCCTGGAAGTGGGCGTCGATGGTCTGAATGAAATGACCAAAGACCGCGAAACTATCGAGGAGGAACTCGGTGAACCCGGTCCTGAACGTATCTGGTATGTGGGCGACGCATTTGCCCAAGGTTTTACGCTCGAAGAAGTGCATCAGCTAACGCATATCGACATGTGGTTCCTGGTGCAGATTAAAGAAATTGTCGATATCGAATTGTGGCTGGAAACCCAGACCCTGGATGCGCTCGACAAACCGCTGCTGTACAAGTTAAAGCAAAAAGGCTTTGCTGACCGTCGCCTTGCCAAGTTGCTCAAAACTACCGAAACCGCTATACGCGAGAGGCGCCATGCGTTAAATATTCGCCCGGTCTACAAGCGGGTCGATACCTGCGCCGCGGAATTTTCGACTAAGACCGCGTATATGTATTCGACCTATGATGAAGAATGCGAAGCGCAACCGACTGACCGAAAAAAAATCATGGTGCTGGGCGGTGGCCCGAATCGCATCGGCCAAGGCATCGAATTCGATTATTGCTGCGTTCATGCAGCACTTGCGCTGCGTGCGGATGGCTATGAGACTATCATGGTTAACTGCAACCCTGAAACAGTTTCGACCGATTACGATATCTCGGATCGGTTGTATTTCGAATCGCTGACGCTGGAAGACGTGCTGGAAATCGTTGCCATCGAAAAACCATACGGCGTCATCGTCCAGTATGGCGGTCAGACACCACTAAAACTGGCACTTGAACTGGAGGCCAACGGCGTACCCATCATTGGCACTTCGCCAGACATGATCGATGCGGCCGAGGATCGCGAACGCTTCCAGCAATTATTGCAGGAGTTAAATTTGCTGCAACCGCCTAACAGGACTGCTCGCACCGAGCAGGAAGCGCTGGAAAAGGCAACCGAAATTGGTTATCCGCTGGTGGTGCGCCCCTCGTATGTTCTGGGTGGGCGTGCAATGGAAATCGTGCATGAGCAACGTGATCTGGAACGTTATATGCGTGAAGCGGTCAAGGTGTCGCATGATTCGCCGGTATTGCTGGATCGTTTCCTCAACGACGCGATCGAGTGCGATGTCGATTGCATCAGAGATGGCAGTCGCACCTTTATCGGCGGTGTGATGGAACATATCGAGCAGGCTGGCGTGCATTCAGGTGACTCTGCTTGCTCGCTGCCGCCTTATTCACTGTCGCAGGAAACCATTGACGTGATGAAGCATCAAACCGCATTGATGGCACAAGGCTTGAATGTAGTGGGTCTGATGAATGTGCAGTTTGCCATTCAGCAAAAGGACGGCAAGGATATCGTTTATGTGCTGGAAGTCAATCCGCGCGCCTCGCGTACAGTACCCTTCGTCTCCAAGGCCACCGGTCTGCAACTGGCCAAGATTGCGGCGCGTTGTATGGTTGGGCAGTCACTCGATAGTCAGGGAATACTGCGCGAAGTGGTTCCACCTTATTACAGTGTAAAGGAAGCGGTTTTCCCATTCGTGAAGTTCCCGGGTGTTGATACGATTCTCGGCCCGGAGATGAAATCGACCGGTGAAGTCATGGGGGTCGGCAAGACTTTCGGCGAAGCCTTTGTCAAGGCACAACTCGGCGCTGGTGTGAAATTGCCTAAATCCGGCAAGGTGTTCATTAGCGTCAAAGCGAGTGACAAGCCAATTGCAGTGCAAGTCGCCAAAGATTTAGCTCGGCTCGGATTTGCAATCGTTGCCACCAAAGGCACTGCAGCTGCCATCAGCGTGGCTGGGGTGCCGGTCACGATGGTCAACAAAAAGAGTGAAGGTCGTCCGCACGTGGTGGATATGATCAAGAATAACGAGATTGCCATGGTCATCAACACGGTAGAAGAAAAGCGCAGTGCGATCATCGATTCACGCGCCATCCGTACCTCTGCTCTAGCAGCGCGTGTGACCACGTTTACCACTATTTTTGGTGCAGAAGCAGCAGTGCAGGGCATGGCGCATCTGGATGAGTTGCATGTCTATGATTTACAAGGTCTGCATAAAACTTTACACTAAGCTAATTGTTAAATAGTTAAACCCTAACCTGCAGAGGTCATAAACGGTGCCGAGACTGTTCGGCACCTTTTGTGGCCTCTGTAGCATTTATATAGTTGGAAATTATGAGCTCAGTACCTATTACTAAACATGGCGCAGAACTTCTCAAGCAAGAGTTACATCGCCTGAAAACAAAAGACCGCCATGAAGTCATTAGCGCCATTGCCGAAGCACGTGCGCAGGGCGATTTATCTGAAAATGCTGAGTATGACGCGGCCAAAGAAAAGCAGAGTTTTATCGAGGGGCGTATTCAGAATTTGGAAGGCAAACTGGGTGCGGCCCAGATTATCGATCCACTGTTACTGGAGGCTGAGGGGCGCGTGGTGTTTGCCTCCACTGTCTACCTCGAAGATCTGGAGTCGGAACAGAAAGTGACTTATCAAATCGTTGGTGAAGACGAGGCCGACATAAAAGAATTGAAAGTATCGGTGACGTCTCCCATTGCACGCGCCTTGATTGGTAAATCTGCCGGCGATGTGGTTGAAGTCATGGCCCCGGCAGGCATTCGAGAATACGAAATCCTGGAAGTGCGTTATATCTAGAACGCATGCTCGGAAGCGGGGGTCTGGGCTAAGTGGTTGCGTCCGCTTTGTTTTTCACATCGATTGACGGTAATTGATGTTGACAATAATTACCGGGAGTATAGAAAAAAATGCCCTATCATACGCATAATAATAGTGCGAAAAAATTTATACTCCAGTTTTCTCGTATTTACAGCACTGGATTCTATTTGCTTCCGAGTGCGCTTTTTTTGGCACTGGTCTGGCGAGGCTTGGCACGTTTTATATTGCCACCTTCGGTTACGCGCTCATTGCCTTTGAGCATCACCTTTGTTACTGAGGGGCGTTTTGTTCCGCTGGCGCTAGGCTTGACAATGGTCACCTCGCGCATGCCTCTGCCTTTTTTTTCGACACGCCCTTTTGATGCTTCTTTTTGTGGGCGGTAAACTACCAACAGTTTGCCAATATGCTGCACTGGTGCAGCCTTGAGATTGTCGCAAATGGTATCGTACATGGTAATCCGGGCTTCACGGTCATCACCAAAAACACGCACTTTGATTAGTCCGTGCACATCAAGTCCGGCATCAATTTCCTTGAGCACGGCAGGCGTCAAACCAGCTTCGCCGATCAACACGATAGGATTGATCGCATGCGCTTCTGAGCGGAGTGCGCTACGTTCTACGGGGGTAAGTTTCAACATGATTTCAGCAACTAACTAATATATTCTAAAGGCACTATTCTACGCGAATGGCTAAAAACAAATTAAACAAAAACTGGCTGCACGATCATATCAACGACCCCTATGTAAAGCTGGCGCAGAAAGAAGGTTATAGAGCTCGGGCTGCATACAAGCTCAAAGAAATTGATGAGGATGAAAAGCTGGTCAAGCGCGGCCAAGTCATTGTTGACCTAGGTTCCACTCCAGGCAGTTGGTCGCAGTATGTGCGCAATAAGCTGTCTGGTCAGGACGGCGGCGGCATTCATGGAACAATTATTGGCCTGGACCTGCTACCCATGGAGCCAATTGCCGACGTGCACTTTATACTGGGAGATTTTCGTGAGGACGGCCCTTTACTTGCGCTCGAAAATGTATTGGCTGGACGCAAAGTAGATCTTGTTTTATCCGATATGGCTCCAAATTTATCCGGCATCGCAGTGACAGACGCGGCGCGGGTCGAATACTTGATAGATTTGGCGATTGCGTTCTCCAAGGAACACATGAAGCCATCCGGCTCGCTACTGGTCAAATGTTTTAACGGTATGGGCTTCAATGACATTTTGGCGAAATTGAAACTGGAATTCAAAATTGTGTCACAGAAGAAACCAAAAGCGAGCAGAGATAAGTCTTCCGAGATATTTTTGCTGGGGAAAATCCTGAAAAACCCTACGTAAATTACATTTCACACCTTGATTTTCATATCAAGCAGTCGCATATGCGCAATAACAAACTGATTACATTGCGCGTAAAATAGACACAGTAAGATAGGCAACAAATCGCGTTCGCGCTAAAGGAGTTCTTGTGAACAATATGTTTTCCAAAACAGCAATTTGGGTGGTCATCGCCCTTGTGCTATTTACCGTATTCAAACAGTTCGATGGCCGTGGGCTGGCGACCGGTGCTACACCTATTCAATATTCTGATTTTCTCGATGATGTGAAGGCCCAGCGTATCAAGGACGCGGTTATCGAGGATCGCAACATTATTGCAACCACGAGCGACGGTAAGAAAGTTAAGACTTCAGTTACTTATCTAGATCGCGGTTTGATCGGAGACTTGGTCAACAATGGCGTCAAGTTCGACATCAAGCAGCCTGAAGAGCAGTCTTTCCTGTCGCAAATCTTCATCTCCTGGTTCCCGATGTTGTTGCTGATTGGGGTGTGGGTATTTTTCATGCGTCAAATGCAGGGAGGAGGCAAAGGCGGCGCCTTTTCTTTTGGTAAATCCAAAGCGCGTATGCTCGATGAGGCTAGCAATACGGTGACTTTTGGCGATGTGGCAGGTTGCGATGAGGCCAAGGAAGAAGTACAGGAACTGGTCGATTTTCTGAAAGAGCCTGCAAGGTTCCAGAAATTAGGCGGCCGCATTCCGCGTGGCGTCCTACTGGTTGGGCCTCCAGGTACCGGCAAAACTTTGTTGGCGCGCGCTATTGCTGGCGAAGCGAAAGTCCCTTTTTTTACAATTTCAGGTTCCGATTTCGTTGAGATGTTCGTCGGCGTGGGTGCGTCACGGGTACGTGACATGTTCGAAAATGCTAAAAAGAATGCGCCCTGCATTATTTTTATTGATGAAATTGATGCAGTCGGGCGTCATCGTGGTGCCGGTATGGGCGGTGGCAATGATGAGCGTGAGCAAACCCTGAACCAGTTGCTGGTCGAAATGGACGGCTTCGAACCTAATTCAGGCGTCATCGTGGTGGCCGCAACCAACCGCGCCGACGTTCTCGACAAGGCACTCCTGCGCCCTGGTCGGTTTGATCGTCAAGTTGTAGTTGGTTTGCCGGACATTCGCGGTCGTGAACAGATCCTCATGGTGCATATGCGCAAAGTGCCGATCGCACCAGACGTCAAGGCAGACATTTTGGCCCGTGGCACTCCCGGCTTTTCCGGCGCCGACCTGGCTAATCTGGTAAATGAAGCGGCACTCTTTGCCGCCCGCCGCAACAAGCGGTTGGTTGAAATGAATGATTTCGAGGATGCCAAGGACAAGATTGTAATGGGCCCCGAGCGCAAGTCCGCAGTCATGCGCGAAGAAGAACGCAGGAACACAGCTTTCCATGAATCGGGCCATGCGGTAGTGGCAAAATTACTGCCTAAAGCAGATCCAGTGCACAAGGTAACCATAATGCCGCGTGGTTTTGCGCTCGGTCTGACATGGCAATTGCCTGAGCACGATCGGGTCAATATGTACAAGGACAAGATGCTGGAGGAAATAGCTATCCTGTTTGGTGGCCGCATCTCGGAAGAAATTTTCATGCACCAGATGTCGACCGGTGCATCGAACGACTTTGAACGCGCAACCAAGTTGGCCCGCGCCATGGTCACCCGCTACGGCATGTCAGAGTCCCTCGGCACTATGGTTTATGAGGATACTGAGCAAGATGCCTACTTTGGCCGCTCCTCTGCAAAGACAGTGTCCGAGGCGACGCAACAAAAAGTGGATACGGAGATTCGGCGCATTCTGGACGAACAGTACGCACTCTCACGTAAACTGTTGGAAGATAATAGTGAAAAAGTCGAGATGATGGCCAAAACTCTGCTGGATTGGGAAACCATTGATGCCGACCAAATCAACGACATTATGGAAGGCAACGCGCCACGCCCACCTAGAGATGGTATCCCTGCTAAGCGTTCTTCGTCCGACGGTCATTCCGGTGATATATCACCCACTGCAACTGCGCCCGCTTAATAACAGAAAGTTGCAGTCGCGTTGGGTTCAGATGTAATTGCAAGGGTGAGACTATTCGGTCTCACCCTTTTTTCTATGGTTAATATGAAAAATTACTTTCAATGTGGGCGTTATCGCTTGCCACTGCAGGAGAGTGCGCGGCCACTTGTTATGGGTGTGCTGAACGTCACCCCGGATTCTTTTTCGGATGGGGGCCAATATCATGCGTTTGAGTCCGCGCTGTCGCATGCTGAACAGATGATTGCCGACGGTGTTGATATCATCGACATTGGCGGTGAAACCACACGTCCTGGTGCCAATGTATTGCCTCTGGAAGTAGAATTGCAGCGCGTAATGCCGCTGGTCTACGCTTTGCGCGATTGCGGCAAGCCGATCTCAATTGATACTTACAAGCCAGAGGTCATGCGCCAAGCCTTGGCAGCAGGTGCCGACATGATTAATGACATCAACGGTTTCCGCGCGGAGGGAGCCGTGGATGCTATTAAAGACAATGATTGCGGATTGTGTGTGATGCACATGCAAAATCAGCCGCAAAATATGCAGGATTATCCAAAATATACAAACCCTGTGGATGAGGTTATTTGTTTTCTACAGCAGCGTGTCGCGGTACTACAGACAGCAGGTGTTTCCCGGTCACGCACTTGCATTGATCCTGGTTTTGGTTTTGGCAAAACTTTGCCGCACAACGTGGCTTTACTCAAGAGCATCGCCGCGATACAGGAGGCGCTGGATTTGCCTTTATTGGCTGGACTATCCCGCAAATCCATGCTGGGCGCAATAACCGGGCAACCAGTTGAAAAGCGACTTGCCGGCAGCTTGGCTGCTGCCTTGGTCGCGGCCGCGAATGGTGCAAAGATAGTGCGCGTGCATGATGTCGCAGAAACAATTGACGCCCTTGCTGTATGGCAAGTTGCAACCCGATAAATAGAATAATAAGGATCAATATGTCGAGAAAATATTTCGGTACTGATGGTGTACGCGGTCGCGTGGGAGATGCACCGATTACTCCTGATTTTGTCATGCGGCTCGGCTATGCAGCAGGAAAAGTGCTCACCCAGACTGGGTTGACCGATACCAAGCCGGCAGTATTGATCGGCAAGGACACCCGCATTTCCGGTTATATGCTGGAGGCGGCCTTAGAGGCAGGGTTTTCCGCCGCCGGCGTAGATGTAATGCTGGCGGGCCCGGTGCCGACTCCTGCAGTAGCCTACCTGACGCGCGCACTGCGTTTGTCTGCCGGGGTTGTTATTTCTGCGTCTCATAATCCTTACTACGACAATGGGATCAAGTTTTTTTCTGCGCAGGGTAACAAATTGCCGGATGCAGTCGAGCAGGCAATCGAAGCTGCGCTGGAGACTCCCATGTCCTGCGTATCTTCTGAAAAATTAGGTAAAGCACGCCGTATCGACGATGCGCAGGGCCGATATGTCGAGTTTTGTAAATCGACTTTTCCAAATGAGTTGGATTTGCGCGGGCTGAAAATTGTTCTCGACTGCGCTCATGGCGCCGCCTACCAGATTGCGCCACTGGTATTTCACGAGCTGGGAGCTGATGTCGTGACCATTGGAAACCAGCCTAACGGTTTGAATATCAATGACGGCTTTGGAGCCACCTCGCCCGAGGCATTGATGGTTGCCGTGCGCGCCCATCAGGCCGATCTTGGCATTGCACTGGATGGTGATGCCGATCGTTTGCTTATGGCAGATGCTAGCGGGTGCTTGTATAACGGTGATCAATTGTTATATTTGATGATCAAGGATCGATTGAAAAATGGGCCAGTGAATGGGGCGGTCGGTACGCTGATGACCAATATGGCACTGGAGGTTGCCTTGAAAAAAATGGGTGTCGGTTTTGCCCGTGCCAAGGTGGGTGATCGCTACGTGCTTGAAGTGCTGCGGGAACGTGGCTGGATTCTGGGTGGCGAGGGTTCTGGCCATCTATTATTTCTTGATAAACAGACGACAGGCGATGGCATTGTTTCGGCTTTGCAAGTTCTTTCCGCCCTGAAACGCAGCGGTTTGACGCTGGCGCAGTCGGTAGCTGACCTCCCGTTATTCCCGCAGGTTTTAATCAATGTTAAAGTACAGGCCGGTTTCGATTGGCTGAAAAATGCTGGAATGGTGGCCGAGAAAGAAAAAGTGGAGCGTGAATTGGGTGACAACGGTCGTGTGCTGATTCGCGCGTCTGGCACCGAGCCACTGATACGTGTGATGGTTGAGGCTAAAAACGCGGATTTGGCGCAACAGATGGCGCATCGGATTGCCGAGAAAATATGAACTCAAAATTATTGTGGACTATTCGCCCATGGTATTGCGGTTGAATAAGCACCTGCGGTTACGGTTTTCCTGAAAACCTAACCGTGCTCGGCTGCAAGCTTGATTTCTTCAAGAGCCAGCGCTTGCACTGCCGGGTGCAGCCCCAGAGCGACATGACCGATTCCCGGTATTGCAATATTTTTTGCGCCAGGCAGATGGCATGATCGTTGCGGCGCTACGATATTGTCGTGCAGCGAATAGATGGAAGTAATCAGTGCGCGGCTGGCGGCATCTTCCGAGCCGGCTAAATTGCGCAACCATTCGGAAGGCTGACCGTGCTCCGCATCGCCACACCATCGCATCTGCAGACTGTTGATGCCAATCGAAAAATTCGCCAGCACAGTGCCATGATGCGGGGTCCCAACAGTAATGATTTTTGCAATCCTGCGGCCGCTGCACTTGCGCAGATATGCCCGTGCAACCAGTCCGCCCATGCTATGCGCCAAGATGATAATTTGCTCTTGCCCGGTTGCTTTGCAGAGGGTTTCCACCGCTTGGTCAACGCCGGCGAGATAGTCGTCAATTCCACCCAATAGCGGCTCCAGGTCGACCGCCTTGTGACTTATATGTCTCTGTACCAAGCGCCGACGCATGCATTGCCAATAGCCGCTATTGCAGCCATATCCGTGAATTAGCAATACCGGCAATCCAATCACCTGTGATGCAATAGCGCCGGAAAATGATCGGAATGGCATATGCCACGAAGTCACCAACATGCTGGCGCAGAACTCCTGCAGCAATAAGCGTAGGGCCGCTTTCAAAGCAAGCTGTTGTTTTGCTGGTAATGGTGTGCGGTGGCGATAGGCAATGAAAAAAGTGTTGGCGATCAACATAAAACGTATCCATAAGACTATGCCGAAACTCAATATCCATGCCAAGGGAATGCTGCCAACAAGAAATAAATCACGCAGCAGCATGTACAGCCCAACGCTTAGGACAATCTGCAAGACAATCAAAACTTGCGTGAGGAATGTAATCATGAAAAGTCCAGTGTGACCATTGCAGACGGGAGCGTTTTATCATGGCAATCTCGACGTTTTTGACATCAAAATTGAGCCATCTGGTATTCTTTTCTTATGCTTCCAAGTGCAGAAAATTTATGGTTTGAGACCCATTTTTACATGATTATTTCTGTGGCATTTTTTATTTCCAGATCCCTTCGTCGCTCTATTTAACAGCTCTGTAATCTGATTTAAGGACTGCTGCCATTTTTCTACTAGCGAATCTTTCGTTAGAGGGAAAGTGGGGGACAAGATCGCCGATTCAGTTGTGAAGTGCAACCGACTACTCAACTGCTTGGTGCCGGCACCGTTTGCGAAATCTTGCCTTCCACAAACCACTGCAGGCGTTTTTGCAATGCGACGACTTGGCCAACGATGATAAGGCAAGGAGATTTCAGACCCAATGTACGCAACAGATCTGGCAGTGTTTCCAGTGTACCGGTAACTACTTTTTGATCCCTGGTGGTGCCTTTTTCAATTATCGCAGCAGGCATGTTGGCTGGCATGCCGTGAGCAATCAGCTGCCGCGCTATTTCAGCCAGCGCACCCAACCCCATATAAATCACTACTGTCTGATTTTTCCGCGTAAGTGATTGCCAGTCCAAGTCAAGTGAACCGTCTTTCAGATGGCCTGTGGCAAACAGGCAGGATTGCGCATAATCCCGGTGCGTAAGTGGGATGCCGGAATAGCATGAAACGCCATTAGCGGCAGTAATGCCCGGGACGACTTCAAACGGAATGGCGTGCTCGACCAGCACTTCCAATTCCTCGCCGCCGCGCCCAAATATAAATGGATCACCACCTTTCAAACGTACGACTTTTTTTCCTTCCTTCGCCAGTGTGACCAGGAGTTGGTTGATTTTCTCCTGCGGCATGGTATGCCGACTTTTTTCCTTGCCTACGTAAATCCTTTGAGCACCATGACGGGCGAAGTTGACGACATCTTCACTGACCAGATTGTCGTATACAACCACATCCGCATGCTGCAGCAGCTTCACCGCGCGCAGCGTTAATAAGTCAGGGTCGCCTGGGCCAGCGCCCACCAGATACACGACGCCTGTCTGCGATTCATGTTGAGGTGTATCAGGTTGTTTTCTAGATATTGATAAGTTATTCAATGACTTTCCTCACTCATTATTATCAGTTGTCTCGCTAAGGCGGTGCAACGTGGTTTGTTGCTCTCAATCTAACGCTACCTTGTCTAAATAAAATTGATATCCATTAAGGAGAAATGGATTTTTCTGTAGCACTCTACGCACGACAAAAGTGAAAAGTCTAATTCGCTGGTCATGACTGATCAACACAATAAATCTGTTTATAGAGCATAAATTTTTTGCGTGAACTTGCACTAATTAGATCAATTTTATCAACAGGAAGGGAAATAAAAATGACCGCAGCGTTAACAAAACCTTTAATCCGCCCTATCGCAGCTTTGCTTGCGGCGCTGCCGCTGGCGCTGGGTATTGCCTATGCTCAAGACGCAAAACCGCACGCCAATGCAGAGGTGAAGTATCAGGCTGGGGGCTCGCCGCTGGCTAATGAAGAGATGCATCAAAACATCAATCCAAAAGCACCGCCGATGACCGCGGCTGAGTTTGACGCTGGCAAGCAAATTTATTTCCAACGCTGCGCCGGTTGTCACGGCGTGTTGCGCAAGGGCGCTACAGGTAAGCCCCTGACTCCTGACATCACGATTGGCAAGGGAACGGATTACCTGAAAGTATTCATTAACTATGGTTCCCCGGCGGGCATGCCGAACTGGGGTACTTCCGGTGATCTGACCGAAAAAGAAGTCGATTTGATGGCGCGTTATGTTCAACAGGAACCGCCAGTACCACCAGAATTTGGTATGAAAGACATGCTCGCAACATGGAAAGAAATTATTCCGGTTGCCAAGCGTCCTACCAAGAAAATGAACAATTACAATATCGCAAATATTATCTCCACCACGCTGCGTGATGCAGGGGAAGTAGCGTTGATTGACGGCGATAGCAAGAAAATTATCAACATTGTCAAAACGGGTTATGCAGTGCACATTTCCCGCACTTCAGCATCGGGGCGCTATCTGTTCGTGATCGGCCGCGATGCGCGCATCAACCTGATCGACTTGTGGATGGAAAAACCAGACAGCGTTGCAGAGATGAAGGTTGGGCTTGAGGCGCGTTCTGTTGAAACTTCCAAGTTCAAGGGTTATGAAGACAAATACGCGATTGCCGGTGACTACTGGCCACCGCAGTTCGTGATCATGGAAGGCGATACCCTCAAGCCACTGAAGATTGTATCCACACGCGGCATGACAGTTGATGGCGAATACCATCCTGAACCTCGGGTCGCCTCGATTGTCGCGTCGCACTATCGCCCCGAATTCGTGGTCAACGTCAAGGAAACCGGCAAGATCGAACTGGTCGATTACAAGGATCTCAAAAATCTGAAAATCACCACGCTTGATGGCGCTAAATTCCTGCACGATGGTGGTCTCGATTCAACCGGCCGTTATTTCCTGGTTGCTGCCAATGCCTCCAACAAAATTGCCGTGGTAGATACCAAGGAAGACAAGATGGCGGCGATCGTTGATGTCGGCAAAACGCCACATCCAGGACGCGGTGCCAACTTCGTTCACCCTAAATTCGGTCCGGTATGGGCGACCAGCGATCTGGGCGACGATTCGATCTCGTTGATCGGCACCGATCCGGTCAAGCATAAGGCGCAGGCTTGGAAAGTGGTCGCAACCTTGAAAGGGCAGGGCGGTGGTGCGCTGTTCATCAAAACACACCCGAAATCGAAAAACCTGTGGGTTGATACCCCGCTGAATCCGGATGCCAAGATAAGCCAGTCGGTTGCTGTGTTTGACATCAATGCGCTGGACAAAGGCTATGTTGTTCTGCCCATCGCGGAATGGGCAAACCTTGGCGAGGGTGCCAAGCGCGTAGTGCAGCCTGAATACAACAAGGCTGGTGACGAAGTCTGGTTCTCGGTGTGGAGCGCCAAGGACAAGGAATCGGCGATCGTAGTAGTCGATGACAAGACCCGCAAGCTCAAAGCAGTGATCAAGGATCCGAGATTGATTACCCCAACCGGTAAATTCAATGTCTACAACACACAAAACGATATTTACTAAGAAAGCACCTGATGAAAAATCGTCTCATTCCGATTCTGGCAGCCGGTGCAGGGGTTGTTGCACTTCTGATAGGCAGTAACTCAACATTCGCAGCAACTGGTGCTGACTTGGCACAAAAAAATGGCTGCATGGCTTGTCATAGTATCGACAAGAAAATCCTCGGCCCTGCATACAAGGATGTTGTAACGAAGTACAAAGGCAATGCGGATGCGGTAGCACTGCTTTCCAAAAAAATCAAGGATGGCGGTAGCGGCGTGTGGGGCCCAATTCCAATGCCACCGAATGGTCCTAAGGTAAGTGATGCAGACATCAAAATATTGACTGAGTGGGTGTTAGCAACTAAGTAAGTAACAACGCCAACACACAGGCTTTCGGGTCTGTGTGTTTAACTTGCTCCAATATATTGTGCCTGAATACAAAAAATATTGAAGGGTCTGGAAGTGTCTGTAAAACCGTGTGTTATTGGACTTTGTAGTAAGTATTTCATTGCTGGCCTCGGACTGATCTTCTCTACGGCAGTTTTTGCCACCGATACTGTTGCAAACGCCAGTACCGTAATTAGTGCTGCGCGGCGGGTCGAACTTATCTCTCTGGTACGGCAAGATTGTGGCTCCTGCCACGGGTTGACACTCAAAGGTGGTCTGGGCCCTGCATTGCTGCCTGAAGCTTTAAAAGACAAATCCGCTGATTACCTCAAGTCCATCATCCTGCATGGCCGCCCAGATACGGCAATGCCGCCTTGGCAGCGCTTCTTGAGTGAAGCAGAGGCAGAGTGGATCGTATTTAATTTGCAGAAGGGTTTCCCCAAGTGAACATTAAAAAATTTCAAGCAATGTTGTTTATGACGGCGTTGTTCTTGTTGGCCGGTTGCGCCGGTCCCGCCCTGCGCGGCACTGGCGACTTGGGTGTCGTTATCGAGCGCGCCAGCGGCAGTGTACAAATCGTTGATACCAGCAAGCGTGTAGCCATAGCTACAGTCAAAGGTCTAGGTGATCTATCGCATGCCTCGCTCGTATATTCGCGGGATGGTCGTTATGCGTATGTGTTTGGACGCGACGGCGGTTTGAGTAAGGTTGACTTGTTGCGTGGCGTCATCGAGCGCCGCGTGATGCAGGCCGGCAATAGCATTGGAGGCGCGATTTCGCAAGATGGCACATTGGTAGCGGTACAGAATTATGTGCCGGGCGGCGTGAAGGTTTTTTCAGCCGATACCCTGGAACTGATTGCGGACGTTCCATCGACTTATGGGTCGGCTGGCTTGCGTTCTAAAGTGGTCGGCCTGGCAGATGCGCCAGGTAACCGTTTTGTCTGGAGCCTTTTTGATGCAGGTGAAATCTGGGTCGGAGATTTTTCCAATCCAGGTAAACCACGTATAGACAAATTCAGGAATGTAGGACGCCAGCCTTATGACGGTTTGATCACGCCGAATGGACGTTATTATTTGGCCGGATTATTTGGGGAAGATGGCATGGCCTTGCTGGATTTGTGGCATCCCGAGCAGGGTGTGCGCCGCATTCTCGATGGCTACGGTCGTGGGCAGGAAAAACTGCCGGTGTATAAAATGCCGCATCTGCGCGGCTGGGCGGTGGCAGGGCGCTATGCGTATTTGCCTGCTGTAGGCCATCACGAAGTGTTGGTAGTGGATATGGACACATGGCTTGAAGCCGGCCACATCCAGGTTTCCAGTCAGCCGGTTTTTGTTATTGCGCGTCCTGACGGCCGGCAGGTTTGGGTCATTTACGCATTCCCCGACAATAGCAAGGTTGATGTGATCGATACCGAAACCCGCAGCATCATCAAGCAATTGGCACCCGGAAAAACCGTGTTGCATTTGGAGTTCACTCCACGCGGCGAATCCGTCTGGGTTTCGGCGCGCGACGACAACCGTGTGGTGGTGTACGACACGGAAACTTTTATCCAAAGAAGCGTGCTGTCGGCTGAATCGCCTAGCGGTATTTTCTTCACCCACCGCGCGGCGCGCATCGGATTTTAAGGCGGATACAGAACATATGCGCGCAATAAATCTGAAGCAAGAGGGAATTCTGGAAGCGCTGGAATTCAAGTTGTTGAACGATTTTCAGCGAGATTTTCCGTTGGTGGCGCAACCCTTTGCTGCGCTGGCAAAACGTCTGGAGGTTGATGAGGCGACTGTCATTGAAGTTTTGCACTCTATGCACCAGCGTGGTTTGATCAGTCGGGTCGGCGCTGTATTCCGGCCGAACGTGGTCGGCGTGAGTGTCCTTGCGGCGCTGGCTGTTCCTGTCGAACGCTTGGAAACGGTTGCACTCCAGGTTAACGTCTTTGCCGAAATCAACCATAACTATGAGCGCGAGCATCGTTTCAATCTTTGGTTCGTGGCAACCGCTGCATCCGTCGAGCATCTGCATGGGTTGTTGCATAGAATTGAAGCCGTGTGCGAATCCGGGCCAGTGTTGACGCTGCCGTTGCTGGAACAGTTTCACATCGATCTGGGGTTCGATCTGGGGTCTGTTTGTAGGTCAGATTCAGCATTAACTCGATCGCAAATTTTTCAGCAGAACAAGCAAGCGCCGGCAGAGGTTGCTGCGCTTACATTGAGTCAGAGCGAGCAAACTTTCATGGCTGCTTTGCAGCGCGGTCTGCCGCTGGTGGTGCGGCCGTTTGCACAATTGGGATGTGCCGAGTCGGATGCGCTTGCAACGCTCACACGCTGGTGCCGCGATGGCGTAATCAAGCGTTTCGGCGTTGTGGTGCGCCATCATGAACTGGGTTTTACTGCCAATGCGATGGTGGTGTGGGATGTGCCCGATGCGCTGGTTTCTGCTGTCGGTAGGCGTATTGCCGATTCCGGTCAAGTCAGTTTGTGTTATCGCCGGCCGCGATGTTTGCCGCATTGGCCTTACAACTTATTTTGCATGATCCACGGCAAAGACCGTCGCGAAGTCGAACAGCGTATCGCTGACTTGACGCAGATATGCGAACTGGACGAGTACCCGCGCGCTATCCTGTTTAGCCGTCGCCGTTTCAAGCAATGCGGCGCCCAGTATGTGACGAACGTGACGAATGCAATCCCTTTAACCTTGCAGGAGCTTGCCTATGGACCCGATTGATCGTGCCATCATCAACGGGCTGCAAGAGGGGCTGGCGGTTTGTGAACGTCCTTACCTGGAAGCGGCGCAGCGCCTCGGCCTGAGTGAAGAAGATCTGATTGCGCGGCTGACCCGCATGCTGGCCGAAGGCGTGCTGACGCGGATTGGGCCGCTGTACCAGATTGAACGTATCGGCGGCGCTTTTACCTTGGCGGCCCTACATGCCCCGCTTGTAGACTATGAACGGGTGGCGCAACAGGTCAATGCCTTGCCGCAAGTCGCGCATAACTATGCGCGCGATCATGAACTGAATATGTGGTTCGTCATAGCCACCGAAACCCCGGCAGAAATTGCCAGCGTGATCGATACGATAGAGCAGCAAACCGGTTGCAGCGTATTCAACTTCCCCAAATCTCGCGAGTACTTCGTCGAGTTGAAATTGAAGGCATAACGTATGCCCATTTCCCCCGCCATTGCACCACAAGCGATCGATGCCATCGACCGCGCCATCATCGTAGCGACCCAGGGCGGGTTGCCGCTGGTAGCGCGCCCTTACCATGCCATTGCTGCAAGCCTGCAATTGGAGCCGCAGCAAGTGATGGAGCGGATGCTGCGCATGCAGCAGACGGGCGTGATTCGTCGCGTAGGCGTGGTGCCGAATCATTATGCAATCGGTTACCGGGCTAACGGCATGTCAGTGTGGGATGTGCCGGATGCGCTAGTGGATCAGTTAGGCGCATCGGTGGGCAGCTTTGCTTTCGTCAGCCATTGTTATTGCCGTCCGCGCCGCCTGCCAGAATGGCCTTACAACCTGTTCGCGATGGTGCATGGCAAGAGTCGCGATGAGGTCGAGACGCAAGTGGCGCAAATTGCTGCACTGCTAGCCGAACATGTGCGCAGCCATACCATCTTGTATAGCACCCGCATATTGAAAAAAACCGGCCTGCGGCTAAACCAACAAACCAAGGCAACGCAATACATTGCCAGTTGAAAAACGAGGAAAAGGAAAATCATGTTTCGAGTTACCCAATACATGCGAGAAATCGCCCATCCGACGCCACTGCAACCCAAGCGAAATCCGCCCGGCCCGGTAGTAATCTGGAACCTGATCCGACGCTGCAACCTGACCTGCAAGCACTGTTATTCGATCTCGGCTGACAAGGATTTTGCCGGCGAATTGAGTACCGCAGAAGTACATGACGTGATGGATGATTTGCGCGGTTTTGGCGTACCGGTGCTGATTCTGTCGGGCGGCGAGCCGTTGCTGCGCGAGGATATTTACGATGTTGCAAAACGCGCAAAAGAGTTGGGATTTTATGTCGGCCTATCGACCAACGGCACTCTGATAGATGCATCGAATATCCAGCGTATCGCCGCTGTTGGCTTTGATTATGTCGGTATCAGCCTGGATGGCTTGCGCGAAACGCACGATATATTTCGCCGCAAGCAAGGTGCCTTTGATGCTTCGCTGCATGGCGTCAAATTGTGCCGCGACGCCGGCATCAAGATTGGGGTGCGCTTCACACTGACCCAAGACAACGCGAAGGATTTGCCGGCGTTGCTAAAACTGGTGGACGACCAAGGCATCGATAAATTTTACCTGTCGCACCTGAATTATGCCGGGCGCGGCAACAAGAATCGTGGTCATGATGCCTTCCTGGAAACCACCCGCAATGCGATGGATTTGATGTTTGATACCTGCTGGAAGAATATCCAGAATGGCGTCGATAAGGAATTTGTTACCGGTAATAACGATGCTGACGGCGTGTATTTGTTGCACTGGGTGCGCCGTCATTTCCCCGAACGGGAAGCAGGTTTGCGCGCCAAACTGGCGCAATGGGGCGGCAATTCATCGGGCGTCAATGTTGCCAATATCGACAATCTCGGCAATGTCCATCCCGATACATTCTGGTGGCACCACAACCTGGGCAATGTGCGCGAGCGGCCATTCTCCGAAATCTGGAACGACACTTCCGACCCATTGATGGCGGGCCTGAAAGCCGTGCCGCGTGTGATTAAAGGCCGTTGCGGCGAATGCAGTTATTTCGATGTCTGCGGCGGCAATACCCGGGTGCGTGCGTTGCAATTGACAAACGACCCTTGGCAGGAAGACCCTGCATGCTACATGTCGGATGCGGAAATCGGGCTCGGCGGCGAGCGTGATCGGGTCAAGATGGCACCCTATATTTCAGTGCGGCGCGCGAGGGCCGCAGAATGAGGCCGGTGTCAGTAAATAAACTGCTATCCGGCTTGACGGTGGTGCTGGCCGGCGCCACGTTTTCGGCCGGAGCAGCACCTAATTCGCCTGCGCCCGCTGCGGCAGCAGCGCATACCGAAGTGAGCGCTGGCGTAAATTCTGAGGTGAACACAACCTATCAAGCCAACTGCGCCTCCTGCCACGGTGCCGATCGCCTGGGCGCTACCGGGCCGGCTTTATTGCCGGGCAATCTGGACCGATTACGTCGTCCGGCCGCCATCAAGACCATCACCGAAGGCCGCATCGCGACCCAGATGCCGGCTTTCGGCGCCACCCTGACTGCGCAAGAAATCACTGCGCTTGCCGACTTAATCTATGCGCCGCTGGCGAAGACGCCGGTCTGGGGTATGGATGAAATTCGCGCATCGCGGATTGAGTACGTGAAAGAGGGCAGTCTGCCCAACAAGCCGGTATTCAAGGCCGACCCGCTGAATCTTTTTGTAGTGGTGGAAATTGGCGACCATCACGCGACGATTCTGGATGGCGATAAGTTTGAACCGATTGCCCGTTTTCCCACCCGCTATGCCTTGCATGGCGGCCCGAAATTCTCACCTGACGGACGCTATGTGTATTTTGCGTCGCGCGACGGTTGGATCGCCAAATACGATATCTGGAATCTGAAAATGGTGGCGGAAGTACGTGCCGGCATCAATTCCCGCAATATGGCGGTATCCAGCGATGGTCGCTTCGCAATGGTCGCCAATTATTTTCCGAATACGCTGGTGGCATTCGATACCCGCGACTTGTCGCCGATCCGTGTAATCGATGTCAAGGATGACAACGGCAAGTCGTCACGCGTGTCCGCCGTGTATGACGCCGCGCCGCGCAAGAGCTTCATCGCCGCACTCAAAGATATCCCGGAAGTATGGGAAATGAGTTACGACGAAAAAGCGCCGCCCGTCTATGCCGGCTTGGTACACGACTACAAAATGGGCGAAGGGGTGGCCGTCAAGGGACCGTTTCCACCGCGCCGCATTAAGCTCGATGACTTCCTGGACGACTTCTTTTTCGATCCGAGTTATAACCACGTGATCGGATCTTCTCGCGGCGGGCACGGTCAAGTGGTCGATCTGAATATCGGGCGCAAGATTGCCGATGTCGATTTACCCGGCCTGCCGCATCTGGGTTCCGGCATAAGCTGGGATTATCAGGGCCGTCAAGTGATGGCGACGCCCAACCTGAAAGACGGCGTAGTGTCGGTGATCGACATGAAAACCTGGAAAACCATAAAGCAGATACCGACGCTTGGGCCGGGTTTTTTCATGCGCAGCCATGAGAACACGCCGTATGCCTGGGTCGATGTATTCAATGATCCCAAACATCATGATGTGATTCAGATCATCGACAAAAAAACGCTGGAAGTCGTCAGGGAATTAAAACCCAGTCCGGGCAAAATTGCCGCGCACACCGAATTCACGCGCGATGGTAAATATGCAGTGGTGAGCATCTGGGAAAATGATGGTGAACTGGTCATCTACGATGCGAAAACGCTCCAGATAGTCAAGCGCATTCCGATGAACAAGCCTTCCGGCAAATACAATGTGTATAACAAGATCACACGTTCGGAAGGAACCAGCCACTGACGGAATGACGACTGAAGACTGTTGGTAAGGGAAAGGGCCGCTTGCAAATGTAAATGCAAGCGGCTCTTTTTGATTTTGGACAACCCAAAATCTGCGGCGGCACAGTCGAAGACATTGCGTTGTTGGAATCGAGCGGCGCGCACAGGCGGCTTACTTTTTACCGGTATGATGACGCATCAGTTATGCCAAAACACGTGCGCTAATCAGGAAAATCTCATGATCAACAACACCTTGCGTAATATTGTGCAAAAAATGCCCAAGGCGGAACTACATATTCACATTGAAGGATCGCTGGAGCCGGAACTGATTTTTGCGCTGGCCAAGCGGAATCAGATTGCGCTGGATTATCCTTCAGTCGAGGCCTTGCGCAGCGCCTACGCATTCACCGACTTGCAATCGTTCCTCGATATTTATTACGCAGGCGCTAGCGTATTGCAAACTGAGCAAGATTTTTATGACATGACCACCGCCTATTTGGCGCGGGCGCAGGAAGATAACGTACGTCACGCCGAAATTTTTTTCGATCCGCAAACCCATACCGCACGCGGGGTGCCGATCGAAGTGGTAATCAATGGCATCCACCGTGCGTGCGCCGAAGCGCAGCAACAGTGCGATATCAGCGCCACGCTGATCCTGTGCTTCTTGCGTCACTTGTCGGAGGAGGACGCGTTCCAGACGCTGGAGCAAGCGTTGCCCTGGCGCGACAAGTTCATCGGCATCGGGCTGGATTCCTCTGAGCGCGGCCATCCGCCGGAGAAATTTGCCCGTGTGTTTGCCCGTTGCAAGGAACTGGGCTTGCATTTGGTAGCGCACGCCGGCGAAGAAGGGCCGCCAGCCTATATTTCGACCGCGCTTGATGTGCTTAAAGTAGAGCGCATCGATCACGGCGTGCGTTGCCTGGAAGATTTAGCTTTGACGCAGCGCCTGGCCAGGGACAAAGTGCCGCTGACCGTGTGTCCGTTATCTAACCTCAAACTACGCGTGTTCGACAGTATGGCTGCGCATAACCTGCTGCAACTGCTGGAGGCGGGGTTGGTGGTAACCGTCAATTCAGACGACCCGGCGTATTTTGGCGGCACTATCAATGACAATTTCATCGCTGTTTTCGACGCCTTGCCACTGACATTGCAGCATGCACGGCAATTGGCGCGCAACAGCTTCCTGGCTGCATTCCTGGATGACGCGACTAAGGCGCGCTATCTGGAAGAAGTGGACGTCTATTTCTGCGAGGCGGATTGGGGCGGTTGAATTTTGTAGGGCGGGTGCAACCCGCGCTTTGCGTGCGGTCAAAAATATGGGCTTCGAATACCCTATTTTATAGGGGGTATTTTTACTTTGCGCATATTTAATATGCGGAAAAGGCATCATTTTTTAGCATACAAAGGTATGTATATAAATACTGCAGCGGCGTGTTCCGAACCGTTTCCTTTATGTTCCCTGTTGAGATTTGAAAGGCTGATCAATTGATTTTTAAACAATCCTTGCGCATGACGTTGCGCGATTGGCGTGCCGGTGAGTTGCGTTTTCTGCTGATTGCATTGGTGGTGGCCGTTGCTGCCTTGTCTTCAGTCGGCTTTTTTGTTGACCGTATGCGTACCGGGCTGGAACGCGATGCGCTGCAACTGATCGGTGCCGATTTACTGGTACGGGCCGATCAACCCATTGATGCAGCCTGGCGTGCCGAGGCGCAGCGACGTGGCCTTAAATTGGCCGATACCGTAACTTTTCCCAGCATGGCAACGGCAGGACAGGGCAGTGATTCCGTATCGCAGTTGACCGCGCTCAAGGCGGTCTCAACCAATTATCCATTGCGCGGCAGCATGACGGTTTTCGATCAGATCAATGGGCCGGAGAATGTCACGCGCGCGATTCCCGCACCCGGCACGGTATGGGTCGATCCGGTGTTGCTGACCAACTTGAAGCTAGTGATCGGCAGCCCGCTAAAGCTGGGCGACAAGGTATTTACAATTTCCAAACTGATTGCGGCCGAACCGGATCGCGGCTCAGGTTTCATGAGTTTTTCGCCGCGCGTGATGATCGCGGTGACTGACCTGGCGGCAACCAATCTGGTGCAGCCCGGTTCGCGTCTGACCTATCGCTTGCAAGTAGCCGGCGAGCCGCTGGCGACGCGCGCCTTTCAGAGTTGGATACAGCAACGCATCGAGACCGAGGACCGCAAAGGCGTTGCGCTGGAGTCGCTGGAATCCGGTCGCCCGGAAATGCGCACCACGCTCGATCGCGCTGGCCAGTTCCTGTCTCTGGTCGGGCTGTTGTCGGCGATGCTGGCAGCAGTGGCAATTGCGATGGCGGCACGGCGCTTCATGGTGCGCCATCTGGATGCTTGCGCGATGCTGCGCTGCCTGGGCTTGACCCAGAGTGAAGTTACGCTGCTGTATCTGAATGAATTCCTCCTGATCGGCTTGGCGGGCAGTGTGCTGGGCGTGCTGACCGGCTTTGCCGCTCATTTCGTTCTACTGGAATGGCTCGGGCAACTGGTATCGAAATCATTGCCGCCCGCGTCCATCTTGCCAGCATTGCAAGGTGTTGCCACTGGCTTGCTGCTATTGATCGGCTTTGCATTACCGCCGATTTTGCAACTGCGCAATGTGCCGCACAATCGCGTGATCCGGCGCGAACAAGAAGCGCCTAAACCGATGGCGCTGGCAACCTATGGCCTTGGCGGAGCAGTGTTTGTCGCACTGTTATTGTGGCAGGCCGGCGATGCCAAGCTGGGCCTGATTACGGCAGCGGCATTTTTGCTCGGGCTGGCTGCCTTCGCTCTGATCGGCTGGCTCAGCCTGAAATCGCTACGCAGCCTGCGCGGCGCTATCGATAGCCAAAGCTGGCGTTTCGCGGTGACTTCTTTGCAGCGTCGCCCTGCTGCCACTGTGGTGCAGATTGTCGCCCTCGCACTGGGTTTGATGGCACTGTTGTTATTAACCGTAGTCCGTGGCGACTTGCTCGGCGCTTGGCGCAATGCGACGCCGGCGGATGCCCCAAATCATTTTGTGATTAATATCCAGCCGGAACAGAAAGCCCTGATTGATGCCCGTTTCGCGCAGCAAGGCATCGCGGGCGCAACCCTGTACCCGATGATTCGCGGCCGCCTGATCGAAGTCAACGATAGCGCGGTTGACGGTACAGCTTATGCGGATGAGCGCGCCAAACGACTGGTGGAACGCGAATTTAATTTGTCCACCATGCCGGGCTTACCGCCCTTGAATAAAATCGTCAGCGGTCGCTGGTATGACGACACCAAGCCCGAAGCCTCAGTCGAGCAAGGGTTGGCCAAGACCTTGAACCTGCAATTGGGTGACACGCTTACTTTTGACATCGGCGGCCAAAAAGTGCGAGCGCCCGTCACCAGCATTCGCAAGCTGGACTGGAGTTCAATGCGGGTTAATTTCTTCGTGATCCTGAACCCGAAGTTGATGGCCGACATGCCGCAAAGCTGGATAACCGCCTTTTATCTGCCGCCTACGGCGGGCAATTTCGTCAATGAGTTAACACGCGATTTCCCGAATCTGACGGTAGTCGATTTGGGCAGCGTGCTGCGTCAGATTCAGACGGTACTGGATCAAGTGATTACCGCAGTCGAATTCCTGTTCTTGTTCACGCTGGCGTCCGGTGTGCTGGTGTTGTATGCAGCACTGATGGGCACCCAGGACCAGCGCTCGCAAGAGTCCAGCCTGCTGCGCGCGCTGGGCGCAACGCGCAAGCAGTTGTCGCGGGCGCAATGGATTGAGTTTGTGCTGGTCGGCAGTCTGGCCGGTTTGCTCGCTGCCAGCGGCGCGGCCGCCGTCGGCTGGGCGCTGGCTACCTTCGTGTTCGATTTTGCATGGACCTTCAATCCGTTAGTTTGGCTCGCAGGTATCTTTGTTGGTGCGCTCTGCGCCTTCATTGGAGGCTGGTTTGGGCTGCGCAATGTACTGAATCGGCCGCCGCTGGAAACCTTGCGTGACGCCTGAGAAACTACCCCCATGACAACTGAAGAATCCTCTGCATTCTCCACCTTTGATCTGATCGGTGGCGCTTCCAAGCTGCGTGAATTGGTGGATCGTTTTTATGATTTGATGGAGTTGGAGCCGGAATTTTCCGGCATTCGCAAACTGCATCCGCCCCAGCTCAATGACACGCGCGACAAGCTGTACTGGTTTTTATCAGGCTGGATGGGCGGTCCTGATTTATATGTCGAGCGGATCGGCCATCCGCGTTTGCGCGCCCGCCATTTGCCGTTTCCAATTGCTTCGGATGAGCGCGATCAGTGGCTGCGCTGCATGGCGTGGGCATTACAAGATAGAGAAGTCGATGAGTCGCTGCAATTGCGTCTGATGGAATCGTTCTATAAAACCGCTGACTGGATGCGCAACAAGGCAGAATGCCCGGTGCATGGTGCGTAGGTCGGGTTAGCGGCTTTATCGCGTAACCCGACATTTTCGGCTGGGAACGTCGGGTTACGCTGCGCTAACCCAACCTACTTATTCTCTCCCTCTTTTACGTGTACCCATCTCATGATCCAGACCGAACTTATCCTCTTGCTACTGCTCGCCACAATCATCGTTATTTTGCAAATTTTCCTGTTACTGCGCAAACGCGCAGTGGATGTCGGGCCTGAGATCGCGCAATTGCAGCACAATTTACAACAACATCAACAAAATACCAGCGAGCGCACTGAGCGCGAATTACGCTCTCAGGTGCAGCAGACCGCCCAAGGTACGCGGGAAGAATTGACGCATAATTTTGCCCAGTTCCATCAGACTTTCGCGGCCCAGCTCACCAGTGTGGCGACGGTGCAGAATAAGCAAATCGACGCCTTCGGTCAGCAACTCGAAACGATGCGCCAGGCCATGCTGCTGCAGGCGCAAGTCGGGCGCGAGGAGCAGTCCGGCTCGCTGCAGCGCTTTGGCAACACGATCCATCAGTCGTTGGCGACCCTGACAGAATCCAACGCCCAGCGCATGGCTGAAGTGCGCGCCACGCTGGAAGCCAGAATCAAGGATTTGCAAACCGATAACGCCAGCAAGTTGGAAGAGATGCGCAAAACGGTGGATGAGAAGCTGCACGCCACCCTGGAGCAGCGCTTGGGCGAATCTTTCAAGCTGGTGTCAGACCGTCTGGAAAAAGTGCATCAAGGGCTAGGTGAGATGCAAACGTTGGCTATCGGTGTAGGCGACCTGAAACGCGTACTGACCAACGTTAAATCGCGCGGCACTTGGGGCGAAGTGCAACTGGGCATGTTGCTGGAACAAATGCTGACTTCCGAGCAGTACGCCAAGAACGTGGAAACCATTCCCGGCTCCGGCGCGCGGGTGGAGTTTGCCATCAAACTGCCCGGCAATGACGACCGTGGCATACCGGTCTGGATGCCGATCGACGCCAAATTTCCGAAGGAACAATACGAGCGTTTAAGCGAGGCTGCAGAGCGGGCCGACGCCGAGGGCGTGGCCACGGCTGGGCGCGAACTGGAGCGCGCGATACTAGGTGAAGCCAAAACCATCGCTGAGAAATACCTGTCGCCGCCGCTGACCACCGACTTCGCGATCCTGTTTCTGCCAACCGAGGGGTTGTATGCCGAAGTCATGCGTCGCCCCGGTCTGGCTGATGCATTGCAGCGCCTGCACCGCGTCACCATAGCTGGCCCTTCGACTTTGTCGGCGTTGCTGAATAGCTTGCAAATGGGCTTTCGCACGCTGGCACTGGAACAACGTTCGTCCGAAGTGTGGCAGGTACTGGGCGCGGTGAAGACCGAGTTCGGCAAGTTCGGCGCAGCTCTTGCCGCCACCAAAGTGACGTTGGAACGTGCGGCTAAAAATATCGAGAACGCCGAAACCCGCACCCGCCAGATGACCCGCAAGCTTAAATCTGTAGAAGCCTTGCCGACCGATCTGGCACAACAATTATTGGGTGGAAATGGCGAGAATGAGAGCGATGGCGGCGCACCATCGGCTGAATAATTCCATCCGAAATTTCTTGATGGGTATCAATGCTTGATTGCTTCTTCAACATTTACCATTGCATGTGTGATACGGCCAGTACCTGTCCGTGCCATGCCGCAAAATTTTGATTAAAAAAGTTTCACAGCGCTCGATGCATAGCTAAAACCTTGGCTTACTGCTGGCATCACTCAATTAATCACACTAAAAGTTCATATGCCTTGTTCGAAAAAATTTATTATTAATCGCATCTAATACATGTATTATGTTTACATCTTAAAAAAATCATGAGCCGGCCAGCATCACGCTGCCACTACATAAACAACTGCAAATAAGTTTTTTTTTGCGGATTACAACGAAAGGAAGCACTTGACATGAGTTCAGCATTTACAAAGTCGACTGCCCGGAATATTTTTTATGGCGGCGCGGTATTTTTCTTTTTGCTGTTTCTGACATTAACCTTCGACACGGTTTCTGCGTTGCCAAAACGTGATAATCGCGCAAATCTGACTGACTCTGCAATACGCGGCAAGCATATATGGGAGACGCGCAACTGTATCGGCTGCCATACGGTGCTGGGTGAGGGGGCGTATTTTGCCCCGGAGTTGGGCAATGTGTACAAACGTCGCGGCCCGGAATTCATCAAGGCTTGGATTCAGTCTCAACCCACTGGTGCGCCTGGACGCCGACAAATGCCGCAGTTTCATCTGACCAACGCAGAACTGGATGATATGGTGAATTTCCTGAAATATACGTCCGAAATCAATACCAATAATTGGCCGCCGAATATCGAGGGTTGATTCCGGTATCAAGACAAGATGAAGCAAGCGGAGAAAAATAATGCAATATAAATCACAGGCTGTCGCTAAGCCTTATTTCATAGCGGCGATTGCCCTTTTCACAGGTCAGGTTCTTTTTGGTCTGATCATGGGGCTGCAGTATGTCATTGGGGATTTCCTGTTTCCGGCGATCCCGTTCAACGTGGCGCGGATGGTGCATACCAATCTGCTGATCGTCTGGTTGTTGTTTGGATTCATGGGGTCGGCCTATTACCTGATTCCTGAAGAGTCCGAGCGGGAATTGCATAGCCCTAAACTGGCGCTGTTCATGTTTTGGGTGTTTCTGGCAGCTGGGGTGTTGACGATTGTCGGCTATCTGGCAGTACCGTACGCCACACTCGCCAAGCTGACTGGTAACGACTTGCTGGCAACCATGGGACGTGAGTTTCTGGAGCAGCCGTTGCCGACCAAAGTCGGGATCGTGATCGTCGCCTTGGCGATGCTGTACAACCTGTCGATGACAATCCTGCGCGGCCGCAAGACCAGCATCAACTTGGTGATGATCGTCGGTTTGTGGGGGCTGGCGCTATTCTTCCTGTTCTCTTTCTACAACCCTAGCAATCTGGTGTTGGACAAATTTTTCTGGTGGTGGGTAGTCCATATGTGGGTGGAAGGTGTCTGGGAGCTGATTCTCGGCGCCATGCTGGCCTTCGTACTGATTAAGGTAACCGGGGTGGACCGTGAAGTCATCGAGAAGTGGTTGTATGTGATTGTCGCCATGTCGTTAATCTCGGGCATCATCGGCACCGGCCATCACTTCTACTGGATTGGCGCGCCCGGATACTGGCAATGGTGGGGTGGCGTATTTTCCGCTCTGGAACCGATCCCATTCTTCATGATGACTTTATTCGCGTTCAATATGGTTAGTCGCCGCCGTCGCGATCATCCAAACAAGGTTGCTGTGTTGTGGGCGTTGGGTACCGGTGTGATGGCATTCCTGGGCGCTGGCGTATGGGGCTTCCTGCACACGCTGGCTCCGGTGAACTTTTACACGCATGGTACCCAGCTTACTGCAGCACATGCCCACTTGTCCTTCTATGGCGCTTATGTCATGGTAGTTCTGACCATGATCAGCTATGCGATGCCATTGATGCGCGGTCGTCAAGCCAACAGTCCAGGTGCTCAGGTTGTAGAGAAGTGGGCATTCTGGTTGATGACGGTGTCGATGGTATTCATTACTCTGTTCCTGACCGCTGCCGGAATTATGCAGATATGGCTGCAGCGCATGGCGTCCCAGCCGCTGTCGTTCATGGCAACGCAAGACCACTTGACGTTGTTCTATTGGCTGCGTGAAGCATCCGGGGTAGTATTTTTGACCGGCCTGGTGCTGTATATCACCAGCTTCTTCATCAAGGGTAAAACTGCAGTTGTAGCTTGACCCTGCATACCCGCACGATCAGGCAAGTTAGATCGGGCGGGTTCGGATATGTATTTTGAACACGAGTGCACCCACTTTGCCACGCCAGATCAGCCGCGAATTACCGGGCGATCTGGCCATGTGGTTTTTCATATTTGCCGAACTGCTAGTGTTCGGCATCCTTTTTTTGGCTTACGCTTTTGCCCGTACAGGCGATGTCGCATTATTCAATGCTTCACAGTTGCAACTGAATCGGGTTAGCGGTGCAATCAATACTGTTTTACTGATCAGCAGCAGCTATTTCGTCGTCAGAGCCGTCGAGTGCATCCGGCGTGACCAAGGCAAGAGCAGTGCGCGCTGGTTGGTTGCAGCCATAGTATTGGGCAGTTTTTTCGTGGTGCTCAAACTGTTCGAATTCGGTGCCAAGTATCAGGCCGGCATCACGATGTCGACCAATACTTTCTTTATGTTTTACCTGTTTCTTGCTTTTTTTCATTTCATGCACGTGATTCTCGGCATGGTGATCCTGGGCGCGGTTGCCCTCAAGGCGTGGCGCGGCGGTTACAGCGCGACTGACCATGCCGGGGTTGAAACCGGCGCTGCCTACTGGCACATGGTCGACCTGGTCTGGATCATATTGTTTCCATTGATTTATGTAATGCATTGAATATGTTGAATATATGTCGAATATAAAATTAGCTACCTTTCAATGGGCCGCCTTGTTGCTGCTTACGGGAATTACTTTTAGCTTGTCCGAGGCTAGCCTGTCCGGTCGCGCCATGATGATTCCCATATTACTGGTTACCTTGCTCAAGGGGCGTCTCGTGATTGATCGCTTCATGGCGCTGCAAGGTGTGGCCGGTCCGTGGCGCTGGATTGTGCTGGGCTGGTTGGTGCTAGTCCTAAGCCTGATTGGCGTTGCCTTTCGCGCCTGATAATTTAACTGGAGATGTAAATGAACGACAGGACTGCAGCTGGCCTCTTGGCTAAGATAGTCATTCCGTTTTACCAGCCGGTCGGCAATGAGTGCACGTTGTTCGAATATGCATTTCACAATCGCCTGCCGCTGCTGATCAAAGGCCCGACCGGTTGCGGCAAGACGCGTTTTGTCGCCCATATGGCTGCCAGACTGGCGCGGCCTCTCATCACCGTTGCCTGCCATGACGATCTGACCGCGGCCGATCTGGTTGGGCGGCACCTGATCGGCGACGGTCAAACTATCTGGTCCGACGGTCCGCTCACCCGTGCAGTGCGCGAAGGCGGCATCTGTTATCTGGATGAAGTGGTCGAGGCGCGCAAGGACACCACGGTGGTGTTGCACCCTTTGACAGATGATCGGCGCATTCTACCGATCGAGCGCACCGGCGAAGAGTTGCATGCGCCGGATGATTTCATGCTAGTGGTTTCGTACAATCCCGGTTATCAGAATTTGCTGAAGAGCCTGAAGCCATCGACGCGCCAACGTTTTATCGCAATCAGTTTTAATTTTCCGCCGGCCGAGCTGGAGCAACAGATTATTGTTACTGAAACCGGCATCGATTCTCTGCTGGCGCAGCGTCTGGTGTCGTTGGTCGGGCATTTCCGTCAGTTGAAGGATCACGATCTGGAAGAAGCTGCATCGACCCGTTTGCTGGTATACGCAGCCACTCTGATCAAGGCCGGTTGCGACCCGGTGACGGCTTGCGAAGCCGCCCTGATCGAGCCGCTGACCGATGACGCCGACACTGCCACGGCTTTACTGGAAGTGGTCAAGGCAACCTTCGGACGATGAACACTGGGCAGTCCGCGACCGGTCTGCCGGTGCAGCGTTGGCGTCAGTTTACCCAAGCCGGGTTTTTTATTCTGTTCATCCTGGCGCCGGTATTCGATATATTCCGGCTGGACTTGAACCTGAAGCATTTCATTCTGTTCGGCTTCAACTGGACGCTCGGGCTGGATGCTTTTATTGCGGGGCGGATTTCATCGAATCAGGCGGCAGCCAATATCGTATTGCGCGGATTTCTACCGCTGCTGGCGATTGGCGGCACGCTGATTTTCGTTAGCTGGAAGTGGGGCCGCCTGTACTGCGGCTGGCTTTGCCCTCATTTTTCAGTAGTCGAAACCATCAACCAGACCTTGCGACGGGCTATCGGCAAGCAAAGCTTGTGGGACCCGGAGCCGCTACCGGCGCGCAATCCAGACGGCAGCGAAACGCGCAAAGATGCGATCTGGTGGTGCGCGGTGGTGCCGCTGGTGATTGGTTTTTCGCTGCTGTGGGCGGTGGTTCTACTGACTTATTTGCTGCCGCCATTCGAGATCTACGGCAATCTTTGGCATCGCACGCTGACGCGTAATCAAGCCATTTTTCTGACTGCCGGCAGCCTGGCTTTTTTTGTCGAATTCATGTTTGCGCGTCACCTGTTTTGCCGTTACGGCTGCGCTGTCGGTTTATTTCAAAGCTTGGCGTGGATGGGCAACAAAAAAGCCATGGTGGTCGGTTTCGAGCGTGAGCGCGCCAAGGATTGCAGCAGTTGCTATTCGGCCTGCGATCACGTGTGCCCGATGCGGCTCAATCCCCGCAGTGTGAAGCGCCTGATGTTTGCCTGCGTGCAGTGCGGCCAGTGCGTCGATGCCTGCGAGCAAACTCAGACCGATAATCCAGGCGGCACCTTGCTGCACTGGGTACACGAAGCCAGAGCCGAATCGGAAGCGGCTTTGAATGGCAGCACTGCACGGGCGCGCACCATACAAATAGCGCTCCTGCGTGAAGATCCCGCACACTCCGACCGCCGGAAAGGCACAGAAAGGGTATTAAATGGAACAATTCATTGGCGGTCTGTGGGACAAGCTGATCACGCGCACCGCGTATCAGGGCTATCCCAAAGCGCGGATTAATCTGAAGGAAATTGAGCGCATTGCACCGGTTTTTTTCCGGGCGCTGGGTGGCGATGCCGGGCTGACCATTAGTGCCGGCACCGCTACCGCGCACGGCGCCAGACGCAAATGGCTGGAGCGGGTTGCCGGCGTCGGTCAGAAAGTGGAACTGGCCTGGCTTGACGAGACCACCTTGTACCTGCCGGCCTGGATCGACACCTTTCCCGAGCGCACCCAAAACCGCGAGTTGTACCTGTGGCTGATCGCGTTGGCAGCCCATGATGTTGCGCCCGAAGCGGGCTGGATTGTGCGCAATCAAAAGGCTGTGCTAGCCACGCTGCAAGCGCTGCCCGGCATGCGGGAACGCTACCGACGGCTGCGCGATGCAATATTGGCGCAGCGCACAGACCCCGCTAGCTTGGCGCCGCTGGATGCTGCCGCAGAGAGTGCGATTCGGGCTGCCTTATGTCAGCCGGGTTCCGTCGCAGACTTTACAGCAGGCAAAAATCCGCCGGCCCCGGTGCCGCTATGGTTGCACCCAGAGCCGCCGGTGGCACTGGGCGCGCAGCCAAAATCACGGCAGAACGTGCCCCAGCAGCCGGAAGGCAGCAAGGTCAGCACCGATGTCGAAGCCCGCAAACGCCGCGCCAAAGCGGTCGATATGCCAGAAAACAAAAGCCCTTTCATGTTGCTATTTCGCGCCGAAAGTTTATTTTCATGGGCTGAATATGTGAAGGTTAACCGGTCGCTGGATGAGGATGAGAACGATGATGCTGCCAAGGCCGCCAACGATCTCGATTTTCTCAGTGTCGCCAACGATGGCAAGACCACCGCCAGCCGGATCCGTTTTGATCTCGATCTGCCGGCTGAATCGGATGACGATTTTGTGCTGGCAGACGGCATCCTGCTGCCGGAGTGGCATTACCGCAAACAGCAATTGCAACCGGCCCATTGCCGCCTGCAAATGATGCTGGCGCGCGATGCCGAACCCTGCGCATTGCCACCCGCCTTGCGCGCCACAGCGAAGCGCTTGCGTAACCAGTTTCAATCCTTGAGCACGGCGCCATCCAGGCTCAAGGGCCAGGTTTCCGGCAGCGACCTGGATCTGGATGCCTGTGTGCGCTACGCAGCGGAAAAGGCTAGCGGTGCGCCGATTGCCGAGCCGGGACTGTATATCGACAACCGCAAACAGTTGCGTGACTTGTCTTGTTTGCTGCTAGCCGATTTGTCGCTATCGACCGATGCCTGGATCAATAATTCGGCACGGGTGATCGATGTCATTCGCGACAGCCTGTTGTTGTTTGGAGAATCGCTGGCGGCCACGGGCGACCGTTTTGCGCTGTACGGTTTTTCTTCGGTGCGGCGCCAGAATATTCGTTTTCATTTGCTCAAAGGTTTCGATGAGCGCTACAACGATACCATTCGTGGGCGGCTGGCGGCCCTCAAGCCCGGCTTTTATACCCGCATGGGAGCGGCAATTCGCCACTCCGCAGCGATTCTGTCAAAACAGAAATCGACCCGCCGCTTGTTGTTGATTTTGACCGATGGCAAGCCGAACGATCTTGATAAATATGAAGGCCGCTACGGCATCGAAGACACCCGGGTCGCAATCCAGGAAGCCCGCCGTCTCGGCTTGACGCCATTTTGCGTGACTATCGATGAAAAAGCCGGCGATTATCTACCGCATCTGTTTGGCGCCAACGGTTATGTCATGGTCAGAAACGCAGCTGAACTGCCGCAGGTGCTGCCGCGCCTGTATGTGCAACTGACTGGCGCGAATTGAATAAAAAATTTTCAAACTGACGTAGTTCTTGTCGCAGTGCACCATGTCGTTCTTAATTTCCAGGCCGGTTAAATAGCAATAATTTTTCAAATAAAACAGGGAGTATTTTTACTTTTCGCATAATTTTAATGCGGAAAGTATAGTATTTTTAAGCATACATGACTGTGTATATTTTCTAAAACCTGTTACAGCAAACCCTCGAACAGCAACACATCGACTGCATCTCCTGCCGCTACATTGCCTTGTTCATGATGCAGCACCACCATGCAATTGGCTTCCGACATCGAGCGCAAAATACCGGAGCCTTGGCTGCCGGTGATGCGTACCTGCTGTTGGCCGCTGGCATCGGTTGACAGGATGCCGCGCTGATATTCGGTGCGGCCGGCTTTTTTGCGAATCGCCGATTGTGCGCGGGCGCGCAGCAGCGGCAGCGCTGCTGCGTTGGCACCCATCATGTGCAGCAGCGCGTCGCGCACCAAAAAATAAAACGTCACCATAACGGCGACCGGATTACCGGGCAAGCCGAACAGAATGGCGCTTTTGCCGTTCGAATTGATGCGGCCGAAAGCCATCGGGCGACCCGGGCGCATGCCGATTTTCCAGAACGTAACGTCGCCCAATTGCGCCATTATTTGCTTGGTGTAGTCAGCCGCGCCGACCGAGACGCCGCCGGAGGTGATGACAGCGTCGGCGTTTTCGCACGCGTTGCGAAAGGCCGCTTCAAGCGCGGCCGGATCATCCTTGATCACGCCCATGTCGATCAAGTCGCAGCCGAGCCTGGTCAACATGCCGTACAGCGTGTAGCGGTTGCTGTCGTAGATGCAGCCGGCATCCAGCGGTTCGCCAATTGAGCGCAGTTCGTCGCCGGTGGAAAAAAACGCTACCCGCAGGCGGCGCTGTACCGGCACTTCGGCAACGCCGAGCGAGGCCAGCAAACCCAGATCGGCGGGACGCAGGATTTTGCCTTGCTGCAGTGCGGCTTGATCGACTGCTAAATCTTCGCCTGTCAGGCGGCGATTGTCGCCGGTCTTGACCACGCCGACGGGCAGCGTGACGCTATCGTGGGTTGCATTGTGCGTGAACTCTTGCGGTACTACTGTATCGCAGCCGTCCGGCATCACGCCGCCCGTCATGATGCGCACGCATTCGCCGCTGCCAACCACGCCCTCGTATATGCGGCCGGCGTAGGCGCTGCCGATCACGCGCAAGGTCAGGTCCGTATCGACAATCAGATCGCTGCCACGCAACGCGTAGCCATCCATGGCCGAATTGTCATGTGCCGGCACATTGATGGGCGAGACGATGTCGGTCGCCAATATGCGATCCAGCGCGGCGCGGATCGCGACTTTTTCGATTGCATTTACCGGCTGGATGAAACTGCGGATGACCTGTTGCGCGAGCACAACCGGCAACGCGTCAGGGTCGTAATCGGACAGGCAACTGACAACGTCGGACAAGGCTCGGTGGGTTTCGGTCATGGCAGGAGAAGGTGCTAAAAAGGGAGTTGATTTGAATCGGATTACAGGACTTCGAACTGGCGTAATTCTTCCAGCGTATTGATGTTGCGGAAGGCTGCTTCATCTTCGAATTGCACTTCGACGGTTTTCAGATTGGCGTACCAGCCATCGACTTTGCGACCGCCGCCTTGTAGATAATCGGTCAGTTGCGGCAGTAGCAATGTCTTCAAAAGGCAAAACACCGGATGCGGCTGGCGTGTCGGACCTGCGCCCGTAACCGCAACGGCCAGGTCAGCATCTGCGGCCTCAAGCGCGGTAGACAGGCGCGCCACCAGATCGGTTGGCAAAAACGGCGTATCGCATGGCGCGGTGACCAGATAAGGCGTAGAGCAATGGTTCAGTCCCGTCTGCAGGCCGGCTAGCGGCCCGGCGAAAGAGCCGAACTCATCCGGCCATACCGGCACCCCAAAACTTTCATAGGGTGCCAGGTTCTGGTTCGCATTGATCATCAGGTCACCTACTTGCGGCGACAGGCGCAGCATCACATGCAGCGCCATCGGCGCATCGCGAAATGGTTGCAAGCCTTTATCCACATGGCCCATGCGGGAGCCGCGGCCGCCAGCCAGAATCAGGCCGGTGATGCATTCCTGTTTAATCATTGAAGTCCAATTTTGTAAGTTTACATATATGGGATATGGGCACGCTCATCTGTACTTTTGAGGGTAGGGCCGGTGTAACCCGCGCTTGAAATTGCTACCCACCGATATACGACATCTCGACTTTCCTGATCGCTGGCGGCAAATCGGATGTGTTGGCGCTGCGCAGTTCCGAATAACGGTCGTTGCGGACGCGCCAGATCTGCGCCACCGCGTTGGAGATTTCACTATCGCTGCGATTGCCGCGCAACAGCGCGCGAAAGTCGTGCCCGGCACCGGCGAACAGACAGGTGTAAAGCTTGCCTTCGGTCGATAGCCTGGCACGGTTGCAGTCGTGGCAAAACGCTTGCGTGACGCTGGAAATTACGCCGATTTCACCGCCGCCATCCTGATAACGCCAACGCCCGGCGGTTTCGCCCGGATAGTTGGGCGCAACTTGCTGCAACGGCAGTTCGGCATGGATGCGACGCACCACCTCGGCCGATGGGATGACTTCATCCATCTTCCAGCCGTTGGATGCACCGACGTCCATGTATTCGATCAAGCGCAGGATGTAAGGCGAACCCTTGAAGTGGCGCGCCATCGGCAGGATTTCCTGCTCGTTCATGCCGCGTTTAACCACCATATTGATTTTGATCGGGCCTAGCCCGGCTTGATGCGCGGCATCAATTCCCGCCAGTACATCCGTTACGGGAAAATCGACATCGTTCATACGCTTGAATGTCGCGTCGTCGAGTGCATCGAGCGACACCGTGACGCGCTTCAAACCGGCATCCTTCAACAGCTGTGCCTTTTTCGCCAGCAGCGAACCGTTGGTGGTCAGGGTCAAGTCCAGTTCGCGGCCATCGGGTGTGCGCAGGCTACTGAGCATGCCGATTAAGCGCTCGATATTTTTGCGCAGCAGCGGTTCGCCTCCGGTCAATCGAATTTTTTCGACGCCATGACGGATGAATATTGCGGCGAGTCGAGTTATTTCTTCAAAGCTCAACAACGCGCTGTGCGGTAGAAAAGCGTAATCCTTGTCGAACATTTCTTTCGGCATGCAATACACACAGCGGAAGTTGCAATGATCGGTGACGGAAATGCGTAGATCACGCAAGGGACGCTTTAATGAATCGCTTAACAGGCCGCTCGGCGCTTCGAGTACCGACGGTATCTCAGGTACGTTATTGCGGTTGCGGTAATCCGTCAGCGGGATAAATTTTTCAGTCATGGCATCTGGTTTAAGTTGGTGCTGGTAGCGTCGTTATCGTTGCTGTCTTCCGATGCAGGTTTGCATGACTTGCGCAGCCATATTGTTGTGTATCCCAGCGGATGCTCCGGGACCGCTGCGCGGGTGCCGCATCGCCTGGTTTTCCCTTACTTTGATTGCATCAGGCACCGACCCAGGGCAGTTCGGCATGACACCAGCCGCCTACAGTTTTGCGATGGCCGTCGGCGTTCTTGTTGCCTTCGAAGCCTTCCAGAATATCGAAGCAGTGCAGGTAATCATTCTCCGTGGCTAGTTTGGCCGCATGGCGCGAACGTACCCCAGAGCGGCACAGGAACAACAGGATACTATCCTTACCGGCTACCTGCTGTAACTGCGCCAGGAAATCCGAATTCGGGCTGCCGCCTGGATAGATGTTCCACTGCACTGCTGCATGCTGGATATCATTAATGTCGACTTTTCCGACCCAGTCGCGTTCGGCATTGGTGCGCACGTCGATGAGCTTGACCTTGATGTTCGCCTGCAATAAAGCAAACGCTTCCTCGGGCGTGACCGCACCGGCATAGGGAAAGGACTGCTCTGTGCCGCGCTGTCTCGCGACGGCAAGAATGTCACGAGGATTCATATTCAGCCTTGCATTGTAGGATCGGTAAAATAATTATAATGCGTGAAACGAAATTACATGCAGATCATTGGCGGCAATTGTCCTGGGATTGCCCGCACTGTTTTGATGCGAAACAAGATATTTTTAGATTAACGCACTAAAGTAGCGCTTAATATTTTATTTGCACCAAGATGGTGCGACTCGGTGGCTTGCCCAATGTGTGAATTGCCTTGTAAAACCGACCTGATTAATGTCTTGTGAAGTGGAAGTTCATGGCATGGAATCTGCTATGATCTTTCGTTGAAGTCCGATCGCACTGGGCATGTGCGCTGGTGTTGGCAAGTGAATTGGCATAGCGGGGCCGAGCATCGTTGGCACAACGGTTGGCCCAATAGTTGGCTTAACACATGTTGGCTTAATACATAATTCGAATTATTTTTATCTCTTATTGAGGAGTTTCGCATGGCAATGACAGCGGCAGAAGTCTTGAAGATGGCCAAAGACAATGAAGTTAAATTCGTTGATTTTCGCTTTGCAGATACAAGGGGTAAAGAACAGCACGTAACTGTTCCGGTATCTCATTTTGATATGGACAAATTCGAGTCCGGCCATGCATTCGATGGTTCTTCGGTCGCTGGCTGGAAAGGTATTGAAGCATCCGACATGTTGCTGATGCCCGATCCGTCAACTGCCAATATCGATCCGTTCATGGAAGAAACCACCTTGTTCATGCAGTGCGACGTGATCGAGCCGTCCGATGGCAAGGGCTATGACCGCGACCCACGCTCGATCGCCAAACGCGCTGAAGCCTACTTGAAATCATCCGGCCTGGGCGACACCGCTTACTTTGGCCCTGAGCCTGAGTTCTTTATTTTTGATAGTGTGCGCTGGAACGTCGATATGTCCGGCTGTTTCGTCAAGATCGATTCGGATGAAGCATCCTGGTCGACCGGCGCCAAGCTTGAAGGCGGCAACAGCGGCCATCGTCCGGCTGTCAAGGGTGGTTATTTCCCAGTGCCGCCAGTTGACAGCTTCCAGGACATGCGTTCTGAAATGTGTCTGATTCTGGAAGGCCTCGGTATTCCGGTTGAAGTGCATCACCACGAAGTCGGCGGTGCCGGGCAGAATGAAATTGGCACCAAATTCTCGACCCTGGTTGAGCGTGCGGACTGGACCCAGAACATGAAATACGTGGTTTGGAATGTTGCCCACACCTATGGTAAAACAGCAACTTTCATGCCGAAGCCGCTGGTTGGCGACAACGGTTCCGGCATGCATGTGCATCAATCGGTTTGGAAAGACGGCAAAAACCTGTTTGCAGGCGACGGCTATGCCGGCTTATCGGATTTCGCGCTGTATTACATCGGCGGCATTATCAAGCATGCGCGCGCTTTGAACGCGATCACCAACCCTGGCACCAACTCTTACAAGCGTCTGGTTCCAGGCTATGAAGCGCCGGTCAAGCTGGCATATTCGGCCCGCAATCGTTCTGCTTCAATCCGTATTCCGCATGTGGCAAATCCAAAGGGACGTAGGGTTGAAGCACGTTTCCCGGATCCTCTGGCTAACCCGTACCTGTGCTTCGCCGCTCTGTTGATGGCGGGCCTGGACGGCGTGCAAAACAAGATTCATCCGGGCGAAGCAGCGACCAAAGATCTATACCATTTGCCGCCTGAAGAAGAAGCACTGATCCCGACCGTATGTTCTTCGCTTGAGCAGGCACTGGAAGCACTGGACCAGGACCGCGAATTCCTGACCCGCGGTGGTGTTTTCAGCGACAGCATGATTGATGCATATTTGGAACTGAAAATGACTGAAGTGCAGCGCATTCGGATGACGACGCACCCAGTTGAATTTGATATGTATTACTCGTCATAAATTACTCGGCATAACATTTGATTGAGGGCAGTCAAAAGATCGACTCCAATGTCAAACAAGAAACAGGCGGGCAGGGCTTCGGCACTGCCCGCCTGTTTTTTTATGGCTTGTTGTTGCAATGGCGCAAATTGGGTGATAGTCGTTGGTGTTGCATTGAGACTTGCCATAAACTAATAAGCGTTTTGAATTGCTTCAGAAAAAGAGTTTATGAAACAACAACTTGCTGCACTTAAGCTTGCATTGATGGTCGTAATTGCACTGTCTACCACAACAGTAGGGCACGCCTATGCGCAGTCCGGTGTGTATTTGTGCATCGATCAAAATGGTAAAAAAGAATATAAGAATACCGGTGAAACCAGAGGCTGCAAAAAAATTGATTTGCCTGATATCACCACTTTTTCTGCGCCGCCAAAAATGCCAGCAGCCGGCCCGAGCAGAAAATCGACTGCTACGCCGTCTGATTTTCCAAAGGTGGATGGCACTGTGCAAAAAGAGCGCGACAATGATCGCAAGCAAATTTTGCAAAATGAATTGAAGACCGAGCAGCTGAAGTTGGAAAATCTGCAAAAAGAATATAAAAATGGCCAACCGGACCGTTTGGGTAACGAGCGCAACTATGCCAAGTACCAGGAGCGGGTCAAAGGTCTGGAAGAAGCCATCCACCGTTCGCAGCGCAATATGGAAGCGCTGAACCGTGAAATCGGCAACATGAAATAGCGTGCTTGTCAGTTTGCCGGTATGCAGCCCAGGGTCGCCATATAACGTATAGCGGCCTTTATTTTTTGGAGGACACGATGAAAACATCGTTAATTTCGTTGGCAGGGCTGGACCTGCTGCCGTCGGCCGTGATCGTGCTCGACGCGCAAGGTTGCATCGCGTATGTCAATCCAGCGGCTGAGATTTTGCTGGAAAGCGCATCCCGCACCCTCATAGGGCAGGCTTTGACTTCCCTGTTCGTCAATGGTGCGGAGCTGGAGGCGGTTTTTCAGCAGGCTGTAGCGCACCAGTTCTCCGATAAGCGCCAGGACTTGACTTTGCAGCGCAGTGGGCGCGAGCCTTTGTGCGTCGACAGCATCATCACCGCGCTTGATAGCGCTGAGATGTCAGTATTGATCGAGCTGCGCGAAAACGTGCAACAGATCAAGCTGGATCGGGAAGAGCGCATTATCGACCAGAGCCAAGCCAACAAGGAGCTGATCCGCAATCTGGCGCATGAGATCAAGAATCCGCTGGGCGGCATTCGTGGCGCCGCGCAATTGCTGGAACTGGAACTGCCGGAGCGGCAGCTCAAGGAGTTGCGCGAATACACGCAAGTCATCATCAAGGAGGCCGACCGCCTGCAAGCCCTGGTGGATCGTTTGCTGGCACCGCAACGGCATGCGCATATCGTCGGCGACGTCAATATCCATGAAGTGTGCGAACGGGTGCGCAGCCTGATTGTGGCCGAATTCCCGCTCGGCTTGCACATCAAGCGCGATTACGACCTCTCGATCCCGGAATTCCGGGGCGACAAGGAGCAACTGATCCAAGCCGTGCTGAATATTGCGCACAACGCTGCACAGGCACTGTCGCAGCGGATTCTGGCTGGGGACGCCGAGCTGACCATCAAGACCCGCATCATGCGCCAGGTCACTCTGGCCAAGGTGCGCTACAGGCTGGCATTAGACTTGCATATAACTGATAACGGGCCGGGCATCCCGCCTGAAATCCAGGACCGCATTTTCTTCCCGCTGGTATCGGGGCGGGATGGCGGTAGCGGATTGGGGCTGACGCTGGCGCAAACATTCGTGCAGCAGCATCTGGGCGTGATCGAATGCGAAAGCCGGCCGGGATATACCGATTTCAGGATGCTGCTGCCGTTGCCATGATGGCGTGGCGATGGCGGTCGCCACGCAACGAGCGCGAAGCAAACGTGACATGCGTGCGTGACATAAAACGCGGGAGAGACAAGAGACTATGAAGCCAATCTGGATTGTTGACGACGACGAATCGATACGCTGGGTGCTGGAAAAAGCGCTGGCGCGTGAAAATCTGATCACCCGGAGTTTCACCAATGCGCGCGATGCGATTGCTGCACTGGCGGACGAAACGCCGCAGGTGCTGGTATCCGATATCCGCATGCCGGGCGCTTCCGGTCTTGAGTTATTGCAAACCGTAAAGACTCAATATCCGGGTTTGCCGGTGATCATCATGACGGCGTTCTCGGATCTGGACTCCGCTGTGGCGGCTTTTCAGGGTGGTGCTTTCGAGTATCTGGCCAAGCCGTTCGATCTGGAAAAGGCGGTCGAGCTGATCCGGCGCGCACTGGAAGAAAGCCTGCGCGAAGCCAGTGCCCCGCAAATTATTAGTGAAACCCCGGAAATCCTGGGTCAGGCACCGGCCATGCAGGATGTGTTTCGCGCCATCGGCCGGCTCGCGCAATCAAATGTAACGGTGCTGATCACCGGCGAATCCGGCTCCGGCAAGGAACTGGTAGCGTGCGCGTTGCACAAGCACAGCCCGCGTGCGGCGCGGCCCTTCATTGCCTTGAATACGGCAGCGATACCGAAGGATTTACTTGAATCCGAACTGTTCGGCCATGAACGCGGTGCATTTACCGGGGCCCAGACTTCGCGCCGTGGCCGCTTCGAACAAGCCGAAGGCGGCACCTTGTTTCTGGATGAAATCGGCGACATGCCGTTCGATCTGCAAACACGTCTGCTGCGGGTGCTGTCGGACGGCCATTTTTACCGAGTCGGCGGTCATCAGCCGCAGAAAGCCAATGTGCGCGTAATCGCGGCTACCCATCAGAATCTGGAGCAGCGCGTCAAGGACGGGTTGTTTCGCGAAGATCTCTATCACCGCCTCAACGTGATCCGGTTGCGTTTGCCCAGTTTGCGCGAGCGGCGCGAAGACATTCCGTTGCTGACCCGCTATTTTTTGGTGCAAAGCGCTTCACAGTTGGGCGTGGAAGCCAAGCGGATGTCGGAACCGGCAATGCAGTTTCTGACTGGACTGGATTTGCCAGGCAATGTGCGCCAGCTCGAAAACCTCTGCAATTGGATCACCGTGATGGCGCCGGGGCAAACCGTCGAGGTCAAGGATTTGCCCCCCGATCTGGTGAGCACCCTGGATGCGGTTGCTCCGGCGCCAAGTTACGCCCCAGCTTTTGTTCCCGGCCTTCCGGCTGTTGGCGCACCGCAAGTGTCGGCTTACACTCCGGCTCATCCCAGTCAGGTCGCGGCAGATGCTGCTGCCTGGCAGACTTTGCTGGAATCGGAAGCGGCCGGTTTGCTGGCGGGCGGACAACCGGATGTAATGGAAGTGCTGGGCCGCCAGTTTGAATCGGTACTAATTCGGGCTGCGCTAAAACATACGCATGGACGTAAAAACGATGCGGCGGTGCGGCTCGGGATTGGTCGCAACACCATCACCCGCAAAATTCAGGAGCTCGGCATAGACGGTGCCGGCGACGATTAGACTTTTTATGTTTTTGAAATATACGGGAGTATAAGTATTTTTGCAGTAATTACCGCATATAAATTGTGCAGTACCTAAAAATACAATAACCAGTATCATCTCCAATACGGGTTTACTTGCCGGCATTGATGCTCAGTGCCAGCGCTTCGGCGACCCGGATGCCGTCTACCGCTGCCGACAGAATGCCACCGGCGTAACCGGCGCCTTCACCGGCCGGAAACAGTCCCTTGGTATTCAGGCTTTGCATATCGTCATCATTGCGCTTGATGCGAATCGGCGACGATGTGCGCGTCTCAACCCCGGTCAGCAGCGCATCATGCATCGCAAATCCCTTGATCTGCCTGTCGAAAGCCGGAAACGCTTCACGCATCGCTTCGGTGGCGTAGTCGGGGATGGCGGTCGACAGGTTGCCCAATTGCACACCCGGTTGGTAGGATGGAATTACGCTGCCGAATTCGGCTGAAGTTTTACCGGCAACAAAGTCACCGACTAATTGAGCGGGAGCCTGGTAAGTGCCGCCGCCAAGTTCGAACGCGCGCGACTCCCAGTGGCGCTGGAAAGTGATGCCGGCCAGCGGATCGCCTGGGTAGTCTGCCGGCGTAATGCCGACCACAATTGCGCTGTTGGCGTTGCGCTCGTTGCGCGAGTATTGGCTCATGCCGTTGGTGACCACGCGCCCCGGCTCCGAAGTGGCTGCCACCACGGTGCCGCCCGGGCACATGCAGAAACTGTACACCGCACGGCCGTTGCTGCTGTGATGCACCAGTTTGTAATCGGCCGCGCCCAAAATCGGGTTGCCGGCATTCGGGCCGAAGCGGCATTTGTCGATCAGCGATTGCGGATGCTCGACCCGGAACCCGATTGAAAACGGCTTCGCTTCCACATACACCCCGCGCCGATGCAGCATCTCGAAAGTGTCGCGGGCGCTGTGACCGATGGCCAGCACCACATGTCTGGTTTCGATGCGTTCGCCGTCGGCCAACACTACGCCTTGTACCTGACCGTTTTCGATCTCGATATCTTCGACTCGGCTCTGGAAGCGAAAGCTGCCGCCCAATGCTTCAATGGTGGCGCGCATCTGTTCGACCACCTTGACTAGCCGGAAGGTGCCGATGTGCGGCTTGCTGACGTACATGATTTCTTCCGGCGCGCCGGCTTTGACGAACTCGGTCAAGACCTTGCGGCCCAAATGTTTGGGGTCCTTGATCTGGCTGTACAGCTTGCCATCTGAAAAAGTGCCGGCACCGCCTTCGCCGAATTGTACGTTCGACTCCGGGTTGAGTTCTCCTTTGCGCCATAAGCCCCAAGTATCCTTGGTGCGTTCGCGCACCATTTTGCCGCGTTCCAGGATGATCGGATTGAATCCCATCTGCGCCAGAATCAGTCCGGCGAACAGGCCGCAAGGGCCAGTGCCGATGACCACCGGGCGAGTTTTCATGGTGCCGCTGGCGTGCGCGACGAAATGGTAACCGGTATCGGGCGTGATGCCGATATGGCCGTCTTTGTGTGTGCGCTGCAGGATCGCCTGGTCGTCGGTCGTGACCACATCGAATGCATAAATCAGCACGATGGCACTTTTCTTGCGGGCGTCGTAGCTGCGTTTGAATATCGCATAGCTGACCAGCATCGCCTCGGGAATACCTAGGCGCACCAGGATGGAAGCTTTGATGTCGGCTTCGGCATGATCCAGCGGCAGTTTTACTTCATTGAGTCGCAACATAACCATTTTCCACACGATAATAAGGCTCGCTGCAACAACGCCGGCAGCGGGGAGGGCGCTATTTTAACGCTACATGCCCGGCAATCTCTAAAATGGTATATTCAGTGCTTACCTAAAAACGGCTGTTTTTCAGTGCCGTTGCCAGAAGCAGGCGCGCCGATTTTGTGCGGTAAAACAAAAAACCATTTTCTAAATCCATATTGCTATACCCCAGCAGTGCCGCATCTCAGACACAATGGGGCCGAAATGCAACAATGCGACTTGCTTTTTGAAATGGCATCCAATATGCTGCGACGCAAAATAACAACCTACAGGTGTGTAATTGGCCTCAGAAAATCCAAAAAGCAGGTTGGCGGTATTAACTTTGGCTGCCGTCGGTATTGTCTACGGAGACATCGGCACCAGTCCGCTGTATGCGATGAAAGAAGTTTTTTCGGCGCAGCACGGGCTTACATTGAGCCACAGCAACTTGCTGGGTGTGGTTTCCCTGATCGTCTGGAGCTTGATTGTGGTGGTCTCGCTCAAGTACGTCACGCTAGTGCTGCGCGCCGACAATCATGGCGAAGGCGGCATCATGGCGCTGCTGTCGCTGACCTTGACTTCAGTTGGGCCGCTATCGCGCTGGCATTTCCCGCTGCTGGTGACGGGCATGTTTGGTGCCGCACTATTTTTTGGCGACGGTGTCATCACCCCAGCGATTTCGGTCTTGTCCGCAATGGAAGGGCTGGAGGTGGCAACGCCGACTTTTAAGCCATATGTGGTGCCTTTGACGCTGGTGTTGCTAACCGGTTTGTATATGCTGCAAAAAAATGGTACCGCCGGCATCGGCAAATGGTTCGGGCCAATCATGCTAGTCTGGTTTACCACTTTGGCCGGTATGGGGATCGTCAATATTATCGACGCACCGGAAATTCTCGCCGCCTTGAACCCGCTGCATGCCCTCTATTTCCTCAATGACAACCGCTGGGTCGCTTTTGTCGCGCTGGGTGCGATTGTGCTGACCTTGACCGGTGCCGAAGCGCTGTATGCCGATATGGGTCACTTCGGCCGCAAGCCGGTACGCATGGCTTGGTTCTTCATCACTTTTCCGGCACTGGCGCTGAATTATCTAGGTCAGGGCGGCTTGTTGTTGCGTAATCCTGAGGCGGTCTCAAACCCTTTCTTCCAGCAACTTGGCGACTGGAGCATTTATCCGCTGATCGTCTTGTCCACAGTGGCTACCATAATTGCTTCGCAGGCGACTATTTCAGGCACGTATTCAATGGTCAAGCAAGCCATTGCGCTGGGTTTTTTGCCGCGCATGAAGATCATTCAAACCTCCTCGAAGGAAATCGGGCAGATCTACATTCCGCTGGTTAATTGGCTGCAGTGGTCCGTAGTCGCTTTGGCGGTGCTTGCTTTCGATTCTTCTTCCAACCTGGCGGCAGCCTATGGCATTGCAGTGACGGGCACCATGATAGCAACCACAATGCTGTCTTTCTTTGTCCTGCGTTACGACTGGAAATACAATCTTGTGCTGTGCATCGGCGCCACCGGCTTCTTTTTCGTGATTGATCTGGCATTCTTGTCTGCCAATGCGCTGAAGATACTGCATGGCGGCTGGTTCCCGTTATTGCTGGGCGGCATCATGTTTGTCGTAATGATGACATGGAAACGTGGGCGTGAATTGGTGCGCGCCAATCTGCAAAAACATGCAATTCCACTGGAGGATTTTCTGGCTTCGCTATTTACCGACCCGCCGATACGGGTTCCAGGATTGGCTATTTTCATGCGTGGGCCGGGTGACGGTGTGCCGCATGCGATGCTGCACAACCTGTCGCACAACAAGGTGCTGCACGAGCGGGTAGTTTTCCTGACCGTGTATCAGCACGATGTGCCGTGGGTGCCATTTTCGGAGCGCATACAAATTAATGACTTGGGACACAATTGCTACCAGCTTGATATGCATTACGGCTTCAAGAACACGGCGGATATTCCCAAAGCGCTGGAATTATCGAAAGAATATGGGTTCGATTTCAACATGATGGAAACCTCGTTCTTCATCGCCCGCCAGACCGTTATTGCCACTCCGGGCTCCGGCATGGCGCTATGGCGCGAACGACTATTTGTCGGCATGTCGCGCAATGCCCGCGATGCGGCCGACTACTATCGCATCCCGGCTAACCGGGTTATCGAGCTGGGTACCCAGGTCGAGATTTAAGTGCCTGCGTAGCATATTTAAAATAGCTGGAGTATGCTAATAAATGTGGGCATTTCCGCATATAAAATATGCGTTAATGAAATATGCTGCCGCTAGTATGCTTTATTCTCCAGTCTGCGTTCGGCGCCACAGCGTGGTACGGCTGATGCCGAGGTGTTTGGCCGCCGCTGCGCGGTTGCCATTGAATCGGGCCAGGGTTTGGTAAATGTTTTCAAGCTGCGTCATTGCTGGTTGTTCCAAGATAGGCGCTGGGCGCGTTATTGCTGAATCCGACGCCTGCAGCAACTCCGGCGCTACTCTCAAGACAAAGCCGGGCGAGATAGCTTGTAGCGGTTCGGCTGCCAAAAATAGCGCCAGGCGCTCCATCAGATTACGTAATTCGCGCACATTACCGGGCCAGTCATAGTTTTGCAGCAATCCACCGCACGCATTGATTTCTGCTTGCAGATTGGGATGCGGACGGGCGCCGAGCGCGGCCAGCGCGTTTTTCAGGCACCACACTGCCAGTGCAACCAGATCTTCACCGCGTTCGCGCAGTGGCGGCAGCGTCAGGCGCAACACCGCCAACCGGTAAAACAAGTCGGCGCGAAAACGCCCTTCGCGGATGCGTTGTTCCAGGTCGCAATGGGTGGCGCTGATGATGCGCACATCGACCGGAATCGGCCGGGTGCTGCCGACACGCACAATTTCACGCTCTTCCAGTACCCGCAACAACCGGGTTTGCAGCGTCAGCGGCATTTCGCCGATTTCATCCAAAAACAGCGTACCGCGATGGGCTGCCTCAAACAGTCCGGCGTGCCCACCACGACGTGATCCGGTAAATGCACCTTCTTCATAACCGAATAATTCCGACTCCAACAGGGATTCTGCAATCGCGCCGCAATTAACAACGACAAAGGGCCGGTTGCCGGCGTCCATACGTGGATTTTCGCGGTGAATCGCTTGCGCCACCAGTTCCTTGCCGGTGCCGGTTTCGCCCTGGATTAATACGGTGGCGGGGGATCTGGCGTATAGCACCACGGTTTGCCGCAATGCTTCCATAGCGCTTGATGTGCCGCGCAAATCGGTGATGCCGTGTTTGGCGCGCAAGGTCTCAGGTATACCAGCAGCCGCAACCAACTGTGTGCCACGCCCACGCTGCGATTCCAGTTGCGTCAGTTTGGCGATTTCAAGCGCGTCGTCGAAGGCTTGCCGGATCGACGCGGCCGAATACACGAAGACTGCGGCCAGTCCGGCTTCCGCAGCCAGATCGGTAATCAGGCCGGCACCGACGATGGCTTTGATGCCGCTCGCTTTGAGTTCGTTGATCTGGGCCCGGGCATCTTCCTCGGTGGCATATTTGCGCTGCGCAATGCGAAAGCCAAATGCGTTCTGAAATTCCTTCAGCGCCGGCATCGTGTTTTGATAGGTGATGATGCCGATGTCGGGCGTGATCTTGCGCGCGCGCGATAGCGCCTGCATTACGTCAAAGCCGCTGGCCTTGGCGATTACCACCGGCACCGACAGGCGGCTCTTCAGATAAGTGCCGTTGGAGCCCGCGGCAATCACAGCGTCGCAGCGCTCCGTTGCCATGCGCTCGCGGATATGGCGTGCCGCATCTTCAAAACCGAGATCAATCGGCTCGATGGTGGCGCGATCGTCGTATTCCAGCGTAATGTCACGGAACAGGTCCGCCAGACGCGATACGGAAACGGTCCAGATGACCGGTTTTTCCTTGTTGCTGTCGTTCTGGATGTGGGAGTTTGGACTGGGGCGCATGTTTCAAATATGTTTCAATATGGTTGTAATGTTTCAGATATGCCGATGATTGTAACGTAGCTTGAAACAAAAATTACTTGTACTAAGTAATGACATGCTGCTCTACGCTGCGCTATGAGCTTCTTAAGCTAATGAATCGCAAGGTATTTTTAAAGTTCTAACGCGCGCATGCCGGCATTTCCGCCCATGTGGCACGGCGATTGCAATACAGTGCGCAGTTAGCGTCAGTGAAACCTCTCAACAGATAAGGTGAAGACATGAGTTTGTATTCCGCAGGTGCTGCCTTCCGCAAGGCGATGCAAGAAGAGTCCCCGTTGCAAGTAATTGGTGCGATTAACGCCAATCATGCGCTGCTGGCCAAACGTGCCGGGTTCAAGGCGATTTACCTTTCCGGTGGCGGTGTCGCTGCCGGCTCGCTCGGTCTGCCCGATCTGGGCATTTCTAATCTGGACGATGTGCTGACCGACGTGCGCCGCATTACTGATGTCTGCGACCTGCCGCTGCTAGTCGATGTCGATACCGGTTTTGGCTCCAGCGCGTTCAATGTCGCGCGCACCGTCAAGTCGATGGTCAAGTTCGGCGCTGCCGCGCTGCATATCGAAGACCAGGTCGGCGCCAAGCGCTGCGGCCACCGTCCGAACAAGGAAATCGTCAGCAAGCAGGAAATGGTGGACCGCATCAAGGCTGCAGTCGATGCCCGTACCGACGAGAATTTCGTAATCATGGCGCGCACTGATTCGTTGGCAGTCGAAGGGCTGGAGTCCGCACTGGAACGTGCCATCGCTTACGTCGAAGCCGGTGCCGACATGCTCTTCCCGGAAGCGATTACCGAGCTGGCGATGTACAAGAAGTTTGCCGCTGCGGTCAAGGTGCCGGTACTGGCCAACATCACTGAATTCGGTGCTACGCCGTTGTTTACGGTGGAAGAGTTGAAATCAGCCGATGTTCGCCTGGTGCTATACCCGTTGTCGGCCTTTCGCGCAATGAACAAGGCGGCCGAAAACGTATATACCGCAATCCGCCGTGACGGCACTCAAAAAAATGTGGTCGACACCATGCAAACCCGCATGGAATTGTACGATCGCATCAATTATTACGACTTCGAGCAGCATCTGGACGCCTTGTTTGCAGCCCAGAAAAAATAAGATATTTGCGTATTTTTCAGTAGTGCAGGTTTCTACTCCTGCATCGGTTGCAGGAGTAGAGACCTGCACTACACTGATTCTTTTTCGTTAGGAGACTAAAAAAATGAATGAATCACAAGCAGTTGCTTTCAAACCAAAAAAATCTGTTGCGCTGTCCGGCGTCACTGCAGGTAACACTGCGCTGTGTTCCGTCGGCAAGACCGGCAACGATCTGCACTACCGCGGCTATGACATTCTGGATATCGCCGATACCTGCGAATTCGAAGAAATCGCCTATCTGCTGGTACACGGCAAACTGCCTACCGCAGCCGAGCTGAAAGGCTACAAAGCCAAGCTGAAATCCTTGCGCGGCCTGCCTGCCAGCGTCAAGGCTGCGCTGGAAGCGCTGCCTGCCGCATCGCACCCGATGGACGTGATGCGCACTGGTATTTCCGTACTCGGCTGCACATTGCCAGAAAAAGATGACCACAACATCCCAGGTGCGCGCGACATTGCCGACCGTCTGATGGCGTCATTCGGTTCCATGTTGCTGTACTGGTATCACTTCAGCACCAATGGCAAACGGATCGAAGTTGAAACCGATGATGATTCCATCGGCGGCCATTTCCTGCATCTGCTGCATGGCGTGAAGCCGTCCGCTGCATGGGAAAAGGCGATGCACACTTCGCTGATCCTGTATGCCGAACATGAATTCAATGCGTCGACTTTCACCAGCCGCGTCATTGCCGGCACCGGTTCCGATATTCACTCTGCCATCACTGGTGCGATCGGCGCCTTGCGCGGCCCGAAGCACGGCGGGGCGAATGAGGCCGCGTTCGAAATTCAGAAGCGTTACGATAATCCAGACGAAGCCGAAGCCGACATCAAAAAACGCGTTGAAAACAAGGAAGTCGTGATCGGTTTCGGGCATCCGGTGTATACCGTGTCCGACCCGCGTAACAAGGTAATCAAGGAAGTGGCGCACAATTTGTCTACCGAGGCCGGTTCGACGGCGATGTTCGACATTGCCGAACGTCTGGAAACGGTGATGTGGGACATTAAAAAAATGTTTCCAAACCTGGACTGGTTTTCGGCCGTGTCGTATCACATGATGGGAGTGCCGACCGCAATGTTTACGCCGTTGTTCGTGATTGCCCGCACCTCCGGCTGGGCTGCGCACATTATCGAACAACGCATCGATAACAAAATTATTCGTCCTTCCGCAAATTATGTCGGCCCAGACGATTTAAAATTCGTACCAATCGGCAAACGCTAGCCAATCCGGCCAACGCGTATCGGTACTGGAGAAAATTATGATTGCCCTGAGACTGACATCCACCCTGATTTTCACTGCCTTGCTGGCCTCTTGTGCATCCAAGGTGCCGTTATCGGAAACCCAGCCAATGCCATTGGCTGCAATCCCGATGCTGCAATCGCCGGCGTCTGCCAAAACAGCTTTAATCGCTGGCAATTTTCGTTGTGAACTAGGCAATCAAGTCGACGTAAGTGCCGACCCGCAGCATCCTGATGCGATCAATGTGGCTTGGAAAGGGCGTTCGTATCCGCTGCGAGCGGTTACAACTTCCACCGGTGCGCTGCGCTATGAAGATGCCGCCAGCGGCCATGTCTGGATTCAAATTCCAGCCAAATCCATGCTGTTGAATGCCAAGGCAGGCCAGCAGCTTGCCAATGAATGTAAAACCCGCTAATTTTTTAAAAACAGGAATCTCAATGTCTGCTCATATTTCAAACGTGCGTACCGAGTTCGACCAGGAAATAATCGACATCGTCGATTACGTAATGCACTACAAGATCGAATCCAGCGTGGCCTACACCACAGCCCGCAACTGTCTGATCGATACGCTCGGCTGCGGCCTCGAAGCACTCGAATATCCTGCCTGCAAAAAACTCATGGGCCCGATTGTGCCAGGCACCATGGTGCCGAACGGGGCCAAGGTTCCGGGTACCCAATTCCAGCTCGATCCGGTGCAAGCCGCGTTCAACATCGGTGCGATGATTCGCTGGCTCGACTTCAATGACACCTGGCTGGCTGCTGAATGGGGTCACCCATCGGATAATTTGGGCGGCATTCTGGCAACGGCCGATTGGCTTTCACGCAATGCGGTTGCGGCCGGCAAGAAACCGCTGACCATGAAATCAGTCTTGACCGGCCTGATCAAGGCGCATGAAATCCAAGGTTGTATCGCGCTCGAAAATTCCTTCAACAAAGTTGGCCTCGATCACGTTGTCCTGGTTAAGGTTGCTTCGACTGCAGTGGTGTCTGAGATGATGGGCTTGTCCCGCGACGAAATCCTCAATGCAGTATCGCTGGCATGGGTCGATGGTCAGTCACTGCGCACCTATCGTCATTCGCCCAACACCGGCTCCCGCAAATCATGGGCTGCAGGAGACGCGACATCGCGTGCGGTACGCTTGGCATTGATGGCAAAAACCGGCGAAATGGGTTATCCATCGGTACTGTCGGCCAAGACCTGGGGTTTCTACGATGTGCTGTTCAAAGGCAACAAGTTCAAATTTCAGCGCCCATACGGTTCCTACGTGATGGAAAACGTGCTGTTCAAGATTTCGTTCCCGGCCGAGTTTCACTCGCAAACCGCAGTTGAAGCCGGCATGACATTACACGCGCAACTGAAGGCCGCCGGCAAATCGGTTGAGGATATCAAGAAGGTCACAATCCGCACCCACGAAGCCTGCATCCGCATTATCGACAAGAAAGGCCCGTTGGATAACCCTGCCGATCGCGATCATTGCATCCAGTACATGGTTGCCATGCCGATGATTTTCGGTCGCCTGACTGCATCCGACTATGAAGACAAGGTCGCCGCCGATCCACGCATCGACACGTTGCGCGACAAGATCGTCTGCGTTGAAGATCCCGCTTTCACCGCCGATTATCATGATCCTGCGAAACGTTCGATTGCCAATGCCTTGACGGTCGAATTCAATGACGGCAGCAAGTTTGCTGAAGTCGTCGTTGAATATCCAATCGGTCATGCACGCCGCCGCACCGATGGTATTCCGTTGCTGGAGGCCAAGTTCAAGACCAACCTGGCACGCCAATTTCCCGCCAAGCAACAAAAAACCATTCTCGACATTTCGCTCGACCAGGCCACACTGGAAGCGATGCCGGTGCATGAATACGTTGATCTTTACGTGATCTGATTCACTAAGCTGATTCCCTTCGATAGCAGATGCAGTTATATAAAACGCGGCCACATTCACTTGGTGCCGCGTTTTTTTACCTTTGGCTTGTGCAAAATACTTCAGTAGTGCAGGCCTCTGTGCCTGCCTCTGGTTGCAGGCACAGAGGCCTGCACTACTTACGAACTATGCAAAAAATTCACTTTTAGGCACCGGAGAAGACATGAATTTCGCAAATATTTATAAAAATTCGATTGAACAACCGCAAGCATTCTGGGACGGCGAAGCCAAACTGATCGACTGGCAGCAACCGTATTCGAAAGTGCTCGATTATTCAAAACCGCCATTCACCCAATGGTTTATTGGCGGCAAGACCAATCTGTGCCATAACGCTGTCGATCGTTGGGCCGCCACCCAAGGCGACAAGGCCGCGCTGATCGCGATTTCGACCGAAACCGGAACCGAGAAAGTCTATTCCTTCAAGGAATTGCAAGCTGAAGTCAGCCGCATGGCCGCCATCATGCAAACACTGGGCGTGGGCAAGGGCGACCGCGTGCTGATTTACATGCCGATGATCGCCGAAGCCGCTTTTGCCATGCTGGCCTGTGCCCGCATCGGCGCCATTCATTCGGTCGTGTTCGGCGGCTTTGCAGCGCATAGCTTGGCCACGCGGATCGAAGATGCGCAGCCCAAGCTGATCGTGTCTGCAGATGCCGGCTCCCGAGGCGGCAAGCCGATTCCTTATAAGCCTTTGCTGGATGAGGCGATTACACTTTCAGCCCACAAACCGGGCAAAGTGCTGCTGGTCAATCGTAATTTGGCTCCTATGAACCTGGTGGAAGGGCGTGATGTCGATTACGCAGCGCTACGCGCGCAACACCTGGATACGCAGGTGCCAGTGACTTGGCTGGAATCGAATGAGCCGTCTTATATTCTGTATACCTCTGGCACTACCGGCAAACCGAAGGGCGTGCAACGCGATGTCGGCGGTTATGCAGTTGCTCTGGCTTCTTCGATGCGGCATATTTTTTGCGGCAATCCGGGTGAGACTTACTTTGCCACTTCCGATATCGGCTGGGTGGTCGGTCACTCATATATCGTTTATGGTCCGCTGATCGCGGGCATGGCCACTATCATGTATGAAGGCTTGCCAACCTTGCCGGACGCCGGTATCTGGTGGAGCATCGTAGAGAAATACAAAGTGACGCGGATGTTCTCGGCCCCGACTGCGGTGCGGGTGCTCAAGAAGCAGCCGCAAGAATTCATGCAGAAATACGACTTGTCTTCGCTCAAGGCGCTGTATCTGGCCGGCGAACCGCTGGATGAAACCACCTCGGCCTGGATTTCGGACGCCCTGGGTGTACCCATTATCGACAATTACTGGCAGACCGAAACCGGTTGGCCGATCCTATCGGTCGCCAAAGGTTTGGAAGACATGCCGACCAAGCTCGGCAGCCCTGGCGTTCCGATCCCGGGATTTAACGTCAAGTTGTTTAATGAAACGACCGGCGAAGAATGTGGCGCCAATGAAAAAGGCGTGGTCATGATCGAAGGCCCGTTGCCACCTGGCTGCATGCAGACTGTGTACGGCGACGATGCGCGTTATGTCAGTACCTACTGGAGCGTTTTGAACGGCAAACATGTCTATTCGACCTTCGACTGGGGCATTCGCGATGCGGAAGGTTATTATTTCATCCTTGGCCGCACTGATGACGTGATCAATGTTGCCGGTCACCGGCTCGGCACGCGGGAAATCGAAGAAAGTATTTCCAGTCATGCCAATGTGTCGGAAGTTGCCGTGGTCGGGGTCGAAGACAAGCTCAAGGGCCAGGTTGCCGTTGCCTTCGTGATCCTGAAAAATCCCGCAGCGGCCAACACAGCGCAGGCGCAGCAAGCGCTGGAAAAGGAAATCATGGGTGTAGTCGATCGCCAGTTGGGTGCAGTAGCCCGCCCGGCCCGTGTGTATTTCATTGCCCAGCTACCAAAGACCCGCTCCGGAAAACTGTTGCGGCGCTCGATCCAGGCTATTTGCGAAGGGCGCGACCCGGGCGATATGTCTTCGATTGAAGACCCGACTTCACTTAAGCAAATCGAGGAAACACTGGGGTCGCCGCACTAATTCGGTGATGCATGGCGTCAGGCGGGCTTGCCCTCCTGCGCACGCAAGTGGCCAACCAATAATTGAGCGGCCACAGGAAGCGCTTCGAATGAACGCACGCAAATCGTAATTTTTCGTTCGGCCCAGGGTTCTACCAGCGGCACAGTGCAAATACTCAGAATTCTGGCGTACTGCTGCGCAACTGCTTCCGGCAACAAAGCAATGCCCAAACCAGAATCCACCATAAGACACAGCGCGTCATAACTCGTGACCTGAATTCGCAGTTTGATATTTCGGTTCAGTTCGGTTGCCTTTTTTAGCAAGAGGCGGTTGATCGCGCTGCCAGAGTGGAGCCCAACGTAATCGAAGTCCAAAGTCTCCTCAAACGTCAGCGCATTGCAGCTTGCCAGCAGGTGGTTTCTCGGCGTGATAATGGCCAGACGATCGCGATGATACGGAAACAACTCCAGTTTACGCCCGTTCGGTTCTTCGGTGAAGATGCCGATGTCGGCAGAATTTTCTTCAACCGCCTTGGTGATCACGGTGCTGATTTTCTCCTCAAGGTGCACCTTTACATGCGGATAGTCGGCCAGAAAAGCTCTGATTTCGCGTGGTAGAAATTGCGTGATCGCCGAGATGTTCGCGAATATGCGGACCTGACCCCGTATGCCTGTAGCGTACTCCCGCATCTGCACGGCAATATCGTCAAGTTCATGTAGCACCCGGCGTGCCAGAGCCGATAAGGCTATGCCTGCGCTGGTCGGCTCGACGCCGCGGTTGGTGCGCGTGAGCAATTTTGTTCCGAGGATGGATTCAATCTCACTGAGGCGTTTGCTTACAGCAGCAGCGGCAATGTGCTCGCGTTCCGCAGCTGCCGCAATCGTGCCTTCTTCTATCACGCTCAAAAACAGATTCAGGGAAGTAGGGTCGAGTCGCATGGACAGCGTTTCCGATGGCGTTATGCTGATTGTAGCATTCCACTGATCCAGACGTACGCGAAGAGCCCTAAGCTACATAAGGGCTGCAGAGCTGTCGTCGTTTTACGCGATGGCAACGTCACTATATATTGCTGTGTGTCACTCTGGTGCGGCGCTAGGATAGGCCGTATAAAAATTAAAAAACATTTGTGTGGCCCTGCCATGTAATTGAGGAGACGCAGCATTTCGCTATTCCGCCTCGGTTGCATTCCTGCTTTCAATCGTCAAATAATTTTAACAACGACTGCAATGAATAATTCTGCTCCGTCAAAAAAAGCATCGCTCCACGGTGTTAAGGTAATTGAAATGGGAACGCTGATCGCAGGGCCCTACGCTGCTGGTTTGCTGGCGCAATTCGGTGCCGAAGTCATCAAGATCGAATCTCCGATTGATGGCGATCCGCTGCGCAAGTGGCGCAAGCTACATGATGGCACTTCGCTTTGGTGGTATTCGCAAAGCCGAAACAAGAAATCGATCACGTTGAACCTGAAATCCCAGCAGGGGCAGGAAATCGTACGGGAACTGGTGAAGTCGGCCGATATTGTGATCGAGAATTTTCGTCCAGGTACGCTGGAAGGTTGGGGTCTTGGGTGGGAGGATCTGGTCAAGATCAACCCGAATCTGATCATGGTACGGGTTTCCGGTTACGGTCAAAGTGGCCCGTACAGCCAGCGCCCCGGCTTTGCTGCGATTGCCGAATCGATGGGTGGCCTGCGTAATCTGATCGGGTTTCCAGACCGTCCGCCGGTACGCGTCGGCGTCAGCATCGGCGATACGCTAGCCTCACTGTATGGTGTGATTGGCGCCCTGCTGGCCATGCATCATCTGAAGGTCAACGGCGGTAAGGGTCAATTCATTGACATCGCCTTGTATGAGGCAGTATTCGGCGTGATGGAAAGCCTGATTCCAGAATACGCTGAATTCGGTTTTACGCGCGAACGCACAGGTGCCAGCCTGCCCGGCATATCACCTTCTAGCACCTATTTATGTGCTGATGGGCTGTATGTGATCATCGCCGGCAACGGTGACAGTATCTTCAAACGACTGGCAAACGCCATGGGACGGGCGGATTTGGCTAATGATCCGCATCTGGCGCGCAACGACGGTCGGGTTGCGCAAAACGACATGATTGATCAAGCCATTTCCGACTGGACCGGCCAACATGAACTTGCGCATGTACTGGCGGTACTGGAGGCCGCCGATGTACCGAGCAGCCGCGTATACACCGCCGCCGACATCCATCAGGACCCCCACTATCGGGCACGCGAAATGATCCAGAAATTTTCACTTCCTGACGGCGCATCGATCGATCTGCCAGGAGTGGTGCCGAAGTTGTCTGGCACACCGGGCCAAACCAACTGGGTCGGCCCGGAACTAGGCCAACACACTGCAGAAGTGCTTGCATCAATCGGACGTAATGCGGCCGATATTGAAGTGCTACGGCAGCAAGGCGTGATTTAACCGACACTTACCAGTAAGGATAATAAAAATGTCATTTGCCACCCTACCAAAACGGGTTTTCATTAACGATGTTGCCGTGCGCGACGGCTTTCAAAGTGAGGCGCAATTCGTCGCCACGGAAGATAAGATTCGCTTGATAAATCAGCTTGCCAAGACTGGTTTGGCAAAAATTGAAGTTACTTCATTCGTGTCACCCAAAGCGATTCCTAATCTGCGCGATGCACAGGAAGTAATACATGGTTTGACGCGGCAGCCTGGCGTGACGTATGTTGCGCTGGTGCCAAACGAGCAAGGTTGCGAGCGTGCTATCGAAAGCGGGATTGACGAAATCAATCTGGTGATGTCGATCGGTGAATCGCATAATCTGGCAAACATGCGCATGACGTGTAAGCAGTCACTGGAGCAGTTTCGCCATGTGATGCGAATGCTCAATGGTACCGACATGCGCGTCAACGGCACCATTGCCACTGCGTTTGGCTGCCCCTTTGACGGGGAGCCTTCGCTAGAGCGCATCCTGTGGGCGGCACAAGAATATGCCGCAATAGGCATGCATTCGATCACATTGGCAGACACTATCGGTACCGCGCACCCGCGACTAGTGGAACAAGTTGCAGTGGCTTATCTTGCAGCGTTACCACAGATGCCGGCGACTTTGCATTTCCACAATACCCGTGGCATGGGGCTGGCGAATGTGCTGGCCGGGCTGGGAGCCGGGATCGTCAGTTACGACGCTTCTTTGGGCGGTATCGGCGGCTGTCCATATGCGCCCGGCGCCAGCGGCAACATCTGTACCGAAGATTTGGTGCACATGCTGGAATCGTCGGGCATTGATACCGGTGTCGATCTCGACGCGTTGCTCTCGTGTGCACATGAACTGCCTACGATGATTGGTCATCCGGTGCCGGGCTATGTCTTGCGCGCTGGAAAGCGGACCAATCTTCATTCCAGATCAGCGGCACAACGTCAATAGGACTGTCACATGAAATTGCTTGATCCCACACTTTTTCGCCAGCAGGCATATATCGGCGGTGCATGGTGCGATGCCGACAGCGGCGCGACATTTGCAGTAACCAATCCGGCTGACGGCGCACTGCTTGGCACGGCACCGTCCATGGGCGAGGTGGAGACCAGAAGGGCCATCGGCGCGGCGCAGGCAGCGTTGCCTGCATGGCGTGCCAAGACCGGCAAAGAGCGCGGTGCGATTTTGCGTCGCTGGTACGATTTGATTCAACAGAATATCGATGACCTTGCCCTCATCATGACGCTGGAGCAGGGCAAACCGCTGGCCGAAGCACGGGGCGAAATACTGTATGCGCTGTCTTTTGTCGAATGGTTTTCAGAGGAGGCGAAACGGGTGTACGGCGACGTCTTGCCACAGACGCGCTCGGATCAACGTCTGCTGGCAATCAAGCAACCGATCGGTGTGTGCGCTGCGATTACCGCGTGGAATTTTCCGAGCGCGTTGGTCACGCGCAAAGTGTCGCCGGCACTTGCTGCTGGTTGTACTGTAGTGCTTAAACCGGCCGAGTTGACGCCTTACTCCGCGTTCGCGCTGGGTGAGCTGGCGCAGCGGGCCGGCGTACCGGACGGCGTACTCAATATTGTGACCGGAAATCCGGTCGAAATCGGGCGAGAACTGACCAGCAGTCGCATCGTACGCAAACTGACCTTCACCGGTTCCACTGCGACCGGACGCCTGTTGATGCAACAGTGCGCATCGAACATTAAGAAACTGTCGCTGGAGTTGGGCGGTAACGCCCCGTTCATCGTGTTCGACGACGCGGATATTGATGCAGCAATCGAAGGTCTGTTGCTGTCCAAATTCAGGAACGCTGGCCAGACCTGTATCTGTGCGAACCGTGTTTACGTGCATGAAAAAATTTATTCGGATTTTTCAGAGCGTCTGGCAACCCGTGTGCAAGCGTTGGAAGTAGGTAACGGTCTTGATGAAGGCGTCATGCAAGGGCCGCTAATCGATCAACGTGCGATCGACAAGGTCGAGCGCCTGGTTGCCGACGCTATACAAAAAGGTGCGCAGGTAGTGTTAGGTGCGAAACGTCATCAGAAGGGAGGGTTGTTTTATGCGCCAACTGTACTGGGCGGCATCACCGATCAAATGGACATCGCAACGGAAGAAATTTTCGGGCCTGTGGTGGCGCTATCTTCGTTCGCTGACGAAGCGGCCGTGATCGAGCTGGCCAACCGAAGTGATTCGGGTCTTTCCGCTTATTTCTATAGCGAGAACCTAGCTCGTGTTTGGCGTGTAATGGAAGGTCTGGAGTACGGTATCGTTGGCGTCAATACTGGTTTGGTGTCCAATGAAGTCGGGCCATTCGGCGGAATCAAAGAGTCTGGCGTGGGTCGGGAAGGATCGAAGTATGGCATCGAAGAGTTCATGGAAGTGAAGTACATATGCCTGTCGGGAAAAATGCAGTAACCCGGCTGAAGCAGACAATAAATTGAAGTTTTTCAGGAGATGAAAATGTCAGCAATTTTTAATGGTTTGAAAGCGTTATCGGTCGCTGCTGCAATTGGCATGGCGAGCATGGGTGTCGTCCATGCGCAGGATATCAAGATTGGCTATAACAGCGACATGTCTGCCAGTGGCTCGGCCGAATTCGGTCTGGCCGGTTTGTACGGTGTGCAGCAGGCGGTTGAGGAAATCAATCAGGCCGGCGGACTGCTGGGGCGCAAACTTGCCGTGGTTGCGCGCGATGACGTAGCGCAGCCGCCGAAAGCAATCCAGAACACGATCGAGTTACTCGACAACGAGAGAGTGGTCGCCCTGATCGGTTCGGCCAATTCGGGTAACGTGATGGCATGGCTACACTTGCCGCAACAGAAAAAAATTCCGGTGATTTCGCCGATTGCGACAGCTACCGACATCACCAAGCGCTACGAAAAAACCGGCGAAAACTACATCTTTCGAGTATCGATGATCGATCGCGAACAGATCAGCCTGCTGGTGGCTTACGCCGTCAAGTCGACAAAAAACAAAAAAATCGCGTTTATCGTGGACTCGACCGGTTACGGCCAACAAGGCTTGAAAGATCTCAACGACATTCTTGCGTTGCATGGGCTAAGCCCGGCTGCGGTGGAAAAATTCGGTGGCAAGGATACCGACATGACATCCCAGCTAAGCAAGATCAAAGCCAGTGGCGCAGATACCCTGATCATTTACGGCCTGGCCGATTCCAATGCTTATGTGTTGCGCAGCATGGAAAAAATTGATTATTTCCCAGTCACGCTGGGCTCCTGGGCTAACGTGAATACACCGATGATTCAACTGGCCGGTCCGAAACTCGGTGAAAAGCTGATTTTTGCTGCATCGACTACTGAAAGCAGCACGCCGCGGGCGCAACAACTCAGTACTGCATTGATCAAAAAGCATCCGAAGATGACTGCGTTCGTCGCTGCGGCCCAAGCTTATGATTCGATCAAGCTGCTGGCGGCCGCGATCAAGCAAGCCGGTACGGTTGATGGGGCAAAAGTGCAGAAGGCGCTGGAAAACCTGGCAAGCGTCGATGGCGTCGTCAAAACCTACAAAAAACCGTTCAGTAAGGAAAACCATGAAGCCCTGTCGGTGAGCGATTTTCATCTGGCTTATTGGAAAAATGGTCGTATCGTCAATTACGAAGACAGTATCACCAAGGCATTGACGGCCGCTGACTTTAAGAAGTAAACACACGGCTTGGCCTCACCTTTTCCGCAAGGAGGTGAGGTGCAGCACGTGTACGGTATGAGTCAAAACATCGTAGCTAAGCTGGGTCCTGTCGATAACAAGCGACGCGCTAGCGGGATACGTGGCACCAGCCGCCTAAAAGGATCAAGAACATGACAGAAGCATTACTCCAAGCGCTTATAAGCGGCCTGGCTCTCGGGGGCGCTTATGCGCTTGTGGCTTTGGGTTTTAGTATTACGTTTACCACTACCAAGACGCTGAATTTTTCACACGGCGAATTTGTATCGGCGGGATCATTCATCGGTTTCAGCGCCATGCTACTGATCACCGGAGCACCTCTGGGCACAACCATAGCAGCCGTTACCATGAACGGCATGGAGCAGGTGTTGGCGGTGCTGGTTGCGATGGTTGTAATGGGTTGCCTTGGCGTGATCTTATACTTAACCGCAGTGCGTCCTTTTGCCGGCAAGCCGGGGATGGCGTGGGTCATGAGCACGATAGGTTTCGGCATTATCTTGCAAAGTATCGGACTGGCTGTTTGGGGGCCTGCACCGGTCAAAGTTCCAGCGCCGTTTGGTGACGGTGTGATCAGAATTCTGGGCGTTGGTGTGCGCTCGCAGGAACTGTTGTTGATCGTTGTCGCTGTCGCGGTCATGCTGATATTTGACTGGGTTATGCGCAAGACCATGATTGGCAAGGCTATGCGCGCGGTAGCTCACGACCGTAACATTGCCAGCCTGATGGGTATTAACGTCAACGCGGTCATGCTGGGTGCTTTTTTCATCAGTTCTGCGCTGGCAGGTTTGAGTGGCTATTTGTTGGCGCCGATTGCTTCGGCATCTTTATTCATGGGGCTGGCAATCGCACTGAAAGGGTTTTCAGGCGCCATGATCGGTGGCCTCACCAATCCGCGCGGCTGTGTTATCGGTGGCTTTGTTTTGGGCTTGCTGGAATCGATGATTAACTTGTGGCAGGCGCAGTGGCGGGAGATTGTCGTGTTCTTGCTGGTGATTATTGTTCTGGCGTTCAAGCCGAATGGCTTGTTCGGAAAAAAATTGGTGGAAAAAGTATGAGCGACTCTCTTGATGCCGTGAATACAGGCGGCATGTTGGCCGATGAAGGGCCGAATCGCTGGTGGATATCCGGCCACCTGCTCAGCGTATTGGTTATCGCCGCAGCGATGGCGATCATGGCGTCGCTGCTGCAAAACGATTATTACCTACGCATGCTTTTCATGATAACCGTCTATTTCATGTGCGCCGTGGGCATGAATGTCCTGGTCGGCTATGCAGGACAGAAATCGTTAGGGCAGGCCGGGCTGTTTGCGGCAGGTGCCTACACAGCAGCGATGCTGACAACACATTTTGATCTTTCGCCATGGTTAGCGCTGATCGGCGCCGCATTGGTTTCTGGCGTGTGCGGCGTATTAATCGCATTACCGTCGTTACGCGTCAAGGGGCCGTATCTGGCCATGGTGACGCTCGCATTCGGTGTCGTGATTGAAAAAATCGTCACCGAATGGTCGGACGTATTTGGCGGTGCTGCCGGTATCTTCGGCATCAAGCCCCTGACCATTAACGCCACTCCGTTTTCCAGCGTCCAGTGGGTGTGGTTCGGAATCGCACTTTGTACAGTAACGCATCTGTTGCTGCGCAATGTGCTGAACGGGCGCTTCGGCCGTGCGTTGTTGTCGCTGCAGGCAGATGAAATCGCCGCCTCTTCAGTCGGCATCAAGGTGTATCGCGCCAAAGTACTGGCATTCGTGATCGCTGCTGTGACCTGCGGTATCGCGGGGGCAATGGTCGCGCAGCAGAACCAGTACATTAACTCCGACTTTATTAATTTCAATTTATCGGTATTTATTCTGCTTCTGGTTTTGTTTGGCGGCGCGGGTTCATCGTTAGGGCCATTAGTGGGCGCCGTTTTGTTGACCGTGATTGATGCGTATCTGGCGAAATGGCCATCAGCACAGCATTTTGTGTACGGTGCGCTGTTGTTGTTCGCGTTGTATCTGATGCCGAACGGCGTGGCTGGTGTGCTAACGCAATTGTTCCGCAAAAACACCCGCCACAGCGGCGAACCAGCCGCCGGTACTGAAACGATTGCCGGTTTGACTATCGCGCAAAACGGTGCCCCCGATCAGGCATTGCTAAAGGTAGATGCCGTGTGCAAATCGTATGGCGGTGTCAGCCCAGCGCAGCAAGTATCGTTCGAGCTGCAACGAGGCCATATCAGTGCTCTCATCGGTCCCAATGGCGCCGGCAAGAGCACCATGATCAATATGCTAACCGGCATCGTCGTACCCGACGCAGGCAGGATTCATTTTATCGATGGTTTGCTTGCCGGCCAAGAAATCCATGCCATTTGTGAACGCGGCATGGGGCGCACATTTCAGAATCTGCGCTTGTTCGGTGAATTGTCCGTGCTCGATAACGTATTGGTCGGACGCCACAGCCGGATGCGTAACGGCTTCTGGTCGTCGTTTTTTACGCTCCCTCAGGCCCGGCGCGAAGAAAAACTGGCGCGTGAGCGGGCCATTGCAATCCTGCATTTTGTCGGGCTTGCTAATTCCGCATATGTACCGGCTGGCAGTCTGTCTTATGGCCTGGAGCGGCGCGTGGAACTGGCGCGCGCGCTGGCGACCGAACCGCAACTGCTGTTACTCGATGAGCCGGCAGCCGGCCTCAATCCGCAGGAAACCGCTGAACTTGGCAAGTTGCTGCTGCGCATACGCGATCTCGGCGTCACTATCCTGATGGTGGAACATCACATGGATCTGGTGATGGCGATCTCGGATCACGTCATCGTGCTGGACTACGGCATCAAGATCGCCGAAGGCACTCCTGTCGAAGTACAAAAAAATCCGCGCGTGATCGAAGCCTATCTCGGCACCGAAGCAATCGAATGAAAAGGAAGATCATGCTCAAACTGGAGTCTGTATCGGTTTCATATGGCGCGATCGAGGCAGCGCGCCATGTTTCAATCAACGTTGCAGTTGGCGAAGTCGTAACCATCATCGGTGCCAACGGCGCCGGCAAGACCAGTCTGCTCAAGGGCATCGTCGGACTGGAGCCTGTCAGCAGCGGCAGCATCGTCGTTGATGGCGTGAATGTCACCAACATGGCTGCTCACAAACGCCTGTCGGTCGGCATGGCGTTGTCACCGGAAGGACGCGGCGTCTTCGCGGACCAGTCTGTGCGCGACAATCTGCTGTTAGGCGGTTATAGCCAACGTGGCGATATGGCTGCAATGGAGAAAAGCATCGAGGATGGTTACCAATTGTTCCCGCGTCTGCGCGAACGGCAAGAGCAGCTTGCCGGCACGCTATCGGGCGGTGAGCAGCAAATGCTGGCGATTGCCCGCGCACTGATGAGCAAGCCTCGCCTGTTGTTGCTCGACGAGCCATCGCTTGGGCTGGCGCCACTGGTGATCAAGGATATCTTTCGCACCATTCGCGCGCTGCGTGAAACAGGTCTTACCATTTTACTAGTCGAGCAAATGGCCAACCAGGCGCTCGCGGTGGCAGACCGCGCCTACGTGCTGGAAACCGGACGCATTACTCTTGAAGGCACAGGCCAGGAACTGTTGAAAAATCCACAGATTCGGGCGTCCTACCTCGGCGCGCATTAAGCATCAACCGAAACAGCGTTCATCGGAATGCTGTATACCTACTCCAGCATTTCGCCTCATAAACACAAATAGCATGGGAATCCAGCATGACAAGCAGGCAAAATAACGGTAACGGCGACGTATTCGATTACGTCATTGTCGGTTCCGGCGCGGCGGGCGCCATTCTGGCCAACCGACTTAGCGCCGACGGCAAGGCCACGGTTTGCCTGCTTGAGGCGGGACCTTCCGACTGGCATCCGTTTTTGCACATCCCCGCCGGTTTCATCAAAACGTTATTCAATCCCACATTTACATGGCAGTTCAATACCGAAGTCGGCGAACATACCAATGGACGTCGCATTCCTGTCCCACAGGGACGCACTTTAGGCGGCTCGACCTCTGTTAACGGTCTTGTCTATAACCGCGGTCAAGCGGCTGACTATGATGAATGGGCGGCGCTCGGCAACTCGGGCTGGAGTTATGCTGAGGTGCTACCTTATTTCAAACGCATGGAATGCCGGATTGGGGAGGGAGATGATCGTTATCGCGGCCGCAACGGCGAACTACCGATAACCGATATCGATTGGAAACATCCACTGTGCGACGCTTTTATCGCGGGAGCGGTTGGTATGGGCATTCCCCGCAATCCTGATTACAACGGTGCCAAACAGGACGGCGTCGGATATTATCAGCGCACCATCAACCATGGCTGGCGCATGAGTGCCGCGCGCACGTTCCTGCGTCCCGCCAAATCGCGTCCGAATCTTTCGATATACACTAATGCCCATGCCACCCAAGTGCTTTTGGATGGAAAGCGGGCCACCGGTGTCGCGTATGTGCTGAATAAAAACCCTGTGACTGCCCGCAAAGTAAGTGCCAGTCGTGAGGTGATCCTGTGCTGCGGAGCCATCAATACGCCGAAATTATTGCAACTGTCGGGGATTGGCCCCGCTGCCTTACTGCGACAACGCGGGATTAATGTACAGCACGAATTATCGGGTGTCGGCGAACATCTGACCGACCATTATTCAGTACGCCTGGTAGCGCGGGTGAAAAACATCAAGACGATGAATGAGCTAGCGACCGGGCTTGGGCTCATTGGACAGATCACCCGCTGGTTGTTCCGGCAACCCAGCATTCTTGCACTAAGCCCATCGCTGATTCATTTTTTCTGGAAATCAAAGGAGGGCGTGGATCGGCCCGATTTGCAGGGTGTATTTTCTCCCGCAAGCTACCGGGAAGGGTACGTCGGCATGCTCGACAATTTTCCCGGCATAACCGCAGGTGTCTGGCAGCATCGCCCAAAAAGCCTCGGCTATGTACGGATACGTTCTGCTGATCCGTTTGCAAACCCTGAAATCCAGCCGAATTATTTGCAGCATCCCGATGATCGGAGAGTGTTAGTCGACGGCATCCGTCTAGCGCGCAAGCTATTGGAGACGCCGGAGTTGGCGCCGTATGTTGAATGTGAAACTTTGCCCGGTCCGGCAATCCAGAGCGACGAACAACTGCTGGATTTCGCGCATCGTTACGGCGTCTCGTCCTATCACCTGAACGGTACCTCCCACATGGGGCCAGCCAGCGACAAGATGGCGGTAGTTGATGCAAACCTGCGCGTCCACGGCCTGGATGGCTTGCGCATAGCCGACTCTTCCGTGATACCGAAAATGCCGTCTGCTAACATCTGTGCTGCCACAATGATGATTGCGGAAAAGGCCGCAGACATGATTCTCGGTAGGCCGCCGCTGTCTGGTTTGTGATATTTTTGGCGTGATACGCGACACAATTCCTCTTGGTTCCTGCGTTTCTAATGAGGGAACTGGTGCAGTTTCAACGGTTCAATCATTTCGGCCAGGGGCCAGTTAAATACGTGCCATCTGCCTCAGTGCTAGTAGTTATTATATATAGGGAAAATATCTGATGCTGACAATCAGCAGTCCTATTCCGTTGGGGGCCTGAGATGCCGGCTTGATCGATTATCAGCAGCCTGCTGCTGATAATCGATTTTCAGGGAGGCCTCATGCCGGCGATTGACGATGGCGATGCCGTGCTGCGCAATGCAACGATACTGGCGCAGGCGGCACAACTACTGGCGATTCCGGCGCTGGCGACCGAGCAGTACCCGGTCGGGCTGGGTCACACTGCACCCGAGATTGCCGCCTTATGCCCCGAGAGTGTCGAAAAAACCACGTTTGGCGCTTGCGGCACCCCGGCTTTTTTGGAGGCGCTGCATCGCTTGGCTCCAAGCGGAGCCCCCACCCTGCTCATAAGCGGTTGCGAAGCGCATATATGCGTTTTACAAACCGCCTTGCAGTTGCAAGCGCAAGGTTACGATGTGCGCGTGGTGGTCGATGCGGTAGGTTCGCGCAGTGCGATCAGCAAGCACACCGCGTTGGAGAGAATGCGTGCTGCCAGCATTGGACTAGTTACCACCGAGATGGTGTTGTTTGAGTGGCTGCGCGACAGCAAACACATGCAGTTTCGGGGCTTGTCCAAACTGATCAAGTAAATTTTGATGCGCCGGCCCCGGTTTTAACCCGGCGTCGGCGGCATGCTCACTCACGATGACGCCACCTCATCCTGCATGACGGCTTCGCGATAGATGATGTCGTGGTCTTCTGTCAGTGTTGCATCGGAAAGATATTTTAGTGCAATAATAAGTGGTACAGCGAGCATCAATGCTGTTCTTACTGGCCTCGTACGGCACTAATGACGGTTAATGCGCATGTTGTGATGGCTCTCCCTATGTCTTAAATAATTATTATGTATTAATTATTATGTATTAATTATTATGTATTAATTATTATGTATTGCCGCGACCACAGAGCCACATATGCGAACTGATGTTGACCACATAATGGCGTTGGACATATCCTGCAACAGCGCGGATTTTAATTTGCATCAGAGATCGCTGGCAGCGAACAATTTGACGTTAGCGCACCTCGCACGGGGCGCTCCTTTGGCCCAGACGCTGGGCTGTATTGTGAGCGGCATTGAAGATCAAAATCCCGACATATTGGGCGCTATTCTCCTGCTGGCTGATGATGGCAATCGCCTGCATTTGGGTGCCGCACCCAGCCTGCAGCAAGACTATCTTCGCGCAACGGATGGCATAGCTACTGATGCTGGAGTATGGACGCGTCAGATTACAACGGATGCCAGGATTGGCGCCGAACATATCGAAGCAAGCCGATTCTGGCACGATTTTCGCGACTTGGCCCTGCAACATGGATTGAATCCATGCTCGGCGACTCCGATCCGCTCAGCCACAAACTGCGTGCTTGGAGTTTTCATCGCCTATTCACAAAAGCCCGGGCGGGTGGGCGACCAGCATCGACAATCCATTGTCGATGTCATCGCTCTGGCATCGATTGCCATTGAGCGCAATATCGACCAAGCCAGGATAAAAAAGGCCGAGAATACTTTGCGCGAGAGCGAAACGAGAATCGCGCTGGCAGTCGAAGGGAGCGGAACCGGGATTTGGGATCGGAATATCTCAACTGGCGAGATTCATTATTCAGCTGGCTGGAAAGCGATTCTAGGTTACACGGATTCAGAGCTCACCAATCGGATCGAAGAAAGTTATACGCGTGTGCATCCCGAAGACCTGGCTTTTGTTAAAGCGGCAATGCAGGCACATTTTGATCAAAAATCAGAAAGCTATGCGGTGGAACACAGGGTTCGCTGTAAGGATGGCCACTACAAATGGATATCGAGTCGCGGCAAGGTTATTAGCCGCGACATGGAAGGCAAGCCGCTTCGCATGATAGGCACGACGACGGATATATCGGCCATACGGGCGTTGTCCGACAGTCTGCAGCAGAGTGTCGACTTGATAACCTGTCTGACAAATGAAATTCGAGGTCTGGTATATCAACATCGCTTATTGCCGAATGGAGATGCGTTTTTCTCTTATGTCAGCGACGGAATCAGGGATATTTACGAGCTCACGCCAGAACAGGTGGCCGATAATGTCTCCCGCATACATGAACGCATTCATCCGGATGATTTCGCTAATTACCGTGCTTCGCTCGAGACATCCGCCGCCAGCCTGACGCCTTGGCATCTTGAGTACCGCGTCATATTGCCCAGGCAAGGTCTGCGTTGGCGGAATGGGGAGGCGCAGCCGCGTCGATTGCAGGACGGCAGCACACTGTGGCATGGTTTTGTCACCGACGTTACCGAACGCAAGCGCATAGAGATTGAATTGCAGGAATTCGCCACAATGGATTTCCTGACCCAATTACCCAACCGGCGCTATTTCATGGCGCGAATGGAAGAAGAACTGGCTCGAATTCAAAGCATCGCCGACACGTGTACCGCAGTTCTGATGTGTGATCTTGATCATTTTAAAGTAATCAATGACAGCTACGGTCATGCGACAGGTGACCTGGTGCTCAAGCATTTCGCAAACATCCTGTGTGATGCGCTGCGCAAGAACGATACTGTGGGCCGGGTAGGAGGCGAAGAGTTTGCAATTATTCTGTCCGGTGTGGGTGTTGCTGAGGCAAATATTTTCGCAAAACGAGTGCAAAAACGGATAACTGAAACGCCTCTTGTTGTGGACGATAAGACAATCTTGGTAACAGTGAGTATCGGTATTGCTGTCATGAATGTAACCGATGCCGGCTCTGACGCATCTCTTTCTCGCTGCGACATGGCGCTATACCGTGCCAAGGAACGTGGTCGTAACCGGATTGAAATTGCCGGTGAGTAGCGTTCATGCCCGACCAGAATATTTTGAGCGACGGTTTCGGATCGAAGACCAGCCGGTACCATCAGTTCACGCTATTTCGTTCCCGGCGAAAAAGCGCCAACCTGGCAACTTCGCGGGATAGTAGCAATAGTCATTCCAGTGTCGCAATTACCGGCGTGTGGTCCGACGGTTGCTCCCATTTGCGTGGCACCCGGTCGATGGTGCAGGCGCTGCAACGCTGCACCAGATCTTTGCTTAACAGGATATGGTCAATACGCATGCCCTTGTTGAGGCGGAATCCCAACTGCCGGTAATCCCACCAGCTATACGATTTCGGCTCCTGTTTAAACAGACGAAAAGCGTCTTTCAGCCCGAGATTAAGCAACCGGTCAAAGGCGGCGCGTTCAGCATCCGAGCACAGAATTTCCCCTTCCCATGCGACAGGGTCATATACGTCGACATCTTCCGGCGCGATATTGTAGTCGCCCAGCAGTGCCAGATTCGGATGGGCCTGATGCTCCTGTTGCAGCCAGTTGCGCAAGGCATCCAGCCATTCCAGTTTGTAACGGTATTTATCAGAACCGACCGATTGCCCGTTCGGGATGTAGGCGCAAACGATGCGTATCCCCTCAATAGTGGCGCTGATAATACGTTGCTGTGCGTCGGCAAACAATGGATTATTTTTGACAACCTCGATGATCGGGTGGCGCGACAGGATTGCGACGCCGTTGTAAGTCTTCTGGCCGCTAAATGCGACCTGATAACCGGCTGCCTCGATCTCTGCTACCGGGAATTTATCGTCAGTAAGCTTGGTCTCTTGCAGGCACAGCACATCGACCGGATTGGCTGTCAGCCATTGCAGTACTTGCGGCAGGCGGACTTTAAGCGAGTTTACATTCCAGGTGGCGATTTTCATTGTTGATGTAAGTATTTGATTTTATTTAAGTTAAATTTTTATTGTTTTGACTGTGTTCCTAAGCATACCCTCAAATAAATTTGGTTTGAAACACAGTTTATAGAGTGGGTTTCAGCTTACATGACGCACGCCCGCTGTCAGATACGTACCACGATTTTCTCGGCGCAACCATGCCCGTGAGTCTTCGTGGCAACGGTTGTAACGCTATTTGTCGCATTATCCCATCATCACATGGCAATCGTGTGCAACTTGGGCTATGAGGCTAGCCTACTGGGTGGTCAGCTAATCTCAGTCGGTCACGGGCTGGGATGGGGCAATCTGCCGCCCGCCGTCTACAAGCTAAAAATGGTAGAAAAAACCTATCTTTGTGTCTGCAATTACTTGACCAATGGACGCCATCTGCACGTTACAATTTGCGCCGCAGCGCAAAATTCGCGGCCGCGGGCCGAATGCTATTATTAATTCAGCCATTTTTTATCCAATTTGAAGAACACAGTGACATACAGCATCAAAGAAATTTTTTATACCTTGCAAGGCGAGGGTGCTCACGCGGGGCGACCGGCGGTGTTTTGCCGTTTTAGCGGCTGCAACCTGTGGTCGGGCCGCGAAGTGGATCGCGCTAGCGCGGTTTGTCGATTTTGCGATACCGATTTTGTCGGAACCGATGGCGAACGGGGTGGAAAATTCCACCACAGCGACGTCTTGGCGCACACCATTGACAGCCTGTGGCCGCAGGATTATCCGATCAATAAGTATGTGGTTTTTACCGGCGGTGAACCGCTGTTGCAGCTTGATATAGCACTCATTGCCAGCATGCATGCACATGGATTTACCATTGCCATCGAGACCAACGGAACCATAGCAGTGCCAGCCGGGGTGGACTGGATTTGCGTTAGCCCGAAAATGGGCTCGGTATTGGCCGTAGTACAGGGCAACGAGATCAAGGTCGTAATCCCGCAAGCCAGCCAGAATTTGGCCGACTACGCGGCGCTCGACTTTGAACATTTTTTCGTGCAGCCGATGGATGGGCCGGATGCTGCCGCGAACACCCGGCTGGCAATTGAGACCTGCAAACGTAATCCGCAATGGAAACTCAGTCTGCAAACCCATAAGCTGTTGCAAATTCCTTAACCACAAAAAAATACGATGAAGTTCATACCATGTTGACGATTACCCGCAAGCTCGAATTCGATGCCGGCCATCGCATTCCCGATCATAAAAGCCAGTGTCGCAACTTGCATGGGCACCGCTATACATTATTGATTACGCTGGTAGGCGCGGTGGTTGAGGAAGATGGTCAATCGGACAATGGCATGATCATGGATTTTTCAGACATCAAGGCGCTTGCCAAAGCTCATTTGGTCGATCTCTGGGATCATGCTTTTCTGGTGTATCGGAACGATACTGCGGTCAGGCAATTTCTGGACAGCATGCCGGATCACAAGACCGTAGTGCTGGAGCGCATTCCGACGGTCGAGAATCTGGCTAGCGCAGCCTACGATATTCTGAAAAGCGTTTATCAGGATAGATACGGCACTGGTTTGTCCTTAAGCAAAATCACGCTATATGAAACGCCCAATTGCTGGGCCGAAGTGGATGCCGGCAGCAATAACAACCCGCAGCATGGATGACGCTTTCTTCATGGCGCAGGCGCTGGAACAGGCGCAAAAAGCTTGGGATTTGGGCGAAGTGCCAGTCGGCGCAGTGCTGGTCAAGGATGGCCAGATCGTTGCCGTTGGCTGCAACCAACCGATTGGCGCGCATGATCCGACTGCGCACGCGGAAATCATGGCCTTGCGGGCGGCAGCGCAAGTGCTTGGCAATTACCGGCTGCCCGGCTGCGATTTGTACGTCACGCTGGAGCCGTGCGCCATGTGTGCGGGTGCGATGATGCATGCGCGTTTGTCGCGCATTATTTTCGGTGCATCAGACCCGAAAACCGGCGCCTGCGGCTCGATCATCAATCTGTTCGCGCAAGAAAAACTGAATCACCATACAGAAGTCGTCAGTGGCGTGCTGGCGCAGCAATGCAGTACATTGCTGAAAGATTTTTTCGCCCAGCGCCGCCAGATGCCGCAAAACAAGTCTTTGGAAGTGCAATGACGGCCAATTTTTTACTTGCTATTCATAATGTCGGGGTTGCCATAGTCGCCCCTAGCGGTTATCCGGCAGACGATAGGGTGCTTGCGCGCGGCATTGCATTGCTGCAGGCGCAAGGCTGTCAGGTGCACAATTATTATGATCCGGCAGCGAGCTACCAGCGTTTCGCCGGCACTCCAGCATCCTGCAAGGCGCAACTGGAGGCGGCAGCCGCCAACCCGGAAGTGCAGATCATCATGGCCGTGCGCGGCGGCTACGGCTTGTCGCGCTTGTTGCCGATGCTGGATTTGGCGCAACTGGCTGCCAGCGGCAAGCTTTTTGTCGGGCACAGCGACTTTACCGTGCTGCAGATGGCGCTACTGGCGCAGACGGGTGGCGGCAGTTTTGCCGGCCCGATGCTGTGCAGCGACTTTGGCCGCGAAGATGTCAGCGCTTTTACCATGCAGCATTTCTGGGATTGCCTGCACTCCACCTCGTATCGGATCACGGTGCAGGCAGCAGGCAACCCAGCAGTCGATACCGAAGGAACCCTGTGGGGCGGCAACCTTGCGATACTGATCCACTTGCTCGGCACGCCGTATTTCCCGCAGATCAAGAACGGCATTTTATTTGTCGAGGATATCAACGAACATCCGTACCGGATCGAACGCATGCTGCTGCAACTGCTGCATGCGGGCGTTTTGGCGCAGCAAAAAGCGATTATCCTGGGCGACTTTTCCGGCTACCGCGTCACTGATTACGATCGGGGCTACGATTTTGGCGCGATGCTGGCGTTTATGCGCTCGCAATTGAATATTCCAATCCTGACCGGACTGCCTTTCGGTCATGTGGCCGACAAATTAACTTTGCCGGTTGGGGCCCACGCAGAATTGGTGTCGGATACAACCTCGTTCCAACTCACTCTTTCTGCGTATCCGGGATTGGCGCGCTGACGATCTAGGCCGTATATTAAGTATACTAGTGCATGTATATTTTATTACCGCAATGATTACATGCGTAAAAATATGTATATTTTGAAAATATAATGGGGTATATAAAATTATGTATTCAGGAAATGCAATAAGGGCGTGGAATCTACGTGTTCGTCTCCTTAGCTGTTACGGCAAAGCCCAAAATAAACGCTTGACATACAAGGTATAATACGTAGGTTTTCAGTTCACGTTTTTAAGGGTTTCAGCAGTGCTATCTACAGCAAACATCACCATGCAGTTCGGCCCCAAGCCGTTGTTCGAAAACATTTCCGTCAAATTCGGCGATGGCAATCGCTACGGCCTGATCGGCGCCAACGGTTGCGGCAAATCTACTTTCATGAAGATTCTGGGCGGCGACCTCGATCAGTCTGCCGGTACTGTCATGCTCGACACCAATGAGCGCTTGGGTAAATTGCGCCAAGATCAGTTTGCATTTGAAGATATGCGTGTGCTGGATGTGGTGATGATGGGCCATACCGAGATGTGGGCGGTGATGGCAGAGCGCGACGCGATTTACGCCAATCCCGAAGCCACTGACGACGACTATATGAAAGCCGCCGATCTGGAAGCGAAATTCGCCGAATACGATGGTTACACTGCAGAATCGCGCGCCGGCGAATTGTTGCTGGGTGTCGGGGTCGCGATTGAACAGCACCAGGGGCCGATGAGCAACGTCGCACCCGGCTGGAAGTTGCGGGTATTGCTGGCGCAGGCGCTATTCTCCAACCCTGACATTTTGCTGCTTGATGAGCCGACCAATAACCTTGACATCAACACTATCCGCTGGCTGGAAGACGTGCTCAATGAGCGCAACTCGACCATGATCATTATTTCGCATGATCGCCACTTTTTGAATCAGGTCTGCACTCACATGGCCGATATGGATTACGGCACATTGAAAGTGTATCCAGGCAATTACGACGACTATATGTTTGCTTCCACGCAAGCACGCCAGCAGCAACAGTCGGTCAATACCAAAGCGAAAGAAAAAGTCGCCGAATTGCAGGATTTTGTGCGTCGCTTCTCCGCCAATAAATCGAAAGCGCGCCAAGCTACTTCACGCGCCAAGCAGATCGAAAAGATCAAGGTCGAGGACCTGAAGCCATCGTCGCGCCAAAATCCATTCGTGCGCTTTGATGGCGAGAAGAAATTGCATCGTCAGGCAGTTGAACTGCAGAGTTTGTCAAAAAATTACGATCACACGATTTTCAAAAACGTCAATCTGATGGTTGAAGCTGGTGAACGGATTGCCATCATCGGCGCTAACGGCATCGGCAAAACCACTTTGCTGCGCTGTATTGGCGGTGACGTATGTGGTTTGCATGCGGATAGCGGTTTTGCAAAATGGGCCGAACACGCGGATGTAGGCTACATGCCGCAAGACCCTACCGAAAATTTCGCCAGTGACATGAATCTGACCGACTGGATGGGCCGCTGGACTACTGAAGGCGATGACGACCAGGCAGTGCGTTCGATTTTGGGCCGCTTGTTGTTTAGTGGCGATGACGTGAAAAAATCGGTGACAGTGTTGTCTGGCGGCGAAAAGGGCCGTATGACCTATGGCAAGCTGATGCTGGGTCGCCATAATGTGCTGTTGATGGATGAGCCGACCAACCATATGGATATGGAAACGATCGAGTCGCTCAATATTGCTCTGGAAAAATACGCCGGTACATTAATCTTCGTTTCACACGACCGGGAATTCGTTTCCTCGCTGGCAACCCGCATCCTGGAGATCAAAGACAACGAAGTTGTTGATTACCTGGGTAACTATGAAGATTATCTGAGCAGTCAAGGTATTGCTTAATTGCTCTGACTCGCCGTAGGGGAGAACAGGGGAAACCCAAAAAATAATACGTTAAGGGGTTATAGCCACAAACCAGCGGAATTTGTCCTCTCTCAAAAACCTGAGAAACGGGAAACCTGTTTCGTACTGTTTCCGTATAAGAATGCATTCCGATGGTGTTTGTCGGCTACTTTGTTGTCTTAATTTGACCGAAAAGCGGTACCACAACGCAGGGTGTGACAAACATGTGTTTCCCGACATATTTTGAGCGAACCAATGTGAAGAACCGCAGCATTACCGTGCGTGGCGCGGACGTGACCATCACGCCTCGCTAGACATCCCACCTCGGGATGTAGCCAAGAACCTCGGCGTGTCGATTCCAACGCTCTATCGATGGATTCCGGCTTCGGCGCAACCTTTACCCACTCGATGATTTACATGCACACACAACCTTGGCACTTCGAGCAATTGGCCCGGCAATGCATGATCTGGCTGCTTGTTCCAATCCTATCGACAAGCTTGCTCGGTTGCGCCTCTCCCAATACCGTTGAACCGACCTCAGAAGATTTACACGCGACGCTAGAGCGGCTTGCGGCTATACATCATGTTTGCGGTGTGGCGATTGCCGTGATCAAGAACCGAAAGCTGGATGCAATGGATTTTGCCACTGGCTGTGAGCCAGCGTTGACGCTGAATGCAGATAGCGTTTTTCAGGCAGCATCTCTCAGCAAACCGGTCTTCGCCTATGAGGTATTGAAGTTGGTTGAGCAAGGAAAAATGGAACTTGACGTGCCGGTCATGCAATATCTGCCACAGGGCTATCGGCACCCATTCGATCCATTAAAAGCTGAGCCTTCCGATCTGGTGGCCGATCCTCAAATCCAGGCGGTTACCGTCCGCATGCTTCTGAACCACACATCAGGCTTACCCAATTGGGCGTCAGGGCCGCTGATTTTCCATTCGGCCCCTGGAGAAAAATGGGATTACTCAGGGGAAGGTTTCCTGCTATTGCAGCGTGCCGCAGAGGCGGTCACGGGCCAGCCGCTGGATCGATTCATGACGACACAGGTATTTAAACCACTGGACATGGATCATAGTAACTACGTATGGAACGTACGCATCGCGCAAGATCTCCTATCTGGAACTAAAGCAAATGGAGCACCAAGAGCGTCATGGGATTTGAAAAAACCGATAGCGGCGTTTTCCCTTTACACCAGCGCCGCAGACTATGAGAAGTTTCTTGTTACCGTGCTAAACGATCACCACGTGCTCAAGCAGATAATCGCATCACCTGTGGCGGTTGATCCAAGCTTGAATCTGAGCTGGGGATTAGGCTGGGGAATCGAACGCACCCAAGATGATCTCTTCATTTGGCAATGGGGCAACAATACTGGCTATCGTGAATTCGTCATCGCATCGGTGCGAACGGGAGATGGCTTTGTGATGCTAACCAACAGTGAAAATGGATTGAAACTGGCCGAGCCCATCACACAAAAAATCTTGCCGGGCGAACACAAGCTTTTCCAGTCTCCTATATTGGGTGGCGGCATCACAGATTTTTTGTGCGAAACGTTGCGTTTGTGTCTTTAGCCGACGGCCATTGCTGTAGATAAGAATTTCTTCTTTTTGGCGAGGAAAAACGAGCTTTCAAGAATTCCGAGCGTTCCGGCTTGCAATCCCTATTTATAAGCATTTCGTATGATCAACGCGTATCACAAGTGCACGTATTATTTCGAAACGCACGTAGCGGCTGACATCAATTCCGCAGAACCACCGCGCCGTGACCGGGTGAATGTGGGAATCGGGATTGTGCTGTCGCTTTTGCTGCATGGCGTGCTGGTCGTGGGGTATTGGAATCACACGCTGCCGTCGGACCGCGCCGTTGACAACGTTCGACCGGAGTTGGAAGTACGGCTGCTGCGATCGTTACCGTCACCTCCGTCGGCAGACGCTCCAATGCCGCATCTGCCGAAGCAAGCGCAAACCGCCACAAGGAGGCCCAGACCAGTCGCAACGCAGCTTGTTGCTACAGCCAGCACAATGCGATCTGAACCGGCGGCAACATCAACGGCGGCCACTGCAAAGCCCCTTGACCTGAACATGCACGCTAGCGTGCATGCCGCAATCGCCCAAGTTGACCGCGAAAGGCGACGCACCCCGGTCGGGCAATTGCAGGCGAAACCGCTGAATGCCCCCGTATCGGAAACCACGCTCGGCCGCGAAATTGCAAACACTGCCCGTCCGGATTGCAAAGGGAAAATTGCCGTGGGATTGCTGGCGCCGTTGGCAATTCTGGCGATGACTATGGATGGCAAGGATAGCGGTTGCAAGTGGTGAAGTACCGCGCGAACCGCATATCTCCTGTGTCGTCACTGATTTGACGTTACCATTCCCAGTATCCAGGAGCAAGGTTGACCCATTGTCCCTGCTTCAAGTATGAAGATACTCATTCCTACTGGCGGAATTTTCGGCGGTTTGGGCTTATAACCCCATTCTGTTGGTGAGTGGGTGCAAGCAGACCTGCTAACCGCTGAATGTGAGGCCGCCCTGGGCTTGGGTGGCTTGGAGATTCGCGAGGATTCCCGACATAAGGAGCTTGCCAAATTTCTCCTCATCACCGGCCAGCATATGATCGTTCGCCGCCATCATCGTGGGGGTCCAACCCATAGCGCTTCGGACTTCCGGCGTCATCTGTTTATAGAGGGCGTCGATCGTCATCGCCTGTCCTCGGCGGTCACCCAGATTGGTTGCCCCCCTGTAGGTTTCCAGCGAAACTCTCAATCTTTCGTTGAGCATACCTCCGGCCTGGTCTCATTCAGCCTGGGAGAAATTGCCGGACGAGTTGAGATCCATGGCCGCCAGGTCCTGATCGCTAAAGAGCGAATAATTAATAACACCAGGCAGTTGAACATTTACCGAACTCACGGTGGTACCGGTTTTATCCGCATATAGGTGCTTGAGAACATCCAGTTTCGCGCGCGCGGCCATACCGACATCCTTGAAGGACGGTTGTTCAGTTGCCTGAGCCGATGCTGCCTTGGCACTGTCGGAAATATTGACAATAACGCCAGCGGTTGACGCCGTGGTTGCGCTGTTCTCCTCCATTGTGGTGTTCGTGCTTCCTGGCTGACCAAGGCCGGAGACTTTGGTATAGCTCACGTTGGAAGAAGCATTGCTATAAGACCCGCCCAAACCATTGATACTCATTTGATCTCCCAAAACCACTCAGCACCAGTGCTGAGTGGTAGGTTTTTAGTTAATGGAGAGCGCACCACCGACGCGCTTTCCATCCTGTATTACTTCATCGAAAAGACAGTCTTGACGGCTCCCGTCCTAAAAACGTTCGACACGTCCGTGCTGACGACCTTGCAGGTAGCGTCGCCACTCGGCGTAGTCGATGTATTGGGCATCCATATTCGATCAGGATCAGAGTCGCGATTATCAACAGGTGACGCAAACTGAGCACATGAAAAATGTTAAAAGTATGCCAATTTCAAAAAGGCAATGGGGTGCATCGCTACCTAAATTAGACAAGGGACTCGTGAACTGGGCAAATTCCGCCGGTTTGGGCTTACAACCGCGTTAAGGATTTTCCTCCGTTCGTAGCGGTCGAAATCATCTGTCATCAACTTTCCGGCTCTGGCAGCAAACGTAATCGCCGGTCAGATTGATATGTTCCCAGCTAACGGTGATATGTACTGCTTCAGGGAGTCGTCTTTCAAACTACCGGCATCGCGCAACGCTTGAGTAGCCCGCTTCAGATACCCGGTATTCCACTGCACATAGCCTGGATAGCGCAGCAGGCACAGCTGGACGGCGAAACCAATCCGATTGGCGTCTCCGCGGCGCTGCCGGATCAGGGATAAATCTGAATTAGTGAAACTGTAGTGCTGGATCAAATAGTTTTGCTCTTCTGATAATTTCATCAGGTTTTCCTGCTTGGTAGCGCACAGGATGGAGCGACGGGGCATGCGGGCTCTTGGACGTAGGGATGGGTTCGTTGCGCAAACGAATCTTTGCGCAACTCGGTGAGCATCACAATCGTGCGGGGCTTCCCATGTTGCATAATGAAATATTAATGCAATAGGTTTGTGCAATGATTATGCATCATCGGATGCGCCCGCGTTTCAACTGACGACCCAGAAACCGCTGCCCAGGAATCTGCACTCAAACAGGCCGCTTGCAAAAAATATTTCCTGAAGTTGCATCCGGTGGCCGGTGGGATCGGCCGCAACTTGCGCGTGCGTTAGATGAATCACCTGCGTACCGACGACGTGTTGGTGGTATGGAAACTTGATCGCCTATCGCGCTCGTTGAATAATTTGCTGACGATCATGGAGCAGGTCGACCAACTCGGTGCCGGCTTTCGCCGTTTGACCGAAGCAATCGACACCACAACGCCGGCCGGACGCATGATGATGCAAATGATAGGATCGTTTGGGGAGTTTGAACGATCCATGATCCGGGAGCGCACCAAAGCAGGACTAGAATCGGTGTGCAAACAAGGCCGTATTGGAGGACGACGACCCAAGCTCGACGCGCATCAACAGTAAGAAATCGTCGCGATGGGGGCGTTTCTATGCGTAGCCCAACCGTCGCAGTGATCGCAACGGTCATCGGTTCTGCGCAATACGCACAGCGCCTGCAACCGGTGCGAGCCATTTCACCGCATGGTCTGTGTAAATCTCGGCTTGCGGCTGCAAGCCATCCATGCTGTCTAGCGTACCGGCCTTCACTACGACCTTTCCAGGTGCCGCCGCAATCTTCGCCAGAATGGGAGACCCACAGCTTCCGCAGAAATGGCGATATACCGGCTGCCCGCTATCGCCCTTGTCCACATAGACCTTGGTCTCGCCCTGCTGCTCGTAGTCAGCTTCTTTTATCACCAGGTTAAAGGAGAATAAGCTCCCGCTTTGCTTCTGACAGTGGGTGCAATGGCATATTGCAATTGCCCGCGGTTCGCTCTTCAACACATAGCGCACCGCACCGCACAAGCAGCCGCCTTTCCGTTCCTGTTCCTGCATGGTGTTTTCTCCCAAACGATCATTGTGCATGGAGCCAGCTGCCGCCACGGCAAGCAGCGCGATGGCCTTGGAAGGTCAAGCTAAGTGATTTGCCCGCTGTGGCGCAATACCGATGCCTTGCCCTGGTTTGAATGGGTACGATTTGGCCCTGGGCACCGCACTCGGCGGTTTGACTTACCTCGGCCTGTTTTCCGGGCACCCCACCGTGGGATCATGTGAATAAAGAATGTTATTGAAGCAATAATTCACCTACCTTCTAGATTTGATAGTAGCTTTGGCCCAGCATGGATCCCTGGCGCGTGGCGTGCGAAATCGCCGCGTGCAATACGCCGCACTGCGTGGTGGCCATGACCGCGGATGGGGATTTATTGCAAGCGCCTTCCGCCTTGAATCTGTGTGCTCAAGGTCGGTTGGCGCGATGCCAATATTGCCCCGACAAACAAGGCAAGCGCCGAAAATATCAGCCCGCGTTGCAATCCGCCGGGACCGTCGGCGATCCATCCGATCACGGAAGGACCGATGATTTGACCAAAGGCGAACACCGTGGTGAACGCGCTGATGCCGGACGACCATGCGTGAGCCGGCAAGTTGTGGCGCACCAGCGCGGTGCTGGAGGCAACCACCGATAGAAAAATCCCCCCAAACAGCAAGCCCGACGCAAACACTAGCGGCGGTGCGGCGGTTAATGCCGGCAAGATAGTCGCTATGCCCAGCAGGCCATTCAAAATTGCCATGGACTGGCCGCCTTTAAAGCGGTCCAGCATGCGCGCCCAGATCCGCGACGATGCCATCACAGCCAATCCCAGTACCGAGTAGAACAAGGTAATTGTGCCGGCGCTCATGCCTTGCTCCTTCAGCAGGGCAATCACGAATGTCATGTAACCGATATAGCCGACGCCAAACATCAAATAGCCGGCCAAGCCAAACGCAAAAGGCCTGATCCGAAAATTTCCATGCGCGCTAGGTGCTGAAGGTGCGCCGTCGATCTTGGCCGACGGCAGCGCCATCGCCAGGGTCGCCAACAGGCAGACGGCGCCAAGCGCGATCCAGGCCCATTGCCATGCATGCGCCGCGCCATGGGCGCTGGCGGCGGTCAACGCGAGGGGTACCAACAAAGCCGATAGTACGATACCGAAACCCGTGCCGCCGTAATAGATGCCGATCAGCAGGCCGGCCCGGTTTGGATGCAGCGAACTCAGCCGCGCCGCCAGCACGCCACCGGAAATAAAAATGAAGGAGCTTGCAATGCCGGCCAGAACGCGCTGCAAAATCAGCAGATTGGCATTCTCCACCAGGCCGGACAGCATCATGATCACACCGGCCAGTACCGCTCCACCGACCAAGGCTGTCTGCGCGTAGCAACGCCGCATGAGAATAGGTGTAGCGAGCGCGCCGATAAAATAGCCCAATGCGTTCCCCGTATTCATCGAACCGGCCAGCAGGTAAGTCCAGCCCAGGTCAGTGCGCATGGGCGGCAACAGCAAGGCATAGGAGAAGCGCGATAGCCCGAGTGAAATCGCTGCGCCCAATGACAAAGCGAACGCAGTCAAAAATGGCCGGCGCGCAGCCAGGGATTGCGGACTGAGCAATATGTCCAACGGTGTTTTCAAGGTATTGTTCATTTTTTTCTCCGAGTGACGATCTACCCATCCGCTCACATGCATTAGAATCATGTTGTGAAATTATCCAGATTTTGAATCTATCTTATAGAGATATTAGGCATGTACAAACGCAATTTATGCATGCCTTGCATGCGCTTTACGCATGAGTAATCAGATCTTGAATCTGCCGCCTTTGGATGCCATTCGGGGCTTCGTCGCCGTTGCCCGTCGTATGAGTATCACGCTTGCGGCAAAAGACCTGTGTCTGACTCAGTCGGCAGTGAGCCGCCAGATTCAAAGTTTAGAATCCCATCTCGGCACACCGCTGCTGATTCGAAAACACCGTGCGATCGCGCTCACTGCCGAGGGAAAACAGCTGTTGCAGCTGGCGTCGCCATGGCTGGATAGCTTGTCGGAATATAGCAAGTCGCTACAACAACGTGGGCGCTTGCGGCGGGTGACGATTACCGCATCGATCAGCGTGACATCGCTGTGGATACTTCCACGGTTGGGCGCATTTCAAGACGCCCATCCAAACATCGACGTGCGTGTGTTGGCTCATACCCGCGTGCTCAATCTGAAGCAAGAAAATATTGACCTTGCTATTCGTTACGCACGCGAGGGTGACGTTCCCCTTGGGGCCGTCCGGCTTTTTGGTGAAAAGGTACTGCCGATGGCCAGCAAAAAAGTTGCTGCACGCGCCTTCAAAAGTCCCGATGCACTGCTGGACGAAGTCCTGCTCGAGTTCGAAGAGATTCCACGGCCTTGGCTGCAATGGTCCGATTGGCTCACCGTCATTGGCTTGCCGGATGCAAAACCGAAAGCTTACCTGCACCTCAATCAGTATGATCAAGTGATACAAGCCGCTATTGAAGGACATGGGGTTGTATTGGGACGCGTGGCGCTGGTGTTGCCGATGTTAAAGGATGGGCGTTTGGTTGCGCTTGCCGATAATGGTTTCGGTAACAGCGACTATGCTTACTGGCTGATTGATGAATCGCTATCGCTACGCAGTGAAGTTCAGGAATTTCGAAATTGGATTATTCAGGAAGTGCAACTTGGCGCTGGTGAGCTTGAAGCAATGGGGACATTGCTTGGGTCTGGATGTTTGTCGGCTTGGGCGCGAGACCGGATATGCGTGCAATGATATCGGGCACCCTGAGTGCGTTTAAACAAACGACACTTTTGTTTCATAGGATTTGCCAGGCACCCAGACCCATGTGTTTCATGCCACTTTTAGCGCATGTTGCGACATTGAGCGTGCAAGTTCGCCGGCCGACAGCTGCCTGGATCTGGCATCAAGGCGGCGCATGATGCATTTGCCGGCGCATCCATTGCAAGAACGCGGCGCGGCGCGGATCACTCTCGAACGGTAGAGGCGAAAGCAAGAAGTACTCGGAGCCGTCGCGCATGAAACCAAACGGCGCGACCAAGCGCCCACTGTCGATTTCTTCCTGCGTCATGAACACGGAGCCGATAGCCACACCCAAACCGGCACAGGCTGCTTGCAGACTGAGGTAAAAATGCTCATAGGTCTGGCTGCCGTTGTGGTCGGCGTCGGTTTTGCTGACGCTGCGCCAATTTGCCCAGGCTGTCATGCGTGAGGAAGTGTGCAGCACTTTTTGCAACGGTAAATGCAACTGTCGCCGTTTCAATAGCGTTGGCGCGCAGACTGGTCCAATCCACTCATCGCACACTTTTTCCGCGTGGACGCCGGTGCCCCAATTGAAGTCATTGCGGCGCAATGCAACGTCAACCCCATCGCGCTGGAACGCAACTGGCCCGCCGGATGTAAAAATGTGTAGTTGTACCTCGGGGTGTTGCTTGTAAAAATCGCTCAACCGGGGTATCAGCCATTTCATCGAGATCGTCGGTTCGCACGAAACCACCAAAGGTACATGACGCACCGGCTTGCGCAATGCTTCCATGGCGGCATCGAGTCGCTCGAATGCCTGCTGAGTCGCGGACAACAGTTGCTCCCCCTGCTGCGTCAAGAACACGCCGCGGTTACGGCGCTCAAACAAGGCCGTGCCAAGCGACTCTTCCAGCAAACGAATTTGCCGGCTGACTGCGCCATGCGTGAGCCGCAGCTCGTCGGCAGCTTTGACGAAGCTGCCAAGCCTTGCGGCCGCCTCGAAAAAACGCAGTGTATTGAGCGGTACTTGCCTAGCCATAATCAGTCAGTTTTTGTCGCATGTTATCGACAGGTTTAATCGTTTTTCTTTGCCGATGATTATATCGATAATTTGGTGCCATACCCCACCATTTCGCAGGCATCTCAAGGCGATGAATTCTGACCGATTGAAGGAAATACTCATGACTGAACTGATTGCCGTTGCATTGATCACCATACTGGCCACCGTCAGTCCGGGCCCGGATTTCGCGATGGTCACGCGTAACAGCTATCTGCATGGCCGCAATGCCGGCCTGTTCGCTGCGCTCGGTATTGCGCTCGGGGTTCAGGTGCATGTTTTCTATACGATGTTTGGCATTGGATTAATCATCGCGCACTCGCCCTCGTTGTTTACCTTGATCAAGATAACCGGCGCCCTGTATTTAATCGTGATCGGATGGAAAACCTTCGCCAACAAGTCAACCCTGGCCATCGACCTCCACGCCGGAAGCCCGGTGTCGCCGTTCAAAGTGTTTAGTAACGGTTTTTTGACCAATGCACTGAACCCGAAGACGACGCTGTTTGTCGTCAGCACCTACACCCAGGTAGTGCAACCGACAACAGCACTGACGACCCAATTCGGCTATGGTTTGTTCATGTCGGCCACCCATTTTTTTTGGTTCGCACTGGTCGCAATCTTTTTCTCGCAACAGACATTTCGTTCCCGGATGGTCAGCCATCAGAATGTTGTCGATAAACTGATCGGTTCGATTTTAATGGGACTGGGCGTGTCCCTGGCCTTTGCCAATATGAGCCACTGAAAACGCCGCTGGCGACTTACGGGTAGTTGGATGTTATGACGAAATATTGCGCGCGGTCTCAGCGATGCTGACACCGGCGACGAGGCGCTTTACGGCTGCTGCCCGGGCCGGCGCAGTGAGCGGGCGCCCTGTCAAACTGCTTGCCTGCAGCCTTGGCCTGGATAATTCCCGACTGCGTGCGCTCGATCAGCGGACCCGCTCGAATTCTGCCGCAGCGGCGATAATCTGCATGGTCATCTTTCCTGCCAGGCTGGTGAGATCGACGCCACCAAGTGCAAGACAATGCACGCGTACGCCAGGGTTTGCCAGTTGCTAGACGCTGGCCCGAACATCCATCGCAGTACGCTTTTCGTTATTTTAGGCTGTCGCCAAGTTGAATATAGCCGTTATCGAGCAGATCCTGGATGCTGTGCTCACCAAGCCCGAGGCCGGACACTTTTTCCAGTAAATCAACGGTGCTGTGTTGGCCGTCAATCATCACCAGCAGCGCTCGCAGACGTAGCGCCAGGCCATGTTTGCGCATGACTATCTCTTCGCGGCCTTTTTGGGATTTGTCGAAAATACTATTATTCATAGTGTTAGGTTCAGTCTGGCGAAAATTGCCGGGCAGGGGTGATTGCAAATGGTTCGACGGAGGATTCCATTTTGAAAACGAGCGTAAAATTCATGGTGTCGCCGAATCGTGTTGTATTGCACCGAATTGCAAAGAGCAAAACACGAGGCAGAGCATAGCAGACCGTATATTACAAGTATTGATTTCCAAAGAATACTACGTGCGCTTCAGGGTGATAGAGGATACTTTTTTATCGAGCATCGCACATCGCGCCGATATCTGCCATGCCGAAAATTCCCGTCAACCCTTCCACACTGACTAGACCGCATATGCAAACTCAAGTAATCAAAACAGTTGAATTCGAGCGCCCGCAAATGCAAACCGGTGCCAGTTGTACCGCGCAGGCTTGGGCGCGTGCGCCCGCCGCACCGTCACCGGCCGAAAAGATTGCTCTGAAAGAGCGCATCAGGCGCTTGCTCAAGGAGCGCGATGCAGTACTTGTGGCGCATTATTATGTCGACCCCGACATACAGGATCTGGCTGAAGAAACCGGCGGTTGCGTATCGGATTCGCTTGAAATGGCGCGCTTCGGCCGCGATCACCCGGCCCAGACGCTGGTAGTCGCCGGCGTGCGCTTCATGGGCGAAACCGCAAAAATACTAAGCCCGGGAAAACGCGTGCTGATGCCCGATCTGGACGCCACCTGCTCGCTCGATCTGGGGTGCCCTGCTGACGAATTCGCTGCCTTTTGCGACGCGCACCAGGATCGCACCGTGGTGGTATATGCCAACACCAGCGCGGCGGTAAAAGCCCGCGCCGACTGGATGGTGACTTCCTCGATTGGGCTCGACATCGTGGCTCACTTGCATGCGCAGGGCAAAAAAATCTTGTGGGCGCCGGACAAGCATCTGGGCGGCTATATCCAGAAAAAAACCGGCGCCGACATGCTGCTGTGGCAGGGCTCGTGCCTGGTGCATGACGAATTCAAGGCGGTTGAACTGGAATTGCTGAAGCAACAATATCCGGGGGCAAAAGTGCTGGTGCACCCAGAGTCGCCCGAAGCGGTGGTGGCCTTGGCCGATGTAGTCGGTTCCACCTCGCAAATGATTGCGGCTACCCAAACGCAGGATACCGATACTTTCATTGTGGCAACCGATAATGGCATCTTGCACAAGATGCGCCTGGCTGCGCCGACTAAGCATTTCATCGAAGCGCCAACCGCCGGTAATAGCGCCACTTGCAAGAGTTGCGCCCATTGCCCGTGGATGGCAATGAACGGCTTGGCCAATCTGGCTGATGTGCTGGAAAGCGGCAGAAACGAAGTTTTTGTCGATCCTGAAATTGGCCGCAAGGCAGTGCTCTGCATTGACCGGATGCTCGATTTCGCTGCCGAGAAAAAAGCCAATGTGCGCCCCGGCGCGGATCTAGCGCAGGAAGCCAAATTGTTTTCAGGAATCGGACCGGCATGAGCACCTTGATCAACCGATTTGCGCCGATGGATGCTGATCTGGCAGTGGCCTTTGAAGAAAATATTCGGGCCGCGCTGCAAGAAGATATCGGCAGCGGCGATGTCACCGGTCAATTGGTGCCGGAACATGGCTGGGTCAAGGCCCGCTTGCTGGTGCGTGAAGAAGCCGTGTTATGCGGCGCGCCGTGGTTTGAAGCGGTGATGCAATCGGTCGACCCCACCATTCGGATAGAATGGCGTTACGCGGAAGGCGATCTGATGGCTCCCGACAGTGTAGTCTGCACGATTGCAGCGCCGGCGCGCGCGCTGCTGACAGCAGAACGCAGCGCTTTGAACTTTCTGCAACTGTTGTCCGGCGTGGCCAGCGCCACACGGCGTCATGTGACTGCCATCGAAGGCACTCCTGCCGTCATCCTGGATACACGCAAGACTGTGCCGGGCTTGCGGCTGGCGCAGAAATATGCGGTACGCGTAGGCGGCGGCCAGAACCAGCGGCTAGCTTTATACGACGGTATTTTGATCAAGGAAAATCACATTGCCGCAGCCGGCAGTATCGGCGCGGTGATGGCGGCTGCGCTCGGTTTGCGCTCCGGGGTGCCGATTCAGATTGAGGTGGAAACCTTGCAGCAACTAGACGAAGCGTTGGCCGCTGGCGCCAGGTCCGTGCTGCTGGATAATTTCAGTACCGAGGCAATGCGTGCAGCGGTACACATCACTGCCGGACGCGCTTTGCTGGAAGCCTCCGGCGGCATCAACATGACAACATTGCGAGCTATCGCCGAAACCGGCGTAGACCGGATCTCGATTGGCGGCCTGACCAAGGATGTGCGGGCTACCGATTATTCATTGCGGATTGTGGGGACGCTGCCAGTTTAACCAGTCAGTTCATTTTTGATGGGAGTATGCCTTAAAACAAGCTAGTCTCCGCATATATATAAAGCGGAAATAAAAAATGCACGGAGCAGTATGCTGCCGTGCATTGTAAAGTAGTGCAGGCACGCAGGCCTGCACTACTTGTTACTTAGCCCCGTTTCGGCGACAGCACACTCGGTAACGCCTTGGGCAAAGTAGCCGGATAATCGCGGCTGTAATGCAGGCCGCGGCTCTCGCGCCGGATCAACGCGCTATCCACGATCAGCGAAGCGACTTCGACCAGGTTGCGTAATTCCAGCAAATCGCTGGTGATGCGGAAATTGGCGTAGTACTCATGGATTTCTTTCTTCAACAGGCTGATCCGATGTTGCGCCCGTTCGAGGCGCTTGTTAGTGCGCACGATACCGACGTAATTCCACATCAAGCGGCGCAATTCATCCCAGTTATGGGAAATCACGACTTCTTCATCCGCATCGGTGACGCGGCTTTCATCCCATTGTGGCAGCGACGGGTGAATTTCTCGCGGCACGCGGTCGATCTCGAGTGCGGCGGCGCGGCCCAGCACCAGGCATTCCAGCAGTGAATTGCTGGCCAGGCGGTTGGCGCCATGCAGACCGGTGTACGCACTTTCACCTACCGCATACAAACCTGCAATATCGGTGCTGCCGTTCATGTCGGTGACTACGCCGCCGCAGGTATAGTGGGCCGCCGGCACCACCGGGATCGGCTCTTTGCTGATGTCGATGCCGAATTCCATGCAACGCGCATAAATGGTCGGGAAATGCTCTTGCAGGAATTCCGGGGACTTGTGGCTAATGTCCAGATGGACATAATCGAGACCGCGCTTTTTCATTTCAAAATCAATCGTGCGGGCGACTACATCGCGCGGCGCGAGTTCAGCCCGCGCGTCATGTTCCGGCATGAAACGCAGGCCGGCCGCCGCACCGGCTGCAGGCGGCAACTTTAGCAGGCCGCCTTCGCCGCGCACCGCTTCTGAAATCAGGAATGATTTTGCGTACGGGTGATACAGGCAAGTCGGGTGGAATTGGATGAATTCCATATTGGCGACCCGACAGCCGGCGCGCCAGGCCATCGCAATGCCGTCGCCGGTGGCGGTATCCGGGTTGGTGGTGTACAAGTACACTTTGCCGGTGCCGCCCGTGGCCAAAACTGTGTGGCCGGCGGAAATCGTGCTGACTGCGCCGGTCGCAGTATTCTGGACATACAGTCCGACACACTCCGGGGTTGGCGATTTAGGGTTCAGCTTGTCGGAAGTAATCAGGTCAATTGCGTAATGGTTTTCCAGCAATGTGATATTCGGGTGCTTGCGCACTTTTTCTTCCAGCGTGACCTGTACTACATGGCCGGTGGCATCGGCCGCGTGGATGATACGGCGCTGGCTGTGGCCGCCTTCGCGGGTCAGGTGGTAGCCGAGTTCAGCACCACTGTCGCGGGTAAACGGCACGCCTTGGGAGATTAGCCATTCAATCGCCTCGCGCCCATGCTCGACGATGTTGCGGGTTGCCGCCTCGTCGCACAGTCCTGCGCCGGCGATTAAAGTGTCCTCGATATGTTGCGCGTAACTGTCGCCGGAATCGAGCACGGCGGCGATTCCGCCTTGGGCCCAGTTGCTGGCGCCGTCGAGCAGATGTCGCTTTGTTATGACGGCGACTTGATGGGTTTCAGCCAGGTGGAGTGCTACGGAGAGGCCGGCCAAACCGCTACCGATAATGACGACATCGAATTTCATGGGAGTTTATGGAGTGAGTTGTGGGAGAAATAAGCAACAGGGAACTATAACAAATGAATAGTCAATCGTGCCATTGTGCGCTTCAACCCATCTAGTTAAGTTTTGGCATGATTTTTGTGTGCCTGAGTCCTGGCGTGGCGAACCATTTCTCGACTTCCTGAGCGCTGATTGGCGGCGAAAATAAAAAGCCTTGCACGATGTCACATCCTAATTTAATTAATTCGGTTACTTGTTCTTGCGTTTCCACGCCTTCTGCGACGATGTCGAGCGCCAATGTCTTGGCTAACGCAATGATGAGGCGAACAATTTCCTTCTCGCTCTTTTTTGTGGCGATGCCCGTCACGAAAGCTTTATCTATTTTCAACGTGTTCATCGGCAATTTTTGCAGGTACGCCAACGATGAATAGCCGGTACCGAAATCGTCCAGGGCCAGACGCAATCCCAGTCGCTTGAGCTTGGTCAGGCTTTCTATTACTTGCAGCGGACTTGCCATGACCGCAGTTTCGGTCAGTTCCAGTTCGATGCTGCCCGGTATTACGCGCGACTCTTCAAGGGTGCGCGTGACTGCCGACAAAAATTCGGGCTGCAGCAATTGACGCATCGAAACATTGACTGCAACGCTCATGCAGGTCACGTTGGGGAATGCGATTTGCCAGTGCCGCTGCTGTTTGCATGCCTGCTCCAGCACCCATAAGCCGATCGGTATGATAAGGCCGTTGCTCTCTGCAATCGGAATGAATTCCGCCGGTGAAATTTCTCCATATTGCGAGCTGTTCCAACGCAGCAGCAGCTCCAGTCCCTTGAGAGTGCGCTTCTGCATCGAGACTTTCGGCTGATATAGCACGCTAAATTCATTGCGTTCTAACGCGAAGTGCAATCCGGCTTCCAGCTGGGCGCGCCGGGTCGAGATGTCATGCAACGATGCGTCGAAAATCTTGATGCGGTTACGGCCTAGCTCCTTGGCTTGGTACATGGCAGCATCGGCGTCGCGAATCAGTTCAGAAGGACTGTTGTGGTCGTCGCGCATCTGGGCGATGCCAATACTGGCGCCGACCTTGACCACGATGTCATTGATAGTAATCGGCAAGCTCAACGCCTGTAACAGCGCATGGGCTTTGGCAGTGGCTTGCGGGAGCGAAGCCTTGACAAGGATCATGAATTCATCGCTGCCGATGCGGGCCGCAAAATCCGTATCGTCGAGTTGCGCGCTAAAGCGCTGGGTGATTTCCCGCAAGCACTTGTCGCCAAATTCATGGCCGTGAATGTCGTTGACGTTTTTGAAGGAATCGAGGTCGCAAAACAACACTGCAAACCGGGTTTCTGTCGTTTGGAAAAGAACGATGCTCTCCGCAATGCTCTGCAGCATATAACGGCGATTAGGTAGCCCAGTCAATGGATCGTGTAGCGCCTGGTATTTCAGATGAATTTCATATTCCTTGCGATAAGTGATATCGCGCATTTTATTAAGCACGCCGATGATCTTGCCATTGCTGTCGCGCAATGGATATTTGTTGGACAGGTACCAACGAGGCGCCTCTTGCTGTGTCTCGCTCTTCCAGATGCCTTCAATTTCGATACTTTGCACAGGCTCGCCGCTTTGCATGATCTCGGTATCGTGCAACTGACTTTCATGCGCGAGTTGCCTGGCAATATGCTTTTGCATTTCCGTGGGCTGTAACAACATGACATCACGATGGGTTTTGCCGCGCAAGTCGTCTTCCGACAGGAAACCAAAGTTGCGCTGGAAACTGTGATTGCTGATCGTAAAGCGTCCATTCAGATCGGTGGCGTAAATCATGGATGGGTTGTTATCCAGCAATGAGCGCAATAGACTGCGCTCATTGTCGAGCTTATGCTCTGCTGCCTTGCGCTCGGTAATGTTGGTGATAGCGAAAACGAGGCCATGAATGGCATTGTCGTGCAGCATGTTGTAGCCATAGGTTTCCAGCCACAGCCAGCGCCCATTCTTGTGCTGCAACCGGTAGCGGGCAAAAATGGTGCTGCAGGGTAATTTTTGCAGTGTACGCAAATTTTTCTGGTACGCCGCCAAATCGTCCGGGTGGATCGAAGACGGCAGGCCGTTGCATAAAATTTCGTTTTGCGTTGTGCCGGCGATTTCCTTGATCGCCTCATTTACAAAAAGTACTTTGAAGTCGGCGTCGGTAATAATAAAAGCAGTATGCGTTACGCCAGCGATAGCTTGGAAACGCGCCAGATCGACGCGCGCTTTGCGTGCCGTGACAAGATGGGAGCGCTGCACTTCAGCGAGCAACACTGCCAGCGTGCCAGCAAACAAAGTCACGCAAAGCTGGGTTAACACGTCACTGGTAGATAATTCTGAAAACAGATTGAGCACCAGACCGGTTAGCCCGATTGCAGCTACCACACCCATCATCAACTTGCCATTCAGAATCAAGGGGAACAGGCAAGCCATCATGACCAGCCAGGGAAAGACCATCTGCGATTGGGATAGTGCCAGTGGGATCAGCGCCACCAGCATGACGCAACACTCTGTCAGGCTGCGCCTGAGTGTGGGTTCCGGCGGCGCGCGGGCAAGCAGACGTTGTAACGCAAGCAACAGCAACAGAGCCAGAACAGCCGTTGCCAACAGCTGTGCATAGGATTGCATAGCGTACTGCCAAGGCAGAAAAAGCCCCGCATACAGCAGCGTCGAAGCATACATAAACGGAGACAAAATACGAAAAATATCAGTACCGGCGAGTGTATTTTTCGATTCAAAAAAGGATGTAATCATCAGCAGACCGCAGCGCGCTGGGCGATTTTGCTGGCGGTTTCTGATGCAATGTTCATTCCCGTAATTATCTTAATCGCAAAAAAAAAGTACAAAGTTTGGCACAAGCGACGTAACTGGATTTTTGAATTGTGTAAAGTTAAAGATGCGCCAAAGCGCGTAATTGATTTCATTGCCGGGAGCTGTTGCAGAGGTTCGTTGACGCAAGAATAATAGCAAATTTACATTGATTTGGACAGGGAAAACTGATCTGATTTAGTCAATCCGCCGAAATCTTCGACGCGAAACGGGAGAAATTAAGAGTGGGCAGACGAACTTGATTAGCTCACTGAATTTTGTGCATCGTGCTTTTTCGATTATGGTCGTGCGGGACATTAGTCAACTCAGTGCTTATGTTTGCCGATCAGCGCCAGCGAATCATGTTTGCGCTGGTTGGCGGCGTGCTTGCACATAACCAGGTACATGGTGCCGGCCACGAACAGGCCGAACAAGATAATCACAACGTTGAGGTCGAGATTGAGTGAAATCATCAGCGCATACAGACTCAGCATAGTCAGAATCGACAGGTTTTCATTGAAGTTTTGCACCGCAATCGAATGTCCGGCACTCATCAGTACGTGACCTCGGTGTTGCAGTAGGGCATTCATAGGCACCACGAAAAAACCCGACAGGACGCCAATCAAAACCAGCAATGGATAAGCGATCCAGACTGAGTGCACCAGCGTCATCAAGATCACTACCACGCCCATCGCGACACCCATCGGCATTACCGACAGAGATTTTTTGAGCGGAATGAAGCGGGCAGCGCCGATTGCGCCAAGGGCAACCCCAAGCGCCACGATGCCTTGCAGGATAGCGGCTTTGTCGAGTGCCATATGGAGGGATTTTTCAGCCCATTTCAGCACGATGAACTGGAGCGTGGCGCCAGCGCCCCAAAATAAAGTAGTCACCGCCAGTGAAATCTGGCCCAATTTGTCTTTCCATAGGATAGTCCAGCTGTTCGCGAAATCGGCAACCAGCTTGATTGGGTTGCGTTCCTGATGCGCATAGTGTGCACAGGTATCGGGTATCTTTAGATTGAATAAGGCACCAAGCAGGTAAGCGGTGATGATCACGCACAAGGCGGCTTCGGTCGAAGTACTTAAGCCAAAATCGATCATGGGAAAATCAAGCTGCAGGAGCGTCGACGTAACTGTGGGATTGACCAGCGCCCCGCCCAGCATGGTACCGAGAATGATGGAAATAACGGTCAAGCCTTCAATCCAGCCATTGGCCTCCACCAATTTTTCGGGCGGCAATAGTTCGGTCAAAATGCCGTACTTGGCTGGAGAATACGCAGCAGCGCCAAAGCCGACCACCGCATACGCGATCAGCGGATGCACATGAAAGAACATCAACCCGCAGCCGGTAACTTTGATCAGATTGGTGACGAACATCACGCGGCCCTTGGGCAGCGCATCGGCTAAAGCTCCCACGAATGCTGCCAGTAATACGTAGGACAGCACGAAGCACAATTTCAGCATCGGCGTCATCCAGGCCGGTGATTGCAATTGCGCCAATAGTGCGATAGCGACTATGAGAAGAGCATTATCCGCGAGCGAAGAGAAAAACTGCGCCGCCATGATGGTATAGAAACCGCGTTTCATTCGGCTGTTGGCCCACTTGTTGTCAGGAGCATGAATTCATTTTTTTAAACAGCCTGGTTGCATTGTTGTAGAAACAAAATATTGCTGTTTTACCAGTAGTGCGGGCACGGAAACCTGGACTACTGGAAAGTCTCTAACCGATTTAGTCTGGACTGCTTTATACCATGAAAATATTGGGCATTCGTCAGAATCTACGCGCCGCAGAGTGGCTCCGGTAAAATGTCAGCCAGCCCTCATTCTTTATTTTCACGCATTTTTTATGATCAGGTTTGTCCCATGCCAAGACCTATTGTTGCCCTCATTGATATCGCTGCCATGCAGCACAATTTAACTGTTGCCAAAACACAAGTACCCACCGCCAAGACTTGGGCAGTGCTCAAGGCGAATGCCTACGGCCACGGCCTGGAGCGCGGCATGCGCGGCTTCGCACAGGCCGATGGCTTGGCCTTGATCGAAATTGAGGCGGCCGTGCGCCTGCGCGAACTGGGCTGGAACAAGCCAATCCTGCTTCTGGAAGGCTTTTTCGATAGCGCCGATTTGGCAGTCATCAATACCTACAGGTTGGAATTTGCAGTCCACTGTAACGAGCAAATCGGGATGCTCGAACGGGCGCAATTTGACGCGCCGCTACAGGTGCATCTGAAGATGAATAGCGGCATGAACCGGCTCGGCTTTCAGCCCAATGTTTTTCGGGATGCTTACGCCCGCCTGCGCGCCATGCCGGCGGTCGGCAAAATCACCTTGATGACCCATCTGGCCAATGCCGACGATGCCGAAAATTCCACTTTTCCGATGATGTCGCAAGTCCGCCGCTTTCGTGCCGCAGCAGAAGGATTGGAGGCGGAAATCAATCTGTCGAATTCGGCCGCCGATCTGTTGCATCCCGAGATTCAGACCGATTGGGTGCGCCCCGGAATCATGCTGTACGGCGCCACTCCCGGCGGCAAGAGCGCGGCCGAGTTCGGCCTGCTGCCGGCGATGACGCTGAAAAGCGAAATCATCGGCACCCAGGATATTGCGGCGGGCGATGCAGTCGGCTACGGCAGCCGCTTCTGCGCCGAAGGGCCGATGAAGATCGGCGTGGTCGCCTGCGGTTACGCCGACGGCTATCCGCGCCACGCACCGAACGGCACGCCGATCATTGTCGATGGCGTCAAGACCCGCATCGTCGGCAGCGTCTCGATGGACATGATTACCGTCGATCTGACCGAAGTACCGGGTGCACACATCGGCAGCAGTGTCACTTTGTGGGGGCAGGGCTTGCCGATTGACGAAGTGGCGCAGGCTGCAGGCACCATCGGCTATGAATTGATGTGCGCGCTAGCGGCTCGGGTGCGGATTGTTGAATGTTCCTGAAAATAATCGATACTGTTATGTGTATTTTTTAATTCCGCATTAATTATATGCGGAAAGTAATGCTTTTATAGTTATACTCCCTAGTAATTTAAAATTGCCACGGATTAACATAAATATCAACGCATCATGGCTAAAGCAAAAACCAATTACACCTGCACTGAATGCGGTGATGTATCGAACAAATGGATGGGCCAGTGCCTGGCTTGCGGCCAGTGGAATACGCTGGTCGAGACGATAGTGGAAGCCGGCATCAATCGTTTCTCGACGCAACCGCAAGCGCTGGCGCAAACTGCGCCGGTGTTGAGCCTGGCCGATATCGATGCTACCGATGTACCGCGTTTTGGCACTGGCATCGAGGAATTCGATCGCGTGCTCGGCGGCGGTCTGGTCACTGGCGGCGTGGTGCTGATCGGCGGCGACCCCGGCATTGGCAAATCCACCTTGCTATTGCAGGCGCTGGCAAACTTATCCGATACCAAAAAATCCTTGTACGTCAGTGGCGAAGAATCCGGCGCGCAAATTGCCATGCGCGCCAAACGATTGAATATCGTGGCTAGCGAGCTCAAGTTTCAAGCCGAAATCCAGCTCGAAAAAATCCTCAAAACGCTGGCTGACCTGAAGCCGGAAGTCGCAGTCATCGACTCGATCCAGACCGTCTATTCCGACGCCTTGAGTTCCGCTCCCGGCTCGGTGGCGCAAGTGCGCGAGTGCGCAGCGCAACTCACGCGTGTCGCCAAACAGAACGACATCACCATCATTCTGGTCGGGCATGTGACCAAGGAAGGCGCGTTAGCCGGGCCGCGTGTGCTGGAACACATGGTCGATACCGTGCTGTATTTCGAGGGCGACACCCATTCCAGCTTCCGGCTGGTGCGCGCAGTCAAGAATCGTTTCGGCGCGGTCAATGAACTGGGCGTGTTTGCAATGACTGAAAAGGGCTTGAAAGGCGTATCCAACCCGTCCGCGCTATTCCTGTCGCAGCACGACAATGCGGTGTCCGGTTCTTGCGTGATGGTCACGCAAGAAGGCACGCGCCCGTTGCTGGTCGAAATTCAGGCGCTGGTCGATACTTCCCACGCGCCGAATGCGAAACGGTTATCGGTCGGGCTGGAGCAAAACCGTCTGGCAATGCTGCTGGCGGTGTTGCATCGCCATGCCGGCGTGGCCGCGTTCGATCAAGATGTGTTCATCAACGCAGTCGGCGGCGTCAAGATCACAGAGCCGGCGGCCGACCTGGCGGTATTGCTGGCGATCAATTCCTCGATGCGCGACAAACCGTTGCCGCGTGGATTGGTGGTATTTGGCGAAGTGGGTTTGGCCGGTGAGATCCGGCCCGCGCCGCGTGGTCAGGAACGCTTGCGCGAAGCAGCCAAACTGGGTTTTACGATGGCGATGATTCCGAAGGCGAATGCACCGAAGCAAAAAATCGAAGGCATGAAGATCATCGCGGTGGAGCGCATTGATGAAGCGTTCGACAAAATGCGCGAGCTCGATGACTGACAAGTCATGTTGGGATTTATTGAACCAGCGAAGCCGCCCGCAGGCCGCTGCGCACTGCCGATTCCAGCGTCGCCGGATAATCGCCGGCGGTGTAGTCGCCCGCCAGCAGCAAGCCGGGCAAGCCGGTTGGGTTGTCCGGCCGGCGAAGGGCAGGGCGGCAGGAAAATGTTGCGTGCTTTTCTGTGATCACCGCGCTCCATATTGGCGCAGATAATGCCGGGTTGTTGAATGCACGCGCCAGTTGTTGGCTGACCTGGTTTGTCAAAATTGCACGTCCAGCGGCAAGTGCCGCGCCCGGCAGGCTGATGACGACCGACAGCAAACCGGCGTCCTGCGGCTGTAACTGACCCCGATCAAACACGAATTGGCCCCAACTGTTAGTGCTGGGGTCATCCAGCAGCGCCATGAAAGGCTGCTCCAGCCTGAAATCTGCGTGGTACTGCAAATAACAGGTGGTGATCGCTTCGTAGGTAAATTCATCCAGCTGGTTGCGTAAATCTTGTGTATCGGCTTCCAGCGTGGCTAGCAGTTTGGAGGCCCGGTCTGGCAGCGTGGCGATGACTACCGCGTCGCAGCTGACAGCAAGATTCGCGCTCCCTACTGTAAGTTGCCAGCCAGTCGTGGTTTGCCGCAATCCTTGAATAGCGCAACCCGCATGCACGCTGCCGCCTTGGGTTGCCACATACGCTGCGGCATGCTGGGGAAACAATGCGCTCAAGTCGCAGCGCGGTAGCAACATATCGGAAGCAGCGCGCTTCGCGCCCAGGCTGTCGCGCAATACCTGCAGGAAAACCTGTGCCGAAGCGCGTTCAGGTGGGGTGTTCAGGGCGGCAATGCAAAGCGGTTGCCACATGAGCTTACACAAGCGCGGCGTCTGGTCGAAGCGTTGCAGCAACTCGGCCACGCTGCAATCGGTATCGAGCTGCCAACCCATCCAGCGCGCAGCAGAGCTAAATCTAATCAGCGCCAACTTGTCTTCCCGTGCTAATCCGGTGGCACGCCATAAAGCCAGCAATATATGCCAAGGTGCCGGCAATTTGGAGCTAAGGAAATCCATGCCGCCGGAACCAGTCGGATAGCGCATCTGTAGCGGCAGCCGTAACAAGTGATCGCGCTCGTTGATGCCAATGCTGCGCATCAGTTGCAAGGTTTCCCGATACGCGCCGAGCAGAATGTGTTGCCCGTTATCGATTATTTTGCCATCTACTTCCACCCGCCGGGCCCGTCCGCCGAGCGTACGTGACGCTTCATACAGGCTGACGCGATGCCCAAGTTGCGTCAGCCTGACCGTCGCCGCGCAGCCAGCCCAGCCGGCACCGATGACTGCGACATGTTTAGGCACTGAGGTTTTAGCCACGAATATAGGTTTTCCAGGCTAGCCAAAGCTTACGAATTGGCGTGAGTGAAATCCGCTGCGTCAGCACATGGAAGCCATCGGCTTCTATTTCGTCCAGCAGGGTGCGGTAGATGGCCGCCATCATCAGGCCGGGCCGCTGCGCACGGTGATCTTCCTTGGGCAGTAGAGCAAAGGCATCGTCGTAAGCGGTTTGGGCGCGTTGTACCTGAAACCGCATCAGGTTTTCAAAGTTTTCACTGTGGCGCGCGTTGAGCAGGTCGGCGGCGGGGACGTTGAAACGTTTCAACTCGTCCATCGGCAAATAGATGCGCCCTTTGCGCGCATCTTCGCCGACATCGCGAATGATATTGGTGAGCTGGAACGCCAGCCCGAGCTTTTCGGCATATTGCAGCGTTTCCGGCCGCGTTGTGCCGAAGATGCTGGCCGACAGAATGCCGACCACACCAGCCACGTGCCAGCAATAACGCTGCAGATTCGGATAATCCAGATAGCGGGTTTGATCCAGATCCATCTCCATGCCGCTGATGATCGCCTGTAAATGCTGGCCGTCCAGGCGGTAAGTCGCCATGTGCGGTTGCAGCGCTTTCATTACCGGATGGGTCGGGTTGCTGGTCAGCATGGCGGCAACTTCCATACGCCACCAGGCCAGTTTGCTGCGCGCTACTGACGCATCAATGCAGTCATCCACGGTATCGTCGACTTCGCGGCAAAAGGCATATAGCGCGGTAATCGCCCGGCGCCGCTCTACCGGCAGGAACAGGAAGCTGTAATAAAAGCTGGAGCCGCTTTGCGCAGTTTTTTGTTGGCAGTATTCGTCTGGAGACATGTTGGGCGCGGCTGAATGAGGATTAAAAGTGGGTTAGGGCGGTCTGGATGCAAAATCAAGTCGCTATGCTAGCCGACTGCGCGATTCAGAACAAATTCGATGTGCGTTCAAAGCCCGCGGTAGTGTTGCATAAGTGCCTTGAAAATTTTTATAAGTATAAATTATAGGGAGTATAAGTAAAAACATATCAGTCTCCGCATACATATAATGCGGTAGTGATAATTACATATTGCAGTATGCTTATATGGCCGTGTTGCGGAAAATTAGTGCGATTTCATCCACATTGCGCGCCACAAGACGCGGTTCCAGTCGATTGCGCGTAATTTGGGTCGCTGCCGAAATACATCAAAGCCGGAGGCTTCGATCGCTTCCAAAATGCGCAAGCCGCCCTGAACCACCAACCGCAATTCCCAGCCGATTCGGCCAGGCAACCGCAGCGCCAGCGGCGCTCCCGACAGCATCATGGCGCGTGCGCGCCCAACTTCAAAGCGCATTAATGCGCACCAGGCGGCATCCACCCGCGCATCCGTCAGGTGGGCGGCAGTCACGCCGAAGCGTTCCATATCTTCCTGCGGCAAATAAATTCGGCCTTTTTGCCAATCGATTGCGACATCCTGCCAAAAATTGATTAACTGCAAAGCGCTGCAGATCGCATCCGAATCGCGCAAATTTGTTGCGTCGGTCGCGCCGTACAACTGCAACATCAGTGTTCCAACCGGACTAGCCGAGCGCTGGCAATAATCCAGCAAGGCAGCAAACGTCGGGTAACGCGTGGTCACTACATCCTGCCGGAAAGCCGATAGCAGATCGCGCAGCGGTTGTAGTGGCAGGTGGTAAATTTGTACGGTTTTTTCCAGCGCAAAAAACAGCGGCGGTATTTCCAGCGTTCCTAACGCGCCTACCAGACGATTTTGCTGATTTTTCTCAATTGCATCGAGACCCTGTTCATAGATGCCTAGCGCGCCCAGTCGCTGCTCTGCCGTGGCATCGCCTTCATCGGCCAGATCGTCGGCACCGCGGGCGAAGGCATAAATCGCAGTCACCGCCGGGCGCAAGCGGGCCGGCAGCAACAATGAGGCAACAGGAAAATTTTCATAATGATCAACGCTCATGGTTTGAACTTACCGACTAAAAAGACAATTGCCACAATGACAGTGGCCCACATATAATTACTAACCATCCAGTCAGTAACAAGTTGGGAGCATCGCATCAGGATGCGCCAATCCCGATATTTAAGCCCGAATAGTAAAGGAAATAAACGTGGCCGCCTTGAAAATACCATCCTGGATTTTGGTGCAAAACTACACCTTGTCCACCTTGATTGTGCTGCTCGCGCTGATTGCATCCATTAGCGGCTGTTCAAAGCCGGCGCCAAAGGTAGAAGAAGTCCGCCCGGTAAGAGTGATCCAGCTAGGCGCGCAACAGGCTGAAGTGGTTGTCGAATTTTCTGGCGATGTGCGGGCGCGGGTGGAATCTCGCCTGGGCTTTCGGGTCGGCGGCAAAATTGTTGCACGCAAGGTCGATGTCGGCGCCTTGGTCACGCGCGGCCAAGTGCTGATGCAGCTCGACCCGCAAGACTTGCAACTGGTGCAGGCGCAGGCCCAAGCCGCACTGCAGGCGGCCCAAAGCAACCGTGATCTGGCCCAGGCCGAGTTATCCCGTTATCAGGAATTGCGCAGCAAGAATTTTGTCAGTCAAGCGGTGCTGGATGCAAAGCAGACTACTTATAAAGCAGCCGATTCGACTGTCGCGCAAGCCCAGGCCGCCTACAGAGGCCAATCGAATCAGGCCGGCTATGCTGTGTTGGTCGCTAACGTGGATGGTGTTGTAACCAAGGTCGATGCGGAGGTCGGGCAGGTGGTGGCGGCCGGCGCGCCAGTAGTGTGGGTCGCGCAAGCGGGCGAAAAAGAAGTGGTAGTGGGCATCCCGGAAGACAAAGTCGCCAATCTGCGCAATATCACCGATGTGCGGGTGCGCATCTGGGCCAATCCGCAAGCGGTTTTGCAAGGCAAGCTGCGCGAACTGTCGCCGGTAGCTGACCCGGTAACCCGTACTTATGTCGCCAAAATAACCATATTGAACGCACCGAGCGAGGTCAAGCTGGGTATGACCGCGTATGTCAGCTTTGTCGCAAAAACGCCGGATGCGATGTTCACTGTGCCATTGACGGCGCTGTTTCAGGACAAGGCAGCAACTGCAGTCTGGCTGGTCGAAAACGGCGTGGTAAGGCTGGCTCCAGTCAAAATCGGCGGTACTTCGGGTGACGATGTTCTGTTGTCGAGCGGAGTCACGGCTGGGCAAACCATCGTGACCGCGGGCGTGAACTTGTTGAAAGTCGGGCAAAAAGTAAAAATATTGGGTGTCCCCGCCGTAGCCGATGCCACATCTAAGTCTGCTCCCAAGTCTGCCGCCAATAGTGCTGGAACCGGTCAATGAAAAAAGGCTTCAATCTGTCGCGCTGGGCGCTTGAACATATTCCGTTTACCCGTTACCTGATGGTGGTATTGCTGCTCGGCGGCATACTCGGTTACGCCAATCTGGGGCAGGATGAAGACCCGCCGTTTACCTTTCGTGCGATGGTAGTGCGCGCCAACTGGCCGGGCGCTACCGCGCTGCAGATGGCCGAGCAGGTTACCGACAAGCTGGAAAAAAAGTTGCAGGAAACGCCCTACATCGACAAGATTCGCAGCTATTCGAAGCCGGGCGAGACCCTGATCATCCTGCAATTGCGCGAATCGACGCCGCCCAAAGAAACCGCGCAATCCTGGTATCAGGTGCGCAAGAAAATCGGCGATATCAAGGGTACCTTGCCGCCCGGCGTGATCGGGCCGTTTTTCAATGACGAGTTCGGCGATACTTACGGCTCCATTTTTGCGCTGTCAGGCGATGGTTTCAATTATGCGCAAATGAAGCAATACGCCGATTTCGTGCGTCAGCAATTGCTGAAAGTGCCCTCAGTGGCGAAAGTGGAATTGTTCGGCGTGCAAGATGAAAAAATCTACATCGAGTTTTCTCAGAAGAAATTTTCGCAATTGGGCATTTCGTTTCAAGATGTCATCGATCAAATCAATGCGCAAAACACGGTGGAATCCACTGGCGTAATGGTCACGCCCAGCGCCAACCTGCAAGTCAGGGTGAGCGGCGCTTTGCAAGCGCCCCGAGATCTGGAAAACCTTGAACTGCGCGCCAATGGCACGACTTTCCGATTGGGCGATTTTGCCATCGTCAAGCGCGGCTACAAGGATCCTCCACAGGACAAGATGCGTTTTAATGGCAAGGAAGTTATCGGTCTCGGGATTTCGATGGAGCAGGGCGGTGACATCATCAAACTCGGCAAAAACCTGCAAACGACGGTAGACGAAATCAAAGGGAAATTACCGGTAGGCATTGAATTTCAGAATGTTTCGGATAAGCCGAAAGCGGTTACGGAGTCGGTAAGCGAATTCATCAAGGTGCTAATCGAAGCGGTACTGATCGTGCTGGTAGTCAGTTTTCTGGCACTGGGTTTGCACACCAAACCATTCCGGCTCGATATCTGGCCGGGCATGGTGGTCGGCTTGACCATCCCGCTGGTGCTGGCGGTCACTTTTTTGTTCATGCGCATATTCGAGATCAATTTGCATAAAATTTCGCTCGGCGCGCTGATCATCGCGCTGGGCTTGCTGGTCGATGACGCCATCATCGCCGTCGAAATGATGGTGCGCAAGATGGAAGAGGGCTTTTCGCGTCTGGACGCAGCCACCTTTGCCTACACCTCGACTGCGATCCCGATGCTGACCGGCACCTTGATTACGGCAGCCGGTTTTCTCCCGATCGGGCTGGCAAAATCGGCTGCAGGCGAATACACTTTTTCGATGTTTTCAGTCAATGCGCTGGCGCTCTTGATTTCCTGGCTGGCGGCGGTGTTGTTCACGCCGTATATTGGTTTTTTGTTGCTGAAGGTGAAGCCTGCCACCAATGCAGATGGCCACCATGAGTTGTTCGACACGCCTTTTTATAAGCGTTTCCGCGCCGCCGTGACTTGGTGTATCACCTGGCGCAAAACCACTATCCTGATTACTTTGGGCGTGTTTGCGCTGGGCTTGTTCGGATTCAAGTTTATCGAGCAGCAATTCTTCCCGGACTCCAGTAGGCCTGAATTAATGGTCGAGATGTGGTCGCCCGAAGGCACCACTTTTGCTGCCAATGAAGCGCAAGCGAAAAAGTTTGAAACTTTTATTCTGGCCCAAGACGGGGTTGAAAGCGTGACCAGTTACGTGGGCACCGGCAGCCCGCGTTTTTACCTGCCGCTCGATCAGATATTTCCGCAGACCAACGTTTCGCAATTTGTCGTGCTACCAAAGGATTTGAAGGCGCGCGAGGCGCTGCGCCTGAAAATTACGGCAGTTTTCAAAAACGATTTCCCGGAAGTGCGCGGGCGCGTCAAGTTGTTGCCGAACGGCCCACCGGTACCGTATCCGGTACAGTTTCGCGTCACTGGCACCGAGGTTGGTGCAGTGCGCGCTATCGCGGATCAGGTAAAGGCCGTCATGCAGGCGAACCGGAATGCGATCGGCGTCAACGACAACTGGAACGAGTCGATCAAGGTAGTGCGGATCGACCTGGATCAGGAAAAATTACGCGCATTGGGCGTTAGTTCGCAAACCGTGATGCGTGCCGCCAATACCATTTTGACCGGCGCCACCGTAGGCCAATACCGTGAAGACAATAATCTGATCGACATTGTGGTGCGCCAACCGGTGCAGGAGCGCTCGACGGTGGAGGCTCTCAATGCAGCCAATATCCCGACCGCCAGCGGCAAGTCGGTGCCGCTGTCCAATCTGGCGCATATTCAAATGGCTTGGGAACCCGGCGTGGTCTGGCGCGAAGGGCGAGAATGGGCCGTGACGGTTCAGTCCGATGTGGTCGATGGCATTCAGGGTGCCACCGTGTCCGACCAGATCAGTCCGCAACTGGATAAGCTGCGGGCCACATTGCCGCCAGGCTACAAAATAGAACTGGCCGGTGCCGCAGCAGACAGTGGCAAGGCGCAGGCCTCGATTGCAGCCAATATTCCACTTGTGATTTTTATCATCTTTACATTATTGATGCTGCAGTTGCACAGCTTCTCGCGTGCGTTATTGGTGTTTTTGACCGGCCCGCTGGGGATTGCCGGAGCGGCAATGGCGCTGCTGCTGTTGCAGCGCCCGTTCGGTTTTGTCGCACAACTCGGGGTAATTGCGTTATTTGGCATGATTATTCGCAATTCCGTGATCCTGATCGATCAGATTGAACAGGATATTGCCGCCGGTGCCTCGCCCTGGAATGCAATTATCGAATCGGCGGTGCGGCGCTGTCGCCCCATCATTCTTACTGCAGCGGCCGCAGTACTGGCGATGATTCCGCTGTCGCGTTCGGTATTCTGGGGGCCGATGGCGGTCGCCATCATGGGAGGCTTGATCATCGCAACCGCGCTAACTCTGTTATTCTTGCCCGCCTTATATGCAGCCTGGTTCCGCGTAAAAAAACCTGGTTGACCTGGTTGATAAGTATCCGATACTACTGCACAATAGAGGGCTTGCAATATCTTGGGGATATGGCGAAATTGGTAGACGCACTAGATTTAGGTTCTAGCGTTGAAAGACGTGTCAGTTCGAGTCTGACTATCCCCACCAAGCCCACCAAGATTTTTATTGTCGTCGCTCATAACTCGGCGGATTAAAAAACGCATTGAATCTTTGCAGTCAGTTACTAAAATATTGCTTAATTTTCAAGCGTTTTCAAACCGGCAATTTTACTTCTTGTGCAATGGGTCGAATCCGCGATCAGAAATGACGCGTTATTCAAATTTTTTTCTCACACTACAGAATTTTTATTTTTTTGGATGGTTTACATGGCAACTGCAGTCGAAACCCTAGGTAAATTAGAGCGCCGCCTCACCATCACTTTTTTAATGACTGAAGTCCAGGCAGAGGTGGAAAAGCGCCTGAAAGCTCGGGCTCGCACAGCCAAGGCTCCGGGCTTTCGTCCAGGGAAAGTGCCGATGAAAATGGTCGCTGCACAATATGGCTTCCAAGTCGAAACTGAAGTATTGAACGACAAAGTCGGTCGTGCATTCAGCGATGCTGCGAATGAAAACAATTTGCGCGTCGCCGGTTATCCGAAAATAGAGCCAAAAACAAGCGAAGATTTGACTGATGGCTCGGTCGCTTTCGATGCCACTTTTGAAGTTTACCCAGAAGTCAAGATCGGCGATTTGTCGAGCGTTGACGTCGAGAAAATCACAGCTGCCGTAACAGAGGTGGAGGTTGACAAGACCATCGAGATTCTGCGCAAGCAGCGCGTGCATTACCACGTCAAAGGTGAGCAGGATGCGCATGGCGATGGCGGTGCAGATTTGACGGCACAAAACGACAATCGCGTGACGGTTGATTTTGTCGGCAAAATTGATGGCGTTGAATTCACTGGCGGCAAGGCAGAAGATTACCCGTTCGTATTGGGTGAAGGTCGGATGTTGCCTGAGTTTGAAGCCGCAGTAATCGGATTAAAAATCGGCGAAGCGAAAACTTTCTCGCTCTCGTTTCCAGCTGACTATCACGGCAAGGACGTTGCCGGCAAGACCTCAGAATTTATCATTACCTTGAAAAAACTCGAATGGGCCCATTTGCCAGAGTTGAATTCCGAGTTTGCAAAATCTCTTGGGGTGGTGGATGGCGACATGCAAAAAATGCGTGAAGATGTCAAGGCTAATCTGGAGCGCGAAGTTGCCGGTCGCATCAAGGCGAAAAACAAGGATGTTGTGATGGATGCGCTCATCAAGATTGCCGAACTGGACGTTCCAAAAGCGCTGGTTGATCAAGATGTCGTGCGCCTGACAGAGATGACGCGTCAAGATATGACACAGCGCGGCATGAGCGCTAAAGATATGCCTTTTCCTCCTGAATTATTTACTGCGCAGGCGGAGCGCCGGGTGCGTCTAGGACTGATTCTGGCTGAAGTGGTCAAAGAAAATACGCTGCAAGCAACTGCGGAGCAGGTAAAAGCCCAGGTTGAAGACTTTGCGCAAAGTTATGAAGACCCGCAGCAAGTGGTTAAATATTATTTCAGTGATCGTCGGCGTTTATCTGAGGTCGAAGCCCTTGTATTGGAGGAAAATGTCGTCAAATACGTTCTCAGTAAATCGAATGTGACGGAGAAATCCGTTGCGTTTGATGAATTGATGGGCAATAACACGCAAGCATAATTCGCTAGCAAACACCGCTCAAGCATATGCTTGAGCGTCTTCCATATGGAGCGAGAATGACAGGCCTAATCAGAAAATCCGCATTTGATACAGACATGCTCGGCTTAGTGCCGATGGTGGTCGAGCAAAGCGGCCGAGGCGAACGCTCCTACGATATTTACTCGCGCCTGTTGAAAGAGCGTGTGATTTTCATGGTTGGACCGGTCAATGATCAAACGGCAAATTTGATTGTTGCGCAATTATTGTTTTTGGAAAGTGAAAATCCTGACAAGGATATTTCTTTGTACATTAATTCGCCAGGCGGTTCGGTGTCTGCCGGCATGGCTATCTACGATACGATGCAATTCATCAAGTCCGATGTGTCAACGCTTTGTACCGGAATGGCAGCATCAATGGGTGCTTTCTTACTCGCTGCTGGCGCTAAAGGGAAGCGGTTTTCCTTGCCTAACTCTCGCATCATGATCCATCAACCTTTGGGCGGCGCTCAGGGTCAGGCGTCTGATATTGAGATACAGGCGCGCGAAATTCTTTATCTGCGTGAGAGATTGAACGGTATCCTGGCAGAAAAAACAGGAAAAACCCTTGAGCAAATCGGCAAAGATACCGACAGGGATAACTTCATGTCGGCTGACGCTGCAGTTGAATACGGCTTGATTGACAAAGTTCTGATAAACCGCGAGTGACGCATAGTCCTGCGGAAAACGCCTGAACGTCCTATCGTTCGGGCGTTTTTCATTGATAATCCAGTGATTACCCGATTAAGCTGATATGACGATTTTTAAATTAACGGGTAATATTAAGCTGAAATTTTAAATTTATATAGATCACTCCACATGTCTGATAAAAAATCCTCCAGCGGTGAAAAATTGCTTTATTGCTCATTTTGCGGCAAGAGCCAGCATGAGGTAAAAAAGCTCATCGCCGGCCCTTCCGTATTCATCTGTGATGAATGCATCGATTTATGCAACGACATCATCCATGATGAGGCTGTTAGCGTCGAATCCATTAGTGGCGAAAAGTCTTCATTGCCTACGCCGCAAGAGATTAGCGATTTGCTCGATCAATACGTTATTGGACAGACTACCGCGAAGCGTATTTTGTCTGTGGCTGTCTACAATCACTATAAACGGCTCAAGCATTTGGGCAAAGTGGATGATGTTGAACTGGCAAAAAGCAATATATTGCTTGTTGGCCCAACAGGTTCGGGGAAAACTTTGTTGGCCCAGACCATGGCACGTATGTTGAATGTTCCTTTTGTGATGGCGGACGCAACAACGCTTACTGAAGCCGGTTATGTGGGTGAAGATGTCGAGAATATTATCCAGAAGTTGTTGCAAAGCTGTAACTACGAAGTGGAAAAGGCGCAAAAAGGTATTGTTTATATTGACGAGATCGACAAAATTTCACGAAAATCCGATAACCCGTCTATTACGCGTGATGTTTCTGGAGAGGGCGTGCAGCAGGCGTTGTTGAAGTTAATCGAAGGCACCATGGCTTCAGTTCCACCCCAAGGTGGGCGCAAACATCCTAATCAGGACTTTATACAGATTGACACTACGAACATCATGTTCATTTGTGGCGGAGCATTTGATGGATTGGCAAAGGTGATATCCAATCGTGCCATAAAGAGCGGAATCGGCTTTTCTGCAACGGTGAAGAGCGAAAGCCAGAAAATGGCCAGCGAAGTATTGCTTGAAGCTGAACCTGAAGATTTGATTAAGTTCGGCTTGATTCCAGAGTTGGTAGGACGCCTACCGGTAGTTGCCACTTTGACTGAACTCAATGAAGACGCACTGATACGCATTCTGGTGGAACCAAAAAATGCGCTGATCAAACAATATTCAAAACTGCTCGAAATGGAAGGCACTGAATTGGAGGTTAGACCAGCTGCTTTACACGCCATTGCCAAAAAGGCGATTGCCCGCAAAACGGGAGCACGCGGATTGCGTTCAATTCTTGAGCATGCATTGCTCGATGTTATGTACGATTTACCTAATCAACAAAACGTGGCAAAAGTGGTCATTGATGAAAATACCATTACAAATGGCGCCAAACCTTTGTTGATTTATCATGAACAACCCAAAGCGTCTGGCGCGTCTAAATAATAAACACCGTCTTGAGCAGGCTTTGGGCTCATATAAAAGCGGTGCAATTTAGTGCAACAATAATTATTCCGGCTTCCACCGCAAAACCACCCGAGAAATATCTTGTGTGTGGCTTTTTTATTGGGTTGCATATTGGCGATGATTTTTGTTTCTCTCGGACTTGTGTTCTGAACACTTGCGCCAACATCACTAACAGGTTTATTTAAAAAGGCTTGCTATGACGACTCCCATACTTACTGAACAAAGCCAACTGCCGTTATTGCCGTTGCGGGACGTTGTTGTCTTCCCGCATATGGTCATACCGCTGTTTGTTGGCCGTCCAAAATCGATCAAGGCCTTAGAGGCGGCCATGGAACAAGGCAAGAGCATTATGCTCGCAGCACAAAAAGCGGCAGCAAAAGATGAGCCGTCACCTGAAGACATTTATGAAATAGGTTGTGTAGCAAATATATTGCAGATGCTTAAGTTGCCTGATGGTACTGTCAAAGTACTTGTAGAAGGTGCCCAGCGTGCTCGCATTCATCACATTAGTGAATTGGAAACGCATTTTGTTGCAGATCTGACTCCGATAGAATCCGAACTAGGCGACGATTCCGAATTGGAAGCGATGCGCCGCACGATAGTTCAGCAATTCGACCAGTATGTAAAGCTAAATAAAAAAATTCCACCTGAAATTCTAACCTCATTGGCAGGTATTGAGGATGCCGGCCGACTAGCTGATACAGTTGCTGCACACCTGCCTTTGAAGCTCGAACAAAAACAAGTGATCCTTGAGATATTTAGCGTTCCAAAACGCCTTGAACATTTATTGGGGCAACTCGAAGGTGAGCTTGATATTTTGCAGGTGGAAAAGCGTATTCGCGGACGCGTCAAGCGCCAGATGGAAAAATCACAGCGTGAATATTATTTGAACGAGCAAGTCAAAGCGATCCAGAAAGAGTTGGGTGAAGGTGAGGAAGGTGCAGATTTCGATGAACTAGAGAAAAAAGTCATTGCTGCAAAAATGCCTAAAGAAGCACGTGAAAAAGCTCAAAGTGAACTCAAAAAACTTAAGCTGATGTCGCCAATGTCGGCCGAAGCTACGGTTGTTCGTAACTATATTGATACTCTGGTTAGTTTGCCATGGAAGAAAAAATCCAAAGTAAACAATGATTTGACCAATGCTGAAAAAATCTTGGAAGACGATCATTACGGACTGGATAAAGTTAAAGAACGCATTCTTGAGTACCTTGCTGTGCAGCAACGCGTTGATAAACTTAAAGCGCCAATTCTGTGTTTTGTTGGCCCTCCAGGGGTAGGTAAGACATCGCTAGGGCAGTCCATAGCACGCGCGACCAACCGCAAGTTTGTCCGCATGGCATTGGGAGGGGTTAGGGATGAGGCTGAGATACGTGGGCATCGCCGCACCTATATTGGTTCGATGCCTGGCAAGATTTTACAAAGTCTAGCCAAGGCGGGCGTGCGTAATCCATTATTTTTGCTCGATGAAGTGGATAAAATGGGAGCAGATTACCGGGGCGACCCTTCTTCGGCCCTGCTGGAGGTGCTTGACCCCGAGCAAAACCATACGTTTGCAGATCATTATGTCGAAGTCGATTTCGATTTGTCGGATGTGATGTTCGTTGCAACTTCGAATTCATATAATATCCCGCCAGCGCTGCTTGACAGGATGGAAGTGATTCGTTTGTCCGGCTATACCGAAGATGAAAAAACTAGCATTGCGCAACGATACTTGCTACCTAAGCAAATCAGGAATAACGGATTAAAAGATGAAGAAATTAGTGTCGTCGAATCCGCTGTTAGAGATATTATTCGCTTTTACACCAGAGAAGCAGGTGTGCGTTCGCTGGAACGCGAGATTTCGAAAATTTGCCGCAAAGTAGTTAAATTGTTGCTACTAAAAAAACAAGATAAGAAAATTATCGTTTCGGCGAAAAATTTGGACAAATTTCTGGGTGTTCGCCGCTTCGATTATGGTGTGGCCGAAAAGGACAATCGGATTGGTCAAGTGGTAGGGCTCGCCTGGACTGAGGTAGGCGGTGAACTATTGACAATTGAAGCAGTGGCTATGCCGGGCAAAGGCGCTGTTATTCGTACTGGGACTCTTGGTGATGTAATGAAAGAGTCCATAGAGGCAGCCCGTTCGGTGGTGCGTAGCCGTGCAAAAAGCTTAGGTATTAAGAATGAAGTTTTCGAAAAAACAGATATCCATATCCATGTTCCTGAAGGCGCGACACCTAAAGATGGTCCATCTGCCGGTGCTGCGATGACAACTGCTCTGGTGTCCATATTCACAGGAATTCCAGTGCGTGCCGACGTTGCGATGACGGGTGAAATTACTTTGCGAGGTGAAGTGCTGCCTATTGGTGGCTTAAAAGAAAAATTGCTAGCAGCACATCGCGGTGGAATAAAAACTGTGCTGATCCCAGAGCAGAATGTGAAAGACTTAGTTGAAATACCTGATAACGTCAAAAATAAGCTCGAAATCATCCCGGTACGCTGGATTGACAAGGTTCTGGAGATTGCTCTTGAACGGCATCCAGAACCATTAACGGACGAAGAGGTCGCTGTATCAGCTGTTCCCGGCCAAAGCACGCCAAGTGATATCGGCGTTGTCAAACATTAACCTGACAGTTCTAACAAGAGTGCTTGATTGTTGAGTATTTTTGTTCCCATGCGAGTGCAGATGTAATTATTTGCCGAATATGGATGCTAGAGATTAACTGTTATTGATTTAGTCGTAAAGCGCTTGACATTGGTCTTGAAGACTTGTTTTAATACTGGCTGCAGGTTTCCTGCGGCGCAGTAGGTGCATGTACAAAAGATCATGGCACTATTGTGGAATTCAACGTTTAGGGGGGATTAAGTGAATAAAACTGAACTAATCGAGCATATTGCACAGTCAGCAGATATTTCCAAAGCCGCGGCAACGCGCGCACTGGAGGCATTGATTGTTGCGGTAAAAACCACGCTGAAAAAGAATGGGTCTGTTACCCTCGTTGGATTCGGTACTTTCTCAGTAGGTAAGCGTGCTGCGCGTATTGGGCGTAATCCGCGTACCGGTGAATCTATCAAAATTAAAGCTGCTAAAGTTCCTAAATTTAAAGCTGGCAAAGGCCTAAAAGATGCTGTAAACTAGCCTTTTTGTGAATGACGAACATCAAAAATTTGACTGACTAAGCGGTTATGGGTGCTTAGCTCAGTTGGTAGAGCGGCGCCCTTACAAGGCGTAGGTCGGGAGTTCGAGCCTCTCAGCACCCACCAATCAGTCAAGTTTGTTAAGTAACTCAGGAGTGGTAGTTCAGCTGGTTAGAATACCGGCCTGTCACGCCGGGGGTCGCGGGTTCGAGTCCCGTCCACTCCGCCAGAACAAAAAAAAGGCGAACGAAAGTTCGCCTTTTTTTACATTAAACGCCATTATTTTTTGAAACTTGCCTGATTGGTTGACCATGCTAGAGTTTATTCGCGGCCACAAGCGCTTGACACAGTTGTTATTATTGCTCTTTATTATTCCTTCTTTTGCTTTTGTAGGGCTTGAGGGTTACAACCGTTTCGGAACAGGGGCTAATGTTGTTGCTAAAGTGGCAGGATATTCAGTTACGACGCAAGAATTAGAAGCGGCGCAGCGGGAGCAAATGGACCGTTTCAGGCAAATGCTTGGAACACAATTTGACCAAAAATTGCTGGATACCCCAGAAATGCGACAAAACGTACTCGATAAACTGATTGCGCAGCGTGCATTATTGGCCGAGTTATCACGCAAGAATCTGTCGGTTTCGGATCAGGCATTGCAGCAGGCAATTTTATCCATGCCGGGTCTGACTTCTCAGGATGGGAAATTCGATGGCGAACGTTACGCTTCTTTGCTAGCAGCACAGGGCCTGACGCCATCTTCTTTTGAAGCAAGCTTGCGCCAGGATCTGGCCTTGCAGCAACTCAATAGCGCTATTGAGTCAAGCGCATTCGCACCAAAAACTATGGTTGCCCGCTTGTCTGGAATTGCAGTCCAGCAGCGAGAAATTCAACAGATTAATTTCAATGCCACTGATTTTAATGCGCAGGTAAAAGTGACTGACGATATGCTGCAGTCCTATTACAAGCATAATTCAACTCAGTATACAATTCCCGAACAATTGAAAATTGAATATGTTATTTTGAACATTGCCGCCGTTGAGTCGCAGTTGTCGATCACGGATGCAGACATCCAGTCTTATTACGAACAAAATGCAAAACGCTATACGCTGGATGAGCAGCGGCGCGCCAGTCATATTCTGATTGCGGTTAAGAAAGGTGCTTCGTCAGCGGAGGTGTCGGTGGCAAAGGCAAAAGCGGAAAATCTGCTAACCCAATTGCGTAAAAATCCAGCTGCATTTGCCAAGCTTGCCAAGGAAAATTCTCAAGACCCCGGTTCTGCAGAACGCGGTGGCGATCTTGATTTCTTCAGTCGCGGGATGATGGTCAAACCTTTTGAAGAGGCAGCTTACAAGCTTAAACAAGGGGAAATCAGCGATATTATCCGATCCGATTTTGGCTTTCATATTATCCAGGTAAGTGCTATCAAGCCGGCTATTGTTAAGCCTTTAAATGACGTCAGAGCCGAGATTGCAGCAGAAATTAAAAAACAGATGGCTGCAAAAAAATATGCGGAAATGGCGGAAATTTTCAGCAATACCATCTATGAGCAGCCAGATAGCTTGAAGCCGGTGGCTGACAAACTGAAGTTGACGATTGAGACGGCATTCAAGGTTACGCGTCAGATTAACAGCACCGCCGGCAACAATATTCCGTTTAATAATCCCAAGTTTCTGCAGGTATTGTTTTCTGATGACGTGATCAAAAACAAGCACAACACAGAAGCCGTGGAGATAGCTCCCAATATCTTGATATCAGGACGCGTAGTCGAATATAAGCCAACGAGCATGCGGCCTTTTGATGAGGTAAAAGCTTCGGTACGGGAGCGTGTAACGCAAACTGAAGCACAGAATTTGGCTAAAAAAGCAGGCGAATCAAAGCTGGCATCATTGCAGAAAACTCCTAGTAGTACTGGTTTTAGTGCAACAAAAACCGTTTCCAGAGTACAAAAATCCGATTTAAGCAGTATTGCACTGGCTGCCGCAATGAAGGCCGACGTTTCAAAATTACCTGCATTCTTCGGTGTTGATGTACCGGCGCAAGGGTATGCGATATATCGCATTAATAAAGTAATTGAGCCGGCTATGAAAGATCAAGAACGCGTAATAGCGGAGCAACAGCAAATTTCTAATGCCTTGGCTCAGCAGGAAATGCGCACTTATATTAATTATTTAAAACAGAAAGCTATAGTCAAAATATTGCAGCCTATATCATCCAAAAGTAATAATTCCTAGGATAGGACGCTGTGTACATCTGCCATTAAATTAAGCTACATAAAAATGCCCCGCAATCCGGGGCATTTTTATAAAGTTGCCGAAGTTACCAGAGTTTCCACCACGGATTTTCCTCAACTGGGCCGCCTCTGTAATACACGCTATTTGGGTAATTTTTTTTCATGACGCGTTCGGCATCGTTGCGTAACTCTGTCATGCCCAACGCATCATAAGAACGTACCATGATAAACAGCGCTTCTTCTAATGCGGGTGCTTCACGGTACTCCTTGATCGCATACTGGGCTCGGTTGGCGGCGGCCAAGTAAGCACCGCGTTTATAATAATAATTAGCCACATGGACTTCATACTGGGCCATGGCATTAACCAGATATTTCATGCGGGCAATGGCATCAGGCGTATATGTACTGTCGGGGAAACGCTCGACGAGTTGCTTGAACGCGTTGAATGCTTCGCGCGCCGCTTTCGGGTCGCGTTCGGTGGCATCCTGGCGGGACAGGAAATTGAATGCGCTAACGCGATCGTTGAAGTTGATCAGACCGCGTAAATAATAGGCGTAATCGACATTCGGGTGATTCGGATGGAGCTTTATAAAGCGTTCCGTCGCGGCCAAGGCTAGCGGCTGATCTGCCTGCCGGTAATGCGCATAAGCGATTTCTAGTTGCGCCTGTTGAGCGTAGGTGCCGAATGGGTAGCGCGATTCGAGTTTTTCAAAATACTGAACCGATTTGTCATAATTGCCGCTGGCCAGTTCATCGCGTGCCTCCGAGTATAATTTCGAGGCTGACCAAGCCTTGGTCTCATCGATTTTTTCAGGTAGCAAACTGCATGCCGAAATTGACAGGGCCAGAAAGACTGTTGTGATTTTAAATAATTTTTTTTGCATGACGTTTGTGCAAGAATGCATCTTAACAAGAACATTGATTATAGCTGATGGAACCTGCCGTGATATTACCCGCAATGCCAAATTTGGCGGAACCTGTTTTTGCGTCCGCGCTGGATGATGCGGATGAAGAGAGTGGCGCGCTGCTTCAAATGGAGCCCATTACTCTGAAGCTGACGCCCGATGTGTGTGGCGAGCGCATGGATAAAGTAATTTCAAGATTGATCCCGCAATTTTCCCGAAGTCGCATTCAGCAGTGGATCGCAACTGGGCATGTCACCGTGGATGACAAGGTAGCAAAGACCAAGATGACCAGTTTCGGCGACGAAACGGTAGTGGTCTCGCCACAGCCCGCACCCGAAGATGACGCATACACTGCAGAAGCCATGGATCTGGCCATTGTGTATGAAGACGCCACTATTATCATCATTAATAAGCCGGCTGGTTTGGTGGTGCACCCGGCTGCCGGCAATTGGTCCGGCACTTTGCTCAACGGTTTGCTGCATCATTACCCGGCGATTGCCGGCGTGCCGCGCGCCGGTATTGTCCATCGCCTTGATAAAGATACCAGCGGCCTGATGGTCGTCGCAAAAACCCTGGAAGCGCATACCGATCTGGTGCGCCAGTTGCAGGCCCGTACTGTGCGGCGCGAATATCTGGCGTTGGTGTGGGGGAGTCCTAATCTAACTGGCACGGTGGATGCTGCGATGGGTCGTCATCCGCGGGATCGGATCAAGATGGCGGTGTTGGAGAACATGACTGCCAAGTCTGCGGTGACACATTTTGAGCGTCTGGCAACTGGATTGCTGGATCGTCGCCCGGTGAGCCTGATGCGCTGCAAGCTGGAAACCGGCCGCACGCATCAGATCCGCGTCCACATGATGTCTATCGGGCATGCTCTGGTCGGCGACGTACTGTACGGGAAAGCCCATTTGGCTTCTGTTTTCCCGCGCCAGGCCCTGCAGGCGCAACACCTGGGGTTAATTCATCCCGCTACAGGAGATGCTTGCGATTGGAGCGTGCCTCTGGCCGATGATTTTTTGGCGCTGCTGGCAAGTGCAGAGATCGAAGCTTCCTTATAAAAGGTTATGCATAACGGAAGATGGGAAAGCTATGGATCTAATCATCCCTGACTGGCCTGATTTGCCTGCCAACGTAGGCGCCTTGTCTACTACCCGGCGAGGTGGCGTCAGCATTGCTCCATTCGATGATGGCCGCGGCAGTAGGACTGGCGGATTCAATTTGGGCATGCACGTAACGGATAATCCGCTGCATGTTCGAGAAAATCGAAAATTGTTGCGTACTATGCTGCCAGCCGAGCCAGCTTGGCTAACGCAAGTGCATGGCCCTGTCATCGTCGATGCGGCAAGCTTGCCAGATATACCCGAGGCTGATGCCAGCTTTACTACAGCTAAGGGTGTGGTGTGCGCGATCATGACTGCGGATTGTTTACCCGTCTTGTTGTGCGACCAAAACGGACGCGTTGTTGCCGCTGCGCACGCAGGGTGGCGTGGCTTGTCCTCCGGCATCCTGGAAAAAACCGTGGCCCGCATGCGTGTCGCCGGCGCAGACGAAATAATGGCCTGGCTAGGGCCTGCTATCGGTCCAAATTATTTTGAAGTCGGTGAAGATGTGCGCCAGGCATTTGTTGCACATGAAGTAAGTGCATCGGGCGCATTCAAGCCAATCCCGGCACATGGAGGTAAGTATTTGGCCGACATTTACGTTTTGGCGCACGCCCGGCTGCAGCGTGCCGGCGTGCGTAGCATCAGTGGTGGCGAGTTCTGTACGGTAAGTAATGCTCGCCGCTTTTTCTCTTATCGGCGCGATAAAATTACAGGAAGAAATGCTTCGTTGATCTGGCTCAAACAGGAAGCACTGTTTTAGGGCAACATCCTATCAAGTGAAATTATTGTTAGCAGGCTTATTGGGGAGGGTCAGAAAATTTTTTAGACGCAGTTTGCATTTGTTCACGTTTTTTTCTTAGCCTTCCTCTGTGTGGCGCGCCCACTACGTACCAAAAAATTGCCAAAGGCAACACACCATACATTAAAAGCGTCATAATTCCAGCAGCAATCGAAGACTCGGTGATGGACATCATGAGCACGACATAGATCCATCCGGTGGCAATGATATACATAATGTTTATGTAATGGTAAAGACAGTAACGATACGCCAAAATAAGGAAGCAAGCATGAACAAGCCTGATCCTCAAGCCATGGTTACTGCATGGTTGTCGCAATTGACAGATCAGAGTCCCTGGCAATCCTGGTCCAAATCGGTTCAGCCAGCCAATGTCAATCCGATTGCAGGTATTCTGAAGGAAGCCGGCGCCAAAATAGCACCGGACAGTGTTACGCGTTTGCAAAATGAATATATTCAACAGCTGGCAGTGCTCTGGCAGAATTTCCTGGTATCGAAGGGCGTTACAGTGCTCACTGACAGGCGGTTTTCTTCAGATGCTTGGCAATCGAATACATTTTCTTCCTTCAATGCCGCAGTGTATCTGCTCAATGCAAAATTCCTGATGAGTCTGGCAGAGGCGGTTGAGGCAACTCCCCGCATTAAACAAAAAATCGCATTCGCTGTACAGCAAATGGTGGACGCAATGTCGCCGGCCAATTTTCTTGCCACGAATCCCGAAGCGCAGCAAAAAATACTCGATACCAAAGGTGAAAGCCTGGCCAAGGGCCTTGCTCTGATGTTGGCCGACATGCAAAAAGGCCGTATCTCCCAAACCGACGAATCTGTTTTTGAAGTCGGCAAAAATGTTGCGACTTCCGAAGGCGCGGTAGTGTTTGAAAATGCGCTATTTCAGTTAATTCAATACAAGCCATTGACCAAGACTGTATTCGAGAAACCGCTGTTGATTGTGCCACCTTGCATTAATAAATTTTACATTCTCGATCTACAACCGGAAAATTCGCTGGTGCGCTACGCGGTGGAGCAGGGCCACACCGTGTTCCTGGTATCTTGGCGCAATCCCGATGACTCAATGGCCGATGTGACTTGGGATAGCTACATTGAGGATGTCGCAATCAAGGCAATTCACGTAGTACAAAAACTGAGCGGTCAGAATCGTATCAACGCTTTGGGCTTTTGTGTCGGCGGTACGATTGTTTCAACTGCGCTTGCAGTATTGTATGCCCGTGGGGAAGAGCCTATTGCCAGCCTGACCCTGCTGACGACCTTGCTCGATTTTACCGACACCGGTGTTTTGGATATTTTCATCGATGAGACGCAGGTGAAGATGCGTGAGCAAGAAATCGGCAAAGGCGGCCTGTTGCCTGGCCGCGATCTGGCGTCTACCTTCTCCAGTCTACGCGCCAATGACCTGGTGTGGAATTACGTCCAGTCGAATTACCTCAAGGGCGAGACTCCGCCACCTTTCGATCTGCTGTACTGGAACGCCGATAGCACCAATCTACCGGGTCCGATGTTTTGCTGGTATCTGCGTAATACGTATCTCGAAAATAGCCTTAAGGTGCCAGGCAAACTGACGGTAGCGGGTGAACAAATCGATCTCGGCACAATCGATGCGCCGGTTTTTATTTTCGGTTCGCGTGAAGATCATATCGTGCCTTGGGGTAGTGCTTATGCGTCCACTGCGGTATTGAATCCAGATCAACCAGATCAAAACCGTTTTGTGCTCGGCGCGTCCGGGCATATAGCAGGTGTAATCAATCCGCCTGCGAAGAACAAGCGTAGTTACTGGACTAATGGCGCACTTTCTCAAAATTCTGAAGCATGGCTGGAAACAGCAACAGAGCACCCGGGCAGTTGGTGGCCGGAGTGGTCCGCTTTTCTGGCTGAGCATGCAGGCAAACAGGTGAAAGCGCCGAGCAAGCTGGGAAATGCGGCGTTTAAGCCAATTGAAGACGCGCCGGGGCGTTACGTCAAGGTAAGAGCGAATTAAAGTAGGCACATAACTTGATCTTAACGAAGAAGGAGACAGCATGAAAAAGCGCATCGCTTATGTAACTGGTGGTATGGGAGGGATTGGAAGCTCGATTTGCAAGCGTCTTTGCAGTGAGGGATTCACTGTCGTTGCTGGCTGTGGGCCGAGCTCGCCACGCAAGGACAAGTGGCTATCCGAGATGCGCGCTGAAGGCTACGACGTGCATGCGTCCGAAGGCAATGTATCTGATTGGGATTGCACCAAGGCGGCTTTCGATTTGGTCAAGCAGGAAATTGGCGAGATCGATGTGCTGGTCAATAATGCCGGCATCACGCGTGACGGACAATTTCGCAAGATGACTCTGCAGCAGTGGAATGAAGTCATCAATACCAACCTGAATTCGCTGTTTAACGTCACCAAGCAAGTCATTGACGGTATGGCCGATCGTGGTTGGGGACGGATCATCAATATCTCTTCTGTCAACGGTCAGAAAGGGCAATTTGGCCAAACCAATTATTCCACTGCCAAGGCCGGCTTGCATGGTTTCACAATGGCTTTGGCGCAAGAGGTGGCAACCAAAGGCGTGACGGTCAACACGGTTTCGCCCGGTTATATCGGCACCGACATGGTCAATGCAATTCGGCCGGATGTGCTGGAAAAAATTATTGCCGGCGTTCCAGTCAAACGCCTGGGAAAACCGGAAGAAATCGCTTCCATCATTGCCTGGATAGCGTCGGAGGAAGGTGGCTACGCAACTGGTGCCGATTTCTCTCTCAATGGTGGTTTGTACATGGGCTAGAAAGCGGTCGGACTTCGGGAGAATTCGTTATAAATTACTCTTGGCGGTTATACTTTTGCGCTTCGATTCTCCCGGTTAAGCAGGCATTAAGCAGAAAAGAAGCCGCAGTATGGCGGCTCCTTTTTCGCTTCCCGCAAACACCATTCATTGCATTGCAATAATGCAAAAACTATCCACATTCTAAAGATATCTGTTTTCCGCTCTATAATAGAATTTCTAAAAACTTGTTTCTGTGCATTTTTTGAATGGTTTTAAATGTATTGCGACGCAATAAACTGGAATGTCGATGAATAGTGCAAAAAAAATTTCCGAGCGCCTGATCAAAAAATATCCGAATCGGCGCTTGTACGACACCCAAACTAGCTCCTACATAACGGTTACCGATGTGAAGCAACTGGTGCTCGATAATGAGGACTTCATGGTAATCGACGCCAAGAGCAACGAAGACCTGACGCGCAGCATCCTGCTGCAGATTATTCTGGAAGAAGAGTCTAGCGGGGTGCCTATGTTTTCAAGCACAGCCTTGTCGCAAATCATTCGTTACTACGGACATGCGATGCAAGGCATGATGGGATCTTATCTGGATAAAAACATCCAGGCTTTTATCGACATTCAGAACAAGCTGACCGAAAACTCGAAAGGCGTGTATGAGGGCAAACCTTTCAGTCCCGAAATGTGGACCCAGTTCATGAGCGTGCAGGGACCGATGATGCAGGGCATGATGACCAACTATATTGAGCAAAGCAAAACCTTGTTCGTGCAGATGCAGGAACAAATGCAGACCAAGAGCACCAACATGTTTAATACTTTTCCATTTGCTGCCCCTGCGACCCCTGAAAAAGACGACAAGCCAAAGTGATTCGTGCCATTCCCGAGAAAGGGCAAAGGCAAAAATGGGTACGATGAACTCAAGATGAGGGTATCCTGGATTTTGTGTAGACAGGTTTGTTTAAGTTGGCGACCCCCGTCTTCAGACTGGATTGTAAAGCGGTTCAGTGCTCCTTTCCAGTCCCGCAGGGGTATTATCCATTCATTAGAGAATTAGAGAATTAGAGAATTAGAGAGGGCAGTCTCTAAAACCAAGTGCAACACCCTTTGCTGTAAAGTTCTGGCATGTCAAGAATTTATACTCACCTGACGACACAGGAACGCGCCGTTCTCATGACCATGCGCGACGACCAGTGCAGTACCGGTCCATTGCTAAATGCCTCTGCCGTGCCCCCAGCTCCATCAGCCGCGAACTGCGGCGTGCGCCTGCCGGTTCCAGCACCTACGATGCCAACCTGGCGCATCTGCAAAGCGAAGCGCGTCGGGTGATGCTACGTCGCACGCCCAAACTGGAGGCGGGCGGCGTGTTGTTTCAAGTGGTGCGCCATTATCACGCGGATTCAGATACGAAGTGCAACCGGCCAACCGGTTGAAGGGTCAGATGCGATAGCATTCGACCTTTTGACCAGCCAGTCGAAAGTTGCCGAAGATGCGCTACACACACCTGACCCAAGAAGAACGATACCAAATTTACGCACTGCGCACACAAGGATTTACCGGCAGCGAAATTGCCAAACAGCTAAAGCACAGCAAAGCCACCATCAGGCGCGAACTCAAGCGCAACGTGGGCGTTCATTGCTGGAAGCCGCTCCATGCGCACAAGGTTGCACAAGAGCGGCAAAAGAAATGTCGTAATGCACGCCGCATTTCAGATACGCACTGGGCCGCAGTAGAAGCCTACATCCGTCTGGACTGTTCGCCGCAACAAGCCATTGCGCGCCTGGCCCTGGAGGAAACGCCGGTAGCCATCAATCATGAGAGCGTCTACCAGCACATCTATAGGGACAAACAGCGGGGTGGCGACCTTGTCAAACACCTGCGTTGCCAGAAAGTCTATCGCAAGCGCTATGGCAGTGGTCAACAGCGGCGCGGCATGATCAAGAACCGCCTCAGCATTGACCTGCGCCCTGACATCGTCGACCAGAAGACGCGCATTGGCGTAAGCGTCCAGCCGTACCACCTACCATTCAACGACGAGACGGAGCATCGTAGCGACTTTCCAGCCAGGAGTCCCTATGTCATCCGCTTTTCGTTCGTCCGACCATTGGCCTGAACACAT
>JABBOV010000010.1 GCA_012927625.1 Glaciimonas sp. | reverse complement strand
GCACTCCATGACAAAACTAGCAGGGAGTGTAAGAATCTGCGCATTCACTTCGACTGTAGTTGTAAGACTTGGCTCCCAAGTCATTGCTTGGGGAGCCCTCACTGTAACCATCAAGGACCGTCATGCACGCCACACTGCCATTGCTTCAGTCAACCGAATTCCCGCATCTGAGTCGCCGTCAGCTCACCACTTTGCAGGTCAATCTCGGCTACCGCTGCAATCAGACCTGCGTGCATTGCCACGTCAATGCCGGGCCTAACCGCACCGAGATGATGGATGGCGAAACCCTGGCCTTGATTCCTTCGATACTCACCGCACGCGGCATCGGCACGCTCGACCTGACCGGCGGCGCACCCGAATTGCACCAGGGTTTCAGGCCACTGGTACAGGCTGCGAGCGCCTTGGGAGTAAAAGTGATCGACCGTTGCAACCTGACCATCCTGTTCGAACCGGATCAGGAGGATCTGGCTGAATTTTTGGCCCAGCACCGGGTTGAAGTGGTCGCCTCGCTGCCCTGTTACTCGCTGGCGAACGTGGACCGGCAGCGTGGCGAAGGCGTGTTCGACAAAAGCATCGCCGCGCTGCAACAACTCAATGCGCTGGGTTATGGCCATGCAGGTTCTGGTTTGACGCTCAATCTGGTCTATAACCCGCAGGGCGCGGTGTTGCCGCCGGAGCAGACCAAGCTGCAGGCGGATTACAAGCGCGAGCTGTTCGCGCACTTCGGCATCGTATTCAATGAACTTTTCACGCTGGCCAACATGCCGATACAGCGCTTTGGCTCAATGCTGATTTCCAAAGGACAGTTCAACGATTACATGCGCTTATTGAAGGAGAACTTCGCAGCCGCGAACCTCGATAGCGTGATGTGCCGCAACCTCGTCAGCGTCGATTGGCAAGGCTTTCTGTACGACTGCGACTTCAATCAGCAGTTGGGACTGGCGTTGCCCGCTGCGCGTAACGGGCAAGGGCGGCCGCATCTGCGTGATCTGCTCACAGATGATCCAGCGGGGCGGCCGATCCGGGTTGCCGACCATTGCTATGGCTGTACTGCCGGACAGGGCAGTAGTTGTGGCGGCGCGCTCCAAGAATAAAATCGAGTGATGAAAAAACTACTGCTGCTCGTGGTGTCTACGTTGCTGATACTGGCATTTTTCGTACTGGATTTAAACCATTTTCTGACCCTTGACACTCTCAAGGCAAGCCTGGGGCAATTCGAAACGTGGCGAGCGGATTCGCCGGTGCTGGTCGGGTTCACCTTTTTCGTGTTCTATGTGGCGGTTGCGGCGCTTTCCCTGCCGGGCGCTGTGATAATGACGCTCGCTGCAGGCGCCTTGTTTGGCCTGCTGGCAGGCACGGCGATCGTCTCGTTTGCTTCCAGCATCGGCGCCACGCTGGCTTTTCTGGCCTCCCGTTATCTGCTGCGTGATGCGATCCAAAACCGTTTCGGCAACCGGCTAAAAGCCATCAACGACGGTATGGCGCGTGACGGCGTGTTCTACCTGTTCACGCTGCGCCTGGTGCCATTGTTTCCATTTTTCCTTATCAATCTCTTGATGGGACTAACAAAGATTCGTACCAGAAGCTATTATTGGGTCAGTCAGGTAGGCATGCTGGCCGGCACATTGGTGTATGTGAATGCGGGTACCCAACTGGCACGGATATCCGGGCTGTCCAGCATTGTTTCGCCAGGGTTGTTGATGTCGTTTGCACTGTTGGGGGTATTTCCGATGCTATCCAAATGGTTCTTGACGCTGTTGCAACGTCGTCGCGTGTATGCCAGATGGCAACGCCCGAAAAAATTCGACCGCAATCTGATCGTTATCGGTGCTGGTGCCGCTGGTTTGGTCAGCGCTTACATCGGCGCCACCGTGCGCGCCAAGGTGACCCTGATCGAAGCGCACAAAATGGGCGGCGATTGCCTGAACTACGGCTGCGTGCCGAGCAAGGCGCTGATCAAGTCGGCCCGCATCGCCCATCAGATGCGCCATGGCGAGCACTACGGACTGGCAGCTGTGGTGCCGGAATTCAGTTTCCGCAAGATCATGGCGCGTGTACATGAAATTATCCGAACCATCGCACCGCACGACAGCGTGGAGCGCTACACCAAATTAGGTGTGGAAGTGCTACAGGGCTACGCCCGCATTGTCGATCCCTGGACGGTGGAAGTGACGTTGAATAATGGCGGCGACAACAATATTGTGCGCCTGACCACCCGCAGCATCGTCATCGCCACCGGCGCCAAACCGATCGTGCCGCTGTTACCCGGATTGGAGGATGTCGGCTATGTCACCAGCGACACGCTATGGGACGAGTTCGCCAAGCTGGATGCGCCGCCGGCCCGTCTGGTAGTGCTGGGCGGCGGGCCGATCGGCTGCGAGCTGGCGCAAAGCTTTGCGAGATTGGGTTCGCAAGTTACGCAAGTTGAAATGGCGCCGCGCATCATGATGCGCGAAGACCAGGAACTCTCCGAACTGGCACGCAATGCACTCACGCGCGACGGCGTAGACGTTCTGACTAGCCACAAAGCCTTGCGCTGTGAACGTGAATCCGTGGATGGCCGCGAGAGCAAGTTCATCGTCCTCGAACACGACGGGGCCGAACTGCGCATCGAGTTCGACGCGCTGTTATGTGCGGTGGGGCGGGTGGCGCGGCTCTCCGGTTATGGGCTGGAACAACTGGGGATTGAAACCCAGCGCACGGTACTGACCAACGATTATCTGGAAACGCTGTATCCCAACATCTTCGCCGCCGGCGATGTGGCCGGCCCTTATCAGTTCACCCATACCGCCGCGCATCAAGCCTGGTATGCGACGGTCAATGCGCTGTTCGGCGATTTCAAGAAATTCAAGGTAGATTATTCGGCGATCCCCTGGGCCACTTTCATTACGCCGGAAGTGGCTCGCGTGGGGATCAACGAACAAGAAGCCAGGGAGAAACATGTGGCTTATGAGGTCACACAATATGATCTCGACGGTCTGGACCGCGCCACTACCGATGGCACCGCGTATGGCTTTGTCAAGGTGTTGACGGTGCCGGGCAAGGATCGGATTTTGGGCGTGACCATCGTCGGTGAACATGCGGCTGATCTGCTGGCCGAATTCGTGCTGGCGATGAAGCATGGACTTGGCTTAAACAAGATACTGGGTACGATTCACACCTACCCGACGCTGGCCGAAGCCAACAAATACGTCGCAGGCGAATGGAAACGCAGCCATGTGCCGCAGTGGATATTTGCCTGGTCGGAGCGCTATCACGCCTGGATGCGGGGGTAAAGCCATGACGCTGTCCATCATCGTGCCGGTGCTCAACGAAGCGCAAGCGCTGCCGCTGCTGCTGGAACGGCTGCTGCCGCTGCTGCGGCACGGTTGCGAAGTCATCATCGCCGACGGTGGCAGCGACGATGACTCAGCCGACATCGCGCAATGCGCCGGCTTCACGCTGGTGCGTTCAGCGCGTGGCCGGGCCCGGCAAATGAATGCCGGCGCGGCGCGTGCCAGCTTTGATACGCTGCTGTTCCTGCATGCCGATACCCAATTGCCGGATGGGGCCGCAGTGCTGGTCGAGCAGGCGTTGTCTGGTAGCCACTGCTGGGGCCGTTTCGATGTCTGCATCGCCGGGCGAGCGTTCATGTTGCGCGTGGTTGGGAGGATGATGAATCTGCGCTCGCGCCTAAGCGGCATCGCCACCGGCGACCAGGCCATGTTTGTCAGCCGTGCGGCGTTCGATGCAGTAGGCGGCTTCCCGGATCAGCCATTGATGGAAGATGTCGAATTGTCCAAACGCTTGCGCAAATTCTCGCGACCGGCCTGCGTCAAGCGCTGCGTGACTACCTCGGGCCGGCGCTGGGAGACGCGCGGCGTCTGGCGCACGATCCTGTTGATGTGGCGGCTGCGCTGGGGTTACTGGCGTGGCGTCCCGGCCAGCCAACTGGCCGAGGCATATCGATGAAACCGGTTTCGCCTACACGCATCGTGATTTTTGCCAAAGCGCCATTGCCGGGGTTCGCCAAGACCCGTTTGATTCCGGCGCTGGGCGCACAGGGTGCGGC
>JABBOV010000007.1 GCA_012927625.1 Glaciimonas sp. | reverse complement strand
GGTCAGCGCATTCTTGCCATACAGCGCCGCACCGCCGCTCAGCGGTCCGGAGTAACCAATCTTGACCACTTCCTGCGCCATCGCGCCCGTAGCAAAAAACGCTAGTCCGATGGTAATGGCAGCCGTCAGGCGATTGATTCGTGTCGTAATTTTCATGCAAGTCTCCTCTTGGCGTTTGAAATATTGTCGATGCAATATTGTCCATACAGCGCTGGGCGGTCTATCAAGCGCCGATATAGGCTTTGCGTACCTGTTCGTTATTCAGCAACTCGTCACGATTCCCTTCCATTACGATGCGACCGCTTTCGATCACATAAGCGCGGCTGGCGATGCTCAGCGCCGCATAGGCGTTCTGTTCCGCAAGCATTACCGTGGTGCCCGCGCGATTAATTTTCTGGATCACTTCGAAAACTTGCTTTACCACCAGCGGTGCCAGGCCAAGAGATGGCTCGTCGAGCAGCAGTGCCTTCGGGCGCCCCATCAGTGCGCGGCCGATCGCGACCATTTGCTGCTGACCTCCGGACAGCGAACCGGCCGATGCATCTTTCTTCTCGTGGAGGATCGGAAATAGTGCAAATACCTCTTCCAACGTGCGGTTGATGCCTTGCTTGTCTGAACGATGCACATAGGCGCCAAGTATCAGGTTCTTCAGCACCGACATGTCAGGAAACAGCTTGCGTCCTTCGGGGCAGTGGACCACTCCGTCGTGCACGATCTTCGATGGTTTTAGGCCGATCAACTCCTTGTTACGGAAACGGATACTGCCGCCGGTGGCCCGGTTCAGTCCACTAATCGTCAGGAAAATCGAGCTTTTACCCGCACCATTGGCGCCCAATAGAACCACTAATTCACCTTCGTCGGCGCGAATACTGACATTGTCGAGCGCCCGAAAACTACCGTAATCGACAGAGACATTATCTAGCTGCAGCATGTGCGCTCCCGAGATAAGCATCAATTACAGTGGGATTGGAGCCGATTTCTGCGGGCGTGCCTTCCGCAATCTTTTCACCGTAGTTCAGCACCAGAATTTTATCGGCCAGGTTCATGATCATGTTCATCTTGTGCTCAACTAGACAAACCGTTAACCCACTGTCACACATCTTGCGGATTAACTCGGCAATGCCGGCAGTTTCTTCTGGATTGACACCACCAGCGGGCTCATCGAGCAGCAGCAGCAACGGATCGGTGGTCAGCGCCAGTGCAAAGGCAACACGCTTGCGCTCTTCCTGCGATATGTCGCCGGCAACCCGGTTCGCCATCCGCGATAGCCCGACAAACTCAAGCGCCGCACGTGCTTTTTCCCGGCAAATTTGTTCCTCATCTTTCAAACGTCTGGTACCCAGCAGAACATCGACTAATCCGGAACGGGTGCGCAGGCGGTGGCCGACAATCAGGTTGTCCAGCACCGTTGCCCGGTCGAACAGGTTAGTGCTCTGAAAGGTGCGTGCAACACCGAGCTGCGCTATTTGGTTGGTACGTAGCCGGGTGACGTCCTCGCCGTTGAACAGTATCCGTCCCGATGTCGGCTGAAACACACCGCCGATCAAATTGAAGAGAGTGGTCTTGCCAGCACCGTTGGGCCCGATGATGGCGTTGATCTTACCTTTCTCGAACGAGACAGAGATATCCTGTACCGCCGCCAGTCCACCAAATTTTTTGGTCAATGATTCAAGTTTAAGCATGGGAGTCACCCTCCCGAATAGCCAGCACGACGGTACGCGCTGGCTCGACCGTCGGCACATCCTTGGCGTCACGCGACTGTTTGCGCAACTTCCAGGCCAAATAAGTGCCAACGATTCCGTTCGGTAAAAAAATGACGAGCAGGATTAGTAACGGGCCAAATACAATAAAGCGATAACCTTGTAAAAACTGTAAATATTGCGTCACCCATGGCATCGATATCGAACCCAGCAGTGGGCCGAGCAACGTACCGATGCCGCCCACCAGCATGTATATCGTCATGTCGAAAGTATGCTCGACACCGGCAATCGCCGGGCCTAGAAAACGCACAAAACCAGCATATAGACCGCCAGCGATACCGGCATAAAACACCGATAGCATGAAAGCCAGCACTTTGTTGCGCATCAGATTGATGCCGAGCGCTTCAGCCAGTTCTTCACTATTGCGAATCCCCATGAAAGTGCGGCCGAGCAGCGAATCGACAATGCGATGCATCGCCCACACACTTACAACCAGGACCAACAACACCAGGTAATACAACGAGCGGGGGCTTTCGAAGTCAATACCGGCGATTGGCGAGGGTGCGGGAATGCCAATGATACCGACGGTCCCGTGCGTCAGGCTTTCCCATTTTTCGATTAACAGATAAATGATGTATCCAACGCACAGCGTGAAAATCGAAAAGAAATGCCCCTTCAAACGCAGCGACAGAATGCCGACGAAGAAACCGATCCACGCAGCGACAAAACCTGACAGCACAAAGGCAATCCAGAATGGTACCTGGTAGTCCACCGTCAGGATACCAACGGTATACGCGCCAATCGCCATGAAGCCGCTGTGCGCGAGGTTGTACTGCCCGGTATAACCAGTGATTAGATTTAGGCCGACGGTGGCGATAGCGAAGATGTACGCAGTCGACATCACGGTCAGGTAATAGTCGTTGCCGGCAATGAACGGAAATGCGATCGCCAGGACGAGTAGCGCCAGCCAGCCGAATTTTTGGTTAAGAAATTTCATGCTTAGCGTATCCCCTTGGTAAACAATCCCTGCGGGCGCACGGACAAGATGGCGACCAGGAGCACAAAGGCGAAAATGTCCTTGTAATCGGTTGAAATATAAAAACCACCGAAGGCTTCTGCAAAACCGATGATCAAGCCCCCGATGATTGCACCAGGAACGCTACCCATGCCACCAACGATGATAATCACGAAGGCCTTCGTGATCACCAGATTGCCCATCGCTGGATACACTAAATTGATCGGCGCATACAAGGTTGCGGCCACCGCAGCCAACACACCTGAAATTGCGAAAGTCAGCATCGCCACCCGACTCGGGTCGATACCGACCAAGGCGGCACCGTCCCGGTTTTGTGCCATCGCGATGATAGTCGCACCAGTCAGAGTTTTTTTAAGGAACAGGTGCAGTAGCACCATCAGCCCGAATGCGGCGACGATAATCAAGAGACGCTGGCTCGGCAGCGTTAACCCGGCGAATTCGACGATACCGGCATATGGCGATTGCATGCGATTGAAGTCCGCGCCCCATAGCGCCTGTGCGCCCGACTCGAGAAATAGCAGGATGCCGATCGCAGCAATCATTTGGTGCAGGCCGGGCGAGTGGCGCAGCGGATGGAACACGATGCGTTCGGCCAATATGGCAAGAAGTCCGATCGCCGCCGCCGAACCTGCCATCGCGACCCAGTAATTGGCGCCCGCCGAGTTCATCAGTAAGAAAGATACATAGGCGCCGGCCATGTAGAACGCACCGTGCGCGAAGTTCGGCACATGCAATATCCCGAATACCAGAGTCAAGCCCAAGGCCACAAGGCTATACACCCCTCCCAGAGTCAGGCCATTAAGAATTTGCTGCAGTATTAGCTCCAAAATATAGTCTCCATTTTTATTTCGTCGATAGCAAAGAGGGGGCGCGGTTTAGTTATCCCGCTTGGTTGTGGCATGCTAGTGAGACGATTTAAATGCTCGCATTTTTCCGTATGCGTTATTCCAAAACTTATCATCTGATCTATTTGGAGTCAATAAAAATGAATTTAAGTTTTACACAGCGAAATTTAAAGGCGGATTCCCATAAGGAGTTTTTTTATTTTGACATGGAATTAGTAATGTTTTTTCTTGTAAATTAACATTAACATTAGAAAAATCTAAAGATTTCCTGAGCATATAAACTTTTTAGTAATGAAAAAAGTTTCTTAAAGTAAAAATAAAAATTCTGTTTTGCATATCGAAACATTTGTGTGCGTGTGAAACGATATCAGTTTATTGATATATAGACGGTTGCAACAAATAATGCAAAGCCCGCATTGTTGCAAGTATAAGAACATAGCGGAATGATGCCTTGCATCGCCGGTTCTGCCGGAGGAATTCCACCATTAGCCCGCTTGTTCGCGATGAACGAAATCCGAATTAAAACCACTGGCACCACTGGCGTCATTCCTGCCAGCGATGGCCGCTTGACACTGATCGTTCCGATTCAGATGAAACGCCACAGCGGGTGCAAACTCGTGACGCTGCCAACGGTGAGGTTGCCACTCTACGGTGCCGTAGAAGTTGAAGTCCTTGATCGTGTCTTGACCATCACTCCGGCCAAAACAGAAACAGGTCCGCGCCTGCTTCGCCGGTGATGGTGTCGTTGCCCTGTCCACCGACAGAGGTGGTTCGGGAAATTCAGACAGACGGCTAAGTGGAAATTCTGCTCAAATGAGAAAGCGCAATGCGCGCATCAGGAGCAGAAATGAAACGTACCAGAAGGAATCACACTGCGGTATTCAAGGCGAAAGTTGCCCTTGCGGCAATCAAGGGCGAGAAGACGCTGGCCGAGCTGAGCACGCAGTATGACGTGCATGTGAACCAGATCACACAATGGAAATCGGAACTGGTCAGCCGATCCACCGAGATTTTTACCACCGCGGCAGAACGCAAGGAAGTCGCCGGTGGGCCGGACCTTGGATCGTTGCATGCCAAGATTGTGTCAATCAGCGTCCAATACTTTCCACTAGTCAGCGTCCAATACTTTCCACTTTTTCTGTTTGCTGAGGGCGGTTTTTGCGCTGCTTGAAGCGGTAAGAATCGTTACCGGTTTCCAGGATG
>JABBOV010000019.1 GCA_012927625.1 Glaciimonas sp. | reverse complement strand
ACAACTACGTGAAAATTTACAACCACAACATTCCACAACGCGCTTTAAAGCATCAAACGCCGATTCAGGCACTCAAGAAATGGCAGCAAGAAAAGCCTGATTTGTTCGTGAAACGCGTATATAACCAAGCGGGTCTTGACAGCTAACCCTTTGACTTTAAGGAAGTGGATTCTATATGTCAGAACAGGAAGCTACCGCACATTGCTCATTCTTGCGGCAATGGAAATAAAGAGATGGCAATCTGCAGTGGTGGCGGCGTCTAGACTAGAACGCGACACGACAACTCCCGTTTGGCAACTTGGTGATGCGAGTTGGGAACTCCGCACCAAACCCGCAATAGGGGGTCTGCCCCATGTACATCTTTACATCAGTACTTTTGCCGCTAACCAGAATCTCTATGTTTGGGTCTTCTTGCGTCAGATTTTCTTCGAGCCAAATTTTGGTGCTGGTTCCGTTGGTTTTCCACAGAGTCTTGGGAGTACAGCGCTGAACGTCTAAGGAACAGCTGTACGCCCCGCCTTCCTCGCCAGATACGGTGCTGCCTAAGTATTCCAAGCGTTGAAGGATGTTGCGCTTGAAAGTCAGCTTGAGATGGACTTCACGGGAACCCTTTGGCCGGAATTGCTTATCATTGTCACAAATTACGACCTCAGAAGCGAACGTCGAGCTGAATGCCGACAGAGATAACATGGCGATGAATGCAGTGAGCGATTTGTGCATAAATGTGTCGGTGAATGAATGAGGGAAAGGACTTGGCGTCTTTTCAAAAACTACGGTTTATTGGCCATTTTTTCTGTGATCAGTATTAATATATCCAGCGCCAAAAGGTGCAATAAATATTACGAAATTTGAATAAATTTTTTCGTCATGTGAACTAGCTACTTCCCCCAGTTTTTTGACATCTCGCTTACGTTTCCACTCGGTATTTCCTGGATTGCCTTTGATGGGGTCGCTGGATTTCCAACCACATTGGCCCACCCGTTTTTGCAGGAAGGTTCGGCTATAGTTTTTCCATCCTTGATGACCTCTAAGAGAGGGCCCCCATCTACTGGAAAATGCAAGAGATAATTTGTTTCAGAATTTTTGAACCAGACGATTGTAGCTGCATTGCTCGCATAGGTTACCTCACTCCGTTTGAATTTAAGTGGCGAGTCGGTCGCGGTTCCTTTGTAACGCAATTCAATTTTTGCGGGGGTTCCAAATCGATACTCTAAATAGTCTGATGCAGTGCCATTGTCAATGGCGCAGAGTGATACTGTCTTCTTGCCTAAGGAGCAGGAAAAGAACACGTTTTCATTTGCATTGCAAAGGCTTTTCGGGGATCCATAAGCAACATTGGCCGACGCCATTGATACGGTCATGAATAAGGATATAAGCTTAATGTTCTTCATAATTACCTGAATGCTGGATATGTGAGTTCGTTAAAATTGTGGCGGCGCTCCGCCGCCGCATCTCTTGCTCTGCCATTAATGGCTTCAGTTACGTTGTCAATTGCAGTGGCTGTCGAACCTGCGTCGGCAGATTGTTGGCGCTGGCGTGCTCGACCCACAAGAGCTTGAACTGGCTTTGCTCGCTCGATTTGGGATAGTGGTCTGCTGGGCGAGGGCAAAGCCGTTGTCGGTCGTCATCTTGCAAGTATTGCCTGTGCTCGACAAGGTTTTGCTCGGTAATTCGAAGACCAGGAGCAATAGCGACTCAGATATTAGGAATTTGTGTTAGCGACTATGGTAGACATGGACCATAGAATAGTCACTCGATCCGTTCTTTCAAAATCAAATACTTAATTTCCTGCCAATTTTGACCGAGTAGAAATTGGACGTGTATTTTTCGCCACCATTTCATCGATTCCCTGACGCCTAAATCAAGGTGTTTTGTAATTCTCTCTCGAATCTCTTCATCTGACCATCCACTCCAATTACCGGCAACTGCCAATAGATTTCCAGAAAAAGTTGGCAGCACCTCATCTCGTAAAATTGTTTCTATTTCCGTTAATGGATAGCCAGATATTTTCAGTTGCTCCGCTAAACGATTTTTATCACTTGCAGTAAGCTCGCTATCAGTAAAAAGTTCTGAAAGAGCAATCCATACATACATACGTTTATCGATTTCCGCGTTAGAAAACTTCATTGTTGCCCCTAATGTGCTGGCCAAAAATAATCAAACAATTCGCTGGAGCCTATTGCTGCAATTGCACTTCCAACGATAATTCCAATACCTACCATCCAGCCAACAGGATTGCTGACAATAAGTCCTACGGCAGTTGCTCCGGCCAGTCCTCCAGCGATGCCCGTACCCAATGTCACGCCTTCTTTCGTAGTCTGACGTGGCTTATCTTCAGCTTCTACGATGTTGTAAACTGCAACGGCCAGAGTCGCTATCAACAAAGCCCTACCGGCAATACCAAAGAACCTCACCCTCATATTCACTTTTGGATTCGACTGGCCTGCTTTGTGGATTATTTGGGTCCAAACAGCCTTTTTTTCAACTTCTGTAAGTGTTTCAAAAGTGCGGCCATACAATCGTTTTGCATAAGTCTCCTCCAGTGTAGATAAGCCAAGACCTTTTGGCTTTAAATCGCGCGCTAGGGCTTTTCCAAAGTCAGAAGTTTTTGCTCGTGCGAGCTCCATAATCTGATTACGCATTGCATTGGCCGTTTGTGCACCTTCATGAGGTGTAATTTTTCGGGCCTTAACCAAATCAATTAGTTCCTGTACAGCTTTTTTTGTGTTTTTTACATAGTCAGCTCGAACTTTTGAGTCATTAATAAATCTTGCACCAAAATTAGTTGCTTCTGCTTCTAGTGCGCGAATAGCAATTTCGAATTCGTTAGCAGTGGCCTTTGCAGCTCTAGTATCATCAACCGTGGTAGACGCAGAATTGGTTTCGCCAAATGTTTTAATAGTTAAAGTCTCAGCCATTTACTTCACCTTCGCCAAGTATTTCAACCATTACATTTGCACTTGAATCGCCAGTGGGTACAGATGTGGTATAGCCCTTATCATCAGTTATCCCTTCAAAAACATCACCATTGACACGTAGTCGATAAGGCTGCCTTGATAAAGGCACACCATATACCGAGTCTGTTAAACAATATCTCAAATCGTATAGAGGCACCCGTGAATCCGGTAACTTGCCCAACCCCGCCGCCTTACTACTCCCGTCCTCAAACGCATGCACGCCCCCCTTAACCGAGAACAATCTTGGGCAAGCGAACGTAATATTGCCGCCTTCAAGCGTAACGGACGATTGTCCGGCCTGCAGCGTAATCTTCTGACTGGCCTTGATCTCGATACAGTCCTGCACACTGACCACCGTCACCGCCTGATCCGCCAGAATCTCCAACGCATCGGTATGCGCCTGCAGCGACACCGGCCCGTTGCCGGCAATCGCCTGAATCCCGCCTGCATGGGTAAACAGTGCTGTGGCATAACCCGATACAGTGGAAAGCGTCTGCGCTGCGGCCCAATGCGTATCCGTGCCGCTCGTCCATTGCACTTGCCCGCCAGCGAAGATCGCAGTCGAGGCCGCACTGGCCCAATTGATCGTCGCAGCAGACGCCATCAGCACCATTGGTGCTGCGAACCGTTCCACCGGTTGATCTGCATCCAGCGTACGGTTGCCGACGGTCGCCTTCTGTGCGGTCTGGCCATTGACACTGGTCGGATGCATGCCCTTATCCTGCGCATCAGTAGCGCCAATGAAATCCGCCTGCGCCTGGTGAGCGCTGGCACTCGACAATGCTTTTTGCTGCGTGGCGGCATCGGTCAAAGCCGTGCTTAACGCTTGCGCCCCTTTTAATTGGGCCATCGCTTCCGCCGCATCCATCTGCGTACTGGCAACGCTGGCACCCGACTGCAGCCGGGCAGCAGAAGACAGCAACACGCCATCGCCCCCGCGCACCACACCCCAGGCATCCGAGCGCAGCTCGAAGCCGGCACCGCGATAACTGCCGCGCTGTGCCGAAGGTGCCGATTGCGCCACCAGATACCCCAGATTGATTTGAGAAGCCGCACTACTGGAAGCCAGACGCATACGCAACTGCGCTTGCGAATCATCCACCACCCATTGATTGAAGCCAGCGCCGTCCAGAGCATGGCTATGCCAGCCAGACACCACCCCGGCATGATTGGTTGGCGCATCGACGCCGGCCAAGTACGGCGGCAGATCAGCGCCGTTATACAACTGCGCCACCACCACCGGGCGATCGATATCGCCTGCGATAAAATCGACCAGCACCTCACCGCCGATGCGCGGCACAAACTGGGTACCCCAGTTGGGCCCGGCCAGAGCTTCCGCCACCCGTACCCAAGTCCCCGACGCTTCCGAGCCCGGCGCATTGCCGGACTTGTCGTGCAGGAGGCCGGTGTCGGTCAAACCGCCGGCATTCGGTGCAATACCGCGTTGCCAGGCGAATTGCACCTTGATGCGATGGTCGCGCTCGGTAGTGATAGCCGCACCCGGCACACCGACCACCAGCGCACTCTGGGTACCCAAAGCCGTTGGCCAGAGCCGTTGCGCCAGCGCCAGCGGCACGATCGGCACTGCCTGGCGCACACACTTGAAAGTATTGCGATACGTGCCCGGCTCCAGACCACGGAAGTGCTCCAGAGTCGATGACCCTGCAACACCCCCTGCAGAAACCTTGCCCGCAGCAAAATTATTGATCGCCGCATGCGCCACCGTCAGCACCTTGAACGCATTCATGCCGCTACTGTCACCGTAGTGGTCATGCTGGTTCAAAGTGAAAGCATGACCGGCAGCCAGCTGTCGTACCGCACCGGCGCCTTCGAAGGATTTATTGCCCAGCTCCAAAGCCTGCAGCATCAATTGACACTGCAACGCTGCATGTTCGGCCGTAGCAAAGCCACGCTCACCAGCACCCTCGAAGACCGGCAGGGATGGCAGCGTACCTGCGGATACCGCGCCCAATAAGCGTGACGCATCTTCGGCTGCAGGTGCCGCCAATTGCGCTGGATCCCAACTGGCCAGCGTCACCGCATTCGATTGCACTGTACGCGCAG
>JABBOV010000024.1 GCA_012927625.1 Glaciimonas sp. | reverse complement strand
TTGACACCTGATGCGCGAGCACCTTGCGCGTGGCCCAGTCGACGATGGCGACCAGGTAGACAAATCCGCGCCGCATCGGAATATAGGTCAAATCCGTGGTCCAGACCTGATTCGGCCTATCTATGACCATATCGCGCAGCAGGTAGGGATAGATCCGGTGTTCCGGATGCGGCTTGCTGGTGTTGCGCTTGCGGTAGATGGCTTCGATTCCCATCTTTGCCATCAGCGTGCCCACATGCCGGCGGCCCACCACCAAGCCTTCGAGCCCGAGCATGTCGCGCAGCATCCGGGCGCCGGCGAAGGGATACTCGAGATGCAGCGCATCCATGCGGTGCATCAGTGCCAGATCCGACTGTGACACTGCTTGCGGCAGGTAATAGACGTTCGAGCGCGACAGGCCCAGCAATTCGGCCTGGCGCATCACAGACAAAGCGTGTGATTTGTGGATCATTTCTTTGCGCTCGCACCGTCCATGCGACCGAGCGCGACTGCCAAAAAATCAATCTCCATCGCCTGTTGGCCGATCTTGGCATGCAACGATCCGAGGTCCGGCCCACCGGCGACTTCCTTGCGTTCTGCCGCGGTGGTAAAAATCTCGGTGGATCGGCTGACCAGTTCCGATTTCCATTGTGTGATCTGGTTCACATGCACGTCATACTGCGTGCTCAGCTCGGCCAGCGTCTTCTCGCCCTTGATTGCCGCAAGGGCAACTTTCGCCTTGAATACCGCAGTGTGATTCCTTCTGGTACGTTTCATTTCTGCTCCTGATGCGCGCATTGCGCTTTCTCATTTGAGCAGAATTTCCACTTAGCCGTCTGTCTGAATTTCCCGAACCACCTCTATCTTTGGCCCTCGGCCAGCCGTAAGGTTACGCTCGATCAGGTCGACTGCCGCATTGTAAGGATAGGGAAATGGGCTGACAGGCAGAGCGCCCCGGCCAGAATTCGGATCAATCGCACACTGTATTTGTCCCTCCTCAGATTAAACTATCACTTTGCCCATGATGTCATTCCATGATGTCGTTTTATGCACTATGGTTCACATATTATAATAATAAATTGCTTATATTCTAGTTAATATAAGCAACATAATACTTAATTTAAGTTTACATGATTTTTGTTGCATGTTTTACTGCTTGGCAGACATGATCAAGCACAAGCGACAGCCGTCGATCCTAGTCATTTTTGATAAAATGGGCGCCGCTCTGAAATACAGTGCATTGCAGGGACTGACGTTTCTGTTTAACTAACTGGATTGGGCTGAGATTAAATGGACGATTTCGATATTCTGGACTCGCCGACTCTAGAGGAAACAGCCAGACTGGAAACCAATTACCTGACCAAGTTGGGTGAGCGCGTCCGCACCATACGGGCCCGGCGCGGCATGACCCGCAAAATCCTGGCCCGCGATTCGAAAGTTTCCGAGCGCTATCTGGCGCAACTGGAAATGGGGCAAGGCAATATCTCAATTAACCTACTGCGCCAGATCGCACATGCATTGGCCACTCCGCTGACCGACTTGCTGCAGGAAGAAGACACTCCAGTCGAGCTCAAACTACTGAACGAATTTCTGGTGCGGCTCGATGCGCAGCAATTGCAACGAGTATGGGAGCTATTGTTCGCCGAGTTCGGCAACTTGCATGCACAAGACCGCCGCGAACGAATCGCACTAATCGGTTTGCGCGGCGGCGGCAAATCAACGCTGGGCCCACTGCTGGCGAAACGGCTTGGGGTTCCATTCATTAGGTTGAGCCAGGAAATCGAGCGCGAAGCCGGCACTTCAATGAGCGAAATATTTTCGCTGTATGGACAATCCGGCTACCGCCGCTATGAACGGCGCGCGCTGGAAACGGCGATTTCGAAATACAAGCGCGCGGTAATCGAAGTCCCGGGCGGCTTGGTGGCCGAACCCGCAACCTTTGAACTGCTGCTGTCGTCCTGCATCGTCGCCTGGCTGAAAACATCGCCCGAAGAGCACATGGCGCGCGTCATCGCCCAAGGCGACCACCGGCCGATGGATGACAATAACGAGGCGATGGAAGATTTGCGACGCATCCTGCAAGGACGAGCGTCACTATATGGCAGGGCCGATATTACGCTTGATACCTCCGGCAAAAGCATCCAGCAAAGCCTGGAAGAACTCAACGATGCACTGAAATCGAATATTGCGGCACCCACCCTTGCGCATGGCACTTAGCAGGTGTTACGTAGCAGGCATTGCTGAAGTTTACCCATATTACCGGAGACCCGGAGACCCGGAGACCCGTAGCCGGGCTGGCGCATTACGCACAGCTGTCAGCGCGAAATTTTTCTAGGCGACATAAGTGCCAGTAGCACAACACCTCAACTCAACTCGCCTTCTGGATATCCATACAACAACGTCCTCAATACCTGTCTCCAGCTACTTTGTCAGCAAAATTGCATGTAAGGGCAGTGAAAGAATTACACCGTCACTATTGTTTTGTAACGCTTCTCAGACAGTTGGAAATTCAACGGATCAGGCATTGGCTTAGCACTGTTAAGTATGAAACGCGCCATTAACGCAGTTTGGGACAGGCCTTGAGTCAATCGATTGCAAGACGCCATAGCGACGTCAATTCTGCAGCGCGCGCTTGGTGGAGCGGATCGGTCGCGTCGCTGGCGCGCGGGTGGTGCGGCCTGATGTCGGCTCTAGCCACAATTTTCAATCCTGCCCGATCAAAGGCGGCAAGCAAATCGGCGCGGGTACGCAAGCCCAGATGCTCGGCCAGATCGGAGAGAATGAGCCAGCCTTCCCCGCCCGGTTCCAGATGCGCTGCCAAACCATTCAGGAATCCATACAGCATGCGGCTGTCGGGGTCGTATATCGCAGATTCGATGGATGCGCTGGGGCGCGCCGGCAACCACGGCGGATTACACACGATCAACGATGCGCGGCCGGTGGGGAACAGGTCTGCCTTTAGCACTTCGACTTGCCCGGCCAGCCCGAGCCGGGTGATGTTTTCACCGGCGCAGGCCAGCGCACGCGGATCCTGGTCGGTGGCGATGATACGCTTGACGCCGCGCCGCGCCAGCACTGCGGCCAGTACGCCGCTACCGGTACCGATATCGAAAGCCAGCTCCAGGGATGGCAGAGGCGCTTCAGCTACCAGCGCCACATATTCGCCGCGTAGTGGGGAAAATACGCCGTAATGCGGATGGATGCGCTCGTCCAGAGCCGGAATTTCAACCCCTTTTTTGCGCCATTCATGAGCCCCGATCAATCCCAGCAACTCGCGCAGCGAAATCACCGAAGCGACTTTGCCCGGGCCATAGGCTTCCATGCAAGCTTGCTGCACATCGGGTGCGCGTCGCAGCGGGATTTGGTAATCCGCATCTAGCGGCAACAACAGCATAGCCAGTGTGCGGGCGCGCTGGGCTTGCGCCTGACGGTGCAGATGAAAGGCTACACTCGGCACTTCGGACGATTTGCGCGGCTTGCGGTCGGTTCGCCGCGCAAGCGCTTGCAATAACTGGCGCGCATTTTGAAAATCGCCGCGCCACAATAATGCGTTGCCTTCACAAGCCAGACGATAGGCGGTATCGGCCGCCATGCGGTCATCGGCAATCAGCACGCGCCTGGGTGCCGGTGCTGCGCTTTCTGAATGCCAGCGCGCACTGCGTTCTTCGCCCTCCTCACTCCAACAAATGATGGGATGGTTGCTCATTGCAACGTCTTGTGCAGGCAGAGAAAAACTTGGCGCTGCAAAATTGGCAACAACGGCAGCGCACTACTATAAAATTGCAAACGCATGGAATCGATCTGATAAAAGTGTGTATTAAGGAAAACACGGTGGCTGCTGGTATATTGAAGCGCTCCAACGCAAATGCATTATTTGCCTGCAGGCTGCAGATTGCCAGCTTTTTCAAGCCGGTATTGCAATCCTTCGGCAATGTCCTTGTGACCGAATTTGATCGCGAAATCAATCGCGCTCATGCCTAGTTGATTTTTCAGCGTGGCATCGGCTCCTTCATCAAGCAATAATTTGACCGTCAGAATATGGCCGGAACGTGCCGCCATCATCACCGGCGTGGTGCCGTTCGGCGATGCGGCGTCGATGTAGGCGAATTTATCCAGCAGCAGCCGCACGATATCGTTATTACCCACTGTTGCCGCGTAATGCAGCGCGGTCCAACCGGGGCGGTTGACCTCGGCCCCTTTGTCCAGCAGCGTTTGCACCACCCGCGGCAACTCTTTGTAGGATGCCAGCATGAGAGCTGTGTTGCCATTGAATGCGCGGGCTTCATAGTCGATGTTGCGCGCATCGATCAACACTTCGATGACTTTTTTAGAGCCGCCCTGAATCGCCAGCATCAAGCCGGTATCGCCGCGTTTGGCTTCAATGGTGTTGGGGTCGAAACCGCGCTGAAGCAAAGAAGATACTTCGCCCGCATTATCGTTGCCCACAGCGCGGAAAAAATCGGTATAGGAGTCGGCAAAGGCCGGCGTCGCAATCAATACCAGCGCTGCAATCGAGCCGGCAAGCGCGGCCAAGCGCAATTTTTGGCTGAGAATCCGGCTGAGAATCCGGCTGAGAATCCGGCTGAAGATTCGGCTGACAGCACTTCCCAAATTACTTTTAATAATTGACATGATGAATTCAGCGTATGACATTGAATAAATTGAAAAAATTATCGCTGGTTTGTTGCGCAACTTGCGCCAGCGGTACGCCCTTCAGATCGGCCAGATATTCTGCCACATGCATGACGAAGCCTGGCTCATTCATCTTGCCGCGATGCGGCACTGGCGCCAGATAGGGTGAATCGGTCTCGATCAGAATGCGTTCCAGCGGCACCAGACGAGCCACTGCCTGTAATTCCCTGGCGCTTTTGAAAGTGACGATGCCGGAAAACGAAATGTAAAACCCCATCGCCATAGCCGCTTCCGCAACTTCCAATGATTCGGTAAAACAATGCATGACGCCTGCAGCCCCGCCTGCCCCGTCCAAATTACCTGCACCCTCTTCCTGCATGATTCGTATCGTATCGAGGGAGGCGGCGCGAGTGTGAATGATGAGCGGTTTGCCGCTCGTTCTGGAGGCGCGGATATGGGTGCGAAAGCGTTCCCGCTGCCATTCCAGGTCTCCTTTCAGCCGGAAATAATCGAGCCCGGTTTCGCCAATGGCGATGACTTTAGGGTGCTGCGACAGCGCAAGCAGTTGTTCGACGCTCGGTTCCGGCGTGTCTTCATAATCGGGATGCACGCCAACCGAAGCATAAATGTGCGGATATTGTTCGGCCAGCGCCAGCACTTGCGGAAAGTCCGGCAGATCTACGCTCACACACAGCGCATGCGTAACATGGTTTTCGGCCATGCGGGCCAGAACCTCGGGCATCCTGGCTGCGAGCTCAGGGAAATTGATGTGGCAATGGGAATCGATGTACATAGTGTGGCTTTACGCGTTTCCTGCAGAATCTGGATAATTTGAAAAAATAGGGGGTATGGCAAAAAAATATGATTTTACGCATAATTTATATGCATAGTTAAAAAATACCCCGTTAGTTGGCGCTAAACGCAGCAAAATCCAACATTACCGCCGGATGGGGGCAACTCACGAAATGGAAAAAATCGTACGCTAAGCCTGGGCTAGCCTCCTGCTCTGCTGCAAGCTAATTCAGGCCATTGGGCAAGATGCGCCGCAAATGCTGGTACTCAAACCATGTCAATCCAATGACGACGACATCCAATGCTGTGATGAGCAGCAACGATAATGCGTGCGTAAAGCTGTATCGGTACACTTGATAGAGAATGAACAAGCCAAAAATAGCGATGGCGGTTGGATAGTACCCCAACTTTTTTCGCCACAGACCGATGATAAGCCAGAGTTTGATTACGCCGTGGCTGAGCAAATAAAAGGCTGTGAAGTGTTGGCTGCTAATGGACAAACCTTGCGCGGCATGGAGCAGATAATTGGCAACGAAGTCGCGAGAGTCCTCCGTCAATTCCGTCTGTGTGATGGCGTGCACCAGGTCGAGCAGGAATTGCCTGCTAACAAAGTAGACGAAAATACTGGCGGCGATTTCCGCCAGCGCAAACGCGCCTTTGAGCATAAGGCTGATCTCAAAAACGACGTGTACGTTCTTTTCGTCAAATAGTTTTTTAAGGCCCGCCATTTTCAGTACATTTTCAGTAATGCGTGACATTGCATGGTTAGCGCCGAACCCATCCAGAAGCAATTGGTCGCGCCAAGACCACCCGGTACAGCCGCTCAGCCAGGCTGGTAAGCGTGCCGCCAGCCATGTGCCAAAGTGGCGCGACAACGACAGCAGCCACACCGGCCACCGCGACGGCTCCTATCATGTCCAACGGGAAATGCACTCCTAGGAACACCCGCGCCCAGGCAATCGCAAAACTTGCTGTTAAGACGGCCGCGGCCAGTCGAAACGCGCCACCGAACAGCAAGGTCAGGCCGATGCCGGCAAACACGGTCATGTGATCGCTGGGGAAAGAGGAATCGGCCGCGTGAGGTATCCAGGCGTGGCCGAGTCCGATCATGAATGGTCGCGGATGCTGCCATACTAAGCTGATCACTTGATTTGCACCAAGCGCCAACAGGGTGACCAGGCACGCCTTGATCGCCTGATTGCGACGCGTGCCGTCGCCCCACAGCCACATGCCTAGCAAAAGCAACGGAATCAGATAGATCAGGTCATCAGCGATACCAATGGCGATTTGTATCAGCCATGTCGGCGTGCCATCGCCACCGTTAATCTGCAAAAACAGGATGCGGTTGAAAGCTTCGATGTGGTTCATCATTCCTCTCGTTACTGGAATAGTTCGTAAAACAAATTTACCCTACCCGCTTGCCCAGAATGATCAAGTCGCGTTCAACGCCGTCCAGCGTTGCAACACCCGGCAACAAGGCCCAGCGAACAAAACCGAAGCCCTCGAACAATTTCAGGCTCGCCAGGTTGTGACCAAAGATGAAGCCGAGCAAGGTGTGTACTCCGACTTCCGGCGCAACGGCAATTGCTTGCGACAGCAGATAACTGCCCAATCCTTTGCCGCGAGCGTCCTGATGTAAATAAATCGAAAGTTCAGCGGTGCCGGCATACGCGGGTCTGCCGTAAAAATTCGAATAGGATAGCCAGCCTAGAATGTTGTCTGTGTTGTTGCCGGATGCTGATTCAACTACCCATAGCGGACGTTTTTCCGGCGTATGTTCAGCAAACCAGGCGTGGCGCGATGCGACACTGACCGGCTCGGTATCGGCCGTGACCATGCGTGATGCGACGGTCGAATTGTAAATGGCGACGATGGCTGGCAAGTCCCCAAGGCGAGCCGGGCGATAGGTATAAGGCATTTGAAAGTTTTATGGAAAATTTTATAAGGTGTGCGTGGCGCGGGTCGAATGCAAGGCTGACCCTAGCAACACCTCAATGGAATGTTTGACGCGCTTGCCGCTTTCGTCGTCTGGAAAATGCACGCCGATACCCTGTGCCTTGTTGTTCTGCGCATTGGCCGGCGTAACCCATGCCACCTTGCCGGCAATTGGATATTTGTTCGGATCGTCCATCAGCGACAGGATCAGATAAATCTCGTCGCCCAGCTTATACGATTTGTTGGTCGGCACAAAAATGCCTGCATTCTTCAGTAAAGGCATATAGGCCGAATACAGTGCCGACCTTTCCTTGATCGATAGCGATAGTACTGACGGCCGGCCGATTGGTGTGGTTGGTGCTGTGGCGGCTGCGTTAGCATCATTCATGTAAGTTCTTTCCAGGAATTAAGGTCAGGTAATCCAGCAACATGTCTTCCACGAACAGCTTGGCCGACAGCGGATGTTCCGCAATCGCCCGACGTTGGCTGGTGGCTTTCAAGAGCCGCAACAAGGTGTGCGTTTCGATGCGTTCAGCCAGTGCCGCAAGCGCCGTGCGGTACGCCGGATAATACCGAATTTTGCCAGCAAGTTTGACAGCAACAAGATCGAACAACCAGCGCTGCAGCCACGTTACCAGATGGGTTGCAGGTACTTTTTGCAGGCGGTCGGCAGTTTTTAGCAGTGCCTCTGCACCAGGCTTGGCCAGCAAAGCTAGCAGCGCGTCAATCTCTTCACGATTGCCGGCCTGTGCCTGGAAGCTGGCCGCAAGCGGCGCTCCACCCTCTTGTGCCAGCCAAACGGCGGCGTCATTTACGCCTTGTTCTTGCAGCCAAGCCACTGCTTGCGCGGTCGATGGCATGTTCAGTGCAAATTTGCGGCAGCGCGACAAGATGGTCGGCAACAGACGATCCATGCTATTGGTGACCAGCAGAAACAAGGTGTCGGGCGCTGGTTCTTCAAGGGTTTTCAGCAATGCATTGGCCGCCATCTCGTTGAGTGCTTCGGCTGGATACAGCACGATCACACGCTTGCCGTGCCGGTGGGTGGAAATATTCATGAAATCTGCCAGCGCTCTAATTTGGCCTATCTTGATTTCCTTGGACGGTGCTTTGGTGGTCTTTGCAGTTTTCTTGCCGTCGTCGGACTCTCCATCTTCCCCAGCGCCACCGTCCGGCTCCAGAATTTCCGGCCGCACGCGGCGATAATCGGGATGGCCGTAGCGAGCGAACCAGCCGCAGGAAGCGCATTGGCCGCAGGCATGACCGTCCGCGTCCGGCGTGTCGCACAAAATAGCCTGCGCCAAGCGCTCGGCAAAAACGGTTTTACCGATCCCTTGCGCGCCGTGGAGCAAAATAGCGTGCGGCATCCGGTCGCGCTGTTGCTGCAACTGTTGCCACGCTGTTTGTTGCCAAGGATAAATCAAGTTATTCATTAATAATCAAACTATTATGGTTCTTTATTAAAGTGAAATATGTAAAGTTAAATTTCATTTTGAAATTTTTTAATAATTACATATCAAAGACTTGCAATTATTTTTTCAAGTACTTTACGAACACTGACAATCGGCTGGGTAGCATCGACGATGCGAAATCGTTGCGAAAATTCTGTCGCCCGGCGCAAATATTCGGTGCGCGTGGCGCCAAAGAAATCCTCCTGCTCCTGCTCGAATTTGTCCAGTGTGCAGCTTGCATCCAGACGCGCGCGCGCCACTTCCAGCGGCACGTCGAACAGTAAGGTCAGATCAGGTTGCAAATTCGGGTGCACCCATTGCTCCAATAAATCAAGCTTGTGCAAGTCAAGCTTGCGGCCGCCGCCTTGATAGGCAAAAGTGGCATCGGTAAAGCGGTCCGAAACAACCCAGTCGCCGCGTGCCAGCGCCGGCTCGATCACTTGCGCGATATGTTCGCAGCGGGCTGCAAACATCAACAAGGCTTCGGTTTCCAGGTGCATTTTTTCGTGCAGCAACAGCTCACGCAGCTTTTCGCCCAAACGCGTACCACCCGGTTCCCGCGTCGTGACCACTGTTTTGCCGCCGGCGGCGAGCAACTCGGCAACGAAGCCGATATGAGTCGATTTGCCGGCACCATCGATGCCCTCAAAAGTGATGAATTTTCCGCGTTCTGGATTGTGCACAACTAGTTTCCCCCACGGATATATTTGTTGACGGCGCGATTATGGTCGTCCAGATTGCTTGAAAACTGGCTGCTACCGTCACCCCGCGCAACAAAATACAAGGAATCTGTATTGGCCGGAGCTAGTGCTGCTCGCAAAGATTCGGCGCCCGGCAAGGCAATTGGAGTCGGCGGCAGGCCAATTCGGGTGTAAGTGTTATAAGCGGTGTCGGTTTGCAGGTCGCGCTTGCTGATATTGCCGTTGTATAGCGCGCCCATGCCGTAAATCACGGTCGGGTCAGTCTGCAGCATCATGCCGGCTTTCAGCCGATTGATGAACACGCTGGCAATCGTGTTGCGATCTGCCTTTTTTCCGGTCTCTTTTTCGACAATGGAAGCCATGATTAGTGCTTCATACGGCGTCTTGTAAGGCAGGCTCGCATCGCGTTTGCTCCAGGCTTCATTAAGGTGCGCCATCAGCGTGGTGTTGGCTTGGCGGTAAATTTGCAGGTCGCTCGCGCCTTTGGCGAACAAGTACGTATCGGGGAAAAACAGACCTTCAGGATATTTTTCTTTTATCGAAATTTTTGCCAGCAACTGCGCGTCGGTGAGGTCGATAGTGTCGTGCTTCAGGCCGGGATTCGCGGCAATCGCAGTCCGCATCTGTTTAAAAGTCCATCCTTCGATGATGATTAAAGACTCTTGGGCGAATTGTCCAAGCACCATTTGCCGAAGCAGCGTTTTCGGGGTTGCGCCAGACTTCAATTCGTAGCTGCCGGCCTTGATCTTTCCGGCCTGGCCGGTGATGCGTGCCAGCAACGTCAGTAGTTCGGCATTGACCGGTATCCCGGCAGCGACGATTTGATCAGCCGTACTGCGCAGGTGGCTGCCGGGTTTAATCGTGAATGGCACGTTTTGATACGACACACCTGGCACTCCGCTCTGAATCGGCTGCGTAGCCCAGAACAGCAATCCGGCACCAGCCAACAGCATCAACAGGATGCAACTCAACAATAATTTTTTCAGGAAATACATGTCTGATAGTGGTTCCGGCGTAATTTTTTTAGCGGCTCTATAATCGCCCACAATGATAAAGCATAGGGCGCGCTCACAGGCGGTATCGGGCGCGGATACACGATTTAAGTTACAACCGGCAACAGCGTCGCTTTGACGGTGACGCCGATTTGATGGCTATTCTGGATATAAGACAGAGACAATGAATAATTGGTTGCAATATTTGGCCGCGCAAGGCGCGCACATTAGCAACAGCAATCCGCTCGAGATTCTGCATTTCGGCCAGCCTGCGGCGCTGGCAACGTTAGAGACCGGCTTCGTCGCGCCTCTTGCCGACTTGGGCGTAATCGCAGTCAGCGGCGAAGATGCTGCCGGCTTTCTACATAATCAACTGACCAACGACGTGGCCCAGCTGGACGCCGATGCAGTACGGTTGGCTGGTTATTGCACGCCCAAAGGCCGCCTGCTGGCAACCTTCCTGATGTGGAAACCGGCTGAGACGATTTTGCTGCAGTTGCCACGTTCTTTACAGCCGGCAATCCAGAAGCGCTTGCAGATGTACGTCATGCGCGCCAAAGTCACATTGGCTGATTTGAACGACAGCCATGTATTACTCGGACTCGGCGGGAGGACAGCGGGCGCTGCGTTGAACGCATGGTTCCCTGTCCTGCCGGCGGCACCGTATGCTAGCGTTAGCAATGACGCCGGTACTTTGCTGCGTCTGGCAGACGCTTTCAATGCTCCGCGTTACCAATGGTTTGCCAGCACGGCAATAGCGCAAGACGTCTGGCCGGCGCTGGCGGCGCAGTTGGCAGCAGTCGGCAGCAGTGCCTGGCGCCTGTCGTCGATCCTGGCCGGCGTACCGCAAATTACCCAGCCGACGCAAGAACAGTTTGTGCCGCAAATGCTGAACATGGAACTGATCGGCGGCGTCAACTTCAAGAAGGGCTGCTACCCCGGCCAGGAAATCGTGGCCCGCATGCAGTATCTGGGCAAACTCAAGCGCCGCATGCTGGCGGCCAGCCTCACCGTTCCCACCGGTACCGTTACCGCCGGCATGGAAGTTTTCTCTAGCAGCGATCCGCTACAACCTTGCGGCATGATCGTCAATGCCGAGCGCAGCACAGGCGATAGCTTTGATTGCCTGGTTGAAATCAAGATTGCTGCAGCCGCTGCATCCTCCATCCATCTAGGCACTGCCAACGGTCCAGCACTGCAGTTCCGCGCGCTGCCGTATGCGTTGCCGAACGACCCGGAATAATTGCTTTTTCGGCATACTGGACTTTGTATTTTTTAAATATGCAAGAAATATATGCGGAGAAGCACTTTTTTTTAGCTATACCCCTTATATTTTTATTTATTGAGGCAAGTTGGAATGGATTACTACATTTACTACCAAGTCGGCGATGCACAGGCACAACCGTTGCGCGACAAGGTATTGCCGCTGCAAGCTACACTTCAGCAGCAATATCAGATCGGCACCGCTCTCAAGCGCCGTCCTGATCGGCAAGATGGCCGCCAAACCTGGATGGAAATCTATCTGGGAGTGCCGGATGGCTTCGATGCAGCGTTAGCTACAGCATTGGCTGCTGCGGAAATCGCGCCGCTCATCGATGGTGAACGCCACATTGAACGTTTTATCCCCGTTTTATAGCTTTATTGGAAACTAGCTTATGTGCTTGATCGTTTTTGCCTGGCATGTGTTGCCCGATATGCCACTGATTGCGGCCGCTAACCGTGATGAATTTCTGGATCGTCCCACTGCGCCGGCCATGGCCTGGGATGATTACCCACAAATCTACGCCGGACGCGATCTGCAGGCCGGCGGTACTTGGATGGGCATCACCCAGCCAGGCCGTTTTGCCGCCATTACAAATATCCGCGCGCCGTCCGAAAAGCGTACCGATGCGCCGTCGCGCGGTAATCTGGTAGCTGATTTTTTGCGTGGCAACATGAGTCCGCGCAGTTATATCGATGCTATCCAAGACGCTAGCGCGGAATACAACGGCTTCAATTTACTGGTCGGTGACCGCGAACAATTGATCTGGTTTTCCAATCGAGGTTCGGAAGATGTGCGTAACGGTCAACCGTTGGCACCGGGAATTTACGGTATATCGAACGCGTTGCTCGATACGCCCTGGCCGAAAGTGGTACGCACCAAAGCGCAATTTGCCAGCCTACTATGCCAGCGCGCGCCAGAAGAAGCCTATTTCGACATGCTGTTCGACACTACCCGCGCCGCCTCCGATTGCCGCTTGCCCAAAACCGGCATCGATATCGAACTGGAACGCCTGCTGTCGGCGCCCTATATTGAAGCGCCCAATTACGGCACCCGCGCATCGACCTTGGTGCGGCTCTACAACAAAGCTCCCGCTGCGCTGATCGAACGCGTCCGCCCACGCGTCGCCACAGAGCAGGATGCCCAACCGGAACGATTGTATTCAAGTAATGCACGAAGCTGCCGCTACTCGGAATACAACCCTGAAGGAGATCATCATGGACGTTAGCAGCATTGCCAGCCTGGCAACTTCACTTGCATCAACCCAGACCAATGATGCGATCGGCATCTCAGTGCTCAAGAAAGCCATGGATATTGGCGCTTCCAATGCGGAAGCTTTAATCGCCAGCTTGCCGGAAATTCCGGTAGCAGCCAGTAATTTGCCACCGCATCTAGGGCAAAATGTGAATACAACCGCTTAATTTTTAATACGTACTGCCGTGCTTTTCGTGCATTTTTCATGCATTGATTATGGAAGTCAGCTACGTTCATCGAAAATATGCCGCATATGGACATGCGGTATGCCGGCGTCTTGGTATTGCTCGCCTTCGCGCACAAAGCCGTAACGCGCATAAAACACTTCAGCGTGGGTCTGTGCGCTGAGTTCCACTTGGCGCTGGCCCCGTCGTTGCGCCTGTTGCATCAGTGCCAACAGTAGCGCCGCGCCGACGCCGCTGCCACGCGCTTGTTTAAGCACCGCCATGCGGCCAATATGGCCGTCTGGCAATAACCGTCCGGTGCCGACAGCCTGCTCCACACCATCGCTATCCGACATGAAAGCGACCGCGTGCAGGCACTGCGCGTCCATCTCGTCCCATTCCATTTCGAGCGGGACTTTTTGCTCCAGTACAAAAACCGCGTAGCGAATCGCTTGTGCTTCGGGTTTTTGAGTGGCCCAATCGCCGAGTCCAATACGTAGCGCCATAATTTTCCAGTAAAATTTTTGAGAACTATAGTTTACGCCGCTTGCATCTTGGCGCGCAGCATGTCGCGGATATGCGGTGTGGCGGCAAACGGATCACTCGGATTGGTCTGGCTGACGATCTCTTCCATCCTGGTCTGGACTCCGGCCAGCGCATCAGGATGCGAGTAGATGTAAAACTTGCCGTCGCCGATTGCATCGAAAGTCGAATGCGCGACATCGGCCGCGCTGACCTTGCCGGAACTGACTGCCTTGTCGGTCATGATTTGCGCGGCCATCTGGCTGGCAGTCGGTTTTGCCATCATTTTCACATCTTCAGGCCGGTTGCGGTGCGACTGGCTAATGCCGGTCGGCACAAAATACGGGCATAGCACTGACGCGCCGATCGGCGCTTCAACCAGTTGCAAGTCGTGATACAACGACTCCGACAGCGATACCACCGCGTGTTTGGAGACGTTATAGACGCCCATTGCCGGTGCATTGAGTAAACCGGCCATGGAAGCGGTGTTGACGATATGACCTTGATAACCGGGTTCCTTCTTGGCACATTCCAGCATCAGCGGAGTGAAGATACGCACGCCGTGAATCACGCCCCACAGGTTCACGCCCAGCACCCATTCCCAGTCGGCCACCGAGTTTTCCCACACTAGCCCGCCGGAGCCCACGCCGGCATTGTTGAACAATAGATGCACCGCACCGAAGCGCGCCATGGTGGCGTCTGCCAACGCTTGCACCTGGTCGGCCTTGCGCACGTCGCAGATCATCGCCAGCACTTGCGCGCCTTGCGCTTCGAGTTCGGCTTTGGCTTGATCGAGTGCATCCTGCTGCACGTCGGCCAATACCAGTTTCATGCCGCGTTGCGCACCGATACGTGCGAACTCGCGGCCGAAACCGCCTGCGCCGCCAGTAATGACGGCGACTTTGTCCTTGAAATTTTGCATCTTGTCTCCTGATTGTTTTTTTAAAAATTACGCTTTTTTGAGCTGAAAACCTAAGCGCGGAAAATGCACCACCACCGTGCCGGCACGCTCATCGCTGCGGCGCACGGCAAATTCTTGCGCGCTACAAATGACCAGCTCGCCGGCCACAGGATCGACGCCGTAATCGGTGGCGGCAATAGTGACTTGCGTACCCAGAGCAATGTGATGGGTATCGACGAATGTTGCAGCGCCTGTGGCATCAATGGCAACAGGCGTACTGTCACGGGCAATTGTCAGTGCATCCCCGGCGCGCAACCTGCCGCACTGATGATGGCCGATGGCGGCCATGCGGTCGGCCCAGGCCAGCAGCCTGGGTGCGACGTCCAGAATACCGGCCACCGCGTTGATGCGCCGGATGGTCCAGATTGCGTGATACACCGAAAAATCCGCGATGCAAGGCGCATTGCCCAGCAGATAAGGCGTGCCTGGTTCCAGCATCGATTCCAGCTGGCGCAGGTATTGGCGCAATTGGCCGGTGGCATCAGCCGCCGGGAGGCGCGCTGCGTTGCCGCGCAACAAGGAGCGATCGACGGCAAACGCATGGAGGTGCTCCTCGGGTACATTGACGAACATTTCCTGCAAGCCAGCCGGCTGGAATGCGTACGCGATGGCAGTCCAGAAGAATGTCGAATCGGCCCACTGCGCCAATGTCCTGGCAAGCCCTGTCACGGCGCTCGGGTACAGCGATGGCGTCGGCGCGATACGTTCCAGCACTTCGGCAATCAATGCTGTGTCGCAATAGATGTCGGCACCAATTTGCAGCACCGGCGTTTTGCGATAACCGCCGGTCAGGGCGGTCAAATCCGGCTTCGGCATGATCACCGGGATATTCACCGATTGCCATGCCAGTTGTTTAAAGCCAAAGATCAGCCGCACTTTCTCGGAAAACGGGGAATTCGGGTAATGGTGAAAAATAAGATCCGGCATGATGTCTCCACTTGTTGCCGACGGCCCGTATAGTGGCCGTAGCGTGCTTAGTCTTGAGTAGTGCAGGCCTGCATTACTTGAATTTCCCAATTTCTAATTGCTTATTAGTCGCCCACTTGTCCGGGCAGTGGGGCACTACCATCATCAATGCGGCGCAGGTATTTGAAGGTGCCCATTGCCTTGGCTACCAGTTTGTCGCCGTTCCAGACTTCTCCTTCGCAAAAACACAGGGAAGTGGAACGATGAAATGCTTTGCCGATGGCGATCAACCGACTGCCCGGCTTACCGCCAGGTTGCAGAAAGCTGGTGTTCATTTCTACCGTGATTGCACCCCTGGCCTGCGGAAAAATCGAGCGCCCGGCCAGTGACATCGCGACATCGAGCAGCGTCATCGTCAAGCCGCCGTGGGCGACTGCCCAACTGTTCATGTGGCGCCCTTGCAAATCGACTGCGACTTGCGCCTGGCCGTTGCCCATACTGAGCAGTTCGACCCCGATTTCATTGAGGAACGGAATTTCGACCGGAAACGGTATTCGGGCTGCTGTCGACACCGCATTCATCAGACTGCGCTCACGCCGCCATCGACCGCCATGATTTGGCCGGTGATGTGCTTGCCGGCGTCGGATGCAAACAGTGCCGCGATGCCTTTCAAATCTTCGTTGTCGCCGATACGCTGCAGCGGCACGCCAGCGCACAGAACGTCCATGCCAATATTTTGCAGCACGCCCTTGGTCATTTTAGAGGGAAAGAAGCCCGGTGCGATAGCGTTGACGGTGATACCGTATTTGCCCCACTCGCCAGCCAGCGCGCGGGTGAAATTGATCACTGCGCCCTTGGAGGTGTTGTATGCAATGGTGTCCATGGTGCCGGGTGAATTGCCGGCGAGGCCTGCAATCGATGCCAGATTGATGATACGACCATATTTGCGCGGAATCATCGCGCGTTTGCCCACTGCTTGGGAGATCAGGAAGATGCTGCGGATATTCAGGTCCATTACCTTATCCCAAGCTTCGATCGGATGGTCTTCAGCCGGTGCGCCCCAAGTGGCGCCGGCATTGTTGATCAGAATATCGATATGGCCGAGGCGCGTCAGCGCTTCCGTAATGAGCGGTTCGATGGCTGCGTCCTGCGACAGATCAGCGGCAATCGCGCTGGCCTCGATGCCGCGCTGCTTGAGATGAGTCACCGCTTCATCGAGGTCAGATTGTTTGCGTGACGACAGCACGATTTTTGCGCCCAGTTCGCCCAGCGCTTCGGCGATCTGCAGCCCGAGTCCGCGCGACCCACCTGTAACTAATGCTGTTTTTCCTTTTAAATCAAAGAGTTGCTGAACTGTACGCATGTGTTTTCTTTCTTTAAAGGCAGGACGAGGGAAACCCGAGTAGTTTGATTGTATGAAAAACGCAGGTTTCACTTACCCTACATTCGCATAGCAGGAGTATGCATAAAAACAATGCACTCCCCGCATTAATATAATGATATGTTAAAAATACACGGCTATGTATAACGTATTCACAGCTATTTACAGACTATTTACAGCACATAATCCATACACTGCCGGGCCTGCCGTATCGCACCGATAAAGGGCTTGATGGCCTGATGTGTCGGATGATTTTGATACGCGTCCAGTGCTGCTACCGACTCGAATTCCGCATACAGCACCACATCGTAAGTCGCTTCCAGCCCGTCTTGCGCCAGCGCGACTTCGAGCTTCAGGATGCCCGGCACGATGTCACGACAACTATCGATCATCTGCTTCATTTTTACCGCATTGCTGGCCTTGTCCGCGCCTTCGGCCCGGTCTTTCAATTGCCACATGACGATGTGCCTGATCATGGTTGGTATCCTGTTTGTACGTTTAAAGAGAGCAGCACTTTAAAACCTCGCGTGCCGATATTCAAGCCTTAAACTACTTCAAACAGACCGGCAGCACCCTGGCCACCGCCGATGCACATGGTCACAACCACGTATTTGACGCCGCGCCGCTTGCCTTCAATCAGCGCATGCCCGGTCAAGCGTGCGCCGGATACGCCGTACGGATGGCCCACCGCAATCGCGCCACCATCCACATTCAGGCGATCCATCGGGATGCCGAGCGTATCGGCGCAATACAGCACTTGCACCGCAAACGCTTCGTTGAGTTCCCACAGGCCGATATCGGAGACTTTCAGGCCGGCTTTTTTCAGCAGTTTTGGAATTGCAAATACCGGGCCGATGCCCATCTCGTCCGGCTCGCAACCGGCTACTGCAAAACCGCGGAAGATACCGAGCGGCTGCAAGCCCCTGGCTTCTGCAAGCTTACTGTTCATCACGATGGCAACCGATGCGCCATCGGAGAATTGACTGGCGTTACCGGCGGTAATCACGCCGCCCGGGATTGCCGAACGGATTTTCGATACCGCCTCAAGTGTGGTGTCGGCGCGAATGCCTTCATCGGCACTGATCGTGACTTCCTTCGTCATCAGCATGCCGCTGGCCTTGTCGGCCACGCCCATGATGGTGGTCATCGGCACAATTTCGTCCATGAACTTGCCGGAGGCTTGTGCTGCGGCGGCGCGCAACTGGCTTTGCACGCCGTATTCGTCCTGGCGCTGGCGCGCAATGTTATAGCGCTTGGCGACGGTTTCTGCGGTTTGCAGCATCAGCCAATACAGCGCCGGTTTGTGTTCTTGCAACCAAGTTTCCCGGATCATGTGCAGGTTCGCTTCTTGCTGTACGCAGGAAATCGATTCGACGCCGCCGGCCGCATAAATATCGCCTTCGCCGGCAATGATGCGCTGCGCCGCCAGTGCGATGGTTTGCAGCCCGGAAGAGCAAAACCGATTGATCGTCATGCCGGATGTGGTCACCGGGCAACCGGCGCGCAGTGCAATCTGGCGCGCGATATTGCTGCCGGTCGCACCTTCCGGCGTGGCGCAACCCATCATTACATCTTCCACTTCGCCGGGTTCGATTCCAGCGCGTTCAATCGCAGCATGCAGCACATGACCGCCCAGCGTGGCGCCATGGGTCATGTTGAAAGCACCCTTCCAGGATTTGGCCAGAGCAGTGCGGGCGGTCGATACGATGACGGCATCAGTCATGAAAGTCTCCTATTTGTCAGTGATGTGTTGGGTTTTCTAGTTTTGCAAAGGGCCTTTTTTGCAGCAAAGCCGATGCATTGCATGGATTGCATAAATCGCAGAATAGCATAATTTAGTACGATCGTTCGCAAATATAAAAAGTGTCTGAAATTGCATTTGGCGTGCTTGTCTTGAGGCGTCGCTGGTTTTCAATTTACACGCAAGAATCACGTAAGCTTCAGAGTCGAAACTCAAGCAAATCCGTGCTGCGCTTTGCAAGCCAGTTCTAATAAAAATAATTTGAGGAGAACGAATGACGCCCGCAACACCCCCAGCGCACGTCTTCACGGCAGAAGAACAGAAAGTGATTTTTGCATCCTCGCTGGGCACCATATTCGAATGGTATGACTTTTACCTGTATGGTTCGCTGGCCACAATCATAGCCCGGCAGTTCTTCTCAGGCGTGGATGAAAACACCGGCTTCATCTTTGCGCTGTTGGCATTTGCCGCCGGCTTCATCGTGCGCCCTTTTGGCGCCCTGATTTTCGGCCGCCTGGGCGACATGGTTGGGCGTAAATACGTCTTTTTGCTGACGATCCTGATCATGGGCAGTGCAACTTTTATCGTTGGCCTGTTGCCCAGTTACACCTCGATCGGGATGGCAGCGCCGATTGCGCTGGTCAGCATGCGCATTCTGCAAGGTCTGGCCTTGGGCGGTGAATACGGAGGAGCCGCAATCTATGTCGCCGAACATGCGCCGAATCATAAACGCGGCATTTTCACCGCCTGGATTCAGACCACTGCAACGCTGGGTTTGCTGATGTCATTGCTGATTATTCTGGGCATGCGCACCGCAGTTGGCGAAGAAGCGTTCCAGGATTGGGGTTGGCGGATTCCGTTCCTGGTCTCGATTTTTTTGCTGGCAGTGTCGGTCTGGATCCGCATGTCATTGCGCGAGTCACCGGCTTTTGCACGGATGAAAGCGCAAGGCAGAACTTCCCCGGCGCCGCTCACAGAGTCTTTCGGGCGCTGGAAAAACATGAAAATTGTCATCCTGGCGCTATTTGGCTTGACCGCAGGCCAGGCTGTGGTCTGGTACACCGGCCAGTTTTACACGCTGTTCTTCCTGATCCAGACACTGAAGGTCAATGGCCAGACCGCAAACCTGCTGATTGCAGCCTCACTGCTGCTGGGAACGCCGTTTTTCATCATTTTTGGCGCACTTTCAGACAAAATCGGCCGTAAGCCGATCATTATGGCCGGCTGCTTACTGGCTGCACTGACCTATTTCCCGATCTTCAAGGCCATTACGCACTACGCCAATCCGGCGCTGGAAGCGGCGCAGGCCAGTGCGCCGGTCATTGTCAAAGCCGATCCGTCCGAGTGCCATTTTCTGTTTAATCCCACTGGCGTAAAGAAATTCGATTCTTCCTGCGATATCGCCCGCACCGCACTGACCAAAGCATCGGTCAATTATGCGAATGTCGACAGCCCTGCCGGCTCAATCGCCGCAATCCAGATCGGCGGACAGATCCTGCAAGGGTTTGATGCCACCGGCCTGAGCGCGGCAGATGCCGCCCTGCGAACCGAAACCTTTACCAAACAAATGACGAACGCCCTGAAAGCTGCTGGCTATCCAACCAAGGCCGACCCAGAACAGGTCAACCGTGGCATGCTGTTGTTTTTGTTGTTCGTGCTGATGTTGTTTGTGACCATGGTGTACGGCCCAATTGCTGCACTACTGGTGGAATTATTTCCAACCCGTATACGCTACACCTCAATGTCGCTGCCGTACCACATCGGCAATGGCTGGTTTGGCGGCTTTCTGCCCACCACAACCTTCGCACTGGTAGCTTTCAAGGGTGATATTTATTATGGCTTGTGGTATCCGGTCATCATCGCCCTGGTCACATTTATCATCGGCATGCTGTACATCGAGGAAACCAGCGGCAAGGACATTTACGCCAGTGATTGATGTTATTTGGATGCAGGGCTTACGCAAAAATGTTGCCTTAAAAATTGCTTTAAAAATTGATTATAAATAGTGCAGGCCTCCGTACCTGCTGCCCGGCGCAGGCACGGAGGCCTGCACTACTGGTATCGATACGCCGGGGTTACAATCAAAAGCATGAAAAATTGTTAGGAGAATGGCATGGCATCTGGAAAAATTCTTGTCGCCCAAGGCGGTGGCCCGACTGCGGTAATCAATCAGTCGCTGGTGGGCGTGACCCTTGAAGCGCGCCATTTTCGCAATGTTGAACGGGTCTACGGTGCCCGTCATGGCGTGCGCGGGATACTGGAGGAAGACTTCATCGACCTGACGCAGGAAACCAGCCACAACCTGGAACTGGTGGCAAAAACGCCTTCTTCAGCGCTGGGTTCCACCCGTGACAAGCCGGACGTCAAGTATTGCCAGGAAATTTTCAAGGTGTTGCGGGCGCACCAGATCGAACATTTTTTTTACATCGGCGGCAATGACTCAAGCGACACCGTGCAGATCGTCAGTCAGCAAGCGCAGAAAGCCGGGTATCCGCTGCGCTGCATTCACATTCCAAAAACGATAGACAACGACCTGGTCGGCAACGACCACACGCCCGGATTTCCATCGGCGGCGCGCTTTGTGGCACAGGCGTTTGCCGGCGCCAACCTGGACAACGCATCCTTGCCCGGCGTGTATGTCGGTGTGGTGATGGGCCGTCACGCTGGCTTTCTGACCGCGGCGGCGGCGCTAGGCAAGAAATTTCCCGACGACGGGCCGCATCTGATTTACCTGCCTGAGCGCACATTCGTTCTGGAGCAATTTCTGGCCGACGTCAAGGCAGTGCATGATCGTATCGGGCGCTGTGTGATTGCGGTTTCCGAAGGCATTCACGACGCTTCAGGCATACCCGTTATCAGCCTGCTGGCTAAAAATTCGGAGCACGATGCGCACGGCAATCTGCAACTCTCCGGCACCGGCGCGCTGGCCGATCTGTTGTGCGAGGAAATCAAGAGCAAGCTCCAGATCAAGCGTGTGCGAGGTGACACCTTCGGCTACCTGCAGCGTTCGTTCATCGGTTGCGTGTCGGATGTGGATCAGTGCGAAGCGCGCGAGGCCGGCGAGAAAGCGGTGCAGTTTGCGATGCGGGGCGACCGCGACGGCTCGGTGGCGATCCGGCGCAGCGGCAATTACGCGGTCGATTACGCACTGTTGCAATTGCAGGAAGTAGCGGGCAAAACGCGCGTAATGGAAGATGCCTTCATCGCTGCATCCGGCACCGACGTCACCGAAGCCTTCCGTCAATATCTGCGCCCGTTGCTGGGCGCCGACATGCCGGAAGCATCCCGGCTGCGGGCAAATCCGGTGGCAAAGATTATTGCTGCCGCTAGTTAATAACCCCTCGTCATTCACAATACTTTCGTATACTTTTACCCACATGCGCCAATTTTTCAACCCGCAGCGCCATCCACGCCTGACTATCGCACTACTGGCCGGGTGTGTTGCCATATTTGTATTGCCCGAATCATGGCTTTTGATAACGCGCATATTGACTGGCTGGAATATTGCAGCCTGGTCGTATCTGTGCCTGATGGGGTGGTTGATGCTGCATGCCGATCACGCAAAGGTGCGAAAAATTGCAGAACAAGAGGATGAAGGCGCGGTTGCCGTGCTGGCTATCATGTCCCTCAGCGCCATTGCCAGTCTGGCCGCAATCATTCTGGAGTTGGCCGCCGCGCAACAATTGCCAACTAGCCAACGCGTTTTGCACTATGCGCTTACCGGCAGCACGGTACTAGGCTCCTGGTTTCTGATCGGAACCATGTTTACCATCCATTACGCCCGCATGTTTTATCGCGCTCCGGCCAGCCAGCAACCGCTCAAATTTCCAGAGCAGGAAAAAAACCCGAATTACTGGGATTTTCTATATTTTGCATTCACCATCGCTGTGGCGGCGCAAACCTCGGATGTCATCATTTGGAGTCGTCCGATGCGCAAGGCAGTACTGGCGCAATCCCTGCTTAGTTACCTGTTTAATGCGGCAATTCTGGGGCTTTCGGTCAATATTGCGGCAGGCTTGCTGGCGGCCTGAGCATTCCGCGTTCAGCATGTTTCTTTAAAAAAAGCGGAGTATGCAAAAAATTAATGCCGCTTCCGCATTAATTGTTTAACTTACTAAAAATACAGTGGCATGTATGCTTATGCTGCTGATTGTGACAGCTATCATATCGAATAAAAAAACGACCATCGAATGATGGCCGTTTTTTGTCAAACAGATCCAGCACAACAGCTTATCCGTTAAAAGTTTTTCCTTCATCGGCCAGCTTTTGCAACAACGGCGCCACTTTCCATGCATCGCCATTGCGGCCGCGTGCATATTTCTCCATCGCCGCCACTACATTCGGTAAGCCGACGGTATCGGCATAAAACATCGGGCCACCACGAAATAGTGGGAAGCCGTAACCGGTCAGGTACACGATATCGATATCGGAAGCGCGCTGGGCAATTCCTTCGTCCAGGATATATGCGGCTTCATTGACCATCGAGAACACCAGGCGCTCGACAATTTCCTGATCGCTGATCTTGCGCCGCTCGATACCCAAATCGGCCGAGTGATGAACAATCATATCGTTGACCACTTGTGCTGGGTATGCCTTGCGGTCGCCGGCTTTATAGTCATACCAGCCAGCCTGTGTTTTCTGGCCGAAACGTCCCATTTCGCACAGCAGATCGGCGGTTTTGGAGTAACTGATATCCGGTTTGTCGATATATCTGCGCTTGCGGATATACCAGCCGATATCGTTGCCGGCCAGGTCACCCATGCGAAACGGCCCCATTGCGAAGCCGAATTTTTCGACCGCTTTGTCGACCTGCTCCGGCAGGCAGCCTTCTTCTAGCAAAAAGCCAGCCTGGCGGCTGTATTGCTCGATCATGCGGTTACCGATGAAGCCGTCGCAGACACCGGAAACGACACCGGTTTTCTTGATTTTTTTCGCTAGTCCCATGACGGTGGCCAGCACATCTTTGCCGGTTTTCGCACCACGGACGATTTCCAACAACTTCATCACATTGGCCGGACTGAAAAAGTGGGTGCCGATCACATCTTGCGGTCTCTGCGTAAAACTGGCGATGCGATTTATGTCCAGCGTTGAGGTATTGGTGGCCAGAATGGCGCCCTGTTTCATTACTGCATCGAGCTTTTTGAACACGGTTTCTTTCACGCCCATGTCCTCGAACACTGCTTCGATCACGATATCGGCTTGGCCGATCGCTTCATACGATAGCGTGCCCTTGATCAGATCGATGCGCTGTGCGCATTTCTCGGGCGAAAGCTTGCCCTTCTTCGCCGTATTTTCGTAATTCTTGCGAATCGTGGCTAATCCCTTGTCCAGCGCTTCCTGCTGCATTTCGAGAATGGTCACGGGAATGCCGGCATTGGCGAAATTCATCGCAATGCCGCCGCCCATGGTGCCGGCACCGATCACGGCGACCGAATCGATCGTATGCACTGGCGTGTCAGCAGGTATATCGGCAATCTTGCTGGCGGCGCGTTCGCTGAAGAATGCATGACGCAACGCTTTGGATTCAGTAGTTTGTATCAGCGCCATGAACAGGTCGCGCTCGAACTTGATGCCATCTTCGAACCGCATGGTCACTGCTGCGGCCACCGCATCCACGCATTTCAACGGGGCTGGGAACGGACCCGCCATCGCCTTGACCGTATTGCGCGAGAACTGGAAAAACGCTTCATGGTTGGGATAATCGATGTTAATGTCGCGAACTTTCGGCAGCGGGCGCACTGCCGCCACGCTGGCGGCAAAAGCCAGTGCGCCCTGCATCAAATCGTCTTCAATGATTTGATTGAATAAGCCCGTTTGTGCCAGTTTTTCCGACGCAACAGGAGTCCCGGATACGATCATGTTCAAGGCCAGTTCGACCCCGATCGCACGCGGTAGCCGCTGGGTACCACCGGCACCGGGCAACAACCCAAGTTTGACTTCAGGCAAGGCGATTTGCGCACCGGGTGCCGCTACCCGATAGTGGCAGGCCAGCGACAGTTCCAGCCCGCCGCCCATGCATACCGAATGTATCGCCGCTACCACGGGCTTGGTGGAATTTTCAACCACATTGATGACGGTGTGCAGGGAAGGCTCAGTCAGCGCTTTGGGCGAATTGAACTCCTTGATGTCCGCGCCGCCGGAGAACGCCTTGCCGGCACCGGTAATCACCACCGCCTTGACGGCATCGTCTGCCAGCGCTTTTTTCATTCCATCAACCAGCGCGCTGCGGGTCGATAATCCCAAACCATTTACTGGGGGATTGTTCAGAGTAATGACGGCAACAGCGCCCTTGACTTGATATTCGGCAGTCATAACTGCTCCTTTAGGTTGAGGTTGTCTCACATTGTTGAATCGTTGAGTCGCTGAAATGCGGCTATTGGAAACGAGTATTGTGGCTATATCCAAGGATTTGACTATACCGTAAAAAGAACGATCGTATTATTTTAAGTTTAAAAAAACTGATGCATTTTTGCATCGGTAAATTCAGTCATGCGTTGGTTGTCAAACTTCCAGCCATTCCTTGCGAATTGCGGCGTCAACGCGCAATTGCTGCGGGGTACCCTCGAATACGATGCTGCCATGCCCCATTACGTATACGCGCTGCGAAATTTCCAGTGCAATCGCCAGTTTTTGTTCAACCAAAAGAATTGAGATGCCCCGCTCTTGCAATGCTTTCAAGTATTCGGCCACCAGATCGATAATTTTGGGCGCCAGTCCTTCAGTCGGTTCATCGATCATGATCAGTTCGGGGTCGCCCATCAAGGTGCGGCACAACGTCAACATTTGCTGCTCGCCGCCCGACAGCACCCCAGCGGCCACATGCCGCCGCTCTTTGAGTCTGGGAAACATTTGGTACATGTCGTCAAACGACCAGCGCGACTTTTTACCTTTTTTCTGGCCCAGCAGTAGATTTTGCTCCACCGTCAGGGTTGGGAAAATGTCGCGATTTTCCGGCACATAGCCGAGCCCTTTATGGGCGACCTGAAAAGCTTTCAGGCCGATCAATTCTTCTCCCTTGAAAAGTATCGAGCCGGTGGCATCAACCTGCCCCATCGCCGCCTTGACGGTGGTCGAGCGGCCGACGCCGTTACGCCCGAGCAGGCTGACGATCTCACCTTTTGCAACGTTAAGGTTAACTCCGTTCAAGACGTGGCTCTTGCCGTAAAAAGCGTGCAAATCCCTGATTTCGAGCAGTGCCGTCATGTCGCCACCTCCTGTGGTGCATGATTGCCCAGATACGCTTGCTGCACCTGGCTATTGCCGCGAATATTGGCTGGGGTATCGCAAGCGATCATTTCGCCATACACCAGAACCGCGATTTGGTCTGCAAGGCCGAACACCACACTCATGTCGTGCTCGACCATCAACAAGGTTTTGCCGACTGTTACTTTGCGGATCAGTTCCACCGCTGCATCGGATTCGGAGCGGCTCATGCCGGCAGTAGGTTCATCGAGCAGGATGACATCAGCGCCGCCAGCAATGGTGATGCCGATTTCCAGCGCGCGCTGTTCGGCATAAGTCAATACGCCGGCCATCACGTCACGCCGTCGGGTCAGGCCAATATCAACCATGACCTTTTCGGCACACTCCTGTGCATCTTTCAGGCCATTCAAGCGGTGCCAAAATGAGTATTTGTAGCCGAGCGACCAAAGCACCGCACAGCGCAGGTTTTCAAATAACGTCAGGCGATGGAAAATATTCGTGATCTGAAAGCTGCGCGACAGGCCCAGCCGATTGATCTGAAACGGCTTGAGCCCGGCAATGCTACGGCCATTAAGCAGAATCGCGCCGGAACTCAGCGGGAAACGTCCTGAAATCAGATTGAACAGCGTCGATTTTCCTGCACCATTAGGGCCGATCACTGCAAACCGCGCGCCTTTCGGTACCTGCAAACTGGCGCCGCGAATAATTTCTGATTTACCAAAATTCTTCCGCACGCTCTTCAGTTCGAGAGAAAAGTTGCTCATGAGGATGCGCCCGCAATGTATTGAATTTCCGTATTCACTTCACCCCAGACTTGCTGAAATGCCGGTCGGGTGCGATGTATCCCCAAACAACCTAGCACGAACAAAATAGCAGCCACCGTCCAGCCGGGGGCTGCCAAGGTATCGACAGTTAAGCCGAACAATCGCATCTCGCTGCCGTTGACCAATTCGAGACTTAGGTGATATAGCATCTCGATGGCGATCACAACGCCACAAAAGGCCACTAGCGAAGCAGCGCACACTGCTGCCAGAGAGGGCCAGACGCGGCCAAACTTGCCGTATTTCACCAGCCGTAGATTCAACATTAGCAAACTGGCGATGCCGCCCGGCGCATACATCACGATGACGATGAAAAATGCTCCCAGATACAACTGCCAGGCCTTGGTGAATTCCGATAGCAAGACTGTCAAAAACACACCCATTACAGCGCCCAGCATCGGGCCGAAAAAGAAGCCGATACCGCCGATAAAAGTAAATAACAGGATGGCCCCGGAGCGCAGCGCACTGACGTTTTCGGCGCTGACGATTTCAAAACTGATGGCCGACAAACCGCCCGCTATACCGGCAAAAAAGGCCGACAGAATCAAGGTCAGGTAGCGCACCCAATGGGTGTTGTAGCCAATGAATTCAACCCGCTCCGGGTTGTCGCGCACCGCATTGATAATCCTGCCGAGCGGCGTCTGGGTGAATGCATACATTCCGATAGTGCTAACGAACAGCCAGAACGCAATCAGGTAATAGACTTGAATTTGGGGGCCGTAAGTGATGCCCAGGAAGGCTTGCCCGACTACCCGATTGGCCGAGACACCGCCTTCGCCGCCGAAAAATTCCGGGAACATCAGCGAGCACGCAAATACTAACTCGACAATGCCTAAAGTAATCATGGCAAAGGTAGTGCCCGATCTTTTTGTGGTGACATAGCCCAATAGCACGCCGAACAACATGCCGGCAAAACCTCCCACCAAAGGAATCAGGGTAATGGGAATCGACACACTGCCGTCTGAAGCTAGATTGATGGCATGAATCGCACAAAATGCGCCCAACCCAGAGTATACAGCGTGACCGAACGACAGCATGCCGCCCTGCCCCAGCAGCATGTTGTAGGACAGGCCGAAAATCATGATGGTGCCCATTTGGGTCAGCACCGATAGTGCAGCGCCTGTATTGAAAACAAGAGGCGCGATGATCAAAATCAGCGCAAATACACTCCAGATGATCCAGCGGCTCAAGTTCAACGGAGTAAATTTCATATTGGTGGTGGTCATGGCCTCATCCTTCCCGTGTGCCCATCAAGCCCTTCGGCCTGAAGATCAGAATCAGCACCAGAAACAGGTACGGCAAGATCGGCGCGACTTGCGCAATTGTCAGCCGCAGCACTGGGTAGCCAAAGGTTTGTGCGCTGATGTGCGCACCAAATGCACTCAACACGCTCATGATTGAATAATCCAGCGCTACCGCAAAGGTTTGCAGAATACCGATCAAGAGCGACGCCAGCAGCGCGCCAGCCACCGATCCCATGCCGCCGACCACTACCACGACAAAAATGATACTGCCCACCGCATGCGCCATATTCGGCTCGGTGACAAAGGCATTGCCGCCGACCACGCCAGCCAGACCGGCCAGCGCGCAGCCACCGCCGAACACCAGCATGAATACGCGCGGCACGTTGTGCCCCAGCGCTTCGACTGCATCGGGATGGGTCAGCGCAGCCTGGATTACCAGGCCGATACGGGTACGCGTGAGCATCAGATACATGAACAGCAGCATCAGCAAGGCAATCAGCATGATGAAGCCGCGATAGATGGGAAAAGTGGTTGTGTATAAGGTAAATAAGGGGCCATCCAACTCGGGGGGGATTGGGTACGGTACTGCTGCGCGACCCCAGATCAGCTGCACCAGTTCGACAATTATGTAAGACAAGCCGAAGGTGAATAATAGTTCAGGGATGTGTCCGTATTTATGCACTCTACGCAAGCCATAGCGCTCGACGACGGCCCCCAGTATGCCCACCAGCAATGGTGCGATAAACAAAGCTGGCCAAAATCCCAATTGGTTGCTGATGGTGTATGCAAAATAGGCACCAACCATGTAGAAGCTGGCATGGGCAAAATTGAGTACGCCCATCATGCTCAAAATTAGGGTCAAACCGGATGAAAGCATGAACAGCAAAAGCCCATAGCTCAAACCGTTTAGCATAGTAATTAGCGTGAACTCCACGATGCGCACCCTCAGTTTTATATTTTTACCGGAATATGGCTTGCGCAGGCCAGTCGCCGTGCCGATGCAAATTGCAGTGCTGTGCATCGGTGCGCATGGCGCGTCTTACAGCGTCATTGCCTGACTGAACGTAACTTAACGCTGCGCAGGCACCTGCGGCATAGCCGTTACCTGGCCGGGCGCTTCATCTGGCAGGAGGTTGGTTGTGCTGCAAGGTAAGTATCGACTTTTTGCTCGGTCTTCCAGCCAAAACCGGTATTTTCCTGGTCGTATTTGACTGTTTTGCCATCCACTTTGGCCCAAGTCGATATATACAGCGGTTGTTGAAGCTGGTGGTCGGACTTACGCATTTCCACTTCGCCATTCAGGCTTTTGATTTTCATGCCTTCCATCGCAAAGGCAACCTTGATCGGATCGGTAGATTTAGCTTCTTTGATGGCTTTGGACAGCATCGACACTGCGGTGTAAGTCGCCATCACGTAAAAGTCATCATTGTATTTTTTCTTGAAGGCGGCAGCGATTTCCTTGCCGGAGAATGTCTCGTTGTTAGGTGTCCAGTAGGCGACCTGTTTGATGCGTTCGCCGCCGGTGGCACCCATTGCCGTTGGAACCCCGGTTGTGCCGCCGTAATAAGTATAGAAGTTGGCTTTTAAATCCGCATCTTTGGCAGCCTTGATGAGCAGAGCAAGATCGGCGCCCCAATTGCCGGTAATTACTGTATCAGCGCCAGAAGCCTTGATCTTGGCGATATACGGCGAAAAATCCTTGACTTGCGCAATCGGATGCAAGTCGTCGCCGACGATTTTGATGTCGGGGCGTTTGCGCTTCAAATACTCCTTGGCGGCTCTTGCAACTTGATGGCCGTGGGAATAATTCTGCCCGATGATATAGACATTCTTGATACCGGCATCTTTTGCCAGGAAACTCGTTAAAGCCTCCATCTTCATGTCGGAGTTGGCATCGAAACGAAAATGCCAGAAGCTGCATTTACTATTGGTCAGATCGGGATCGATTGCCGAATGGTTGATAAACACGATTTCTTTGCCGGGGTTGCGCTCATTATGCTTATTGATAGCGTCGATCAAGGCTAGTGCCACGCCGGAACCGTTACCCTGGGCAATATAGTGATAACCCTGATCGATGGCAGACTTCAACTGCGTCAGCGATTCTTGCGGGCTGCCCTTGTTGTCGAAGCCGACAAATTCGATGGTGTTGTCTCCCGCCCACTTTTCCTTGGCGGACATTTCGGCAAACATTTGATAGCTTCTCAACTGGTTTTGACCAATCGGCGCAAAGGCACCGGACAAGGTTTCGATGAACGCCACCTTGACGTTTTCGGCGGACGCCATCGGGTTGGCAAAGGCGGCTGCCAAGGATAAAGCCAGTACTGAAGTGCGAACTTTGATCGTCATTTGTCTCTTCCTAATCGATGTTTTATGGGCACTGCTGGAAAACCGACAGTCTTGTGCTGCTTTATCCTTACGCAATCGGTAATTTGTGGTCTTTGAACTGTTCCCGCATCTTGTTCTTCAGAATTTTCCCGGTGGCGCCGATCGGCAGCGCTTCGACAAAGGCAATATCGTCAGGAGTCCACCATTTGGCGATCTTGCCGTCATAAAACTGAATCAATTGTTCCTTACTCACTTCCATACCCGGTTTTTTCACCACCACCAGCAAGGGGCGCTCATCCCATTTTGGATGCACTACGCCAATGCATGCTGCTTGCTGGACTGCGGGATGCGCCATAGCGATGTTTTCCAGTTCAATGGTGCTAATCCATTCGCCGCCGGACTTGATCACATCCTTGCTACGGTCGGTAATCTGCATGTAGCCATCGGCATCAATGGTGGCCACGTCGCCGGTCGGAAACCAGCCGTCTTCCAGCACATTACCGCCTTCATTTTTGAAATAACTGCTAATAACCCACGGTCCCTTGACCAACAAATTGCCGTAGGTTTTGCCATCCCACGGCAATTCGCGGCCATCGTCACCCACGATTTTCATGTCCACGCCAAAAATCACATGGCCCTGTTTTTCCAGAATTGTCTGCTTGGCATCTTCCGGCAAGGCAGCCTGCCGCACCGATAGCGTGCAGGCGGTGCCAAGCGGCGACATTTCGGTCATGCCCCAGGCGTGTATCACCTCGACTCCATATTGATGCCGCAAGGTTTTCATCATTGACGGCGGACAGGCGGAGCCACCAATTACGGTGCGCTTGAAGCTGGAAAATGTCAGATTGTTTTGCGCCACATAGGTCAGTAACCCCATCCAGATGGTCGGCACGCCGGCAGAGAATGTCACCTGTTCCTGCTCGAACAATTCATACAGTGATTTGCCATCCATTGCAGGGCCGGGAAACACCAGCTTCGCGCCGACCAGCGGCACCGAATACGGCAAGCCCCAGGCATTGACGTGAAACATCGGCACCACCGGCAATACAGTGTCACGCGCAGAAACATTCAAGCCGTCCGGCATCGCCGAGGCGTAGGAATGTAATAACGTGGAGCGATGTGAATACAACGCGCCCTTCGGATGGCCGGTGGTGCCGGAGGTGTAGCACAGGCTGGAAGCGGAATTCTCGTCGAAGCGCGGCCATTCGTAATCGTCGGAGCTGGCGGCGATCAATTCCTCGTAGCACAGCAAATTGTCTACCTTGCTTGCTGCGGGCATATGTTCGCGGTCGCATAGCATCACGAAACCTTTGACCGTACTGCAATGCGATGCAATCGCTTCAATGATCGGCAGGAAATTCATGTCGAACAGCACATATTGGTCTTCCGCATGGTTGACCATGTAAGCGATCTGCTCCGGGAACAGGCGCGGGTTAATCGTGTGCAGTACCGCACCAGAGCCCGAGACTGCGTAATAAGCTTCCAGATGCCGATACCCGTTCCAGGCGATACTCGCTACCCGGTCGCCCATTTTGATACCCATATTAGCTAGCGCCTTGGCCAGTTGTCGCGATCGTTTGTGACAATCGGTATAGGTGTATCGATGGATATCTCCCTCGACCCGTCTTGATACGATCTCGGTTTTTCCATAATAACGATCGGCATGCCGGATGATGTTGGAGATTAACAAAGGCTGGCTCATCATTTGCCCCATCAGCGGGCTTTCTGGATACTGCGGCATGGAATCTCCTGAGTTAAAGCAAACGGGTTTGGGTTAATTATTCGGTTGTAGATTTTCGAACGAGCGTGCTAAAAGTGTCAATCACTTTCTGTTGTGCAAAGCAGCATGAATATCAGCACGACCAGTTCTTTATCATTTCTATCAATAATAAAATTAATAGGGGGTATCAAATTTAATCGCATATTCTCCGCATATATTTACTGCTTATATTAAAAATACATTATGCAGTATATAAATATATAAAATATATGCCCGAATGTTGAAAATACGAATCGGCGTCAAAATGCGCGATCTTTCGGATAGTGTGATACTGCCGGAAAACACCGACAAACATTTGACATAAACAGGATTAATCGACATGAACGGCCCCATTTCGCTCAAACGCGGGTATCGAACCGGCGCCTTGCCGCTTGGCAATTCATTCGCAGGATTGCCACCGACTTTTTTTACCAGACTGATGCCAACGCCGCTGCCCGCGCCTTATCTGGTCGGCGCGAGCGCTTCTGCTGCGCAATTAATCGGGCTTGCACCGGGCGAATTCGCCACCCGTGAATTCATTGAGACCTTTACCGGCAACCGCACGCCAGAAAACGCGGTACCGGTGGCGGCCGTGTATTCCGGCCACCAGTTTGGAGTTTGGGCCGGGCAACTCGGCGACGGCCGCGCGATTCTGCTGGGCGAAGTGCCGGATTGCAGCGACTCTGGCAATATTTGGCAAGAGCTGCAACTTAAAGGTGCAGGTCTTACGCCCTACTCCCGCATGGGCGACGGGCGAGCGGTGTTACGTTCCTCTATCCGCGAATTTCTGTGCTCGGAAGCGATGCACGGGCTGGGTATTCCGACCTCACGCGCGCTCTGCGTTACCGGTTCAGACCAATACGTAATGCGCGAGACGCCCGAAACCGCTGCGGTGCTTACTCGCATGGCTCCCACTTTTGTGCGTTTCGGCTCCTTCGAGCACTGGTTTTACAACGATAAAATGGAAGAATTGCGAGCGCTGGCCGATTACGTCATTGACCGTTTCTATCCAATATTACGTACTGCCGACAATCCGTACCAAGCCCTGCTGCAAGAAGTGACGCAGCGCAGCGCGCACCTAATGGCCCATTGGCAAAGCGTCGGCTTCATGCACGGCGTCATGAATACCGACAATATGTCGATACTCGGCTTGACGCTCGATTATGGCCCGTTCGGCTTCATGGAAGCTTTCGACCCCCAACATATCTGTAACCACACCGACCGCCAGGGCCGCTATTCTTACCGTATGCAACCGCAAATGGCCGAGTGGAATTGCTATGCGCTGGGGCAAGCGCTGCTGCCGCTGATTGGCAGTGTCGAGGCGACGCGGGCTGCGCTGGAACCGTTTCAGGCGCATTACCTTGCCAGACTCGATATCCTATTGCACGCCAAACTCGGCCTGGTCAGCACACAACCGTCGGATCAACTGCTGTTCGATGCGATGTTTGGTTTAATGGAAGCTAATCATGTCGATTTCACGCTGTTTTTCCGCCTTTTATGTGATTTACAGTTGGATGGCGACGGCCAAGCTGCGTCGCTGCGCGATCTGTTTATCGATCGCGCAGCTTTTGATGCTTGGGCCACGCAATACCGCAGCCGTTTGCGTCAGGAGAATAGTTCCGACCTTCAGCGCAGGCTTGCAATGCAGACAGTAAACCCCAAGTATGTGCTGCGTAATTACCTGGCGCAGGTTGCCATCGAAAAAGCGCAAAATAAAGATTTTTCGGAAGTTGCCAAGCTTTTGGCAATTCTCGAAAAACCGTTTGACGAACAGCCGGAGCATGCCGCTTACGCTGAATTGCCGCCCGACTGGGCAAGTCAGCTGGAAGTAAGTTGCTCATCCTAGGAGGCACGATGAATTCACCCAAAGTTACCAAAACAGAGTCCGAGTGGCAGGCACTGCTTGATCCATTCGATTATGAAGTCACCCGCCACGCGGCGACCGAACCCGCCTTCAGCGGCCGCTTCTGGGATCACCAGGAAGCCGGCATTTATACTTGCGTATGCTGCAACACGCCGTTGTTCGAATCGGACACCAAATTCGACTCCGGTTGTGGCTGGCCGAGTTATTTCAAGGCAATCAATCCAGACAATGTTTCTGAGCATGTCGACCACAGCAGCGGCATGACACGTACCGAAATTGTATGTAATGTATGCGATGCCCACCTGGGACACGTGTTCCCGGACGGGCCGCCGCCGACCGGTTTGCGCTATTGCATTAATTCAGCTTCATTGCGATTCGAGCCAAAAACTTAGTTCTCAAGAAAAATTAACCAATGAAATTTTTATTCGATTTGCTGCCGGTCATCATCTTCTTTGTCACATTCAAATGGGGCGAAGGCCATGCCGACTCGGCGCAAACGCTGGTATCGCATTATTTTTCCGGCCTTATTTCCGGCGGTGCTATTACTGCCAGCCAGGCGCCAATTCTGCTCGCTACCGTCGTCATGATTGTCGTGAGCGTCGCGCAAATCGGCTATTTGCTGTCGCGCGGCAAAAAAGTCGACCCGATGCTGTGGGTATCGCTATTAATTGTCGGCATATTCGGCGGCGCCACCATCTATTTCCATAACGAGAATTTCATCAAGTGGAAACCGACCGTGCTGTACTGGTGTTTCGGCGCAGCACTGTTAGGTGGCCAGATATTCATGCGCAAAAATCTGATTCGCTCCATGATGGAGCAACAGGTAAAACTTCCCGACATCATTTGGCAGCGGCTGAACCTGGCCTGGAGCGCATTTTTCCTGGCAATGGGTGTTCTCAACTTGTATGTCGCGTTTAATTTCCCCACTGCGACTTGGGTCAATTTCAAGCTTTTCGGCGGTATGGGCTTGATGTTCGCTTTCATCGTTGCGCAAAGCTTGTTCTTGTCCAAATACATGAAAGATTCGACATGAACGCGCGTGTTGATGCAATCCGCAACCAGCTAATTGCAACTTTTGATCCGACCGAATGTCAACTAACCGATGATTCAGCTCATCATGCCGGCCATGCCGGCGCAGCCTCCGGCGGTGGACACTACATGCTACGCATCGTCTCGCGCCATTTTGAGGGGCAAAGCCGTCTTAACCGGCATCGGCTGGTGTATGATTCTTTGCAAGATTTGATGCACTCAGAGATTCATGCCTTGGCCATTACGGCTTTGGCGCCGTCCGAAATCCAATAAATTCATTTTCTTTTTGTACTTTTCTTTACTCCCCATCTTAGGAATCAATGATGACTTTAAGACCTGCCCGTTTGCTGGTGATACTTTTTACAGCCGCTGCCTTGCCTGTAATGGCACAAAACCTTGCGATAGTAAATGGCAAAAAAATCCCTTCCTCGCGGGTTGACATGATGGCCAAACAACTGGCGTCGCAAGGCCAGCAAGATTCGCCGCAGTTGCGCGCAATGATCAAGGAAGAATTGATCAACCGGGAAATCCTGATGCAGGAAGCTGACAAACGTGGCTTGGGCATGAGTGCCGACGTCAAAAATCAAGTTGAAATTGCTCGTCAATCGATTGTGATTCGTGCTTTAGTGGCAGACGTGGTCAAGAAAAATCCAGTCAGCGACGCCGATATCAAAGCGGAATACGACAAGTTCAAGGTTCAGGCGGGCGACAAGGAATACCATGCGCGCCATATCCTGGTTGAAAAAGAAGACGACGCGAAAGCAATCATCGCGAAGCTTAAGGCCGGCGCCAAATTTGAAGACCTGGCCAAACAATCGAAAGATCCTGGCTCGGCAGCTAATGGCGGCGATCTTGACTGGGCCGCTCCTGCCGCCTATGTAAAACCGTTCTCCGACGCAATGATCGCGCTGCAAAAAGGGCAGTTCACTGAGGTGCCGGTCAAGAGCCAGTTCGGCTATCACGTTATCAAGCTCGAAGATGTTCGGGCCGCAAAAGTGCCAACACTGGAAGAAGTCAAACCGCAAATTATGGAAAAACTGCAACAGCAGAAGCTGCAGGAATTCCAACAGGGATTACGTAAAAAAGCGAAAGTGGAATGAATCTTGGTTAATCCAGACTAATTCAAATTTTAAGATTGCATTAAAAAAAGCGCTCTTCATGAGCGCTTTTTTACTGTCGTAAGCTACAAAGGACTAACGATTACCCAACCCATTTACGTGCATTGCGGAACATGCGCATCCACGGCGAATCGTCACCCCAGGATTCAGGGTGCCAGGATTGCTGCACCGAGCGGAACACGCGTTCGGCGTGCGGCATCCACACGGTAAACCGGCCGTCCGGCGTTGTCACTGCAGTAATTCCTTGCGGCGAGCCATTCGGATTGTACGGATAGCCTTCGGTCACGCGACCCTGATTATCAACGAAACGCATCGCAACCAGCGCTTGCTCGATATCGCCAGTCAAGGCGAAATCCGCATAGCCTTCGCCGTGCGCAACCGCAATCGGGGTTTGCGTGCCGGCCATGCCCTGAAGGAATATCGATGGAGAATCCGCCACTTCGACCATCGCAAAGCGCGCCTCGAACTGTTCCGATTTGTTGCGCGTGAATTTCGGCCATGCCTGTGCGCCGGGGATGATGGATTTCAAATTGCTCATCATCTGGCAACCGTTGCAAATGCCGAGACCGAAAGTATCGGTGCGCTGGAAGAACAGCGCAAATTGCTCGGCCAGTTTGGCATTGAAAAGTATGGTCTTGGCCCAACCTTCGCCGGCGCCCAGCACATCGCCATACGAAAAACCGCCGACCGCGATCAGGCCGATGAAGTCGCCGAGGCGGGCGCGCCCGGCAATCAGATCGCTCATGTGTACATCGACCGCTGTAAAGCCGGATTTGTGCATCACATACGCGGTTTCCACATGCGAATTGACGCCTTGCTCGCGCAGGATTGCCACGCGCGGCTTGACTCCGGTGGCAATATACGGCGCGGCAATATCTTGCTGCGGCTCGAACGTCAGACTCGGCGTGATGCCGGGGTCATTGATATCCAGAATGCGGTCGTATTCGGCATCGGCGCAGGCTGGATTGTCGCGCAAGCGGGCGATGCGCCAACTGGTTTCGCTCCATAAACGTTGCAACGCCACACGCGGTTGTTTGTAAATCGCCTTGGCATCGCGCATGAATTCAATTACGTCTTTCACATGCGGCTTGCCGATGATGTTGCTGCAAGCACCGAGATTGTAAGTACGCAGCACGTTCATTACGTCCGATTTTTGTTCCGCACGAACCTGAATCACTGCCCCCAACTCTTCACTGAACAGTGCGCGCAGGGTCAGGTCGTTGCGGCGCTCTGCCACTTGACCGGCCCAATCCTTGGCGTCGCCACCGTCGGTGGCATGCTCACCTTCCAGCGTTAGCATATCCAGATTGATGGCTAAACCACAGCGTCCGGCGAACGCCATTTCAGTCAACGTAGCAAACAGGCCGCCGTCGGAACGGTCGTGATAAGCCAGCAGCTTACGTTCGGTATTGAGTTGCTGGATCGCAGCGAAAAATGCTTTCAGGTCGTCGGCGCTATCGATATCCGGCGTTTCGTTGCCGATCTGCTGCATGACTTGGGTTAGCGCAGAAGCGCCCATGCGGTTTTTGCCGCGACCGAGATCGATCAGAATCAGTACGGTGTCGCCGGCATCGGTGCGGATTTGCGGCGTCAGCGACAGGCGCGCGTCGTGTACCGGTGCAAAAGCGGTGACGATCAGCGACACCGGCGAGATAACCGCTTTGGCAATGCCTTCGTCTTGCCAGGTGGTGCGCATCGATAGCGAATCCTTGCCGACCGGGATGCTGATGCCGAGCGCCGGACAGAGTTCCATGCCGACTGCCTTGACGGTATCGAACAAAGCGGCGTCCTGCCCCGGCTGACCGCAGGCGGCCATCCAGTTGGCGGACAATTTAATGTCCGAAATATCCTTGATCGGTGCCGCGGCGATATTGGTGATCGCTTCGCCCACCGCCATGCGGCCGGAGGCGGCGGCGTTAATGGCAGCTAGCGGGGTGCGCTCCCCCATCGCCATCGCTTCACCGAGAAATCCTTCAAAACTCATCGCGGTGACAGCGCAATCAGCTACCGGCACTTGCCACGGGCCAACCATCTGGTCGCGTACCGTCATCGCACCGACGCTGCGGTCGCCGATGGTGATCAGGAACGATTTGTCGGCTACGGCCGGCAGGCGCAGCACGCGCTGCGACACTTCCAGCAAATCCATCCCAGTCAAATCGAGCGCAGGCAGATCTAGTGCGACATGGGTGGCGTCGCGATGCATTTTCGGCGGCTTGCCGAGCAATACGTCCATTGGCATATCAACCGGATTATTACCATGTTCAGGATCGATCACTTTCAGCTGACGCTCTTCAGTGGCGCTTCCAACCACTGCGAACAGGCACCGCTCGCGCTGGCACAGGTATTCGAACAAAGGTAAATTGTTGGGCGCGATGGCCAGCACATAACGCTCTTGCGATTCGTTGCTCCAAATTTCTTTCGGTGCCAGACCACTTTCTTCAAGAGGCACTTTGCGCAAATCGAAAATCGCGCCGCGCCTGGCATCATTGGTAATCTCCGGGAACGCGTTCGACAAGCCGCCAGCGCCGACATCGTGAATCGAAATAATCGGATTCTCATCGCCCATCGACCAGCAAGCGTTGATAACTTCCTGCGCGCGTCGTTCCATCTCTGGATTGCCGCGCTGCACCGAGTCGAAATCCAAATCGGCGGTGTTGGCGCCAGTTGCCATCGAGGATGCGGCGCTACCGCCCATGCCGATGCGCATGCCGGGGCCGCCCAATTGGATCAGGAGGCTACCGACCGGAATATCGTTCTTGTGCGTGTGCTGGTCGGCAATGCTGCCGATACCGCCGGCAATCATGATTGGCTTATGGTAGCCCAGCACATTGCCGCCGACGTTTTGCTGGTAGGTGCGGAAATAACCAGCCAGCGTCGGACGGCCAAATTCGTTGCTGAACGCGGCGCTTCCCAGCGGGCCTTCAATCATGATCTGCAACGGCGACGCGATCCGGTCCGGTTTGCCATACACACTGGCATCGGTATTGGAATCCACGCCGGCTTGCGTCACATCGAGATTGTTTTCCCAGGGCTGAACGGCATCCGGCAAATTCAGGTTGGAAACGGTAAAACCGCACAAACCAGCCTTCGGCTTGGAGCCACGGCCAGTCGCGCCTTCATCGCGGATTTCGCCCCCGGCACCGGTGGAAGCTCCGGGGAAAGGCGAAATTGCAGTCGGATGGTTGTGCGTCTCGACCTTCATCAAGGTATGCGTCAATTCCACCGAGCTCTCATACACATTGCCCTTGGCCGCACCGCGCTGGTAAAAGCGCGCAACTGCCGCCCCTTCCATGATGGAGGAATTGTCGCTATAGGCAACAATGGTGCCTTTCGGCTGCAACAAATGGGTGTTCTTGATCATCGCAAACAGCGATTTATCTTGAACCTCACCATCAATGGTCCAATCGGCGTTAAATATTTTATGACGGCAATGTTCGCTATTGGCTTGCGCGAACATCATCAATTCAACGTCAGTCGGGTTGCGCTTGGCTTGCGTAAATGCGGCAAGCAGGTAATCGATTTCGTCGTCCGACAGAGCCAGGCCGAGATCGGTATTCGCTGCCACCAGGGCAGCTTTGCCACCGATTAGCATATCGATCGATTCCAGCGGCTTGGCTGCCAACTCGGTAAACAAACCGGCAGCATCGCTGGCCGAACGCAATACCATTTCAGTCATGCGGTCATGCAGCAAGGCTGCCACCGCTTGTGTAGCCGTGCCAGACAATTTCTTTACCCCGCCCAGCAAACCGGATTTCAACTGCACCCGGTACGCCACCCCGCGTTCGATGCGCTTGATATGCGCCATGCCGCAGTTGTGCGCGATGTCGGTAGCTTTGCTGGCCCAAGCAGAAATAGTGCCAAAACGTGGAATGACAAAAAATTCTTCGCTTTCTTTATCAGTCAAATGTGCGGCTGAAAAGGGTTCGCCATAGGTCAGCAAGGCTTGTAAACGGTTGGTGTCGTCTTGCGATACAGCCCGGCCGGCATCGATAAAATGGGTGAAGCGCCCGGTAATGGCGATAATATCGGCATCAACAGTGTGCAGTTGCGACAAAAGACGTTGGGTTCGAAAAGCGGACAGTGCATTAGAACCGGGAAGAATCAGCATAGGGGAGCTAGGGGAGATTTGATGCAATGAAGCCGCATAATTTAGGGATGCGGCATTATACCGTGACCCACTAGGCGTGACAGCTGGCAAGACGGCGATTCGCAACCTGCGGGTTAGATATGCATCAGTCTTGGACAATATCCGATTTAGACCCAACTATAGCTGATTTTTTACCATCTTATTGGTATTCATTATTAAAATACTGGATATTGTATTTTTAAAAAATTCCCATATACAAGCGGCAATCTATAGTTTTTTAGCTATACTCTATAGATATTGAATATCTAACACGAAGCTACAAGCCCTCGAAAAACTGTTCAAGGTGTTAGTGTTCGGCTGCACGGCATCCAAGTTGCGGCGCAATAATGCCCCAGTCAACAATCACTTGCGGCCCATCGAGCTTTTTGGTCCAGGGAAGCTGAATTGTTCCGTGCCAAGCAGCCTGATTCATCAGGCTCGCTACTTTTTCGTTTGTAACGTTAGCATCGCTGGGACTACGATTGATTGCTACCAGCATGCCGCACCGCGTGGCTTCAGCCGGTTGCACCCAGGGTGATTTACTGAAATCACCATTAATCAAGACCTGCACCTTGGGCCCGATGCGGGTCGCGATATTGCCGCCCAGCCAAGTGTCGGCGACCACCAGTACCAGCGGCGTGCGCACATGCGCTTGCCATTGTGCATAAACCTCACGGGAGATTACGTCGCCCGGAAATGTCGATCGGGTAGCGCGGCCAGTCATGTCGGAAAATGGTCCGCGCGCCAGGTTATAGCCTATTGCCGTCAGAATCTGCAAAATGACGACAACTGTTACTGTCATACGTAAAAGAACCGCATCATTTCCACTTTTTAATACCCAGAAAGCAAAAAAACCGAACAATAGAAAAAAAGTCGCTGCCCAATGCGCCACCAGCGGTGTCTTGAGCAGTGCGGAGACAAGTAGTGTCAATACCAGCGGCCCCAGGCCGACGAACAGCAGAAAAAAACGGTCGGCAGCAGCACAATCGGCCACCATTTTGGTTTGATGCCTGACGGCCAATCCAGATCTTTCTTGCCGTGCCATTCCTATGCGAATGAAGGCCAGGGCAAACCCGAGCGGCGCTAGTCGCCCGAGATTAGAGAGGCAGAAACTAATCAGAATCCCCATATATGCGCCATAGCTTTCGACTGGCGCCAACGAATGGCTGGCGTATCCAACCGGGCCGGAACTTTGCGTTAGCCATATCAAATGCGGTGTAACTAGAAAAGCGAAAGCGAGCGTCGCCAGGGCGATGCCTTGCCAAACTCGCGCCCGGCGTAAGTGGCCGGCGACCAGAAGAAACAGGAAGAATGTGGCGAACTGGATCAGCGCGCTGTATTTGGTCAGGAACGCCAGACCGCAAAAAACCCCAAATCCAGCCCAGTCCCACAAGCTGTCATAACGCAGGGCGCGATAAAACATCCATATCGCAGCTGCGACCGACCAGAGCTGCATGGTGTTGTGGTTGTTCATCAAACCGCCCACGGTAAAGTAACTTACCATCGAGACCAGCAGCGTCGCAATCAGAGCGCGGCGTTGCGTGGTCAACTCGCAACCGAGCTTCCAGACAAACCACAAAGATAGTACGACACTAAGCTGCCCGGTAAAAAATGATAGCCAAACCGGCCGCCCGAATACCGAAACCAGGCCGTATAGAATCCATGACGGCAGCGGCGGGTGCTTGTAATAGCCCCACTCCAGTGCGTTAGCCCAAACGAACTGTTCCATGTTGTCCACGTCCGGTGAGCGATGGCTTAAGCTCGCTAACACAGTCCACATGAGTAAATGCCCCAACAGCAGCAGCAAAACCAGCGGGGTCAGATTACTATCGTTGTGCAGGGACTTGCGTCCCGTATTATCTTGTGCGGGCAATAACAATGAGGGTGTCTGAGGCGGCATAAACGTGCAAAACAGTTGTGGATTCGATGAAATAAAACGTCCGAATGGGCGAATGCCCTATCGTAGGTGCCGAATTATATCTTCAGACTGCGGCTTTCACCGATACTGCCTGATTGATTGCGACATTCTGATCCGAAACTTCTTAGGAAATGAATTTATGAAGCAAGATTTAGGTAAAATCATGCCCCTATAATGCACATCAGCTGGTAATACCGGCTTTTGTTTATTCGCCAAATTGGTATCAGGGTATCGAAAAAGGTTTCTCAAATATGCTAGCCCCGACCTCATTTCCCAAAAATCGTCCTGTTCATGCTTGCATTTCTTGCGTAATCCCGGCCTATAACGAAGCCGCGCATTTGGTTGCATTCCTACAAAAACTGCAAGAGACTCTTGCAACATTTTCTGATTCGTATGAAATTATTGTCGTCAACGATGGCAGCATAGACAACACTGAACAGGTAATCGCAGCACTGCTAGCTGACGCCAATGGCGGCTTGCGTTACATCAGTCTTTCACGCAACTTCGGCAAGGAAGCGGCGTTGTCGGCGGGAATCGACGCGGCACGAGGCGACGCGCTCATTCTGATGGATGCCGATTTTCAGCATCCGCTGGAATTGTTGCCTGAAATGGCGCGTTTGTGGATGAGCGGGATTGACATGGTGTATGGCGTCATTACCGACCGCAGAGAAGAATCGCGCGTGAAACGCTGGGGCACCAGTCTGTTTTACCACTTGATGGAATCCGGCTCGCCGATCAACATCCCACGCAACGCCGGCGACTTTCGGCTACTTGACAAGAGTGTGGTGCATGCCTTGCGTCAATTACCCGAACGCAACCGTTTCATGAAAGGCTTATATGCCTGGGTCGGATTCAGCAGTATCGCTCTGCCTTATGTGCCAAATGCGCGCGCCACAGGAGTCTCCAGCTTTAGTTTGCGCGGCCTCAGCGAGCTTGCTCTAGCCGGCATGACCGCTTTTACCACCTTGCCGCTGCGGATCTGGAGCGCAATCGGTGTAGTGATCTCAATGTTGGCCATTTTTTATGCGCTCTGGATTATCGGTGAAGACGTCTTCATCGGCAACGATGTGCCAGGCTGGGCCACTCTGGCTGCGGGCTTGATGTTTTTTTCGGGGATTCAGCTGATTTCCATCGGCGTCCTGGGAGAATACCTGGGGCGCGTGTATGACGAAGTCAAGCGCCGCCCGTTGTATATCGTCGCGCACGATATCAATAATGGCCCGGTAAAATCTTCCGCACCACAGCAAGACGGCAACTAATGCGCCTACTGGAGTTGCTTCGGCTATTGCGCTTCGGCGTGGTCGGCTTGCTTGCCGCTGTACTACATTACTGGGTCGTCATCGGCTTGGTTGAGCTGCTGCGAATCCAGCCGTTGCAGGCAAACTTCGGCGGCTTTGCGGTCGCCTTCTGGGTCAGCTATTTCGGTCATCGCTACTGGACTTTTGCCAATCCCGATAAAACCGGTGTTACTACCTCCTTCCTGCGCTTTTTAGCGATTGCCGTATCCGGTTTTTCCCTGAACGAATTGCTGTTTTACCTGTTCCTGCGCTACCTGGAACTGTCGTATTACGTCGCGCTGGGAATCGTGGTGCTCATTGTTGCCGTGATGACGTATGTTCTGAGCCGCTGGTGGGCCTTTCGTTTGCAACCGATATCGCATGGATAACATAAAAACGACCAGAGTTACCCTGTGTGCAGATGATTATGCCCAGAACGAAGGCATCGATCTTGCGGTACGCCAGCTACTCGATATGGGCCGACTCAGCGCGGTTAGCTGCTTCAGCACTTCGCCACGCTGGCAGGACGCAGCAGCTCCGGCATTACGCGAGCATATCGGTCAGGCGGATATGGGTCTGCACTTCAATTTAACTGAGGGTTTTGCCAAAACCAGCATGCCTGGCCTGCACGCTGTCATCTTGCGCAGTCTGTTGCGCTGCATCAATTCGACGCGCTTGCGGCAAGAACTACAACGGCAATTAAATGCATTTGAAGCTGGATTTGGTCAGCCACCCGACTTCATTGACGGCCATCAGCATGTGCATCAATTGCCAGGCGTACGGAAAATAGTACTGGAGGTAATCCAGGATCGCTATCCGGGGCACCCTGTATGGGTACGCAACACCGTGCCGGCAGATGCGCAATGGCGCGGCAAGGCCCTGATTCTGAAATATTTGGGCGGCAGCGCACTTGCCGTCGATTTGCAAGCCGCCCGTATCGCAAGCAATAACGGCTTTGGTGGCGTGTATGGCTTTGACCAGGAAGACTATGCCGCCTGCTTCAAAATTTGGCTGAAAGTAGCAACAGAGGGCATGTTGATCATGTGCCACCCTGGTACTGCACCATATCCAAACGATGCAATTGCCCGGCAACGCGTAATCGAATATCACTTTTTCCGTTCGCAGCAGTGCGGCGACATGCTCGATGCTGCCGGCGTCAAGCTGGCGCGCCTGTCTCAAATCGCCATGGCAAACTAGAAGCAGCGCAGATTAGCGCGACAACCTTGAAATAATGCGAATAAATCCGAAAGATTTGCGGCAAGGCAATACTGGAGTAACGGGCAACCGTTACATTCATCGCCCATAGGGTGCTCGTAACAGCGGGTGCGTTAGTACATTGCCGGCTTTCTGGCACAGAGGATTAGGTTCGAAATTGGTACAAAAGCAAATAGCAGTTATCGGAGGCGGCGTCATCGGTGTTTCCACCGCGTATTTTCTGGCTGCGGCAGGACATCAAGTAGTCGTTATCGAACGTCGCGGCAATGTCGCCGAAGAAGCCAGTTTTGGCGATGCAGGCGTGATGGCGCCCGGTTACGTGACGCCGTGGGCCAGACCCGGCATGCCCAAACATTTGTTGGCCTATCTGTTCAAACAGGAAACGCCGTTGATGTTGCCGCGCAAAATGGATCCGGCCTTGTGGCGCTGGATCCGATTGTGGCTTTCCGAATGCGAACTGGAAAATTTTCGCACCAATATGCATCGCATGCAGCGCCTGATCGCCTACAGCAGCGACACCTTGCTGCAAATGGAGCGGCAATTGCAATTACAAGACTTGCCGATCGACAAAAAAACGCAGGGCTACCTGCAACTATTCCGCACCGCGCAAGATGTGGCGCTCGCCGAGCCCGCGCTTGCTATCTTGGCCGAACTGGATAGCGCGCACCGCTTGCTCGATACCGATGCGGTACGCCAACTAGAGCCGGCCTTGGCATCACAGACTGCATTGGCTGGTGGGTTGTACCTGCCTCATTCAACAACAGCCAACTGCTCTTTGTTTACCAAGCAACTCAAGCAGATTGCAATGTCGATGGGAGTGGAGTTCATTTTTGGCAGCAGCGTCAGCACAATCACCCAAAAAAACAATCAGCTTGCGCTGGAGATCGGCGAGACTTCTTTTTCGGCTGACGCCATCGTGCTGGCAGCAGGCGCAGAAAGCGCCCGGATGCTCAAGAATCTCGGCATCAATACCCCGCTTTTTTCCGTCAAAAGCTTTGCCGCAACAGCAACCGTGAAAGACATGGATGCGGTGCCCATAGCCGCATTGATGGATGAAACCTATCGCGTTAGCATCACCCGCATGGGTAACCGAATTCGCTTGGCGGGAACTGCAGAGCTGGCTTCGCGCTCGGCAACAGTGCCCGAGGCCGCGCGACGTACTTTGCGCAAAATCGGCATTGACTGGTTTCCGCATGCTGCCAACTATAACAATGCGAATTTCTGGTGCGGCCTGCAAGCGACTTTGCCGGATGGCCCGCCGCTCATTGGTGCAACCCCGATCAGGAACCTATTCGTTAATATCGGACACGGCGCAAATGGCTGGGCAATGGCTGCAGGCGCCGGAAAACTGGTAGCCGACATCGTTTCCGAGCGCGAACCGGAAATCGATCTGGACGGCTTGACCCTGGCGCGTTATGGAGTGCGAACTTTCTCCTGAATGTGGCTGGCTAAATTTAATTTTGGATATTGTTTGCACATTGCATGGCGACCGTGTTGAAGTGACCTTGCGTCAGGCGGCAAGTCGAGCCCTTGTGCGCCGAAGCCGGAATTCCACTATTCCAGAATTCGGCACAAGCGATAAGACCATTGATCAAACACGTCATCGGAATGTCTCGCACAACAGGTTAGCCAGGCCATCCTGCAGCATATGAAACTGGACCAGGTTGCTAAGGTATCACCTTCGTGGTGCATCTCCACTGCTTTATTCAACCCTGGACGTTCGGCCCGGCCTCCACTGATCTTGTCACCGAATATCTTCTTGTACCAGGCTTTGGTCAAGGCTTCGTGTTGCAGGTCAAAATTTTGATCCTGCGTTGAGACACGCACGCAATTAATCAACATGGCTTATTCCTCGTAGCATCGATTTTTTGCCACACAACTTGGATGACTTCTTCGTGACTAACGCACTGGGTATTAGCGTTGTCGGGCGCCCTCAGTGCTTCTTCGACTTCGCGCTTAATACGTTCGCATTGCTCATGCCACAAGACCAGTTCCATTCTGACCGAGGCTTGGCCGAACGGGTGCAGTAAGCCGAACAACCGCATATCATTTGTGATGATAAATATCCACCGCGGTACATGGCTGCGTTTCCATTCGTTGGCGACGTATTTATTGGCTTCGGCCAGTGTCTGATAAGTAAGGATCGTGCCAAGGATCTTGTTTAGTCCCAGGGCGCGCTTCCATCTGCTGCAACTGATGCCCAGCGCTTAATGAGGGGAATGATTTCGTCGATAAACCTGATGGACAAATGAAAGCAACTCGGTTTATTCATTGGAAAACCACGGTTACTAAAGCTGATTTAGCGCTCCAACCCTCAAAAAATAAGGGCGCGCACAACATTTCCCAGACGTTACAGTCGTGAATCTGGATGAATTGTGCCAGCTCCGCGCCCAGGTTTGCAGGCGCGGCAGTGCCAGTTTTACAAGAGATGCATCTGTTTGGCCGCTTCGGTTAATTTGGCACGGAAATCTGGATGGGCGATAGAGATCAGTTCCTGCGCGCGTTGTTTCGCAGTCTTGCCGCGTAACTGCGCAACACCGAATTCGGTAACGACGTAATTGATGTCATTCTTACTGGTGCTTATGTGGGTACCGGGCGTGAGCGTTGGCACGATGCGCGTAATACTGTCGTCTTTGGCGGTTGACGGCAACACAATGAACGCCTTACCGCCGCGCGAACGATTGGCTGCGCGCACGAAATCAACTTGGCCGCCGGTCCCGGAATACGGCAGGTGGCCAAGGCTTTCAGAGCCGCACTGGCCAATCAAGTCGATCTGCAGCGTGGCATTGATCGCCACTAAATTGTCATTTTTAGCAGCAAGGTACGGGTCGTTGGTGAAATCGACCGGGTGCATTTCGAGGGTCGGGTTGCGATCCATGAACTGATACAGTTTCTTAGAGCCGAGCGCAAAAGTAGCGACCATTTTTCCCGGCATATACGTTTTCTTGCGGTTGGTGACGGCACCGCTTTCGACTAGAGTCAGGATGCCGTCGCCGATCATCTCGGTATGGATGCCCAGGTCGTGCTTGTGGGTCAATTGCATTACCACAGCATCCGGTATACCGCCGTAGCCAATCTGCAGCGTAGAGCCATCCTCGATCATGTCGGCGACATATTTGCCGATGGCTTCCTGCACCGGGCCGATTTTCGGCAAGCCAACTTCCAGCACTGGCTCGCTGCTCTCAATCAGCGCCGCCACTTGCGAAATATGTACATGGCAATTGCCGTTTGCGAATGGCACGTTGGGGTTTACTTCGAGCACTATTGCGCGCGCTTTAGCGACCGCTGCCATGGTGTAATCGGTACCCAGGCTGAGTGAAAAATAGCCGTGCTGGTCCATCGGTGAAGCCATTGAAAACACGACGTCGGCCGGAATCTGGCCGCGTTCGATCATGCTTGGCATTTCTGAAAAATAACTTGGAATGAAATCGATCCAGCCGTTCTGGCCGCCAGGGCGCGTGGCGCCACCGAAAAAAAATGCAACATGGCGTACGTGTTCAACCGTTTCCGGGTCGATATAACCATATTTACGCACCGCCAAAATCTGCCCTACTTTCACATCATGGAAGCGACGCCGCTGTTCCGACAGCGCGGTCAGTAGAGTTGGTGGCTCGCCGACACCGGTAGGAACAATAATGAAGTCGCCGTTTTTTATCTGGCTGATTGCATCTTCTGCGGTGCCGCGTTTTTTTTGGTACAAATCCTGTACTGACATGGTGCGCTACGCTCCCTATCTGGTTGTATGTGGGTATATATCCTACAGCCGGGCATTGTAGTCGCTACAGGAGCATATGCTTACAGATATTTATGATATGCAATTATTAATGACATAACTTTATCCTAAGTCGCATAACACCCAAGTTTAGCCCCGGCTATCTGGAATGCCGCGCAGGCAAGACTACCAGGCCGCGGCAGTAACGGTAATAGCTTCTGGTGCGGCCTCATGCAAAACAAGGAAAATGGATAACTATTCAGCCCGCTACAAGAGACTTCCAAACCGAAGTGGTTTTTGGTGGAGCGGGCATAGCCGCGACCAACGGCCGCAGTCTTGCGACTGCTTTCGTGCCCGGGTGCGCTCCTGCAAAATCACACCCTTCTGGTTTTAATTGTTATGCCGGCTGAATAGTTACGAAAATGGCTTCCCTATAGAATATACTGGTTAATGTATTTTAATTATATGTACAATTATTATGCGTAATATAACATGTTTTAAGGCATACTCCCATTATATTTAATGTCGTGCTGACCGTCGCGGGCCCTTCAAACGTGCGTCTTTTTCAGCGCTGCAGCCTTATGCATCGCGATGTGATCGCTCTTGTCGCTTTTGATTTCATACTGTGGATCATCCGCGCTCGCGTGATGCGTGTAACCCTTGTAATCGGTATCTTTCGTATGGATTTTGATGATCTTGCCACTGACATGGCCGGCTTCCGAATTCCAGGTCACGTGATCGCCAACTTTGAATTTCGCGGCCATGATGATGTATGTTTTGATGTTGGGTGTGAACATGCAAAGAATAGGAGAACCTCGACAGCATGCGTCGGGCATTCTCGACTCGTGCCGCCGCAACCCGTCAAGGAGGAGTCAAGCCCCAGACGATTGCGAACTTGACCAAGCCGGCGAAGCTGTCGATATTGAGCTTTTGCATGAGCCGGCTGCGATAAGTATCGACCGTCTTCGGCGACAGAAACAGCGTACGGGCGATGTCTGCCGTGCTCTTGCCATCGGCCACTAGTTGCAGGATCTGGCGCTCGCGGCTGCTCAGCTTGTCGAGCGGGCCGGTCCGCTGGTGCTCGCGAATGTAATCGTCGACCACGGTTTCGGTGATCTTCTGGCTCAGATAACGCCGCCCGCCATGAACGCTCCTTATTGCCGCCACCAATTCGGCACCCGCCGATTCTTTTAGAAGATAGCCTTTGGCTCCCGCCTGCAGTGCGCGGAAGATATGCTCTGTGGTCGAGTACATGGAGAGAATTACCACTTGCGTCAACGGGATGACTGGTGTACCAGCGCGGTGGCTTCGATCCCGTTCAGTTCCGGCATGACAATATCCATGATCGCCACGTCAGGCTTGAATTCGGTAGCCTTACGCACCGCTTCCCTGCCGTCTTGCGCATGCGCTACAACCGAGATGCCCTCTTGTGCCTGAAGCAACGCCGCTACGCCGTCACGGAGGACAGAATGATCGTCGGCCAACAAAACCCTGATTGACATTGCATCCTCCTTATTGTCGCAATCACACTGGTGCCGGCTCCCGGCCGCGACTCTATCCGCAACGATCCTTCCACCATGCGCAAGCGCTCCTGCATGATAAGCAATCCCAATCCGTTGGTTCGATGGTCAATCCGTGACTCTGTATCAAAACCGCAGCCATTGTCTGCGATCGTCAGGGATACGCGGTCCGCATCGACGGCGAGCGTCACGCCCGCCATCGTAGCCCTGGCATGTTTCAGGACATTGGTGAGCGCTTCCTGGCTAACCCTGAACAATGCCATCTCGGCTTCTTGCTGCAGCCGTGGAACCCGGTGCTGCGCGGTGATGGTTGTGCGGATGCCAGTGCGCGCGGCAAAATTCTCACAATACGATTTCAGCGTTACCGCGAGTCCGTAATCGTCGAGATTCCGTCAGATTCATACGCAGCAGAGTCGCGTCGGGACCGACGCTGTGATAGCCGCAGGGCGCGTTTTCGTAAAGGTCATGCAGATCGAGGTCGACCGTTACGCTTGCTGCATCTTTCGCTGACATTCTGGGCTCCAGTTTGCACGACATGGACCAATCGACCAATCGACTGCCTTGAACAACTATCAATAATTACCTACAGCAACAATCAAAATTCCCTGCCTTGCATTGCATTTCAGGCGCGATAAAGTAACGGGCATTGACCCGTTTGAATGCGCTGGAGCCGTCGAAATATAAGGCTCAAAAATCGCATGTAGACCGTTATGAAGCAACGGATGCGGATGCTTCAATGACGCGATTATGAAACATCAGCGTTTGCAGGTTCATCGAATCGGACAAGAAAATGGTCAAAGGATCGATTGCAACATGTGACTGGCCGGATCGAAGCCACGGTGAACTAATTTCTTGAGCACAAGCTCAAAGCAGTAACGCGTGATGTTCTCAAAAACGCTACATGGCAAGGATAAATGAAACCATGAATGCCGATAAATCTACAGTCGATGCCGAGTTGGACGCGCTTCAGCGCGAAACCTTCCTTTACTTTCTGCACGAGACCAATCCGAAAAATGGACTGGTGCTCGACAAAACCACGGATGATTGGCCGGCCAGCATCGCCGCCACCGGCCTCGGATTGGCAGTGTATCCGGTCGCGGTCGAGCGCGGCTTCATCACGCGCGCGGCGGCAATCGAGACGATCCTCACCACCCTGCGATTTTTCTGGAACAGCCGGCAAGGTCCCGAGCCGGACGCTACCGGCTACCATGGATTTTATTATCATTTTCTCCACATGCGAACCGGCCGGCGCGCCTGGCAATGTGAACTTTCAACTGTGGACAGCGCCCTTCTGCTCGCTGGTGCGTTGACTGTCGGCGCGTATTTTGACGCGAATACGACTGAAGAAGAGGAAATACGCACCCTTGCCGACGCACTCTATCGCCGCGCTGACTGGTCATGGGCGCAAAACGGAGGAACCACCGTTACACACGGCTGGAAACCCGAAAGCGGATTTTTGAAGTGGCGGTGGGAAGGTTACGACGAGGCGCTTGTACTGTATATCCTGGGACTCGGCTCGCCCACGCATCCGCTGCCGGAAAGCAGTTACACCGCGTGGGCCTCCACTTACGAGTGGAAAAACTGCTGCGGATACGATTATCTTTACGCTGGGTCTTTGTTCACGCATCAGCTTTCACATATCTGGATCGACTTTCGCGGCATTCAAGATGCTTTCATGCGCGACAAAGGCATCGATTATTTCGAGAACACCCGCCGCGCAACCTATGTGCAGCAACAGTACGCGATCGACAATCCGCTAAAGTTCGCAGGTTATGGCAAAGATTGCTGGGGCATCACCGCGAGCGACGGCCCTGGCCCCGACAACGCCAAGGTGCACGGCATCCAGCAGCAGTTCTTCGATTACTTAGGGCGCGGGGTGCCGTATGGACCGGACGACGGCACCATCGCGCCATGGGCGGTGGTGGCGTCGCTACCGTTCGCACCGGAAATTGTATTGCCTGCAATCGACTATCTGGTGCATGAGGTCGACTTGAAAGTGGACAATCCCTACGGCTTCAAAGCGACCTTCAATCCAACCTACCCCGACAAGTCCGGCAATCCCTACGGCTGGGTATCGCCGTGGCATTACGGGATCAACCAGGGACCGATCAACCTGATGATCGAAAACTATCGGACGGGTTTGTTGTGGCGCGTGATGCGAAGCTGCCCCTATGTCGTCACCGGGTTGCGGCGAGCGGGGTTCACCGGCGGCTGGTTATAAACTGGCGCCGCATGGTCCCCAGCGCAAGCCATTCGAAATGATCTATAGGGGGGCGTCTCAGAATTCGAAAAATGAAACACGCTAATCCCGGTTTGCTATCCGCAGCACCCACGCTTCAGTTTGCCGTGCCAAGCGGATGACAGGAACAACCCTCCCCCTCGGCCGCTTGTGCCAGATTGCGCATGATCCCGCACTCACTGGCTTTTTGATTGACATGGCAAGTATCACGTAGCGTGTGCAACTGCTGTTCAAGCAAGCGAAGCGATTTTACTTTGTGGTGGATGCGCCCGATCTGACCGTCGATCAGCTGGTTAATCTCGTCGCAGGCCAATTCAGGGTTAGCTTGAAAGCTGCGTAACCTGCGCACATCTGGCAGCCCCATGTCGAGCGAGCGGCAATGGCGAATGAAGCTAAGTTGCACCAAGTGCGTTTCAGTGTAGCGGCGATAGCCATTAGCCTCACGTGCGGGTTCTTCCAATAAGCCCTCCCGTTCGTAGAAACGCACCGTTTCCACGTCGCAATTGCTGCGTTTTGCCAGTTCTCCGATTCTCATACCATTTCCTTTCAAAAAGTCCTTGACCCTGTAGTAGGTACAGACTGTCAAATGAAGGCATTGTTCCCGGAGATATACCACCATGAATCAGCATAACAAGCCAAAACCTGTGTTTCATCTCCACGCACAGGAGAAGGACGCGTGCTGTGCGTCTGTCCATGATCATCATGATCACGATCACGCCGATGCGTGCTGCACCCTTGGCACGCAAGCCAGTAAAGGGGCATCGTTTGCCAAGCAGACTCCACCGCCGGAAAACGCCAGCCAGGTGCGCTACCGCATCGACAAGATGGACTGTCCGACCGAGGAAGGATTGATCCGCAACAAGTTGGAGTCCATGCAGGGAGTTGTCAGGCTTGACTTCAACCTGCTGGACCGGGAGTTGACGGTGTACCACCATCTGGATGATCCACAGCCTATTGCCGCAGCGCTGGTTGGGTTGGATATGGCTCCCAGTCTGCTCAAAGCAGGGGTGCCGGTATCCGCTGCTCCTCCGGCCCTGAGCACAAAACTGAAAGGGTTGCTGGCCCTCAGCGGCTTGGCAGCGGCCGGTGCCGAAGTCATCGCCTGGATCACTGGACAGGAAACCTCTTGGCCTGTGGTGGCACTGGCTACGGCGTCCATCCTGAGCGCTGGCCTACCCACGCTCAAGAAAGGCTGGATCGCGCTCAAGAATCTGACCCTTAACATCTATTTCCTGATGTCGCTGGCGGTTGCCGGTGCCATCATTATCGGCAAATGGCCTGAAGCGGCGATGGTGGTGTTCCTGTTCGCCGTCGCCGAGGCGATCGAAGCGCTGTCTCTGGAACGGGCGCGCAACGCGATCAAGTCACTGACCGCACTGGCACCGGAAACCGCCGAGGTCAAAATCGGCGATGACTGGCAGGAGCAGCCGGTGGCCGGGGTAGCGGTCGGTAGCCGAATTCGCGTTCGGGCCGGTTCGCGAGTGCCGCTTGATGCCCGAGTCGAGTCCGGCCATGCCGCGCTTGATCAAGCGCCGATTACCGGCGAGAGCCTGCCGGTGGACAAACAGGCCGGCGACACGCTGTACGCCGGTAGTATCGTCACCGACGGTGTGATCGAAGCAACCGTGACGACCATAGCCGGTGAAAGCACCCTGGCCCGCATCGCTGCCGCCATCCAGAACGCGCAATCGCAACGTGCGCCGACACAACGTTTCGTCGATCAGTTTGCTCACTACTACACTCCTGCGGTGGTCGCCGTTGCCGTTGCGGTGGCGCTACTCGGCCCCGTATTGTTTGGCGACATCTGGAGTGATTGGCTATACCAGGCACTGGTAATGCTGGTGATTGCCTGCCCGTGCGCCCTGGTGGTGTCCACTCCGATCACCGTGGTCAGTGGCCTGGCCGCAGCGGCCAGACACGGCATCCTGATCAAAGGCGGGACTTATCTTGAAGGTGGCCGCCTGCTGAAAATCATCGCGCTCGATAAAACCGGTACGCTGACCCAAGGAAAACCAGTACTGACCGATACCGCGTCGTTTGGCGACATGCCAATCGAACAAGCCTTGTTGATTGCGGCCAGCCTTGACGAGCACAGTACCCATCCGGTCGCGCAAGCCTTGGTAAACGGATGGCGAGCACGACAACCAAATGCAGTCACTGTGCCGGTTGAAGATTTCGGCGTGCTCAACGGGCGCGGCGTTAAAGGCAGCATCGACGGCCAGCCATGGCATCTGGGTAATCACCGCTTGGTTGAAGAGTTGAGCGTTTGTTCGCCGGCATTGGAAGCCCGCTTGGCCGAGCTGGAAAACGCCGGCAAGACTGCCATCGTGCTGTGCACCCTCTCTGGTCCGGTGGCGGTATTTGGGGTAGCCGACACGATTCGGCCTGAGAGCTTACAGGCGGTGGCAGCCCTCAAGGCACTGCACGTCAAACCGGTGATGCTGACAGGGGACAACCCGGCTACCGCTCGTGCAATTGCCGATCAACTTGGGATACAAGACGCGCGCGGCAACCTGATGCCGGAGGACAAGCAAGCTGCTATCGCTGAACTAAAAGAGCGGCATGGTGCGGTCGGCATGGTCGGCGATGGGGTGAATGATGCGCCGGCGTTGGCGCGGGCTGACATAGGCTTCGCAATGGGCGCGGCCGGTACTGCTACCGCATTGGAAACCGCCGACGTTGCCATCATGGACGACGATCCGCGCAAGATTGCCGATTTCATTAGCCTGAGCCGGCGTGCAGGGTCGGTGCTGAAACAGAACATCGGCTTGGCGCTCGGTATCAAGCTCGTATTCCTCGCGTTGGCGCTCACCGGCCACGCCACGCTATGGATGGCCGTCTTCGCGGACATGGGAGCGAGCCTGCTAGTGGTGTTTAACGGGTTGCGCTTGCTCAGGCACTTTCCTCAACAGGCAGGTACCGGGCATAAACCACGTTCCGTAGGTGAGTTTGTAAAAGGTGGGGTACTTCAATGAACTCAACTGACCGGTGATTTCGTCAAGCTAAGCTACATCCTTAACCGGGCGTCAGACACAGAAATGGAACATGCCGGCTACGTAGGATTGGCGATGATCGAACGGCAACAGATAAAGCGGTGTGGAATAGCCCAGGTTCATGATTGTCTCTCCCGGAGCCGGCGGTAGCGCCGGATTAATGCGTTGAGGTGGGCTGTGGGCGTGGTGGCCGAGTCATTCATGATCGCGCACCAGCGCCGGATTCGCTTTTCACAAGCGTTGCGCTCTTGCTGGCAATCAGCGCCATCAAATCGTTCCAGGACTTGCTGAAAGATTCGACGCCCTCACGCTGCAACTGAGTGGCCAGTGCTGTCTCGTCCACACCGGCCTGCGCAAAGGCCGCGAGTACTTTTTCCGCATCGCCACCGTCCGCCGGCATACTGCCGTTCACCGTGCCGTGATCGGCGAAAGCAAGCAGCGTCTTTTCGGGAATGGTGTTGATGGTGTTGGGTGCGGCGAGCGCCTCCAGATAGAGCGTATCTGGTGCAGCAGGGTCTTTGGTACCGGTACTGCCCCACAGCAGACGTTGCTCCCGGACACCGGCGTCTGCGAGCTTGCGCCAGCGCGGCGAGACCAATAGTTCGCGATAGGCCCGGTAGGTGCGCCGCGCGATGGCGATGCCAAGATGATTGGCAAGTGCTGCGGGAACCTTGTCCTTGACGGCCACATCCCAGCGGCTGACGAAAATCGAGGCAACCGAGTCGACTTTTGGATCAAGCCCGGCTGCGATGCGTCGCTCGATGCCGCGCATGTAGGCAGCAGCAGCCGCCAGGTATTGCTCGCGAGAGAATAGCAGCGTCACGTTAACCGGCACACCGGCGAAGATCGATTCCTCAATCGCAGTGATGCCAGCCGGCGTGCCCGGAATCTTGATGAACAGATTGGCCCGTTGCGCACGTGCATGGAGTTGCGCGGCTTCGCGCACCGTGCCCGCCGCATCGTTCGCCAGCAACGGCGACACTTCGAGCGAAACCCAGCCATCGACGCCGGCTGTCGCTTCGTGGATAGGGCGAAACAGATCGGCGGCCTGCGTCAGGTCTTCCAGCGCCAGCTCGAAAAACAGGGCCTCGCCTGATTTTCCTTCGGCGACCTTGGCTTGAATCGCCGCATCGTAGAAATTCGTATTTCGAATCGCGAGATCGAAGATCGTCGGGTTCGAAGTCAGGCCGGTGACGGCGAAGTCGCGCAGATAGCGCTGCAATGTGCCGCTTACCAGCAGTCCGCGCGTGATGTTGTCGAGCCACAGACTTTGACCGAGTTCATGCAGATGATCATTGGCATTCATGATGGTGACCTCTTATCAGTATGACTTGCGCGGGCGGCACCCAGCAGGGCCGGCAAGTCGTAATTAATCAAATCGCCGATACGCTCGACCGTCAGATCAGCGGCTGGATAAGTGGCCATGTTGTGCGGGTCGAAGGCGTAGTGCCCCTGGCGCGGAAAGACGGTCGCCAGCCGCTCTTCCAGAATGTTCTTCATTGCCGCCAGGATGCGCAGCTTGTCATCGACCATTACGTAATGACGGGCCGGGTAGCGTTGCTCGACGTCATCGAGCATTTTTTCTTTATGAATATAGATCAACACGCGACCATCGACCGCATCCCATAACCCCGAGCGCTCGATTTTTAGCGGCTGAAAGACTACATCGCCGTCCGACAGGATAACCGTCGGCCCCCATGCGCCAAGATGTTCGATGACGTCGAGCGCGCCCGGATACAAGCGGTCGGCAAATGGATAGTCCACCAGAAACGCGGACATTTGCAGCAAGCGCGGATCATTCATCGCGTCGGCTCGGTAGCGTTGCAATGCGCCCAGGTAATCCGCATATCCAAGTTCGGCGCGCAACGCCTCGAAAATTTGCCAGTAGCGGTCCCGGTTCGCGGCGCCGAATTCACGCTCGAGATGGATCTGAAGATCCTTCAGCACGCAATCGTTGTCGAGCAGCGTGTTATCGCAGTCAAGCAGGAAAACGATCTCATTGCGCGTTTTCATGGGGACGTTTCCTCCAATGCTGGGTTGTGCCATTGATCGTCGCCAGCCATGATCTGCCAGGCTGCAGGCGGTCCCCAGGTATCCGGTTCGTAAGCGGCAACCGGCACGGCGTTGCCGAGGATGGGGTCCACCACGCGCCAGGCTGCTTCGACCGTGTCGCCACGTGCAAACAAGCTAGCGTCTCCGTGCAGGGCATCGCCAAGCAGGCGTTCATAGGGCGTCATTTCATCGCAGGGATGGTGATGCGCAATAAGCTCCGTGGCTGCGCCGACCATCGACTCCCCGGGAACTTTGGTCCGGGCGCCGACCGTAATCAAAACATCCGGGCTGAGCCGGAAACGGAAATAATTCAACTGGCCGGAGCTGTCAGCATCGAATACTGCGTGTGACGGTGGTTTGAGTTCGATCATCACTTCGGTGCAGGTGACCGGTAATTGCTTGCCGGCGCGGATATAGAAAGGTACCCCTGCCCAGCGCGTATTGTCGATATGCAATCGCAGCGCCGCGAACGTCTCGACCTGCGAATCGGGCGACACGCCGGCCTCGTCGTGATAATCGCGGAACTGACCTCGCACGACCTCCGCCGGCACTAGCGGGCGCATCGCGCATAAGACTCGCAGCTTTTCGTCACGTATTGCATCCGGGCCGCCATCCAGCGGAATTTCCATCGTGAGCAGCGTCATCACTTGCAGCATGTGATTCTGTACCACGTCGCGTATCGCACCTACTTCCTCATAGAAAGCGCCCCGCCCCTGCACGCCGAATTGCTCGGCCATGGTGATCTGCACACTTGCAACATAGTCGCGGTGCCAGACCGGCTCAATGAAGGTGTTGGCAAACCGGAAGTAAATCAGGTTTTCGACCGCTTCCTTGGCGAGATAATGATCGATGCGAAAAATAGCGTCCTCGGCAAAGGATGTAAGCAGCGTGCGATTGAGTGCTTGCGCCGAAGCAAGATCGCGGCCAAAAGGCTTTTCGACAATTACCCGGGCATCCCGGGCGCAGCCGGATTTGGCGAGCCCTTGTGTGACGGATTCGAACATGCTTGGCGGAATCGCCAGATAGTGCAGCGGCCGTACCGCGTCGCCCAATGCCCGGCGCAGTTGTGCATACGTCGCGTCGTCCTGGTAATCGCCACTGATGTAATGGAGCCGGGCCGCGAGTTTCGCAAATGCATCGGCATCCAAACCGCCATGCTTCTCCAGGCTGTCGCGCGCGCGGTCCCGGAATTGATCGAGATTCCAGCCGGATTTCGCCACCCCGATGATCGGCAGATCGAGATGGCCGTGCTTGATCATTGCCTGCAGCGCCGGGAATATCTTCTTGTAGGCCAGGTCCCCTGTGGCGCCGAAGAAAACAAAGGCGTCGGAATGGGATGCCGTCATCGTCCATCCCCTTTCTGCCTGACGGCCTTTTCCAGATGGCCGCCGAATCCGTGCCGCATGGCTGACAATACCTTGTCGGCAAAATCGGCCTCACCGCGTGAGGTGAAGCGTTCATAAAGCGCAGCACTCAGGACGGGTACTGGTACGGCTTCGTCGATAGCCGCCATAATCGTCCACCGCCCTTCTCCTGAATCCGACACTCGGCCCACGTAATTTTCCAGCTTCGGGTCACTCAGAAGCGCGCTGGCGGTGAGATCGAGCAACCACGAGCCGATTACGCTGCCGCGCCGCCAGAGTTCCGTGATCTCGGGCAGATCCAATTCATATTGATAATATTCCGGATTGCGCAGCGGTGTCGTTTCGGCGTCCGCATCGTTTTTCTGCTTCCCGACGTTGGCGTTCCGGAGAATGTTCAACCCTTCGGCATACGCGGCCATGATCCCGTATTCGATGCCGTTATGAACCATCTTGACGAAATGCCCAGCCCCTTGTGGACCGCAGTGCAAGTAGCCCTGTTCGGCGGTACTGTCAGACTTTTCCCGGCCGGCCGTGAGTGGCGCCGCGTCGACACCTGGAGCGAGTGTGGTAAAGATCGGGGCCAGATGTTGAACGACTTCTTTTTCGCCACCGATCATCAGGCAATAGCCATGCTCCAGCCCCGCGACGCCACCGCTCGTTCCGACGTCCACGTAATGGATCCCGCGCGTTTTCATTTCAGTACCGCGCCGGATATCGTCGTGGTAGTAGGAGTTGCCGCCATCAATAATGATGTCGCCGGCGTCGAGTAGCGGCGCCAGCATCGCCAGACCTTCATCAACCGTAGCTGCGGGCACCATCAACCAGATCGCGCTGGGCTTGCGTAGCTTGGCCACCAGGTCTTCAAGGGAAGACGCCCCGACGACGCCGGGATGCAGGACGGCCTTGACGGCCTCTGCCCGCACGTCATAGACCACGCACTCGTGACCGCCCTTCGTCAGGCGTTGCACCATACGGGTGCCCATGCGCCCCAATCCAATCATGCCGATCTGCATCTTGAACCTCCTTGCTTAAATGACACTTGGACATTGGGACCTTGCAGCAGCACCCACGCTGCAATACACGTTGGATGAACACCAACTACTGGTCTCAGTATATTTTATATACGCATAAATATATGCTGACGATGCCATGAAAATTTCCATACTCCATATATTTAATAAAACAAGTTACTATTCACCCCGCTATGGGTAGCCCCCCTCTCCCGCTCGCGGGAGAGGGCCGGGGAGAGGGTGCTCGCAATAGGCAAGGTGGTCAAAACAAGGCTCAACCTTGATTCCATTGCCACATAATGCGGCCGGAATGTTTGCTAAGACCCTCTCCCTAACCCTCTCCCACAAGTGGGAGAGGGGACCAAACAGTCCTCACCTAGCGGGCTGAACAGTTAATCAAACCATAACCTCGACTGAATGTGGTTGCTGGTCATCCACCAGCGCAATAATCGAGCCGGGCCGCTCGACGCCATCGATTGTCAATCTCGCCTTATCCGTCGTGGCGTGCGGCAGCACGGTAATGTGATAAGTCGTCTTTCGATAGCGGTAGATCACCTCGAACGACTTCCAGTGGGCAGGCACGCACGGCGCAAAATGCAATTGGTCTGCTTCGCGCCGCAGACCCAGGAGCGACTCAACGATAAATTGGTACATCCAGCCGGCCGAGCCGGTATACCACGTCCAACCGCCGCGCCCGACGTGCGGCGCAAGTGCATAGACATCCGACGCCAGCACGTACGGCTCCGTCTTATAAACCGCAATCGCCTCCGCCGAGGCTGCATGATTGATCGGATTGATCATCTCGAACAGTTCCCAGGCGCGCTCAGCGTTGCCCAAGGCTGCGAATGCCATCGCGGCCCAGACCGCCGCATGGGTATATTGGCCGCCGTTCTCGCGCACGCCACGCAGATATCCTTTGATGTAACCGGGATTGGGTTCGAACTGGTCGAACGGTGGATTCAGCAATTGGATCAATGCCCCTTCGCTGTGCACGAGCTCTCTGTCGACAGCGTCCATTGCCTGGCGCGCGCGCTGCGCATCGCCCGCGCCGGACAGAACCGCCCAACTCTGCGCAATCGAATCGATTCGGCATTCGGAATTTTTTGCGGAGCCCAATACCGAACCATCATCAAACCATGCGCGTTGATACCAGTCGCCATCCCAACTGCTGCGCTCGATGGCGTCGCGCAGTCGGGCCGACTCGTGCAGGCAGCGCTCGGCAAATGACGGATCGTTATGCCGCTGCGCGAGTTCACTGAATTTCGTCAACACCGTGCACAGGAAAAAACCGAGCCAGACGCTTTCGCCCTTGCCTCCCGCGCCCACCAGATTCATGCCATCGTTCCAGTCGCCCGAACCCATCAGCGGCAAGCCGTGCGCGCCGAAACGCAAGCCCCTCTGGATGGCCCGCACACAGTGGTCGTACAAGCTGGCCTGCTGTTGCGACTGCTTGGGAAGTTCGTAGCAAGACTCGTCTTCGGCCTTCAACGCACTGCCTTCGAGGAAATGAACAGGCGCATCGAGCACGCCGATGTCGCCGCTGGACAGTACGTAGCGGCACGTCGCCAGCGGCAACCACAGGTAATCATCCGAACAATGAGTGCGCACCCCGCGCCCTGCCGGCGGATGCCACCAGTGCTGGACGTCGCCTTCGGGAAACTGGCGCGACGCACAGAGCAGCACATGCGCGCGCACCAGAGCCGGAGCGGCGTGGACCAGCGACATCACGTCTTGCAGCTGATCGCGAAAGCCAAAAGCGCCGCTCGCTTGATAGAACGCGGTGCGTCCCCATAGCCGGCACGCCAGAACCTGGTACACGAGCCAGCCGTTGGTCAGCACGTCCAGAGACCGGTCCGGCGTTTTGACTTGCACGGTTCCCAGCGTGTCTTTCCAGTATTGCTTCACGGCAGAAAACGCATGGTGTGCGGCCGTGGCACCACGCGAGCGCTGCACCAAATCGCGCGCTGCCTCGGCGTTCTCTCCGGCCCCCAGCCGAAATACGATCTCGCGAGTCTGCCCATCGGCCAACGCAAACGGTATTCGGAGTGCGGCGCACGGGTCCAGCCCCGCCCCCACCGTGCCATCCAGTCGCGGCTGCATCAGCGCCAGCGCGGCAGGATGGCGCAAAGTGCCGTTGCGTCCGAGGAACGTTTCACGATCGCCACACACGCTTCGCTCGGCCGTATCATCGGCATCTACATCGGCATCTACATCAAAAAACGCAGTGCGCCCGGAAAACGCCGTGTTGTAGGCATTGCGCGCAAACAACGCGCCGCTGCCGGCATCGATACTGGTGATCACGTGCATACGCGTTTTTGTATTCTCGTCGCCCAGCACCCATTCCACGTAGCCGGTCACGGAAAGGTGGCGTGCGCGTCCTGACCGGTTGCGCAGCTTTAATCTGGCGAACTTGACCGGCGCATCGATCGCCACATACACGCACAATTCGGAGTCGATGCCCTCCTCGCTGTGTTCGAAAACGCTGTAGCCAAAGCCATGCCGAGTGACATACGGCGTGGCGCCGCCACTAGGCAGCAGCGTGGGCGACCAGAAATGGCCGCTTTCCTCGTCACGCAAGTAATACGCTTCGGTATTGGCGTCGCTTACCGGATCGTTCGACCACGGCGTGAGACGGAATTCGTGCGCGTTCTCGCTCCATGTATGGGCGCTGCCGCTCTCCGTGATCAGGGTGCCGAATGACGGGTTTGCCAGGATATTCACCCAGGGCGTGGGTGTCATCTGTGCGGAACTGACCGTGATGACATACTCGCGCCCATCCGGTGTGAATCCGCCCAATCCGTTACCGAAAATCAAGTCGCGCTGCGGCAGTTCGATGACTGCCGGACGGTTTCCGGTATCGCGCACGACTGCTGCTTCCCATATCGGCGCTAACGGCGTTGGTGCCAATCCGTGGCGTCCGATCTGCTGCGCCAAGCTGCCGTCGTCATCGTTGATGATGACGCGGGCAACCGCTTGCAAAAGAGTGAAGCCTTCATCCTCGACCTGATCGGCGGCCAGCACGAAAATGCCGCCGGTCCGGTCAATTTGATCGGCATCGCCGCTGGCAGTGATGAATTGCGCGATCTGTTCTTTTAAGGGTGGGTGGCCGTCGCGATCCTCGCCGATGATAACCAGATCCACCGCAAGCCCTTTCAGACGCCAATATGCGTGCGCCTGTATGAGTTGGCGTGCCAGTTCGATATTTGCCGGGTTCGACATGCGTAGCAGCACGATCGGCAAATCGCCGGAGATCGCATACCGCCATAGGCCGGACTGGCCCAACTGATTCTTAGCGAGAATACGTGCATCGGCGCGGTGTGCACCGCTGGCGTAGAGGATGGAACTGGCGAGGTGCTCATACAGGTGCACATCAGTCTCCGCGGCGCGGAGCTTGTTTCGAAGCGCCCGATTGCAGGTAGACGCCGCAGCAAAAAGATGATCCGCACACTGCCGGTCTTGATATCGCTGAACCAGCCCAATGCATGCTTCGCGTGTTTCGCCGATGCCGGTGATTAAATCCACGGTGACGGCTTGCCCCGGATCGAGCGAGAACCGACAGCGAATCGCGGCTATCGGGTCGAGCACGGGGCCTGCGCTTCCCGATAATGGCGCGTCGCTGTCCATCGCCTGCGGATCAGCCGTAGTGCGGCCGCGCCCGATGAAACGCATTCGATCCGTCTCGTAGGAAAGCGCGCCATCCGTTGGCTGGTGCGCCACCAGCAGGTGAAACATCCAGGGATTCGGATCATCGGGCGCACGCGGCCGGTGATGGCCCAGGATGGCCTGGTGCTCCCGGATAATTTCCGTTTCGACAAATAGCTTGTTGAATGCCTGATGCGCCGCGTCCGTGCCAGGCTGCGCGAGCACAATTTCAGCATAACTCGCTACATCGAGCGTCTTGCGCACAGAAGAACGGTTGACTATACGCACGCGGCGCAATTCGACGTCATCTTGCGGCGAAACTGCAATGTCGGCATGCGTTTCGATATCGTGATCGCTGCGACGGAACGTGGCGCGCCCTGCCGAAAACACGGCTGCATAAGTGTCCGCGCGCCGCAGTGTCGGCTGATAAGTGGTTGACCAGAGATACCCGCTTGCAAGGTCGCGAAGGTAGCAAAAAGTGCCCCAATTGTCGCAAGTCTTATCTTCGCGCCAGCGTGTCACCGCGAGATCTTTCCAGTGGCTATAGCCGCCGCCCCGGTTGGTGACCATCACGTGATATCTGCCATTCGAAAGTAATTGCACTTCCGGTGCCGACATATTGGGATTGTCGACAACACGTTGCAGTGATTTCAAAAGATTGGCGGTCATAGTTAAGCCCGGCATTGAATTACGAGACACAGAAAAGACGACATCAGTTTTTTGGACAAGTCGACGCAATTTCAGTTCCAGAATGCAGTGCACGATAAGAACCAAGACTATGTTTCCGTGCGCGGCTTAATCCTCACCTTAGCAACTATTAAGATAATTAAAAGTCATATCTATTCACGGCTGTAGCTGAAATTCACTAACGCAAGGAGTTATCAAATGAGTGCAACGCTTTCCACCTCTGCATTGGATGATTTGTGTGTCAACACGCTGCGATTTTTATCGGTCGATGCCGTGCAGCAGGCAAACAGTGGCCATCCCGGATTGCCGCTGGGCGCTGCACCGATGGCCTATGTACTGTGGACGCGCTTCCTCAAGCACCATCCGGCCAATCCGCACTGGTTTGATCGCGACCGTTTTGTCCTTTCGGCGGGGCATGGCTCGGCGCTGCTGTACAGCCTGCTCCACCTCACCGGCTACGCTTTGCCGCTCGAACAACTTCAGCAATTTCGCCAATGGGGCAGCATCACGCCGGGCCACCCGGAACGCGGTCTGACACCCGGCGTCGAGGTGACAACGGGGCCGCTTGGGCAAGGCTTTGGCAACGGCGTAGGCATGGCAATGGCAGAAGCGAATCTGGCTGCACGCTACAACCGCGGCGGCTTCGCCATGATCGATCACTTTACCTACGGTATCGTCAGCGACGGCGACCTGATGGAAGGCGTCGCCTCGGAGTCCGCGTCGCTGGCCGGTCATCTGCAATTGGGCAAGCTGATATATATGTACGACGACAATGACGTCACGCTGTCCGCCGGCACCGATATTACCTTTACCGAGGACCGGGCACGGCGCTTCGAGGCCTATGGCTGGCACACCCAATCGATAGAAGACGGCAATGACCTGGCGGCAATCGAGCAGGCGCTGGGCGCCGCCCGCGCCGAAACAAGGCGACCCTCGCTAATTCTTGTGCGCACCCATCTCGGTTACGGCTCCCCGAACAAGCAGGACACGTTCGAAGCGCATGGTTCGCCGCTCGGCGTGGAAGAGGTGCGGTTGACCAAGCGCAACCTCGGCTGGCCGGAGGACCCGCCGTTTTACATTCCCGAAGCGGCGCGCACGTATTTTCTCGAAGTGGCCGATCGCGGCGAGAAAGCCGAGGCGAAATGGCGTAGCAAATTCCCGGCTTACGAAAAACAATTCCCCGAACTGGCCTTAGAGTTGCAGCAACTTATGCAAAGTGGCAATACCGCCCTGCCCGCTGGCTGGAATGCAGATATCCCGCATTTTCCGACGGATGACAAAGGCATGGCGACACGCGTCGCATCAGGCAAGGTCATGAACGCCATCGCCGCGCATTTGCCTGCGCTCATCGGCGGCTCTGCGGATCTGGACCCATCAACCTATACCGCGTTGAAAGGATTGGCGGATTTCGAGCCGTCCGGCGTTAGCGCCCGCGACAGACAAGGTTCCAATGGCGGCGGCTGGAGTTGCGCCGGCCGCAATCTGCACTTTGGCGTACGCGAGCATGCGATGGGCGCGATCATGAACGGCATGGCCGCACATGGCGGAGCGGTGCCATTCGGTGCAACTTTCCTGATTTTTTCCGATTACATGCGCCCGTCGATCCGCCTTGCCGCGCTGATGGGCTTGCACGTGGTCTACGTTTTTACGCACGACAGCATTGCGCTGGGCGAGGACGGTTCCACACATCAACCGGTGGAGCAGCTTGCCAGCTTGCGCGCGCTGCCACGCCTGATCGTGGTTCGCCCAGCCGATGCCAACGAAACCGCGATTGCCTGGTGCGTTGCGGTGGAAACATACAACCGGCCGGTGGCGTTGATACTTTCGCGGCAGAACGTCCCGACTCTCGACCGCACACAATTTGCCGCTGCTGACGGCTTGCGGCGCGGTGCTTACATTCTGGCCGATGCCCCGAACAGCACACCTGAACTGATCTTGATCGCCAGCGGCTCGGAAGTTGCGTTGATCGTAGCCGCGCAGCAACAACTGCTGGCGCAGAACGTCCAGGCACGCATTGTTTCGATGCCGAGTTGGGAATTGTTCGACAGCCAGCCGCAGGAATACCGCGACACCGTGTTGCCGCCAACTATTGGCGCACGGCTCGCGGTGGAGGCTGGCGTTTCGCAAGGCTGGTATCGCTATGTCGGTGACCGCGGCGATGTGCTCGCGGTGGATCGTTTCGGTGCGTCGGCTGCTGGCGAGATTGTGATGCGCGAATACGGTTTTACCGTCGAGAACATTTGCACGCGGGCTGTTGCCTTACTTCACGTATAGAGCATTAGCGTCTTCCGGCGCATGGCAATGTCCGCGCAGAATAAGGGGACAATCAAAGGGGGGGCAATCACCGTTCATGCAGTTGCGATAACACCTCCCGCAGCACGATTGCCTGATTATGTTGTTCGTCTTTTGCCGCATAAACGAGCGTAATCGACCGGCCATCCGCTGCGGCTAAAAGATCCCGCATTCCCTCCTGCTTTTCTTCAGCCTCAAGTTCGCTTCGATAGCGTTGCTGGAAAGCATCCCATCGCTTCGGGGCGTGCCCAAACCATTTGCGTAAATTCGCGCTTGGCGCGAGGTCGCGCGCCCACTGATCGAGTTCAAGCGTCTCTTTGCTGCGTCCGCGGGGCCAGAGGCGGTCGACCAAAACACGAAAACCATCTGCCGGCGCCGCATCCTCATACGCCCTCTTGATGAAAATTTTTAATTGCGTGCGATTCGCATGCGGCATTCTTTGCTCCGGTTGGGCTACACATCACTAACAAATGCTTTGCCGGTCTCAGTTAGCCAGTCTCTGATCTTGCGCCAAGATGGATTTGACTCTCCCGCGCAGCATAGTAAGGACTTCGTTTTCGAACCACGGATGCCGTTGAAACCATCCCTGGTTACGCGGTGACGGGTGCGGCAACGGAATGAAAGTCGGCGCGTATTCCTGCCATGCCCGAACCGTTTCAGTGAGAGACGGCCGGCGATTGGCACCCAGAAAATGATGTTGCGCATATTGGCCGATCAGCAACGTCAATTGAATCTCAGGCAACTGTTCCAACAGGCTATCCAGCCACATTTGTGCGCATTCACGACGCGGCGCTTTATCGCCGCTCGTACCCCGTCCGGGATAACAAAATCCCATCGGAATAATCGCGAACAGGGACTCGTCATGAAATGACGCAAGGTCTATCCCAAGCCATGTCCGCAGACGATCACCACTCGCGTCGTCCCACGGAATGCCTGATACATGGACCCGAGCGCCAGGCGCCTGCCCGACAATGAGAATGCGTGCCTGTGCTGCCGCGCGCACGATCGGGCGCGGGCCGAGCGGGAGATGCTGCTCGCAGGCGCGACAAGCACGCACCTCAGTCAAAAGTGCATCGAGCGAAGAACATTGATGTTTATCCATTTTGTGGCTATTGCATTTTCAAGTCTTCGTCATGACGTTTGCGTATGGCATGCCTTATACTGACCAATGTATTTTAATGCACCGCAATATAATCATGCGTAAGGTGATATGTTTTACAGCATACTCCATCAATTTATTCCGATTGTGATTAATTCATTCCACCCGGAAATCCAGCTACAGTTGGATTAAAAAAATTTTCTTATGCAACATTTTTTTTCTCTAATATGTCGCTGGTGCTCAAACGACGTTTGAGACGTCGGTCGCGGGCATTGCCCCATTCGCTGTCACCACATTCAGAAACATGCGTCATCTCGCCAGCGCGATTGACGCTGTATTCTTTGAAAACAACCTTCTCGTCCAGATAGGCATCCGGCGAGATGCGGGTGTATTCGAACAACACGCTGCGTATCACCTCTACCCCGGAACATATATGGCTACCGTATCCGATCCAGGTCGGGCCTACTATATGGCAACCAGCCTCAATGTGACAGCCAGACCCGATATACACCGGCCCCTCGATAACCGTGCCTTCCCAATCTATGCGCGTATTGAGGCCGACCCAAAGTCCTTCAGCAATCTGAAGACCAGGCATATCCATTTGCGCCACCTCGCCCATCAGCACACTTTGCGATACGGTCCAGAAGTCTGTGACGCTACCGATGTCAATCCAGTTATAGGAACGTTTTTGTGCATAAAACGGCAACCCTTGTTGCACCATCAAGGGAAACAAATCGGAGCCAATATCGAATACCGTGTCGGCTGGAATCAAGTCCAACACTTGCGGCTCAAAGATATAGATGCCGGTGCTGGCAAAATTCGAGCGAGCCTGTTCCTGGGTTGGCTTTTCTTGAAACGACAGTACTTTGCCATCCTCGTCTGTGACCACTACGCCGTAATCGGATACCTTATCCCACGGCACTTCCTTAGTAATAACACTGGCTAGTGCGCCCTTGCGCTTGTGTTCGAACAATGCTGATTTCAGATCAAGATCGATTAATGCATCGCCGCACAAAACAATGGTCGTGTCATCAAAAAATCCACCAAATTCTTGAATTTTCTTCATTCCGCCGGCGGAGCCGATCGGTTGTGGCACCACATCGCCATCGTCGTTGGTGTAACCCTCAAAGGAATAACCGATCTGAACTCCGAATTGATCACCCTCGCCAAAATATTCCTCGATCTTCTCATGCAAGTAACTTACATTGACCATGATGTCGCGAACACCAAATTTGGCGAGATGCTCCACCAGATACGCCATCACTGGCTTGCCCAGGATTGGAATCATTGGTTTAGGCAAATCGTAGGTCAACGGACGAACCCGTGTGCCCTTACCTGCTGCGAGAATCATTGCTTTCATTTTTTTCTCCATAACATCAAAAATTATCAAAGCCAGCAGCAGCAGGCGAGCAAGATATCTATGTATTGCGCATTGCGGCGGCTGTCTGGCGCTCCCAACGCCATGCGTCTTCGATGATGGAATCGAGTTCAGCATGAAGCGGTGCCCAGCCCAAGATGCGGCTCATCTTGGACGCATCGGCTACCAACCTGGCCGGGTCGCCTGCGCGGCGTGGCGCATCCACCACAGGTATGTGTGCACCGGTTACCCGTTGCGCGGCATCAATCACCTGCTGCACCGAAAAGCCTTCCCCATTACCCAGATTAAAACAATCGCTTTGCCCATCATGAGTCAGATAATTCAGCGCCAGCATATGGGCAGAACACAAATCGACAATGTGGATGTAATCGCGGATGCAAGTGCCATCAGGAGTGTCATAGTCACGGCCGTACACTGCAATATGCCGGCGACGACCGGAAGCGGCTTGCAACACTAATGGAATTAAATGGGTTTCCGGTTTATGCCGTTCGCCAAGCAAACCTGCAGGGTCGGCGCCGGCGGCGTTGAAATATCGCAGGCAAACAGTACTCAATCCAAAAGCCACGCTGTAATCGGCCAGCACTTGCTCCATCATCCACTTCGAGCGCCCGTAAGGATTAAGCGGCCGGGTCGGATGAAGTTCATCAATCGGCACATACTCCGGTTCGCCAAAAATGGCGGCAGTCGATGAGAAAATGAAACGCTTTACGCCATACGCCAGCATCGCGTCCAGCAGATTCAGGGTATTAGAAAAATTGTTGCGGTAATACTTGTCAGGTAATTTCACCGACTCGCCTACTTGAATAAAAGAGGCAAAATGCATCACCGCATCCGGCTGATGCAGCGCAAATACATTGTTGAGTGCAACCCTGTTGGCAAGATCGCCTTCAATAAATACGCCGCCCAACACCGCATCCCGGAAACCACCCGAAAGGTTATCGAAAGTAATGACCTGGTGCCCTTCTGCAAGCAGCACTTGCACCATATGGGAGCCGATATATCCTGCTCCACCTACCACCAATACTTTCATGAATACCCCTTATCCAATGCTGCCCCTTTGACACCGTATATAGATACGATCGGCGCAACACGTTATTACGCAAACGTTCAGCTGTATTTTGCTTCTTATATTTATTAAATGTGCTGTCGACATCCTTGAATATTGTCTATTTTTGCGCCACAGAATCGCCGTAACGATATTTATGGCAATGCAAAAGAAACCTGACAATATCGACCGTGTATCGGCGCAATAAACGCCGTGGTTCCAGGCAAAGGCGATAAAACCATTCAAGCCGGAGCTTTTGCATCAGAACTGGAGCCCGAACCTTATCGCCAGCCCAAAAATCGAACAATGCGCCAACACCAATCACGACGCCAGCATTCAGCGCGTGGCGATTATCCAGAATCCATTCTTCCTGAATAGGATTGCCGAGCGCCACTAATACGACCTCCGGCTTGGCTCGATTAATCGTATTAATTAAATTATGTTCTTTTTGTATGTCTTCATATCCGTCACAAACGCCGACAATTTTTTGCCCCAGCTGATGGCGGGCGTAATCCGCTGCTTTTTGCAAAACGTAAGATTTTCCGCCCAACAAGAAAACGCGCAGTGGCCTGGTCGCTCGATTAAAAAAATACGGGGTAAAGTCAGTGCCATTTAAATTTTCTTTAAAACGTTTTTTTTGAATTAATAAAGCGGCTATATCCATTCCGACACCATCATTGACGACAATTACAGATTCATCCTGCATCCGGTGTGCCTGGCTTCGGCATTGCACAATGAAATTAGTATTTGCAAAAAATAACGCGACTTTATTTTTAATCTGCAATTCGGTCAGTAGATACTGGGCCAAACTATGAGAACTGGTTTTTCTAACTAAAAAACCGGCAATTGGAATAGTTTTTTTTAATTGCATAGCTTGCTTTCATACTTATTCGTATCACTTGAGTTTTAAAAAAACGACTACACACCCACCTACAATTCAGTTGTCATTTCCAGACTTAAACTAATAATGTCGTGGCGTTTTCACACCATGCACACAGGAAAAATTTGGTTTTTTTATAGGTAAAATGCATAACTATCTTGTAAACGCAAGCACATTTTATGTGCTGCAAACGACACCGATAATTTCGAGTGGTGCAGTATTTCCTAGTTGCTAAACAAAGATAACCGTGCCATCACGACATTGTCTGTGTGATGCCACACATAAAGCGACGCATTGAGTTGCTTAGAGAAAACGTCATTTCTTGAAATTTTCCGCATCAGGGCAAACGATTAAATGAGCGGAATAACGCAAGGGAGGAAGAAATGGCAAATGAAAAAATAGCGAAGATTACTTCAATGGAATAAATAATATATTTCCTCTCTTTTCGACGCCTAACGTCTTTCACAAGCTCGTTGAAGGCTTAAAAATAGAGGGAATTTAATACCGATAGTTCAACATTGATACATTTCGTCACACATTTTGACGAACGAGAAGGTGGCAATCTATCATGCCTGGAGTGCCCGCCATAACACTTGCAAGCTTTGGTGAAACTAAGGGCAGATACCTGTTCGAACCGATAGAAGTCAGCGCCGTCCAATCGCAAAATACTCAATACCGTGACTCCGAACTTGAGAGGGGTCATAGAGATTTCGACCGTCGAAGATGGTAGGCGTTTTCAACGCAGCCTTGATCGCATCGAAATCAGGAACCCGGAATTCTTTCCACTCCGTAACAATCGTCAACGCATCCGCATTCTTCAAGGCTGCCATTGGCGAGCTGGCATACATAAGGCGTGGGTCTTCACCAAAGATACGTTTTGATTCAAGCATTGCCACCGGATCGTAAGCAGTTACGGTTGCGCCCATTTCCCACAAACCTTGGATTACGACACGACTGGATGCCGCCCGCATATCATCGGTATTCGGCTTGAAAGCCAAGCCCCATAACGCGAAATTTTTACCACTTAAATCACCACCAAAGCGCGCCCGGATTTTATGCAGCAGCAAATGCTTTTGTGTTTCATTGGCTTCTTCAACCGCTTGTAAAACCTTCAAGCCTGAATCGTTTTCATCCGCAATGCGAATCAAAGCCTGTACGTCCTTCGGAAAACATGAACCACCGTAGCCGCAGCCAGGATATAAGAAGTGAAATCCGATTCGTGGATCGGACCCGATGCCGACCCGGATTTGCTCGATATCTGCACCCAATTTGTCAGCCAGATTAGCGAGTTCATTCATGAACGAGATGCGCGTTGCCAGCATCGCATTGGCCGCGTATTTAGTCAGTTCGGCTGAACGCACATCCATCACGATGACACGATCATGGTTACGGATGAAAGGTGCATACAATTCGCGCATCAGCGCAATCGCCCGCTCATCTTCGGCACCGATTACGACCCTGTCGGGCCGCATAAAATCGTCTATCGCAGCCCCTTCCTTGAGAAATTCCGGGTTCGACACAACCGAGAACGGCAGATCAATATTGCGTGCGACAAGCTCCTCCTGCATGGCAGCCTCGACCTTGTCGGCGGTGCCAACCGGAACCGTGGATTTATCGATCACCACTTTATATTCAGTCATATACTTGCCAATATTGCGAGCGGCGGCGGTGACATACTGCATGTCGGCAGAACCGTCTTCGTCGGGCGGGGTGCCGACAGCAATGAACTGCAAGAGGCCGAACGCCACACTATCCTCGATGCTTGTTGTAAACCGCAGACGACCGGCAGCTACGTTACGCCGCACCATCTCAAGTAACCCAGGCTCATGGATTGGGATATTGCCCTCGTTTAAGATTCTGATTTTATTTTCATCTAAATCCAGACACAGCACTTTATTGCCCATTTCAGCCAGGCAAGTGCCGGTAACCAATCCCACATAGCCGGTGCCGATGACAGTTATTTTCATATTGTGATTCTACTTTCGGTAAATAAGGTGGAGAGCAATGCTGATTCAATCACATCTGAATTCTTTATGGCTTGCCATAATCTTTCGGCAAAAATTGCAACTGATCCCACGGGAAACGATCCAGAATTGCGGAGGAACTGGTGCCATTAAAGAGGATTGGATAGGGATCAGGTTCTCCCAGTGCTGTGTAGGATTTCGGATTTTGTGCGCGGATAGAGATTGCGCCGGCTTTATCCCATACGACAAAACCATATTTTTGCGCTGCCTTTGCAATAATTTTCCCGATTGGGTGCATATTGAGATTATCCACATTCACATTCGGATTGAGCCGAAAACGCAAACCCTCGGGAATTCGATTTGGTTGTTTTGTCGGGTTGTAGCCATCTGACCGATGTGCCGGCCATGACTTTACGGTGAAATGCTCCGCTTCCACAAGCGAAATGCCGATTACATGGCGAATCTCGCCACGGCGTAATTCTTCTGCGGTGATTTGACCACCGATAAAAGGCAAACTGGTTGCCGTGGTGCCGTAATGATCGGGAAAGCTGCCATTGCTCCTGGCGGCATTGGTTAAACGTCCACCCCAGCATGCTTGCCAATTGCCATCGACTTTGCGGGCTTGCCAGAATTCCCAAATCGTGTCGGTTGACGGCTGGTATATAGTCATTTCCCGGTCAGTGCCGTCCGCCGGTTCAGCCTCTGGAGGAATCGGAACAGCCGCCCATTGCTGTGCCAGGTTTTTGTCTTTGAATTTCTTTTTTTGACAGTCCCATTCCATGACCTGCGTCACGGGAACATTGGCATCGACTACGTATACCGGACTGGCGTAGGAACTGGTGTTGATGTTGACGTTGCCGTAAAAAGATTTTTTTTGCCGTAAGAAATCACTGACAAACGCGACAGAATCGGCATGCAACGGCACCTCTTTCGGGATCGGAGAATACCAAAAACTGTCGGGCGCGAAAATTTTGTCTGTATCCGACGCCTGTGAGGCACTGACACTTGATGAGAACGCACCCAGGATTGCTGCAATAAATATCCGTTGACATAGGGTGAAAAAAATCGGATGAATATCAGTTAATCCTGCCTGTCGAGAGTTCAATTTCATAATTATTTTCCTTGTTTCAGGGCCGGTTTTTTTAAGGTTTATCCCGATGGGAGCGCACCCATTCGACTTGACGACGCACTAAAAATTTTAAATACAAAGGGATTTTAGACAGAGCGTAAATTGGTGCATAGGCTAGATTACGGAAAGTCAAAATGCTGCGCCCGAACCTGGCCCATGCCAATAACACGGCAACTCCCAGGATGGCCGGATTAATGAGTGCCAGACTCCAAGGCAGCGCATTGCCAGTCAAAGCCAATAGCGCCATCCCCACCAGACCAAAAATCAATACCACCAAAGTCAGTAAGGCCAGCGGTGGGACGCACATGTCAACAGTCAGCGCAAACAAATCTCGATTCGCGGTACGCAAGCTTTCCAGTAGTAGCCGTGGGCCCTCTTTGAGCATCATGCCCAGGTGCCCATGCTCCCAGCGCGTGCGCTGCGACTGCACTCCTTGCGCGTTTACCGGAAACACGCTGGTGACCTGCGCTTCAGGGCAAAACAGGGGTGCCTGGCCCTGGCGTGCAAAATCGAGGCCCAACTTCAGGTCTTCGACAATATGGCCGCTTGCCAACTCGGCCTGTTCCATCAACGGCCACGGAAACGCCATCCCGCTACCCATCAGTTGACATGGCAAACCTGCGCGCTGAAAACCCAAGGCTCTAGCCCAGTTTTTTACGCTCCAGGCGAATTCGGCGACCTTGGTCTTCAGGCTCGCCCCGGCCGGCGACTGCATCAAATACAAGGCTTGAATCGGCCGGTTGGCGGCCAGGCTCCGGCACGCCAAAAGCTCAAGTGCGCCAGGCTGCAGCAAACAATCGGCATCCACAATAATCACTACCTCGGGTGGTGCCAACGCCAGATGGCGCACCCCAAAGTCGAGCGCATATCCTTTGCCGCTCCGCGCTGGGTCACACCGCTCAATGGTCTCGGCACCATTTGCCAAGGCTGCTGATGCGGTGTCATCAGTGCAGTTATCGGCCACGACCAACAACCGGTCGCCAATCTGCAATTGGGCCTGGATCGAGCGTAAGGTTGCGACGATGCCGGCGGCTTCGTTATGCGCAGGTACCAGTACTGCGATTGATGGCCGATAGCTGACAGAAACATGTTTTTTGCGTTCGGCTGGCATCGCGATGGCAACCTGTGTTGCAAAAACCAGTACCGGCAACGACAACAGCAACAGCAATAGCTGAAAAATAGTTTCAAAAAAAACCATAGCGTTCATTCCGTTCATACCAGTGGTATTGGGGCTGGAGCCGGTGCTATGGCTGGATTTGAAGTCTGCACAGAACAAAATAGTTGTGCCAGTTTTGCCGCTTCGATATCGACTGAATGGCGTTCCAGCACGCGTTGGTAACCCGCCTCGCCCATCGATTCCAGTATCGCAACAGGCGTCAATAAAAACTCTTCCAGCGCTGCTGCCAGCGCATCGACATCCCCAGCAGGAAACAGCCAGCCATTCTCCCCCGGGTGCACCAGTTCAGGTATTCCCGCCACATAGGTGGTCAGTACAGGTCGCCGCAAAGCCATCGCTTCCATGATCACGACCGGCAACCCTTCGGCAAAGCTCGGCAGAACCAGCGCCCGCGCCGCCAGAATTTCCGCCCTTACCTGGTCGCTGCTGATCCAGCCGGTAATGCGCACCCTGCCCTGCAGTCGGCGTTGTGTAATCAGCGCCTCCAGTTCGGCTCGCATTTCTCCGTCGCCGGCCAGCACCAGCTCGATCTCAATGCCCTTGCGCAGCAATTGGCTGACCGCGTTCACCAGCAGCAATTGCCCCTTCTGCTCGCACAGTCGGCCCACGCACACCACCCTAGGTGCAGCGGTGGGTACCACAGGTACCGCAGGCACCGCATGAAACACTGGTTCAAGCCCGCAATGCACCACATGCACCTTGGGCCAATCGACATATCTGGCCCAGCGAAATAGCTGACTACGACCAAAGGAGCTGATCGCCACCACGAAAGCGGCGCGACTGACTTTCTCCTTGATCCCAAGAAATTCCGGCTTATCGAATTCTTCCGGCCCATGTACCGTAAAGCTGTAGGGCGGGCCGCCCAAGGCCGTCGTCAACATCGCCACTTCCGCAGAATTGGTGCCGAAATGCGCATGCAGATGGAATGCGCCGAATTCGCGCAACCAGGGCACGATGCGACAGGCTTCCGCCAGGTAGATCAGGTGGAACGGCCACGGCCGATCCGCCCGCCAGCCCATTTTCAGCGCTAATCGCAATGCGTGTAAAAAACGCAGCGGACTGGCAGCCAGCATGCGCATGCTGGCTGCCAACAAGCTTGCCATCCCGTTCTGCAAAACATAGCGCGTGCGATCGCGCTCGCGCAGATCCTCATCGTCCACCAGTTCGCCGTCCCAACCACGAACCGCGATCCTCTGGACGTCAAACCCCTGCCGCTCCAGCGCGAGAATTTCGCGCCGGATAAAACTATGGCTTACTTTTGGATACTGATTAATCAGATACGCAATTTTTATTCGCTTCGTTTTATCCATAAAATACCTTCACCTTTACCTTCGCTACCTGGCGCATGCCGAAAGAGTAATTCTGGCCGGCGCTCCGACCGCTGTAGCGCCATCGGGGACATCGCACAACACAACCGCCATTGCGCCGATCTTGCAGCCATTACCGATGCGAATACCGCCGAGCACTTGCGCGTAGGCACCCAGTTCGACATCATCTCCAAGCACCGGAACCGGACCGCCTTCCCGGCGATTACCAATCGTTACGCCCTGCCTTAGAGTGCAGTTCGATCCGATTACGGTCTCAGGATGAATGAAAATTCCACCAAAATGCCATATACGCAAGCCTGGCCCAATCCGTGCCGACTTGGGCAGGCTCACGCCGACTGTCGTCTCGACTGCACGGAACAGAAGCCAATATCCAGTCGTCAACAGACGCTTGATCAAGCCCTCGGGGCGTTGGTCTATACGCCGACCGAAACGGTAAGTCCAGACCGCCCAAATTGATTGTTCCTGCAAGAATGGGCGCGGTATGCCATACCGCTGCAGGTCGGCAGACCAGTCTGGATCACGCGCCATTTTTATTACCTCGCTCATGCCGCGTATCTTGGTCGGATTTCAATTTCAAATCAGCCGCCACCACCGCGCATGCCGAACCTGCGATAAACCAAAAATACCAATTGAAAGCCAGATACGCTGCCATATTGTCTGAGAAGGAAACCATCAGATATTGAATTACCAGCAATATCAGAATGAAGCCGCCAAGCTTATTGATCGGCAGCATTTTCCTTAGCAACCACAACAAGCAGCCAAATAGCCACAGATACGCAAACAAGCCGAGCGCACCCAATTCAAAAATCCACTGGACGTAAAGATTGTGGGCATTGAAATTGGTTTTACCAGCGAGCGGGAAAAACGTTGGGGAATAGTGTTGAAATGAATCCAGGCCGTATCCAAGCAGGTAATTCGCTGGACGCATCCAATTAAAGGCTGACTCCCAGAGATACACGCGCCAGGCAAACGAGTTCAATTTTGCGTACTGCACGACTTCATTGCCGGAACCCAGATCAAGCAAGCGATCGCGCACGCTAGGGATAAGCAAGGCAAATAAGGGAGCTAAAAACAGGTACAGTAAATATCGGCGCTCAAAAAACAAGCCGTATGCCGCGAACAATGAGAAGCATGCAATCCAGGCACTTCTGGTTTGGGTCAACATCAAAAGCGCCAGCATGAGAAAAGTATACGCAGTCAATACCAGCTTGTTACCTTTTGACAAAGTAATGGTATCGCTCTTGAGTACATAGAAGCCTAGTGACACTACCAGCGTCAAATAAAATGCAAAAATATTCGGATGAGAAAATGTGCTTTGTAGCCTTGCCCCATTTGGCCCGCCAGTGCCGCCGTGCAGGGCTATATCAACCAAGGCGTAGGTTGCCGGCAACACTGAAGACCACAAGATGAGTCGCACGCAACGCTTAAAATCGTCTGGAGATCGGACCACATAAAAGGCACTGACAAAAATCGCAAAATAAGAGATCAGTGCCAGGAGGACACGGATCGCATCGCCCTTTACCGGGGAGATCACGACACCGGCCAGCGCCAAAACAAGAAATGGCACCCATATTGTGAGCATTTTTTTCGGTACGATACTTGGCTTTTCGATCACCAGCAGCAGCGCAATCAAAATTACAAAAACGTTGATCAAGCCACCCACGCCAATTTGTATTGCTCCCAAAGAAACCCGCGTCGATTCAAAGATTACGTCGCCGGAAGATCTGAACAAAAGTATCAACATCAACAGCAGTATTCGACTGTACAACAGCAACAGGCCCAAAAAGAGCAATGCAGGCAGCGCCATGGAACGCGCGATACTGTCATCCATCGCGCCCACATACGCGGGCAGCGATAATCCCACCAAAATGGCAATGAGAATAATCGTAGCCACAGAGAACTGCTCAGTTGTCAGGAGTAAGCGTTTTCCCATAAAAATACGGCCCTCAGGCACGCCGCAATGCATGCATTTTCATCATCAGGGACTTTCTTGATACACGCAGCATGAGGTGCGCAGAATCTTTCAATTCAACGAGTGACAGCCCGCAACACAAGCGCTTGAAGCCACTCGTAATCGCGTCGGAAAGACTGCCGGCATCGGCAAATACCCGCATGAAAATGCCCAATGCACGACGCCGGTACGGAAGCGCCAATGCCGAATAATCGTCTGCATATTTATGGAGGATGCGCCTGTGTCCCTGAATCACGGAGCGTGGGTTAGTTGAAATTCGAACTTGGTCGGAGGCACTTAGCAAATAGCGCACTGCATATTCGCGCAAGCAATGCACCGATGCGCGCCTGGTCAGACGGATGAACAAGTCCCAGTCTTGACAACTGCGAAATGATTCATCCAGCGCCCCGACCTCGATGAGCAAGGACTTGCGCACGACAATATTGGAAAAAGTACCCATAAAATTCTTTACCAACATCTCTTCAAAACACGCGCCCTCGATTTCGGGATTAATACGCAAAGTTTCCATGCCATCTTCATCAACGCAAGAAAGCCAGGTATAACTCAGGCCCCATTGCGGTCCAAGCCGCCGCAAGGAGGCAATTTGCTTTTCCAACTTGTCCGGCTGCCAGTAATCATCACTGTCGAGGAAGGCTACGAACTCGCCTTGTGCAATTCGGATGCCAGTGTTGCGTGCGACGGCCCCACCCCGGTTTGTTTCATGGGTGAGATAGTGAATACGCGAGTCGAAAATATTCATAACCTGCGCTTGGGTATCGTCGTTCGATGCATCGTCCACGACGATAATTTCAAAGTCTGTGAAAGTCTGATTCAGTGCACTTTGGATACATTGCGCGATGCAATACCCTCGGTTATAGGAGGGGATGATGATACTGACGGCAGGCAGGACAGATGTGGTAAACATGCGCGATCCTTGTACAGTGGTTCCGGTAATTGCAATAATATTGTCGGCGCTGCTCACGAGAATAATCCAGATGGCTTGAGCATCAAAATCGGCTGCTTCTTAAAGCCGCGCAGCATCCAGGAGCTGATCGTGTGCGATTCTGCCGGGCGTACGCCATGCTGTACAACGTAGGAGCAAAAGCGTGCAGCCATCGTTGCCTTCGCTCTGACAGAAATCACCTTGCGAAAAGCTAATTCGCGCTCCAACTCAACGCTGGTCGGCACAATTTTTAACAAGACCTTGCGCAGCGCTGCATATTCTGTAGAAAAATCGCTCTGTCCCTCGACCTCAAACAAGCGCTCGCCATGGTTGCAAAACGGGGCTGGATCAACTTGCGCCACACCATGCAAGATGGAGATGGATTCAGCAAGATAGCGGGAAATATTCAGCGCCACCTGCATCTGCGCCAAGTGCTTGGTGGCCCCGACGTTGGCGCCATGCCATCGGTATTTGATCAGACCGCGGTCGATGTTGACGCATGGTGCAAGCAGGGCAAGTTGTCCAAACAAGAAGTAATCTTCCGCCAGCCCCGCGACATGCAGCCGTCGCTCGGCCGGTACCGCGCCAATAAAATCTTCGCCGTAGCGAACACCAGATCCCCCTGTTCTACCCAGGCGACGTATCCCATCGAGCCGCATCGCGGCCGCTGGGTGGCAGATCGGTGTGCGAAACAATACCCCAGCGGCGACTCCCTGGCGTCCGGTTGGCATATCGATTTTTCCGATGGTCTTGCCTCGCGCATCGATGACGTCGCCCAGCGAACCCACCACCACCAACGCGCTATCGGCATCAAACGCTTGCACCAACACTTCCATCCGATTCGGCAGCGAGACATCGTCGGCATCCTGACGCAACACATATTTACAATCACACAAGTCCAGGCCGCAGTTGAGCAAACCGGACAGCCCCTGCGCTTCAGGAAAGCAGCGAACAATGATCCGCGCATCGCGTTCGGCATAAGCCTGTGCCAGTTCGAGACTGCCATCTGTGGAGCCGTGATCCAGAACGATCAGACGCCAATCCTTGAACGTCTGGTAGACGATACTGTCGATCGCTTCGGCAAGAAAAGCGATGCCGTTTTTTACCGGCAGCAATACGTCAAAAGTGGCCATCTACCCCTCTACTTTCTTCTGAAAACCTAAAAATAAGCGCAGGCTGATGAGTTGCGGGCGCAGCAGCAACAGACTTGCCAAGCCATACACCGCAGCGCCAAGAGCGACCAGTATCAGAAACGCCAGCAAGGCGTTATGCACAGAAGCCGAGACGACTTGTTCCGTCGCAATCACCACAAAAGCCATGAAAATCGAAGCCGTAGCGGCCGGAGCAATGCACCGCATCAGCGCGCCAAAAGTAATCCCGATCATGCGTCCACTAAAATACAAAGCCGGTATTGCATTAAGGATGTTGGCCGCCAGGTATGCCGCTGCCACACCTTCAATACCCCAGCGGGCGCCGATTACAAAAGCGCCAATCTGCAACACCGCTCCCAGCAGACCGAGTCGCAGCATCAGACCGGTACTACCGCGTGACATCAGCACCGTGCCGGTGGTGCTGACTAGGGACTGGATGAAACCGACCGGTGCCAGCCAGGCAAGAATAACCGCCGACGCATGCCATTTCTCACCCAGCAACAGGTATACAAAAGGCTCTCTCAGGGCGAACAATCCAGCCATCAGCGGCGCCGTCAGGAAGGCGATGAAGCCGACCGCCTTCAAATACAAACGAGCCACATCGGCGGCTGCATCTTGTTTGCGGCTCATGATCGGGTACAGCACGCGCGATATAACAAAAGTCATGTTCTGCAACGGGAACAGCATCACCCGATACGCCATCGAATAGACTCCCAACACAGCCGTGCCGAGAATTCTGCCGATAACCATGCTGTCGGCGTTACGCGAAAAATACAGTACGACATTGAACAGAGATACATTGCCGCTGAAACGGGCGATCGATTTGAATGCGTGTGCGCTCCAATGCATACCAGGGCGAAATGTCGACTGCATCACGATGATGGAAGTCGATACCAGAGTCGCAACAATGATCTGAAATACCAGGCTCATAACACCGGCCCCGCGCCAAGCCAATAGCAGAGCGGCCGCCAAGCCGACCAGTGCGGCGACAATCTCCGCGCTAGCCACGATCGAGAACTTCGACTCACGTTCCAACAAAGCCTGGTGCAACACACTTAAGCCGGTCATTGGAAACACCAACGCCAGCAAATACAGCACGTTGGCCAGTCCCGCCTCATGAAAAATCTGGGCCATCAGCGGTGCGGTTGCAGCAATCAGAACTCCAATCAACAGGCCAAGGCCCACATTGGTCCAATGCACCGTACTTGCCATCACCATCGAAACATTTTTGGCCTGAATCACGGCAGCAGCCGTTCCCATATCCCGAAAAAGATAGGCGAGATTGGTCACGATAGCCGCCAATGCCATCAACCCATACGCTTCGGGAGCCAGCAATCGCGCCAGCACGGTCATGCTGACCAACTGCGACACCACTCTGGCCGCTTGCGATAGTGCGACCCATCGTGCATTTGAAATTATGGACAACGTTTATCCTTATTTTTTCTGTGCAACTGTTGCTGCGCATGTTCATCAGGGCAGAAAACAATCCCTGCGCAAAACCCGAAAGGCATGAAAAAAGGCGGTTATGGAGCGCATCGGAACGGCTGCCAAAGTTGCCAAGCCAGGACCTGATTTATATTAAATACTGAATATTGTATATTTTTTTTCCGCATTATATATATGCGAAAAGTGCCATAAATATAGCTATACTCCCAGTTTTTTTAATTTATTCGTGCTCAGAATCATGTTCATTTTTCATCAACAACGCAAGACATCAGCGGCGTCATTTCTCATTTGCATAACTTTCGTTTAACAGTGGAAAGCCTTGCATGAAAAGCCGCCGGAACCCACATTTCGTAAAGTTGCCTGGGAGCGGGGAAGCGGCCTAATTCGATGAGCAGGGTAAATAGTTTTTTATATTCAGGACGTAAATCGATCGCTTTGCATAGCGCGAAATACCCACACAAAATATTGTAAAAACGTCTGACCAAGTCATTTTTTATTGGCAAAACCTGTACCCTGTTCCTATTGCAATAGGACGCGATCGATTCCAGCGTGTACAGATATCCAATCGCGTTGCGTTTTGATTTCGGCAGCGTCATGGTCGATTCCAGACGGATTCGCCGTTTGAAGAAAACTTTGCTAAGGCAGAGCGACATACCGGCAGAACAACTCAGCCGCATGATGATCTCTTCGTCTTCATGCACAATATTCATGAATGACAAGTTGTTGTCACCCCATAAAGCTCTTTTTGACAGATACAAACAGGGACTAGCGAAATACATATCCCGCTGCAGCATAAAACCTGTCGCTTCAATACCGGATGGCCATCCCATGTCGATTTTTCTGTCATACGATGGCATATATTCCAATCGACATCCATCATCCAAAAATGACTGGCCTGAAAAATAAATGATGTCGATCTCGGGTTTTTGGTGGACTAATGCCTGCATCGATTCGACAAAATCCGCATTGAGCAAATCATCCGAATCAAAAAAATATACATAGTCGCCACTGGCCTGCGATAAGGAAAAATTTCTGGCGCACGCTTGCCCATTATTGCCGGTATGAAAAATTTTTATCCCAGCGATATCCGTGTACTGATCAATTAATGTTCCGGTGTTGTCGGTGCTGCCGTCATTCACAATAATAATTTCATGAAATTTTTCGGTTTGATTCAGCAAAGAATCGATCGCCGCGGCGATGTAGTTTTCTACGTTGTATGCCGGCACAATTGCAGTAATCTTAATTTTATTTTCCATTTTTTAAACCATCGGCAGCCGCAAGCGATTTTTTAGTCGTTCGCAATCCCAGAAAAAAATGTGCCATAAGCGGCGATATTTTCAAAATTTCGTGAATCAAATAGCACTCCACCAGGGCCAGCAAAGTCGCCGTAACGCGGCGCCATCTAACCCAATGAATATTCAAAACGTATTTAGCACGGTACCAACCACGACGATGCTGGCTTGGCGCATCGTGTCAACCAAATTACGCACTGCATGAATGTGGCTGACGTCTTTGCGCGCGATGACCAGCGCAGCACCGGCACGGGCAGCGACACTCTGGGCGTCCGCAAACACATCAGTGGCAGGAGTGTCAATCAGAATGACGTCATACCTGCGCGTCAACTCGTGCAGCAATTGCTTGAACAACGGCCGAGCAAGCAGCTCTTGCGGATTGGGCGGTATGGCACCGGCCGGCAGTACAGAAAGATCGATCAGCGAGGGAATGCGCGCGATTGCATCGATCTCGCTGCGACCGGAAAGAATTGCGGACAAGCCATTCCGGTTTGGCAGGCCGAATAACGCATGTTGGCGCGGATTGCGCATGTCGGCGTCGATCAAAAGAGTTCGCTCACCGAGTTGGGAGAACGCCACCGCCAAATTCGCAGCGAGAAAACTACGACCTTCATTGCGCTCCGGGCTGGTGATCGCGAGCGCAATATGCTCTTCTGCACTGTCGAACCAACGCAGCATGAGCTGGCTACGCAACGCCCGCAGCGCTTCGACCTCTGCGCAAAAGGGATCGTAGGCCGCGATCAGTTCGTGGCTGACTTGACTTTCACCTTTCAGTAAATAGGGAAAATCGAACTGGCGCGACAGCCCCATTTCGATGTCGGCTTGTGTCAATAAGCCCAGACCGATTGCAGTCTCCCCGAAGCGCTGACCGCGCTCGCGCTGAAGGTGCACAATTTTTTCTGCGTTATCGGCACTCAGACGTCCGGCTTCGACCAGGATCGCACCTATAGAGCGATGCGGCAGGCTGGACGCTTCCTTGCCGACAAATTCTGAAACAGTACTGGTTTTGACGGGTGAGTTGGTATGTATCATTTTTTCCCCATGTGATTGCTTCTACCTATTTCGAACTTCTGCGATTAACCGACAATCGGCGAACCGGCAGGCGGATCGCGCCGCGCGAACGCCGCCCGGTTGGATTGTTGACGTGCTACTGCATTCGATTTCTGCATTACGCCAAGTACCGCAAGCCCGCTCAATCCGGCCAAGTCCGCAGCCGAACGCACGCGCCTGTCAAGCAACTCAAGGATTACGGCGCCACCGACGCCGAGCAGCACACCGACAACAAGTGCCAGCAAGATATTGAGCAAAAGCTTCGGGCTAAACGGTTTAAGGGGCGTCAGGGCTGGAGTAAGCACCGCGATATCGGACTGGTTCGACTGTGCTTCAAGGTTGGTCAGCGTCAAACGCTGCGAGATGGTCTCGTAGGCGCGTTGCGCACTGTCCATTTCTCTGCTGAGTACCGACAATTCATCACGCGTGCGATTAAGCTGCAGCACCTTGAGCTTTTGTGCCCCCAATGCGGCACGGACCTCGGCTTCACGCTGTCGCATGATGACCGCATTGCTGCTGACGGCATTCGAAGCGATGCTGATTTGCGCGTTCATATCTGCGCGCAGCTTGTCCACTTCAGCCTTGGCGCCCTGGTATTGCGGGTGGTTCTTATCCAGTCTTTGCGCGATCTCGGAGAACTTCGATTCGGCGCTTCCCAATCCCATCTTGAGGTTCTGAATCAGCGGATTGTTCGCGATATCGGGCGATTCGGCCGCTTTACTGCCCTGGACCTGGCGCTGACGCGAACTTGCTTCCATCGTCTGTCCTTGAGCTGCCACCAATTGACTGGATAGTTCGTTAAGGCGGACCGATTCGACATCAAGGCTTTTGTCTGTGTTGACTATGCCGTTTTCCTGTTGATATTTGGAAAGATTTTTTTGAGCGACTTCAAAATTATTGCGCAATAACTTGATCTGATCGTTGAAATAAACTGAGGTCTTCTTCGATGGATCGACCTTCAGTTTGACGCTCACTTGTTGATAGGCGTTACCGAAAGCGTTAGCAACACTGGCTGCCAACGGCGCCGACAGGCTCGTGAAAGTGATGTTGAGTACGCTGCTTTCACGCGAGGGTTCAACATCAAGCTTGGCCAGCAGTCCCACAGCCACCCAGTCACGGATGTTGCCCTCGCCGCCGGTAGAGTCCAGGAAGCTCTGCGTCACTTCCTCGCCTTCAGCCAGTTTAAGCGCATCGACTACCTTCAACGCGACGCTCATACTATTGACAATATCGACCTGCGTGGACATGTAGCCGGGCAACAATTGCGACGGCATGGCGACTCCGGTCACAGGGTCGGTACCCTTGTAGTTGAGCACCAGCGATGTCGTTGCCTTGTAGGCCTTGTGCTTTAGCAGAGTCACGGTCAAGGTCGCCGCCACAGTCACGATGAGCGTGAGCAGAATGACCTTGTAGTGCGCTCGCAGTATCAGTAAAAACTGGGATAAATTCATGGGTGTGTCCTTAGATCATGATGACTGGTTGTCAATGCGCATATCAGCGCAAATCAGAACAAGCTTTCTTTAACGTAGACCACGTCATCAATCTGAATTAAATCTTCGTGTTCGGCCTTGAACTCGTGTACCTTGCCATCCGCATCGCGCCGTTTGATGCGCATACCGCGCTCGGTGCCACGCGCAGTCAGCCCACCGCTAACCGCCAGTACCTGTAGCACCGTCATATTGCGTTCCAGGCGATAAGAACCCGGCTTTTGAACCTCACCGTAGACATAGAACCTGGGCGCTCGCTCGACATACACAACATCATCGGTTATCAAGTCCAGATCCTTTTTCATATTGCCGGAGCGCACCATGTCGATCAGGTCGATCACTTCTTTTTTACTCTGGCCATTGCGGTTGCGAATCAAGGTAACCGTGTCGCCACCTTCCGGCACAACGCCCCCGGCAAGCGCCAGGATATCGATCAGGCTGTGCTTGCCATCAATCGGATAGCGCCCTGGCTTGGCAACCTGGCCCAGGACCGAGACCAGTTGGCTCTGCTGCGAGGTGACGAGAATATTCACCTGGGGTTTGAGAACGAAACCGCCACTCATGAGCAGGCCGGCAATTTCCTTTTCGGCCGCCGAGGTGGCGAAGCCACCGACCTTGACTTCACCCACCAGGGGAAAAGTGATGCTGCCGGTTTGGCTCACTCTGGTTTCAAGTGATAGATCAGGGTTTCCATACACGGAAATTTTCACTACATCGTTCGGGCCGAGCAGAATATCTTCGGCACTGGCACTGGTGCTCCAGGCGTTGAGCATCAGTATCAATAAGGCCATCATAATTTTTGTCATTTATTGTGCATCCTATTTTTAGTCGATATTTAACCAATATTCATTTGCTAGCTGCAAACACAGGTAGGTCGGCTTACTTGACGCCTGTTGTGCCGTTTTCTATTTGGGCCGTCGTGGACGAACCCGTTTTCTGGGCTGCTGGCGAGATCGTTGTAGCCAACTGCTTTTTGTTGAGATATTCAATCTTGGCCGATGCGCGCAACCGTCCAAGTTCCAGGTCTCCGATCTGCTTGCGTTTTTTATTGCGCAGATAGCGTTCAATTTGCGGAGCAGCCGCTTGCGCCGTAACGGGACTGGGCTTTACATCATAAATAGAGTTCAGCATGCTGTATTCGCCTGCCTTAATGACGAACAATTGATTCCTGCGCATTGCTCGCAATTTCGTGATTATTTCTGGTGCCAGATCCGCAGTACTACGCGTCAATTGGGTGCGTTTATATTGCACGTGATTATTGTCAAGCCAGACCGCGACTTGTTCGATCGATTTGGCAGAATCAAGTCTCTTTTTGAGTTTGGCAGTAACGTCCTTGGTAGCAACCACTAATTCATTCATGTAGAACAATTTGCGCTGGGTGAATAACTCAGGGTGCGTCTGAAAGTAAGTATCAATTTCAGCCCTGGAAGGCGTGTCTATGGTGGCAAACTTGCTTTGCAAATATGCCTGAGCAAGAATTTGTGTCTTGGCGCGATCAATCGCTTGTATCACTTTAGGGTCACGGTCGAGCCTATTGCGCATCGCCTCCTCCTGCAGCAACTGGCGATCAATCATCGTCTCCAGTAATTGTTTATTTACTGCTTGCTCCGCGGCTATTGGGCGGCGTTCGGCAGCCACTAAATCATCGATGGGTTGCAGCATGGTAATTTCGACGTCATTGACTTTGACGAATGGTGATGATCGCTCGTCTTTAAGTTCCGAACTAGCTTGCTTGTTGCAGGCAGACAGACTCATCACAGCAGCCAATGTGAAGGCACCTAAAAATGCCTGCTTTTTTAAGGCCGGATAGCTATTTATCCCAATCTGGATGCACTGGATTTTTTTTCGGAAAATCAAAATTTGAATCTCTCAATAATATTTTTTATCATTCCGGCAACCGGTCGTCAGGCGTCCATGGACACGACTCTCAATGTAACTTTCTATATCCAAAAGGTCGTTGCCGGTGACGTCCTTGATAAACAACACAGCCAACAGCAAGCAATAGAACAGTCCAAATTTTTAACGCCGGTGACGACGCAACCAGAGCACCGTAACGCAGTTCGATATTGCCAGCACCGACATTGGAATCTGACGCACCAAAGGATGAGGGCCCCACCCTGGCATATGACGAAAATGACCCTTCATTTACCTGATGATCGGTCAAGGTCGACATGCTTTCCGCTTGCGTCAAGATGTCTGAGAAAACGTTCGATGTCAGAAACGAAGCTGACCTGAATTGCGGATCGCGCATACCATTGCCTGCACTGCCTCCGACTGAGCTGCTGTTGTCTCTGACTCCTGAAAAAGTGTTATTCAAACTAACGTGCGAATAAAAATTCACATCCATCCTATTGGATTCGGGCAACTGAATAATCGGCACGCTAGCATTGGCCCAACCAGAAGCGCTAAAGACCAGAGCACTTAACAACAATCGCAGCTTTTTCATTGCAACCCCTTTCAGTTTGTTTCAAAACTCCGGCAGATTTCACGCCAGATGCGTCCAACTATTTCGCATTGAATGCGCAGCAGTTCGGTAAAATTAGCCTAAATTAATAAGCATTATCTCGGTCTAACACCACTTTCACGGTGCGCAAAATGATCCTTAGATCGAGCGATATCGACCAGTTACGTAGATAATCCAAATCATATTCAATGCGTGCCGCCATCTTGTCCAAAGTATCGGTCTCGCCTCGAAGTCCGTTCACTTGTGCCCATCCGGTAATTCCGGGCTTCACCTTGTGACGCAGCATGTAGCCCTTAATCAATCCACGATATTGCTCGTTGTGCGCGACCGCATGCGGTCGCGGACCGACGATACTCATCCGTCCTTGCAATACATTGATGAACTGCGGCAATTCGTCAAGGGAAGTGCGGCGCAAAAAAGCGCCGAGGCGGGTTACTCGCGAATCATTTTTTTTAGCCTGGGCCACGTTCGCACCATCCTCACACACCGCCATAGAGCGGAATTTATAGACGATGATTTCTTCACCGTTCAAACCGTAGCGTCGTTGTTTAAAGATAACCCGGCCAGGCGAGGTGAATTTGACAGCCAGCGCTATCGCCAGCATTACAGGTGCTAACAATAATAGGATGAGGGTGGCAAGTACGATGTCACTAAAGCGCTTGACTAAACTATTGATGCCGGCAAATGGAGTCTCGCAAATTGCAACCACGGGAACACCGCCCACTTCATCGAAGTGCGCCTGCATCAAATCAAAGATGTAAATATCCGGCAGAAAATAAATGGAAGCAGTGGTATCTTGCAATGCATCAAGCAGTAGGCGCACACGTGGCTGCGCCGACATCGGCTGACTAATAAAAATTACATTGATATTGTGTTCCCGGACATAGCCAGCGATGTCCTCCATGTGGCCGAGCATGGGCTTATCGGGTTCCGTCGAAAGACGAATTTTGGCGCGGTCATCAAAAAATCCGCGCACGTCCATGAACAGATGCGGATATTCGGCAATGCGATCGGCAAGTTTCAAACTGACCTCGTTAGCGCCGACCATCACCACAGAACGCACTTGCCCACTTCTGCTTAGATTAGACGCTATTCTGCGCAAGGCCAGATGACTTGCTAGCAGTACAAAAGGCGTAACGACGAACCAGGGCAAGATGACACGATCGGAATATTTATACGAAAATCCGGTGGCATATCCGATAAAGACCAGAATCGCCACAAAGATTATCCAACCGAAAAAAATATCTCTTGCGAACGCCAGCAGCCTGCCACGGTGCCAATTACGATAGGAATCGATTTGTTCGTGAATGTACGACGAAATGAAGACGGCAACAATTGCCAGCACCAGGTAGTTACCGGAAAATTGTTTGTTTTGCGCCACGGTCAACAGGTAGAGCGTACTCAAGATAACGAGTGGATCAAGCACGCGCTTAAAAAACGATAGCACCGGAATGTCATTGACGGTCATGATCTACCTCGTTCCTTTTCACCATCAATCGTGAATGCGAAGACGAAGCGCAGGCAGTAATCGTGTACAGCAGATTCGATTGAAAAAGCCACAAAAGTGCGCAGCTGGCTTGGAAATAAAATCAACTCAGAATTCATAACGTGAACTGAGCATCATGCCGTTGTTTGGAGTGCTATTCCCGGCAATATTGGAATCCCTGTTCTTACGATAGAGCAGGGCTGCCAGTTGAAGATGATCGGTAGTACGATAAGTAAGCTTGAGCGATGCAGTGCGAAAAATGTCTTTGCGATCCGCTGGCAGTAAAGATGTAAACGCAGCAGCACCGCTATAGTCGCTTGTCTCATGCTTGAGTTGGCCGTCCAGCCGAAGCTTGCTCGTCAAATCCCAAGTGGAGCCGATGCTGACGCCCTGATTGAGCGTGTAGCTGGCGGTTAAATCATCGAGCGCACCGATTTCACGCCAGCCACTTAACGTCACTCCAATCTTGCCTGTCGCTTGCCAGTTCGCGATCAAGCGCGCGTTCAGGCCGCTATAATCACGCGCCGAGAAAAAGTCGTGCTTGCGTTGCACATGTCCGCCTAGAAACTGCAGTTGCGTTTTCCCTGTGAGCAGCCAGTTAATCTTCGCCTTGATCTCGTTCTGATCGTAACTATTGTCCACTACCAACGCGCCAATCTGCTGCGGATTCGGGAGATCGCCACGCGTATGACGCAGCTGTATGCCAACCGTGCTGCCGCTGCGTGCCAGGTAATCTAAACCGAGTTCAGACGAATCCTCGACCCGGTTACCGGTCTTTTGCGAATCGAGATCGTAATTGAGTGTGTCGCGGGACAATCCGCTGCGCAAGCGCCAACTGGGATGGAGCCGCCACGCGCCGTCGACAAACTCCCGGCGTTGCGTGCGTAGGTTGGGCTCCTGAATATTGAAATTCACGAACGGCGTCTGCCCATTCGCATACGGTGTCAGTGCCTCAACATAGCTTGCGCCTAGATTTCCTTCCAGGCGATCGCCGACATGCCAATTCCAATTGGCAAGGAGGTCTTTGCTGTCATTGTTGAGTGCCCCCAACCGGTCATAAGTGACATGGGCAAGATTGAGTTTGGCAGATAGAACCTGCTGACTAATCCGCTTATTGAAAGCCAGTCCAGCCTCTGCACGGCGGGAAGTATCGGATAGCTTTTCGCCTTTTGGATTGGCTCCATCAGGGATTCCCAATACGTTTTCGTCATAAGAAAAAGAATAGCCTACGTATGGGCGAAACACATCATTTTCTGCGGCAAACGCAGGCAAGCAGGCCACAGCCCCCAACCTTATAAACAAGTGCAACATTGACTGCCAACGCAAAAATGGCAAGCTATGGTGCGCAGACGCGAGTATCTTGGTTTTCATTTGTACAGGACTCCTTTTTTTAAAAATCATAGGGTCTCCTATTTATTTCAATACTCTAAATGTGGCTCTCTTGATTTCTCTTGCAATGTCATTGAAAAGCATGACTCTTCCTCCCCGCAAGTTCATTGAGATCGCCCATATTTTGAAAAAAGAATGCGCTATTTTCGACGCTTGATTGCGCAATATTGGAGCTAGCGTGTATCTGTGCGGAGAATAACTAACGAAAAATCAGACTCTGTTTTGATGCCGCTTAACTTAAGGCAAGACTCCGCTATTTGTGTGCGCCATGGACGCTACCTGTACGCTTAAGTTGGTAACCGAAACAAATTGAGGTTAATTCGTAATGGATGCTGAATCTGTGCGATACCACACATAAGCACTCATAAAAATTCCTCGTTCTACCAAACTCATTTGAAGTTGCGGTTTAGCTTGATTTAAGCTACCAACCATTAAACGCTTAGATAATTCACTTTTTGCACATTCAACGCATGATTAATTCAGCTTCAAACTGAATTCTTGATCCTCCTGAAAATAGTTTTTGCGCATTTGGCATTTCTAATAATTGCCCATAGGCTAAATATTCACGGCTGTAAGAGGTGTTGCAATTCAACTAAGTTCACGATTGATACATCTTGATACGTTTTTTATTCCAATTGCTTTGCCGCTTTTGAATGTCGAACGCGCTATGAGACATGAGGGAGTTGATTTTTGTGAAGTGGAATTTTTTGCGTTTAGCTACGTCACAGACCGGCTTCCAGATCAATATGGACGTTCTGGCATAGTTGAAAAAACGGTGTTTTTCGCGCGTAATCTTGAACGTTTTCCATGAACATGGAACAGTCGACTTTACAGATAAAACAACCGGAACAATCACACGTGCTCGTTGTGCATGAGCACGCCGCGTTATCACGGTTGTATAGAGTGTATTGAATAAACCCAGCCAGACGCCCCACTGTCGGAGGGGCCGACCAAAGTCAGCAGTTGGCCGCACTCGCATTCGATATTGGCAGAGACGGGAATCGGGGTGCCCTGCTCTGCCGTGAAAAAGGGTGGAATCTGTTAGGTTTGATTATTTGCAACTGATGTTATGCATGATTCGCGAAAGACACGAAAAATAGTAATATTTCATAACGCAATTTAACTCTAAAATATAGGGTGTATTGCTTTTTTAATGACATTTTCCGCATATTTTAATTAACTTTATAAAATATACTCCAAGCATAACTCGAATTAATTTAATCTGCGTCTGAGCGCGAGCAGATGTTCTTATGCCCAACCGAACCTGATAAATATTCGATGGCGCGCAGCGCAATCGTTACCCGCTTTAATCTACGAAATTCTTGGATTAACCATCAAGGAATCAGCAGCAAACTGCCAGTTGTGCAACCTCTCTCTAGGTCGGCTTGTGCTCTAGAAGCTTCAACCAGGGAATATTCGCCGCCAATTTCAGCCACTACTCCAGATTGCATCACAGTGATGAGTGCCTCGGATGCGACTGAATAAGCATGCGGGTCCGCCGAATATGCCATGACGCTAGGACGGGCGAGCGACAACGAGCGGCGAGGACCCAATTGCTCGACGCTAATCGGCGGTATCGGCCCGGCCGCTTGGCCGATGCTGGCGACCGTGCCGAAAGGGCGAACACAGGCAAGCGTTTTCAGGAGCATGCCGCCGCCGATGCCGTCAATAGCAAAATCTACGCCTCGGCCATCGGTCAGGGCCGCAATTTCCGATACGATATCGGCATCACGGCCAACGATTACATGGTCGGCGCCATATGCTTTTGCGATTAGCCCCTTCTCGACCGACCCCGTCGTGCCGATCACCGTAGCGCCAAGGTGCTTGGCCCAACGCACTAGCATCGCACCGAGGCCACCTGCTGCAGCGTGGATGAGAATTGTGCTTTTTGCACTGACTGGGTAAGTGCGCGTGAGCAGCATATGTGCCGTCAAGCCTCGAAGCATCGAGGCCGCCGCAACGCGCAAGCTGATGTCCTTGGGCAAAAGAATCGCCCGTGCCCGTGGTAGCAGCCGTGTTGCAGCATAGGCCCCAACTGGCGCGCCTGCGTAGGCGATGCGATCTCCAATAGCGAGATCTACGACGCCCTCTCCAACGGCTTCGATCACCCCAGCACCTTCAACTCCAAGGACCGCTGGCAGTTGCGCAAGCGGATAGAGACCGATGCGGTGGTAGATATCGATGAAATTGACACCAATTGCCTCGTGCCGAATACGCACTTCGCCTGCGCCAGGTGCCTGCGGCTCGCAAGAAACGACTTCCAGTTGATCTACCCCGCCTACATCCATCATTCTGACCATTTGATCCATTGTGTTTCCTCCATTAAGTTGGAAACATTTTCATTCATTGCACTTTGTTTGGAAATTCCCTAATATTTGCCATCTCATATGAAAATATTGACAATGGCAGATTGGGAAAATATTCGGCATTTTGCTGCACTGGTGCAGGCGGGCACCTTGTCTGGTGCGGCCCGGCAGCTCCATGTCGAACATGCGACCATAGCGCGCCGGATTGCCGCTCTGGAAACTGAACTGAACCTCAAGCTTGTAGATCGACGTGGCCGCAGGTTGTCTCTTACGGCGGATGGCGAGCGTATCGCAACCTTGGTTGAGCACATGGAGAAGGACGCTCAGGCGATTGACCGCGCAGCCGAAAGCGCACGTTCTGAGTTGACAGGGGATGTCACCATCAGTGCGCCGCCAGCCTTGGCCGCAGCGATGTTGGTGCGACCGCTTGTGGCTCTGCGCAAGCAACACCCCGGTCTCAAGATTTGCATTCTGGGCGAAACACATCACGCCTCGCTGGACCGACGGGAAGCCGACATTGCCATCCGGCTTGCCCGACCTGTCGATGGCGATTTCATTATCGTGAAGCTCACTGAGCTAACGTTACGCCTGTATGGCAGCCCTGATTATCTCAACCTAACACAGCCGGAGGACTGGGCCTTCATTGGGTACCTCGAGAACATGGACGCGGCCTCGCAGCAAGCTGCCCTCATCGGGCAGATGGCTGGTCGATCCTTCTGCATTCGGGCGAGCACGCTGGAGATCCAGTACGCATTGGTGCGTGAGGGCGGCGGCGTGGCGATGCTGCCGGATTTCATGGTTGAAAGCGATTCAGCCTTCGTTGCGGCGGCAGCTGACCAGCAGCCAGTGATACGAGATGTTTGGCTGGTCTTCCATAACGACATGAAAAGTTCTGCCGCTATTCGTGCCGTCGTCAAATCTATTCGCGAAGAATTTATAACGCCCTTCTGAAATACTACTGATCTGGCTGGCAGATGTATTGCTGCGTAGACATGGAGCCAAACTCGGTGCTGATGTCAGCATGTATAAAAAAACCCGCCGGAGCGGGTTTTTTAAAAGCGCCAAATGCTTTACTGCACAGTCACAGTGTCGGCAACATCACTGAAATCGGCAATCTTGTCAAAGTTCATGTAGCGATATATATCGGCTGCGTTCTTGTCGAGCACGCCGATGTTCGCCATATACTCTTCCTTGGTCGGAATCCTGCCGAGCATGGCACAGACCGCCGCCAGTTCAGCGGAACCGAGATAAACCTGGCTATCGATACCGAGGCGGTTAGGGAAGTTGCGGGTCGAAGTTGAAATTGCAGTTGCACCCTTGCGCACTTGCGCCTGGTTGCCCATACACAGCGAACAACCCGGCATTTCCATACGCGCGCCAGTGCTTCCAAGAACGCCGTAATGGCCTTCGGAAACCAGTACTTGCTGATCCATCTTGGTCGGTGGGGCAATCCATAAACGCACCGGTAAATCGGACTTGTTTTCGAGCAGCTTGGAGGCGGCGCGGAAATGGCCGATGTTGGTCATGCAGGAACCAATGAACACTTCATCGATTTTTTTACCGGAAACTTCAGACAGCATCTTGACATCGTCTGGATCGTTCGGGCAGGCGACAACAGGCTCGTGAATATCGGCCAAGTCGATCTCGATGACGGCAGCATATTCAGCATCGGCATCGGGCGCCAGCAGTTCAGGCTTGGCAATCCAGGCTTCCATTGCCTGAATGCGGCGTTCCAGCGTGCGCTTGTCCTGGTAATTATTAGCGATCATCCATTTCATCAACGTGATGTTGGAAGTCATGTATTCAATGATCGGCTCTTTATCCAGATGCACCGTGCAGCCGGCGGCGGAGCGTTCGGCAGAAGCATCAGACAACTCGAATGCCTGCTCGATTTTCAATTTCGGCAAACCTTCAATTTCCAGAATACGGCCGGAGAAAACGTTTTTCTTGCCTTGTTTCTCAACTGTCAGCAGGCCCTTGCGGATTGCATATAGCGGAATTGCATTGACCAGATCGCGCAGTGTCACGCCAGGCTGCATTACGCCCTTGAAGCGAATCAATACCGATTCCGGCATATCCAGCGGCATCACGCCGGTGGCTGCGGCAAACGCGACCAGGCCAGAACCGGCAGGGAACGAGATACCGATTGGGAAACGGGTATGCGAGTCGCCGCCAGTGCCGACGGTATCGGGCAACAGCAAGCGATTGAGCCAAGAGTGAATGATGCCGTCACCCGGACGTAGCGTCACGCCGCCACGATTGGAAATAAATTTCGGCAATTCATGATGGGTCTTGACGTCGACCGGCTTTGGATAGGCTGCGGTATGGCAGAACGACTGCATCACCATGTCGGCAGAGAAGCCGAGGCAGGCCAAATCTTTGAGTTCGTCGCGCGTCATCGGGCCGGTCGTATCTTGCGATCCGACGGTGGTCATTTTTGGCTCGCAATATGTGCCCGGACGTACGCCGCGGCCTTCTGGCAAACCGCAAGCGCGACCCACCATTTTTTGCGCCAGCGTAAAGCCTTTGCTGGAATCGGCAGGATTAGTAGGTAGGCAGAACAAGGTGCTAGGCGCCAGGCCCAACGCTTCCCGTGCGCGTGCGGTCAGGCCACGACCGATGATCAGCGGAATACGGCCGCCGGCGCGTACTTCATCAAAAATTACCGGGGATTTAACGGTGAATTCAGAAATGACTTCACCATTTTTCAGTGCTTTACCTTCAAACGGACGTAGCTCAATCACGTCGCCCATATCCATCTTGGACACGTCGAGTTCGATCGGCAGCGCGCCGGCATCTTCCATCGTGTTGTAGAAAATCGGTGCAATTTTATTACCGAGGCAAACGCCGCCGAAGCGCTTGTTCGGCACGAACGGAATGTCTTTGCCGGTAAACCAGAGCACCGAGTTGGTCGCTGATTTGCGCGAGGAACCGGTTCCGACAACGTCACCCACGTAAGCTACTATATTGCCCTTGGCCTTAAGCGCTTCGATCTGTTTGATCGAGCCGACCTTACCCGGTTCGTCAGCGACGATACCTGGGCGCGAATTTTTCAGCATCGCCAAAGCGTGCAGCGGGATATCAGGGCGGCTCCATGCGTCTGGCGCAGGAGACAAATCATCGGTATTGGTTTCGCCAGTGACCTTGAACACGGTCAAAGTCAGGCTTTGCGGCACTTCGGGACGGGAGGTAAACCATTCAGCATCGGCCCATGATTGCAATACAGCCTTTGCATTGGCGTTGCCCTGATCAGCCAGTTCCTTGACGTCGTGAAAATAATCGAACATCAGCAAAGTTTTTTTCAAGCCTTCGGCTGCGGTGCCGCCCACAACAGGGTCAGCCAGCAGATTAATCATTGGCGTAATGTTGAAGCCGCCCAGCATCGTACCGAGCAATTGGGTAGCGGTTTCACGCGAAATCAATGAACAACTTCCCTCGCCTTTTGCAACCTGCTCCAGAAATGCAGCCTTGACTTTGGCGGCATCATCCACGCCAGCCGGAACACGGTAGGTAATAAGTTCGATCAAGGCTTGCGCTTCGCCCTGCGGCGGATTTTTGAGCAGGCCGATCAGTTCTTCAGTCTGCTGTGTCGACAGCGGCAGGGGCGGAATACCGAGAGCAGCGCGTTCAGCGACATGTTGGCGATAGGCTTCTAGCATGACAAATCCTCACAGGTTGGTTAGTTGCGGCGCAAAGCGATCGAAGCGCCAAAAAATAGTGAATTCAGGTTAATTCGGCAAACAATATTGACAAGCCATAAATCAACTCTTATATATTATATCTTTTACTTGAGTCATTGCGTCACTTTCCAAAACGCACTACTCCAGCACAAGCAAGGCATCCCAAAAAACTCTAAATTCCACCCGCAATGATCAGCGGACTAAAGCCATTTCCTTACTTGTTTATACAGCGAGTCGCAAACCCGTTTCCGTCAAAAAATGGACTGGCAAAGCGGGGCAACCACTACCATACCAGCACCAAAGAAATTAAGATGTAATTATGTAGCGCGACAGAACGTCAAATGTGATGACACACCATGCGCGCATGTCGAGCGGTAAAATTAGTTGGAATTTGAAAAACATGTTATCCGGTACCCGGCTGATGTAATTTTAAGCAAATTTACTTATCTGCTTAACATATCAGCCGGGGGATATATTGGCGTCCCCAAGGGGATTCGAACCCCTGTACTCACCGTGAAAGGGTGATGTCCTAGGCCTCTAGACGATGGGGACAGTGACCTGTCCGTACTGCTTTGACCTGCTTGCTTAACTTACCTGATGCCTGGCATTTAAACTCTAAACCCGAGCCCTGTCCGGTTTATTTTTGCTGGCGTCCCCAAGGGGATTCGAACCCCTGTACTCACCGTGAAAGGGTGATGTCCTAGGCCTCTAGACGATGGGGACACTAAGCTGTAATTGCACATATCGTACTATTTTTTCGCTGGTGGAGGTAAGCGGGATCGAACCGCTGACCTCTTGCATGCCATGCAAGCGCTCTCCCAGCTGAGCTATACCCCCTTGCGAAGAGCGAAATTATAGCAAGCTTCGTTACCGCATGTAAATCATCTTTTCGAAAATTTTAAATATATTTTGCCATGCGCGCCAAAACCGTTTCACGGCCAAACAAAGCAATAACTGCGTCAATCGATGGCGTGTGGAGCTGCCCGGTCAGCAACAAGCGCAAAGGCATCGCCATTTGTGGCATCTTCAGTTTGTGGGCAGCCAATACTTCTTTCAGCATGGCTGACAGTGCTTCTTTTTCCCACTCAACGGTTTGACAACGCATGGCAAAATCCTGCAGTGCAGGCCTGGATAATTCATTCAAATGCTGCACCAGAAAATCTGCTGTGGGCTCAGGCGTTCGATAAAACAACATTGCGGCAACCGCCAGTTCGTTGGTGGTATTGACGCGCTCTTTCATCAATCCGATCACCGCTTGCAGGTCTGGCGCATTGACGAAATCCGCCCCATCTTTTTCCATCAAAGGTTTGACCAAACTTTCCAGGCGAGCATTGTCTGCCAGCTTGATGTAATGATTGTTCAGCCAGGCCAATTTTTCCGGATTGAATTGCGCCGGCGACTTGGATAAATGATCGAGGTCAAACCATGCACAAAATTGGTCCATCGAGAAGACTTCGTCATCACCATGACTCCAACCGAGGCGCGCCAGATAGTTCAGCATCGCTTCTGGCAAATATCCTTGCGCCGGATAATCCATCACGCTGACCGCGCCATGCCGCTTCGACAGTTTTTCCCCATCGGCCCCGAGAATCATCGGTACATGGCCATATAGCGGCAGAGTTGCTCCGAGCGCTTTCAGGATATTGATCTGACGCGGCGTGTTATTGACGTGATCATCGCCACGGATAACATGCGTAATCTGCATATCCCAATCATCAATCACCACGCAAAAATTATATGTTGGAGTGCCGTCTGGACGGGCAATCACCAAATCGTCCATCTCACGATTAGAGATGGTAATCGTGCCTTTGACGACATCATCCCAACTCACATCGCCATCCAGTGGATTTTTGAAACGCACCACGGGCTTACGGTGCGCTGGAATAGCGGGCAATGTCTTGCCCGCTGCAGGACGCCAGGTGCCGTCGTAGCGCGGCTTCTCCCCGGCAGCGCGCAGACGCTCACGCATGGCTTCCACCTCTTCCGGCGATGAATAGCAATAATAAGCGGTGCCTGCGGCAAGCATTTGCGCCACGACTTCACGATAACGATCCATCCGCTGCATCTGATAGAAAGGGCCTTCGTCATGGGACAAGCCCAACCAGTCCATGCCTTGCAGGATTGCTTCGACTGCTTCTGGGGTGGATCGCTCCAGATCGGTATCTTCGATGCGCAAGATGAAAGTACCGCCAAAATGACGGGCATAAGCCCACGAAAAAAGCGCGGTGCGAGCGCCGCCAAGGTGCAGATAACCGGTTGGGCTGGGGGCGAAACGAGTGCGAACAATCATGGCAATAAAAACGGCCTTGGTTGACCAAAGCCGTGATGGCGTTAAAAGCTTATTTTACCGCGTTGCATAACAACCGCGGTACTTGCCCCTTACCTTACCTTGCCTTGCCTCTTTCTTGTAGTTTCGGTCAGGCGACCCTGAATGATTTTAAAACACTGCCATCAAGCAACTGCGGTTCTGCAATGAACCTTTGCTTGCCTGTTAGTAAAAGAAAGTGTTTGCCGGTACAGCGGGCCAACAAGGTCATATTGACACGTTGCGCTACCGCATGGCCCATTTGCGTAGTACCGGAACGCGACAATAAGAAAGGAATCCCCATCTGCGCACCTTTGATTACCATTTCCGAGGTCAGGCGGCCGGTAGTATAAAAAATTTTATCATGACCGCTAATGCTGTCCAGCCACATTTTCCCGGCGATCGCATCCACCGCATTATGGCGGCCGACATCTTCGATGAAGTACAGTAATTCGCCCTCCGCATCAAATAGCGCACACCCGTGCACTGAGCCCGCCTGTTTGTAAATTGACGCCTGGGTACGGATCAGATCAACGACTCTGTAGAGCGTTGACTGCTTCAATTTTGCGTCAGGGAGCATGATGGTATCGACTTCGTCCATCAGTCCGCCAAACATGGAACCTTGACCGCAACCGGTAGTTATAACCCTTTTGGCAGTGCGCTCTTCGATGTAATCAACACCGTGGTGCGTGGTTACCGCCACCGCCTCCACATCCCAGTCCACTTGCACGGCGACGATTTCTGCAATCGTTTTCACCAGCCGCTGATTGCGCAAATAACCCAGTATGAGTGCTTCCGGCGCGCCGCCCAAAGTCATCAGAGTCACCAGTTCGCGCTTGTCCAGATAGACTGTCAAAGGCCGCTCGGCCGGAATTTCTATAATCGAAGCACGTCCCTGCTCGTCCAGTACCTCCACCGGATAAGTCAATACTGCGTGTGCATTGGAAAGAATTGGCCCTGTAGTCATGGAGAACAACCTCATCTGGTGCTGACGTTTGGTAAGTTGATGACAGGCCGGCATGCTTATTTTTTTGGGGCGGCCGTTGCATCCGTGGCAACCGCTAATCCCGCAGGTGCGTCGACTGCGTTTGCAGCCACAGGACTTGCGACGACATAAGGTCCAGGATCCGAACAAGATGGTGTTGCGTCGGCGGGTTGCGCAGTTGCACTTTTTTCCTGCCGGTAACGTGCGACAACTTTATCTTGCGACAAGCATAATTTATACACACTCACTTTGGAGGCCCAGGCATCTTTGGCCTTGGCTTCTGCAGCCTTGGCTGCCGCTTCTCCACTGATTGGCGGTAACTTGGCAACCGCCAGGCCCGTTGCCATCAAGCCCAACATCATACAAACCATATAAATAAATTTATTCATACCCGCCCCACCACGTGAGTTAACCATTGGCCTTTTTGGCTATTTCAGTGCGCTCATCGGATGAGCGATTCCGCGCTACTTTTCCAGACTGGATGTCGCCATACCATAAATCATGATGTTCCTTGGCCCATGCATCATCAACATAACCTGTGCGCATTGCTTTATAAGCACCGTCCATGCCCAAGGTTCCAAGGTAAATATGACCCAGAATCATACTAGCGGCTAATACCGCCGCGACAACATGAACAATGCTAGCTATCTGCATATTTCCGCGTGTATATAACAGACCCGGAACCAGCATATCAAGCACAAAACCGGAGGCGCTCATAATCAAGCCGAATACCACCAATGCACCCCAGAACATGATTTTTTCACCGGCGTTAAATTTGCCTGCGCTGACGTGCTTGCCGCTCAACAAACCGCCCAGCTGTACAAACCAGTTCAGATCGCTTTTTTCTGGCAAATTGTCTTTTACATAAATTATAAAAAATACAATTATTGAACAAGTAAATATCGGGCCCGCAAAATTGTGGATATTTTTAAAAGCAAATGTCAGCCAGCCAAAAAGTGTGAGCCCGAATACCGGCAGCAACACATACTTGCCAAACAACATGGTGCCGCCAGTGAGTGCCAGCACTACGAAGCTAATTGCGGTGGTCCAGTGCGCCAAACGCTCGACCGAGGTAAAGCGCTCTATCAAGCGCCCGGTGGCGCTATCTTTCAGCTTAATTTGTCCTTTGATCAGATACATCGCAGCCAGCGCCAGCAGCACTGCTATCAATAGCCAACCACCAATATTAGTGAGCGGACCATTGCGATATTGCCGCCACGCTTCACCAGCCGTGGTTGACCGGGCCTGTCCGGGAAACTGCGCTTTCGGCTGTATCAGCACACTCGCTTCCAGCGCGGGCAGGCTGGAATAGTTTGGCGTACCAGAATTTACGATGCGATACGTCGGCGCCAAATTGCCAGGCTGACTTTGACTGCGTTGAGCCTGATTCTGTTGCAAAATATCAATCGACTCAACATTGGGTGCTGCCTGGCTGGATGGGCTGGCACCCACTGGCGGCACGCCCTGTGCCGCCACGCCGATCCAGCCGGACAATAGGTAAAAACCCAATATCACGCTACCAAATTTCGTTTTCATATTGTCTCCACTTGACGGCCTGCCAGCACTATCAATTCATTCGAACATATTCGTTTTGATTTTGACCGCGGGTATGAATTTGTTTTTCCCAGCTTTCCTTGTCGCCGGGAGTCCAGCCACGGGCGACAAAGTCATTCTTCGCACCCTGCCAGGGCTTGCCGTCGGATTTGACGGTAGACCCGGTTAGCGACTGATCTCGTTCGCTGCAAGCCATTAATACCAGAGCGCTCATAAATACAAAAAGAAAACGGATCATGATTTATTCTCCACCGGTGGTTTTGCTTCAGGATGCGGGGCACGACCATAGGCAGTTCCCCAGCCCCACACTTCGCTGCCTGCGCCGCGCTGAACCACGCGATTACGGAAAATATCAGCAAGCATATCGCCGTCCCCACCTAGCAAAGCTTTGGTAGAACACATTTCTGCACAGGCTGGTAGCTTGCCTTCGGACAAACGATTGCGGCCGTATTTTTCAAACTCCGCCTGTGAGCCGTCTTCCTCGGGGCCGCCGGCGCAGAAAGTGCATTTATCCATCTTGCCGCGCAAACCGAAAGTTCCGTTGGAAGGGAATTGCGGCGCACCAAATGGACAAGCGTAAGAGCAATATCCGCAACCGATGCAAACGTCTTTGTCATGCAGCACCACGCCTTCATCGGTGCGGTAAAAGCAGTCAACCGGGCATACCGCCATGCAGGGTGCGTCAGAGCAATGCATGCAAGCAACGGAAATCGATTTTTCCTGGCCGACAACACCATCATTAATGGTGACGACCCGACGTCGATTCACGCCCCAGGGCACCTCGTGCTCGTTTTTGCAGGCGGTGACGCAGCCGTTACACTCGATGCAACGTTCAGCGTCGCAGATGAATTTCATTCGTGCCATTTAACTTCCCTCCCAATCGTGTCTACGGGCTTCACACAACGAATTTTTCGATGTTGCAGATGGTTGTCTTGCTTTCCTGCATCATCGTGACCGAGTCGTAGCCGTACGTGGTTGCCGTATTGACAGCTTCACCACGCACAATCGGCATTGCACCTTCAGGGTAGTATTCTTTCAAATCCTTGCCTTGCCACCAACCTGAGAAATGGAATGGAATAAACGCGGTTTCGGCATTGACGCGCGGTGTGACCAGTGCCTTGACCTTGATGCGCGCCCCGGTTGGCGTTGAAACGATCACATATTCGCCATTGCGAATGCCCCGGTCGGCAGCAGCTTTCGGATTCAATTCGACAAAAGCGTCTTGCTGCAATTCTGCCAGCCACGGATTGGAGCGGGTTTCCTCGCCGCCGCCCTCATATTCGACCAATCGGCCCGAGGTAAGAATGATCGGGAATTTTTCGTATAGTTTCTCCGCCACATTTTTGTCCTGGATTGACTTGTAAAGTGTCGGTAAGCGCCAGAATGACTTTTTATCGTCGTGCGTCGGATATTTCGCCACCAGGTCGGGCCGTGTTCCATACAGCGGCTCGCGATGTTTCGGCACCGGATCAGGAAAATTCCACACCACTGCACGCGCCTTGGCATTGCCAAATGGATGGCAGCCATGATTTTTCATCACTACGCGCTGAATCCCGCCGGACAGATCGGTCTTCCAGTTCTTGCCTTCTGCAGCCGTTTTCTCGGCATCGGTCAATTCATTCCACCAGCCCAGTTTTTTCAGCAGCACATGATCGAATTCCGGGTAACCAGTGGTGATATCGGCACCTTTCGAATACGAGCCGTCTTCAGCCAGCAAATTCACGCCATCTTTTTCAACGCCAAAATTGGCGCGGAAATTACCGCCGCCATCCATCACATGCTTGGAGGTGTCATACAGATTGGAGGTGCCCGGATGCTTGAGTTCAGGCGTGCCATAGCAGGGCCACGGCAAGCCGAAATAATCTCCGGTCAAGTCATATCCGGTGGCGGCATCCTTACCGCCTCTGCATTTCAATGTTTTGACATCGAATAAATGCATATTGCGCATGTGCGCTTTCAGCCGCTCCGGCGACTGGCCGGTGTAGCCGATGGTCCAGCTGCCGCGATTAATCTCGCGCAACATGTCCTCCGGCTCCGGTTCCATCATGCCGCCCTTGCCCGGCACCAGCTTGATCTTGGTGACCAACTCCTTGCCGAAGCCGAGCTTTTGCGCCAACTGATACATGATCATATGATCGGTACGCGACTCGAACAAAGGTTCAATGACTTTTTCGCGCCATTGCAGCGAACGATTCGATGCCGTGACGGAACCCGAGGTTTCGAACTGCGTCGCGGCAGGCAGCAGATACACCGCGCGGTTGGGGTTGAGTTCCTGTCCATCCACTTTCATGGCGGCCATGGCTGCTGTTGCTGATGGATACGGGTCGATTACGACCAACAGGTCGAGCTTATCGAATGCTGTCTTCATCTCCAGGCCGCGGGTTTGAGAGTTCGGCGCATGACCCCAAAACACCATCGCATTGACATTGTTGTCCTGGTCGATAAACTCATTTTTCTCCAGCACGGCATCGATCCAGCGCGACACGGTAGTACCGGATTTTTCCATCATTTCCTGCGACGCAAACTGCTTTTTAACCCATTCGTAATCCACGCCCCACACTGCGCACCAGTGCTTCCAGGAACCGGTTGCCAGTCCATAATAGCCCGGCAAAGAGTCAGGATTTGGCCCGACGTCAGTTGCGCCCTGCACATTATCGTGGCCTCGAAAAATATTGGTGCCGCCGCCCGATTTACCGACATTACCCAGCGCGAGTTGCACGATGCAGGACAAGCGCACCATCGCATTGCCGATAGTGTGTTGGGTTTGCCCCATGCACCAGACCACGGTTGAAGGACGATTTTTGGCCATGGTTTCGGCGACCTTGAAGACTTCGGCTTCGGTCGCGCCGCACGCTTCTTCCACTTTTTCAGGGGTCCAGGTCAGCGCTTCCTCCTTGATCTTGTCCATGCCATAGACGCGATTATTGATATATTCCTGATCTTCCCAGCCGTTTTGGAAGATGTGATACAGCATTCCATACAGGAATGGAATATCAGACCCGGAGCGAATCCGTACGTATTGATGTGCCTTGGCTGCAGTACGGGTAAAACGCGGGTCGACCACGATCACCTTGCAGCCGGCTTCTTTCGCGTGCAGCAGATGCAGCATCGATACCGGATGCGCCTCGGCGGCATTGGAGCCGATATACATCGCCGCTTTCGAGTTTTGCATGTCATTGTAGCTATTCGTCATCGCGCCATAACCCCAGGTGTTGGCCACGCCTGCGACCGTAGTCGAATGGCAAATGCGCGCCTGGTGATCGCAATTATTGCTACCGAAGAAAGATACGAACTTGCGCAACAGCGCAGCTTGTTCGTTGTTGTGTTTGGATGAGCCGACCCAGAACACAGAATCCGGGCCGCTGACCTTGCGGATATCGAGCATTTTGGCGGAAATTTCATCTAGCGCCTGATCCCAGCTAATGCGTTGATACTTGCCGTTGACCAGCTTCATCGGATATTTCAGCCGATATTCGCCGTGACCGTGCTCGCGTAGCGCAGCGCCTTTGGCGCAATGCGCGCCCAGATTAATCGGTGAGTCGAAGACCGGCTCCTGACGAATCCAGATGCCGTTTTGCACCACAGCGTCCACTGCGCAACCGACCGAACAATGGGTGCATACCGTGCGCTTCACTTCGATCTTGGCGCCGACTGACTTGCCTTCCACGGCCGCCTTGGCTTTTTGTATCAAGCCCAATTGCGCGGCGGCGATGCCGGCTCCGACGCCGATGCCGGAACGTTTCAGGAACAGCCGGCGATCCATCGTCGGTAGCGCACGCGACAAACTCGCGGCAAGACTTGATGTAAAACGGCTGTGCGAACGCGAACCGGCGTCGCTTTTGCGAGTCAACAGCATGTTGTCACCTCAGTATTCAGTATTAAATAGTGGTAGTGCGGTAGTATTTTTTGACGTGCTCTGTCAATCGATAACCAGTGCCAGCAGGTTCGGCCACGACGACATCCAGCGCTTTTCCAGCAGGTACGGTAGTTGCAACCTTGGCCGCTACTCCAGCCACAACCGCCAAGCCGAGCCCGGAAAAAAACGTCCGGCGTGCGATTTTGTTTATATCTGCCATTACAGTCTCCTTATACAGGTTGGGAATCCTGATTTTTTGCAGCCAATCGTGGACTATGATTTGACCGTTTATTGCTATATATCTTAGGTAAGTTATTTCAAGAGTTCAACGCACAATTACAGACTCATATTAGTAATTTAACATCATTTTTGCGGGAATGGTTTCGCATATATATGCTCAAGCCTGCCATGCCGTTTTTATAAATCCTAAAAATTAGGGAGTACTATAAAAAATGGTGCATTTACCGCATGTTTTTAATGCGTAAATAAAAAATACTCTACAAAAGTATACTTAATTTCAAGAATCGTCCTGGTGAAAAATTTGGCTCTGTGCTGAATGTTAGGAAACGTTAATTACTGATGAAAATTTAATCCATATCAAAAGCTTGCATCTCCACTTCGAAAAACGACCGCGCCAAATTGGCCACTGGCGCGTACAACCGGGCGTGGCGACTGGCATTGATTGCTGCGCATGCATCCAGAACCCAGGCTTGCATGTGAGTGGTAAAAAATGTTTTTTGCGCTGCAAGATTGGCCATCAGCGCATCATCCGAGTCGATCAAATAACGCATCACTTCGCACAAACTGGCAATGTGATCCTCACTCTCGGTAATTGCAGTTACGCGCTCCAATCCCAGTTCGGCCAGATCGGTGCGTAATGCTGCCAAGGGCTTTTCCATTAAAAAGCCGGACAGGTAATACGAGCCGTACAGCAGCACTTCCGGCTTGCCGGTACTGATAAATAGTTGATCGTATTCCTCTCGCGCTTCTTCTGCCTTTGCATTTTTGCACGCTAACACCAGCTCGGCCCAGGCATGTTCCAAGACGCCATCGCCCTCGGAATGAGCCGAACCGATGGTGTCAATCAGCGTCTGTGATGGCGGGGCGTAAAACAACGTAGCCAGCAAACCGTATAAATCCGCGCGGGCGGTTTCTTCGCCTTGATCCGGGGTTTCAAACTTCAATGGCTGGCTAGTGTTCATGCAATCTCCGGCTTAATGCGGGCGCGTCAAGGTGGTAGTGGCGGTTATTGAAACCTCGTTTTTATTTTCCATCATGTCGATCACGCGGCATTCGGAACACATTTTGATGCGATCCAGATTACCGGCGAAGGCACCGTGCGCCGACAATTTCACCAGCATGTTATCGATCATCTGTAGTGTGCCAAATGGAGTGTTGCAACGAATGCAATGGTAGGGTTGCGCTTCGTTCAATACCACCGCCTGTTTGGCGGCGTCGGTAAACAACAAACGCGGCGATAGCGTGATCGCCGCCTCAGGGCAGGTTTTTTCGCACAAGCCGCATTGCACGCAATTTTTCTCGATAAAGCGCAGTTGCGGCAAATTCGGGTTGTCCGTCAACGCAGATTCAGGGCAAGCGCCGACGCAGGACATGCACAAAGTACAGGCGTCTTTGTTGACCGTTACCGCGCCATACAAGGCACCGGCTGGCAAGGCCATCTGTTCCACTTTGGTGGGCGCATGCCGGTGCAAATGCGCCAGCGCGAATTCCAGCGTAGTGCGCTTGTCGGCCGCCACATTGAAAGTGGCGCAGCTTTGCGCCGTCTGCGCTGGTATCAGTGCTTGCGCGCTCATGGCGACCTCAAGTTCAGTGGCAGTTTTAGCGCGGATCAACTGCAAATGGATACCCGTATATCCCAAACCGGACAGAATAGTTTGGGCAATTTCCATCTGCTGCTGCAACGCTTCCAGATATTGCGGCGCTTCTTCCTCCGTGACCAGTACGCTGATATCGGTTGCGCCGTAAGCAAACACGGCCAGCCATACATCGATGCCGACCGCAGCAGTGTGGTGCAATTCGACCGGAATGATGCGCGCTGGAATGCCGCGCCCGCCAACTTTCGCCAAACGGCCCACTTGCTCAACCAATGTCGTGCCCTGCCCCTTGCTGTGGAATAACAGCCCGGCTTGGCGGCCGCCGGCCTTGGCATAGGTGGTCAACAACGTTTTCACGCGCAGCCCCATATCGGCGGCACGCGGGTAGGCATACGCCATCGCACCGGACGGGCAGACCGTGGTGCAAGCGCCGCAACCGGCGCACAGATTCGGATCGACCTTGACGTGATTGCCGTTGTGGCTGATAGCTTCAGCCGAGCAAATATCGATGCAGGCGTTGCAACCGATTATTTTATTGCGGCTATGGGCGCACAGTTTTTCCTTGTAGGTAAAAAATTTCGGCTTTTCGAACTGACCAATCATGGACGTCAGTTTCAGCGCATCTTCAAACTGGCGGGCGACATCTTGTCCGGGCGCGAAATATCCCTGCGGCAACTGATGGGTGCGCACTTGCGACGTTTGGGATAGATCGAATATCAAATCGAACGCGCCGCTACGGTCGTTGCCCGCTTTGATGTCGCCACGGGCAAAATCGATTGCGCCAATGGAACCGCAGGCTTTGACGCAATCGCCGTGCGAGCGGCATTTGTCGAGATCGATCTGGTAAGTCAGGTCAATCGCGTTTTCCGGGCACGCTTCGATGCAGGCGTTGCAGCGAACGCAGGTTTCCAGATCGATCGGATTGTCTTGCTGCCAGCGTACTTTGAATGCGCCCAACCAGCCGGAAATCGCGATTTGCTTGCCCGAAAAGCTGGGGAAACTGCGTTCGCCCAGCATCTGGGCATCGCTGCCGGAGGTCAGCAATACACTGACATCGACTTGATCGCCCAGACGCTGCGCCCACGGCAGCGCTTGATCGGCCGGCCCGATAATCAGCGTATGTCCGGCCGAATCGTAATTGACAATCGGCACCGGCTCCGGGTCGGGCAAAGCAGCGGCGGCCAGCAACGCAGCCATTTTAGGCAATGCCGCTTTCGACTCGGCGCTCCAGCCGGCGGTTTCACGGATATTTACGAAGCGAATCGGCGCCACAGTATTTTTTTGTTGCGCCAGTTCCGCAAACAACGCACGCTCCTGGGTGCAAGCGACGACGACCTTATCACCACCGTCCACGCCATCCAACGCGCCCAGAAATGCACCGATTTCGCGTCGGCATAACTGGCTTGCCACCGGCAGCGCGCCGACACCGAGAGCCGCGCCAAGCTGTGCGCCCGCCGCAATGTCCAGCGGCATGCTGTGATTGCAGTTGCAAATTTTGAATTCGGTCGTCATACAGTCTCGTCCTTAAGTGTTTCGACGGCAGATGGCTGCGGGCCTGCTTGAGTATCTGCTTGCGCCAGGACTGACGCGGAATTATCCGTTGCGCACTCCGACTTTGCTGCGTCCTGGTCAAGTTCAGTATTCTCGGGCAGATTCGCTGCAACCGGCGCTTGTTGTTCCACTTTATCCAGCAATTGCGACACCGGACGAGTAAAGAATTGCGCCGGATCAAGCGCATTTTTGACGTGATTTAACGTTTCCAGCATACCTGGCGGCAGCGGGTCGGGTTGACTGTAGTCCCCGACATAAATATCGAGCCCATCCATGATGTTGAACTGCGGCAGCGCAAACAGTTTCTTCATGGCGCAGCGCTTGACGCTCTCATCGACGCCTTTAGCCAAAAATGCGGTGTAATCGGATTCTGCCGTCAAGCCCTCGACATCGGCCAGCGTGGGTAAAAGTTTGACTACCGCTGGCGCATCGGCTACCGCCGGCGAATTGTCTACATCAGGCGCGATTGCAGAATCAATGACGACTTGCGCTGACGTCGCATCCATTTTGCGCTTGTTCCAGCGCGCGAAAAAATCATCGGCCGCCATCGCCCTTCCCTTCCGCCCGCGCCATCAGGTCTACACCGGCGCCGCCTTCGAATGAGGGTTTTTTGCGTTTGCGCTTGATCTGGGGTTGGTAATGTTCTTGAGTGAAATGACTTAGCCGCTCGATGATCGCCGCCGATGCCGGCAGCGTATCAACCTGTTCGCCGCCATCCATCAGGCGCGCCGCTTCGTTGTAAGACAGTGTGACCGCCTTGGGCACGGCCACATCCAGCGCACCGATCTGCTCGATGCGCCACATGATGAACCAGCATGGGGTGGCGGAACTGATATTGAGGTAATAGCCCTCGCCTTCATCACTAAACAGCTTGATGTTGAAGCCCGGAAACAGCCAGCGCATATCGCTATCATCGTCCAGCAAACAGCGCACGCTACTGGGCGGCAAGGCGGCGCTGTCGAGCACTTCCAACGGACGCCACTGGTGCGACTGCCAGCGATTATCGAGCGTCTTGCGCTGCATGATGACACTTACATCAATTGCTTGCGTCTCCACGATCAGACCTCATTTCAGTACGATGGATCAAATCGATCCTTACTGATGTTACAGCCGGATCATCTTTGAATTAAAGCATACTCAATAATGTATTTTTTAACACAGCACAAGAATAATGCGGAAAAACATTTGTTTTTAATTATACTCCCCATGTAACTGAGTAACTCCGTCAACAGAAAGAACCCGTCCGCGCCGGGATTCAATCGTTCTTGATCACGATGCTGGGAAACTTGCTGCTCATGTCGCGCGCCCTTTCAGCTACACCAACCGCGATCTTGCGGGCGATTTCCTTGTAAATCGCCGTCACCGGGCCATCCGGGTCGGCTACCACGGTGGGCTTGCCGGAATCGGCCTGTTCGCGAATCGACATCGTCAGCGGCAACCCGCCGAGGAACGCAACGCCGTATTCCAAACACATTTTCTCACCGCCGCCGGAGCCGAATATCGCTTCGGCATGGCCACAGTTGGAACAGATATGCGTACTCATGTTTTCTACGATGCCCAGGATGGGAATCCCGACCTTCTCGAACATTTTCAGCCCCTTGCGCGCATCCAGCAACGCAATGTCCTGCGGCGTGGTGACGATCACTGCGCCAGTCACCGGCACTTTTTGCGACAACGTCAATTGGATGTCGCCGGTGCCCGGCGGCATATCGACGATCAGATAATCGAGGTCGCGCCAGTTAGTCTGTTCCAGCAATTGCTGCAGTGCCTGCGTAACCATCGGGCCGCGCCACACCATCGGCTCGTCGGGGTCGATCATGAAACCGATCGAGGATACCTGCAGGCCGTAGTTTTCCAGCGGCTCCATGGTCTTGCCATCAACCGTCTCCGGCCGCCCGGAAATACCCATCATCATCGGTTGTGACGGGCCGTAAATATCAGCGTCCAGAATACCGACGGACGCGCCTTCGGCGGCTAGCGCCAGCGCCAAGTTGACCGCGGTAGTCGATTTGCCGACGCCACCCTTGCCGGAGGCGACGGCGATAATGTTCTTGACGTTCGGCATCAGCTTGACGCCGCGCTGCACTGCGTGGGAAAGTATCTTGACATACACATTAACGCTGACATTGCCCACGCCGGGAATGGCGCGCAGCGCGCTAATCACGCTTTTGCGGATCGCATCGATCTGGCTTTTGGCCGGATAGCCGAGCTCGATATCGAGTGAGACATCGGCACCGTCAAGCACAATATTTTTCGCCGATTTGGTGGCTACGAAATCTTTGTTCGTGTTTGGGTCGATTACCCCCGACAGCACTTCCTTAACCGCTTCTACACTAATCTGCATACGTATCTCCATAATTGATGGGCAAGTCTAGCGCAAAACCGCAGGCGCTACAGCATGCCCCTATGTCACACATGCCTATTGCACTGTTAAAATAGCGCTTACTTCATATCAAAAGCGCACTAACCATGACCCGTAAGCTGTTCGTCACTACTGCCCTGCCTTACGCCAATGGCGCATTTCATATCGGCCACATCATGGAATACATTCAGGCCGACATCTGGGTCCGGTTTCAGCGCATGCAGGGCCACGAGGTTCACTTCGTCGGCGCCGACGACGCGCACGGCGCACCGATCATGATCGCGGCCGAAAAGGCTGGTGTCACGCCGCAGGCATTCGTTGCCAACATCGCGGCAGGGCGCAAGCAGTATCTGGACGGCTTTCATATCGCCTTCGACAATTGGCACTCGACCGACGGCCCGGAAAATCACGCACTATCGCGCGACATCTACCGCAAGCTCAAAGCCGCCGGATTCATCACCACGAAAACCATTGAACAATTCTACGACCCGGTCAAAAGCATGTTCCTGCCAGACCGCTACATCAAGGGCGAATGCCCGAAATGCGGCGCCAAAGACCAATATGGCGATTCCTGCGAAGCCTGCAGCGCAGTGTATGCGCCGACTGACCTGAAAAATCCGTACTCAACGCTGACCGGTGCCACACCGGTGATGAAATCGTCCGAACACTTCTTCTTCAAACTATCCGACCAGCAATGTGTGGACTTTCTGCGTGAATGGGCATTAGGGAATATTGATAATGCGGTCGATGGCAAACCGCGCCTGCAACCGGAAGTAGCCAACAAAGCCAGGGAATGGCTGGAAAACGACGGCGGACTGAGCGACTGGGATATTAGCCGCGACGCGCCCTACTTCGGCATCGAAATTCCCGATGCGCCGGGCAAATATTTCTACGTCTGGCTAGATGCGCCAGTCGGCTATCTGGCGTCGCTGAAGAACTATTTTGACAAGACCGGGCGTGATTTCGACGCCTTCATGACTGACCCGACGACCGAGCAATACCATTTCATCGGCAAGGACATCACCTACTTCCATACTTTGTTCTGGCCTGCAATGCTGAAGTTTTCCGGCCATAAAATTCCGAACAACGTGTTCGTGCACGGTTTCATCACGGTGTCCGGCGAGAAAATGTCGAAATCGCGCGGCACCGGTATCTCGCCGTTGCGCTACCTCGACATCGGCATGAACCCGGAATGGTTGCGCTATTACATCGCAGCCAAGCTGAATGCCAAGGTGGAGGACGTCGATTTCAATCCAGAAGATTTCGTGGCGCGGGTAAATGCGGATTTGATCGGCAAGTACGTGAATATCGCCAGCCGCGCCGCCGGTTTCATCGCCAAAAAATTCGACGGCACACTCAGCATGGAATGGGCGACTGATTCTGACCCTTTTTTATTGACGTTGCGCACTGCCGCAACCGAGATTCAGGCTCTCTTCAACGGCCGCGAATTTGGCAAGGCATTGCGCGCAGCGATGGATCAAGCCGACATCGTCAACGCCTATGTCGACGCCAACAAACCGTGGGAATTGGCGAAAGACCCGGCCCACAGCGCCGCATTGCATGAAGTGTGCAGCCGACTGATGGAAGCATTTCGCATCTTGAGCATTTACCTGAAACCGGTTCTGCCTGAACTGGTGCAGCAGGTTGAATCGATGCTCAATCTACAGCCATTGCAATGGGCCGACGTAAGTGTGCCGATGTTGCATGGACATCGGATCAAACCTTATACACACCTGATGCAGCGGGTTGACCCAAAAATGCTGGATGCGTTGTTTGAGATGCCGGAACAGGTGGCCGACACACAAAAAACCCACCCTCTCCCCGGCCCTCTCCCTGAGGGAGAGGGTGAGAACCGCAGCTCCGCCAATTTTAAGATTGAAGCACTTGCGCCGGAAATTAAGATCGACGATTTCGCCAAGATCGACTTGCGCATCGCCATGATCGTCAATTGCGAACACGTCGAAGGCTCCGACAAGCTATTGCGTTTAACCTTGGACGCAGGTGAAGGCCGCATGCGCAATGTATTTTCCGGCATTAAATCAGCTTACCAACCAGAAGAATTGATTGGAAAAATGACCGTTCTGGTGGCCAATCTGGCGCCACGCAAGATGAAGTTCGGCGTGTCGGAAGGCATGGTATTGGCCGCATCTGCTGCTGATGAAAAAGCCAATCCAGGGATTTTCATCCTCAATCCGTGGCCAGGCGCCACGCCTGGAATGCGAGTCGGCTAACGGAATTAAGGCCAGTAACGGACAATATCGATGACGTTTCTTCACCAACCGGCTTTTGCTCTAGCTGTCGATTTTTCAAAGACATGATCATACGAGAAGCAAATCTGGCAGATGCCCAAACCATCGCGGAGATCACCACCGCTGCTTGGGCGGAAAAAGTGGCAGCAAGCTCCAGCGGCCATACCGAATCGGCCGCCAGGGTCGAACAGGACTTGCACCTCGGCGGCGGTTTTATGCTGCAAGTCGGACCGCTGACAGTCGGCTCGGTGCGCTGGCTTCCGATGGATACCGAACACAACATCTGGGAAATACTGCGCATGGGCATTATTCCAGCATTCCGCGAGCAAAACCTGTCGCAACATTTGCTCGAAGCCGTGATCCACCATGCGCTCGGTTGCGATGTCACTGAACTGCGACTGGCAGTGCGTGCCGATCAGCCGCGCCTGCTGGATTTTTATGCGGCACTCGGATTCGAAGTCGCGCCAGAGCTCGAATACACCCACGCCAACCAGCAAGAACCAGCGCCGACCGTCATGCGCAGGATTCTTAAGCGATAAATTACTAAGTAATGTATTTTTAAAATCGCACTGAATTAATGCGGTAAATACTATTTTTTTTCTTATACCCCCTTATTTTTTATATTTAAAAGCTTGGTGGCAAAAGTATTTTCAGAAAAACCGGTTATAAATTCTCTAGCAACGCTTGAAATCTCCATGTTGCAAGGCGCATAATAAGTTCCTCTCAAACTTAGACTAGCCGTTCAATTAAATCGACGCGAAAAACAGTCCATGACGTGCGTCGACTTCACCTTTCCACCCTGTTCGATTGAAGGGCATCAGTCCATCAACCTCTTCCTGCCGGAAGTCGGCATTTTTACTGCGATGATTGCCGGTTCCCCGGTTAAGAATAAATATAAGGAACGACGGTGCCAAACTTGATTCCCATTGACTACATACTTTTGGTCATAGCAGGATGGCTGGTTATTGGCGTATGCGGCCTGCTTGTCATAAAGAGAACCACTTTGGTTGCCTATGTGTTGTTCCCGTTGGGTGCAACGCTAGGCGTCGTCCTGGGAATCACCGGCATAGTGAGCGCCTTTGGAGTACCGCAAACTGCAGTCTTGGCAATCGGCTTGCCCGATTTGCCGTTCCACCTGCGACTCGATAGTCTGTCTTCTTTTTTCCTATTTGTGTTCGGCATCGTCAGCACCGGAGTCTCCATTTTCTCTGCCGGCTATTTTCGTAAAGGCGAAGGAACACCGCCGGGCCTGCTATGCCTTGAGTATCATATCTGCCTTGCCAGCATGGCATTGTTATTGATCGCCGACGATGCCTATGTGTTCATGGTTGCATGGGAAACAATGACAGTGTCTGCAACACTACTGGTTACCGCAAACCACCGGATGCCTGAAGTGCGCTACGCGGGTTTCCTTTACTTTTTGATATCGCATGTTGGCGCGCTCGCGCTGTTGCTTTGCTTTGGTTTGCTACAGGCGAATACCGGCGACTACACATTTGCCAACATGCGCCTGCAGCATTTGGATATGTTCTGGGCCGCGATTGCCTTTTTCTTAGCCTTATTCGGATTTGGCGCCAAAGCGGGCATATTGCCATTACATATATGGCTGCCTGAAGCGCACCCCGCTGCACCATCGCCGATCTCGGCCCTGATGAGCGCCTTCGTTCTGAAGACGGGTATCTATGGCGTTTTGCGCGTGACGTTCGATTTGCTGCATACCCAAATTTGGTGGTGGGGCGGAATTACAATGGCAATCGGACTTGCGACCGCCTTATTCGGCGTAGTGCTGAGTGCCGCCCAAACCGACATGAAACGTCTTCTTGCCTACTCTTCCATAGAAAATATCGGCCTGATATTTGTCGGCATCGGTTTGACGATTCTATTTAGCGCCTACGATATGACTGCCCTGGCAGCACTGTCGCTGACTGCCGCGCTATATCATGTAGCAAGCCATGGTGCTTTCAAAAGTTTACTTTTCCTCGGCACCGGCACGGTGTTGCATGCGACGAAGGAGCGCAGTCTCGGTCATCTGGGCGGACTCATGCGTTTTATGCCCTGGACTGGATGGGCCGCATTGGTTGGCGCACTGGCAGCTGCCGGTCTGCCGCCATTTGGTGGTTTTGTATCCGAATGGCTATTGTTGCAAAGTTTCCTGTTCACACCCGGGTTGCCGAACTCATTCCTCAATATGCTGATCCCTGTCGTGGCTGCCGTCATTGCATTAGTTGGCGCATTAGCGGGTTACGTGATGGTCAAATTTTTCGCCATTATCTTTCTCGGTCAACCGCGCGAGCAAAAATTATACGATGCGCATGACGCGGATAATTGGGAGCGTCTTGGTTTCGCATGGTTGGTCGCAGCCTGCATATTCTTCGGCTTATTTCCAGTGCAAGTGGTGGTGCTTATAGATCAAGTCACGCACCTGCTGGTGGGAGCCGGCATCGGTGCATCGGTCGCGCAAAATGGCTGGCTGCTGCTCGCCCCAGTCACACCTGACCGTGCCAGTTACATGCCGGTGGCGTTTGTATTGATGTTGCTGGTGTGCTGCTTCGCGGCTTACTTGCTGGTGCGTCGTTTGTATCATGGCCGCTTTCGACGCTCTATTCCGTGGGGCTGCGGATTCCCTTTTCAAACGGCACGGATGCAAGATACCGCAGAAGGCTTTGGTCAGCCGATCCGGGAAATTTTCGGCTCTTTTTTCCGAATGACGCGGGAACTGCCTTCCGCATTCGATAAAGTTCCTCGCTATAAGGTCACGATTGAAGATCCATTCTGGGACCTGCTATATCGCCCTATCGCTGCGATTACCGATCGCATCGCGCGCTTAATTGGCCTGCTGCAACAAGGGCGGATTGCTGTGTACCTGCTCTATAGCTTTCTGACCCTTTTGATATTGTTGCTGGCAGTGAACCTATGATCACTTTCTTCGGCTCTCTTTCGCAACTACTGGAAATAATACTGGCGCTTGCAGCTGCTCCACTTTTGACTGGATGGGTCAATCAGTGCCGTGCCTGGCTGCAGAATAAAACCGCTCCCAGCCTGTTCCAGCCATATCGTATGCTGCACAAGCTATTCCATAAAGAATCGGTGTTAGCCGAACACGCCAGCCCGCTGTTTCGCATGGCGCCTTACATCGTATTTGGCTGCTTGACGCTAGCTTGCGCGATCACTCCTACCCTGTCGACCGATCTACCGTTATCGCCTGCCGCCGATGCGATTGCGCTAGTCGGCCTGCTTGCGCTGGCACGCGTTTTCATGTCGCTGGCGGCGATGGACGTCGGCACTGCTTTTGGCAGCATGGGTGCGCGCCGGGAAATGCTGGTCGGCTTCCTGGCTGAACCCGCACTGCTGATGGTATTGTTTTCAGCTTCCCTGATTACACAATCGACCTTACTCACCAGCATGGTAGATAGCCTGGTGCACCGGGAGTTGGCGATCTACCCAAGTCTGGCCTTTGCCGGAGTGGCGTTTACGATGGTCTCACTGGCAGAAAATGCCCGTGTGCCAATCGATAATCCCACCACGCATCTTGAACTGACCATGATTCATGAAGCACTTTTGCTGGAATATTCGGGACGCCATCTGGCGTTAATGGAATGGGCTGCCAGCTTGAAACTTTTTGCCTATTCATGCATAGGAATTGCACTATTCATACCTTGGGGAATCGCTGAAGCCAGCCGTCCGCTTGCGCTACTCTCGGCACTTCCTATTTTGTTATTTAAACTGACAATTGGTGGTGCATTACTCGCATTGATTGAAACGTCCAGCGCCAAAATGCGTATTTTTCGAGTCCCTGAATTTCTTACCACCGCGTTTCTTTTGGCGGTCATCGGCATGCTCGTGCATTTCCTTTTAGGCGCATAGAATGCCAAATTTCACGATTCAAATATTAAATCTGCTGGCTGCTACGCTACTGCTGCTGACCTTTGCCATGCTCAGTCAGCGCAGAATCCTTTCATTGATTTACCTGTTCACTTTACATGGCGCCACACTGGTGGCCTCCGCCTTAGTGGTGGCGTATGCGACGAATGACCCCCATCTCTATTTTTCTGCCGGCTTGACGTTTGTACTTAAAGTGGTATTTATTCCCTGGGTACTCCATAAGTTAATTCTGCGCCTGAATGTCAAGTGGGATGTGGAACCCCTGATTAATGTCCCAACCACTATGCTGGTTGGAATCGTGCTGGTGATCATCTCCTTCAATCTCGCTCTTCCGGTAGCAAAACTATCCTCCTCCATCGCCCGCGGCACTCTTGGCATTGCGCTGGCTTGTATTCTTCTTGCTTTCATGATGATGATCACGCGCTCCAGAGCGGTGCCGCAGGTAATTGGATTTCTCGCCATGGAGAATGGACTATTTTTCGCTGCGACTGCAGCTACTAATGGAATGCCGATGATCGTCGAACTCGGAGTAGCCCTTGACGTTCTGGTCGGTATTTTGATACTCGGTGTATTTATGTTCCAGATCCGCGAGCAGTTCGACAACCTGGATATCCACAATCTGGAAAATTTAAAAGAGGACTGACATGGATCCATTATTGCTGGTTCTCATCACCCCACTGCTAGGCGGCATCGTGCTGGGCCTGGTGGGGCAACATGAAGCAGCGCCTGAAATCAACGTCGGGTTCAGCTTGACCACCTTCATCGCTGCAGCAATATTGACCGTAAAGATCATCGCGAGCGGTCCTATTTTCGCTTTGGGAAAATTATTTTTCGTCGATCCGCTGAATGTATTTCTCGTTACTTTGACGGCATTTGTCGGCTTGACTACCGCATTATTTTCCCGTCCGTATATGCGCATCGAGCGCGATCACGGCAAAATGACTCCCAGCCGCATGCGTCTGTATCACAGCATGTATCAGTTATTCATGTTCACCATGTTGCTGGCGCTATTGACCAACAATATGGGCATCCTGTGGGTGGCGATGGAAGGCGCAACGCTAGCCACTGTTTTGCTGGTCAGCGTGTATCGTACCCCCACCAGCCTGGAGGCGGCCTGGAAATATTTCATTTTGTGCGGAGTCGGTATTGCACTGGCACTGTTTGGAACGATACTTCTTTATCTTGCCGCTGATCGCCAGCTTGGCGGAGACAGTGATGCGCTGTTATGGACTAATCTTAATGGTATCAAGACACAACTTGAGCCGGCCATCATGTCGCTCGCCTTTGTTTTCTTGCTGGTTGGCTACGGCACCAAGATGGGCCTGGTGCCGCTGCATAACTGGTTGCCGGATGCTCATGCCGAAGGGCCGACGCCAATCTCTGCCGTACTGTCCGGCCTTTTACTTAATGTCGCGCTGTATGCGGTGCTGCGTTTCAAAGTACTCGCAGATGGTGCGTTACAAAATGGCATCCCGGGCAAGTTGCTAGTCGGTTTCGGCTTGATCTCGGTGGTAGTGGCGACTTTTTCCTTGTCTCGGCAAAAAGATGTCAAACGCATGTTTTCCTACTCCTCAATTGAGCATGTGGGGCTTATGACTTTTGCATTCGGCATCGGCGGGCCAATCGCAACGTATGCCGGTCTGCTGCACATGACTGTTCATTCACTGGTGAAATCCGCGATTTTTTTCACTGTCGGGCATGCGTGCCAGAAAGCTGGTACACAGGTAATTGCAAACATCCGCGGTTTGGTAAAAGTCAGCCCGACGGTGGGTTGGGGCATGCTGTTGGGATCGCTGGCGATCCTCGGCATGCCGCCATTTGGTGTATTCGCCAGTGAATTTTTAATCGTCACAACTGCCATGCGTGATTTGCCGTGGGCGACACCAATCCTGCTATTGTCGCTGGGCGTAGCTTTTGCCTCGATTTTTAGTCGCGTACAGTCGATGGTATTCGGCGAAACCACGGCGAAGCCACTCGCACATTCACCGGCATTGTTCCCGGTATTCATCCATCTTGGGCTGGCACTGATACTCGGCTTGTACATCCCGCCATATCTGAATACATGGTTCCGGCAAGCGGTCAATATCATCGTGGGAAATGCATGAAAACTGATACGTTGGTCGAAAGATATTCGGCCCCGCTCAGATCCTTGCCGGGAAGTGCGCCGGTTTGGATTGCCGAGATCGGGAGGCAGGACTGGGTGCGCATTGCGCAAATAATCCAGACTGAGGGAGGGCGCCTAATCTCCCTTTGGGGCACCCACAAAACACCAGATATCACTCAATTCATTATCTCGGCAGCATATTGTGTGGCTGAAGGAGTGCTTTGGTTTCGGCTACCTGTAACTGAACAGGAAGGATATCCAGATATATCTGGGGTATTTCCTACTGCGGTGCGCTTGCAACGCACGATTTTTGATCTTTTGGGGATTAGCGCAAATAGAGCAGAGGATGTGCGTCCCTGGCTCAATCACGGCAAGTGGCCTATAGACTATTTTCCATTGCGGCAACAGGTTTCAGGACTAGAACAATTTGACAACCAGTTAGAAAACTATCCCTTTGTATCCGTAGCCGGAAACGGCGTACACGAAATTGCCGTAGGCCCGATTCACGCCGGCATTATCGAGCCGGGGCACTACCGTTTCTCGGTAGTGGGTGAGAAAGTGCTGCGTCTGGAACAAAGGTTTGGCTATACCCACAAAGGAACGGATAAGCTTTTTACACGGCTTCATATCGCTGACGGGTACAAGCTGGCTGGCCGCATTTCCGGCGACTCGACGGTCGCATTTGCCTGGGCCTATTGCATGGCAGTTGAGGCAGCAACCACATCTCAGACCCCGCCGCGCGCGCAATGGCTACGCGCACTGCTGCTGGAACGTGAACGTATTGCCAATCACTTGGGGGACTTGGGCGGAATCGGAAACGATGCCGGTTTTGCAGTGGGACTGGCCCAGTTCACGCTACTGAAAGAAGATTGGGTACGGCTGAATGATCGCCTGTTTGGCCACCGTTTCATGATGGATTGCATTGTCCCTGGCGGCGCCGCAGTCGATCTCGACGCATCCGGTATAGACCTGATGATGGCGCAGTGTGCGCACATTGAGGTCGAGGTCAGTACTCTCAGAAGCATCTATGAAGGACATGCAGGTTTGCAGGACCGTTTTATTACCGCTGGTCGCGTGTTGCCAAAACTGGCGGCAGAACTCGGATTGTGCGGATTGGCCGGGCGAGCCAGCGCGCAGGCATGGGACGTGCGAGCCGACCAACCCATTAGTCCCTACACGCAACTCAATGTTCGCATGGCGACACACAATAATGGTGATGTCGCGGCACGGGTTATTGTACGGTTCGATGAAATTTTCGAGTCCATTCGCCTGTTGCGGCAAATCGCCCATCAATTACCGCAGGGCCCCACAATGACAGCCTTAGCCAAACCCACTACGGAGGGCCTAGGCGTAGGCTGGGTGGAAGGCTGGCGCGGCCCGATCCTGGTAGCGATAGAAAACGATGCGCAGGGAAAAATTCTCCGTTGTCACTGCCACGATCCTTCCTGGCAAAACTGGCCTGTCCTTCAACATGCAATCATGGGCAATATTGTTCCAGACTTCCCGCTGATTAACAAATCCTTTAACCTCAGCTATTCGGGACATGACCTCTGATGTGGCAACTATTTAAACAAATCGTTCATGTTGGCATTCCGACCGAAACGGCACCCGAGCCACATGATGCCTGGCGCACAGAACATGGGCAAATTCAAACAGAAATCCTTCATACCCTTGGACGCGCTCTATGTATTCGGGTAGTGGATGCCGGCTCCTGCAATGCCTGCGAACTGGAGATACAGGCGTTAGGCAACCCCTACTATAATATGGAGGGATTAGGCATCAAGTTCGTTGCCAGTCCACGCCACGCCGATATGCTGCTAGTCACTGGCCCTGTGACAAAAAACATGGAAGCCGCATTACTGTATGCCTATGACGCCATTCCGCATCCGAAACTTGTCGTCGCAATCGGAGAATGCGCCTGTACTGGCGGAATTTTCGGCGAAAGTTATGCAAGCTGTGGTCGCGTCTCAAATGTAATTCCGGTCGATGTAACCGTGCCAGGATGCCCGCCAAAACCGATCGACATTCTCCGGGGTATATTGACAGCGGTATCTGTACGCGTTTAAAAACGAATTGCGCAAGAAAATCGTGGGAAAAAGTACTTTTTCCTTTAGTTAAAACCGCTTTAAGACAAGGTAGAATAATGTCTTGAACTTACCAGGCAATCAAAATCATAATGAAACTCACCAAACAATTCCAACGCTACGAATCCGAAATAACCCTGTTTCTCAAGAATTTGAAAGAACAAAACCCAAGTATCGAACAAAGTCAACGTGAAGGTCGCGCCCTGCTTTGGGACAAGGAACCGGTTGATCTGAATACGCAAGAACGCAACAAGGATTCGCTGGTGAAGCAACAGGCTTACGTGTACCAAAACAAAGTTTAAGAGTACCAGTTGCAGAAAGTGCAACTTAAAGCGCAGCAGGCGCAGTCGCTGGCACAGGGAAACGCCGCGACCACAGTTGATGAAGCAGTCGTGAATGCCAATAATCCGATTGAAACCCCTGCACTAGCAAAATTGTACGGCGAGCCGATGTTGCGCATGCCGACCGACCTGTACATCCCGCCAGATGCGCTGGAAATTTTCCTGGAAGCATTCGAGGGGCCGCTGGATCTGTTGCTATACCTGATTCGCAGGCAGAACTTCAATATCCTCGACATCCCGATGGCGCAGGTAACCCGACAATACCTGCAATACGTCGAACAGGTGCGCATTCATAATCTTGAACTGGCCGCCGAATACCTGCTCATGGCAGCCATGCTGATCGAGATCAAATCGCGCATGTTACTGCCGGCCCGGAAAATCGATAGTAGTGACGAAGCCGCAGACCCGCGCGCCGAACTGGTACGCCGCCTGCTGGAATACGAGCAAATGAAGCTAGCTGCACTGCAGATCAACGCACTACCGCAACTAGGACGCGATTTCCTGCTGCCGCAGATACATATTGATCAAAGTGCGGTGCGCTGGGCCGATATTAGCGCCATAGAGTTGCAATCAGCCTGGAACGACATCTTGCAGCGGGCGACCCTGATCCAGCACCACCAGGTCAGCCGCGAAGAACTCTCGGTGCGGGAGCACATGTCGGGCATTTTGCGTGCTTTACAAAGCAACAAGTTTGTCGAGTTTTCTGACCTATTTGATAGCACGCGCGGAATACCGGTATTAGTAGTGAACTTTGTTGCATTGCTCGAACTTGCAAAGGAAACCCTGATAGAAATCACCCAGGCTGAACCGTTTGCTCCGATTTACGTGCGACTGGCTTATGCACCGACCTGATGCAGCAAAATGCCTTCGTCCTTGCCGAGATGCCAGGGCGCATTTGACACAAGCCTGAAAGAATTCCATGAAAATAGTCACTTCGATTGAAGAATTGCGCGATCAGTTACGCGGCCAATTACGTAGTGCATTCGTCCCCACGATGGGCAACCTGCACGACGGTCACTTGTCGCTGATGCGCTTGGCGCGCCGACACGGCGATCCTGTGGTGGCATCGATTTTCGTCAACCGCCTGCAATTCGGCCCCAACGAAGATTTCGACAAATACCCGCGCACCTTCCAGGCCGATGTAGAAAAGCTGGAAAAAGAAGGCGTCTATGTATTGTTCGCGCCCACCGAAAAAGATCTCTACCCGGAGCCGCAGGAATACCGTGTACAGCCGCCAAACGATCTGGGCAATATTTTGGAAGGCGAGTTTCGCCCCGGGTTCTTCACTGGCGTGACCACGGTGGTGTTAAAGCTGTTCTCCTGCGTACAACCCAAGGTGGCGGTATTCGGCAAGAAGGATTACCAGCAGCTGATGATCGTGCGCAACATGTCCAGGCAGTTTGCGCTACCGACTGAAATCATCGCAGCCGAAACCTATCGGGCAGACGATGGTCTGGCCCTGTCATCGCGCAATCGCTATTTATCAAGCGACCAGCGCGCCGAAGCACCGCACCTGTTCCAGACCCTGAACGCGGTGGCGCAAGAAGTCCGCACCGGCCATCTCGACATGTTCGAACTGGAGCGGCACGCGATGGGACAACTGGAGCAGCGCGGATGGAAGCCGGATTACGTAGCCGTGCGCAAGCGTATCGACTTGCAACCGCCCTCCGCCGGCGATCTGGCGGAAGGCGTGCCGTTAGTAGTTTTGTGCGCTGCCAAGTTGGGTGTCACACGCTTGATCGATAACCTCGAAATCTGAAGCAATCCTCAATTCAACTTGAGTCCCAACATCAACTGTCCAATGTTGTAACGCATCATTTTCAGGTAAGTGGGGGCGACATCCTGCGGACTGGACAAAGCGTCTGAGTAGAGCTTGGCGCCCATAGCGACGCCAGCTTCGCGGCTAAGTTGTTGCAGTAACTTAGGGTCGCTCATATTCTCTATATACACGGCCTTAATCCGCTCGTGCTGAATCTGACGAATCAGTCTGGCGACATCCTTAGCGCTCGCTTCGCTCTCAGTCGAGGTTCCTTGCGGAGCCAGGAATGTGATCCGGTAACGCGCCCCCAGATAGCCAAAAGCGTCGTGCGAAGTGATAACTTTGCGTTTTTCCGCCGTGATTTGCGCAAACTGCTGACCGGCCCAACCGTCGAGTTCCTTGAGTGACTGCACATAGCGGGCGCGATTATCTTGATAATAACCTGCGCCAGCGGGGTCGAGCTTGGCGAGTGCTGCGGCAATATTTCCCGCATAAATAATGACATTAGCCGGATCCTGCCATGCGTGCGGATCGGCATGCATCTTGCCGGTCTGGCCTTCATCGGACATCTGGCGCGCCTTGATGCCGTTGGAAGCCACCACTATTGCCCCCTTATAGCCGGCAGCGCCCGCCAATCGATTCAGCCATTGGTCGAACCCCAGGCCATTGACCACCACCAGCTTCGATTGGGCCACCTTTTTCGCATCTGCCGGCGACGGTGCGAACATGTGCGCATCTTGATTCGGCCCTACCATCGTAGAAATAGCAACCCGATCGCCGCCAATCACCGAAACCAAGTCACCCAAAATACTGAAACTCGCCACGACCGGCAATTTATCGGCCGCAGTAGCAACAGTCGACATCAGCAGCAGCAAGGCTGCAAACAAAATTTTCCAAGATTGATGCATTTTGTATTCTTTCGGAGGTAAGGAAAACCGGACATATTCAGCCCTGCAAATGCGACGAGCGCCGCAACCTGGGTAACCAGCCGCGCGGCGCAAACAGTAGCGAGGCCGAATACAGCACGCCGGCGCAAACGATAATGGTCGGCCCCGATGGCGTGTCAATGTGGTATGACAGCAATAGGCCAAAATAACCGGCACAGGCCGCCTGCAGCATGCTACCTAGCAATTGTGCGGGCAAAGTGTCGTGCCAGAGCCGTGCCGATACGGCCGGTAGCATCATCAAGCCGACCGCCATTAACGTACCCAAGGTTTGGAAACCTGCCACCAGGTTTAATACCACCAGCATCAGGAATGTCTGCTGTAGCACAATGCCGCGGCTGCCGCTGGCCGCCAGATAGGATGGATCGAAACTCTCCAGCAACAAACCGCGATACAGTATCGCCAACGCCAGCAAGCTGAAGGTAGAAACGCCGGCTACCAGCAGCAAACCGCCGACGTCTACTCCCAGCACGCTGCCAAACAGGATATGCAGCAAGTCGAGTTGGGTTCCCCGGCGCGAAATCAGCATCACGCCCAATGCCAGTGCCACTAGATAAATCGCAGCCAGGCTTGCATCCTCTTTCAACTCGGTATAGCGACTGATCAGCCCGGCAATCACCACCACGATGATGCCGGCCAGAAAACCACCCACCATCATCGCCGTGAGCGACAAGCCAAACAGTAAAAAGCCCGCAGCCACGCCGGGCAGCACCGCATGACTTAATGCATCGCCAAACAAGCTCATCCGGCGCAAGGTCAGCAAGACGCCGAGCGGCGCAGCACTCATCGCCAGAGCGATAGTGCCCACCAGCGCCCGGCGCATGAAAGCGAACTCCTGGAAGGGAGCGACAGCAAATTGGTAAATATCGATGATCATGCCGCCCTGGCTCCAACTTCGCATAAGAGTGAATTCTCGTCCCACGCCTCAGCCATCACTTTAGCTTGACGCAAATAATCATCGGTCATGACCGTTGCCGTATCGCCCCACGCAATTACATTGCGTGCCAACAGCAGCGTTTGCGGAAAGTAGCTACGCACCTGCGCATGGTCATGCAACACCGCTATCACCGTGCGGCCTTCCCGATGCCAGGAAGCGATGATCCGCAACAATTCGGCTGTGGTCTTGCTATCGACCGCATTGAAAGGCTCATCGAGCAGGATCAAATCGGCATCCTGTAACAACATGCGGGCAAACAATACACGCTGGAACTGGCCAGCCGACAAGGAGCCAATTGCGCGCTGCGAAAATCCATCCAGTCCAACTGCATCTAGCGCAGCTTCTGCTCGCGCCATCAAAACAGAAGAAATGCTGCCGAATTGCCCCACCTTTTGCCAGTAACCAAGCAATATGCAATCGCGCACCAAGATTGGAAAATTACGTTCAATTTCCGACTGCTGCGGCAAATATGCGATGCATCGCAGATTTGGAGCAACCTTGATGCTGCCGCTATTGACCGGCAACAAGGCAAGAATGCTCTTGAGCAAAGTACTTTTTCCCGCTCCGTTGGGGCCGGTCACGGCCGTCAGAGAACCTTTGGCAAATTGTCCACTGATGTGATGCAGCGCCGGATGCCGCCGAAAGGCCACCGTAAGATCATCCAGCGTCACCACGGCAACTCCCCAGCCAGCGCCCAAAGCACGCCTAGCCACAAGACTAGAATGACCGGCAAAATCGCCAGCACACGCAACCAAGCCGGCCAGGCCAGGACTGCAAAAACAAAGCTACGAGAAAATTGCGTGCGAAAAGGCATGATTGAAGTCAATCGGTTAATTATTGAAAGAAAGAAAGAAAGAAAGCATAAAGGCAGCGCGCTACATGCAACTTGGTTGCAAGCAGTATGACAGAGGCATATAGAACTGTGCAATCAAGTTGCAATCTATATTTTGAAAGACAAGCAAGTATTCCCAAAGTTGGGACATTACAGATTACCCACTATATCGTCGCGAAAAGGCTAACAAACCTGCGTGGGAAAAACGATGTCCGCTTTATTTTTTACATTCAACATGCTTAACCGCGCAACAATAAAATGCCATATCCACCGCGCCAATCCGCACGGATTGACGAAATACCCACAAAAAAAATTTCATAGTTCAATTGTCGTAAGTCCGGCTTGCGGCATACAATACGCACGTTTTGGTGCCCGCAGACATCTCCATGCCTGCAGTTAAACGGGAAACACGGCGCAGATGACACCCTCATCGGCCAACGTGTGCTGCCCCCGCAACGGTAAAACAAGCGTCACTAGGAAATTTCAGTGACAAACTGTCTCTCAGTACCACTGTGCTATTTGCACGGGAAGGTGAGGCAGCCTGACTTGTCAGCCCGGATACCGGCCAAAATAGGTGAAAGTGCGCGAATTTGCACCTTCGTTGATTCCGGCTTGCGGGGACGCAGACTGGAGCATTCTTATTTGAAACGACATCATGATTTTCTCCACCCTCCCCAGCCGCGCGCCGGTCTGGAAGCCGCTTGCGCTGGCGTCTGCCTTATCTGCCTGCTTCATCGCCCCTGCATCTGCCCAAACCAATAACGATAAAACGCTAGCGCCGGTTATGGTGACGGCGTCACGCTTTGCGAACGATCCTGCATTCAACCCGATCGGTGCGACAGTCATCACTGCCGAACAAATTCGCGAAGCCGGTGTCGGGAATGTGAATCAGGCAATCCGTAAAATCGGCGGTGTATTCGGCCGTCAAAGTGGTGATGGCACGCAAGATTTTGGGCTTGATCTGCGTGGATTCGGTGCGACCAGCATCAACAACGTGGTAGTACTGCTGGATGGCATTCGCCTGTCTGAAAACGAAATATCCGGTGCTCTATTTTCTTCAGTGCCGATCGAAACCGTCGAACGCATCGAAATCGTGCGCGGCGGCAGCAGCGTCTTGTATGGCGATGGTGCGACTGCAGGGGTGATTCAAATCATCACCAAGCGCCCGCAAGGTAACGCGTTGCACGGCAGCATCACAACTGAAATTGGCCAGTTCGGTCACAAGGAAGTACGTGCGTCTGCCGCGAAAGGATGGGGGGGATTTTCTCTGGATGCCAACGTGAGTAAGCTGGAATCCGATAATTATCGCGATAACAATGCGGTGCGGCAGAATAATTTCAGCGGCGGCGCTCAGTGGGCATCAAACGAGGGACGAGCCGGCTTGCGGGTGGATATCGCGCGTCAGGATTCCCGTTTGGCAGGCGCGCTTTCTTTGGCGCAATTTGAGGGAAATCCGCGTCAAACCTTGAGCCCGAATGATATGGCTTCGATTGATACTAACCGCTACACGGCATTTATGGAACGCCGTCTTGGCGCATTCGAACTAGCGGCGGAACTGTCGCATCGTGACAGGACGGCCAAGGCGCAGTACGTCGGTTCGTTTGGCTCGTCCATTTTGCAATACGATGGCGGAATGACGCAATTTTCCCCGCGTGTTCGGCATTTGTTCATATCTGGCGATTTGACCAACGAGTTAGTGTTTGGGATGGATTTCTCGCACTGGACACGTAGTACAAATACAAATGTAGATGCGTCGCAACAGTCCAAAGCACTGTATGCGCGCGACGAGGTAAAAGTCGGCAATGCACGCCTGGCGTTTGGTGCACGTCATGAAATATTCGATAAAGATAGCGCGAATAATGGCGTCGGCCTTTACGATATTTCGCAGGCATTGAATGCCTGGGATTTACAAGGTAATTATCTTGTCGGGCCGGGTGTCAATGTGTTTGCAAAAGCGGGCCAAAGCTATCGGGTCGCCAATGTCGATGAAAATGGCTTTACGCCGGTTGCCAACCAACCGCTGAAACCTCAGATTTCGCATGACCTTGAGCTGGGTGCGACGCTAGGCAATATCGAGAAAAAAGTGACGGTGAAGTTGTTCCAGCATCGCTTGAAAAACGAAATTTTCTTCGATCCTACAGCAGGATTTTTTGGCGCCAACGTCAATCTTGACCCGACCAAGCGGCAAGGGATTGAAATTGAAACGAGCATGCGTCTTGCATCAACTTTCACCTTGTCGGCCAACCTGCAGCATCTTTCCGCCCAATTTATTGAAGGGCAAAATGCTGGCAACGAAATTACGCTAGTGCCGAAAAATATCGCTACCGTGCGTATCAATTGGATGCCGGACAATAGTCAAAGCGCCGATGTCGGTGTGCAATGGGTTGACTCGCAACGCTATGGCGGCGACTTCTCCAATACGTGTTCAGCACGGATGCCGTCGTTTGCTACGCTGGACGGACGTTATGCCAAGCGTGTTGGTGCATGGGAATTCGCAATCGCAGGTAGCAACCTGACAGATAAACATTATTTCACGAATGCTTATGGCAATTGCCAAAGTGGAATTTACACTGACAACGGCCGCCAGTTGAAGCTTTCTGCGCGCTACGATTTCTGATCTTTTTGATGTCTTTACCGCCGTTGCAAATACATAATTTGCAAGCCACATGAGCGATGCCGTTCTGACGGAACAGCGCGTTTTAATGACTTGTATGTATCAACTTCGGCGCATATAATAATTTTCTTTGCTTCAGGTATTTTGCAAACAGTCGTTTGTAGAATGAAATGGGAAGTCGGTAAGTTTTCTGAATTAGAGAGCAAATCCGACGCTGCCCCCGCAACGGTAATCGAGTAAAAAGATTTGCAGTAAGCCACTGTGCAATGCATGGGAAGGCGCAAATCTAGGAAAACCCAACAAGGGAATTCCACTCGTAAGCCCGGAGACCAGCCTGAAGCTATCGTAGAGTTTGTATCGCGGAGGGCGATGCAGATGGCTGGCCTGTTGCGCCCTCCGTCTATCACTTCCTTCTTAACATACAAGCTCATTCATGCGCTTATGGCGCTGATTGGCTATGGAGATGTCTTCTATCTCTGCGCTGATTATTGTCATGGCTTGGGTGTTTTCCTTAAGAAGGGGTATCACATGTCCTCAATACCTGGTTTGCTCGATAACGTCGATTCACAATCCCACTCCCGCTCAACTGCCTGGAAAGACAAAGTAATGCCCGTTTTACTGGCCGCCAGCCTTGGACTGGTGCTGCTGTATGGCGCGGCTTTCGCCGACACTTCAGCCTTGCATAATGCTGCGCATGACGGCCGTCATTCCGCCGGCTTTCCCTGCCACTGATGGATATGCCAATACCAATGTCAGGGATCATTAACATGGCGGCATTCAAGCGCATCGTTACCGCTGCTGTATTGGCGGGTCTGCTGGCGGGTCTGACATTGACAGTGGTTCAGAAAATTCAGGTCAGCCCGATCATTTCGAAAGCCGAAGTCTATGAGGAAGCTGCGGCTGCAGTATCCGATGCTGCTGTTGCGCTTTCACATGTCGAAAATGCGCATACCCATACTCCTGAGCAAGCGCACGAACACGAACATGCGCCGGATGCGTGGCAACCGGCTGATGGTTTAGAGCGAACGATGTTTACGGCGCTAGCCAATATCAGTCTGGCCGTTGGTTTCGGGCTGTTGCTGGGCGGCGGATTATGTTTGCGCGGTGGTGCCGGCGGCTGGCGTTCCGGCTTGTTGTGGGGCCTGGCTGGCTATGCGGTTTTTTTCATTGCACCTTCTTTGGGCTTGCCGCCTGAGGTACCCGGCACCGCAGCAGCACCGCTGGCGAATCGGCAACTCTGGTGGCTCGCTACGGCGGTAATGACGGCGGGCGGATTATCGTTGCTGATTTTTACGCACAACTGGAAACTCAAACTGTTCGGCGCACTGTTGCTAATTGTCCCGCATCTGATTGGTGCGCCACAACCGGAAACTCACGCAAGCGCAGCACCCGCCGAACTGGCGCAGGCTTTCATCCATGCCACGACGATTGCGAATGCCGTGTTTTGGCTGGCGCTGGGTGGCTTGATGGGCTTGTTTTACAAGAAGCTGGCGACTATACAGCACGCAAGAAGTAATTCCTGAAAATCCAGTCATCCTCACTTTCACAGGGATGTCGGATTTATATACCAATAATAGTATATTTTATTACTGCAATAAATGTATGCTGTAAACACCATAAAAATAACGATACTCCTTACTTTTATGAAAATTACGTAACTACTCAGCCGGCAAGGCAATTAAGAGCGAAATGATGTGATTTTGTAGGAGCGCACCCGGGCGCGAAAGCAGTCGCCAGACTGCAGCCGTTGATCGCGCCCAGGTGCGCTCCTACAAAAAACTGCTTCAGCAACACCGGTCAGCTAACAGCTTCCGTGGTGCAAACCCGGACAACTTTGTAGAAAATTTGATGAGAACTCACACCAGACACGCATTCATGTGCATCGGGCCGCGTTGCACCGAGGACGGCGTGCAGGCGCAAGCCATGTTCGAATTGATGGGGAAGAAAATTGATGCCCGCCCGGAGTTGCGCATCAAGCGTACCCGAACCCATTGCATGGTTGCCTGCCAAAATCAGGGCCCGATACTCGTCGTGTATCCGGAAGGCGTTTGGTATCAATGCGCCGACGAGGCAGCGCTGGAACGTATCGTTGTCGAACATCTGGAAGGTGGGCGTGAAGTTAGCGATCTGATTTTTCACCGGCTGGCTGAAGGCGATACCTGTCCATTGGAAAACCAGCATGTCTGAAGCAATGGTGGCGAACGCCCAAATTGCATTGCTGACGCATGCACCGAACGATCTGACCGTGCTGCAGAGTGCGCTGGCACAACTGCCGCAAGAATTTTCTGCTGTCGCCGGGGTAAACCTGCAGGCATTGGAAAGCGAAACGCAGATGGCGGCGCTGCTGACGCATGAACTCGCCGACGCACAAATCATTATTTTGCGGGTACTCGGGCGTCTTGGCAGTGTGCCGGGTTTTACCGAACTGCTGCGACAAGTCCAGAATCGCGGTCTGCATTTGATCGCCATCAGCGGCACCGGTGAACCCGACCTGGAGCTGGCGGCTGTATCGACTGTTTCATCGGATGTATTGCGGCAGGCGTTAGCGTATTTCCATGCCGGCGGCAGCGTGAACCTGGCCCAGTTCCTGCGCTATGTATCCGATCATTTCCTACTGAGCGGCTTCGCTTACGAGCCTGCGGTTGCCTTGCCCGAGCATGGAATCTACCACCCAGACCTAGCCCAGGGTGCCGGTATCGATGACTGGCTGGCGCAGCGCGAATTAGTGCATGGATCGCAACGGCCGAACGTCGGAATCATTTTCTACCGTGCCCACTGGATCAGTGGCAATACGCGTTTTGTCGATGCGTTGATCGATGCACTGGAAAAACGCGGCATGAATGTGTTGCCGGTGTTTACTGCATCGTTGCGTGCCGGCAGCGATGGTGGCGCACAGCTGCCGATTGCTTTGCGTTATTTCAGTGGCATAAGCGATGATAAATTCGATGGCAAACCGGGCCCACATATCGACGTCCTGATCAACACCACTTCGTTTGCTATGGGCGAGATCACGGCGGGCCGGCCAACTCCAGCCGGCTGGTCGGTCAGCGCGTTGGAACAGTTGAATGTGCCAGTGTTGCAAGCCATTGCCAGTGGCATGACGCAAGATCAGTGGCAGCAATCAGCCCGTGGTCTCAATCCGCTCGATGCGGCGATGAACGTGGTGTTGCCGGAGTTCGACGGCCGCATTATCAGTGTGCCGGTGTCGTTCAAGGCCAAGGCTGCCGGCCATGCGAAGGAACTGATCGAATACGAACCTGTACCAGATCGCGTGGCGCGTGTGGCCGGGCTGGCAGCGCGCTTCGCACAGTTGAAGCGCTTGCCCAATGCGGACAAACGCGTGGCTTTCATCTTCACCAATTCGAATAGCAAGGCATCGCAAATCGGTAACGCGGTTGGGCTCGACTCGCCTGCCTCGCTGATGCACATCCTGCGCGCAATGCAAGACACCGGTTACCGGATTGACCAATTGCCTGAGAGCGGCACCGCGCTGATCCACGCGCTGATTGATCGCTGCGCCTACGACAATACCTATCTCACCAGCGAGCAGTTGACGCACGCAGTTGGCCGCGTGTCGTCAGCGCAATACGCGGCATGGTTTGCCGATTTGCCGTTTGCGTTGCAGGAAAAAATGACCACGCAATGGGGCGCAGCGCCGGGTGTTGCCTATCTGCATGACGATCATCTGGCGCTGGCGGGGATAGAACTGGGTAATGCCTTCGTGGCACTGCAACCGCCGCGCGGCTACGGCATGGACCCGGACGCGATCTATCATCAGCCGGATTTGCCGCCGACCCATCATTACTACGCGCTATATCGCTGGTTGCGCGACGAATGGCGCGCCGACGCCATTGTCCATGTCGGCAAGCATGGCACGCTCGAATGGTTGCCCGGCAAGGGCGTTGGCCTGTCGGAGAATTGTTTTCCTGATGCGCTGCTGGCGGATATTCCGCTGTTTTATCCTTTCATCATCAACGATCCGGGCGAAGGCGCACAAGCCAAGCGCCGCGCCCACGCGGTCGTCGTCGATCACCTGACACCGCCGATGACTACCGCCGATACCTATGGCGCGCTGGCTCAGTTGACGCAACTGGTGGATGAGTATTATCAGGTCGAGGTTCTCGATCCGGCCAAGCTGCCGTTGTTGCAGCAACAGATATGGGAATTGGTCAAGCAAACCAATCTGGATGCGGATTTGCAGGCCCGACTGCTGCATCATGGCCATGATCATGACCACGAACACGAACACGAACACGAACACGATCACGAACATGGCCACGAACATCCCCATCAGCATGACGAAGCGCTTCCGGCTGCGCTGACAAATATGGAGGGCGCCGATGTCGCCCATCTGATTGAAGACCTCGACGGCTACCTGTGCGAGCTAGGGATGGCACAAATCCGTGATGGCCTGCATATCCTCGGACAGTCGCCACAAAACGAGCAACTGGTGGAGATGCTGGTGTCGCTGACGCGCCTGCCGAATCAGGATATTCCCGGCTTGCAGGCGGAAGTGGCGCGGCTGTTCGGCTTGCAAATCGAGATGCTGTTGGATTCCAAGGGGCGTCGATTGAATGTCGTCAGCGCTCTGGGCCACCTGGCCGAACGGCCTGTCGTGACCCGTGCCGATGCACTGGAAGCAATCGACGTGCTGTGCCGCAAATTGTTCATCGAATTGCAGGCGCACGATTTTCTTGCATCGCGCATTGACGAAGTCCTGAACAAAATATTTGCCGGGCTGGATGCCGATAGTGCCGCAGTGCGTCGGCCGCTGCTGCAACCGGCACTGCGTTCGCGCAGTAGTGTTTTGTCGCAAGTGAGCAAACACCGGGTGCCAGCAGCGCGCAGCATGCCGGAGCGCATCGCGCACAAGGATGCAGTGACCGATGACAGCGATTGCTACGACGCCTTGCGTCGGGTGCTGGGTTTTGCCTGCCGCGAACTGGTGCCGAATCTGGCCCGTGCTTCGGACGAGATCGACAATTTGTTGGGCGGTTTGTCCGGCGCTTATGTTCCTGCAGGACCAAGTGGCTCGCCGACTCGCGGCATGGCGCACATCCTGCCGACCGGACGCAATTTTTACTCGGTCGATCCGCGCAGCGTGCCGTCGCAATCGGCGTGGCGCGTCGGGCAGCAACTGGCGCACGAAGTACTGACGCGCCATCTGCGCGAAACCGGAGATTATCCAGAAAGCGTCGCCATCAGCATCTGGGGCACCAGCGCGATGCGCACCCACGGCGACGACGTGGCGCAGATACTGGCGCTGCTCGGCGTACGCCCGCTGTGGCGGCCGGAGAACCGTCAACTGATCGGCGTCGAAGTGGTGCCGCTGGCGGAGCTGAAACGTCCACGCATCGACGTAACAACTCGTATCAGCGGCTTTTTCCGCGACGCATTCCCACAGTTGATCGACCTGATCGATGATGCGGTCAATACCGTGATCAAGCTCGACGAACCGCCGTCGCAGAATTTCGTGCGCAAGCATTATCTGGCTGAATTGGGCCAGTGGATCGGCAAGGGCTTGCCGCAAGAAGAGGCATCACAACGCGCCGGCTATCGTGTCTTCGGGGCAAAACCCGACAGCTACGGCGCCGGTATCTTGCCGCTGATTCAGGAAAAAAACTGGCAAACCGATGCCGATTTTGCCGAAGCCTATGTCAACTGGGGCGGCTATGCGTATGCACGTGGCACGCAAGGGACAGACCAGCGCGACGCGTTCCGGGTCCGGTTGTCCGGCGTTCAGGTAGCGCTGCACAATCAGGATAATCGCGAGCATGACATTTTCGATAGCGACGATTACCTGCAATTTCACGGCGGCATGATCGCCACCATCCGCGTCCTGACCGGCCAGCAGCCGCGCCGTTATTTCGGCGACAGTCATGACCCGGCGCGGGCTCAGGTCCGTGATCTGAAGGAAGAAACCTTGCGGGTGTTCCGCTCTCGCGTGGTCAATCCGAAGTGGCTGGCGAGCATTCAGCGACATGGCTACAAGGGCGGGTTGGAACTGACTGCCACAGTCGACTATCTGTTCGGTTACGACGCCACTGCCCAGGTGATGGATGACTGGATGTACGAGCAGGTGGCGAGCAGTTATGCGTTCGATCCCAAAATCCGGCGCTTCCTGCAGGAAGCCAATCCGTGGGCGCAGAACGCCATCGCCGAGCGCCTGCTGGAAGCCGCTCATCGCGGCATGTGGGCTGAGCCGAAACCGCAGACGCTGGAAGCACTGCGCGAACTGTATCTGCAAAGCGAAACCTTGCTGGAAGCACGCGGTGAAACTCCACGCGGCATACAAACTTAGAAAAAATGACAAACATGCATTTTCCATTTTCCGCCATCGTCGGACAGCAGCAGTTAAAGACGGCACTGCTGCTGTGCGCAGTCGATACCACTTTGGGCGGGGTGCTGATCCGGGGCGATAAAGGCACCGCCAAAAGCACGGCGGCAAGGGCGCTGACCGATATCCTGCCGCCGATAGAACGTATTCTAGGCTGCGCATTCAACTGTCTGCCCGGCACACCCTGCGGTCACTGCGAGATTTGTAGTAACGCGAATGCAACGGTGCAGCCTTGTGCGGTGCCTTTCATTACGCTGCCGCTCGGTGCGACGGAAGACCGGGTACTCGGCACACTCGATCTGGAGCGCGCGTTGCAGGGCGCCAAACGAACCTTTCAACCCGGCTTGCTGGCGGCAGCGCACCGCGGCATTCTGTATATCGATGAAGTCAACTTGCTGGCAGATCATCTGGTCGATGTACTGCTGGACGTGGCGGCGATGGGCGTCAATTCGGTGCAGCGCGAAGGTCTGTCGGTCACGCACCCGGCGCGTTTCACCCTGATCGGCACCATGAATCTGGAAGAAGGCGATCTGCGCCCGCAACTACTGGACCGTTTCGGCTTGATGGTCGAAGTGGCGGCGCCACGCGAGAAAACCTTGCGCGCCGAAGTGGTGCGCCGTCGCATTGCGTTTGAAGCCGATCCGGCCGCTTACGTCAGCGCCTGGGCTCCGCAGCAAAATGCATTGCGGGCGCAGCTCGCCACCGCGCAACAGTTGTTGTCGAAAGTGATACTGGATGATGCACTGCTCGATCTGATCAGCCATCTGTGCTGCGAATTCGATGTCGCCAGCCTGCGTGCCGATATCGTGATGCACAAGGCATCGCGCGCGCTGGCCGCACTCGACGGGCGCTTGCAGGTAACGCCCGACGATGTGCGCAGTGCAGCGCAACTGGTGCTGCCGCACCGCCGTCGGCGCAAGCCTTTCGAGCAGCCGGGACTAGATCAGGATCGGCTCGACGAATTGATGCAGCAAGCCAGCCCGCCGCCGGAGTCCGAACAAGAGTCCGAGGCTTCATCCGAGGAAGACGGGCCACAGCCAAAGTCACAGCAAGAATCTGAACAAGAATCGGAACAAGAAACCGGGCAGCAGGTATTCGCCGCAGCAGCCAGCGGCACTGTGCGGCGGATTGCAGTGGACGCGGTCGCTATGCATCCGATTGCCGGCCGGCGCAGCGCGGTGGCGGATGCGCCGCGTGGTCGTGTGGTGCGTGCAGTACCGGATCAGAACCCAACCAGCCTTGCGGTCGGGGCCACATTGCGAAGCGCGGCGCTGCGGACAGCAGCAACCGACCAGCCGCTCGAATTCAAGGTAAACAGGAGCGATCTGCACCAGCAAATCCGCATCGGCAAGAGCGCCAACCTGATCCTGTTTGTGGTGGATGCGTCCGGCTCGATGGCTGCGCAGCGTCGCATGGAAGCGGTCAAGGGCGCGGTACTGGCGCTGCTGACCGATGCTTACCAACGGCGTGACGAAGTGGCAGTCATTTCCTTTCGCGGCGACGCAGCGGCGCTGCTGCTGGCGCCTACCCGCAGCGTCGATCGTGCCGAACAAGGCTTGCGCGAATTACCCACCGGCGGCCGCACGCCGTTGCCACACGCGCTGCAACTGGCGCTGGAAACCCTGGAACAGGCCGCTGCCAACGGCGCGCCTCCGTTGCTGGTATTGCTCAGTGACGGCAAGGCCAACGTGGCATTGCGCGATGGCGGCGACCCCTGGCATGAAACGCTGGCGCTGGCGGAGATGCTGGCCGGACGCGGTATTCCGGCGCTGGTACTCGATACCGAAACCGGTTATCTGCGCCTGGGGCGGGCCGCGCAACTAGCGCAGGCTTTAGGGGCCGAATGTCTGACTTTAGAAGAGTTGTCGGCGGAAAATCTGGCGCTGACGATCCGTGGCTGCATAAATGCAACATGAGCAACATGAGCATGGGAAAAACTGTAGGTCGGAAAAGCGCAGCGCCTTCCGACGTTGCGTCTGATTGTCGGAAGGCGCTGCGCTTTTCCGACCTACCTTTCTGCATGAAGAAAACATGAGCAACATGAATATGGGAAGCATCAATCCCGTTGACGATTTTTGAGGAACAGACATGATTATTTGTATTGGAGCAGGCCCGGGCGACATCGGCTATTTGACCCAACGCGGCGCAGAGTTAATCCGTGATGCTGACGTAGTGGCCGGATTCGACGCGGTGGTCAACGTCGTGCAAAGCATCATTCCCGCCAGCGCCGAAGTGGTGCTGATGAATTATCGCGATCAGGTCGCGCAACTGGAAAAAGTGGCCGCAGCACACCATGCCGGCAAGCGTTGCGTGGTGGTCTTCATGGGTGACATCCACTTCAGCGGCTTCCAATATCTGGAGCGGGTCGAGCGCGCCTGCGGTCATCCGGTGGAAACCCTGCCCGGAATTTCCTCGGCGCAAATTCTGGCCTCGCGCGGCAAGGTCTGCTTTGATGAAACCACCTTCATCACCTTTCATCGACGCGGCGATTTGACTCCGTTCAAACGTCATCTGGTGCATGTACTCGAAGATAATCGCAATGCCATCGTGATCCCCTGCCCGTGGGACGCAGCGCGCTCGTTCATGCCCCGCCATATAGCCGCTTACCTGCTCGAAAACGGCATTTCGCCAGAACATCCGACTGAAGTATGGGAAAACCTGACACGCGACGAAGCCGAATGGCGCGGCACCCTGGCCGAATGCGCGCAGCGCGATGTCTCCGACATGAGCATCATGCTGATCCGCACGCGCAATCCGATGTCCAGCCAGATCGAAGCAGCGGAGTTGACATGACGCAGATGCAAAATCCTGCTCAATTCGGCATCGTCGTTGCCGGTCATGGCAGCCGCGATCCGGATGGCGTGCGCGAGTTCGAGGCGCTGGTTGAACTGGTCCGCGCACGTGCGCCGCAGCATGTGGTCAGTCACGGTTATCTGGAATTTGCCAGCCCGACCATAGCCCAGGCGGTTAAAGCCAACCTGGCTGCAGGCGTGCGGCACATTGCCGTGGTGCCGGGTGTGCTGCTGGGTGCGCGCCACGCCAAGAATGACATGCCGAGCGAGGTGCTGGCACTGGCCCGGGCATATCCCGAAATCGACTTCCATTTCGGCGCGCCGCTGAATCTGCATCCACAACTATTGCAATTGGCCCAGGAACGTATCGTTACAGCCGAAGCACTTTCTGCGCTGACAGTGCGGCGCGATCAGTCCTGTCTGGTGCTGGTCGGTCGCGGCACTACTGATCCAGATGCCAACGGGGAAATCGCCAAGCTCGCCCGCATGCTCGAAGAAGGCATGGGTTTCGGCGGCGTCCAGGTTTGTTTTTCCGGCACTGCCAAGCCGATGGTCGATGACGGCCTGCGCGCTGCCGCCCGATTGGGATTCAAGCGGCTGGTTGTGCTGCCGTTTTTCCTGTTCGACGGTGTACTGGTCAAGCGCATTTACGCCGCCGCTGATGCGGTGCAGCAGCGCGAGCCGGCGCTGGAAGTAATCAAGGCAGGTTATCTTGGAGTACATCCATTCGTGGCCGATGTGCTGATCGATCGTGCGCGGGAGGCGGTTGAAGGTCGTGCCGCGATGAATTGCACGCTATGCAAATATCGGGTGCAAATTGTCGGCTTCGAGCAACAAGTCGGAGAGCCGCAGCAAGCGCATCATTTGCAGGTACGCGGCTTGCTGGAAAAAGAGAATGCAAGCGCGCTGACCGCAGCACCAACGCAACCCGAATTTACGCGTTACGAACCGCACCCGATCGAAGCCGAAAGCTTTCGCATTATCGCGGCGGGGCGCGACTGGTCGGTTTTTCCTACCGCGCATCTGACAGCGCTGCAGCGGCTGGTGCATACCAGCGGCGACTTTAATGCGGTCGATGACATCTATTTTTCGCCGGGCGCTATTGAGACCGGGATCCGCGCGCTATTGCGTTGCAAGCGTGTGGTGACTGACGTGACCATGGTGCAGACCGGCCTCAAGCGTGCATTGCTGGAGCAACTCGGTATCGAAACCTGGTGCGGCGTGCATGATCGGGAAACCGTGCTGATGGCGCAGGCGCAAGGCATCACCCGCTCTGCAGCCGGAATCCGGCGCGCTTGGGAAAAATTCGGCAACGACATCATTCTGGCAATAGGCGATGCGCCCACCGCCATCACAGAAGCGACACGCCTGATACGCGAACACGGTTGGCGTCCGCAATTGGTGATCGGGCTGCCGGTCGGCTTTGTCGGCACGCGTGAAAGCAAGGACAGTTTGCGGCGCTGCATGCAAGTGCCGCGCATTACCAACAGCGGCACACGCGGCGGTTCGCCCTGGGCCGCAACCGTGGTCAACGCAATGATGATCGACGCATTAAATCAGCTCGCAGCGTATGAGCCTGGCTGAACAAGAGGAATTCGATCTGAGTGTACTGGCGCTGAATGGCCTGCGCCGGGGACGGACAACCGGCAGTTGCGCGACAGCCGCGGTCAGGGCCGCGCTGTACCTGCTGTTGGATGGAGATGAGCGCAAACAGGTACGCGTGACGCTGCCGGACCGCGCTCATTATCTGATGGTGCCGATCCAGAATCTGCAGTGGCTGAATACAACCACAGTGCGTGCAGAAGTATTGAAAGATGGCGGCGATGATCCAGACAATACCCACGGCGCGACTATCTTCGCCGAAGTGCGCCGCAATGCTGCGGGACAGATACGGTTCTTCGCCGGTAAAGGTGTCGGCACCGCTACCCAGCCCGGTTTACGGGTGGCAGTGGGAGAGCCGGCGATCAATCCGGTACCACGCCAGATGATGCGGCAGGCGGTGACCGAAGTGCTGGCGGAACAAGCTGACGGCGGAAAAGAACAGGATGCAGGCTTCGATCTGCACATCGGTTGCGAAAATGGCGAAGTGATTGCGAGGAAAACCTTTAACCCGCGCCTCGGCATCCTCGGCGGCATCTCGATACTCGGCACTTCGGGCATTGTCGAGCCGATGTCGATGGCGTCCTGGATCGCCTCGATTGAGGTTTACATACGGGTCGCGTTGGGTGGCGATGCGCAAACCATCGCTTACCTGCCGGGCAAGATCGGCCGTGACTATGCGAGGGACGTGCTGCTGTTGCCGGAAAAACGCACGGTGCAGATTGCGAATTTCCTCGGTGACGCGCTCGACTTCACGCAAACAGCGCTGATCGAGGGGCAGCGCCGGCTCGATGTGCTATGGCTTCTAGGGCACCCGGGCAAGCTGGCCAAGGTGCTGGACGGTGTGTGGGACACGCATTCCAGCAAGAGCGGAATGGCGATGGGATGTGTGGCACGAGTGGCGGCGGAGCGCGGATTCGCGCCGCATCTGGTACAGGAAATAACGAATGCAAACACAGTGGAAGCAGCGATGGAACGAATGAAAAGTGAACCCGGCGCGCACGCCTTGTGGATCGAAATCGAACGCCGCATCGGCGTGCTGGCACACCAGCGCGTGCCGGCAGCCAAGCGGATCGAAGTACGCCTGTTCGATCTGCACGGCAATGCGCTTGGAGAGGACGCATGAGTGCAACCAGCGCGCCCCAAAAACCCGGCATGTTCTGGGGCATAGGTGTCGGCCCCGGTCCCGCCGGCTATATCCCCCTGGCGGCGGTCGAAGCCTTGCTGCAGGCCGATATCGTGTTCGCGCCGCGAGCGCGTGGTACGCAGGACTCGGTCGCGCTGCAATGTCTGGCCGGTATAGACATCGCACCGGAACGGATACGGGATGTCGAGTTCAACATGGACCCGGATCGCTCGGTGTTAAGCGAACATTACACCGGCGTGGCCGAGACGATTGCCGTCGAGCTGTGCGCAGGGCGCAATGTGGCTTACCTGACAATCGGCGATTCACTCACCTATTCCACTTACGGCTATGTGCTGGCGGCATTGCGCGATCGGCTGCCGAATATACCGAATATGCCGCATCGCACCTTTCCCGGCATTACCAGCTACGCGGCAGCCGCGTCGGCGCTCGGTTGGCCGCTCGGTGAAGGCAAAGAGCGCACGCTGATCCTGCCCTGCCCCGATGATGCTGCTGCGTTGCGCAGCGACATCGAGAGCCACGACATCATCGTACTGATGAAGGTCGGCGCTCGGCTGGTCTGGGTGCTGGATTTGCTGCGCGAAATGGGGATTGCCGAGCATTGTGCGTTTGCGCGCCGCATCGGCTTGCCGGGCGAAATGCTGTCTGCCGATGTCGGCAACCTATGTGCAACCGAGGCGATGGGTTATCTCGCCACGCTACTGATACGCAAGACACCAAGAGAAAAGAGACATTCATGAAAGTGTATTTCATAGGCGCCGGCCCCGGCGCATCCGATCTGATTACATTACGCGGCGCCAAGATTCTGGGCCAAGTTCCGATGGTCCTGTACGCAGGTTCGCTGGTGCCGAAAGAGATGCTGCAGCATTGTCGCCCGGAAACAGAGCTGATCGATACCGCTGAACTCAACCTGGAACAGCAACAGGCTTGCTATGTGCGCGCACAAGCGGCCGGCAGCGATGTAGCGCGCCTGCATTCCGGTGACCCTGCGATCTACGGGGCGACGGCTGAACAGATGCGCAGGCTCGATGCGCTGGGTATCGAATACGAAGTGGTGCCCGGCGTATCGTCATTTTTCGCAGCGGCAGCGGCCATCAAGTCCGAACTGACCAAGCCGGAAGTGTCGCAGACCGTGATCCTGACCCGTGTTTCCGGGCGTGCGTCAGCGGTGCCGGAAGCGGAAGCGATCGCAAAACTGGCCGAGCATCGCGCCACCATGTGCATCTTCCTGTCGGGGCCGCATCTGAAGAAAATCGTCACTGATTTGCGCCTGCATTATCCAGAGGATACGCCGGTGACTCTGGTGTATCGCGCCAGTTGGCCGGAACAGCGCATCTATCAGGGCACCTTGGGCACGATACTGAAAGAAACTAAGCGCGGCGAATGGAACCTGACCACCATGATGCTGGTGGGTGCGGCACTGGGACATGGCGCGCAAGTGGAATCGAGCTTGTACTCGAAAGATTTCAAACATCTGTTCCGTGCGGTGAAAAAACCTAGGTCGAAAGCCGTCAAAGCCGAAACACCAGAGCAGCTTGAAAAGGTCGCTGCGTGAATGTTGCATCAGAAACGATGCTCGGCATCTGGCCGGTGCGCGCCGAAGGCGAAGCGCTTGCGCTTGCCCTGCAAGCACGGCTAGGCGGTGAAATTTATCGCCCTTGGCTGAAGCCTGATGTGACGCAGAAACAGCAATTTGCCGCAGCTTATCGACAGCAAGGGCAGTGGCTAATGCTGGCGGCCAGCGGCATCGCAGTACGTTTTCTCGATGGGCTGGCGACTGACAAACACAGCGATCCGGCACTGGTAGTACTGGATGAAGCCGGGCGCTACGCGGTGTCGCTCTTGGCCGGCCACGAAGGCGGTGCCAACCGCTTGGCATATCGAGTGGCCAATGCGGTCGGCGCGGTGCCGGTGGTGACAACCGCGACGGAGGCATTGAAGCCGCTGGTGGTCGGGATCGGTTGCCGCAAAGGCGTATCTGCCGAGCGGATCGAAGCGGCGGTATGTAAGGCACTGACCCAGGCACTGACCCAAGCACTGACACTGGGGCAGCGCCGCATCAGTCAAATCCGCGAGATAGCGACGATTGACCTGAAAGCGCGGGAGCCGGGATTACTTGATTTCTGCGAGCGCTATGACTTGCCCTTGCGCGTGATCGCACGCGCAACCGTGGCAGCGCGGCCGTGGGTGACGCAGCCTTCGGCATGGGTGCAGCAAAATGTGGGGGTTGATGGGGTATGCGAGCCCTGCGCGCTGATTGCCAGTGGGCGCGGCAGTTTGCTGGTGCCGAAAACAACTTTGGACGGTGTGGCCGTGGCAGTGGTGCAGGATATGAATTGGAACAAAACATGAATTGGATAGCAACATGAGTGGAGTACTGAATCTGGTGTCAGTCGGGCCGGGATTTGCCGATATGGTCGTGCCGCGTGCCGAAGCGGCATTGCGCGACAGCGAAGTAATCGTCGGTTACGAACTGTATTTACGCTGGATCGAACCCTGGCTGGCAGGCAAGGAAATCCACACGCCGCCGCTGACGCAGGAACGCGAACGCGCCTTGCTGGCAATCAAAAAAGCCCGTAGCGGCGCCAAAGTTGCTTTGGTTTCCAGCGGCGACATCGGTATTTATGCGATGGCGGCACTGGCGTTCGAAGAAATCCGCGAAGACGATACCTTCACGGTCAATGTGGTGCCAGGTATTACCTCGGCCAACGCCTGCGCATCGTTGCTGGGCTCGCCGCTGTCGCATGATTTCGCGACCCTCAGCCTGTCCGATCTGCTCTGTCCGTGGGACTGGATCGAAAACCGCGCACGCCATATTGCGCAGGCCGATCTGGCTTGCGTGTTTTACAACGTGCAGAGCGCCGGCCGCCAGCAAGGCGTGTATCGGGTTCTGAACATCATGCTCGAATCAAAGGCCCCGCAAACCCTGTGCGGCGTGGTCAGGAATGCCTATCGGCCCGACCAGCAAGTCAGCATTCACCGGCTCGACGAATTGCTAACGCTGAAGTTCGACATGCTCACCACCATCGTGATCGGCAACCGCTTTACAGCGCGCAAGCGCGACTGGATTTTTACGCCACGCGGTTACAACGACTGGGCCTCTTCCGCCAAGCAGCAAGTGGAAGATAAACCGATGCCGGAACATGCGGTGTGGGTGTTTTCCGGCACCAGCGATGGCAATGCGCTGGCTACCGAATTGGCGCGACTGGGTTACCCGGTAGTGGTTTCCGCTGCCACTGAATATGGCGCGGAAGTGGCGATGGACAATTGCCCGGGCGTGACAGTCTGGGCCGGACGGCAAGGAGTGGAAGCGCGCAAGCAGGCATTGACCCGCGCTCAGGCCAGTGTGTTGCTGGATGCGACGCATCCGTATGCGAACCAGATGTCGGAACAATTAATCGGTCTGACGCACACGCTTGGAATTCCGTATATCCGTTACGAGCGCCCTAGTGCGATTGAACCAGAATGCGATGCGTTGCACGAAAAGTTGTTTGATAGCGTGGAGCAGGCGGCCCAGCACGCGATTGCCATCGGCAAACGCATTTTTCTGACTACCGGTTCCAAGGATTTGACGACCTTTCTGCAAGCGCCGGGTGCAGCCGGGCGCGAGTGGTTTGTGCGGGTAACGCCGGAACCTGAATTCATTCAGCGGGCAATCGATTCCGGGGTGCCGCGCAGCCATATCTGTGCAATGCAAGGGCCGTTCTCGCAAGCGTTCAATGCCGCGCTGTGGCAAGACTGGGAAATCGATTGCGTAGTCACCAAAGATTCCGGCGACGCCGGCGGCTATCAGGCCAAAGTGGCGGCGGCGCACGCGCTGGATATTCCGCTGCTGGTGATCGAAAGGCCGCAACTGGCGTACCCGCTGGCCGCCTCGACCTTTGCGGCAGTGCTGCAGCAGTTGGCTGAATGGGATATTCGGAAATGATCCCAGTCACCATCGTGACCGGCTTCCTCGGCTCCGGCAAAACCACCTTGCTCGGCAACCTGATCAAAAGCCGGCAAAGTCGTCGCTTGGCGTTATTGATCAACGAATTCGGTGAAGTGTCGATTGATGGTGCGCTGATCCGCGACAGTGCGGAGGGCCACGAGCAGATTCGGATTCATGATTTTCCATACGGCCTGATTGCCTATGGCGACGACGAACTGTTTATCCCCACCATGCAGGCGATCGCTGCCCGCCGTGCCAATGTCGATCATGTACTGATTGAAACCTCAGGACTGGCGCTGCCGACGGCGATCATGGAACTGCTGCAAGGGCCTGAACTGGTGAATGATTTCATTCTGGACGCGACGCTGGCGGTAGTGGATACGCCGCTGCTGCTGTCGGATCAGTTCGAACGCAATAGCGATGCTGTTGCCAATTCAGTAGCCTGCCTATTCGATCAGCAGCTCGAATATGCGGATGTGGTGGTATTGAACAAGATTGACGCGCTGGACGAAGCCGCCTTGCTGCTGGCCGAAACCCGGGTGCGGCAACGTGCGCCGAACGTGCGCTTCCTGGAACTCGCGTACAACGCACAACTCGATATCCGTCTGGCACTCGGGCTGCGGCTGCACCAGCCAACCTTAGTCGCGCACCAAAGCTACACGCCGATAGCTTCCATGCCGGATTCGGATACCTCCGTACTCGCCAGCCAGAACCGCTTGAACGGCCATGCACACTCCGGCATGAATGCGCATACGCATGGGCTGGCAACGCACAAGCACTTCCATGAGCAAGACCCGGGCTGGCTATCGTTCACGCTGCGCAGCACCGGGCCGCAGCAGGCGGAAAAATTGAAAACGGCGCTGCTCGAAGCTGCAAAGCAAGAACCGCTATTAAGAATCAAAGGCTTCATCCGCAGCGATGACAGCGCCAACACGATACTGGTGCAGGCGGTGCGCTCGCGGCTGGTCATGAGCACCGATGCAGTCAAGCCGGCACCGCAGAAGTCGGAGCTGGTTTTTATCGGCTACCACCCGAGCCGTGCCCGGGTAGCGGCACTTTTATCCGACCTGAGCGGAACCACCTGGAGGTAATCCTGAATGAAAACCGATACAGCAGCCCACAAGCGGATGACCGAGCGCCACAAAGAAGGCTTCGAAAAGAAGAAAGCCGCAGCACAAAAGGAAAAAGGCTTGCTGATGGTCTACACCGGCACCGGCAAAGGCAAATCCACTGCCGCCTTCGGCATGGGCCTGCGGATACTCGGCCACCAGATGAAACTGGGCGTGGTGCAATTCATCAAGGGCGCGTTGCACAGTGCCGAGCGCGAAGTGCTGGGCAGCAATCCGCATTGCGATTTTCATGTGGTTGGCGCCGGTTACACCTGGAACACCCAGGACCGCAACGCCGACATGGAAACCGCCGCCCGCGGCTGGGCCGAAGCGCTCAGGATGATCAACGATCCGTCCTACGACATGGTGATACTCGATGAACTCAATATCGTGCTCAAGTATCAATACCTGGACCTGGCTGAAGTGCTCGATGTATTCGCCAAGCGGCACCAGATGCTGCACATCGTGGTCACTGGCCGGCATGCGCCGGAGCAATTGATAGAACTGGCCGACCTGGTCAGCGAGATTCGTCCGCTCAAGCACCCGTATCAGACGCAGGGCATCAAGGCGCAAAAAGGCGTCGAGTTTTGAATATTCCGCATAATCCGCGACGCTGCCCTGCCCTATGCCCAGCCCTATTCGTCAGCGCGCCCGCTTCCAATCACGGTAAAACCACCGTGACGGCGGCGCTGGCGCGCTTTCATACGGATCAGGGACGCAAAGTCAGGGTATTCAAGGCCGGGCCAGATTTCCTCGATCCGATGATCCTGGAACGTGCCAGCGGTCAGCCGGTGTATCAACTTGATCTGTGGCTGGCCGGCGCGGCCGAATGCCGGCGGCTGGTATATGAAGCCGCGCTGGACGCCGATCTGATCCTGATCGAAGGCGTGATGGGTTTGTTCGACGGCACGCCCTGCTGCGCCGACTTGGCCGAACTATTGGGCGTGCCGGTGCTGGCCGTGATCGATGCCACGGGCGTCGCGCAAACGCTGGGAGCGATCGCCTATGGACTGGCGCATTTTCGTCCAGGCTTGCCGTTTGCCGGCGTCTTCGCCAACGGCGTTGCCAGCGAGCGCCATGCGGAAATGATCCAGCAGGGCATGCGCCCGGAACTGCATTATTTCGGCAGCCTGCCGCGTGCCGCGCACTTTGCGCTGCCGGAACGGCACATGGGCTTGGTACAGGCCGACGAGATCGACGACCTCGAAGCCCGCCTGTCGGCCGCCGCCGCCGCAATTGGATTGACCGGCCTTGCCGCATTGCCGGCCGCAGTCGAATTCAACGCCGGCGCTGAAAATGCGCCGCAGCAGCTTCTGGCAGGCGTGCGTATCGGCATTGCACGCGATACGGCGTTCTCCTTCATTTATCCGGCCAATCTGGATCTGCTGCGGGCGATGGGGGCCGAACTGGTGTTCTTTTCTGCGCTGCTTGACCAGGCGCTGCCGCAGGTGGACAGCCTGTACCTGCCGGGCGGGTATCCGGAACTGCATCTGGCAGAGTTGCAAAACAACGTGGCGCTGAAAGCAGCATTGCAGCGCCATTTCAAACAGGGCAAGCCGATATACGCGGAGTGCGGCGGCATGCTGTATCTGTTCGAATCGCTGACCGACAAGTCCGGACAACGCGGCGCGATGGCAGGCCTGTTGCCAGGCCATGCGGTGATGCAGCCGGGCCTGAAAGGCCTTGGTTATCAATCGGCAGCAATGCCGGGCGGCGTGTTGCGCAGCCATACCTTTCACCATTCGATGATCGAGTCGCCGTTAGTGCCTTTGGCTTGCGGAACCCGCTTGCACAATACGTCGCCCGGTGAAAAAATTTTCCAATCAGGGCGATTGACAGCCAGTTATTTGCACTGTTACTTCCCCTCCAACCCAGTCGCGGCCGCCGCGCTGTTTTTGCCATGAATTTTCCACGAATTTTCCATGAGCTTGCCATGAACCAATTCAGCAACGAAGAGATCGCAGCGGTCTACAAGACCATTGCCGAACGGCGCGATATCCGCCATTTTCTGTCCGATCCGGTCGCTCCGGAATTGCTGGCGCGCCTGCTAAATGCCGCGCACCTTGCTCCCAGCGTCGGCTTCATGCAGCCGTGGCGCTTCATCCGGATTACTGATTCCGCCCTGCGCGCCACGATGCATCAGATGGTTGAGCAAGAGCGCGTCACTACCGCGCAAGCTTTGCATGCGCGCGAAGATGAATTCATGCGGCTCAAAGTCGAAGGGATACGCGAATGCGGCGAACTGCTGGTAGTGGCGCTGATGGACCGGCGCGAGGAACATGTGTTCGGACGCCGCACGTTGCCAGAAATGGATCTGGCCTCAGTCGCCTGTGCGATCCAGAACCTCTGGCTGGCGGCACGCGCCGAAGGAATCGGCGTGGGCTGGGTGTCGCTGTTCGACCCGGAACAACTGCGGTTGCTGCTGGGCATGCCTGACGGTGCCAAAGCGGTTGCCATATTGTGCGTTGGCCATGTGGAAGCGTTCTATCCGAAGCCAATGCTGGAACTGGAAGGCTGGGCGCAACGGCAAGATTTGCAGGAAATGGTGTATGAAAATAGCTGGCTGACAGCGCCGAAATAAGGATTTCGCCATGCAGTCGAAATGACAATCAAAAAAGCAGGGTCCGCCATGCGCACCATCAGTTACTAAAGAATTGTTATGAATCTGTGTCGTTAGCCTCAAGTTTTATTGTTACTCTGCCTTGTATTTATACAATGTCGAGATAACATGTGCGGAAAGTGCATTATTTTTAGGCATACTCCCGTTTTTATTTATTTTGTACATTGGGCCAAGGTTAAATCCCGCGCCCGAGGGCTGGCGCAGATTAATTGCTGGTAACCGTTTTATCCCTGACAAAGGACAAGAGTGTCTTGTAATCCTGATTCTGTTGCATCGTTCACAGCGCGTCATCGTAGCGTCGTCACTCTGATGTTGCTCGCGTTGCTGGCCGCTGGCGCGCTGCTGTTGGCCGGCATAGTCGGTTCGATCGCTTTGCCGGTGACTGATCTGGCTGCGGCCCTGGGCGAAATCCTGCGAGGTGCGCCATCCACCTTGGCCGCGACCTTGCTTGAATTACGCCTCGGGCGGGCGCTATCGGCCTTTGTTACCGGCGGGGCGCTGGCGCTGGCCGGCGTGATGATGCAGGCGTTGTTGCGCAATCCGCTGGCCGACCCGTATGTGCTGGGCGTCTCGGGCGGCGCGGCGGTCGGCGCGCTGGCGGCGATGTTGCTGATGGCATCGGCCTGGGTGATCGATGCGGCGGCCTTCGGCGGTGCGATAACGGTGGCTTTGCTGCTGTATCTACTGGCGCGGCGCGATCTGCGCGGCGGCTTGGCGGCAGAAGGCGGAGCCTCATTGTTGCTGCTGACCGGCGTGATTCTGGCTTCGGGTTGCGGTGCGCTGGTGACTCTGATGCTGTCGATTGCGCCGGACAGTCGTTTGCGCGGCATGGTGTTCTGGATGATCGGCGATCTGTCCGGCACCCAGGTGCGCTGGCTGCCGTGGCTGGTGCTGGTCGCAGCCTTGTTGTTCGCGCAGCGGGTGGCGCGTTCGATCAATGTAATGGCGCTGCATGCCGAGGCGGCGGCAACCTTGGGGGTACGCGTCGGCTTGCTGCGCCAAGGGCTGTTCCTGTGCTCTGCACTGCTCACTGCCAGCGCAGTTACCAGCGCCGGCAGTATCGGCTTTGTCGGGCTGATCGTGCCGCACGCCTGTCGCTTTGCGCTGGGGCCGGATCACCGGCTGCTGATGCCGGCATCGGTGCTGGTCGGCGGGACTTTTCTGGTGCTGGCCGACACTCTGGCGCGCACCGTACTGTCGCCACAACAATTGCCGGTCGGCGTGGTGACCGCGATGATCGGGGTGCCGGTATTCCTGTTGCAACTGCACCATATCCGGCGCAAATGATGCGTACCTTTAATCTCAAACTGCAGATCGGCGCACGCCTGCTAATTGATGCCTTGGACTGGCAAGTCGAGGCTGGACAATGCTGGTGCATCATCGGCCGCAACGGCGCGGGCAAAAGCACGCTGTTGCGCACTTTGGCCGGCTTGCGTCAACCGGATGGCGGCCATATCGAACTGGGCGGCAAAGCGCTCTCCGACTGGCCGCTGGAAGCGCTGGCACGCGAACGTGCTTTCCTGCCGCAAGCGCGCAGCGACGCGTTCGGCTATAGCGTGATCGAAACCGTGCTGACCGCGCGCCATCCGTATCACGCCGACCAGTATTGGGAAGCCAGAGACGACCATCTGGCCGCACATCAAGCGCTGCAGGCGATGGAAGTCGATCAACTGGCCGCGCGCGATGTGCGCACGCTATCCGGCGGCGAACGGCAACGGGTCGCGATTGCCGCCCTGCTGGCGCAAGATACTTCCCTGCTGTTGCTGGACGAACCGGCCAATGCGCTGGATCTTGCACACCAGGTCAGTGTGATGGGTTTGCTGGCACGGCTATGCCGTGAGCAGGCCAAAACCGTAGTGATGGTAGGCCACGATCTGAATCTGGCCCATAGCGTGGCCAGTCATGCGCTGTTATTGATGGGCGACGGCCTCTGGCAAGCCGGGCCGGTGGCCGAAGTGATGCAAGCGCCAATTCTGAGCCGCTACCTGGGGCATCCGATTGAAACGGTACAGCACGGCAAGCGGACAATTTATATTCCCGGCGAGGAAACGACATGAACCAACACTTGACCCGAAGCCTGATTTTAGGCGGTGCCCGTTCCGGCAAGAGCGCCTTTGCTGAAAGTCTGGCGATTGCCAGCGGCCGCGAAGTGATATATCTCGCCACCGCGCAAGCCGGCGACTCTGAAATGACAGCACGGATTGCGCATCACCGGCAGCAGCGTCCTGCCGTCTGGGCCACGGTGGAAGAACCGCTGGCGCTGGGCGACACGCTATTGAAATGGAGCACGCCCGAGCGTCTGGTGCTGGTCGATTGCCTGACCTTGTGGCTATCGAATCTGCTGTTTGCCGACGCGCAGGATTTCCCCGCAATCGGCCGCATCACGCCGCCGGTTTGTTTTGAAGTCCAGCGTGCACTGTTTTTGCACGCATTGGAGGCGGTGACCGGCGACGTCGTGTTGGTCTCGAATGAAGTCGGGATGGGCGGGGTGGCGCTCAGTGCAGTCTCGCGCTGGTTCGCCGACGAAGCCGGACGCCTGAATCAGGCGGTGGCGGCCCGTTGCGAACGTGTGATTTTGGTTGCAGCCGGTTTGCCGCTGGCGCTTAAAGGTGAGCGATGCTGATCGGACTGGATTTTCCGATATTGGTGCTGCTGGCAGTGGCCGGCATCACGCTCGATGCTTTGCTGGGCGAAGTACGGCGCTGGCATCCGCTGGTCGGTTTCGGGCGCTGGGCGAATTTGATCGAACGCCGACTGAACTGCGGCATCGGCCGTTTTTGGCGCGGTACGCTGGCGTGGCTGCTGGCGGTCATGCCGTTCACGCTGCTGGCGGCGTGGCTGACCAATAGCGGCATTGCAGGACTGCTATTGCATGCGCTGCTGCTGTATTTTTGCATCGGCTTGCGCAGCCTGCGCGAACATGCGCTGCCGATTGCCGAAGCCTTGACGCGTGGCGATCTGGTGCAGGCGCGCTTATTGACCGCCCGCATCGTCAGCCGCGACACCCAAACCGCGCCGGAAACCGATCTGGCTAAAGCCGGCGTGGAGTCGCTGCTGGAAAACGGCAACGACGCGGTATTCGGCACCCTGTTCTGGTTCATCATTGCCGGCGGGCCGGGCGCGCTGCTGTTCCGGTTGGCCAATACGCTAGACGCGATGTGGGGTTACCGCACGCCCCGCCTGCTCGCATTCGGCTGCTTTGCAGCGCGCTTCGATGATGTGCTGAACTGGATTCCGGCCAGATTGACGGCCTTGTCGTATGTAGTGCTGGGCGAAACTCTGGCCGACAAACGCCGCGCCTGGCAGTGCTGGCGCACACAAGCGCCGGCCTGGTCCAGCCCGAACGCCGGGCCGGTAATGGCCAGCGGTGCCGGTGCGCTCGGCCTGGCGCTGGGTGGCCCAGCGGTGTATCACGGCGAACTGGAGCATCGCCCGCCGTTGGGCTTGGGGCGCGCTGCGGTGGCGGCGGATATCTCCCGTGCCTGGCAGCTTGTAGCGACAACGGCAGCATTGTGGTTTGCCGTGCTAGCTCTGTTCGGGATACTGCTTCTACCTGCGGCTTGAACAGTATTTTTAAACATACTACGGCTATGTATTTTTTAATTCATCTTAAAATATATGCGCAGATACCATGCTTTATAAGCATACTCCATAACAATAAATTATTGAGGCAATAATCCATGCTTGAACACGGCGGCAATCTGCGCGACGCGGCAATCCGTTTTGATCGACCATTGCAGGATTGGCTCGACCTCTCGACCGGCATCAATCCGCATCCGTATCCCGTGCCGCAACTGACGCTTGACGCCTGGCACCGGCTGCCGGAAAACGATCCCGAAATGGCGCTGGCAGCGGCTGCGTATTACAACGCGCCGCTGATGTTGCCGGTGGCCGGCACGCAGGCAGCGATCCAGACTTTGCCGCGCTTGCGCTGGTTGTCAAATGGAGCTTCCAGGGTGGTGGTGGCAGCGCCTTCGTATGCGGAACACGCGCACCACTGGGCGCAGCATGGACATCAAATGCAACAAGTTCCTTACGCCGAACTGGACGCCGTGGTGAATGCGTGCGACGTGATGGTGATCTGCAATCCGAATAACCCGACCGGTGCCACTATCGCGCCGGAACTACTGCTGGCCTGGGCTGAACGGCTGGCATTGCGCGGCGGCTGGCTGATAGTCGACGAAGCCTTCGGCGACATGACGCCGCACAACAGCATCGCGCAGTGGAGCGACCGCCCGGGCTTGATCGTGCTGCGCTCGGTCGGTAAATTTTTTGGATTAGCAGGTCTGCGGCTGGGCTTCGTTGCCGCCCGGCAGGAAATATTGACCGCGCTGGCCGATATGCTCGGCCCGTGGGCAGTCAGCGGCCCGGCGCAACAGATCGGCTACGCGGCATTAATGGATAGGACATGGCAGAGTGCCATGCGCGCAGAATTGCACATGGATGGCGCGCGCCTGCGGCAACTGCTGGCCGAAGTGGGCATTGCCAGCAGTGGAAGCGCACTGTATCAATGGTGGCCGTGGTTGCAGCCGCAAGCGGTAGCATTCTGGCAGCACATGGCGCAGCGCGGCATCTGGGTACGCCTGTTTGAGAATGCCGCCCACGGCATCCGGCTCGGACTGCCGCCGGACGAAGATGGATGGCAGCGCCTGAGCGCTGCGCTCACTGAATGGAATCGGGACCAGGGCCAACAATGAAAAATCGACTGACGCAGTTATTCCTTACACTTTGCCTGCTTTCAAGCCAGGCAATGGCGACAATTAGCGTGCAGGATGACGCCGGCAAGACAGTAACGCTGCAAAAACCGGCGCAACGTGTCGTGACGCTGGCCCCGCACGTAACCGAACTGGTATTTGCGGCCGGTGGCGGCAAACGCATCGTCGGCACCGTCAGCTATAGCGATTTTCCAGCAGCAGCCAAAAGCATCCCGCAAATCGGCGACAACCGCCAGATCGACATGGAACGGGTGATCGCACTCAAGCCAGACTTAATTGTGGTTTGGCTGCATGGCAGTGCCGAGCGCCAGATCGACCAATTGCGGGCACTCGGCATCCCGCTGTTTTATAGCGAGCCGCATAAGCTCGATGAGATTGCCGACAACATCCTGCGCATCGGCAAGTTACTGGGAACCGACCAGACGGCACAAGCAGCAGCCGCCGAACTGCGCCAGAAACTGACAAAGCTGAAGACGCAATACCAAAGCCGGCCGCCAGTGCGGATGTTTTACCAAGTCTGGGACAAACCCTTGTACACGCTCAACGGCCAGCACATCCTGAGCGACGCGATGCGCCTGTGCGGCGGCGAAAACATCTTTGCCAACATGACGGTCACCGCGCCCAATGTCAGTATCGAAGCGGTGCTGCAAGAAAATCCGGAAGCCATTTTCAGCGGCGACCAACGCAACCAGCGTACTCAACCCAGCGGCGGCGGTGTCACTTTGTGGCAGCGCTACAGCACCATGACGGCGGTGCGGCGCGGCAATTTGTTTTCACTCGACGGCGACCTGCTCAGCCGCGCCGGCCCGCGCATGATCGACGGCGCGGCGGCACTGTGCGAAAAACTCGAACTGGCGCGCCAACACCGAAAGATCCAGTAATGACGAATCAAGCCACGACAAATTTTCCTTTTCCGTACCGTACTTTGATGGTGCAAGGCACCACCTCCGACGCCGGCAAATCCACCGTGGTAGCAGCGCTGTGCCGCCTGCTGGCGCGTGAAAAAATACGGGTGGTGCCGTTCAAGCCGCAGAACATGGCCCTGAACAGCGCCGTCACCGCCGACGGTGGCGAGATCGGCCGCGCCCAAGCCTTGCAAGCACGGGCCGCAGGGTTGGAGCCGCACACCGACATGAACCCGGTGCTGCTGAAACCCTCCAGCGACACCGGCGCGCAAGTCATCATCCACGGCCAAGTGCGCGCCGACATGAACGCACGCGATTATCACCAGTACAAGACGATCGCGATGGCAGCGGTGCTGGAATCGCACCAGCGCTTGCTGGCCGGTTATGAAGTGGTGCTGGTCGAAGGCGCGGGCAGCCCGGCCGAAATCAATCTGCGCAAGCGCGACATCGCCAACATGGGCTTTGCCGAAGCAGTCGATTGCCCGGTGATCCTGGTGGCCGACATCGACCGTGGCGGCGTTTTCGCGCATTTTGTCGGCACGCTGGCCTGTCTGTCGGACAGCGAACGTGCGCGCATCATCGGCTTCGTTATCAACCGTTTTCGCGGCGACATCAGCCTGCTCGAACCCGGCCTGGACTGGCTGGAACAGCAAACCGGCAAGCCGGTGCTGGCGGTCTTGCCGTACCTGCACGGATTATTCCTGGACGCCGAAGACGCAATCCAGCCGGGCCAGACCGCAGGCGGAAAATTCCGCGTAGTGGTACCGGTATTCCCACGTATTTCCAACCATACCGATTTCGATGCGCTGCGCGCCCATCCCGACATCGACCTGATCTTCGTCGGCCCCGGTCACGCAATCCCAGCCGCCGACCTGATCATCTTGCCCGGCAGCAAAAATACCCGCGCCGATCTCGACTGGCTGAAAGCGCAAGGCTGGCAAGATGCATTGGTCAAGCATTTGCGGTATGGCGGCAAACTGATCGGGATCTGCGGCGGCTTCCAAATGCTGGGCCAAAGCGTGACCGACCCGCATGGGGTAGAAGGCAAGGCAGGCGTCACATCCGCGCTGGGCTTGCTCGATATCGACACCCTGCTGACAAAAGACAAGCATCTATCGCAAGCCGCCGGCCACTGCGCGTTCGGCGACGTCGAAGCATGCATTCCGGTGGTTGGCTACGAAATCCACATGGGAATTTCGCACGGTTCAGCATTGGCGCGCCCAGCCTTCGTCATCAACACCGGTGGCCAAATGCGGCCGGAAGGCGCCCGTTCAACCGACGACCAAATCCTGGGCACCTACCTGCACGGCCTGTTTGACAGCCCCGAAGCCTGCGCTGCCCTGCTGCGCTGGGCCGGACTGGAAACGGACAATAGCGTCGATCTCGGGCAATTGCGCGAACAGAGCCTGAACCGCATCGCCGACGCCAGCGCGCCTTTGCTGGCGGCACTATTACACCATGCGAAATAATTATTTTAGGGAGTATTATCAATAGCGTATCGTTATCCGCTTGCACGCTGACACCGGTTCGCAGGCGCGGTGCAATGCCACCCGGAACACTGCTACACCATTGCGCCGCATGCCTGCGCAACATGACGCCTCCCGATTATCTGCTTCACGCAAGAAAGCCAGATCAGCCCCGAGGGCTGGTGCAGCCTGTGGGTCAAGAAGGCTTAAGCCGTTACGTCATGGAGCGTACAGGACGCAATTCGCAGACTAATGTGTGTTTGTCCGGTTAGCCACGAAAACGCCAGACAAAAATAAAAAAAGGAAGCTTGATAGCTTCCTTTTATAAACTGGAGCGGGAGAAGAGTCTCGAACTCTCGACCTTAACCTTGGCAAGGTTACGCTCTACCAACTGAGCTACTCCCGCATTTTTTATTACCTGACTTCCACTGCTACTTCTAAAACTGGAGCGGGAGAAGAGTCTCGAACTCTCGACCTTAACCTTGGCAAGGTTACGCTCTACCAACTGAGCTACTCCCGCATTTTTTATTACCTGACTTCCACTGCTACTTCTAAAACTGGAGCGGGAGAAGAGTCTCGAACTCTCGACCTTAACCTTGGCAAGGTTACGCTCTACCAACTGAGCTACTCCCGCATTCACAACAGCCGCACATTATATAATACGCAAATTGCTTGTCAAGAACTTAGAGTAATTTACCGGCGTTTTCTTTGATGAGCGGCCACGCGCGGCGCATATAATAAAACATCGACCACACCGTAAGAACCGCTGCCACGACCATCAACCAGGCACCAAACAAGCGCGTGTCGATTACACCAAACAGGTCATCGTAATAAAGCAGCATGGGGATGGCAATCATTTGCGCCGCAGTTTTTATTTTTCCCAGAGAGCTTACTGCAACTGATTTGGAAGCACCGATCTGGGCCATCCACTCGCGCAACGCTGAGATAGTGATTTCCCGCCCGATAATGATAAACGCAATCACTGCGTCTACACGATTCAGGTGCACCAGTATCAGCAATGCACCCGCTACCATCAGCTTGTCCGCCACCGGGTCCAGAAAGGCGCCAAATGCAGAAGTCTGATTCCAGCGGCGAGCCAGAAAACCGTCTAACCAGTCCGTCATGGCAGCCACAATGAATATGAGCGTTGAAGCCAGGCCCTGGGCGTCGGGCGACAACATTGCGTGGGGCAAATAAAATACGCCGACCACCAGCGGAATCAACGCAACGCGCAACCATGTAAGAAAAATAGGAATGTTCAGTGGCATAAGTTCATCTTTTAATTCTTATCTTAATATGCGAATTACGGATTAGGCAATCCAGCGGCCGATTCAGTGCAGTTGCTTGTATATCTCTTCTGCCAGTTGTCGCGAAATGCCATCAACCGAAGCAAGATCATCCACGCTGGCGTCTACCACGCCACGCAGACCGCCGAATCGTATCAGAAGTTTTTGGCGCCGTTTAGCGCCAATCCCTTCAATTTCTTCCAGCCGCGAAGTCTGGCGCGTTTTGGCGCGTTTGGCTCGCATGCCGGTAATGGCAAAACGATGCGCTTCATCCCTGATTTGCGCCACCAGCATCAGGGCGGCAGATTCGCGCCCTAGTTCCTGCGGCGCACGGCCGTCAACGAACACCAGCGTTTCCAGTCCGACTTTACGGCCCTCTCCTTTGGCAACACCGACAATCAAACTGATATCAAGTCCCAGTTCGCTAAACACTTGCCGCGCCATTTCAACTTGCCCTTTGCCACCATCAATCAACACCACATCCGGCATTATGCCGTCGCCGTTGGCAATTTTCTCGTAACGCCGCTTTAATACCTGACGCATTGCTGCGTAATCGTCGCCAGGCGTAATGTCGGTGATGTTGTAGCGCCGATATTCTCCATTTTGCATCGCGTGATGCTGGAACACCACGCATGATGCCTGGGTCGCTTCGCCTTGAGTGTGACTGATATCGAAGCATTCGATGCGCAACGCATCGATGTCGGCAATATCGATGCCCAGCACATCGACCAGCATGCGGGTGCGCGTTTGCTGCGAGCCCTGTTCCGAGAGCAGGCGCGCAAGCGATATTTCGGCTCCTTTGGCAGCCATTTCCAGCCATTGATGGCGCTGCCCGTGCGGCTGAAACAACAGGTTGATCCGATGGCCGCATTGCTCCATCAGCGCCACCATCAAAGCCGGCTCATCAAATTCGATGCTCAGGATCAGCGTGCCGGGAATAAATTTTTCGAGGTAATGCTGGGCCAGAAATGCCTTTAAAACCTCAACTTCGAGTGTCTCCCCGACACTTACGCCAGCACTGTCGAGCTGGGTCGGAAAATAAGCGCGGTCGCCAAGATGACGACCGCCCCGCACCATAGCCAGATTGACACAGGCGCGTCCACCCTGCACCAGCACCGCGATGATATCGATATCGCTATCGTCGGTACTCTCCATACTTTGCTGGTGCAACACGCGCGACAAGGCATTCATTTGATTGCGTACTGCCGCGGCCTGCTCAAACTTGAGTTCAGCGGCAAACGCATGCATTTTTGCTTCCAACGTCTGCAGCACCTCAGACTGCCTACCGCGCAGGAACTTGGCTGCGTTCTCGACATCGATCAGGTAATCCTCCTGCGCAATAATATTTACGCAAGGCGCGCTGCAACGGTGAATTTGATGCAACAGGCAAGGCCGGGTGCGGTTGGCAAACACGCTATCTTCACAAGTGCGCAACTGGAATACTTTTTGCAGGATTTGCATCGATTCCCTGACCGCCCAAGCACTCGGGAAAGGTCCGAAATATTGGCTTTTCTTGTCGACCGCACCCCGGTAATACGCCATCCGTGGCACATTCTGTGCGCTGATCTTCAGATAAGGATACGACTTGTCGTCGCGAAACAGGATATTGAAGCGCGGCTGCAGCGACTTGATCAGATTGTTTTCAAGAATCAGCGCTTCGGCCTCGCTACGAGTCACAGTAGTTTCCAGCCGCGCAATGCGCTCCACCATCATTGCGGTGCGTGGACTGGCGAGGTTTTTCAGAAAATAGCTCGAAACACGTTTTTTCAGGTCACGCGCCTTGCCGACATACAACACTTTATCTTCCGCATCGAAATAGCGATACACGCCGGGCAAATGCGGCAGTTTGGCAACCGTTTCCAAAACGAGATCACGGGGAAGTGGAACAACATTTTCGGTCATCGCGAGAACATGAATACGTAATGTGTCAGTCAGGAATAGTGTTTATACGGCACCGGAAAATAAAACATACTAATCTATGTATATCAATAAATAATACCATTACCGCATTAATTCATGGCGGTAAAAAATATACTCTCTATAAATACCATTTATAGCGATTTCATCAGGACAAGCGCCGCCTGGTAACGCGCATCCTGTTGCAAGTTCTGCCAATCCAGCGCCGGCCCAGCCGGTAACATGGCTGCCAGGCGCGCCGCCGAACGTACAGCAGCGGCACGCGCCGCCACGCTGGTACCAGTCTTGATCCCTGCCAGCAGCTGATCTGCCTTGTCGGGTGCGTTGCAGATCAGCACCACATCGCAACCTGCTTTCAGCGCTGCCTTGGCACCGTCAAGTACGCTGCCGGCCACGCTGGCGCCTTCCATACTCAGATCATCGCTGAAAATGGCACCTTCGAAACCCATTTTATTGCGCAGCATCGACAACCATTTTTTCGAAAAACAGGCCGGATGCTTGTCAACCTTGGGGTAGATTACATGCGCCGGCATCACTGCCGACAAGCTCATGCCGAGCCAATTGTAAGGCGCAGCATCTTCCGCCAGAATAACCTGCAGCGGTCGCTCGTCAACCGGAATGGCGACATGCGAATCGGCATGAACAAAGCCATGACCGGGAAAATGCTTGCCGCAATTGGCCATGCCAGCGAGCAGCAGGCCATGATTCAGGCTCTTCGCCAGCAACGTGACCACCCGCGCATCGTGATGGAAGGCCCGGTCGCCGATCACGCTGGATGCACCATGGTCCAGATCCAGCACTGGGGTGAAGGACATATCGACGCCGCAGGCGCGCAGCTCAGTAGCAAGAATATAGCCCACCGCAGTAGCAACATTGGTGGCCTGCAAAACATCACGCTCCCACAAAGCGCCTAAAGTCCGCATCGCCGGCAACTTCGTAAAGCCACCGGTCTTGAAGCGCTGCACGCGTCCGCCTTCGTGATCGACCGCAATCAATAAGCCTGGGCGGGCTGCATGGATCGCTGCAGTCAATGCGGTCAATTGCTCACGGTTGATGTAATTGCGCGCGAACAATATGACACCGCCAGTCTGCGGATGCCGGATGCGGCGGATGTCATCGGCTGCCAGCTTAGTGCCGAGCACATCGAGCATGATGGGGCCAAAAGTTGCGGCCAAGGAAGGTGCGATGAAATCTGCCTTACGAATTGTTCTCATGTTTTTCCTACGTTTTTTGTGCGTTTATTTTTACGTTTTTTCTACCACCACGAAGGCGACAGCATAATCGGTCTCGTCGGTAATCGAGACTTGGGCCGCCAACCGGTTGCTGTCCATGAATTCCTTGAGCGCACCGCTGACGACAACGACGGGCCTGCCGCTCGGTGCATTGAGCGTCTGCATCGCACGCCAAGTCATCGGCATGCACATGCCGAGGCCGATTGCCTTGGAAAATGCTTCCTTGGCCGCAAAACGGGTAGCCAGAAAACGGATGCCGCGCGCGGAGGCTTGCTGTTTGCGCTGATGGTATTTTTCCAGCTCCAGCGGACCGAGAATTTTTTCCGCAAAGCGCTCTCCATTGCGCTCCAGTGCAGCCTCGATTCGCTGGATGCGGATGATGTCAGTACCGATTCCGAAAATCATTTTTGACCCATCCGTTATTGCACCTACTCGCGCACTTGCAGTGCAGCCAGACGCGCTTGCACCATGATTGCCTTCATTTCGCCCACCGCTGCTTTCCAGCCGACGAATACCGCATGGGCCACGATAGCATGACCGATGTTCAGCTCGGCAATTCCGGTAATGGCAGCGATCGCTTGCACATTGGTGTAATGCAGGCCGTGACCGGCATTGACTTGCATGCCGCGCCTGCTGCCATCCAGCACGCCTTCCTTTACCCGTGCCAATTCTTTAATCTGCTCTTCTTGCGTGTGCGCGTCGGCGTAGCGACCGGTGTGCAGTTCAATCACTGGCGCGCCGACTTGCGCGGCCGCTGCAATTTGTTCCGGGTCAGGATCGATGAACAGGCTCACGCGAATATTTTCCGCCTGCAACTGAATAATTGCAGCTTTGATTTGGGTGAAATAACGCACCACATCCAGTCCACCCTCGGTAGTCACTTCGGCGCGCCGCTCGGGTACCAGACAAACATCCTGCGGCTTGATACGGCAGGCGAAATCAATCATCTGGGAAGTGACTGCGGATTCAAGATTCATCCGCGTCAGCAGTAGCGGCCGGATCGCCACCACGTCTGCATCTTTGATGTGCCGTCGATCCTCACGCAAATGCAGGGTAATGGAATCAGCACCGGCCTCTTCTGCCCATAATGCAGCACATATGGGGTCAGGATAAATGGTGCCACGCGCATTGCGCAAGGTTGCGACGTGATCGATATTGACGCCTAAATCGATGATTTGACTGCTCGGTTGCAAAAAGCTCATGGGAGTGGTGACTATGGTTGACTTATAACTGCATTAAATCTATCAGAATTTGACGTGTATTCAGCGGTGTGCCGCCCAAATGATGTGCCAGCAGAGCGCGCATCATGAGCTTACTCTGAACAAGAGTAGTTGCATCAGCATAATTTCCGCATTCCATATCCAGCAAAGTCTGTCCTCTAACCTGCGGCCAGGGATCGCCCGGCCGCGCCAGGCGCACCCCGCGTTCCGGGTCAACAACATATATTGCATCCGCTGTTACGACACTTCGCGTAGTGGTGCACAGCGTCAAATCCACCGCTACCCCGGTTTCTTTCAGCAACACACGCTCGAAGCGGCGTAATACGATGGGTGCTGCTTCTCCATGTGCCAACTGATTCAGCGTCGAAACGTAGTGATTAAACAGAGTCGGATGGGGATCATCGCGGGCCAGCAACTTGACCAGTAATTCATTCAGATAAAAGCCGCACAACAGCGCGGATTTCTCCAGCGGCAGCAAGCCGCCGACCCATTCAACTCCAATCAGTGTGCGGATTTCCGCCTTGCCGCTCCAGCCCACCGATAACGGCTGAAACGTTTGCAGCACGCCACGCAGGGCGGAATGCGGACGCTTGGCGCCTTTGGCAACCAGTGCTACACGACCATGATCACGCGAAAAAAAATCGATGATGAGGCTAGTTTCCTTGTACGGATAACTGTGCAGCACAAAACCGGGCTGCACCAAGATGCGATAATTTTTTTCCAGCGATTGGAGCCGCTTGGGCGACTGTTCTACAACCGCATTAACGGGACTGGCAGCGCGCTTGACCCGCAGGCCGCGCTTGGCGGCTGCCTTACCTGCCTCAGAAATGCTGTCGTGAACACGGTTTGGCTGCAGCACGGATGTTGTAACCTCGGACGGCTGCGTGGCATCGGCGCCAGACACATCCATCGGATTCGCGGCCTTACTCGTAACCGTAGGCGCGCAATCCGGCTTCGTTATCGGCCCAGCCGGATTTTACCTTGACCCAGATTTCGAGATAGACCGGGCCGCCAAAGAGCTTTTCCATATCGAGCCTAGATTGGGTTGAAATATCTTTCAGACGCGCGCCTTTTTGACCAATGATCATCGATTTGTGCGTGTCGCGTTCCACCAGAATGGCAGCAAAAATGCGTCGCAGATCGCCTTCCTGTTCGAATTTTTCAATCAACACTGTACTGGTATACGGCAACTCATCGCCGACAAACCGGAACAATTTTTCCCGCACGATCTCGGCGGCAAGGAATTTTTCACTACGGTCAGTTATATCGTCGGCACCGAACACCGGCATGTTTTCCGGCAGGAAGCGCTTGGTCTCGCCTTGCAGATTATCGAGCTGAAAGCGCAGTTTGGCTGACACTGGCACTACAGCAGAAAAATCATGCATCGCCGCAATTTTCTGTGCAAACGGCAGCAGCACTGCCTTGTCCTTGATGCGATCCGATTTATTAATAACCAGGATACAGGGCACATCTTTGGGAATTAACGCCAGTACTTGACTATCCGCAGGGCCAAATGTACCAGCTTCAATGATAAACAGGATCACGTCGGAAGCACCCAGCGTACCAGTGACCGTGCGATTAAGCGTCTTGTTCAATGCATTCGAATGGCGCGTCTGGAAGCCGGGCGTATCAACGTATACGAATTGCGCATCCTCTACCGTCTGGATGCCGGTAATGCGATGTCGCGTGGTTTGCGCCTTGCGCGACGTAATGCTGACTTTGGCGCCAATCAAGGCATTCATCAAAGTCGACTTCCCGACATTGGGGCGACCGACAATGGCGATGTACCCACAGCGAAAATGAGCGGGGGTTGGAGGAGTTGCGGAAGCTTCGGTAATTACGGATTCTGTCATGCGTATTTGAGTATCGGTTGCGGTAATGAATGATGGGGTTCAGATAGATTCGAACATAATGGCATTATATTATTTTGGTGCTATCGATTACTGAGTGCTCTGCATTTCGTTCTGCGCTCTCGACAGTCGAATTTAATGGTGCGTCAGACTGGAGTGTTGCTATCCCAGCCAGTTTCAATTGTGAAGCACACGGTTTAATCTTACGTAAAGTTGGCTTTAAGACCACATTTTTTGCCGCCTTCAGGGCTAATTTCGCCGCTTCCTGCTCCCCTGCGCGCCGATTGCCACCAGTACCGAATACCTGGATATCAAGTTTGGGAACCAGGCATTCAATTTCGAATTCCTGGTTGTGTGCAGCCCCATGCGTGGCTACTACATTGTATTGCGGCAATGCTATTTTTTTGCCCTGCAGAAATTCTTGCAACAGCGTTTTGGCATCTTTACCCAAGGTAGTCAGATTGACCGAATCCAGAATTGGATTGTATAGCGCACAGATCACATCGTGCGCAATGTCAAAACCGGCATCCAGATAAATAGCACCGAACAGTGCTTCCAGCGTATCGGCCAATATGGATGGCCGCCGGAAGCCACCGGATTTCAACTCTCCTTCGCCTAGGCGGAGAAAATGCGACAAACTTAGGCTCTGGGCTATCTCGAACAATGCCTGTTGCTTGACAAGGTTGGCACGCACACGTGACAAATCGCCTTCATTAATGTTGGGATAGCGCTTGTACAATAATGAAGCAACCACACAATTCAGAATCGAGTCCCCCAAGAATTCGACGCGCTCATTATGCAAGCTACTGTGACTGCGATGCGTCAAGGCCTGTTCCATCAAGGCGATATTCTTGAACGTGTAACACATTCGGTTTTGTAATAACGTCAAATCCATTTTGATCCGTAATTATATCTATCTCAATTCATCGTTTTGGTTGCAGAAGTTTTGGCAGTAGTGCCAGCATATTCAAGTAACAGGCTTGCAGGGCCAAACAGAGGAATTTTTTTCTGGTAAGCAAAGCTTACTGTCGTCTCACCATCAATATTAGTGATGTCCAGATCCTTGCCGTCAATCGCATCGATATAGCCGGCATTTGCCTGCCGGTCAAAAGCAGTTCGGATTTCAGCCACAGTCGTGCCACTATTTTTTGCCGACAAGATAGCCTTGCTGATTGCACTATATTCAATCGCAGTCGGCACCACTTTCATTGCCAATAAAGCGACCACCGCAACAATCGCTAATATAAAAATCAACCCCACCAGAGTAAGCCCGTTTTGCCTGGTCTTTATTGCTGTGCGCATAAATCTATTTCCTCGTTTTGACTTAATGAATACTGCCGATACGTTTGATATTGCCCAGATTCATCCAGACGAAGAATGCTTTTCCGACTATATTCTGCTCCGGTACAAACCCCCAGTAGCGGCTATCCAAACTATTGTCGCGGTTGTCTCCCATCATGAAGTAGTGCCCTTTCGGCACGGTACAAGCGAATCCTTCAATATTATAATTACACAATTCATATTGCGGAAAAGCATCGGGATTTTGCACGAATGATGGTGCTCGCTCGTCATTGAGGATCTGGTGCGTGACCCCAGTCAAATTCTCCGTATAGTGCTTGGAATAGCGCAAATATTCTTCGTCAAGATAATCCGGCAGTGGTTGGTAGCTGACTATTTCACCATTTATCGTTAAACGCTTGTTCTTGTACACTATTCTATCGCCAGGAATGCCAACCACCCGCTTGATGTAATCCAGCGCCATATCCTTCGGGTATTTGAACACCATCACATCGCCACGCTGCGGATTATTGATGTCGATGATTTTTTTGTTAATGATCGGCAAACGAATTCCGTAAGTGAATTTATTTACAAGAATCAAATCGCCGACCAGCAGGGTTGGAACCATCGAACTTGACGGGATCTTGAACGGCTCATACAAAAATGAACGCAGAAAAAAAACCATCGCGATGACAGGAAAAAAGCTCCCGGAATATTCAATCCAGGTGGGTTGCCTGAGAATGTTGGCTTCCATTGCTGCACGTCCACTGGCATCGAGTTTGATGCCATCGACCTGCAACTTGGCATTGCGCGTATCAAATTCGGCCAACGCAACATCTGCAGCAGCACGTCGTTGTTTTGACAAATAGAACTTGTCAAGAAACCAAATCACCCCGGTAAAAATAGTCAGGACAAAGAGAATTAATGCGAAATTTCCTAAAATAGCTTGCAGGTTCATTTGTCATCCACTTGTAAAATAGCTAGGAACGCTTCTTGCGGAATCTCCACCGAGCCGACTTGTTTCATGCGTTTTTTACCGGCTTTCTGTTTTTCCAGCAACTTGCGCTTGCGGCTGATATCGCCGCCATAGCACTTGGCCAGCACATTTTTGCGCAAGGCTTTGACGTTTTCACGCGAAATGATGTTGGCGCCGATAGCAGCCTGGATTGCGACGTCAAACATTTGGCGTGGAATCAGTTCGCGCATTTTCGCAGCCACTGCGCGGCCGCGATACAGGCTGTTGGCACGGTGCACGATGATCGCTAGCGCATCGACTTTCTCGCTATTGATCAACATGTCCACCTTGACAACATCCGCAGTGCGGTATTCCTTGAACACGTAATCCATCGATGCGTAACCGCGCGACGTCGATTTCAGGCGGTCAAAAAAGTCCAGGACGATTTCCGCCATCGGTATTTCGTAGGTCAATTGAACTTGCTTACCATGGTAATTCATGTCGATCTGAATACCGCGCTTCTGAGTACACAACGTAATCACCGAACCGACATATTCTTGCGGCATGTAGAGGTTGACGGTAACGATGGGTTCGCGAATCTCTTCGATTTTCGAAGGTTCTGGCATCTTGGATGGATTATCGACCATCAAGATGGCACCATCGCGCAACACAACCTCGTAGATCACGGTAGGTGCGGTGGTAATCAAGTCCATATCGAACTCGCGCTCCAGTCGCTCCTGCACGATTTCCATGTGCAACAAGCCTAAGAAACCGCAGCGGAAACCGAAACCGAGCGCCTGCGACACTTCCGGCTGATATTGCAGCGCGGCATCATTCAGCTTCAGTTTCTCAAGCGAATCGCGCAATGCATCATATTGATTCGCCTCGACCGGGAACAGACCGGCAAAGACTTGCGGCTGGATTTCCTTAAACCCAGGCAGCGCTTCTGCCGCGGGCTTGTTGAGCAAGGTTATCGTGTCGCCCACCTTGGCCGATTTCAATTCCTTGATGCCAGCAATAATGAAGCCTACCTGTCCTGCCGACAAGCTAGTCCTGGACACGGATTTGGGCGTAAAAACCCCCACGCTTTCGACCAGATGTTGCGCTCCGGTCGCCATGAACAGAATCTTATCCTTGGGATGAAGGGTACCGTTTTTTACGCGCACCAACATTACCACCCCGACATAATTATCGAACCATGAATCAACGATCAAGGCTTGCAACGGTGCCTCCGGGTCGCCTTGCGGCGGTGGCACCCTGCTAATCATCGACTCCAGCACATCCTGCACGCCAAGGCCGGTTTTGGCGGAGCAATGGACTGCATCGGCAGCATCAATGCCAATAACTTCTTCGATTTCCGCAATCGCGTTTTCCGGGTCTGCCGATGGTAAATCAATCTTGTTCAATACCGGCACCACCTCCACTCCCAACTCAATTGCTGTGTAACAGTTGGCAACGGTTTGCGCCTCCACCCCTTGTGAAGCGTCGACTACCAGCAACGCGCCCTCGCAAGCGGATAAGGAACGACTGACCTCGTAACTGAAATCGACATGACCGGGAGTATCAATCAGGTTCAGATTGTAAATTTGACCATCGCGGGCCTTGTAACTCAACGCTGCCGTTTGCGCCTTGATTGTGATGCCACGTTCACGTTCGATATCCATGGAGTCAAGAACTTGCGCCTCCATCTCGCGATCCGACAAGCCGCCGCAGAGCTGGATGATGCGATCAGCCAGCGTCGATTTGCCGTGGTCGATGTGAGCGATTATGGAAAAATTGCGGATATTATTCATTGAGCCAAACGCGGTTACAAAAAAGGCGCTTCAAGCCGGGCAATCTCCCCGGCGAGCGCCTTATTGCTGAAGGTTATTCGAAGCCGGCATTTTACCGGATTTAAAGGGGAAATACCCATGAATCGGGTCATCGACGGCAGACTTGTCCCCGCCAAACCAATCCGGCACATCGGCGCCTCACGAAAAAAATCTTTTACCGGATTCGTGGCGGTTTTCTAAAAATCATAAAATATATGGGAGTATATGCAAAAATACAGAATTTCTAGCAAATGATTAGTGCGCCTTAAAAAATACTTACAGATGTAAATTTATCTGCGTCGACTTCAAGGAAGCCGTAATGATGTGGATTATGCATGATCGGACTGCGCCGCCAGAAATGCATTTACTTTCTCGACATCCAAATGATAGTGGCATAACGGCAGCGCAATCGCATCGTCACAACACCCGACCAGCACCGGCACCAGTTCGTCATACTGCGCCAATAATGCCTCATCCTGATCGACATCCAGAACTTCCACTTCAAACGGAGCGAATCCGCGCAGCGCCTCCAGTGCTTGCAACATGTCATCGCACAGATGGCAATACAGTCGCGAGTAAAGCGTAAATTTAATCATGGCCGGCACACTGTAAGCGTTGTTAAAACAAAGGGCTGCAAGCCAGATTAGCTTGCAGCCCGTGCAAATGGCGGCGGAGTTATTGGTTTTTTGGTTTTAACGGGATAAATTGCGAAGAATCTCCACGACGCACCAGTAGTACAACCATTCTTTTCTGTTCAGCTTTAGCCACTAATGCGTTGAAATTCTTTGCATCTTTGACATCAGTATTATTAAATTGCAAAATCAAATCGCCTGTACGCAGCCCGGCCCGGGCAGCAGCTCCTTCCGCAGAGTCCACCATTACACCATTGCTGACTTTGAGTTCTTTCTTTTGCGTAGCAGTGAGGTCGCTGACCACCAAACCTAAAGCGTTTGCTACAGCATCAGGCTTGGCTTTCTTATCTTCTTTTTGAGCAACTTTCTCAGATTCCATTTCCGTGATCATCAGAGCCAGTTCACGACTAGCGCCTTTGCGCCAGACCGTCAACGAAGTACGGGTACCTGGCTTGGTACTACCCACCAGGCGCGGTAAATCGGAGAGCCTGTCAATGGCAGTGCCATTAAATTTAAGGATAATATCACCAGCCTGCAGGCCCCCTTTTTCTGCCGGACTGCCTGATTCGACCCGCTGCACCAACGCTCCCTGTGCCTTAGACATGCCAAGCGACTCGGCGACATCCTTGGTAACTTCGCCGATCTGCACTCCGATGCGGCCACGAGTAACCTTGCCTGATGCTTTCAATTGTTCGGAAACGCGAATCGCCTCATCAATGGGAACGGCGAACGAAATTCCCATATAACCGCCAGAGCGGCTGTAAATTTGAGAGTTGATGCCAATCACCTCGCCGCGCATATTGATCAAGGGACCACCCGAATTACCTGGGTTGACTGCCACATCAGTCTGAATCAAAGGCAGATAATCCCCGGTCTCGCGCGCTTTGGCAGAAATTATGCCGGCAGTTACTGTATTGTCCAGATCGAAAGGTGAGCCGATCGCAATAACCCACTCACCAACTCTAATCTTGTTGGAGTCGCCAATTGTCAAGCGTGGCAGATTGCTGCCTTCAATCTTGACCAAAGCAACATCGGTGCGCTTGTCGACGCCGATAATTTTTGCCTTGAACTCACGCTTGTCAGTTAATTTGACGTAAATCTCATCCGCACCATCGACCACATGCGCATTGGTCATCACATAACCATCTGCCGACAGGATAAACCCTGAACCAACGCCACGTGGCACTTCTTCCTCTTGCTGCGGAGCCTGCTTGTTGTTACGCGGGGCACGATCAGGCTGCTGCGGAATCGGAATACCAAAATAGCGGCGAAAAAACTCCTGCATCTGCTGCTCATCATTACCGCTGGTAGCAGGTTCGGCTTTCATTTTTTCCGTCGTACGTATATTGACTACTGCAGGGCCGGTTCTTTCCACCAAATCGGCAAAATCTGGCAAGCCAGATATTGCAGCAATGGGTGCCGCAATCGCGCTACCGCCTAAGCCAAGTATTGCAGGCAAAAAAAACCCACTCGCTGTACTCAACATGATCACAGAAAGTGTCTTGCTAATAGAAATAGGTATTTTCATAGGATTATTTTGGGTTGTATTCAATGGAGTTAGCTAGTTGCATAACCGATTTGGGAGGCACTTCACCAACGATGGTAAGCCAAAAATCACCTTGCCGCTTACCCAGAATGCTCATCGCCCCCTGTTGTCGGACGCCCTCCGTACGGCTTTGCGTACTAGGTTCGATAAATACTGAAATCGCAGCAAGGCCATCGGAAAATACGATTTGTTCAATCTCACGCCGGGCAACAACTGACTTGTTAGCATGTTCGACATTTGAAGCTGAATTATCCGAAATCAAGCGCTTCATTTCACGAATTTTCTTGAATCCGGGTGGCACCCACTTAACTTCCCAGTCATGAATGCTGACAAGTTTCATGGCAGCGCTCTCTAAACGCCAGCCTGAAACATTTCCAAAACCAGATTTAACGCGATTGCGATCAATTTTACCAATTTCAATCTGCGTAAAAAAAATTTGCTCGATGACTACATTCTCTTTATTCAGAGTTTGTGCGCGCAACAACAAGCCTGTAGATTTCTCAACACAAAACTTGTAGCCGTACCGCAAATCGTCTTTCGGCTCCAGCAGTATAGACTGGCAAAAAAATCCCGCTACTCGACCATCATTACTTTTCCTAAAATGGTAATAAACTGCCACATCATCCAGACTACCGGAAAATATTGCAGGAAAAACGTCTTGAGTTACACGCTTTTCAATCAGAAGTGTTTTTTCTTCTGGGATGTAGGAAGTTACTTCCTCGTTATGACGTATGTATTCACGCAGATTACCGTCGAGTATCTCAACTTTTTCAATCTCATTCGCTCCCTCTAGCAAATGCGTAATGCGTGATGTGCGCATTTGATTAGCCTGTTGGTACACAAATGTACCGGAATAATTATATTTTTGCGCAGACACTCTCATCTTCTTGAACATTGCCTGCTCAGAAAGATTTTCTGAAGAATTACTATTACCTGCTCGCGCAGAGAGTGTGCCAAAAATAAAAAAAAGAACGACTAATCTCATTCCAATCAATGCTATGGGCATAAATTAATTACTTTGTATTTCTGTTGGAAAAGACGCCGGTCTTGCATACTGTGCATTGCTGTAGCCTGAACGAGAAAAGCGTTGATGTGCAAAAAGATATTCATCTATATTCGAGTCGTGCAACATCGCATTGGAAGAGCTAGTATCAGTCGCATACGCAACACTGTCTTTGGTGCCAGCTTCCGCCTTAAGTTTGATATTACCTTGTTCAACCACTGCCATACCAGGCGAACCAGATGATGTAAAACGAGGAACATCAGTACCCCAACCATTAAATGCAACCATGAGTGGGGGTGCAGCAAAAAACGCTACCACTGCAGCTGCAACTGCAAGCCCGGGTCTGAAAAAATGCTTCCCAATCCTGACTGCTACCGGCCCACTCTGTTCAGCGGCCAAGCGTTCAAAATTAGGGGACAGCTTATTAGCTCGATTGCCCGTTTGTACAAGAGAAAGTACAATCGGCTCGGCATCCAGCAAAGCGGCCATCCGCTGTTGCGCTTGAGGCCGCATCTCGTATGCCAGATCCTCCGAACGCAATACATCGCCAATGCGATGGTAAACATCCCAAACTTCGCGCTGTTCTGGAACGTGAAGAGCCGCTAACACAGCAGCGAACTCCTGGTCTACCAATTCAGAATCGACAAAAGCAGAAATGTGTTCTTGGGTCATTTTTTCCATATATATAAATTACCTTGCCGCAGCTTGGTTAACCCCATGATCATAAATGGTTAATCCCGTCTTACCAGCGTTTGTCATATGCTGTATCCAACAGTGGTCTTAATTTTTCTGCTATCGCTTCCCTGGCACGAAATATTCTGCTACGTACCGTACCGATCGGACACTCCATCACATCCGCAATTTCGTCGTAAGTTAAACCCTCAATTTCACGAAGACTAATCGCTGTACGCAACTCTTCTGGAAGGGATTCCATCGCCAGATTCACTGTCTGTGCAATTTGCTTGCTAGCGAGCATGGATTCTGGTGTATTGATATCCCTTAGTCGATCCCCATCGTCAAAAGTTTCCGCTTCTTCTACATCGGCATCGGTCGAAGTTGGTGCGCGCCGTCCTTGCGTTACCAAGTAATTTTTTGCCGTGTTAATTCCAATCCGATATAGCCATGTGTAAAAGGCTGAGTCTCCACGGAACTGTGGCAACGCCCGATAAGCCTTAATAAAAGCTTCTTGCACCACGTCTTCTGCTTCTGCCTGATCATGAACGAGTCGGGACACAAGCCGCATCAGCTTCCGCTGGTACTTGGAAAACAATAGCTCAAACGCTTTTTTGTCGCCATGCTGAACACGCTCGACAAGTCGTCCATCAATGTCGCGTTCTGTTGTCAATCCTTGTTCCCTTGTATTTCGCAACATGCACGCAGCGCAAAACTATTGACTACATGCAATGCATTAAGTTCAACTCTTGAGATTGAAAACCTCATTAAATTTGATTATTATCTCGTTTTATCCGCGCAGCGATCCATCGCAAAGCGACTGACAGTGATCTAAATGACTGAAGTGAAACGCTATCTGGCAGTATGGGTAAAATAGCAATATGCCCACTGTCAAAACGTAGGCGCAGCAATAACAATTTTGGCCATAGAGTCGAATCTTCAAGCAAATTGACTATAAATTTACCACTGTTGTCGTTATCTAATACGCCCCACCCGTTATTGGTCGATCTGCCCAACACCAATAACCGTATCTGTCCAGCAGAAGATATTGTGATCAAATAATATCGTTGCGCAAAAAAAAAGTGACTCCAACATAAGCTTGCTACCAAAAAATATGCTGCCGCAATGAATAAACATTCCCACGATGACAAAGTATTCGAGTAGTTATACTCTATCAGCCCCGCGATCAGAATTATGCATAGCCAAGCTGCAGTCACCATGGCCAGCAACCATCGGGAGGGACGCACAACGGTAGCGACCGCTATGGACATGATTGAAAGAACAGAGTGTCCGTCCCGCTACAGGAACGGACAGTATTAATTAAATTTTTCCGAAAATGAGTGTGCCGTTCGTACCACCAAAACCAAAGTTGTTTTTGACCGCATACTGAATATGTATATCTCGTGCTGTGTTGGCACAATAATCCAGATCACACTCAGGGTCCTGGTTAAAAATATTGATTGTCGGCGGTGAAATTTGGTTATACAAAGCCAACACAGTAAAGACAGATTCCAATCCACCGGCACCGCCCAGTAAGTGGCCGGTCATTGACTTGGTTGAATTAACGATCAAGTTCTTGGCATGGTTACCAAATGCAGCCTTGAGCGCATCAGTCTCATTCTTATCACCAATGGGGGTTGATGTGCCGTGCGCATTAAGGTATTGCACTTCATCGACATTAATGCCCGCGTTTTTCAAAGCATTCACCATACTGCGACGCGGGCCGTCCATATTTGGCGCAGTAACGTGGTACGCATCGCCACTCATGCCAAAACCAACGAGTTCTGCATATATCCTGGCGCCTCGCGCTTTTGCATGCGCGTACTCTTCCAGAACCATCACACCAGCCCCTTCTCCAAGCACAAATCCGTCACGGTCAGTATCCCAAGGTCGAGATGCTGTATGGGGGTCTTCATTACGCGAGGAAAGTGCACGGGCAGAAGCAAATCCACCAAGCCCGAGCGGAGATATAGTAGACTCTGCGCCCCCGGCGATCATCACATCAGCATCGCCGTATTCAATTATGCGCCCAGCGGTACCAATACTATGTAAACCAGTAGTACACGCACTAACCATGGCAAGGTTAGGGCCTTTAAGCCCATATTTGATTGACAAGTGGCCGGAAATCATGTTGATGATGGATGCAGGCACAAAAAACGGTGAGATCCGACGCGGTCCGCGTGCAACATATTCCGTGTGCGTCTGTTCAATCATTGGCAAGCCACCAATACCGGATCCTATTATGACGCCAATACGCTCGGCATTAGTCTCGGTTACAACCAGCCCACTATCTTGCATTGCCTGCATTCCGGCTGCCACGCCAAAATGGATAAAAGCATCCATATGACGCGCTTCCTTGGCGGGAATATATTCCTCAATATTGAAGTCCTTAACCTCTCCTGCAAAATGCGTCGAAAAAGAACTAGCATCAAACTTGGTAATTGTCGCAATACCGGATTTACCTGAAATCGCCGCACTCCACGTATCGGCAACCGTGTTACCAATAGGTGAAACACAACCGAGACCAGTTACGACGACACGACGTTCACGTGAGCGGCTCAAACAGTTCTCCAGAAGTCAATCAAAGTAATTCAAGCAGCCTTAACGTGTGCTTTGGCGTAATCAATCGCCTGTTGCACCGTAGTGATTTTCTCAGCTTGCTCATCCGGAATTTCCATCTCGAATTCATCTTCCAATGCCATAACGAGTTCAACTGTATCGAGTGAATCCGCACCCAAATCATCAACAAACGATGATTCGATTTTAATGTCAGCCTCGGCGACACCCAGTTGCTCCGCAACGATTTTTTTTACGCGTTGTTCAATATCAGACATGTATTGCCTCCAGTGTATTGGTTATGGAAAGTGCGCGCATTTTATCAGGTTTGCGACGCAAAAAATAAATTTCAGTTTCTTCGTTTAAATTTAGTTTAAAACAAATAATATCCATCAGTGAGACGTCATCCCATGTACATCCCACCATTAACGTGCAAGGTCGTGCCGGTGATATAGTTTGACTGAGGTGAAGCAAGGAATATAGCAGCAGCAGCGATATCTTCAGGCATGCCAAAACGGTTTAAAGGAATTTGACTTAATAATGCCGCTATTTGCTGATCGTTCAGCGATTTTGTCATATCCGTATCGATGAAGCCGGGTGCAATGCAATTGACAGTGATATTACGACTGCCAATTTCCCGCGCCAGTGCTCTACTCATCCCTGCCACTCCGGCTTTTGCCGCCGCATAGTTCATTTGCCCTGGGTTGCCCGTCGATCCCACCACAGAAGTAATATTGATGATGCGCCCGCTTTTCGCCTTCATCATGCCACGCAGCACAGCACGGGAAAGGCGTGCCACTGCTGTCAGATTAGTCGCGATGACAGCATCCCACTCTTCTTCTGTCATGCGCAAAGCAAGCTGATCTTGTGTAATGCCAGCATTGTTAACCAGAATCGACAATCCATCATAATTTTTCTGAATGTAGTCAACTAGTGCACCGCACCCCGCTACGTCGGTCACCTCAAGTACCATGCCCTTGCCGCCATATCGATCGAGATAATCGGTAATTACACCGGCCCCAGCTTCAGAAGTTGCGGTACCGATGACCATCGCTCCATGCTTGGCAAATTCTAGTGCAATCGCACGGCCAATGCCGCGGGAAGCACCGGTAACTAATGCCACTTGATTATTTAAATTGTGCGCCGTCACTTCATTAACTCCAAAAGTTTATCCAGTGATGCCTGATCAAAGAGTGCATCTACCCCCAAATCAGGATTGATGCGCTTCGTCAGCCCAGTCAATACCTTACCCGGCCCGCATTCTACGACATGGGTAACACTTTCTGCTGCAACTTTTTGTATTGTCTCTACCCACCTAACCGGATTAGCCGCCTGTCGCACCAAAGCATCCTTGATTTTCGATGGGTCGTTTTCGATTGCTACATCGACGTTATTGATCACAGCGATCTGTGGCGTAGAAAAAGCCATACCCGCCATAAAATCACGCAAACGGTCTGATGCCGGCTTTAACAAAGAAGAATGGAATGGAGCAGATACGGAGAGCAGTAATGCACGCTTTGCACCTCTTGTCTTGGCTGCGTCACAAGCGCGCGCGATGGCACTTATGTGACCTGCAATTACCACTTGTGCCGGCGCATTAAAATTAACCGCTTCCACAACCTCGCCTTGTGCGGACGCTGCGCATATCTCAAGCACTGTATCGTCTGACAAACCGAGGATCGCAGCCATACCGCCCTGACCGACTGGCACAGCTTCTTGCATTGCCTGCGCACGGAAGCGCACTAAACGCACAGCATCATGAAACGGTATGACGCCAGAAGCGACTAGGGCGGAATATTCCCCAAGACTGTGGCCTGCAACTAGTGATGGTATCGCACCACCAACTGCAATCCATGCCCTATAAAACGCCACAGCAGTAGCCAACATTATCGGCTGGGTATTCGTTGTCAAGTCGAGGTCTTCTTTCGGACCTTCTTCGATTAATCTGGCAATATCAAATTGCAGGGCATCTGATGCTTCTGCAATAGTTTGCTGCACGACTACGTTACCGGCAAAGCCATTTAACATCCCAATGCTTTGAGAACCCTGACCCGGGAATACGAATGCAAATTTTTTCATGCTTGTTATCGATAATCGATTAATTACATCCGTGCGAGCACCGCACCCCAAGTGAAACCACCACCAACGCCTTCCATCATCACGGTTTGCCCAGGCTTGATACGTCCATCGCGCATGCCGACATCCAGCGCCAACGGAATGGATGCTGCAGATGTATTGCCATGCTGATCTACCGTGACAATCATTTTTTCCATAGGCAACCCGAGCTTTTTGGCTGTGCCCCGCATGATACGGATATTCGCTTGATGCGGAACCACCCAATCAACTTGTGATGAATTTAATCCAGCTTTTTCAAGCACTTCATGCGCGACTTCATCCAGCAATCTTACTGCCAACTTGTATACCGCCTGGCCGTCCATGTACAGGAATGCACTACCTTCCAGTACCCCGCCACCGACATTGCCAGAAACATAGAGAATCTCGTTATACCGCCCATCCGCATGCAGTTTACTGGCCAAAATCCCTGGCTGCTCAGAGGATGACAGGATAGCGGCGCCAGCGCCATCGCCAAACAATACACAGGTTCCGCGATCCTCAAAATTGAGGATACGGGAAAACACCTCGGCGCCAATTACGAGCACATTCTTATGCGCACCAGACTTGATGAAACTATCGGCAATAGAAATGGCGTAGATAAATCCGCTGCATACCGCCTGCACATCTACTGCGGCGCAATCATTGGTAATGCCAAGCTTGCGCTGCACTACAGTGGCAGTACTAGGGAAACCACCAAGGTAATCTGGCGTTGATGTGGCAAGGATGATCAAGTCAATATCGTTTGCAACCAGTCCAGCCATTTTCAGCGCATTTTTTGCGGCTTCGACAGCCAAATCACTGGATTGTGTACCTGGGTCGGCATAGTGACGAGCAGAAATACCACTGCGTGAAACAATCCATTCATCCGAAGTTTCGATCCCTTTTTCAGCCAGCCGCTTGGCGATATCCTGATTCGTTACGCGGTTTTTTGGCAGGTAACTGCCGGTTCCAATAATTTTACTGTATGGATTCATGCTGTTTTAGGTTCATTATTACTTAGTTGATTACATCGACTTAACTGCATCCGAACCTAACAAGATTTCGCTTGTAGTAGTTGGCATCAGATCCTCGATCGCCCTGGAAATACGGGACAAAACATCATACTTTGCTGCATCAAAAGCACGTCTGATTGCCCATTCGAACGCATAGACGTCTGCACCGCCATGACTCTTAAATACCAGACCGCGTAATCCTAATAAGCTGGCACCATTGTAACGGGATGGATTCATGCGAGCAGAAAAAGATTTAATCGCTTTCTGCGCCAGTAATGCACCGAACATACTCAAAAAATTGCTCTTGAATTCTGCTGTCAATCCTGATTTTACCAAGCGGCCCATGCCTTCAGCTGCCTTCAATGTAACGTTGCCAACAAAACCGTCGCAAACGACAATATCCGTAGTGCCTTCAAAAATATCATTGCCCTCAACATTGCCATAGAAGTTAAGTAGACCCTTGGCACTATCGGCACGCAGTAATTCGCCCGCCTGTTTGACAATGTCATTGCCCTTAATTGCTTCTTCACCGACATTCAGCAAGCCGATTGTCGGTTTCGGCTTGCCTTCAATTGCCGATACCAGCGCTGAACCCATGATCGCAAACTGATGCAAATGCTGAGGCTTGCAATCCACATTTGCGCCAAGGTCAAGCATGTAGGTGGGGCCGTTTTTCTGATTAGGAAGAATGCCGCAAATGGCAGGGCGTTCAATGCCTGCGATCGTTTTGAGCACATACCGTGATATTGCCATTAGCGCACCTGTATTACCAGCCGATACGCAGGCTTGCACCCCTCCGTCCTTCACCAAGCCAATTGCCACGCGCATGGAGGAATCTTTTTTGCGACGCAAGGCCACTTCTACGGGGTCGTCCATCGTGACAACTTCGGATGCATGCAGTATGGACAGACGTGCATGTCCTACAGCTTTATGTTTTTTCAACTCTGCGAGAATCACGTCTTGCAAACCAACCAGAACCAACTCGGCATCGGGTTGACGATTGAGAAATGCAATGGCGGCCAGCACAGTAACGGACGGGCCATGATCTCCACCCATGCAGTCAATAGAAATTTTAATTGTCATTGTTTTGATTCAGTGCCTTACGCAAGCCACGCATTATGGGGCAGAATCGGTGCGATTCAAAATCACGGGACTATTAATTTTAGACGCAAAAAAACGGCGCCAAGTCAAAACTCGTCACGCCGCTCTTAATCCAGAACTGCAATTAATCGTCGTTCTTTGTCTTTAGGACTTTACGACCACGATAAAAGCCATTTGGACTGATATGGTGACGCAAGTGCGTTTCGCCGGTAGTTGGCTCAATACCCAATTGTGGCGTAACCAGGAAAGAATGCGCACGATGCATGCCGCGCTTCGACGGGGATTTTTTATTTTGCTGAACAGCCATGATAACTCCTAATACTCAAGTTCTAAAATAGTAACATATCCAGTTTACAAGCCCACTGGCAAACTGAAATACTTGTTTATAATTAATTTATAGCCTAATTTAACCGCTTCAAGGCATCAAAGGGCGAGCTTCTTTTCGCTCCATTCAAAGCCTTCAGCGTTGCCAGATCCGGACATACTTCATGCTTGGGCGAAAGAGGTATCGCCAGCAACACCTCGTCCTCGATTAGCACAACAATGTCCAGCTCTTTTGATCCAACGATGACGTCTATCGCATCGTCGTCCAGCATTGCTTCAATTTCATCTGCATGCACTTCGTCTTTTGCGAGAATCAGACTTGACTCGGATGCGAGATCGAATGTACATGAAGTCAAACAACGCTGACACTGCAGCGATACCGCCCCGGATACGCACAACGTCAGTTGTTCAAACCCTAAACTGCTGGTTCTGCCATCAATCGACCAAAACAGAACCGCTGATTTATCATCACACTCGCTTGAAAGCCGTGAGGAATCTGCGACAGCTATCTCACCTTGACGGTGTTCTTTAAGCCGACAAAATTCGAAAGCGTCGATTACAAAAGCATTCATAGGCAAAGCTGAACCCGGAAAACCTGCGATAATAACAGGCTTTTCGATCATTCGTCAAAGTGTTAGCACACTTTATCGAAGTATATTTATATGCGCTAGCTAACCAGGTCATTCACATTGATTTCCAAACTACCGCTGCGGCTGATTCTTGCCTCGAGTTCACGTTATAGACATGAATTGTTAAGCCGCTTACAACTGCCGTTCGAGGTATTGATTCCTGATATCGACGAAACTCCACTTGCCAGCGAAACACCGAAAATGACCGCGTTGCGTCTGGCCCGTGCAAAAGCACAAGCAATCGCAGCGTTAGCGCCGGGCGCACTGGTGATAGGCTCGGATCAGGTCGCCACGCTCGACGATATGCAGATCGGCAAGCCGGGAAATTATGAAAACGCATTGCTTCAATTGCAAAAAATGCGCGGTCGACGCGTGATTTTTCATACCGCTTTATGTCTTTGGGATGGCCGCCAAAACACACTAGGAAATCAAGTACAAGTCGAAAATGTTCAGACTTTCGTCACTTTCCGCAACTTGCCTGACACAGAATTGAGCGCTTATTTGTATATTGAGCGCCCCTACGACTGCGCCGGCAGTGCAAAAAACGAAGGTCTGGGAATTACGATTATTGAAAAAATCGAGAGCGCCGATCCGACCGCACTGACCGGTCTGCCGCTTATTGCGCTGACCACGATGCTGCGCCGCGCTGGCGTGCCATTTTACACGTCGGCATAAAATATATAGTGGGTGCACTATAAAGTTTTATGACAGCTTTACCGCATATGAAATATGACACAAAAAATATACTCACCATATTATCGATAAAATTATGCCTGGAATCCTATATCTGATCCCCAACACGCTAGGCCAGACCGATGACGAGACTGGCGATCTGTTGTCGCGCATCATCCCGCAACAAGTCCAGGCCATCAGCGCAGGTCTCGATTATTTTGTAGCGGAAAACGCCAAATCGACGCGCGCTTTCCTGAAATTGCTTGCTGCCACACATCCACTGGCAAAACCTTTGCAGGAAATCAGCATTGCCGAGTTGAATGTCAATACTCCAGTTACAGCCCTGCCTGCACTACTGGCGCCGATTTTGGCCGGACAGGATGCGGGCCTAATTTCGGAAGCCGGAGTGCCGGCGGTGGCCGACCCGGGAGCCAATTTGGTGCGTTTGGCGCATCAGCACGGCATTCAGGTGCGCCCATTGGTCGGTCCATCCTCGCTGCTGCTGGCAGTCATGGCAAGCGGCCTGAACGGGCAAAGTTTCGCTTTCAATGGGTATTTACCGACCGATTCAGGATTGCGCGCCAAACGTATCAAGGCGCTCGAAGAGCGCTCGCGCCAAGAGAAGCAAACCCAGCTTTTCATTGAAACGCCGTACCGCAATAGTGCGATGCTGGAAGCACTGGCTGCAGCTTGCCTGCCAGATACCTTGATTTGTATCGCCACAGACTTGACTTTGCCAACCGAGTCGATTCGCACACAAACGGCTGGCAAGTGGCGCCGTGCAATCGATGCCGGCGAGATGCCTGTTTTCCACAAGAAACCGACGGTATTTCTACTGTTGACGCAATAACGCGCTATAGGCGATTGCGGCCGACAAATAGCCGGTCCGATAACCGCTTTGAATGCAATCTTCTGCCTGAATCAAACCCGGCGCGTACCGGTAAATTTGGCCAACGTCGCACCCGATTCCAGTGTAAATCCGGCATCGTCATCGGTGCCTAACGCGTTTACCAGGTAGGGCATCAGTTCCTTGAGCATGGGTTCCAGCGTCCACGGTGGATTGATCACGAACATGCCACTACTGTGCAGGCCAAAACCATCAGGCGCCGGCGCACAAACAGAAAGCGTGACATCAAGCCAGCCACCGGCGGGTAGTTGTTTGAGCTTCTCAGGCAGTTGGCGCGCCTCCATCCGATTAAGCACCGGGTACCAGACTGCGTAAGTGCCGGTGGCAAAGCGGGTCAGCGCATCTGCTAGCGTGTCTTTGACGCGTCGATAGTCGCCCTTGTCTTCATAAGGCGGGTCGATCAGTATTAGACCGCGCCGCGACGGCGGTGGCAGTAGTGCCCGCAAACCAGTAAAACCATCGGCGCGCTGGATCATCACGCGCGTGCCGCGCTCCGTCTGCCGCACCCCCTGCTCTGCTGCATGTGCTGCGAGCTTGCGGAAGTTATCGGCGAGAATTTTGCTGTCGCTCGGATGTAGTTCGAACAAGCGCAGGCGGTCTTGTTCGCGCATGGTTTTATCGGCTACATAAGGCGAGCCGGGGTAATAACGCATTTTGCCGCTAGGATTCATCTGTTTGATGAGCTTGACGTATTCGGCCAGTGGTGCAGGCATATCCTTACGCTCCCACAGCCGGCTGATGCCGCTTTCAAATTCCGCATTCTTGGCCGCATAACCGCCATCCAGCGCATACAGGCCGGCACCGGCGTGAGTGTCGATATACATGTACGGCGTATCTTTCTGGCCCAGATGTTGCAATAGCTGCATGGTCACGACGTGCTTTAAAACATCAGCGTGATTACCTGCATGAAAGGCGTGGCGGTAGCTCAACATAAAAAGAGGGTTCAATCGTGGTAAGTAAGTCTGAATAGTAAAAAGCGACGGCGCTGCGGCTAGTAAAATTTTTGACACCTCATCAAAAATCGCACGATTCAAGTCAATACAGAAAATGCGGCACTCGTCGAAGCGACAATGCCGCCATTCTAACAAGTCTGCACTTGAACAGGCCATAGACTGGATTGCCCACCCCGACAGCGCTTCGCAGCAGACTACGCAAGAAACTTAAAAAATATAAATAGGGAGTATGCTAAAAATTATCGAACTTACCGCATATATTAATTGAGCATAAAAAATATTCTCCACTCCAGTATTAATAATATAGGAGCATTTCAATTACTTAATAAAGCGCAATGATGTTGCAATAAAAAGACCGCCAAGGATAGCTTTGGCGGTCTTTTTATTGCAACATCATGTCAGCATCAACACCGCCAGGAAAATTTCCCTGACGCGGTATCAGTGCAATGCACAGAACTTATGCAACTTTCTTGTCATCGAAGAATTGTGCATCTTCAGTTGAGCCATGCAGTGCAGTTGTGGACGATTGGCCTTGCTGAATCACCTGGGTTACTGCATCGAAGTAACCAGTACCGACTTCGCGCTGATGCTTGACTGCAGTAAAACCTTTTTCGGCGGCGGCAAATTCCAACTCTTGCAATTCAACGAAAGCCGACATCTGGTTGCGGGCATAGCCGTGCGCCAGGTTGAACATGCCATAGTTTAGTGCATGAAAGCCAGCCAAAGTGATGAACTGGAACTTGTAGCCCATGCGGCCGAGTTCTTTCTGAAAATTGGCGATGGTGGCATCGTCCAGATTTTTTTTCCAGTTGAATGATGGTGAACAGTTATAGGACAACAGTTTGCCTGGGAACTTGGCGTGGATCGCGTCAGCGAATGCCTTTGCGTATTCCAAGTCCGGTTTGCCGGTTTCGCACCAGATCATGTCGGCGTATTCAGCGTAAGCCAAACCGCGTGAAATTGCCTGTTGCAGACCTGGTTTCGTCTTGTAAAAACCTTCAACCGTGCGCTCGCCCGTCAGGAATGGCTTGTCATTGTCGTCCACGTCGGATGTGATCAAATCGGCAGCTTCCGCATCGGTACGAGCCAACAGTACGGTTGGCGTTCCCATTACGTCGGCTGCGAGCCGTGCAGCGTTTAGTTTTTCAACTGCTTCACGGGTAGGAACCAAAACTTTGCCGCCCATGTGGCCGCATTTTTTCACCGACGCCAATTGATCTTCAAAGTGAACGCCGGATGCACCCGCTTCAATCATCGATTTCATCAATTCGAATGCGTTCAACACGCCGCCGAAACCGGCTTCTGCATCGGCCACGATCGGCGCGAAGAAATCGATGTCGCCTTTGCCTTCGGACCATTGAATTTGATCGGCTCGGGTCAGACAGTTGTTGATGCGCTTGACCACCAGTGGGACCGAGTTAGCTGGGTACAGCGATTGATCAGGATACATTTCGCCAGCGACGTTGGCGTCGCCTGCAACTTGCCAGCCGGACAGGTAAATCGCTTTTAGGCCAGCCTTTACCTGTTGCATGGCTTGGTTACCAGTCAATGCGCCGAGTGCGTTAACGAACGGCTCGTTATTGATCAAATCCCATAGCTTGATGGAACCGTTTTTCGCCAAAGTGTGCTCAACCTTGATGGAGCCACGCAGACGAATCACGTCTTCCGCTTTGTAGTTACGCTTGATACCTTTCCAGCGCGGGTTGGTATCCCAATCTTTTTGCAGTTCTGCTACTTGCTGTTCACGTGTTGACATTGCATTCTCCTGAAGGCTAAAAAGTAGATAAATTAAATAAAATTAAAGTCTATAGAAATAATAATAGGCTTTTTTTTGCAAAGCAACAAGGTCTTATATAAGACATATATCTAAAATATTATCTATATTTATCAATATCTTATGAGTAAATTATCGCGATGTGGAATATAATTCCTCAAAATGAAAGATAACACCGCTACATAAACAAATCGATTCCCACGATATGAAAAAATGGTTTCACCACATGAAAAATATCTGGCTTGTCATTCAAAAATGAAGCGTGAAAAATTTAACTTTCGACACTGCTGTATTGCGTCGCAACAATTAATTCGATTTACAATAGATACAAGCTTGGTTTTACCTAATCAATCATCCATGTATTATCTGAGTACTTATATTTTTCTCTCAACCAGAGACACATTATGAAAGTTACGCCAATTCATCCTGTCATACGAAATATTTCCGATTGCGGCAAATGCGCAGTACGTGAAAACTCCTTGTTTTCTGATTTCACCGATGAAGATTTTCGTCTGATTCAAGCGCCCATCGAAGATTTTCGATTTACCCCTGGAGCGGTGATATATAAGCAGGGCGATAAAGTCAATGGGCTATATACGATTCGTAGCGGCATGGTCAAATTGAATCGCCTGAATGTCGATGGAACCCAGCGCATCCTGCGCATCCTGCGCATCGGCGACATCATCGGCTTGGAAGCCAGTCTCAGCCAATATTACGAGAACGACGCAGTTGCCATCAATACAGTAACTGCCTGTCGCATTCCGAGCGATGCCATTGCGCGCCTGGATCGCGAGTCGCCCCGCCTGCACCATAACTTGATGAAAAAATGGCACGAAACCTTGATAGAGGCCGACCAATGGTTTGGTGAGCTCACCAACGGTCTGGCGCGTGTACGAATGGCGCGCTTGTTATTGAAAATGCGCGACTCGGATGAATCTGATGTGTCGTCGTTATTTTCGTTGGAAGACATAGGCTCGGTGCTAGGCATGACCATCGAAACAGCAAGCCGTATTATAAATACGCTGTTGCGGGAAGGGAAAATCAGACGTATCAATGGTGGCGACCGCCATTACCAGATCGATATCGCGGCACTGGAGAAAGAGTCGCAATCTAGCGCTTTGTAAACAGAAAATGGCTCATATTGATCGCCGATTCCAAAATTCAGCAAATAGAAACTTTTTCCGATCGGAACTCTTTTGGATGTGCCTCAGATAAGCCAAAAACTCCGAAGAATCGTATGTTAAGCCCTGTCTCTGTGGCCAGATATGCCAGTGAGTAGTCAGCATCCGGTTAGTGTACACATCAACTCAACGTCAGGCATGAGCTACATGTTGCGTCAGAATAGGGTTACTTCTGCAGCCGATTATATTAAAATTTTTAAAGGAGATCAGCCATGCAAACCGTCGCACAGATTCTCAACTCAAAGCACAATCAGACAGTCTGGAACATCTCGCCCACAGCATTTGTGTTGGATGCTATCAAATTACTCGCAGAAAAAAGTATCGGGGCGCTGCTAGTAATGGAGGGAGAACAGGTCGTCGGCATTGTTACTGAACGCGACTACATTCGTAAAGTGCATATTCTGGGGCGCTCGTCGGACAATACTGCAGTTAGTGACATCATGAGTTCCCCTGTCATGTATGTGAGCCTCGATCAAACCAATGAGCAATGTATGGCGTTGATGACTGAAAATCGATTGCGACACTTACCTGTTATGGAAAATGGCAAGTTGGTCGGCCTGATTTCTATCGGCGACCTGGTGAAAGATATTATTTCCGAACAGAAATTTATTATCCAGCAGCTTGAACACTACATCATGGGCGAGCGGGGTTAATGGATTAGCATATGGTCGTGAGACGATTTGGAAACAATGGCAATTTCCGCCCTCAAAAGTTGACATGTTTTTGGACGAAGAGGATACTCTGGCCGACTTAGTTGGATTTCCTATCAGTCCAAGATGATGTATGCGGCAATCACGCAGCCATCAAGAAACAACAGGTCGGCGTTGGTTACCACCATACGCCGAACCGAACATAACGACAAAACGCGCGACACGATCGAGCGAGGAGATACAAATGCGGCAGAACGAACCCCTTCGCCTGCATGTGCCGGAGCCTACTGGGCGCCCGGGTCATGCGACTGATTTTTCTTATTTGCGACTATCACCAGCTGGCGAGGTGCGAAGACCTCCAGTTGAAGCAACGCCAATCGACACCCTCGATCTTGCCTATTCGCTGGTGCGGGTGATTGACGACGAAGGTCACGCCATCGGGCCGTGGGCACCGGAAATCGAACTGGAAACAGTGCGTGCCGGACTGCGCGCCATGATGAAAACGCGCATCTTCGATGCCCGCATGCTGATCGCACAGCGCCAGAAAAAAATGTCTTTTTACATGCAGAGCCTAGGCGAAGAAGCCATCGGGACGGCGCAAGCGCTGGCGCTCAACATCAATGACATGTGCTTTCCCACCTATCGTCAGCAAAGCATCTTGATAGCACGCGACGTGCCTCTGGCGAATATGATTTGCCAGCTGATGTCGAACGAGCGCGATCCCCTCAAGGGACGGCAGTTGCCGGTGATGTATTCAGTGCGCGAGGCTGGCTTCTTCTCGATCTCGGGCAATTTGGCGACCCAGTACATTCAGGCAGTGGGCTGGGGAATGGCCTCTGCCATCAAGGGCGACACCAGGATTGCTTCAGCCTGGATTGGCGATGGCGCTACTGCCGAAGCCGATTTTGATACCGCTCTGACTTTTGCCCATGTATATCGGGCGCCGGTCATTCTCAATGTGGTCAACAACCAGTGGGCGATTTCAACATTCCAGGCTATCGCGGGCGGCGAGGACACTACTTTCGCGGCACGCGGTGTCGGCTGCGGCATCGCGTCGTTGCGGGTTGACGGCAACGATTTCCTCGCCGTTTATGCGGCCTCGAAGTGGGCTGCCGAACGGGCTAGACGCAACCTGGGTCCGACCCTGATTGAATGGGTCACCTATCGCGCCGGCCCGCACTCGACTTCGGACGATCCATCCAAGTACCGTCCCGCCGACGACTGGGCGCACTTCCCGCTCGGCGACCCGATTGCGCGACTCAAACAGTATTTGATCGGTATTGGCGCGTGGTCCGAACAAGAACATGAAGCAACCCAGAAGGAGTTGGAGTTGCAAGTGGTTACCGCGCAAAAAGAAGCCGAGCAATACGGCACGATGGCAAGCGGCCATGTTTTCAGCCCTGCCGAGATGTTTGACGATATCTATAAAGAGATGCCGGAACATTTGCGAGTACAACGCCAGCAGCTGGGAATTTAACCATGAGCGCAGATAAAAACATGAATGAAAAAAAGACGCCCATGACCATGATCCAGGCCTTGCGCTCGGCCATGGATGTGATGCTTGAACGCGATAACAACGTTGTCGTGTTCGGCCAGGATGTGGGTTATTTTGGCGGCGTATTTCGCTGCACCGAAGGCTTGCAGAAAAAATACGGTACATCGCGGGTATTCGATACCCCGATTTCCGAGGGCGGAATCGTAGGTGCGGCCGTCGGCATGGGAGCGTATGGCTTGCGGCCAGTGCTCGAAATCCAGTTCGCCGATTATATTTATCCAGCCTACGACCAGATTGTTTCCGAGGCGGCAAGACTGCGGTTTCGCTCGGCCGGTGAGTTCACCGCGCCGATCACGATTCGAACCCCCTGCGGCGGTGGCATTTACGGTGGACAAACCCACAGCCAAAGCCCGGAAGCAATGTTTGCCCATGTCTGCGGACTGCGCACCGTGATGCCGTCCAATCCGTACGACGCCAAGGGCTTGCTGATCGCCTCGATTGAAAACGACGACCCGGTAATTTTTCTCGAACCAAAACGCCTGTACAACGGGCCGTTTGATGGCCACCACGACCAGCCGGTAGTGCCGTGGTCCAAGCATCCGCTGGGCGAAGTGCCGGAAGGCTATTACACGATACCGCTGGAGACGGCGTCGGTGTTTCGTGCTGGAACTGCTCTGACAGTGCTCACTTACGGCACCATGGTTTTCGTGTCGGAAGCCGCAGCAAAAGAGAGTGGGATCGATGCTGAAATTATCGATTTACGCAGCCTGTGGCCACTGGATTTGCCGGCCATTATTGCTTCGGTTAAAAAGACTGGCCGCTGCGTGATCGTGCACGAGGCGACGCGCACCGGCGGATTTGGTGCCGAATTGACCGCGCTGGTGCAAGAACATTGCTTCTATCAGCTTGAAGCGCCGATTGAGCGCGTGACCGGTTGGGACACGCCTTATCCGCATGCGCAGGAATGGGCTTATTTCCCCGGACCGGCGCGGGTAGCGGCGGCATTCAAACGTACGATGGAGGCATGACATGGGTATTCATGTAATCAAGATGCCGGATATCGGCGAAGGCATTGCAGAAGTCGAATTAGTAGTGTGGCGTGTGCAACCAGGCGACGCCGTGGCCGAGGATCAGGTGCTGGCCGATGTAATGACCGACAAAGCCACCATCGAGATTCCGTCACCAGTGGTAGGCACCGTCCTGGCTCTGGGCGGGACAGCCGGACAAGTGATAGCGGTAGGCGCTGAACTGATACGGATTGAAGTCGAGGGCAAAGGCAACGCCAGCAGCGCGGCGGCTTCCACCGCGACGCCAGCCGAGCCGAATGTGCCATCCACGGCTGCGACTGCATCCACACCAATCATACCGGCGGTGTCTGCGGCGGTAGCCGCACCTGCCGCTATACCCAAGAAAATCCCGGCACTGAACAATACAGCGAACACGGCGCCATCACATGCAGCCTCTGCAACGCGGCAAGCCGGCGAAAAACCTATAGCATCGCCCGCCCTGCGCCAGCGCGCCTGGGACCTCGGGATTGAACTGCAGTACGTGCAAGGCAGTGGTGCTGCTGGCCGCATCATGCAACAAGACCTTGATGCTTATGTTGCTAATATCGCCCGCGGCGCAAATCCACAAGGCACAACCAAGAACGAAATGCGCTACCAAGAGCGTAATGACGAAGAAACGCTGCCGATGATAGGACTGCGCCGCAAGATAGCGCAGAAAATGCAGGAGGCCAAACGGCGCATTCCCCACTTTACCTATGTCGAAGAAATCGACGTAACCGAACTCGAAGCTTTGCGCACAAAGCTGAACAATCAATGGGGCGCTGAACGTGGACGGCTTACCTTACTTCCGCTGCTGATGCGCGCGGTGGTGCTCGGGGTACGCGAGTTTCCGCAAATCAATGCACGTTTCGACGACGATGCAGGCATCGTTACGCGCTACAGTGCAGTCCACATCGGCATTGCCGCTCAAACCGACGCCGGCCTGGTGGTGCCGGTGTTGCGGCATGCAGAGGCGCGTGACATGTGGTCGTGCGCAGCGGAAATGGCACGCTTGGCCGAAGCCGCGCGCAGCGGCAAGGCGACACGCGAAGAGCTTTCTGGTTCCACCATCACCATTACCAGCCTGGGCGCTTTGGGTGGCATTGTCTCCACACCGGTAATCAATCATCCCGAGGTGGCTATTATCGGTGTCAATAAAATGGTCGAACGGCCGATGATACGTGGCGGCCTGGTGGTAGCGCGGAAAATGATGAATTTGTCGTCGTCCTTCGATCACCGGGTAGTCGACGGCATGCACGCGGCCGAGTTCATACAGGCGTTGCGCGGTTATCTGGAATGTCCGGCAACCCTGTTCGTGGAGTAAATATTGAACACACAATCAACCACTTTGCTGGTAATCGGTGGCGGCCCTGGCGGTTATATCGCCGCAATTCGCGCTGCACAACTGGGCATTGCCACTACCCTCATCGAAGGCGAGCAGCTTGGCGGAACCTGCCTGAACATCGGCTGCATCCCATCCAAGGCGTTGATTCATGCCGCTGATGAGTTCGAAAAGGCGTGCCATTATGCGGCCGACTCGGCGCTGGGCATCCATGTACAGTCACCGCGCATCGAGCTGGCGCAAACAGTGCGCTGGAAGGATGGCATCGTCACCAAACTGACCTCTGGCGTGGCGGCGCTGCTGAAGAAAAACGGTGTGCAAGTGATTAAAGGGTGGGCCCGCATCATCGACGGCAAGACGGTCGAGGTGCAACAGAACGGCGCAGAAAGTGCAGATGCGGTGGCAGTATCTGCGCCGCTGCGTATCGGTTGCCAGCACTTGTTACTGGCAACCGGCTCGCAGTCGGTGGCCCTGCCTAACATGCCGTTCGGCGGCCCCGTCATCAGTTCTACCGAAGCCTTGTCGCCATCATCACTGCCCCGGCGTCTGGTGGTTGTCGGCGCCGGATATATTGGGCTGGAACTGGGTATCGCCTACCGCAAGCTGGGTGCCGAGGTAAGCGTGGTCGAAGCGATCGACCGCGTGCTGCCTGCCTACGACGAAGATCTGACCAAACCGGTAGCTGCCGCGCTGCAACGGCTGGGAGTGAAATTGCATCTGGGCTGTACGGTGCAGGGATTGAACGCGAACGGCGACGCGGTGCGTGTGCGCAATGCGCAGGGCGAAGAATCTGAACTGCCGGCCGACCAAGTGCTGGTGGCGGTCGGCCGTCGCCCTCGCACGCAAGGCTGGGGCCTGGAAAGTTTGATGCTCGACATGGCAGGCCACGCGGTGAAAATCGACGACCAATGCCGCACCTCAATGCGCGATGTCTGGGCGATTGGCGATCTGACGGGCGAGCCGATGCTGGCTCACCGCGCCATGGCGCAGGGCGAAATGGTGGCTGAGATCATTGCCGGCAAACGCCGTCATTTCTTGCCGGCCGCAATGCCCGCCGTATGCTTTACCGATCCCGAAGTGGTGGTCGTCGGTCAGACGCCACAAAGCGCGCTGAAAGCAGGACTTGACTGCATCCATGCACTGTTTCCGTTCGCTGCCAACGGCCGCGCCATGACCATTGAGTCCACGGACGGTTTTGTGCGCGTGGTGGCTCGCCGTGATAACCATCTGATTGTCGGTTGGCAGGCGGTGGGGCGCAACGTATCCGAACTGAGTGCAGCGTTCTGCCATTCCATTGAGATGGGCGCACTGCTTGAGGACGTAGCGGGCACCATTCATGCCCATCCGACACTAGGCGAAGCGGTACAGGAAGCGGCGCTGCGCGCGCTGGGACATGCATTGCATGTCTGACGACCTCTCGCCTGGCGAATTTCCTGTCAGGATGGGGACATTCGAAATTTCAAGCCGTGGATTAATTTAACTTTTAACTCTACGGCAAAAAATAAATTGGCTGCACCTGGAACCGGCAGCCCTTTTTATAAATTCCTATAGGCATAATAGGAAACCCGGCATCTGTCATGCTGTATGACAGATGCCGCAACCATAACAAAATAAATTGGAGAGTTTTCATGAAATCGTTGAATCGCCTTACACAAATTGCCTTGGCCGTTAGTGCCGCCGTTTCCTTTGCCGGCGTCGCCCACGCGGAAACCGTAAAAATCGCCATCGCTGGCCCGATGACTGGCGCCGTGACGCAATATGGCGAGATGGTCAAAGCTGGCGCATTAACTGCCATTGAGCAAATCAACGCTGCCGGCGGCAGCAATAAATTCGAAGCCGTGATCATGGATGACAGTTGCGAGCCGAAGCAGGCAGTAGCCGTGGCCAATAAAATCGTCAGCCAGGGCATCAAATATGTGATCGGCCACGTCTGCTCGGGCTCGACCATTCCAGCTTCCGATATTTACGAAAATGAAGGCGTGGTCATGATCACGCCTTCCGCCACCGCGCCGCAACTGACTGAAAACAAACCGCACAAATTCATTTTCCGCACCATCGGCCGCGATGACCAGCAAGGCCCTGCCGCCGCCAAGTACGTGATCGAGAAGCTCAAGCCCAAGAAAGCCGCGATTCTGCATGACAAGCAATCGTACGGCCAGGGCGTCGCCACTTCGGTCAAAGAAAGCCTGGAAGCCGCGAAGGTTCCGGTCGTGCTGTTTGAAGGCATCAACGCCGGCGACAGCGATTACTCGGCTGTCATTACCAAACTAAAATCCAAAGGTGTGGATTTTGTTTATTTTGGCGGCTATCACCCGGAAATGGGCATGTTGTTGCGCCAAGCGCGCGAGCAAGGCGTCAAAGCGATCTTCATGGGGCCTGAAGGCGTCGGCAACAAGGACATTACGGCAATCGCCGGCCCGGCCTCCGAAGGCATGCTGGTGACGCTGCCGGCCGACTTCGCTGCCGACCCTGCAAACGCCGCTCTGGTCAAAGCTTTCAAAGACAAAAAACGTGACGCCAGCGGGCCATTCCAGATGTCGGCCTACTCAGCCGTGAAGGTCATTTCCGACGCCATGACCGGTGCCAAGAGCACCGACCCGACCAAGGTTGCCGCCTACATCCACAGCCATTCTTTTAAAACGCCGATCGGCACCGTGGCTTATGACGCCAAAGGCGACCTGAAGTCCTTCAAGTTTGTTGTATATACCTGGCACAAAGACGCTACCAAGACCGAAGCCAAGTAGTCGGTAGCGGCACGGTACCTGCATATGGTATCCGGGCAAATTTGATCTCAACCTTGCACCTGCCCCCCCATCGCAATGCGGATGGTGGCAGGTGCCATCTATAATTTCTTTTTCCCATGCATACATATTCATGAATGAACTGCTTCCGCAATTCACCCAGCAACTTGTCAACGGTCTCAGTCTGGGTGCAATTTACGCGCTGATCGCCATCGGCTACACCATGGTCTACGGCATTATCGGAATGATCAATTTCGCACATGGCGAAATTTACATGATCGGGGCTTATGTTGGCCTGGTTACAATCACTGCCATCGGGGTGCAGGCCGGCTATCCATTGCCGCTGATACTAGGCACAGCACTGCTGACGTCGATGCTGGTGACAGGCTTATACGGCTGGACTGTCGAACGAGTCGCCTACCGGCCGTTGCGCGGCGGCCCGCGCCTGGTACCGCTGATCTCGGCCATCGGCATGTCGATCTTCCTGCAAAACTATGTGCAACTGGGCCAGGGCTCGCGCGACATGTCGGTGCCGATACTAATTTCAGGCGCCATCGAGTTTCAAATGGGTAGCGCCTTCATCGTCACCATTCCTTATTCACGCCTGCTCATCGTTGGTGCAACGCTGCTATTGATGGTAGCACTGACGCTGTTTATTGGACGTTCGCGCATGGGGCGCGCCTGTCGTGCCTGCGCCGAAGACATGGGGATGGCTAATCTGCTCGGCATCGACACCAACCGCGTGATCTCCTTCACCTTCGTGCTGGGCGCCATGCTGGCTGCGGTGGGCGGCGTGCTGATCGCCTTATCGGTGGGCAAACTCAATCCATACATCGGCTTCATCGTCGGCATTAAGGCTTTCACCGCGGCAGTGCTGGGTGGCATCGGGAGCATTCCGGGTGCAATGCTGGGCGGCGTATTGCTGGGCCTGGCGGAAACCTTTGCCGCAGGCTACCTGCCTTCCGAATACAAAGACGTGGTGTCGTTCGGCCTCCTGGTGTTGATTCTGCTATTCCGTCCGACGGGCTTGCTGGGCAAACCGGATGTGGAAAAAGTGTGAAGCAACGCACGCCAACAAGCGTTAGCAGGCTGGCCAGGCTGACCTGGGTCACAAACACGAGACAATAGAATAGAACGGACGCCTGATGGGACATACATTCAAGAACGCCGTGGCGGCGGCAATAGTAACCGCCATTCTGACGATCCCGATCCTCGGACTGCGATTGCAGTTTGAAGGCTATCGGGTCGTGTTGCATCAACGTTGGACACCGGTATTGATTGCGGTAGCGCTGGTGTTTCTGTTTCAACTCGCCAAACCGTGGCTGGCGCGCACCACGGCAGACGTTCGGGCCAGCGTACGCTTGCCGGCGCTACCCCGGATGCAGCCGGGGCAACAACGCGCTATCGTGCTGCTGCTGCTGACAATCGGCGTGCTCTGGCCCTTCTTCGGCTCGCGCGGCGCGGTGGACGTGGCCACCCTGGCGCTGATTTACATCGTGCTCGGCCTGGGCCTGAATATCGTGGTCGGCTTTGCCGGCCTGCTCGATCTGGGTTATGTGGCGTTCTATGCGGTGGGCGGTTATACCTATGCGCTGCTGAACCAGTATTTCGGCCTGACGTTCTGGGAATGCCTGCCGCTGTCGGCCGGAATGTCGGCACTGTTCGGCTTTCTGCTGGGCTTTCCGGTATTGCGCTTGCGCGGCGATTATCTGGCTATTGTCACACTCGGCTTCGGTGAGATCATTCGTCTGCTGCTCAACAACCTGACCAGCCTGACCGGCGGCCCGGATGGCGTGTCCGGGATTCCCAAACCCACCTTGTTCGGGATCGAAATGATGCGCACCGCCAGCGTCGAAGGCGGCACCACCTTCCACCAAATGCTCGGCCTGCCCTATGAAGGCGGGAACATGGTGATCTTCCTGTATTTCATAGCGCTGCTGCTGGTGCTATTTACCTATTTCGTGACCAGTCGCCTGATCCGCATGCCGATGGGACGTGCCTGGGAAGCGTTGCGGGAGGATGAAATCGCTTGCCGCTCACTCGGCATCAATCCGACCCGGGTCAAGCTATCGGCGTTTACACTGGGCGCGGCTTTCGCCGGACTGGCCGGCAGTTTCTTCGCCGCGCGGCAGGGTTTGGTCACGCCGGAATCGTTTACCTTCATCGAGTCGGCATTGATCCTGGCCATCGTGGTACTGGGCGGCATGGGATCGCAACTGGGCGTGATCATGGCCGCGATTCTGCTGACCGTATTGCCGGAACTGGCGCGCGGTTTTGCCGAATACCGGATGTTGTTTTTCGGCCTGGTGATGGTCTTGATGATGATGTGGCGCCCGCAAGGCTTGCTGCCGGCCACTCGTCCGCATGTGGAGTTGCCGCAATGAGCGCCGCATTATTGAACGTTGCAGGCTTGTCGATGCGCTTCGGCGGCTTGCTGGCAGTCGATGGCGTCGATTTTTCAGTCATGCAAAAAGAGATTTTTGCGATCATCGGCCCCAATGGCGCCGGCAAGACCACCGTATTCAATTGCATCAGCGGGTTTTACCGGCCGACCAACGGCGCTATTCTGGTTGACGGCACCGCTATTGACGGCATGCCGAGCCATCTGGTGGCGCGTCATGGATTGGTGCGCACGTTCCAGAATATCCGCTTGTTCAAGACCATGACCGTGCTGGAAAACCTGCTAGTGGCGCAGCATACCCAGCTGCGTACCGGATTGTTGCCGGGCCTTTTCAAGCTGCCCGGCTATCGACGCTCGGAGCGCCAGGCACTGGAGCGTGCTGCCTACTGGCTCGACCAGTTGAACTTGCGCGCACTGGCCAACCGCGCCGCAGGTACCCTGTCGTACGGCCTTCAGCGCCGTCTGGAAATCGCGCGTTGCATGATCACTAAGCCGCGTCTACTGCTGCTGGACGAACCGGCGGCAGGCTTGAATCCGCAGGAAAAACAGGAATTGCAGCAATTGATTGACCGCATGCGCCGCGAACATGACGTGGCCGTGCTGCTCATCGAGCATGACATGAGCCTGATCATGGGCATTTCCGACCGTATTCTAGTGATGGAGCAAGGTAAGCCGATTGTGACGGGAACGCCAATCGAGGTACGCAACGATGCGCGCGTGATCAAAGCTTATCTGGGAGAAGAATGATGTTGCAGTTTGAGCAGGTACACACCCACTATGGTGCCATCGAAGCTTTGCACGGTGTCTCGCTCGAAGTCAAGCAGGGTGAAATCGTGACCCTGATCGGTGCCAACGGCGCCGGCAAAACCACGCTGCTGATGACGCTGTGCGGCAAACCGCGCGCATCGGCCGGCAAGATCCTGTTTGAAGGGCACGACATTACACAGTGCGCAACGCATGAAATCATGCGTATGGGGATCGGAATTTCGCCGGAGGGACGGCGCGTTTTCCCGAGTCTGACTGTGCTGGAAAACCTGAAGATGGGTGCTTTTTTCGCGAACAATGGGGAAATCGAGGCTGGCATCAAACACGTTTTTACGCTATTTCCGCGCTTGCTGGAGCGTAATAATCAACGTGCCGCCACCATGTCGGGCGGCGAGCAGCAAATGCTCTCGATTGGCCGCGCCCTGATGAGCCGGCCGCGCCTGCTATTGTTGGACGAGCCCACGCTGGGACTGGCGCCGCTGATCATCGCGCAAATTTTCGAGATCATCCGTACCATTCGCGAACAAGGCGTAACCGTGTTTCTAGTCGAGCAGAACGCCAACAAGGCGCTGAATGTGGCTGATCGCGGTTACGTGCTGGAAAACGGCTGTGTGGTGCTGGCCGATACCGGCGCCAATTTACTCACCAACGATGCAGTGCGCAAAGCATATCTGGGCGAAGGTTGAGGCGCATGTAATTGCGTTTCCGAGTTTCGATAGTAAAGTGGACCCCACTGTCCAGACAAATATTTGCCGAGTTTAAGATAGTGCCCTGCTCACACACCAGCTGCATGGCGCTGCCCCAATTCTTTTGCGCTGGATACATCATCCTCTGTGGAGCGTAGCGCAACAGAGGATGATGTATCCAGCGTGCCGCCAAATTTATCCACAATCTTCGCACCGCCACCGACTGCCGTCCGGTACACCACGTCCGGCGTTTGGTAGTCCAGCGATTGATGCCGCCGCTCGTCGTTATAAAACACGAAGTAGTGCGTCAGCCCCATCAACAAATCCTGCACGCTTTCGTATTTCTTCAAATACACATCTTCATACTTCACCGTCCGCCACAGCCGCTCGACAAAAATGTTGTCCAGTGCACGGCCCCGCCCATCCATGCTGATCGTGATGCGGTTCCTGATCAGTACACCGGTGAAGCTGTCACTGGTAAATTGCGATCCCTGGTCTGAATTGAATATCTCCGGCGCACCGTAATCCTGGATCGCCTGTTCCAGGCAGTCGACACAGAATCCCGCGTCCATCGTATTCGACAATCGCCATGACAACACACGGCGCGAGTACCAGTCGATGATCGCGACAAGATATACAAAGCCGCGCGGCAGTCGTAGGTACGTGATATCGATGCTCCACACCTGATTGGGGCGAATGATCTCGACGCCCCTTAATAGATACGGATACATCTTGTGCTGCGGATGTGGCTTGCTCGTGTTCGGACCCGGCGCCATGCCTGCCAGACCCAACGTTTGCATCAGCCGCTGCACCCGCTTGCGATTAACTGCATGTCCGCATCCGTACAGATAGGCTGTCATGCGCCGCGTACCGTAAAACGGGTGCCGCGTGTACTCTTCATCGAGCAATTGCAGCAGCATCCGGTCAAGTTCGCGAACGTCTTTCTGCAGACGCTTCCTCTTGTCGTAGACGACCGAGCGTGTCAGCACCAGCAGCAGGCATTGCGTCGATAGCGCCAGCGCATCACCCGCCGAGATCCATGCCTGTCGTTCTTCTACAGGCCGATCCCGGACTTTTTTTAAGCCAGTCGAGCTCCATGTTGAGTTGCCCGATCTTCGCGTACAGCCGGTCCGGGTCGTTCTGGGCATTCACCGGTTTCGGGCCACGCTTGCCTTCAAACAGGCTGCCTGCATGCTCGAGCAATTCCTTTTTACATTGGCCAACCTGCGTCGGGTGAACACCATACTCCTGGACGATCTCGTTAATCGTCTTCATGCCCTTGGCCGCTTCCAGTGCAACATTGGCTTTTTGCACCCCTGTGAAAACTTTCCGTTTGCTTTCGCTCACTGCCTGCCTCTTCTTTTTATCACAGGGCCAGCTTAATCTCTTGTCCGGATTTCGGGGGCCACTTTAGCCTACATCCGTCTGGACTGTTCGCCGCAACAAGCCATTGCGCGCCTGGCCCTGGAGGAAACGCCGGTAGCCATCAATCATGAGAGCGTCTACCAGCACATCTATAGGGACAAACAGCGGGGTGGCGACCTGATCAAACACTTGCGCTGTCAGAAAGTCTATCGCAAGCGCTATGGCAGTGGTCAACAGCGGCGCGGCATGATCAAGAACCGCCTCAGCATTGACCTGCGCCCTGATATCGTCGACCAGAAGACGCGCATTGGCGACTGGGAAGGCGACACAGTGATTGGGAAAGCTCACCAGGGCGCGCTGGTGACGCTGGTCGACAGATGCTCACGTTATACCTTGGTGCGCAGGGTTGACAGCAAGCATACAAACGGGGTGTGCGCCACTATCAGCATGCTGGGGCCGCATAAAGCGCAATGCCACACCATCACGTTTGACAACGGCCGCGAGTTTGCGGGACATGAAACCATTGCCGCCCACCTGCAAGCCGCAGTGTACTTCGCACCCCCCTATCATTCCTGGGAGCGCGGACTCAATGAAAATACGAATGGCCTGGTTCGCTAGTACCATCCGAAGAAGACGAACTTCAAACTGGTCAGTCACGAGGCGGTGGCATCGATGCAAAACAAACTGAACCACAGACCAAGAAAATGTCTGGGCTACAAAACACCGCATGAAGTATTCTTCGGCTTGAAGGTACTCCCGCTAAAAACCAGTACCGGTTGCACTTCGTAGTTGAATCTGCCAAGTCTATTTGCCGCAACTCATGCCTTATTTGTTTAGTTCGGCCCGCAACGGCTTGGCGCTGATCTGGAAAATCGTGCTGGTGGTGGAGTTGTTGGGACGCAGTAATGGGGTCGGCTTTCAGATCGGCAGCTATTTCCACTTTTTTGATATCACCGGCATTCTGGCCTACACGTTGGCATTCGCACTGGTCGTCTTCAGTGTCGAAGCGCTGTTGCTGCGCCCGCTGGAGACGCACTTGAACCGGTGGCGCACATGATTGCGCTGACGGTGGATATCCGCAAGAAAGTGTACCCGAACGGCTGCTGCGCGATCGACAGCCTGGCATTTGCAGCGCAGCCTGGCGAGTTTGTCGCAATTGTCGGCCCTTCCGGTTCCGGCAAGACTACCTTGCTCAATCTGGTCGCCGGGCTTGACCGGGAACTCGATGGCAGCATCACGTTGCACTCCAGGCAAGCAGGACAGCCCAGTCCCGGAATCGGATTCATGTTCCAGGAGCCGCGCCTGATGCCGTGGCTTTGCGTGCAGGAAAACCTGGAGCTGGTACTGCGCCCGCAGGCGCGCGCGCATCCCGTTACGCCACTGCAGGATTTGCTGGCGCTGGTGGGCTTGCCCGGTTGCGGCGCGCTGTTTCCTGGCCAATTATCGGGCGGCATGCAGCGCCGGGTTGCGCTGCTGCGCGCCTTTATCGTCGAGCCGGATTTATTGCTCATGGATGAGCCCTTTCAGTCACTCGATGCGCCCACTGCCAATCAGATCAGAATCCTGTTGCAAGACCTGTGGCAACGCACTCGCCCTACTGTGTTGTTCGTAACCCATAGCCTGCGCGAAGCGCTCAGCCTGGCCGACCGGGTTCTGTTCCTTTCGGTCCAGCCTTCCAGGGTCATCCTGGATATTCCAGTCGATTCGCCGCACCCGCGCAGCATCGACGATTTGTCGGTGCAGAAATTACATGCATCCCTGCTGGATCAATATCCGCAATTGCTGGCAGGGCAGATCGCGCCTTCGTGGGAAAAACCGCGCATAGTACATCCCGGCATTCGGTAAATAGCAACTTAGTAACTTACCAGACTTATAGAGTCCGTTTAATAACTAAACGGTAACCAAATATTGCTTTTTTAGATATTTGCTCATCAAAATTTTTAGTTGAGCAAAAACATGGCTGTAGCTGCTGTTTACCCTACGGATATAAACGTTGAACAACGAGTTATAGTGCCGCCAATTTTGACCCGGATCGGCAAGTCGGGACATCCCCTACTCCATGATTTGCATTGTATTTTCAAAGAATGCCTTTGCATCACACGAATAAATTGTTCTGGTGTAACTCGCCGAAATACCCGTACCCACCGTGTAGACAGTAGTATTTTGGCACTTTCCGCGCTGGACAAAATCAGGTCTGCTTGAGCTGTGCCGCTATTCAAGCTTTTACTACCGCTTTTGCCAAGGGCAACACGCATCTACTTTTACAAGAGCTACCGGGGAACGGCAGCGTTGTAATCTGGAATGGAGTGATATTGGATCTCATATCCCGAACAAGGGACGGGGCGAAAAAGTGGTCGAATTCCAGCCTCAACTCTTGCAACGGCACGTCGAGCGTACCATCGACTGGGTTACTGACTAGCGCCGATTAGGCGTTTCCTTCGAGCAAACCATCAGATCATGCAAAGGGTTCGCCTGGCTCGCAGGCTGCAATGTCGCTTTGGGAAACTGGCCGGCAGGAAGCCTTGAACGAAGAAGAAAAATGCTGTTTAAATCTGACGCTCTCTAAGTCTGTGCATCCTAAAGCGCATCGTGAAACTTTGCCGAAATTCGATAACGCCAGAATACAGGGATAGTTATAGTAAATGCAGGGCAATTGCATTGTCCACAAGTTGACCACCATGTGGCTGACCTTAAAACAATTACAGACACCAGAGACTAGATAGGATAGGAGAATACAGATGAATCCAAATACGCACTTGCACGGTGGACATGAAGCTGATCAAGATCTTATCTAACGTTTGCGTTCGCCAGTAGCAGCCTGTCGGCGAACGCAAACAGTTGAAGTTGACGGAATACCGCTGATGCAATACTCCGAAATAGCCCCAACAAATTCCATCACCATGACAAATACAAGTACCGTGCAAACACATCAGTACAGCCACACCGTCGGCAGCAAGACTTACGGCTTTCTCGACCTGAAGGACTTGATGGCCAAGGCCACGCCGGCGCGTTCCGGCGATGTGCTGGCGGGCGTCGCCGCGCATAGTGCGGAACAGCGCGCCGTAGCGCAAATGGCGTTGGCCGAGTTGCCGCTCGCAACCTTCCTCAGTGAAGCGCTGATCCCTTATGAAGACGATGAGATCACGCGCCTGATCATTGACAGCCACGATGCCGCCGCGTTTGCGCCGGTCAGCCACCTGACGGTTGGCGATTTTCGCAACTGGCTGCTGGGCGACGAAGTCGACAGTGCCGTGTTGTCTGCGCTGGCGCCCGGCATCACGCCGGAAATGGCGGCCGCCGTATCCAAAATCATGCGCAACCAAGACCTGATTCTGGTGGCGCAGAAATGCCGCGTGGTGACCGCCTTCCGCAATACCATCGGGTTGCCGGGCCGGATGTCGACCCGCCTGCAGCCCAACCACCCGACCGACGACGCGAGCGGGATCGCCGCCAGCCTGCTGGACGGATTGCTGTATGGCAGCGGCGATGCCGTGTTCGGCATCAATCCGGCCACCGACAACGTGGCGCAAGTCATCAAACTGGTCACAATGATGGATGACATCATCAATCAGTACCAGATCCCGACCCAGTCCTGCGTGCTGACTCACATCACCAACACGATTGAGGCGATCAACCGCGGCGCGCCAGTGGATCTGGTGTTCCAGTCGGTCGGCGGCACCGAAGCCACCAACCGCAGCTTCGGCGTCAGCCTAGATCTGCTGGGAGAAGCACGCAGCGCGGCGCTGTCGCTAAAGCGTGGCACGGTTGGCGATAACGTGATGTATTTCGAAACCGGCCAGGGCAGCGCCCTGTCGGCCAATGCGCATCACGGGATTGATCAGCAAACCTGCGAGGCGCGCGCGTATGCGGTGGCACGCCAGTTCAAGCCGCTGCTGGTCAATACCGTGGTCGGCTTTATCGGCCCCGAATACCTGTTTGACGGCAAGCAGATCATCCGCGCCGGACTGGAAGACCATTTTTGCGCCAAGCTGCTCGGACTGCCGATGGGTTGCGACGTTTGTTACACCAACCATGCGGAGGCTGACCAGAACGACATGGATGTATTGTTAACCCTGCTCGGCGTAGCAGGCTGCAACTTCGTGATGGGAATTCCGGGCTCAGACGACATCATGCTCAATTATCAGACCACCTCATTCCACGATGCGCTGTATGCGCGCCGTGTGCTGGGCCTGCGGCCTGCGCCGGAATTCGAAACATGGCTGCAGAAGATGCAGATATTCAGCAGCGACGCGCAGTTCCGGCTGAACCCTGCGCTGCCGCCGGCTTTTCAAACAGCACTGTTGCGTCTGCCTTAGCCCACCATGATTGATAAAAAATCACCCGTCATCGCCAACCCATGGGAATCCCTACGCCAATTCACCGCCGCCCGCATCGCGCTCGGGCGCGCCGGCGTAAGCTTGCCGACTAATCCACAACTGGCATTCCAGCTGGCGCATGCGAAAGCGCGCGACGCTGTGCATCTGGCACTGGATGTACCGCAACTGGCGCAATCATTCAGCGCAACGCTGGGAGAATTAAATGCGCCCTACCTCTCGCTGCACAGCGCTGCCGCCGACCGCAATATTTATCTACAGCGCCCAGACCTGGGACGCAGACTCGACGATGCATCGCGGGAAGCACTGAAAAATTTGGCAGAATCACAGACGCCAAGCCGGTACGACTTGGCATTTGTGGTGGTGGATGGCCTGTCGGCACTGGCAATCGAGCAGAACGCAGCACCATTCCTGAGCATCCTGCGGCATCGCATCTTTTCGGAAAACTGGTCCATCGCGCCGATTTGCATTGTCCAGCAAGGACGGGTTGCCATCGGCGACGAAGTGGCCGAACTGCTGGGCGCGAAAGCGGTGGTAGTGTTGATAGGCGAACGGCCGGGCTTAAGCTCGCCAGACAGCATGGGCTTGTACCTGACCTGGATGCCGCAGGTCGGGTCGATTGGGCTGACCGATGCCGGCCGCAATTGCATCTCAAATGTGCGCCCTGCCGGGCTGCGCTACGAAGAAGCCGCCTACAAACTGCACTATTTATTGACGGAAGCGAACAAAAGGCAATTATCCGGCGTTGACCTCAAGGATGAAACGAGCGCAGACCCCGATCTGCTGAATGCGACGCAGAAAAATTTTCTGCTGAAATAAGCACCATGCAAACGATTCCTGGACGCCACCAAACGAGCGTGCCAAGTGAAACGCTTTTCATTTTTCTCTTTGGCGCCATCGTTGGAACAATGACCGGGTTCAGGCTTGCCTGGGTGCTGATCAAATTGTTAAACGGTATATTTGATCCCCCGCCCTATTATATGAGCGTCCCTTGGCGCTACCTGACGATGCTCGTGAGCGTCGCATTCGCCGCCGCTATCGCGGTAAAAAACTTTCAGCAAGAAATTTAAGCTACCCACGGCTAAACCGGCGGTTTACCTTATTTATCGCTGCATGGAATCCCATACTTTCTGCAGCCGTTTGGACGATACCGGCATCGGCGTACGCAGTTCCTGCGCGTATAGCGAGACCCGCAACTCTTCCAGCAACCAGCGGAATTCGGTCATTTTCGGATCAGCATGCCGGTCTTTTAACGCGCGCTGCCAGGGCGTTGCAACGGCAGCCCATTCCGTCATCAACTTGGCGTCGCGTGCCGGGTCGGCGCGTAGCTTGTCAAGCCGGACATTGATGGCCTTGAGATAACGCGGAAAATGCGCCAGTTGCGCGTACGCGTTATCTATCAGAAAGCGTTTACCGACTAATGCTTGCAATTGCGCCTGTATGTCGGTTACCGCCGCAGCATGGGCTTTGGCGCCTTGCAGCTTCTTCGGCAAGCCGTGGAATTCGGTCAATATCTGACCGATCAAGCGCGCGATTTCATTGGTCAGCAAGCCCAACCGCGACTTGCCTTCGTCGCGTCTCTGGTCGAATGCGACCGCATTGGTCGGCAACGGTTCCTGCAGACAGGCAATGTCGAGCGCGGTCTGGATGATTTGATCGCGCAATTCTTCCTGGGTGCCGAGCGCCATGAATTGCATGCCCATTTGCTGCATTCCCGGAATGTTTTTCTCCAGATACTTGACCTGTTCCTTCAACTGCAAGGCGAACAAGCGGCGCAGGCCAACCCGGTGGGCACGCTGTGCAACGGCAGGGTCGTCGAACACTTCCAGCGTGCAATGGGTTTTCTGATCCACCAACGCGGGAAAGCCGATCAGGGTTTGTTTGCCTTGCTGGACTTCCAGCAGTTCCGGCAGTGTGCCGAACGACCAACTGGTCAGGTTTTCCTGCGGGGACGCATTGCTGGCTTTGCCGACAATTGTGGTAGCGGCGGCAGTTCCAGTGGTCGCTTTATTGCTATCGCCACGCCCCGTAATGTGCGCAATATTCGCAATATTAGGTGCGCCATCGCCGGATGCCGTCACCGCCTGCACTGCCAGCTTTTGAAAACTTTCCCGTGCCTGCCCACCGAACTCGGCGCGCAAGGCGGCCAGATTGCGGCCCATTTCCAGTTGCCGGCCATGCTCGTCGATGACCTTGATGTTCATCGTGTGATGGGTTGGCAGGGTTTCCTGTTTGAAATCGGTGCTCAGCGGCACCAGACCGACTTGCTCGCGGATGTCAGCTATCAGCGCATCAAGCAGATTGCCCTTGCCGAACTCGGCCCGTTCGCAAAAATCTGCCGCGTAGCTTGGCAACGGCACGCAATGGCGGCGCAGCTTTTGCGGCAACGATTTCAGCAATAAATGGATTTTTTCCTTCAGCATGCCGGGCACCAACCAGTCGCAGCGGTCGGCGCTGATCTGGTTCAGCGCATACAGCGGCACAGCCATGGTGACGCCGTCGCGTGGGCTGCCGGGCTCGAAATGATAGGTCAATAACATTTCTGCACCGGCCACCATTAATTTTTTCGGGAACAAATCGGTGGTGATGCCGGCCGCCTCGTGCCGCATCAAATCGTCGCGATTCAGGTACAGCAGTTTGGGGTTCTGCGCGGTGGCGTCTTTATGCCATTTTTCGAACGTGATGCCGTTGCATACGTCAGCCGGAATAATTTGATCATAGAAGGCGGCGATCAACGCTTCATCTACTAATACATCGACCCGGCGCGACTTGTGTTCCAAATTCTCAATTTCCCGCACCAGCTTGTGGTTGAAAGCGAAAAACGGTGCACGCGTGTCGAATTCGCCGTCAACCAGCGCGTCGCGGATGAAGATTTCGCGTGCTTCCTTGGGATTAATCAGCGCGTAATTGATGCGACGCTGGCTGTACACCACCAGTCCGTACAAAGTGGCGCGCTCGGAAGCGGAAACTTGCGCCGAGCGTTTTTCCCAGCGCGGTTCGCCCCAGGATTTCTTCAGCAGATGGCTGCCGACGCGCTCCAGCCATTCCGGCTGAAGCTGCGCGATGCAGCGCGCATACAGCCGCGTGGTATCGACCAGTTCGGCTGCCATCACCCAGCGCCCCGGTTTCTTGAGCAAGCTGGAACCGGGCCAGATATGGAATTTAATGCCGCGTGCGCCCAAAAAATGGGGTTCGTCTTCAGCCTTGAAGCCGACATTGCCGAGCAAACCGGTTAGCAGTGCGCTGTGCAGATTTTCGTACGTGGCCGGGGCTTCATTCAGACGCCAGCCCTGCTCGCGCACGATGGTCAGCAATTGCGTGTGGACGTCACGCCATTCGCGCAGCCGCATTTGCGATAGAAAGTTGGCGCGGCAATTGTCTTGCAACTGGCGGTTAGTTTTCTTGTGTTCAATAGCGTCTTCGAACCATTTCCAGATTTTCAGATAACTCTGGAATTCCGATTTCTCGTCAGCAAATTTCTTGTGCGCAGCATCGGCTGCGGCCTGCGCCTCCATCGGCCGGTCACGCGGGTCTTGCACCGACAACGCCGACGCGATAATCAATACTTCGGTCAGGCAGACATTTTCCAGCGCAGCCAGAATCATGCGCCCGACACGCGGATCGAGCGGCAGTTTTGCCAGCTTGTGACCGAGTGCGGTCAATGCATTGTTTTCATCGACGGCGCCCAACTCTTGCAGCAATTGATAACCGTCGGCAATCGCCCGGCCCGGCGGCGGCTCGATGAAGGGAAATGTTTCGACATCGGCAAGATGCAGCGACTTCATGCGCAAAATGACCGCCGCCAACGACGAGCGCAGAATTTCCGGCTCGGTGAACTTCGGCCGCAGCAAATAATCCTGTTCTTCATACAGACGAATGCACACGCCGGCGGCGACTCGGCCGCAACGTCCGGCGCGCTGATTGGCCGCCGATTGCGCAATCGGCTCGATCTGCAACTGCTCGACTTTGTTGCGGTAGCTGTAGCGTTTCACCCGCGCCAAACCAGCATCGACCACGTAGCGGATACCGGGCACAGTCAGCGAGGTTTCGGCCACGTTGGTAGCTAACACGATGCGGCGCCCATTCGACGTCTTGAAGACGCGTTCCTGCTCTTGCGCTGACAGGCGAGCAAACAACGGCAGAATCTCTACATGCGCCGGATGATGCTTGCGCAACGCTTCGGCGGTGTCGCGGATTTCGCGCTCGCCGGGCAAAAACACCAGCACGTCGCCGGAACCGATGCGGCACAGTTCATCGACCGCATCGGTAATCGCCGTCATCAGATCGCGATCCTTATCCTTGGCGTCGGCTTGCACCGGCCGATAACGCAGCTCGACCGGATACAGCCGGCCCGAAACTTCGATCACCGGTGCCGGGTGCGCCTCGCTGCCAAAATGGCGTGCAAAACGGTTGGCGTCGATGGTGGCGGAAGTGATGATCACTTTCAAATCCGGCCGCCGTGGCAATAATTGTTTCAGATACCCCAACAAAAAATCGATGTTCAGGCTGCGTTCGTGCGCTTCATCAATGATGATGGTGTCATATTGCTTCAGCATCGGATCGGTCTGGGTTTCGGCCAGCAAGATACCGTCCGTCATCAGCTTGATCGATGCGCCGCGAGTCAGCGTATCGGCAAAACGCACCTTGAAACCGACATGCTCGCCCAAGGGAGAGCCGATTTCCTGCGCGATGCGCTTGGCGGTGGAGGAAGCCGCGATGCGGCGCGGCTGGGTGTGGCCGATCAGTCCAAGCTGGCCGCGCCCCAGCTCCAGGCAAATTTTCGGCAATTGCGTGGTTTTGCCGGAGCCGGTTTCGCCACAAACGATGATGACCTGATGCGCCTGCAACGCCGCTGCAATGTCGGCACGCATGCCGGACACCGGCAATTCTTCCGGGAAAGTAATCGGTGGCAACGGATTGCGAAATGGGATTACGGCAGGTTTTGGCTGCGAACGAGGGGAATTTGACATTGATTCTTTGTGATGATGTGGCGCTGAATTTCGCACGATTGGAGCAGAGCGAATTATAATGCGCCCATGGAAAATTCACTTCAATTCGTCCAGTGGCTACGCTCTGTCGCGCCCTATGTTCATGCCTTTCGCGGGAAGACCTTTGTGGTCGCTTTCCCGGGCGAACTGGTCACAGCGGGCGCGCTGCCGGTGCTGGCGCAAGATTTGTCGCTACTGCATGCGCTCGGCATCAAAATCGTGATCGTGCACGGCTCGCGCCCGCAAGTGGCAGAACAGTTGGCGCTGCGCAATGTCGAAGGATTTTTTCACAATGGCATACGCATCACCGACACTGCCGCACTGGAATGCGCGAAAGAAGCCGCAGGCGAATTACGGCTCGACATCGAAGCCGCGTTTAGCCAGGGTTTGCCGAATACGCCGATGGCGCACGCCGCAATTACCATCATTTCCGGCAACTTCGTCACTGCGCGCCCGCTCGGCATCGTCGATGGAGTCGACCTGCAATTGACCGGGCAAACCCGCAAGATTGCTTACGAAACCATTGATCAAATTCTCAATGCCGGTAGCCTGGTACTGTTGTCGCCACTAGGATTTTCGCCCACCGGTGAAGCGTTCAACCTGACTATGGAAGATGTTGCAGTTTCTGCCGCCATCGCGTTACGAGCCGAAAAACTGATCTTCATTACCGAAACACCAATGATGCTGGACAGTGCCGGGGTCGAAATACGCGAATTATCCTCAGCCCAGGCCGATTCCGTAATTAATGCTGGATATTTGCACGACGACACCGCGTTTTATTTAAAAAGCTGCGTTAGCGCTTCCCGAAGTGGCATTCCGCGTGTCCATATAGTGCCATTCGATCTGGATGGCTCGGCCCTGCTGGAATTATTTACCCATGACGGCGTGGGCACCATGATCAGTTACGAAAACCTGGAAAGCCTGCGCGAAGCAACGATTGAAGATGTCGGCGGTATCCTGAAGTTGATAGAACCGCTGGAAGCCGATGGCACCTTGGTCAAACGAGGGCGCGAACTGCTCGAGCGCGAAATCGATTATTTCTCGGTCATCGAACACGATGGCGTGATTTTCGGTTGCGCGGCGCTGTATCCATTCCATTCCGAAAAGATGGCAGAAATGGCGTGCCTGACAGTCAACCCGGACGTGCAAGCCCAGGGCGACGGCGAGCGACTTCTCAAGCATATGGAAAAACGCGCGCGCTTGGCCGGCTTCAGCAAACTGTTTGTACTCACCACCCGCACCGCGCACTGGTTCCTGAAACGCGGCTTCATTCGGGCCAGCGTTGATGCACTGCCAAAAGATCGGCAACACATGTATAACTGGCAGCGCAAATCGCTGGTTTTAATCAAGAATCTTTAACGGCCATGGCCGCCCTCTCCCGCAAGCGGGAGAGGGGAGCAAAATGAGCCGCTACGCGACTTCTGTTAAACAAAGCCATTCACACCGGAATGGCACCCAAGGAGAACACAATGGCACGCATGATTCACTGCATTAAATTGAACAAAGATGCTGAAGGACTGGATTTGCCACCGTATCCAGGCGAACTCGGCAAAAAGATTTACGAAGGCGTATCGAAAGAAGCGTGGGCCGGTTGGCTCAAACACCAGACTATGCTGGTTAACGAAAATCGCCTGAATCTGGCCGATCTGCGCGCCCGCAAATATTTAGCGACGCAGATGGAAAAATATTTCTTTGGCGAGGGTGCCGATGCCGCAATGGGATATGTACCGCCGACAGAGTAAATAATTACGGCTTCACATAAAAACAGCCCGCTGATTTGCATCAGTGGGCTATTTTTATGTGTGCTGCAAGTTACCGGACTACACCAACAAATCTGCAATCGACAAACTGTTGTAATCCTCGACCAGCCAATTGCGACCGGCGTTCAGATTGCAATGCAGTTCGGCCATGCGCTTCTGCTCGACTTTTTCCAGCAATGCGATGCCGACATTTTCCAGTGGGTAAAACTCGACTGGCCAGCCATGCTCGCACGCCTTGGCCAGCGCCAAATGTACCGCCCGGTATTTTCCTTTGCCAAGCGTAGCTTTACGCGGCTTCGCTGCAAAAATCTTCTTGATGTCCTTGACGTATTCCTGCAATCCTTTCGCGCCTTGTTTGGTTTGGCCGATATAGCTGTATTGCGTTCCGCTATCGTCGACCACACGTATCAGATAAAGCAATATCTTTCCCGCCGCCAAAGGAATGTTGCGGGGATTGGTCCAGCTTATTGCGACGGTGTCATGTAGCACAGTGATGCATCCTAACGAAAAAAGATGGGACGACGAATGTGGAATTCATTGTCTCTTTGAAATAATTAAAATGTACTACCAATTGTATTTTTAACATCCGCATATAAAATATGCGGACAATGCCATGTTTTTACTTATACTCCATCAAAAAACTAATTTCTTAACGCCTTCCGAGGTGCCTAGCAGACACACATTCGCACCTTGCCTGGCGAATAGGCCGACCGTTACCACGCCGACGATGTTATTCATGATGGCTTCCATCTCAATCGGGTTCAGAATCTGCATGCCAACCATGTCGATGATCACGTTGCCATTGTCGGTGTGCACCGGCACGCCATTTTTCAGGCGCAGGCGCGGCTCGCCACCGAGCGCAGCCAATTTGCGCGCCACCACCGCTTGCGCCATCGGAATCACTTCGACCGGCAGCGGGAAATTTCCCAACACATCGACCAGCTTGGAGCCATCGGCGATACAGATGAACTTGTCGGCCACCGAAGCGACGATTTTCTCGCGCGTCAGCGCCGCACCGCCGCCTTTGATCATTGCGCCAAACTGGGTGATTTCATCGGCGCCATCGATATACACCGGCATTGATGCCACCTGATTCAGGTCCAGCACCGTTATTCCATGCGAACGCAGGCGCTCTGCAGTGGCTTCGGAAGACGCCACCGCACCCTTGATTTTGTCTTTGATTTTTGCCAATTCATCAATGAAAAAATTGGCGGTGGAACCGGTGCCAACTCCGACAATCTCACCTTCAACCACATATTCAATTGCAGCACGGGCCACAGCCTGCTTCAGTTCATCTTGCGTCATCGGAGTTGCCATAAGAGTTGCCTTCAGATTGCCTTCAGTTGGAATGCACGTATTTTAGCGGATAGGTCAACCGTGCGGCACAGCGATCCAGCTACAATGAGCCGACTAACTTATTGCACTACATCACACGGACATGCTCACCATGAATCAATTGGAACAACTCAAACAGTACACCACCGTGGTTGCCGATACCGGCGACTTTCAGAGCATGAAAGCGTTCACGCCGCGTGACGCCACCACCAATCCGTCGCTGATCCTGAAAGCGGTACAAAAGGAGGAATACCGGCATTTATTGGAACAAGCGGTCCAGCAGCATCGCGGCGAACCGACTGCCGACATTATCGACCGCTTGCTAGTCTCGTTCGGGCTTGAAATTCTGAAGATCATTCCAGGCCGCGTTTCCACTGAAACCGATGCCCGTCTGTCGTTCGACACCGTGGGCTCGATCGCCAAAGGGCGCGCACTGATTGCACTGTACGAAGCGGCCGGAGTTGCGCGTGAACGAATCCTGATAAAAATCGCTGCTACCTGGGAAGGCATCCGCGCCGCCGAAGTGCTGGAGCAGGAAGGCATCCACTGCAACATGACGCTGCTGTTCGCATTGCCGCAAGCCGTTGCTTGCGCCGATGCCGGTGCGCAACTGATCTCTCCCTTCGTCGGCCGTATCTATGATTGGTACAAGAAATCGACCGGGCAGGAATACAGCGGCGACAATGACCCCGGCGTGCAGTCAGTCAAGCGCATTTATACCTATTACCGCAAATTCGGCCACACCACCGAAATCATGGGCGCAAGCTTTCGCAATACTTCGCAGATTCTGGCGCTAGCGGGTTGCGACTTGCTCACCATCAGCCCGGAATTGCTGCAAAAGCTAGCCGATACCGAGGCTCCGATCAAGCGTACATTAAATTCGGAAGACGCCAAAAACGCCAAAATTGACAAACTGGTACTGGATGAAAAAACCTTTCGCAACCTGCTCAACGACGATGCGATGGCGACCGAAAAGTTGGCCGAAGGTATCCGCCAGTTTTGCGCCGATTCGGTCAAACTGGAACAGATGATCGAAGCGTTGCGCTAGATTTCACCTGGCAGCAATAAAATAAAAAAGCGGCCGTTTGGCCGCTTTTTTGTTAGGTTTTTGCAAAATTCATGCTTGGTCAATACCTCATATTTTTTCGGTTTCGCCACTTTTCGGCTGCCACTTCATCAGCCGTTTTTCTATCAGGCCGACAGCCGTATCGAGTATCAGCGCAAATACGGTGAGCACCACGATTCCGGCGAAAACGGTATTGATGTCAAAGCTCCCTTCTGCTTGCAGGATCAGATAGCCGACGCCGCGTGCGGAGCCGAGGTATTCGCCGACGATAGCGCCGACGAACGCCAGTCCAACCGAAGTATGCAAGCTGGAAAACACCCACGAGGTCGCGGACGGCAGATACACGCTGCGCAGCAACTGCTTGCCGTTGGCGCCCAGCATCTTGGCGTTTGCCAAGATAATCGGGCTGACTTCCTTGACGCCCTGGTACACATTGAAGAACACGATGAAAAACACCAGCGTCACCGCCAGCGCCACCTTTGACCAGATGCCCAGGCCGAACCACATCGCAAAAATCGGCGCCAGGATCACACGCGGCATTGAATTCGAGGCCTTGATGTAAGGGTCTAATATGGCGGATGTCAACGGGGACAAGGCCAGCCACAGGCCAACTCCCAGACCGAGCAGAGTGCCAATGCCGAATGCCAGCAAAGTTTCTGTCAAAGTTACCAGCAAGTGCGAATAGATTTCAGCCGGGAAATGCAGGGTGAACCAGGTGCTGTCGCCAATGCCGACCTCCAGGCTGCCGCTGCCGACGGTAAACCACTGCCAGATGCGCTGCATGACGATCAGCGGTTCGCCAAAGAAGAAGGCGGTTTGCGGGTCGCGTGTTGCAATCTGCCAGCCGGCCAGAAATACGACCAGTACCAGCACTTGCCATGCCCGCAGATTGTTGTGATTCGGCTTCAATAATTGCCACATGATCAGGCTGCCTTGTTTTGTTGTTGATAGCCCTTGAGCACTTCATCGCGCAAGACCGACCAGATTTGCGCGTGCAGTTCGACAAAGCGAGGATGCATGCGAATTTCCGCCACGTCGCGCGGGCGCGGCAGATCGATGATGAATTCACCGATAGGATGGGTGGCCGGGCCGGCCGATAGCACGATCACGCGGTCCGACATGGAAATCGCCTCGTCCAGATCGTGGGTGATGAACAGCACCGCTTTTTTCTTTGCGTTCCACAGTTCCAGCACTTCGTTTTCCATCAATTGGCGGGTCTGGATATCCAGTGCAGAGAACGGCTCATCCATCAGGATGATGTCAGGGTCCAGGATCAGGGTTTGGGCCAGCGCCACGCGCTTGCGCATGCCGCCCGACAATTGATGCGGATAACGGTCGCCAAAGCCTTGTAAGCCAACCCGCACCAGCCACTCTTCGCCCAGCGCTTTGGCCGCTGTGTCGTCCATACCGCGAAACTGCAGTCCGGCGATTACGTTATCGATTGCACTGCGCCAAGGCATCAGAGCATCGGCCTGAAACATGTAGCCGGCGCGGCGGTTGATGCCGCGCAGCGGTTCGCCGAAAACCTTGACGCTGCCGCTGGAAGGCTCCAGCAAACCGGCACCAACATTGAGTAAGGTCGATTTTCCGCAACCGGTCGGGCCGACCACGGACACGAATTCGCCCGGCGCAATATGAAGTTGGGTATCGGCTACCGCCGTATAGCGTTGAGAACGATCCTGTTTCGAGATGAAAGTGCAGGAAATATTATCCAGGGAGAGTGCTGGTGTCATGGAAGTTCATTCCGGCAAGCCGGAATCCATTGTCATACGGATTGCGATGGGGTTGGCACTTCCGGCTTGCGTCGGAAGTGCCGAAGGTCATTTGTATTTGGCGTTAGCCTTCTTTACAAATTCATTGGTATAGGTTTTGGCAAGATCAATGTTTTTTTCAGCCAGTTCAGGCTGGAAGGCTTGCAAAGCAGCGAGTGCAGTTTTCGGGCCGGCAGCCGGGAAAGTACCATCGGGCGATAACGCTTCACGTCCCTTGGCGAAAGCCGCTATGTATAGCGCACGGTCGCCCAGCAGATAGCTTTCCGGCACCACCTTGATAAGCTCAGACGGCCCGACTTTTTGCAGCCACTTCAATGCCCGCACCATCGCGTTGGTCAAGGCTTGCACGGTATGCGGATATTTTTGCAAAAAGGCTTCCGACGCATACAGGGTCGCGGCCGGCATCGGGCCGCCAAAAACGGCATTGGTGTCTTTCAGAGTGCGGGTATCGGCGATTACCCTGACTTCTTTTTTCTGTTCCAGCATTGTGATCACCGGGTCCAGATTGGCCATCGCATCGATCTGGCCGGAACGCATTGCCGACAAAGCGCCAGCCGAGGTGCCAACCCCGATGAAAGATACATCGCCTGGCTTCAGGCCGCCTTTTGCCAGGACGAAATTGGCCATCATGTTGGTCGAGGAACCGGGTGCGGAAACGCCAATTTTCTTGCCCTTCAAATCTGCTATCGAACGGTAATTCGGCATCGTTTTGTTGCTGACCACCATCACGATTTGCGGTGCGCGCCCCTGCAGGACGAATGCCGTAATCGGCTGTCCCTTGGCCTGCATGCTAATGGTGTGTTCATAGGCGCCGGAGACTACATCGGCGCTGCCGCCCACCAGCGCTTGCAGGGCTTTGGAGCCACCGGCGAAATCGCTGATTTCGACTTGCAAGCCTTCATCCTTGAAGTAACCGAGTTGCTCGGCAACGGTCAGCGGCAGGTAATAAAACAGGTTTTTGCCGCCGACGGCGATTGAAACCTTCGGCTTCTCAATTGTCTGCGCCAATAGTGAACCATTAACAGCGGTGAGCCCGAACAAAAAAAGTCCCAGCGCGCTACCCAATTTCTTGAAATAAACCTTACTCATAATGCCGTCTCCTGTGTGGCGTGAACGTTTCCTTATGGAAAAATTTCGCTCTAATCATAACCCAGCTTGGGTCACTATTTTTGATGCAATGCAGCAGTACGGCAATGCGTACGGCAATACAGCCTCCATCTCAGCCCGGTGTATTTCCCTGAGTACGTCGTAACACTCAGGTTGCACGGCGGTCCAGCATGGCGCGGGCGATGGTGCCAGCATCGACGTATTCCAGTTCGCCGCCGACCGGTACGCCACGCGCCAGGCGGCTGACTTTCAAGCCGCGCGCTTTCAGCATTTCGCTGATGTAGTGCGCGGTGGCTTCGCCTTCATTGGTGAAATTGGTGGCCAGCACGATTTCGCTGACGTTGCCATCGGTGGCGCGACTGATCAGTTTTTCGAGATGGATGTCTTTCGGGCCGATGCCGTCCAATGGTGAAAGCCGCCCCATCAGAACGAAGTAGCGCCCTTTGAAGGTCAATGTCTGTTCGATCATCAGCTGATCGGCGGGCGTCTCGACCACGCACAACAGCGCCTTGTCGCGCTCTTCATCCAGACACATTTCGCACACCGGATATTCGGTGAAAGTGTTGCACAGGCTGCAATGGTGAATATTTTCTACAGCCTGAAACAACGCTCGACCTAACATTGCCGCACCGTCGCGGTCATGTTGCAGCAAGTGATAAGCCATGCGCTGCGCCGATTTCGGCCCGATGCCGGGCAGACGGCGCAAGGCTTCAGTCAGCAAGCTCAGGCTAGAAGGTGTTTTCACAGCTTTAACATAAAAGTTGCGCCGCGACTCACTTCACTCCCCTCTACCGCGAGCGGGAGAGGGGTTGGGAGAGAGGGAATCCAGTGAAGTTTCATGCAGCGGTGTGGAATTTTCGCCATGGCATCAAAACGGCAATTGGAAGCCGGGCGGCATCTGCATGCCGGCTGTCAGTCCGCTCATTTTTTCTGCTGAAGCGGCTTCGGCCTTACGCGCCGCATCGTTGAACGCAGCTGCCACCAAGTCTTCCAGCATGTCTTTGTCGTCGGCCAGCAGAGAGGGGTCGATGGTGACGCGTTTGACGTCGTTCTTGCAAGTCATCACAACTTTCACCAGACCGGCGCCGGATTGGCCTTCGACTTCGATCAAGGCCAGTTGATCCTGTGCTTTTTTCATGTTGTCTTGCATCGCTTGCGCTTGCTTCATCAAGCCTGCCAATTGGTTCTTCATCATGCTTATTCTCCTTGCATTTTTAATAAAAAGGGTTTGATCGACCCCGGTACGATAGTCGCGTCGAAATCGTGCATCAGGGTTTGCACGAAAGGATCATTCTGAATCGTTGCTTCCGCTTCGCGCTGGCGCTGGGCTTGCGCAGCGTGTGCTTGCGCGCTGGCGGTATGCACCACCGCGCCGATTTCAGTAGTGAGGCGCAGCGGTTGGCTAAAATGCGTGCTCAATGCTGCGGTAAGTTTATCAACACTACCGGAAGACAGCAGGGTTGCCATCGGCACCCGCAAATGCAATACAGTATCGTCGCCATCGCTTGCCGCTTGAGCCAACTCGCTTTGCAAGGCTAATTGCTGCACCACACCGCGAATCGGCAAAGCCGCTGCCAGCAGCGGCCAGTTACCGTCCCAGCCCAGGGTTGGCAATGGATGAAACTCCAGCGTCGGTGCCGGCCCCGGTGTGGCTGCCAAAATCACAACCGGCTGCGGCTTCAACGCTGTTATGACAGCGATGGGAGATGCTGGTTGCGCGCACGATTCAGTTTTTTTTTGAGCCGCCGCGTCAGGAAAACTAGATGAGGCTGCCGCTGGCTTAACCGGCGATTCATCCTCGTCCCACGGTGGTGGCGCACTGCTGCTGCCAGTGTTACCTGCGCTGGCAGGCGCACTTGGACTGGATCGGGTTGCTGCGGATGTGGATTTACTGCCCGCGCGTGCCGCATGCAAGGCAGCCATTGCCGGACTGGTGCCAGATTTTGCTGGAGCCTGTGCTGTTGCGGGAGCGGGACTGGCCGCTGCACTTGCCGGTGCGGCGGCAATCGAACTCGGTGCTGTTCGGGTCGCCGGCTGTCGCACAATCGCTGGGGCCGCTGGCGCGCCACTGACGCCGGGACGAAACGCCAGCATGCGCAACAGTGTCATGGAAAATCCGGCATATTCATCCGGCGCCAGCCCCAGTTCACTGCGGCCATGCACTGCAATCTGGTAAAAAAGTTGCACTTCTTCGGCGTCGAACAGAGCAGCCAGACGCAACACATCGTCACGCTCAGGCAAGTCATCCGGCAGCGCTTGCGGCACAGTTTGCGCCAGCGCAATGCGATGCAGCAAAGTACCCAAATCCTGCAAAGCACCGTTATACGACAGGCTGCGCGCTGCCATTTCATCGGCGACTGCCAACAAACCAGCGCCATCCTCAGCCGCCAGCGCATCGAGCAGGCGAATCAGGAACGATTGGTCGAGCGCGCCCAGCATGCCCTGCACTGCTTCCAGCGTAATTTTTCCGGCGGCGTAGGCAATCGCCTGATCGGTCAGCGACAAGCCGTCGCGCATCGAGCCTTGGGCACCTTGCGCCAGCAGGCGCAGAGCCGGCAACTCGAAGGGAATTTGTTCCTGGCCCAGAATATTTTCCAGATGGCTGACGATGCTGCCGGGCGGCATTTGCTTGAGGTTGAATTGCAGGCAACGCGACAAGACCGTGACCGGAATTTTTTGCGGATCGGTGGTAGCGAGGATGAACTTGACGTGTTCGGGCGGCTCTTCCAGCGTTTTCAGCATCGAATTAAAAGCGGTATTGGTGAGCATGTGGACTTCATCGATCATGTAGACCTTGAAGCGCGCGTTGGACGGCGCGTACACCGCCTGCTCCAGCAGTTGCGCCATTTCATCCACGCCGCGGTTGGACGCGGCATCCATTTCGATGTAATCGATGAAGCGCCCGGCATCGATGGCACTACACGCTTCGCACACGCCGCAGGGCTGGGCAGTGATGTCGCCCTTGCCATCGGCACCGATGCAATTCAGGGCTTTGGCCAGAATCCGCGACAGCGTGGTCTTGCCTACGCCGCGGGTGCCGGTAAACAGATATGCGTGATGGAGGCGTTTTTGTTCCAACGCATGTGTTAATGCGCGCACTACGTGCTCTTGCCCGACGAGGGTTTCGAAGTTTTTGGGGCGGTATTTGCGGGCGAGGACTTGATATGACATGGCGTGATTTTACCTTATGGAGCGGCAAATAATAGAAGCGCCGTGGCAAGTCGGGATTTTAGCCGGATACGCCGCACAGAACGCCGCTGGCCGTCGCAGCCGCATTCTTGTGTTTCCCAATAAATAACATACTGCTTTATGTATTTTAAAGCTCTGCTTTTTATATTGCGTAAATAGCTGCATTTATTGGCATACTCCTACTATTTTCACAATTAGCAGAACTATTCGGCCAGTAAGACAATTTTGAGCGAAATGGTAACGATGTTGTAGGAGCGCACCCGGGCGCGAAAGCAGTCGTCAGACTGCAGCCGTTGATCGCGCCCGGGTGCGCTCCTACAAAAAACCACTTCGGTTTGGAAGTTTCTTGGTGCGTGCTGAATAGTCACCTATTTACCAAATTTAACTGGCGCGATTGTAGTCATCCGGCATCAATTCCGGCGCAATCTGCAGCGGGCCACTACCGCTGAAGCGATCGAGAAACAGGTAGATCACCGGTGTAATGAAGAGCGTAATCGCTTGCGAAAAAATCAAGCCGCCGACGATCGCCAGGCCCAGCGGTTGGCGCAATTCCGCCCCCGCGCCCAATCCAAGCGCAATCGGCAACGCGCCCATCAGGGCTGCCAGGGTGGTCATCATGATTGGCCGAAAACGCAGCAAGCAAGCACTACGGATCGCATTCAACGGCGTCATGCCCTGGTTGCGTTGTGCTGCCAACGCGAAATCGATCATCATGATGGCGTTCTTCTTGACGATGCCGATCAACATCAGGATGCCGATGGTGGCGATCAAGGTCAGCTCAAAACCGAACAGGCGCAAGGTGAGCAAAGCGCCAATCGCGGCCGAAGGCAAACCGGCCAGAATCGTCAGCGGATGGATATAACTCTCATACAACACGCCGAGCAGAATGTAGATCACGATCACCGCCAACAGCAACAGGGCGACTTGGCTACCTTGCGACGATTGGAAAGCGGCGGCGTCGCCGGCGTAGGAAGTGATCACGCTGGCCGGCATGCCCAATGCGTTCTTGAACTGACCGATCTTCGTGCTGGCGTCACCCAAAGGTACGTCGGCCGCCAAGTTGAACGAAATAGTAATGGCCTGCAATTGCCCCTGGTGATTCACCTCTATCGGGCCGACCGTGCGGCGCACGCTGGCAATGCTCATCAGCGGCACTAAAGTGCCATTTTTGCTGCGCACATAGATTTTATGTAAATCCGTCTCGTCCTGGCTACCGCTGTCGGCATCCTGCAGGATCACCTCGTAACTATTGCTACTGGTAAAAATGGTGGAGACTTGGCGTTCTCCATAGGCGCTGTAAAGCGCGGTACGAATATCCTCAACCTGAACCCCGGCCACATTGGCGCGGTCGCGGTCGATATCCAGCTGCGCCTGCAAACCTTTCAACTGGGAATCGCTAGTGACGTCGCGGAAGACCGGATCGGCCCGCATTTTAATTTGCAACCGTTCCGACCAATCGTTGAGTTCATCGGCGCGCACGCTTTGCAGCACGTATTGATAGCGACTCTTGCTGGATTTTCCGCCCAGACGCAAATTTTGCACCGGACTCAAATAAACCGACAAGCCGGGGATGCTGTTGGTCTTGCGCCGCAGTTGTTCCAGCACGGCATCCATCGACTGCCGTTGCGCCTTTGGCTTAAGGCCGATAAACATGGCGCCGCTATTGCCGCCTCTGGTACGGGCCATGACGCTCTCTACATTCGAATCGTTCTTGACGATCGCGCCTACCTTCTGAACCAATGCCGCCATTGCCGGATAAGAGACATCCTGCGGCCCCTCAATCGATGCGCTGATCTGACCGATGTCTTCGCTCGGAAAAAAACCTTTCGGTATCTCAATGAACAACACCACAGTCAGGGCAAACGTGGACAACGCCGCCAATAACACCGTTTTGCTGTGCACCAGGCACCAATCCAGAATACGCGTATAACCTCGAACTACCGCTTGGAAACCTTGTTCGAAGTTACGGCTGAGCCAGCTATCGTTTTCATGCGTTTCGTGGCGCAGGAAACGGCTACACAGCATCGGCACCAGCGACAGCGAAACCAGCGCCGATACCAGTACCGCCAGCGACACCACCACCGCAAACTCGTGGAACATCTGGCCGATCACACCCGGCATGAAAAAAATCGGGATAAATACGGCCACCAGCGACAGCGAGATCGAGATAATTGTAAACACCATCTCGCGCGAGCCTTTCAGGGCCGCCGGCAACGGTGCCATACCCTGCTCCACATAACGCACAATATTTTCCAGCATCACGATCGCATCATCGACCACCAGGCCAACAGCGATGGTGATGCCAAGCAGCGAAATATTGTCCAGGCTGTAGCCGAGCCAATACATCAAGCCGAAACAACCAATCAGAGAAATCGGCAGCGTCACCACCGGGATCATGGTGGCCGACAGACGCTTGAGGAACAGGAAAATCACCATCACGACCAGGAAAATGGTCAATAACAAGGTGAACTTCACGTCGTGAATCGCTTCCCGGATCGAAGTCGCGCGGTCGTTTAATATGCGCACATCGATTGACGACGGCATCTGCGACTTGAATTGTGGCAAGGTCGCCTTCACCGCGTCCACTACCGCCACCGTATTCGCATTCGGCTGGCGTAATACCGCCAGCACGATGGCCGGCTGCCCGTTCGACCAGCTTCCGTTCTTGGTCGATTCGACGCTATCAATCACGCTGGCAACGTCCTTAAGCCTTACAGTAGCGCCATCCTTGCTGCTAATGACCAAGTCGGCGAAGGCGGCCGCATTGCGCAACTGTGGATTCGCTTGCAGAGTCAAGCTCTGGCGCGCTCCATCCAGCACGCCAACAGGACTATTCGCATTGGCCGCGCGCAAGATGGTGGCGAGTTCATCCATCGTGATGTTGCGCGCCGCTAACTGATCCGACTTAACCTGCACCCGCACCGCATAACGCCGTTGGCCATACACCGACACCTGCGCCACGCCATCGATGGTCGACAGCGTAGGTGAAATCAGGTTTTCCGCATAATCATCCAGATCGGCCAGTGAAATGGACGGCGATGTCAGCGCCAGCAGAAGGACAGGTGCGTCGGCCGGGTTGACCTTGCGGTAGGAGGGCAATGACGTCATTTCGACCGGCAGGCCGCGTTGCGCGCGCAGCAAGGCTGCCTGCACATCCACTGCCGCAGCATCAATATCCCGGTCGGGCGTGAATTCCAATGTAATCGAGGTACTACCCAGAGTGTTGCTGGAACTGATAATAGCCAGGCCGGCGATAGTGGAAAACTGTTTCTCCAGCGGAGTCGCGACAGACGATGCCATGATCTCGGGGCTTGCTCCCGATAAGGAGGCGCTGACATTGATGACTGGCGTGTTGTAGCTGGGCAAGGCTGCAATCGGTAATTTGTTGTAGGCGAACAAACCGACCACGACCAGAGCCACCGACAGCAAGACCGTCATGATCGGCCTGCGAATACACAATTCCGAAATATTCACGATGGATTTTTTTGTTGTGGCTTGGCATTGCCCGCAACCGGGAGCACTGGGAGTGTTGGGATATCAGGCCGAACTTCCTTGACTAGCGCGCCGGAGCGCAGGTCTTGCGCACCTTCCAGCACCACGCGCTGTCCGACTTCCAAGCCGGATACCGCCGCCTGCCCACCCTCAATCGTCAGAATGCCAACCTTGCGCGGTTGCACGGTATGGTCAGACTGCACCACATACACAAACTGTTCAGTTGGCCCGGTGATAATTGCGTGCGCCGGTACCACCACGGCCGCCGGTAAGGTGCGCGAAATCAGTCGGACATTCACGAACGAGCCAGGCCAGAGACGCTTTTGCGGATTGGCGAACTGCGCTTTCATCCGTATCGTACCGGTAGCGGCATCCGCTGCATTGTCGACGAAAGACAGCTTGCCTTCGATCGTTTGCTTGTCTGACAACTGCCCTGGCAATTGCACAAGCACCGGAGCATCCAGCTTTGGATAAGTCGCGATGATATTGGCTAGCTCGCGCTCCGGCACCGAAAAACTGACTGCAATCGGATCGAGTTGCGAGATGGTCAGCAGCGGCGTGGCGCTCGGTTGCGCCAAGCTCCCCACATGTACATTGATGGCGCCAATGCGCCCGCTAATGCTGGCGGTAATCTTGTTATAACCGAGTGCAATGCTGCTGGATTCGATGCTGGCCTGGTCGGCGCGCATCACGCTGCGCGCGGCATCAACCCGGCTGCGCGCGGTATCGACTACCGCCTGCGAAACAAATTTTTTGGCTAGCAAATCTTCATTGCGCTGGAGCGTGCTTTCCGCATCCACCAGATCGGCGCGGTCTTTGGCCAGTTGCGCCTGCGCCTTGGCAACAGTGGATGCATCGCTGCGCCCATCGAGAGTCAGCATAAGCTGTCCAACACGCACTTCCTGCCCCTCTACAACATGAATCGCACGCACCAAATTCTGGATTTGGGGGCGTACATCGACCGTATTTATTGCTACCACATAGCCGTTGAGATTAATTGTGATCGGAATCGATTTCTGCTCGGCTAGCACCGTCTTAACGGTCTGCGCCGCATCACGCGTTTTGGACGCGACTGGTTTCTGATTGAAGACCATGACGTAATAGACGGCGCCTGCGCCCAGCACCACGGCCGCTGCAGTAATCAGTAAATACTTGAAATTCAAACGCATAAGGAATGATCAGAGTGATTTTTATAGGGGCAGCCGTTGATAGTACTTACTTAAAGTTATCCCGGTCAACCGATGGGTTGTATCGCAATGTATTACTGCGACCTTGGCAAGCCCTACGTTAAAGCCCGATTCAGAATTAGCCGCACAACGAAAAAAATATGAATAACTTTATTCGCAACGGTAGAGCACACGCAATCGTGCCTGAAATACAGCAATTGCATGCAATCTACGCTAGTTAAAAATGACGGAAAAATACGGCAGAAGTACGGAAGGGGCGGGGGAAAATGGAATTTTAATATAAAGAATAAAGCGAAATACAAAGGCGAGCCTGATCTGCGGCACTTGCAGGTAATGGCCGTGGCTGCTTCGTTCCCGACCTGACCAGGTTAGCCATGCCACAATGCGCAGGGGCCCGCCTGGGCGAATTATACCCGACTTATCGGCACCTGCAGCAGTGAGATTGAAGACAAGCTTTAGATTCCCAGTTCTTGCCAAATGGCGTCAATATGTGATTTGACCGCTGGCGTCATCTGGATCGTGGTGCCCCACGCGCGACTGGTTTCGCCCGGCCATTTATTGGTGGCATCGATCCCCATCTTGGAACCCAGGCCGCTGACCGGCGAAGCGAAATCCAGATAATCGATCGGCGTGTTATCGACCAGCGTGGTGTCGCGCAAGGGATCAACCCGGGTCGTGATGGCCCAGATCACTTCTTTCCAGTCGCGGATATTCACATCCTCATCCACCACCACAATGAACTTGGTATACATGAATTGGCGCAAGAAGCTCCAGACCCCGAACATCACCCGCTTGGCATGGCCGGCATAAGACTTCTTGATTTGGACTATTGCCATCCGGTAACTACATCCTTCGGGCGGCAAATAAAAATCGGTGATTTCGCCAAACTGCTTTTGCAGCAGCGGAATGAATACCTCATTCAACGCCACACCGAGCACGGCCGGTTCGTCCGGCGGCTTGCCGGTATAAGTCGAGTGGTAAATCGGATCGCGCCGCATCGTGATGCGGTCAATGGTAAATACCGGAAATGAATCCTGTTCGTTGTAATAACCGGTATGGTCGCCAAACGGCCCTTCCAGCGCATGTTCGTAACCGCTTGGGTGCGACTCGTCCGCATAAATATGCCCTTCCAGCACGATTTCGGCAGAAGCCGGCACCCGCAATTCGCTGCCGATGGCTTTCACCAGCTCCGTGCGACTACCGCGCAGCAAACCTGCAAACTGGTATTCGGACAAACTATCAGGCACCGGCGTCACCGCACCCAGTATGGTGGCCGGATCGGCCCCAAGCGCGACTGCGATCGGATACGGCTGGCCTTGGTTGGCTATCGTATGTTCACGAAAATCCAGTGCACCGCCACGATGCGCGAGCCAGCGCATGATCACCTTGTTGCGGCCAATCACTTGCTGGCGGTAAATACCCAGATTCTGGCGCTTCTTGTGCGGCCCCTTGGTAATCACCAGACCCCAGGTAATTAATGGCGCCGCATCGCCCGGCCAGCAATATTGAATCGGCAACCTGGCCAGATCGACGTCATTGCCTTCCCACACGATGTCGTGGCAAGGCGCACCGCGCAATTCCTTCGGCGCCATATCCCAGACCGCCTTAACTAGCGAGGCCAGACCCAGAATATCCTTGAAGCCCTTGGGAGGATCCGGCTCTTTCAAGCTCGCCAATACATGGCCGATCTTGCGCAATTGGCTGACATCGTCGGCTCCCATGCCTAGCGCGACGCGACGTGGCGTGCCAAAAAGATTCCCCAGCACCGGCATGCTGTGCCCGACCGGCCGCTCGAACAATAGCGCCGGTCCACCAGCGCGCAAAGTGCGATCGCACACCTCGGTCATCTCTAAATGGGGCGAAATCGGCGTGGAAATACGTTTCAACTCGTCAATTTGTTGCAATTTAGAAATAAAATCGCGTAAATCTGAATATTTCATTTTTTATAGTGTTTTCAAAAGTGCTCTTATTGTCAAAGAAAGTACTGCCAAGTAGTTGATTTAATAGGTTTATGCTGCATAGCAACATAATATTAAGACTTAAAAGTAATAGAAATTAAATTTTATAGTATTGACTTGATATATTCACGCTTTTACAATGCGCCGACTTGATGAGAAATATTTCTTTACTAGCACAAAAAAACTTGCTTTAAAAAATTTTTTCATTTGCACGGGGTTCGGGACCCCATTTGACATTTTAAGGAATGTTTTCAAAAGGCTTCAGCCTTACCCCCGATAAAAAAATTGTTTGTGACTGCCTGTTAAGACACAAAACAGCCAGCTGCAGCAAACAATTCCGGCGTTTGTCTTGCGCACCATGCAACGGCAAACGATATTTCTGATTCACGACATGATTAACAAGTCTCTCGCGATTGTGCAGTTGATGCGCTATTAACGAGGTTCTGTGCGTGCCGTGACAGTTCAGGAGGTTCCATGTTTTCTCAGATTAACAAGGCAATGTATAGCTATGCGCAAAAAATGGCTAAACAGCCTGCATTATGGGCAAGTTTCGTCCGCAAAACAGCTAAAAATTATGTCGTTACTGCGCACCACCCCTTATTAATTTTAAGCTTGTTTGCAATCGGCCTGTTCAGCCTAGTTTTTGTCAAGCCGGAAATCGCCAACCAATTCAAGGTTCTATCCCCATTTGCCGCAGAACAAAAAATAGGCGTCACTCTTGCGCCAGTACCCGCAGTTCAGGACGCAAAGAATACTGAAGCGGACATTCGCACTGCCCAGCAAGAAACACCTCATATGACCAAGTTGCAATACGCTGGCAACGCTACTTTAATGCAGCAAAAATGGGTTACTTACTGGCTTTCCAAACGTTACCGGATTGCAGGAGACGCCATCCACAAGTTGGTATTGACCTCTTATAAGGTAGCTCACGACCTCAAGCTGGACCCTTTGCTGATTCTGTCCGTGATTGCTATCGAATCCCGTTTCAATCCGCTATCTGAAAGCCCGGTTGGTGCGCAAGGCCTGATGCAGGTGATGTCAAAGATTCATCAGGATAAATTCCAGCAACACGGCGGCGTTGAAGCAGCTTTGAACCCGGTAGCTAACATTAATGTAGGTTCGCGCATTTTGAAGGAATATGTGGTCGAAGGCGGTTCGATCGAAGCTGGCCTCAAGAAATATGTCGGTGCGGCCGCATTTGCTACTGATTTCGGTTACGGCAACAAAGTCCTTTCCGAATACAGCTACCTGCAGGAAGTTGCTAGAGGCAAGAAAGTGTCATCATACGTAACGGTCAGAGCAAGGCCACACGCGCCGTCAAAAATCGTCAGAAGTACCGAGCCTGCCGAACTGTCACCGACCGCAATAGATGACTCGCCAAAACACAAAAGCGATCAGAAGAACCCAACCGATCAGATTGCCACCTTATAAAGCGTAACCAACGCAATAAAAAAAGAGCCCGATAAAGAGAGGCTCTTTTTTAATTGTCAGTAAGGTTTTTATACCATTAAAAATATCAAAAAACACAGAATATAAATAAAAAATTATGGCTTACCGCAATATATACATACAGATAATAAAAATACAAGCGATAGTATATTAACGTCTTCCAGTCAGAAACACAGTCAGGCGACGCACCGCTTCCTGCAAATTCTCCATCGATGTAGCATACGACAGACGGATATAGTTGCGCGCCGTATGAGAACCAAAATCCAGTCCTGGCACTAGCACCACGCCAGCATGGTTCAGCATGTCTATCGTCAACTGGTCTGCGTCATCAGTCAGGGCGGAACAATCCGCATACACATAAAACGCTCCATCCGGCAGTACTGGTACCGTAAAACCCAGTGCGCGCAAGGCCGGCACAATATAATCGCGGCGGCGCTTGAACTCAGCTTTGCGCTGCTCGTAAATCGCAATCGATTCTGGGGCAAAGCAGGCTAGCGCTGCGTATTGTGCAATAGTAGATGGACAAATGAACAGATTTTGCGCCAGTTTCTCCAGCGGCGGCACCAGTGCCTCAGGCACGACCAGCCAACCCAGCCGCCAGCCGGTCATGTTGAAATACTTGGAAAAACTGTTGATCACGATCACATCGTGGCCCAGTGACAAGGCCGAAAATGGCGCGGCGTCGTAACTCAAGCCCTGATAAATTTCATCCACAATAGTAAAGCCGCCCTTGCTGCGCACGGTGCCGACAATTTTTTGCAATTCCTCCGGCGCAATCGAGGTACCGGTCGGGTTTGACGGCGAAGCCAACAGCACGCCGCGGGTCGCATCGCTCCAGTGCATTTGCACCATGGCGTCCGATAGCTGGAAACGTTCAGTTGGGCCGCTCGGGATCATCACAGGGCGACCATCGAAGGCGGCGACAAAATGACGATTGCAAGGATAGGATGGATCCGGCATCAGAATTTCCGCGCCCTTGTCCACCAGCGCAGCACACGCCAGCAGCAACGCCGCCGAAGCGCCAGCAGTGACGATAATGCGTGACGACGGCACTTCCAGCCCATATACCCGGCGATAATGGCCCGATATCGCGCCCCGCAGTTCCGGCAAACCGGTAGCAGCGGTGTATTGCATCCGGCCATCTTGCATGGCCCGGGTAGCAGCTTCAATCACTGCCGGCGGCGCGGTAAAATCCGGCTCGCCAATGCCCATATGGATGATGTGGTGCCCTTCCCGCTCCAGTGCAGCAGCCATTTTGGCGATTTCCATTACGTGAAATGGCGCAATGTGTTGCAAGCGAGAAGCGATGCTAATCGATGACATAGATACTCTTTCCAAAAGCAAAACCGCCATAGTGGTCGGTCATCGGCACTTTGGAGCCGAAAAGTTCATCACGATATGGCGGGGGTTTTGTGCTCCTTTCAGACTGAAAGAAGCGGTATTGTCTTATTTCCGGGCGGCCTGAACTTCAGTTTCACGCATCTTGCCGGCCAATTTGTCCAGCACACCATTGACGTATTTGTGTCCATCAATACCACCGAAAGATTTGGCCAACTCAACCGCTTCATTGATGACGACGCGATACGGTATCTCGAGATGGTTTTTCAATTCGTAAGCACCGATCAGCAATACTGCATGTTCAATCGGTGACAATTCATTGATGCTGCGGTCAACCAACAAGGCTATTTCAACGCGCAACGGCACTGCGTCATTGATGGCGCCATACAACAAAGCATCAAAATGGTCTTTGTCCGCTTTGTTGAAGCCATGCGCTTCGCGGATATTGGCTTCGATAGCGTTGACATCCTCGTTATTGAGCAGCCATTGATACAGGCCTTGCAAGGCAAACTCGCGCGCTCTATGACGGGGTGAGCGGCTTTTGCTCGGATTGGCATGGAGGGTCTTGTTGGTCATAAATTTCAGGTCTATCTACAGTGATGGCCAGCGCCATTAACACTCTGTTGCAGTACAAATACCATACCCGATGGTTCGCTGGAACTTGGCTCGGAATGCAATCGTTTGTCGCGCACCGGCATTATTGCTCGGGCAAATCGGTCAGATCGGCCAACTCTTCCAGCGCCAGAATAAGATTAGCCATCTCGACCGCAACCCGCGCTGCGTCAACGCCTTTTTCGGCCATCCGCACTTCGGCTTGCTCGTCGTTTTCAGTAGTCAGTACCGCATTGGCAATCGGGATGCCGGCATCCAAACCGACGCGGGTGATGCCGGCGCCGGATTCGTTCGACACCAGTTCAAAATGATAGGTATCGCCGCGAATGACGGCGCCCAGTGCCACCAGCGCATCGAATTGCTGGCTATCCGCCATTTTTTGCAAAGCCAGCGGAATTTCCAGTGCACCTGGCACACTTACATGCAGGATATCTTCAGGAGCCACCCCGAGATGCTGCAGTTCTGAAAGGCAAGCTGCCAGCAGTCCATGGCAAACATCAGGATTAAAGCGCGCCTGCACGATGCCAATACGCAAGCCTTCGCCATTCATATTCGATTCCAGTTTTCCTACCGTCATGATTTTCCTTTGTGCGCTTGTACGCTTTAGTTACATTCAACTTGCGTTTAACTTATGGGATTGCTGAAACCTCGTAAAACGTGACAATGGGCTTAATCCAGCGGGTGATTTTGATAACCGGTCACTTCCAGGTCAAAGCCGGTCATCGAAGGCATTTTTCGCGGGCTCGACAAAAGCCGCATCTTGCACACCCCGACATCTTTCAATATTTGTGCACCGATGCCGTAGTTGCGTAAATCCATGCTGGCGCCACGTGGGCGCGGGCCGGCATCGGGTGAATTGAGCGCCGCAAACTGTTTAAACATTTGCTCGGCCGATTCTTCACAGTTGAGCAATACCACCACGCCGCATTCGGAAGCTTTGATGGCGGTCATTGCCGATGCCAGATTCCACGAATGGGTAGTCACTTGCACTTCCAGAAAGTCGAGTACCGAAACCGGCTGATGCACCCGCACCAGAACGTCGCTGTCAGGCGTGATATTGCCGTGTACCAAAGCCAGATGCGCAGAACCGCTGGGTTTGTCGCGATAAGCAATCGCCTTGAATTCGCCGTGAATGGTTTGCATCGAGCGCTCGGCAATCCGCTCAATCACACTTTCATGCTGGTTGCGGTAGTGAATCAGATCCGCAATTGTGCCGATCTTCAATTCATGCAAGCGGGCAAACTCAATCAAATCGGGCAAGCGTGCCATGCTACCGTCATCATTCATGATTTCACAAATCACTGCGGCCGGCGTCAATCCCGCCAGCGCGGCAAAATCACAGCCAGCCTCGGTATGACCGGCACGCATCAAGACCCCGCCTTTTTGTGCCTTGAGCGGAAAAATATGCCCTGGTTGCACAATATCGGCCGGCTTGACGCCCTTGCTGACTGCGATCTGAATGGTCTTGGCACGGTCAGCCGCAGAAATGCCGGTGGTGACACCCTCGGCCGCCTCGATCGACATCGTAAAGTTGGTGCCGTAAAAAGTACCGTTATTGGCTGTCATCATGGGTAGATTCAGTTCTGCACAGCGCTCTTCCGTCAAGGTCAGACACACCAGTCCACGACCGAATTTAGCCATGAAGTTGATCGCTTCAGGCGTTACAAACTCTGCGGCGAGTACCAGGTCGCCTTCATTTTCACGATCTTCCTCGTCAACGAGGATTACCATCCGTCCGGCGCGAAGCTCGGTAACAATTTCTAGCGTAGTTGAAATGGACATGACTTTTTTCCTGAATAGACCGCTATTTTAATGGATTTAAGCAACCAGCCTGTCAGATTTACGGAATTCATACTTGACGCTGCCGCGTAAACCAAAAAAGCAGCCGAAAGACTGCTTTTCATGCCGAAAAAAACAATAACATTATTTTATTGACAGCATCCGTTCGACATAGCGCGCGATCAAATCGATTTCAAGATTAAGCTTCGCGCCAACCTGCAGATTTTTCAGCACGGTCACTTCAATCGTATGCGGAATCAGGTTGATAGAGAAACGACAGCCTGCTGCCGTATCTTCAACCCGGTTCACGGTCAGCGAGACACCATTGACCACAATTGAGCCTTTGTACGCCAGATATTTAGCCAGAGCGAGCGGCGCTTCGATCACCAACTCCCACGACTCTCCAATCGGCTCGAACTTGCAGACGGTACCCAAGCCATCAACATGGCCGCTGACCAAGTGGCCGCCGAGCCGGTCTGCCAGCGTCAGCGCTTTCTCCAGGTTGACTTCGCCAACGGCGTCCAAGCCCACCGTATGATTCAGGCTCTCACGCGAGACATCCACCACAAAACCCTGCGGTGTTTTATCGACCACCGTCATGCAAGCGCCATTAATGGCAATCGAGTCGCCCAAAGCCACGTCCAGCATCGGCATACCGCCAGCGTCAATGGTCAAACGTACGCCGGCGTCCAGGCCCGCACCGGATACTTGAACCAAAGTAATCTTCCCAACTGCACCCACAATGCCTGTAAACATATCGCACCGAAAAATTAATTGAACCGGGCAAGGATACGCACATCCTCACCAATTTGCCGGATTTCGTGAAAACGCAGCAGACGCTTGTGCTGCAGCGACTCCAGCGCGCCCAGCGCAAACATCGGCATGCCGTCCCCAATCAAACTTGGTGCCAGATACAACAGCAATTCATCGACACAACCGGCGCGGATCAATGAACCATTGAGCTTGCAACCGGCCTCGACATGCAACTCGTTGATTTGGCGCCGCCCCAGCTCCTGCATCAACGCCGATAAATCTACCTTACCAGCGGCGTTGGGCAGAAAAATCACTTCGCACCCCATGTCGCGCAACAGCGCTTCTTTGCCAGGATTGTTTTGCGCCGCCACCACCAAGCTGCCAGCGCCCGCCAGCACGCGTGCGTTCGGGCTGATCGCCAGTTTGCTGTCGATCACGATACGTAGCGGTTGACGCGTGACAGTCAGTGCGCGCACCGTCATTTGCGGGTCATCTGCATTTACTGTGCCGATCCCGGTCAGGATCGCACCGGCCCGTGCGCGCCAGGCGTGACCATCGTCCCGCGCCGCCTCTGAGGTAATCCATTGGCTTTGCCCATCGGTCAATGCGGTCTTGCCATCCAGACTAGCCGCCACCTTCATCCGTACCCAAGGCTTGCCGCGCTGCATACGGGAAAAAAAACCGATATTCATTTCCTGCGCTGCATCGGCCAGCACATCGCAGACGACTTCGATGCCGGCGGCTTTAAGACGCGCCAAGCCCTGCCCTGCCACCAGCGGATTTGGGTCCTGCAGCGCCGCTACCACTCTGGCTACGCCAGCGCGTATCAGCGCGTCGCAGCAAGGCGGCGTGCGGCCGAAATGGCTGCACGGTTCCAGCGTCACATACACGGTTGCACCACGCACATCAAACCCTTTGACAGCGGCCTCGTGCAGCGCTTCGATTTCGGCATGATTGCCGCCAGGCGGCTGGGTAAATCCTGCGCCGATGATGCAATTGTCTTTCACGATGATGCAGCCGACGCGAGGGTTGGGGGCCGTCGTAAGCAGCCCGCGCTCCGCCCATTTTAGGGCGAGCGTCATGCCTTCCAGATGATTGAGAATTTTCACGGACTTTACAATGAAGTTTGATGATGCAGGATAACTACAAAGCTGAAAAAATTAATTTCTCGAATTCTATAAATTCAGTAAAAACTGCACTTGGACATTACCCACGTATTCCGGTGCAGCATCGGATGAATTGGGGCCGCACTCAACAGCAGCGGCGTCCGACTGAAGAACTTCTTGATCAGGCCAAGCGCGTCCATCTTCGACAATCTTTTACTCTTAAGTTCGGAAACGACGTATTCGACGAAATCGATCATGATGCCGCCCATTATTTTATGTAGCGTTCAAATTGAGACTAATAATCTGCGGCCTGGCCAGCGCCGTCCGCTTGACCGACGTTATGTGCGTCTTCCTGTGGTCCATGGATCGACACTTGCAAACGTACACGCTAGATTTTCGCAGCGCTAGCGAGCGCCGAGGGCGTCTGGCAACTGACAATCGCCGGAGCCTCGTGGATGAGCGCGTCATTCTCGAGGGCCGCCACCATGAAAAGGCCAAAGTCGACGCGCCGTGTGATATTGCTTTTAAGGATGGGATCACCCACGTGGCGGCTCCACACCGGCAGGCCTTGGCTCTCACCCTCTTCAAGGTCGCTGCCACGCACGACCGTCCACCGGGTGTCACTGGCGAACACCCTGCGGCACGCTTCCACTTGGTCATTTAGGTCCGCGAAGCGGACTAGCCGCGCAAGCCAGGTAACGGCCTTGACGACCGCTAAGAAGGTCGGCGAGTACAGGTCCTGGCCGTCGCGCGTAATATGCCAGCCGCAGGAAAAGATGAGGCGCGCGCCCGCAGGCGCGTAGTCAAGCACCGCCTGGGCTGTTTTGGACGCGTACTGGTGAACACCCAATGGAGTCAGCACCACAAGTACTCCGTCACACCCTGCGACCGCCTTCTGGATGACTGCACGGTCGGTCGTGAATCCGGGAATGACTGTGATGCGCCCTTTGAACGCGTCGAGTTTGCCGACGCTGCGCTCCCGGCAAACGCCAACTATTTCGTAGCCTCGATCCAGCAACTGCGGCACCATGTACTGCCCGAGCTTCCCGGATGCACCTACGATACAAACCTTCTTCATATTCATCCTCTTTACCATTTTCGGCATGCAGTTACGATTCGTCGAGTGGTACAAGAATCCACGACCCATACGCTAGGCGCTGCCCATTCCGACGGCTCCACAGAGTACATAACACTAGCGGGATCGGCAAACACATGGTTGCGAAATTCCTATCACACGAAAACCGCCAAGTACAGATCACAGTAATTTTAAGCAGTATCGCTCAGTCCGAAATGCGGGCATCCATTGAGCATATTAATGCAAGCTAATTCCGTGAATTGCTATGCGTGCCGATCACGCTCTTCACCGACCTCTTTAATCGCATCCTGGAATGCCCCCAAATCTTCAAAATTCTTATATACAGATGCGAAGCGGATGTACGCAATATTATCAAGCTGCCTAAGCTCTTCCATAATCAATTCACCGATATGACCGCTGCTGATTTCACGCTCGCCCAGCGACAGGATTTTCTGTTCGATGCGGCTGATAGTGGCATCAACGGCCTCGGCGGAGACCGGCCTTTTACGCAGTGCCAGCATCAGGCTGGCGCGTAATTTGCCGGCGGCGAAGTCGACTCGGCTGCCGTTCTTCTTGACGATAACCGGCATCGTGAGTTCGATACGTTCATAGGTGGTAAAGCGTTTTTCGCATTTGATGCAACGGCGGCGGCGGCGGATGGAGTCGCCCTCTTCCGATGCGCGGGTATCGAGTACCTGAGTGTCTTCGTGATGGCAGAACGGACATTTCATGATGGCTTTGGATCGGAAGAAGTTGCTCTATGAATTTTGCGTTTTGTAGGATGGGTTACACCCATCCTACGATGCTAGAGTCTATGCGCCATAGACCGGGAAGGCGTCGGTCAGTTTCTTGACTTCGGCTTTGACGCGACCGATGGTGGCGGCGTCGTTCGGGTGGTCAAGCATGTCGGCGACCAGGTGGCCGACCTTGGCTGCTTCTGCCGTACCGAAACCGCGAGTAGTCATGGCCGGACTACCAAGCCGGATGCCGGATGTCACGAAAGGTTTTTCAGGATCATTCGGAATCGCATTCTTGTTGCAGGTGATATGGGCGGAACCGAGCAATGCTTCGGCAGCTTTGCCGGTGATGTTCTTGGCGCGCAGATCTACCAGCATCAGGTGACTCTCGGTGCGGCCGGAGACGATGCGCAGGCCGCGCGCGATCAGGGCTTGTGCCAGCGCATCGGCATTTTTGATGACTTGCTGCTGGTAAATCTTGAATTCCGGCGCCAGCGCTTCCTTGAAAGCGACTGCCTTACCGGCGATGACGTGCATCAGCGGGCCGCCCTGGATGCCGGGGAAGATCGCGGAGTTGATGGCTTTCTCAAACTCGGCCTTCATCAGGATGACGCCGCCGCGTGGGCCGCGCAGCGATTTGTGCGTGGTGGAAGTGACAAAATCGGCGAATGGCACTGGGTTCGGGTACACGCCGGCGGCGATCAGGCCGGCGTAATGCGCCATGTCAACCATGAAATAAGCGCCGACTTCTTTGGCAATTTTGGAGAAACGCTCGAAATCGATGCGCAGTGCATAGGCGGACGCGCCGGCGATGATCAGCTTCGGCTTGTGTTCGCGCGCCAGACGTTCCATGGCTTCGTAATCGATTTCTTCATTGGCGTCTAGTCCGTAGGAAACGGCATTGAACCATTTGCCCGACATGTTGAGCGCCATGCCGTGCGTCAGGTGACCGCCTTCAGCCAGCGACATGCCCATGATGGTGTCGCCCGGTTTCAGCACGGCGAAGAACACGGCCTGATTGGCTTGCGAGCCGGAGTTCGGCTGCACGTTGGCGGCTTCGGCCCCGAATAATTGCTTGACGCGATCGATCGCCAATTGTTCGGCAATATCTACGAATTCGCAGCCGCCGTAATAGCGCTTGCCTGGATAACCTTCCGCGTATTTATTGGTCAATTGCGAACCTTGCGCTTCCATGACGGCTGGCGAAGTATAGTTTTCGGACGCGATCAACTCGATATGATCTTGCTGGCGAACGTTTTCCTGCTGGATCACGGCCCACAATTCAGGGTCGATATGGGCGATGGTGTGGTCTTTGGAGAACATGCGGATTCCTGTCGATAAGTATGCAAAACAAGTGCAACTAGATTTTTTACTGGGATCGATTGAGGAGTCATCTAATACATCTAATGCATCTAATGCAAGATGTAAATGACGGACAGCCTCAGTCGTGCGCTCCATTTTGGGCTGCCCAGGCGAACGGCTAAAGAATTCTCACGTTCCCCAGTGGATGCCCACCTTGTCGTCGGAAGTGTGTCCTTCCGACTTTTCGCCAGTCACGTGAGATGAAATGGTCCGCAAATTGTAAGGTAAGGAGGTGATTTGAGCAAGCTGCCGGGTTTTTTTCCCGGATATTATTAGTGGCGAGCGGGAATGCATCGCAGGTCGAGTTAGCGAGTGCGTGACCCGACATTCCCAGGCTGCAAATATCGGGTTTGGCGATATAACCGTTAACTCGACCTACAAAAATTTCGGCTAGCCATTATATCTATACACAATACTGTATTTTTAAAGTACGCACGTATTAAATGCGGCAATAGCATAATTTTTATGCATACTCCTTCATTTTTATTGACATAAAGAGAAGTATCAGCTATCGCCCTTGGCGATTGCGCGGGCCAGGATAATCACCGGAATGGTGGTGATCAGCACAATGGTGAGCGCGGGCAACGCCGCTTCGCCCAGTCGCTCGTCGGATGCAAGCTGGAACGCGATCACGGCCAGCGTATCGTAATTGAATGGGCGAATGGTCAGGGTTGCCGGCAACTCCTTGATGACATCGACGAACACCAGCAAGCCGCCGGTCAGCACGCTACGCCAAAGCAGCGGCGCATGTACCCGTAGCAGCATCGAACCCAGCCCATGACCCAGGCTGCGGGCGCTGGCATCCATGGCAGGCGTGATTCGTGCCAGCCCGGCCTGTATCCCGTGATATGAGACCGCCAGAAAACGCACCAGATACGCATAGATCAGCGCCGCCAAGCTACCGGCCAGCAAAAAAGGTGCGCCGTATCCAGCGGCCCAGTTATCCAGACGCGACAACGGAATCAGAATGCCCACCGCGATCACTGCACCCGGCACCGCATAACCCATGGTCACGATGCGGTTGCAGGCAGCTTGCACCCGGCTCTTGGAGACGCGTGCCGCATACGCCAGCAAAACGCAGAGCAGCACTGCCAGCACGGCCGTCACGCCGCCCAGCGTGACGCTGTTTTTCACCAGACCAAGATAGCGCGCACCCATCGCCAGAGCATCCTCGCGCAGGATCAGCCGCACCAAAATCAGCAATGGCAGCAAAAATCCGGCCAATACCGGCAGCGCGCAGCATAAGGTCGCCAACCAGCCCGATTTGCCCGACAACGGTCGCGTCAGCTGTCCGCTAGTGCGCCCGCCCACCGCGTAGTAACGCGCGCGGCCGCGACTCTTCTGCTCCAGCAGCATCAATACCGTAACCGTGACGAGTAATACCGCCGCGATCTGCGCAGCGGCGGTGCGGTCGGAAAAAGCGTACCAGGATTTATAGATGCCGGTGGTCAGGGTGGGCACGCCAAAATAAGCCACTGCGCCGTAATCGGCCAGCGTTTCCATCAATGCCAGCGCAATCCCAGCGGCGGCGGCGGGACGCGCCAGCGACAGGCTGATGGTAAAGAATGCGCGCCACGGGCCGACACCCAACGTGCGCGCCGCATCCAGCATGCGCGGGCTGCGCTCCAGAAAGGCATTGCGCGCCAGCAGATATATATATGGATACAGCACCAGCGCAAACAGCACACCGGCACCGCCCACACTGCGTATCTGCGGAAACCAGTATTCGTGCGGCTGCCAGCCGAACAGTGCGCGCAGGCCGCTTTGTACCGGGCCGGAAAATTGCAGGAAATCGGTATACGAATACGCTACGACATAGGCCGGCATCGCCAACGGCAAGACCAGCGCCCATTCGAACATCCGTTTGCCGGGAAAATCGAAAGCCGCCACCAGCCACGCGCAACCGATGCCGATGGTCGCGCCCAGCACCGCCACGATGGCGGCAATCGCAAAGCTGTTGAACAGGTATTCCGGCAATACCGTGCTCCACAAATGCGCCAGTGTGGAGGCACCGGATTCGCCCGCGCCATCAGCGCCGCCGACCAGCAAATTCGACAACACACCGAAAATCGGCACGCCCACCAGAAAAGCCACTACCAGCGACGCCAATAGCATGGGATGGAAACCGCCAGCCTGGCGTGGGGAATGGTTATTCGAGAAAGGCATAAAGTGGGATTAACTGCATGTCCGGCTAAATGAGAATTATAATCAATTGGAATATAGTGCAGTGACATTATTAACCAACAAGCAAGCTGAATTTACCGTCATGAACAATCCATCCACTACCACCGCGCATCTTTGCGTTGAATCGATTCGGGTCGGCTATCGGCTCGGGCGCGACATGCATGAGATCGTGCATGCGCTGTCATTTTCATTGGAGCGCGGAGAAATCGGCTGCCTGCTTGGCCCGTCCGGCTGCGGTAAAACCACCGTACTGCGAGCTATAGCCGGGTTCGAGCCGTTGCTGGCCGGGCGGATCGCTTTGGGCGGCAGAGAGATCAGCCGCCCCGGTCTCACCGCTCCGCCTGAAAGTCGCCAGGTCGGCGTGGTATTTCAAGATTACGCACTGTTTCCGCATTTAAACGTAGCGGAAAATATTGCTTTCGGCCTGCGAAAACTAGCCAAACCGCAGCGTGTACAGCGCATTCAAGCCTTGTTGAGCCTGGTCGGGCTATCGGTGCAGAGCGACAAATACCCGCACGAACTCTCCGGCGGTCAGCAGCAACGGGTTGCTCTAGCGCGCGCATTAGCGCCCAAGCCGGATCTGTTACTGCTGGATGAGCCGTTTTCCAATCTGGATGTAGATCTGCGCGAACGGCTGGCCGGCGAAGTGCGCGACATTCTGAAAGCTAGCGGCACAACTGCGGTGCTGGTCACGCATGACCAGCATGAAGCATTTGCGATTGCCGACCAAATCGGGGTCATGCAGGCTGGCGAAATTGTGCAGTGGGACAGCGCTTACAACTTATATCATCGTCCCGCCACGCGCTTTGTGGCCGACTTCATCGGCCACGGCGTGTTTATGCCGGGCGTCATGGACATCCCCGGCGAAATGGTGAATATTGAACTCGGAAGTTTGCCCTTATGGAAAGGAATGGACATGTGCGCCACCAATGCAAAAAATGCCCGGCAGGTAGATGTGCTGCTGCGCGCCGACGATGTAGTGCATGACGACGGCAGTACGATCAAGGCCGAGGTGGTGCGCAAGGCATTTCGCGGCGCCGATTTTTTATATACCCTGAAACTGCCAAGCGGTCAGCCATTGCTGGCCCTGGTGCCATCGCATCACGATCATGCGATCGGCGAGAAAATCGGGATTCGCCTGTGCGCCGATCATGTGGTGACGTTTCTGAGCGAACCGGAACCGGAACACACGGAGGTACCGAATTAAGCATTGCATTGTCCACGAAAGACACGAAAAATACGAAAAGGACTGGCAACAAAGCGACTTTTAAAAACAAGGAGTATCGTCATTTTCATGGCATTTTCCGCATATATTATATGCAGACATAAAATATACTCCATGAAAATAAATGAATACGGGAAACCCGTCAAGCCCTCGCCTGAACCTGGGCACCTATTGCCGGTCTCCAGCACTGTCTTACGGTTCAGATTTATGCCCTTCTTGTTTTTCGTGGACATTGTTTTCCACCATGATGCAGATGCTTGGTATCAGTGCATTCCCGCACTGAGTCTCATCAGTCACCGCTTTTCATTTTCTGCAGCAAATCGGCGATGCGCTGCGTACTCTGGGCATCGGTTGCGGCAGGCAATGCGCACAAGGTGACGAGTTGCTCCTGTTGCGTGATCTGTTTTTGGCCCGCCCGCAGCGACGATTGCAAAACTTCCACCTGCATCTGCAGACGCTCGCGCGACAATTCTGCAGGACTATCGCAGCCCAGCAGAATTTCCAGCCGCAACAGTTCCTGCCCCAGTTGGGCGCGGTTATCGATCAGCGTTGCCGCATACGTAATATCGCTAGCGGCTAAAGCTGCCAACGCAGCGGAAAAACGCATTTGCAACGCCCGCTCAAGATATGCTGCCAGCGGCGCCTGCTCCGACCATTCGGCAGACCAGCCCTTATCCAGTTGCGGCTGCGGCACCTGCGCAATTGCCACCTCTACTGCCTGACACAGAGATAATTTGCGCTGCAACGCATCAAGCTCGCTGGTTTGCGCGGCGCGTTTGAGCACATCAATGCGTTGCTGCAAAACCGCCAGCGCGGCGTCAAAGCGCTGTGTCAGTTGCTGCTCAACGGCGCGCGGCACATAACCGGTCTGGCTCCAGCTATTCTGAAATTCACGCAATGCCTTGCCCATAGTGCCCAGCGCAACCGGAGAAGCCACCGCGGCAGCTTCCAGTGCGGCACATATCGCTTCCTTTTGCTGCAAATTCTGGTTGCGGTCAACCTCGGCGGCCTGTGCCGCTTCTTTACGCTTGGCAAAAACCGCATCGCAGGCTGCGCGGAAACGCACCCATAACGCCTGTTCGTCGCGCCGCTCCAACGGCAAAAATAGCGATTGCTCTTGCCAACTAGCCTGCAAGGCACGTAATGCCTCGGGCGCCGTGCGGTCATCAGCGCGAATTTCACTGGCGGCGGCGATCAGGCGTTCGCGGCGCTCGATGGCGGCGGCGCGCTGGCGTGCCAAAGGATCGGCCAGCACTGACAGGGCGGCGGCAAATTCGGCGTCCAGACGCTTTTTCTCCTTGCGTTCGATAGTCCCCAACCGCTGCCATGCCTGCTGCATGCGCTGGCACTGTTGTGCAACGCTCTTCCAGTCGAGCTCGGCTGCATCTTGCGAGACGACACTTAAACTGCTCATCTGTTCCAACAATGCCTGCGCCTTGGCTGCGTTTTGCAAGCGCTCCTCAGCCAGTTCTCGAAAGTGGGCGGCAACCGGTTCATACGCACTATTGCAGGCGGCGTCAAAGCGATGCCACAGTTCGCGCGATGAGACGCCAGCCGAGACGTCGAGCGATTTCCAGCGCTCACGCAGGCTACCGATTTTTTTACCCAATTCTGCCAGCAGCAATTTCTGCAATGGTAATTCTTCGGCAGTCTTGAGCAATTCTTCGCGTGAAACATTGCCGCCCCATCGTGCCCAACTCATCAGGTGCGCCAACTCCATCCTTGCCTTGGCCAAGCGCGGCGCTTGTGCGGCCGACGGCTTGCATAATTTGGCACCGATCGCGCGCAACGCCTTGTCATGCTCGCAAGCTACTTGCAACAAACCTTGTTCCAGCGCTTTTTCCATGCCATCCAGTGCTTCGGCAAAACGCTGCTTCAGTTCCTGCAATTGCGCGATAGTTATAGAATCCATTGCTACCGGCGGTGTCACAGTCAGATCCGGGATTGCGATTTTTGCTGCCGTCATAACCGGCATCGCAGTCAGCGCCGCTTGTGCAGCATCTTGAAAATCTGCATCCAGATCAGACTCGTCATTGGCGGCTGGTGCAGCCGCCAATGATGCCCTTATTTCATTGGTTGCACTCGCCGGCAGTACGCTTTGGCGCTGTTGCACTGCCAGTTTCTGGCGCGCTATAGCCATCTCTTGCAGGAAACTGGACAGCAAGTGCTTCGGCAGCGCCGGCACTTCAGGGGCCGCCGCATGCTGCTCCAACGTCAGTGCCAGTTCATCGAGTGTGCTGGCGCAAACACCGACATCGGACGGTACATCGTCAAGTGCGCTCGTGACCTCGCGCAACCGGGCCAGCGCATCGATTAATGCGCGCTGCAATTCCACCTGACATGTCAAGCGAGAATGCAACGCAGCACGCACGGTCTCGAATGTTTGCCTGGTTTGCCCGACCGGCACCTGGATTGCGGCCCAAACCCGGTCCAGATCGGCGACCTGATTCGGCATTAATTGTGGATCGACAACAAGTCGCCGGGCCTGCTCCAGACACTGCTGCGCACGCTGTTCGCATTGGGCAAGTTTCAGGCTGGCCTCGATTTTTCCCTGCATCATTCGGGCAACCCGGCGATCGGTATTACGCATCGCACTACGAACCTGTTCCTGCAGCAACTGCGAATTAATGTGGGCGGCCGCTATCAGGCGCGCATCGGCAAACCCGCATTGCAAGATGAATTCCGCTGCGGCTGTTTCCTGTCCATCCAAAGCGCCAGCCTGTGCCAGCGCCGCTTGCCGGGCATTCTCTTGCTGCACTCTAGCGTTGATCGGCACTGGTCGCGCCACTGTTTGTAAAGATAAGGACTTCTTGGCGGAACGCCTGAAAAGGAAAGCAAACATGACGAGGACGAGGAAGGTTGAACAAGGCGCCCATCATAGCAAGCCGCCGCCTTTCTGCCGTCGTTTTTGTCATCAGACAGTCTGTTCAACTTACGAAATTGTTCCCAAAATCTCTTAGACGGCCCGGATTAATGTCTAGGCACTATAGATTGTCGACATCGTTATCGAATAAGGCCGTGTAGATTCAACAAAACCCTGGGCGGTTTCAAATCCGAAGCGCAACCCACGTTTCAGTGAATTGACGCTGAGGGTTGATGAACGGTGGCGTGCCTTCAGGGTCGTACTGAGGCGCGTGGCAATTAACTTGATAAACAACGACACCGCAGACGTGCAACCAATTGTGGCAAATCCAGTTGGGTACGCAGACTGCTGGCTTCAGCTCTTTGCAGCAATTGTGGTCGAAAATTATGTTGGCATTCATTAACGCTATCCTCGCCACCATTGATGGCAAAGACAATCCGGTTACCGCCACCTTCGGCACGGCACCAGCAAACCCGCAAATCAAACTCCGTATGCAAGTGCTGCATGCAAAATGGCAACTGGAGGTCGCGATCGATGATGTTGGCAACCAGCACACCGTGCGGATTGAGAGCGCGCCGGCAGGCCGCATAAAAATGCGCCGAGCATAACTCCGGCGGCAAACCCTCCGCGCCGAAACCGTCCAGTAGCAGCACATCGATATCCTGCGCAGCACTTTCCATGAAGACTGCTGCATCAGCATGGATGACCCGCAAGCGCGCATCATCAGGCGGAATCAAGAATTGGTCGCGCAGCGCAATCACGTCGGCGTCCAGTTCCAGCACAGTGATACGGGTATCGGGCAAGTAGCGATAACAAAACTTGACTATCGAGCCGCCGCCCAGCCCGACCATCAGCAAGTGCTTTGGCGCTGACTGAAACAGCAGGAAACCCATCATGGCGCGGGTATAACTGAACACCAATTCATCCGGTGCCGAGACCCGCATTTCGCTCTGGATCGCGACCCCGTTAAAATGCAGAGATAACATGTCGCCCTGAAGCTGAATGAACGGTTTTCCGCCAGCCTCTTCCAACAAGTCGATGAAATCGTCGAAATAGGTTTTGAATGGCTTGGGCATCGGGCATCCTGCTGGTGGTGATTGCTTGGTTCGCGGTGCGCAATGGTGCGCTGAAGCGGCCCTGCAATGCAAGAATTACGGCAAAACAAAACGTATCGCCGATTTATCAGTAAAGTAATGATTTTTTCAATACGCGTCAGCAACGCACATTTCACCTTGGGAATTCACACGTTTATGGAATACGAAGTCGTCAATATTCAAATTTCACCGGAAGGTCGCCTTGAGGTCTTGTCCAAGGCCGAGGTCAATAAACTGCTCGACACCAGTCATGGCGGTTTATACACGCTGTTTCGCAACTGTTCGCTGGCAGTACTGAACTGCGGCAGCGACGTTGATAATGGCAAGGAATTGCTGGAGCGTTACCAATCTTTCGACATCAGCATCATCCAGCGCGAGCGCGGCATCAAACTGAACGTAATGAATGCCCCTGCGATGGCTTTTGTCGACGGCAAAATGATCAAAGGCATTCACGACCATCTGTTTGCCGTGCTGCGCGACGTAATTTATGTCAACGACGAAATCCATGACAACCCGAAATTCGACCTGAGTAGTGCGGATGGCGTCACCGATTCGGTCTTTCACGTATTGCGCAACGCTAATATTTTGCGCCCTTTAATCAATCCGCAACTGGTGGTGTGCTGGGGCGGCCACTCGATTAGCCACGAAGAATACGATTATTCCAAAAAAGTCGGCTATCAATTGGGCTTGCGCCATCTCGATATTTGCACCGGTTGCGGCCCCGGCGCGATGAAAGGGCCAATGAAGGGCGCCACCATCGGCCACTCCAAGCAGCGCATCCATAGCGGCCGCTATATTGGCATTTCCGAGCCGGGCATCATCGCCGCCGAAGCCCCCAACGCGATCGTCAACGACCTGGTCATCATGCCCGACATCGAAAAGCGGCTGGAAGCTTTCGTACGTGCCGGACATGGAATTGTGGTGTTTCCCGGCGGCGCCGGCACGGCAGAGGAAATCCTGTACATCCTGGGTATCCTGCTGCATCCAGACAATGCGGCGATTCCGTTTCCGCTGATCTTCACCGGCCCGGAAAAATCGGCAGATTATTTCCGCCAAATCGACCAGTTTATCGGCGATACGCTGGGCAGTGCGGCGCAACAGCGTTACAAAATCATGATTAACGATCCGGTCGGCGTGGCGCAGGAAATGCTGGCGGGGATCAAGCAAGTGCGCGAATTCCGCAAAGAAAAAGGGGATGCCTACTATTTCAATTGGCTATTGAAAATCGATGCCGAATTCCAGCGGCCGTTTATGCCTACTCACGACGCCATGCGCAGTCTGGAGTTGCACAAAAATCAGCCTAGTCACCTACTGGCGGCCAACCTGCGGCGCGCTTTTTCGGGCATCGTGGCCGGCAATGTCAAGGATGATGGAATCCGCACTATTGAACGCCACGGCCGCTTCGAAATTCACGGCGACAAAGCAATCATGGCATCGATGGATGCGCTGCTGACATCCTTCGTGGAACAACACCGGATGAAATTGCCGGGAAAAAAATACATCCCCTGCTACCAGATTATCCAGTAACGTTCAGGCCTCCAGCGCGCTAAAATTCTCTCTCGGCGCGCTGGTATTCATTGCATAAACTGGGCGCTGTATAATACAAAACATACTAACTACCGCATTATTTCCGTAGTACTGAAAAAATACTCCAAGAATACTGCTTATTTAAGGCGGCAACTCATCAACCAGGTGTGCTGCAAGCGCAGGATGCGGATATCTTTGGCGACGCCGGCAAACTTCTTGCGCAATGCGCTATCAGTAGGGAAATTTTTAACATATTCGTAGCGCTCGCCATCGGCCAGGGTTTCAATCTGGTAAGTGTTGCCCTCGGCATCGGTGCGCGCCACTGGCGCTGTATCTGCTTCCAGATAGTTGTCGTCGATCAATATCAGCAATCCATCTTTACCCGTGATTTTGCGTAAACGGGCCAACAAATCGGTTTGCTGCTCGCGCTTGACGTGGGCCCAAAAAAATCCGGCGAAGCAAGCCGTGTAATCCTCCGCAAAATCGACCTCAAAGGCATCGATCTGGGCGAGTTGCACCTTCCGTCCCGGCAAATCGCGCGCTTGTGCTGCCGTCAGCATCAACGGATTGTTGTCGGTCGCCAGCACAAAATCTGCCGCACCCGCCATTGCCGCAGTCCAGTAACCGCTGCCGCACGCCAGCTCCAACACTTTGTGCCCTTGCACCAGTTCGGCCAAGCGTTCGCGCAAGAGGGCGAACTCGTCCTGCCGGTCCGGCTGCGCATAGACGCGCTCGCCGCACTGGTTGGCAGTGGCAAGGCTGGTGTAATACGCACTTAATTCGGTATGCAAGGTAGTCATCAAGCTTTATTTCCTGGTAATGATTTCATAATTCGTAACTTTCTTTTTCGCCGCTCATGGCGCGCTCGATAAGCTTGCGATTCAGTGTTGGCGTCAACAATTCGATGAAGGTATACACATAGCTGCGCAGATAAGCGCCTTTTTTGACCGCCACGCGCGAGACATTCATGCCGAACAGGTGTCCGACCGGGATTGCTTGCAAATTTTTATCGCGCTCGGGATCATAAGCCATGCCGGCGATGATGCCCACACCCATACCGAGCTCGACATAGGTCTTGATGACGTCGGCATCGATCGCTTCCAGCAGCACATCGGGCTTTAAGCTGCGCAAGGTAAACGCATGATCGATCTTGTTGCGGCCGGAAAAAGCGCTGTCGTATGTAATCAACGGATAGGTGGCGATCTCTTCGAGTGTAATCGGCTTCGATTTCAACAGCGGGTGCTCCATGGGCACCACCACGATATGCTCCCACTGGTGGCACGGAAACGAGAGCAAGCCATCAATACTGGCAATCGCCTCGGTGGCGATCACGATGTCAGCCTGATCTTTCAGTACCATCTCGACTACTTGCTGTGGGTTGCCTTGCAGCAAGCACAAACGCACTTTCGGATACTTCTGGGTAAACGCCTGTACCACTCTTGGCAACATGTAGCGGGCCTGGGCATGCGTGGTAGCGATGGTGAAGCTACCGCTGTCTTGCGCCGCAAACTCTTTGCCGATGCGTTTCAAACTATCGATTTCCTGCAGGATCAACTCCACCGACTTCAACACTTCATGCCCCGGCTCGGTCAGGCCGCGAACTCGCTTGCCGTGACGCGTAAAAATATCCACTCCCAGCTCTTCTTCCAGCTCGATGATCGCTTTCGACACGCCCGGCTGTGAAGTAAACAGCGCCTTGGCAGCGTCAGTCAGATTGAAATTTTGTCGGACGGCTTCACGCACAAAGCGCAATTGATGGAGATTCATGGGGTTCCCGAATTAATACCCTGGTTTTATTGCTGCAAAGTAGTTTTTAGGACAAGTGCCGGAAAGTGCTTTCAGACGGCCCGCATCGCATGCCGAATAACCATATAAGCAAATAAATACTTTGTAGTTTGGAATACGGCCGTGGTTTATTACTATTACTCCCATTATACGCGGGGTAATATGACTTTTTCTTATGTGGCTTCTGGTTTTACGGTTGGTTTGCTGGTCGGCCTGACAGGTGTCGGGGGCGGCTCACTAATGACACCATTACTCACCTTATTGTTCGGCATCAATCCGACCGTTGCGGTTGGCACTGATCTGGCGTTCGCTGCCATCACCAAATCTGCCGGCACTTTCACTCATCGCTTGCGCGGCACGGTGAATTGGGGAGTTGTCAAACGCCTGTGCCTGGGAGCATTGCCAGCCGCCGTTATTACCACGCTGATATTGAAATATTTTGGCGGCTTGACCGACAGCATGGGCCAGATCATTCGTTACTCGATCGCCGGCTCGGTAATGCTGACCGTTTTCGCGCTGCTCTTCAAGAGCCGCATGATTGCATGGCTAAATACCCATCCCGAAAAACAGTTGCAGGGATCGAAACTGACGGCAGCAACCATTTTTGCCGGTGCCGTGCTCGGCACTCTGGTGACGGTGTCGTCGATTGGCGCCGGCGCCATCGGCGCCACTTTGCTAGTTATGCTGTATCCAAAAATGAGCGCCGCCGAAGTCGTCGGCACCGATATCGCCTATGCTGTGCCACTTACCGCTATCGCAGCTTTCGGTCACTGGTGGCTTGGTTCAATTAACTGGGTACTGCTCGGCACTTTGTTGCTAGGTTCGGTGCCAGGCATCATGCTGGGATCGTGGGCGGCCCGTGCCGTGCCGGAGAGATTCCTGCGCGGCTTGCTGGCAGCCACACTGACCGGCGTGGCGCTGAAACTGGTGCTTTGAATCCGCACTCGGAGCAAGTACTCGCAAAACAGATTTTTTAAGGAACGCAGATGTATAAATACGACCACTACGATCACCAGTTGGTGAAAGAGCGCATCGCACAATATCGAGATCAGGTGCGGCGGCGCCTGTGCGGCGAACTCACGGAAGAAGAGTTCCTGCCTTTGCGTCTGCAAAACGGCTTGTACATGCAGCGCCATGCCTACATGTTCCGCATCGCCATTCCGTACGGCCTGTTGTCATCGACCAAGATGCGTAAACTGGCATTTATTGCCCGTGAATATGATCGCGGCTACGGCCACTTCACAACCCGCCAAAATATTCAATACAACTGGATCAACATAGAAGATACGCCCGAGATTCTGGAGCAACTAGCCAGCGTCGAGATCAATTCGATCCAGACTTCCGGCAACTGCATTCGCAATATTACTTCCGATGAATATGCCGGCGTCGCTGCCGACGAAATCATTGACCCGCGTCCGTTCGCGGAAATTCTGCGTCAATGGAGCACTTTTCATCCAGAATTTGCCTATCTGCCGCGTAAGTTCAAATTCGCCCTGAACGGCGCGCTGGAAGACCGTGCAGCGATCGCACTGCACGACATCGGCTTGAATGTATTACGCAGTGCTAGCGGAGAAGTCGGTTTTCAGGTCATGGTCGGCGGCGGCATGGGTCGCACCCCAATCCTGGGTTCGGTAATTCGCGAATTCCTGCCGTGGCAGCATGTAATGTCGTATCTGGAAGCGATTCTGCGCATCTACAACCAGTACGGCCGGCGCGACAACAAGTTCAAGGCACGCATCAAGATTCTGGTCAAAGCGCTCGGCGCAGAAGAGTTTGCCCGCATGGTCGAAGAAGAATGGAGCCTGATTAAAGATGGCCCCAGCACCCTGACCGAAGAAGAACTGAACCGCGTTACTGCATTCTTCACACCACCCGATTATGAGGTGCTAGCGGCCACCGATGCAGCACTGGAACACCACAAGTCGGAAAATAAGCCGTTCTCCAACTGGGTGAAGCGCAACGTCAAACCGCACAAAGTTGCCGGCTATAACGCGGTAGTGCTGTCGCTAAAAAATCCGGCGGTGGCACCGGGCGACGTCAGCGCCGATCAAATGAACTTCATCGCAGATATGGCGGACCGTTATAGCTTCGGCGAATTGCGCGTCACCCATGAGCAAAATCTGGTGCTGGCCGATGTACGCAATACCGACCTGTTCGCATTCTGGAAAGAAGCTAAAGCACAAGGCTTGGCAACCCCGAATATCGGCCTGCTGACCGATATCATCTGCTGCCCGGGCGGCGATTTCTGCTCGCTGGCGAATGCCAAATCGATCCCGATTGCACTCGACATCACGCGCCGTTTCAATAATCTGGATTATCTGCACGACATCGGCGATATTGAACTCAACATGTCCGGGTGCATTAACGCCTGCGGCCATCACCATGTTGGCAATATCGGCATTTTGGGGGTCGATAAGGATGGCAGCGAGTGGTATCAAGTCTCGATCGGCGGAGCGCAGGGCAATAACGCAGCCATCGGCAAGGTTATCGGGCCGTCTTTCTCGGCCCATCAGATGCCGGAAGTGATCGACCGCATCATTCAGGTGTACATGCGCGAACGCATCGAACACGAACGCTTCATCGATACCGTGCAGCGTCTGGGCATTACGCCATTCAAGGATTTTGTGTACGCCACGCCGATTAAAATCGAACAAGCAGCAGGAGAAGACGCATATGCCTAACTCGACCACACAGATCATCAAAAACAAAGCTATTGTCAGCGACGATTGGATCATCCTGCGCCTGACTGAAGACCAGAGCGCTGAGACTGTCAGCGTGACTGACGGTCGTGTCATCGTGCCGCTGCAAGTTTGGCAGGCGCAAAAAACCACGCTGCAGAATCGCCTTGAGCTGGGAGTCTGGTTTGCCAGCGACGAGCGGCCTGAAGCATTGCAGGGCGAAGTCGATCGGTTCAGCGTGATCGCGGTTGATTTCCCGAAATTTACCGACGGCCGGGGTTATTCGATCGCCTACAATCTGCGTGCCCGTCTCGGATATCGCGGTGAATTGCGCGCCATTGGCGACGTCTTGCGCGACCAACTGTTTTACATGCAGCGCGTTGGCTTTGACGCATTCGCACCACGCGCCGACCGCAGCATAGAAGATGCGCTCAAGGGATTGTTCGATTTTTCCGAAAAATACCAAACATCCTGGGATGAAAAATCACCGCTGTTTCGCCGCGTCCATCGCAGCGGAGCCGCAGCATGAGCAGTAACATGAACGACAGCGTGGATAACAGCGTAAGCAATGACAGTTACGACGCGCTGACTTCAGCTACCAAAGCGACGCTGCACCGCATCGCCAGTGAGTTCACGCCAGCCGTATTCGCCTCCAGTTTGGCGGCCGAAGACATGGTGCTAACCGATCTGATTCTGCGCGCCGAATTACCGATTGGTATCTTTACGTTGGAAACCGGCCGCCTGCCCGCCGAAACCCTGAACGTGATTGATCGCATCAAGGAAATCTACGACTATGATGTGGCGCTGTATCGGCCCGAACCTGCAGCAGTGGACGCCTATGTGCAACTGAAAGGCTTGAACGCGTTCTATGAAAGCATAGCCCTGCGCCGCGAATGCTGCCACATCCGCAAGATCGAGCCGCTGGGTCGCGCGCTGGCAGGCAACAAGGCATGGGTCACCGGTCAACGACGCAGCCAATCAAGCACTCGGGCAACACTAGACGTGCAAGAACAAGACGACGCCCACGGCATGGCTAAATTCAATCCGCTGGCAGACTGGTCGGAGCAAGACGTTTGGCACTACATTCGCAGCAACAACGTGCCTTACAATGCGCTGCACGACAAGGGCTATCCGTCAATCGGCTGCGAACCGTGTACCCGCGCCATTCAACCCGGTGAAGACGTACGCGCTGGACGCTGGTGGTGGGAAACCCCGGACACCAAAGAGTGCGGCCTGCACGTCGTCGATGGCAAACTTGTTCGTATTAAGCCTGTATCCGCACAATAGTTTGCACGATATTCAGCATAGTAATTAGCATTAAACCCGGCATAAAAAAATCATGAATAATGCAGTTAAAAAGCACTTTATCGATGCCGCCAGTAACCGTCATCTGGACTGGCTGGAATCCGAAGCGATCCACATCATGCGCGAAGTGGCGGCCGAATGCGCAAATCCGGCATTGCTGTTCTCCGGTGGCAAAGACTCCGTAGTGCTGGTACGTCTCGCTGAAAAAGCCTTCCGTCCCGGTAAATTCCCATTCCCGCTGGTACATATCGACACTGGCCACAATTTTGCCGAAGTGATCGAATTTCGCGACCGTCGTGTAGCCGAAATAGGCGAGCGCCTGATCGTGCGCTCGGTTGCGGATTCCATGGAGCGCGGCACAGTGCGCTTGCGCAATCCGGCAACCGATTCGCGCAATGCCGCGCAAGCCGTAACCTTGCTGGAAACTATCGCTGAATTCAAGTTCGATGCCTGTATCGGCGGCGCCCGCCGCGATGAAGAAAAAGCCCGCGCCAAGGAGCGCATCTTTTCCTTCCGCGACGAATTCGGCCAATGGGACCCGAAAGCGCAACGCCCGGAACTGTGGGACTTGTATAACACCCGTGTCCATCCGGGTGAAAACATGCGGGTGTTCCCGATCTCCAACTGGACCGAACTCGACATCTGGCAATATATCGAGCGCGAAAAACTGGCGCTGCCGTCGATCTACTTCGCCCATCAGCGCCAGGTAATCCCGCGTAACGGTTTGCTGGTGCCGCTGACCGATCTGACACCGGCCAAAGAAGGCGAAACTGTCGAGACACAAGTCGTGCGCTTTCGCACCGTTGGCGATATTTCTTGCACCTGCCCGGTAGCCTCCGACGCCGCAACCGTCGCGGCGATTATTGCCGAGACCGCCATTACCCAAATTACCGAGCGCGGTGCAACCCGCATGGATGACCAGACATCTGAAGCCTCTATGGAAAAACGCAAGAAAGCAGGTTATTTCTGATGAACGCAATTGTTTCCGAATCCGTACTGAGCGAATCGAAAAAAGAACGCGGCCTGCTGCGTTTCATCACCGCCGGCTCTGTCGATGATGGCAAGAGCACGCTGATTGGCCGCCTGCTGTTTGACAGCAAAGGCATCTTCGCCGATCAACTCGACGCCATGTCGCGCGCCAAGCACAAACGCACGGTGGGCGACACGATTGATTTGTCATTACTAACTGACGGCCTGGAAGCGGAGCGCGAACAAGGCATCACGATTGACGTCGCTTACCGCTATTTCGCCACCCCCAAGCGCAAGTTCATCATCGCCGACACCCCGGGCCATGAGCAATACACGCGCAACATGGTGACCGGCGCATCGACCGCCGACGCGGTAATTATTCTGGTGGATGTTTCTAAAGTGAAGTTGGGTGATGACGGCAGTGTTGAATTGCTAATCCAGACCAAACGCCATTCGACCATCGCCCACTTGCTGCAAATCGAACATGTAATCGTCGCCGTCAACAAGATGGATTTGGTCAATTATGATCAAACTGTGTATGACCGCATCGTGGCCGCCTATCAGGAATTCGCCCAGCAACTCGGTCTGAAAGACATCCATCCGATCCCGCTGTCCGCTCTGACCGGCGACAACGTGGTGACTGCCGGCGACAAGATGCCGTGGTACCAGGGCCCGACGTTGATCGAACTGCTGGAATCCCTGAGCGTCTACGACGAATCGCACGATGAACCGTTGCGCTTTCCGGTGCAACTGGTAGCACGCCATAACGGCCATGAAGCCAATGATTTCCGTGGCTACATGGGGCGCATCGAAGCCGGCATGGTGCGCAAGGGCGACAAACTGGTAGTGCAGCCTGGCAGCCAAAGTGCGACTGTGAAAGATATCCTGACACTGGAAGGCTCGCTGCCGTCTGCCGTGGTAGGCCAATCTGTGACTATTTTGCTCGACGAATACCTGGATATTTCGCGTGGCGACATGCTGGCATCCGCAGAGCGTCCGGCGACCCTGCTCAAGACCGTGCAAGCCGATATCTGCTGGCTGTCGGAAGAACCGCTCGACTTGCGTCGCAAATATTGGCTCAAGCACACCACCAAACAGGTTGCCGCCAAGATCACGAAAATAGAAACGCTGCTGGACATTAACACCCAGGAAAAACGCGTAGCCGATAACGTCAAACTCAACGACATCGCCCGCGTCAGCATCAATGTGCAGCAAGCGCTTTGCGCCGATGCCTACGATGCAATCCGCGCCACCGGCGCCTTCATCCTGATTGACGAAGTCACGCACCAAACTGTGGCGGCAGGGATGATCAGACTCGATTAAAGCAGGTAGAGCGGGTGCAACCCGCGCGCACTCGGTAAAACATTTAGCCGATGCGGGGCGGGTTGCCCCCGTCCTACTTCACTTCTAAAAATAACGTCGGGCTTCGGCCCGACGGCTATTTCAGTCGAAGATAATTTTTACAAGCGAAAGCAAAAAACCATGACGACACCGCTGGGAAAAGTCGTTCTGATCGGTGCCGGGCCAGGCGCTGCAGATCTGATTACCGTACGCGGCGCCCGCATTCTGGCGCAAGCCGAGGTGGTGCTGCATGATGCGCTGGTGACAGAAGAAATGCTGGCGCTGTGCCCGCAGGCGATCAAAATTTCGGTGGGCAAACGTTCCGGCCAGCGCTCCACTGCACAACCATTCATAAATGAACAATTGGTCGATTGCGCCAAGCGTTATAGCTTAGTGGTGCGCTTGAAAGGCGGCGACCCGATGCTGTTTGGACGCGCCGACGAAGAGCTGCAGGCGCTCGAAGCGGCAGGAATTTCCGTTGAAATCGTACCCGGCATCACCACCGCATTTGCCGCCGCAGCGGCCGCCCAACAGCCCCTCACCAAACGCGGGATTGCCCGCAGCGTAGCCTTTTTCACCTCCAGCGCAGCACCCAACCATCCCGAGCAAACCAGCCTGCCCGATTGCGATACCTTGGTGCAATACATGGGCGGGCGCGAAGCCGCCGCCACCGCGCAAAAGTTGCTGTCATTGGGGCGCAGCGGCAGCACACCGGTGATCGTGATCGAAAACTGTAGCCGCGAGAATCAGAAAATCATGCGCCTATGCCTGGCGGATTTAGCGGACGGGCTACCTGGCATGATCGGCCCGGTGCTGGTCATGATAGGACAAGCCATGGCACAGCGTTGAATTGCATGGGAATACAGGACGATGTGTTTTAAAAAAACCAATCAGACAGTGCGAGAACGTATTTTTTATCACATACCCAACCAAAAATACCCCGTAGGTTGGTCCTGAGCGCAGCGAAGCCCAACATGGCTTGAGTCCCCTTACCCAATCCGGAATCCCCGGCCACGCATTACTCCGATTTATGCTGCGCTTTCAGCATCACGCCGATGAATTCATTGATGAGCTGCTGATTGGATGGCGATAGCAACATGAACTGCGTCACGAACCCCTCCAGTCGTCGCGTGACCTGCTTTACGTCCTCCTTGCTGTCGCTGATTTGATACGGGGCAGCGGTCTGTTCTGCCATCAGATACAGCGAGGAAACCGGCAAGTTAAAGGCGGTCGCAAGCTTCTCCGTAATCTCTGGCGTGGGGTTTTGCTTGCCACGTTCAATTCGTGACAAATTAGCCGCATCCATTTCCGCAATGAACGCAATATCTTCCAATGTCGCTTTTTTTGCCAACCTGAGATTGCGAATAACTTGACCTATTTTCATAGCCCAAATTGTCAATGCCTCTATTGCAGATGAAGAAAGCGGATTCCGCCAAAGTTTGGTAATTTATTTGCGTATAATGCATTTTTTGATCAAATAATTTGCGCATAGGTCAAAAATCTGCATCACACCATTTCAGCATCGCTAAAAAGCTGCAATTTTTGCGGTGAAAAAGCAGCACTGTAAGGATGCGGCTTTTTGCCCGGCAAACTGCCCGGGTTTCATGTTCACCGTTTACCACGCCAAATACTACGCACATGCACTGACGCTGCGCCATGCCGCCGACGGGGTTGATCGCTTGTCGCAATCGCTGTTCGACGCCAATGTCGACCTGAATCCGCACCAGATCGAAGCCGCGCTGTTTGCGCTTAAAAATCCGCTTAGTAAGGGCATAATCCTGGCCGACGAGGTCGGTCTCGGCAAAACCATCGAAGCGGCGCTGGTGCTGGGGCAGTACTGGGCCGAGCGCAAGCGTCGTTTGCTGATCATTTGCCCGGCCAGCTTGCGCAAGCAATGGTCGCAAGAGCTGCTCGACAAATTCAATCTACGCAGCCTGATTCTTGATACACCCACGCTGCGCAAGACATTCTTAGGCCAGTCTTTCGATGCGCTGTGCAGCAAGCAGATACTCATCATGTCTTACCAGTTTGCGGTACGGCTGGAGGCCGAGCTGCGCAGCGTGTGCTGGGATCTGGTCGTTATTGATGAGGCGCACAAACTGCGCAATGCGCATCGCCCGACCAACCGCATCGGACAGGCGCTCAAGCGCGCATTGGACGGGCGACAAAAGTTGCTGCTGACTGCCACGCCGCTGCAAAACTCCTTGCTGGAGCTGTACGGCCTTTCCACCCTGATCGACGAACACCAGTTCGGCGATGAAACCGCATTCCGTCGCCAGTACATGCAAAGCGGCGCCGATCTGCCGGCATTGCGCGCGCGTTTGCAGACTTTCGTGCAGCGCTCGCTGCGCAAGGACGTACTGGAATACGTCAAATACACCGAGCGCAAGCCACTGACGCAAAAATTCAACCCGACCGACGACGAACAGCGGCTCTACGAATCCATCTCCGCCTTTTTGCAAAATGAAGAGTCCTACGCGCTTCCCAAAAAGCAGCGCCACCTGACCGCACTGATCCTGCGCAAGCTGCTGGCGTCCAGCGCGCATGCCGTCGTGGCCACATTGCGCACCATACGAGCCAGGCTGGTCCGGTTGCTGGAACAGGATGCGACAGTATCGCAGGATGATCTGGTCGCGCAATTGGTGCAAGACGAAGAGCTGGAACAAGACTATCTCGAAGAAGCAGAGGACGAAGTCGACGATGACAGCGATAAAACGCCTGACATCATCAATGTCAATCTTGTCCGGGCAGAAATCGCAGAGATGGACCGCTTCATTGCTGCCGTCGGCGCGCTGAAAACCGACACCAAAGCCCAGTCGCTGTTGCAAGGGCTGGCTGCAGGATTGGCCAAAATGGCCGAACTGAAGGGGCCGAAGAAAGCCATCATCTTCACCGAATCGCGCCGCACCCAGGATTATCTGGCGCAGTTTCTTGCTGCGAACGGTTATCACGGGCGCATTGTCACCTTCAGCGGCAGCAATAACAGCGAACACGCCACACGGATTTATCAGGCCTGGCTGGCCCAATATAAAGGCACCGACCGCGTCACCGGATCGCCGCAAGTGGACCGGCGCACCGCCTTGATCGACTGCTTCCGCGGTGATGGCAACAACGGTGCCGACATCATGATCGCGACCGAAGCCGCCGCCGAAGGCGTCAATCTGCAATTTTGCGCACTGGTCATCAATTACGACTTGCCTTGGAACCCGCAGCGCATCGAACAGCGCATCGGCCGCTGCCATCGCTATGGTCAGCGCTTCGATGTCGTGGTGATGAATTTCCTCAACACCCGCAACTATGCCGATCAGCGCGTGCTGGAATTGCTGACCGAGAAATTCAGCCTGTTCTCCGGCGTATTCGGGGCTTCCGACGAAGTGCTGGGCCGCATCGAAAGCGGCATCGATTTTGAAAAACGCATCCTGCAAATCGTTGAAACCTGCCGCCAGCCGGAGCAGATCGAAGCCGCCTTCAATGCATTGCAAGCCGAGCTGGAGCAGGACATCAATGCCCGCATCCGCGATACGCAAACGCAGTTGTTAGAACGCTTTGACGAAGACGTGCACGACCGCCTCAGGCTGCGTCTGGATGAAGCCGAATCCCGGCTCGACAAGTTCGGGCGCTGGTTCTGGGGCGCGAGCCGCTACACATTAGCCAGCCATGCGCAGTTTGACGACGCGCATTACGCGTTTTCGCTGACGCGCCCGCCGGTCCCTGGCGTCGCTGCAGGCCGCTATCAATTACTGCGTGGCGCAATCCAGCCCGACATGCTGGCGCACGCTTACCGCCTGACGCACCCGTTGGGTGAATGGACGCTGGCGCAAGCGCAGGCCGCTGCCACGCCACCGGCAGAAATCATCTTCGACCACAGTCGCCATCCAACTCGCATCAGCGTGCTGGAACCCTTGCGCGGCGACAGCGGCTGGCTGCGCCTGATACGGCTACAAGTCAAAGCCTTCGATATTTGCGAGCGCCTGCTGTTCATCGCCCGCACCGATAACGGCAGCGTGCTCGATCAGGAGACCTGCGAAAAAATGCTAATGCTGGAAGCCACCGCCAAACCGGCCGGCATCAGCGCCAGCGCACCAGCCTGGCTCGACAGCAACAGCCAACGCCGGGTGGAAGCCGAAGTCGCCGCCATCCTCGACAGCAACCAACGCCTGTTCCATGACGAGCGCAACAAGCTGGAAAAATGGGCCGAAGACAAATTGCTCGCCGCAGAAGAACACTTGCGCAGCACCAAGCAACAAATCGCCCAGATTAAGCGCGACAGCCGCCAGGCAATCTCGATCGAAGCACAAGCCGGCATCCAGATTCAGTTGCGCACGCTGGAGCAAAAACAGCGCAGGCAGCGCCAGGAAGTTTTTGAGGTGGAAGACGCGATCATCGAAAAACGCGATCAACTGATCGCCCAGCTTGAACAACGGCTGACGCAGAGCGTCCAGGCCGAAACCCTGTTTTCGATTCGCTGGCGGGTGCAATGAACCTCAATGCAACTTCTGCCGCAACTTCGGCCACAACCGCCGCCCCGGCAGTGCGCACCACACATTCCCCAAAAACCGTAGCCCGGATGCAATCCGGGGATGCTCTCGTTGCGTCCCAAAAAATACGCCATACCGTGCCGCAGCACCACAACCATCAAAGTGCAGAATGAATCCAACCAGCCAGCCAATCCCCAGCAAACAACGCGACCGCTTCATCAATCTGCTGCGTGAGTTGTTCCAACTTAATCAGCCCGATCTGGACTTTGGCCTGTATCGCATCATGCATGCGAAGTCGGCAGAAATAGAAAAATTCCTGACCGAAGACCTGCTCGCCGTGATCGCCCATACCTTTGGCGGCAATGCACAGGACAGCATCAATAGCGCCCGCGCCAGCTATGAGACTGCGCTTGCCACCTCCAAGGAATATGGCGCTGTCGATCCTGAAAATTCGCCCAAAGTGCAGCAAGCGCGCACTGCGTATGAAGCAGTTCGCGATAGCGCAGGCGATGATACCGAGATTTACGATCACTTGTATCGCTTTTTCGAGCGTTATTACGACCAGGGTGATTTCCTGTCGCGCCGCTATTACGCGCGCGAAACTCACGAACGGGCCGCACCGTATTCCGTGCCCTACGATGGTAGCGAAGTTTATTTGCACTGGGCCAACAAAGACCAGTACTACATCAAAACCAGTGAAAATTTCAATAATTACAGCATCGACCTTAGCCAAGCCAAGGACATCGATGTGCAATCGCTATTGTTTGGCGGCGCTACCGAGGCCACGTCTCACAAAATGCACTTCAAGCTAGTGGAAGCGGAAGAAGGCGAACACAACAACGTCAAGGCTGCCGCCGACAAAGACCGCTTTTTCGTGCTCGATGCGACGCCGATAGCATGGCAATCCGGCGCGGAAACCAGCGCTGGAAACGCGACAAGCGCCGCCGAACTGGTGCTGCGCTTCCAGTATCGTGCCGACCCCGACAAAACTGGTAACACCGGCACCTGGCGCGATAAGCGCAATGCGCAATCGGTCGAGTCCATATTGGCAGCATTGCAGGCGCAAGCCGTTGGCAACGGCACGCACGCCAAGGATGCCGCAGCCACCCATCAGGCGTTGGCGCAACAAGTGGGAAAAGGCGCGAAGAAGCCCGGCAGCAAACAGGAAACCCAGCCGCTGTTGGCCAGATACTTGTACCAATACACCGCCAAAAACACGATGGATTATTTCATCCACAAAGACCTTGGCGGTTTCCTCAAACGCGAGCTGGATTTTTACATCAAGAATGAAGTGATGCGGCTCGACGACCTCGGCACTGCCAGCGCGCCGCATGTCGCCAATTTTGAGAAGTACCTGAAAAAGCTGCACACCTTGCGCAGCATCGCGCAAAAGCTGATCGAATTCCTGGCGCAGATAGAAGACTTCCAGAAAAAGCTTTGGCTCAAGAAAAAATTCGTGATCGACACCCAATGGCTGGTCACGCTCGATAAAGTGCCGCCAGCCATGTACGCCGAAATCGCCGCCAATGCCACGCAATGGCAGGAATGGGGCAAGCTCGGATTTTTGATGAAACCTGCACAAGACCTGCCGACTGCAGCCAAGTCCGGTACGCTGGAATATCTGCAGGCGAACACCGCGCTGGTACTAGACACGCAGTTTTTCGATGCGGAATTTACAGCGCGCTTATTGGCAAGCATCGACAATCTGGATGACGCGACCGATGGCGTGCTGGTGCATAGCGAGAATTTTCAGGCATTGAATCTGATGCAGGCGCGGTATCGGGAGCAGGTGAAGTGCATTTATATTGATCCGCCGTATAACACAGCATCAACTCCAATCCTGTACAAAAATGAATATAAGCATTCGTCTTGGGCTTCCCTTATCCAAGACCGCTTAATTCTTTCAAAGAAACTTGCTAGCAGCGATGGCTTACATACGATAGCAATTGATGATGCTGAAATGGTTAATCTTTCTCAAATTGTAGAGAGCGTTTTCTATGACAGTCGTCTTTCCAAAGTAACTGTGGTGCACAACCCAAAGGGGTCAATTACTAAAGATTTCAACCGAGTTCATGAATATGCACTTTTCGTTACGCCAAACGCTATTTCAAATGGCATTACACGCACACTAGAAAAGAATGACTCCCCGAGAAAAATGAGACGGTGGGGAGAGAATTCATTGAGAGTTAATAGACGACCTTCCTTTTACCCAATTTATGTTGCCAACGGAAAGGTTGTCCGCGTTGGCATTGTGCCTTCTGATGAATTTCATCCCACAGGAAAAAATGTCCACCTGGATTCGGGAGAAATTGAAATCTGGCCAATTGATCAAGATGGCATTGAGAGACGCTGGAATTTCGGTCTTGACTCAATAGGAGGAAATCTTGAGCGCGTAGTAGTTCAAAAAGTTGACGATAACTTTGATTTATTCGTAACTCATGAGCTTACGGTACCAAAAACTGTATGGAGTGGCGGTGAATTTGATGCAGGAAAATATGGCAATACATTACTGATCGATATTATTGGAAAGAAAAAATTTGATTTTCCCAAGTCAATTAATTTAGTAAAAAGATGCGTTTATTTGACCACTGCAGAAAATGAAAATTGCATTGTTCTTGATTATTTTGGCGGTTCTGGCACAACAGGTCATGCGGTTATACAGCTCAATCGGGAGAGAAATCTAAAAAGACGCTATGTCCTGGTTGAAATGGGGACCCATTTTGATGAGGTCTTGAAACCAAGAATTACAAAAATTGTTCATGCAAGCATGTGGAAAGATGCCACGCCGGTCACCCAAGACGGCATTTCCCAACTCGTCAAAGTCATCCGGCTTGAATCCTACGAAGACACACTAAATAATTTGCAACTAGCAGATGACAGCGCACGCCAGCAAGCGACCGCCGCCCATCCGCAATTGCGCGAAGACTATTACCTGCATTATTTGCTGTCCTTGGAAACCGAAGGCTCGCCCTCGCTGCTGAACGTAGCCGCTTTCGCCGATCCAACTGCCTATCAACTGGATGTCAAACGTCCCGGCTCGGATGCGCATGAACTGCGTACCGTCGATCTGGTGGAAACCTTCAACTGGCTGATCGGCTTGCGCGTTGACAAGCTGCATGCGCCGCAGACTTTCAGCGCCAGCTTTATGAATGAACCTGATCCCGATCTGCCAACAGGCAGCGCAACGCGCTTGCTAGTTAAGGACAAGTTGAAACAAGTTGCCAATAACACAGACGATGGCGCTCCAAGATGGTGGTTTCGCAGCGTCGAAGGCCGGGTGCCGGGTGCTGCAGGTTCGCTGATCGAACAGAGCGTGCTAGTGCTGTGGCGCAAGTTGAGCGGCAATCTGGAGCAGGATAACGCGGTGCTAGAAGCCTATCTGCGCGAAGTGTTACGGCTGGATTTATCCAGCAGCGTCGACAAAAATCAGTTCGATGTGATTTACGTCAACGGCAGTCATACCTTGCCGAAGTTGCCGTATTGCGATATCTGCTTGCTGGAACAGACCTTTCACGAGCGCATGTGGGAGTCGCAAGATGTCTGAAATCATCACCATCCCAAGCGAAGCGCCAACCAGGAAGCGCGGCCGGCCAGCAAAGTCCGCCGGCAACAACGGTGCGCAAGGCGCGACTGGCGCGGCCAGTGCAGCAAAAGCGGCAAAAAGCCGCAGTCTTGCTCAGGAAAAAGATCATTTCCGGCACAAGCTGATATTGAATGCGTGGCTGATCCGCGAATTTGGCATCAACCCGTTGCCGCCGTTGCCCGACCAGGCGATTTTGCCTATCCGCGCTTTGGGCGAAAGTATCCGGCATGCCGCCGAGGGCTTGTGCGCAGACGGTCTGCATCACTTTTATCATGCGTTCGCGCTGTCGCCGCAGTCTATCGTCACGCCTACCGATCTGCTGCGCTATGAAGAAAACATCGTGCGCCATACCGAGGCCATCAATGCGCAGCGTTCGCGCAAAATCGACTGGAAATATTTTCAATGGCTGACGCTGTTGTTTGTCGAGCGCTATCTGGACGTCTTTTTCCATCGCAAGCATGATTTGCTGGATAGCTTGAATGCCTTTGTACCAAGCTTCAATGCGTGGCGCGGCGAACAAGGATTCAGCACGCCAATAGACTTTTTTACGCTGGATGAGCTGAACAAAATTTGCCTGCAGAACGCGACCGGCAGCGGCAAGACGCTGCTGATGCATGTCAATCTGCTGCAGTTTCACCATGCTGCGGCCGGTGCCAACAAGTTAGGCGAGTATGGCAGGGTGATTTTGCTGACGCCGGGCTTTGACTTGACCGAGCAACATTTGCGCGAACTGAGCGCCAGCGGCATCGCCGCAGCACGCTTTGTTGCGGGCGATCTGTTGTCGCAGACTGCGCCCGAACTGGCGCGGGTCGATGCGCTGGAAATGAGCAAGCTCGGCGATGAAGACAAGGAAAACATCGTTGCGGTGCGCAATCTGGGCGACAGCAATCTGCTGCTGGTGGACGAGGGCCACGTCGGTTTGGGCAGCCAGAACGAAACCGGCTGGCTGGCGCGGCGCGATGCCTTGTCGGCCAAGGGCTTCGTGTTCGAGTATTCGGCGACTTTTGCGCAGGCGGTTGAAGCGGCCAAAGAAAATTCTGTCATGCAAGCGTATGCGAAAAGCGTGTTGTTCGATTATTCGTACCGCTATTTTTATGAAGATGGCTATGGCAAGGATTACCGGATTTTCAACCTATCCGGCAGCGGCCATGCGAATGACGCTACCCAAAGGCTGTATCTGACTGCGAGCTTGTTGTCTTATTACCAGCAACTGCGTTTGTTTGAAGAGCAGCGCAACGGCTTTGCCGATTTCAATCTGGAAAAACCCTTGTGGGTGTTTGTCGGCGCCAGCGTAACCAAGGCGATGGGCGGCACCAAAGAAGAAGGTGCGACCATTACCGATGTGGCGCGCATCGTGAATTTTTTCGCGGATTTTTTGCATGAACGCAGCCGCAGCGCCAGCGATATTGAAGCCTTGCTGACCGGTAACGGTCAAGCCACCGGCTTGCTGGATGAGGACGGACACGATATTTTTTCGTCGTCGTTCACGATGCTGAAGGAAAAGCGCCTGGGCGGCGAAGATGCGGCAGACTTGTATCAGGATATCTTGAAGCGGATCTTCCAGCACGCGGCGGGCGGCACCCTGACGCTGACGCGCATCAAAGGCGAGACCGCCGAAGTGCGCTTGCATGCAGGGACAGCGGAGCGTCCGTTTGGCGTCATCAATGTCGGCGATGCGCCGGCGTTGGTCAAAGTTCTGGAAGCGCAATGCCCGCATGTGGTGGTGCAGGATAGCGAATTTGCGTCTGCTGCCTTGTTTGCCGATATTAGTACATCCAATTCGCCGGTAAATCTGTTGATTGGGTCGCGCAAGTTTGTGTCGGGATGGGATTGCTGGCGGGTTTCAACGCTGGGTTTGATGCACGTCGGTAAAAGCGAAGGCGCGCAGATCATCCAATTGTTTGGTCGTGGCGTGCGCCTGAAAGGCCATGCGTGGAGTCTGAAGCGCAGCAGTGCGGTGCCATCGGCCCCGCGTCCGCGCCATATTGAACTGGTCGAAACGCTGGGCGTATTTGGCGTGAAGTCGGATTACATGCAGGAATTCCGCAAATTTCTGGAGCAGGAGGGATTGCCTGGCAACGAGAAAAAGGAAACCCGCACTATTCCAATGAATCTGCTGTATGACTTTGGCAAGCAACTGATGATGCTTGGCCCCAAGACCAAAAAAGCAAATGGGCGTAAATACGACTTCTTGCTGGACGGTCCGGTGCCATCAGCAGGCGATGTGCCGGACAAGCTGACCAAAAACCCGGTAGAGGTGGATTGGTATCCCCGCATCGAAGCCATTGTCGCAAAAAAAGATATGACATCGACCGGGCAGGAGTCGAAGAAATACGCAGGGAAATTGGGAGTGGCGCAACTGGCATTCATCCGCTGGGATGCGATCTGGTTTGCGCTGGAATCGTACAAGCGCTTGCGCGGCTGGACCAATCTGAATATCGACCAGCATGAACTGGCTGGCTTGTTCGATGTGGGACGCGATGGCTGGTACACCTTGCTGATTCCGCAATCGACCCTGGCAAGCAGCAACTGGCGCAATGTCGAGATATGGCAGCGCGTTGCAACCGAGCTATTGAAACGCTATATCGATGCGTTTTACAATCATTGCAAAAAAACATTCTATGAACCGCGCCTGGAACTCAAGCCGCTGGCGCGCGACAACCTGAATTTGCCCGCCGACGACGCTGTCTATCAACTTGTTGTCGATGCCAGCGAAGCCGCGTTACTGGCCGATATCAAGCTGCTGGAACAGGAGATCAAGCAGTCCGGCGGCGGACTGATCGGCGAACACAGGGATATCAAGGCGTACAAGCTTGGCGTACATTTGTTTTCACCATTGCTCCATGTGGTGCAAGGGCGCAAGATCAGCATTGCGCCGGTGCCATTGAATGAAAGCGAATTCGACTTTGTGCGTGATTTGCACCATTTCATCGACCAGCCCGAGGGCAAGGAAGTTTTGGATGGATGCGAAGTGTTCTTGCTGCGCAACCGCAGTCGCGGCGGCGGTATCGGCTTTTTCGAGGCCGGTAGTTTTTATCCTGATTTCATCTTATGGATAGTGCGCGGTGCACAACAGTATGTTGCATTCATCGAGCCGCATGGCTTGATCCATGAAGGGTCGGGCAGCCAGAAAATCCTGTTCCATCAAACCATCAAGGAAATCGAGCAACGTGTGCAGCGCAGCGGCAAAAAAGTAACGCTGGAAAGTTTTATCGTCACGCCAACAGCATTGCGCGATTTGAAATGGGGAATGGATTCACTGGGCGCTTTCGCACGGCAACATGTATTGTTCATGAAAGATGACAAGGATGCTTATGTGAAAAAACTGTTTGAGATGACGCTGTCGAAAGTAGATGGGGAAGTTCTGGATGCAGCATAGTGCCAATCTATTTATATAGTCGGCGCACTCGAATTTTAAGTGCAACATATTTTTGAAAGAATTCAATCAATCCCCAGACATGAAGCTCCTCGAAGATTTCAGACCTGCTTCATGGCGCTCAAACAATACTGCGCCATCGCCTGCAACACCGAAGCATCCTCGCCGACGGCATCCACCTGTTTCAACTGTAAGTCAGGGTATTGTTCACGCAGCCCGGCCATGAGTAGCGGCAAATCGCGCAACACATGGCCACCTTGCCCCAAAAATACCGGAACGATGGTGATGTCGCAGCATTGCGCCTGCATCAGTTGTGCCACGGCAGCGGGTAAATCTGGTTGAATAAATTCAAGATAGGCATTGCAAACTGTAATGTCCGGCTGTGCTTGCTGCGTGATCTGTTGCAACTTCTTGAATGGCGCAGCCCAGCGTGGGTCGCGGGCGCCGTGGGCGAACAATATTAATGCGCGTGGTTGCATGTGCGTCTCCATCAATGCCTCTCTACCCACCACAATACACTCAGCGCCGCTAGTAGAAACAGCGCACTCGGCAATGCCGCAGTTGCGAACGCGGGCCAGGTGTTTAACAAGCCCAGATGCGAAAACAGGCTATTGATCAGCTGAAAACTCACGCCTATCATGATCCCAGCAAAAATTTTCAGGCTAACGCCGCCTGAGCGAAAATGCAGATAGGCGAACGGCAGGGCCATCGCCATCATCACCAAGATAACAAACGGATAAATGACTTTTTTCCAAAAAGCGATTTCATAACGTTCAGTACCTTGTTTGTTGTCTTCCAGGTGCTTAGTGTAAGCGGCAAGATCGATCGCGGACATACGGTCCGGGTCGGTGAACAGCACCGACAAAATTTCCGGCGTGATTTCGGACACCATGTTTTGACTCGAAAGTTTTTCGATTGCGACTCGGCTCGCAGCATTGTCTTCAAATTTCACAGACGGAAAACGAGTTAACTCCACATTTTTCAAGCGCCAGATGTGCGCTCCGACATACTCGGCGCTTTCGGCCAAAATCAGCGCAGTCATGTGAAACTCGAGATCGAGTTCATAAATTTTTACCCCGCGTAACTGACCGTCGGCACGCAGTTCATTGATATTAAAAAAGCGCGAACCGATCGGGGCGCCGCTGATGCCATCCGAGTGAATCACGTCCTTGGTCCATAAGCCGGTGCGAAACCCTTGAGACAGCGACGAACCTTGAACCCGCAGCTTCAAGGACTCAGCCAGCCGGGTGCTGGTCGGCACCACAAATTCGCCAATCAGGAAAGTCAGCAGCACCAGAATCAAGCCGATTCTGACCAGCATCCAACCGGCCATGAAAGTCGACATGCTGGCTGCCCGCATGATAGTGAATTCGGATCGCGAGGCAAATTGCGCCAGCACATAAATAGTCCCGATCAGAGCCGCTATCGGCATCAGTTCGTAGGCATAGCCCGGCAAGCTCAACAATACATACAGGAATGCGTGCTGCAACCGGTAACCGCCCTGCCCTAGCTCCTGCAGCTCGGCGATCAGATCGAAAAACGCAAACAGCGCCAGGAAAGCGATCAGAACGAACAGAACCGAACGCAGTATTTCAACTGCAAAGTAACGTTGTAAGACTTTCATGGAGAAACCCGTGCAGCGGTATCGACGCCGGCCTTGGCATGCTTGCACCGGGACCAGATCACTGACGGATGGAAACGACTATTCACGTTCAGGCGCCAGGAAAACAGTACCGCAATGAGCAGCAGCGCAATCAAGTGAATGGGCCACCATGCGATACCGAACGGTAATTTACTCTGCACTACCAAGGCCTGAAAGAAGCTCACCATATTGCTATAAGTAACAAACAGCAACAAAGCGATAATCAGATTGGCGGAGCGTCCGGCGCGGGGGTTAACGAAGCTTAGTGGAACTGCCAGCAACATCAATAGAGCACCCATCACCGGCAGGGAAATACGCCACAACACTTCTCCCATGTTGGTTGCGCTGCGATCGGCCAACAATGCGTTTATCGGCAACGAGCGCGCAGTCTTGTCACCCACCACGGCTTGCGTATTTGCGGTCACCAGTACGCTGTAACGCTCGAATTCCATCAGCCGGAAATCCGGCATACTTGGCACGCCTTCATAACGGCGGCCTTTGCGCATTACCAGAAATTTGTCGCCACGGTCATCAATTTCAATCGTGCCTTCCTTAGCGACCACGACGCTGTTGCGCCCGTCCTTGATAGTGTTAACGAACACATTCTGTACGTGACTGAGGTCGCCTGATAAGCCTTCCACGAAAAATATACGGTTGGCCGATGCGGACTCCTGAAATTTTCCTGGTGAAACTCGCGAAATATCTTCGCGTTTCTCAAAACGCTCCCGGAACTCTGCACTCTGGCGGTTGGCCCAAGGAGTAACCATGAAGCTCAGTACCGCCGTTAGCAGAATGATGGGAACGCCGAAACCCAGTATCGGCCTGATCCAGCGGGTCAAGCTCAAACCGGATGCGAACCAGACCACCATTTCGGAATCCCGGTACCACCGACTGACGACCAGTTGCACCGCAATAAATCCGGTCAGGATCAGAATTATCGGCAAGTAATTCAATGCCGAAAACGAAATCAACTGCACCACATCGGCGGACGCAACCGTGCCGCCGGCTGCCTGACCCAGAATACGAATCAACATCACGGTGATGGTAATAGTAAAAAGTGTCGTGAAAACGGCGCCTGCGGTACTCACCAATTCGCGTTGAAGCGCGCGCTGAAAGATCATTCGGAGACTATAATTAAAAGTTGATCAAAGTACAGAGGAATTAGCCGTGGACTTTAGCATAAAAACAATCGATACAAAAAACACTCTCGACAGTGCCAAAACCGGCTGCATCGCAGTTGGCGTGTATGAAAACAGGCAGCTGACCCCAGCAGCACAGGCTCTTGACCAAAAGGGCGCAATCAGCGCTGCAATGAAATCCGGCGACATCAGCGGCAAGGCCGGTTCCACCTTATTGTTGCGCGCTCTTGAGGGCGTGAGCGCAGCCAGAGTTTTGCTAGTCGGCCTGGGCCCTGATGAAACTGTCAGCGACAAGAATTTCACACTAGCGGCACAAGCAACCGCGCGCGCATTCGCTACCCTCGGCGCTGGCGATGCGCTGATCGCCTTGCCGCTGGACGCGGTTAAAGACCGTGATATTGCCCGGACGATTCGCTGCGCCACGCTGGCGGTGCGTGAAAATGCTTATCGTTGCGATAGTCAGAAAAGCAAACCGGAAGCAGCCCAAGGCGGCGTCAAGAAAATTGCCTTTGTCATCGACGCCGCCGCTGCAACTGAAGCAAAACAAGCATTAGCGCAGAGCTTGGCTCTGGCTAACGGAATCGATCTGACCAAGCATCTTGGTAATCTGTCGGCCAACGTCTGCACTCCAACTTATCTGGCCAACACTGCCAAAAAACTCGCCAAGGATTACAAGTTCGGCATCGAAGTGCTCGACCACAAACAATTGCAGGCGCTCAAGATGGGCAGCTTTCTGTCGGTTACCAACGGCAGCGAAGAGCCGCCAAAATTCATCGTCCTCAAGCACATGGGCGGCAAGGCGAAGGACGCGCCAACAGTACTGGTGGGCAAAGGCATCACGTTCGACACGGGCGGGATTTCGCTCAAGCCCGGCCTCGGCATGGATGAGATGAAGTACGACATGTGCGGTGCCGCATCGGTGCTTGGCACTTTCCGTGCAATCGGCGAAATGAACTTGAAACTCAACGTGATCGGGATCATCCCGACCTGTGAAAACATGCCATCGGGGCGCGCCACCAAACCAGGCGACATTGTGACATCGATGTCCGGCCAAACCATTGAAGTCTTGAATACCGACGCCGAAGGCCGCCTGGTACTGTGCGACGCGCTAACCTACGCCGAGCGCTTCAAACCGGCTGCCGTAGTCGACATCGCAACCCTGACAGGGGCCTGTATCACAGCGCTGGGCCACCATAACTCCGGCCTGTTTACCCGTCACGACGCCGCGCACGACACTCTTGCCAACGAATTGCTGGCCGCTGGCCGCGCCACTGGCGACACCGCCTGGCGTATGCCGATCGAAGACAGCTATCAGGAACAACTTAAGTCGAATTTTGCCGACATCGCCAACATCGGTGGCTCGGCAGGTGGCAGCATTACAGCCGCCTGCTTCTTGGAACGATTCACCAGACAATACACTTGGGCCCATCTGGACATCGCTGGCACCGCGTGGAAATCTGGAGCTATCAAAGGCGCAACCGGGCGTCCGGTATCGCTGCTGACTGCTTTTCTCATCAACCGGGCACAATAGAACCTGCGCGGAATTAAAGTGGGCCCCACTATCCTGCATCAATCAAATTGTTTCCTGAAAGCCTCAAACTGCTCGGTCAGCCAGTCGACCTCGCGACGTAGACGCACCACTTCCTCCTCCAGAAGTCCAACACGATCATGCCGCGATGAATCGACGATCACACCTCCCGAGACAAAACCAGCTGCAGTTTCTTGACGCGTTAAAACGTCTTCGCCGGACAGCAAATGTGCATAGCGAGATTCTTTGGTACCGGGCACTTTAGGCAGACAGGCGACCAGAGGCGGGAACTTATCCATCAGAAACTGCAATCCTGACTCAACTTCGGCAATCGTGGAAAAATCATAGTGCCGTGCACACCGGGCGCGGATTTCACCGGCAGTTTGAATTCCGCGCAACATCAGTTGGGTAAGGATTGCCAGCTTGTTTTGCTCCAGCAGCCATACCATACGCAAGCGATGTTCATATTTCGACACCCGCGCACCTGCTTGCCGTACCTCTGCCACAAATTTCCTTTGCATCAGACGCTGCAAAATATCTTGCACTAAGCTCTCGGAAATAGACATTACTGGATCGCGGCTCGAGAGTTGATTGCAGCCATTGACTAATGCATTGAGCGATAACGGGTAATTGTCCGGGGTTAGCGCCTCCTTTTCAGCCAGAACAGCCAACACTCTGATTTCGAAAACATCCAGCAAATGGGCAGCGTCAGGAGTCCTTTCGGCCGCACTGTAAGTATTTAATTGCGTGTCCAATTTGGCACCCTCACTCCACTAGTTTGTTCATTTGATCTGGATTGAATTTTTCTGAATCGGGAGCACTATCGCACGCAATCCCGGCGGACTTCAGCGCTGCCATCATCTTCTCGATCTGGTGTTCTTGCGCTGCCGCATTGTTAATTAATCCATGCAGCGCCTTAGATAGGGGGTCATCCCCATCCGGCGTAATACCATATGCAGCAAACATGCGAGCTGCCGACTCTTCCTTGGACTCCGGCACGCTTTTTTCAATGATGCGAGCAGGGTTGCCAACCGCCGTTGCGCCCGCCGGTATTGCCTTCACTACGACGGCATTCGAGCCTACCTTGGCATTTTCGCCTACAGTAAAATTGCCCAGGACTTGCGCGCCTGCACCAATAATGGCACCCCGTTCAAGGGTTGGATGGCGCTTGATGCCCTTGTATAGCGAAGTCCCGCCAAGCGTAACTCCTTGATAAATAGTGCAATCGTCACCGATTTCGGCTGTTTCACCGATCACCACACCAAAGCCGTGATCAATGAAAACGCGGCGCCCGATAATAGCTCCGGGGTGAATTTCGACACCGGTGAAAATGCGTGCGATATGCGATATAAAGCGTCCTAGCCATTTCAGATCATGCGTCCAGCACCAGCGCGCCCAACCATGTGCAACGATTGCATGCAGGCCTGGATAGCAAGTCACAACCTCCCAAGCATTGCGTGCCGCTGGGTCGTGCGCAATAATATTGCGAATATCTTCTCGAAGGTTGCTGAACATAAAAATAGAAATACGTAGGCGAAAACGCGATATAACGTTTAAGGAGAAGATTTTCCGAACCATCAGATGGCGAATTCACAACCGAAAGACTGAATACCTCTTGTCCAAAGCTGGAATTGAATTTATGCCCTGTTTCGAAGCTTAGATTGTAGCGATTCGCTGGCGACGAGCTTCGTACAGGCAAATACCTGAAGCAACCGAGACATTAAGACTCTCTACCGAGCCAAACATCGGGACACTCACCAGCACATCACATGTCTCGCGAGTCAAGCGACGCATGCCTTCTCCTTCCGACCCCATCACAAGTGCTGCGGGGCCGGAGAAATTTCCCTGGTAAATGGTTTTTTCTGCGTCCTCAGTGGTGCCGATTAACCAAATATCACGATCTTTAAGATCCCGCATGGTGCGGGCTAAATTGGTCACGGTAATATAAGGTACTGTTTCTGCCGCGCCGCTGGCCACTTTAGCCGCTGTAGCGTTGAGCCCAACAGCACGATCCTTGGGAGCGATAACGGCATGTGCACCGGCACCATCCGCCACCCGCAAACAAGCGCCCAGATTATGCGGGTCTGTAATCCCGTCCAATATCAAGAGCAAAGGAGGCCCGACGATTGCATCTAGTAATTCATCCAGATTGCGCGCCAAGGAAAGCTCGCCGGCCTTGGCCACCACACCCTGGTGCCGGCGCGTACCGACGATATTGCTCAAGCGCTGATCATCGGCTTGGATAATGTGCACCTTGACAGCTTCAGCGGCGCGGATCAGTTCCTGCATGCGCCTGTCGTGACGAGCAGAGTCAATATAAATCTCTTCAACCGAGGAGGCATCATGCCGCAAACGCGCTGTTACGGCATGAAAACCGAAAATAATTTTACTCTTCATTGTTATCGCTTCTTTTTGACTGCTTTAGTGGCTGTTTTTGGTAAGCGTGCCTTTACAGGTGCCGCCGCATACTTGACGGATTTTGACTTGGGAGTTTGTTCTGGCCCCGCAAGTATCTTGTTTCTGTCTAAATTAGTCTTACTTTTCTTGCCAGAGGATGCTTTTGCACTTATATGGCGCACACCATCCTTAACTGTATTTTCCGCACCAAGTTCGCTTACAAGGCGCAAGTCAATCTTACGTGCGTCAATATCGACACGGCTAATCTGCACGGTTACACGGTCGGTTAATTGATACCGCTTGCCGGTACGCTCGCCACGTAATTCGTGCCGGGCCTCATCATATTTGAAGTAATCTGTGCCTAGCTCAGTGATATGAACCAACCCCTCAATATAAAGCGCATCTAATTGCACAAAAATACCAAAGGTCGTCACCCCGGAAATCGTGCCGGTAAATTCTTCGCCTAACTTGTCCCGCATGAAATAACATTTCAGCCAAGCTTCCACATCGCGTGACGCCTCATCTGCACGGCGTTCATTTGCAGAACAATGAACGCCCAGCGCATCCCAGATCGTAAGATTGGCTTCCGGCTTCATTTTGCCCTGTGCCTTATCCTTAACCTGTTGTCGCCTAGTGGATGTAGACAGGGTCGTGTTCAACAAACTGACATCAATCCCATTAGGCTCATATCGTTTTCCCTGAATGATTGCCTTGATCACACGATGCGTCAACAGATCCGGGTAACGGCGTATGGGGCTAGTAAAGTGAGCATAAGCCTCATAGGCCAAACCAAAATGCCCAATATTGTCTGGGCTATAGACAGCTTGTTGCATTGAGCGCAATAACATCGTTTGCAATAAAGCAGCATCCGGGCGCAGTTTGATCTTATTCATCAAATCGGAGTAATCGCCAGACGAAGGGCTGTCACCGCCGCCTAAGGACAAACCCGCCTGTTTGAGAAACGTCCTAAGCTGATTCAGTTTTTCTTCTGTGGGTCCGGCATGAATACGGTATGTGCCAGCGTGTTTATGCCGTTGCAATAAATCGGCAGCACAAACATTTGCTGCCAGCATACATTCCTCAATGATCTTGTGAGCATCATTTCGAGTGCGCGGAATTATTTTTTCAATTTTTCCGGCCGGGTTACATACAATGTAGGTTTCAGTAGTTTCAAAGTCGATGGCACCACGCGCTTTACGCGCCTGCAGTAAAGCGTGATAAATGGCATTTAAGTTCGATAGGTACGGCACTAACGACTGACGCTTGGAAGCTGCCAAGCCATTGCTATCAGCTAGAATTTCGGCTACTTCTGTATAAGTAAATCGCGCCGCGGAATGTATGACTGCAGGATAAAATTGATATGACTTTATTTCACCTTGCGTGCTGACCACCAGATCGCACACCAGTGTCAATCGATCTAGATTTGGATTCAGTGAGCAAAGGCCATTCGATAATTTTTCAGGCAGCATCGGTATGACACGTCGTGGAAAATAAACCGAAGTGCTACGCTCCAGTGCATTCTTATCCAACGCATCATTTGGCTTTACGTAATGACTGACATCGGCGATAGCAACGATTAAACGAAAGCCATTGCTGCGGCCTATCTTGACAGGCTCACAATAAACGGCATCATCGAAATCTCGTGCATCTTCGCCATCAATTGTTACTAATGGTATATCGCGTAAATCTATTCGGTCCGCAAAATCTACTGCCATCACCTCAGCCGGAAGTTTGGCAGCCAACTTGGAGGCAGCCTCAGAAAATACATGCGGCACGCCATACTTTCGCACGGCGATCTCGATTTCCATCCCTGGATCGTCAATGTCGCCCAATACTTCCATTATCTTGCCTGCTGGCTGAGAATAACGTGATGGCTGTTCGGTTAATTTCACATTAACGATTTGGCCGGATTTTGCCTTGCCTAACGAACCGGTGAGTAAAATATCCTGCCCGATGCGCTGGTCTTCCGGTACCACAATCCAGACACCATTTTCATTCAATAAACGTCCGATGATATAGTCGTTTGATCGCTCAACTACCTCAACAATACTGCCCTCAGGTCGGCCGCGCCTATCGGTGCCAACAACTCTTGCCTGAACACGATCACCATTCAGTACTTTCTGCATCTCTTTTTCAGAAAGAAAAATATCTGCACTGCCATCTTCAGGAATCAGGAATCCATAGCCGTCGCGATGACCACTGACCCTACCTAAAATAAAACTGGTTTGATTTGCCAATTGATAACAACCGTTCTGGTCGGGTTTGATCTGACCATCGCGATCCATCGCTTTCAAGCGTCGAATCAAACCATCAATCTCATCTGATTTGACACTAAGAGAAAATGCTATCGATTGCGCGTCCTGGGGCACGCTGGTTAAACGCAAAATACCGAGAATATCTTCTCGGCTAGGAATAATGTAGGGGAATTGGTTCAAAGGATCTGTAAGTAAGTTTTAGTAACAATATGCAGTAGTGTAACGGAGGCAGAGAAATTGTCCTAACCAGTGCAAGCCTAAAGAAACTATATGGTTTAAGATGTTGACTTCTGATCTCATTCCTTTATAATTCCACTCTTTCGTGGGCAGTCAATATTAAAATAATCTGTAGCGTACATATACTAGCAGATGAAACTAAATATGGATTGAGTCTTTATTTATAAGGGCGAGAACAGAAACACCGTATTTTTATCTTGCGTTAAACAAGGTAGTAACAGTAGCAGTGCCCACGTGGCGGAATTGGTAGACGCGCATGGTTCAGGTCCATGTGCCTTAGGGTGTGGGGGTTCGAGTCCCTCCGTGGGCACCAAAAATTAAAAACCATTGAGAAATCAGTGGTTTTTTTCGTCTGAAATAACCAAGCCTTTACAGATTTTTTATTTTTGAAATCTCAATAGTGGATGTTAACCAAGACTAGGTTCGTTCAAAAATATCTAGAATTTCGTTTTCGTAATCGTTTTGCCATAAGCAAATAAACCATCAGTTACTGAGGGTTTATTGGCTCTGCACTCCATAATTATGTCTTGCAAAAAGTGGTGATCACTTGCCCTCGCCTTTCTTAAGCCAGGCCGATAGTTGATAAGGTTGCAAACCATCATAATCTTCAAAAGGTTGATGTATCCAAGGGTTTGTTTCTAGATAATCGAGATAAAAATTTGGTCGTATTGATGAGCATGCCTTACACCAAATTACCGCAGACTTAACTTCGGTAACCGAAGATAAATTTCGCTGGAGATGGCGCTGAACGCGTTCAAGAGTAACGCCCGAATCCACAAGATCATCAACAACCAAAACCCTGCCTGTGAGATCACCTTTTGCCATGGTAATGTATTTTGCAATATCCAACTCCCCCCGCAGAGTCCCAGATTCATCGCGATATGAACTCGTCGAAAGAATAGCCAAAGGGACATTAAAAATGCGGGACAAGATATCTCCAGGCCGCAATCCTCCTCGCGCCAAGCAAAGTATTTGATCAAACTCCCAGCCTGACTCGTGTACGATCTGCGCCAGTTTTACAATGGAACGATAATAATCCTCCCACGACACCCAAAGATCTGTGTCAGTATTAAGCGCCATACTACGCATCCTTTTATTTAAATGGGTGTCGGAGTACGATAGTTTCTTCCCGGTCAGGGCCTGTAGATACCATATCGATAGGGACACCAACTAGCTCCTCTACCCTTTTGATGTAACGACGAGCGTTTACAGGCAATGCATTTATAGATGTAGCGCCAACAGTCGACTCCATCCACCCCGGAATTTCTTCGTAGATAGGCACGCATCGGGCAGCATCTTCTGCACCAACAGGAAAAATATCGATGATTCTCCCATCAAGCTGATACCCCGTACATAATCTAAGGGAGTCAAGACCATCCAAAACATCAAGTTTGGTCAAACACATACCCGAAATTCCGTTGATTTGCATTGAACGACGCAATAATGCCGCATCAAGCCAGCCACACCGACGCGCCCGCCCGGTGACAGTTCCAAATTCATGTCCGATCCGCGACAAATGTTCTCCTACACCTTGATCAGTTGGTAACTCCGAAGGAAATGGCCCTGAACCAACTCGCGTCGTGTAAGCCTTGGTTATGCCAAGAATGTAATGAAGCATATTGGGACCTACTCCTGCCCCTGCGGCTGCATTACCGGCAACACAATTACTTGATGTAACGAAAGGATAGGTTCCATGATCGACATCCAGCAAACTACCTTGTGCTCCCTCAAACAATAAGTTTGCACCAGCTTTATACGCTGCATGAAGCGCGCTAGATACATCTGCAACCATAGGAACCAAACGCGGCACAGTAGAGAGTGCATCATCCAATGTTTTCTGGTAATTTATGGAATCAGCTTTCAGATATTGCGTTAATACAAAATTATGATAATCAAGGTTTTCACGTAATTTTTCTGCGAAACGGTTTTCGCTCATGAGATCAGCCACTCGAATTGCTCTGCGTGCGACTTTATCTTCGTAAGCTGGACCGATACCCTTACCTGTTGTGCCAATTTTGAAATTTCCGCGAGCAATTTCACGAGCCACATCTAATGCAGTGTGATATGGCAGAACGACTGGACAAGCTTCAGACACTTTCAATCGCGACGCGACCTCCACTCCTGCTGCTTGTAACTTGTCAATTTCACGCAATAAATCTGGAACAGATAGCACTACACCATTACCAATATAACAAGCAACATCTGGCCGCATTATCCCTGAAGGAATAAGCTGTAACGCTGTTTTTATTCCGTTAATAACAAGCGTATGACCCGCATTATGTCCACCTTGAAACCGCACTACACCTTGCGCATGATCTGTCAACCAATCAACAATCTTACCTTTACCTTCGTCACCCCACTGGGTACCAACCACAACTACATTTTTCGCAACACCATTATTTTGTAACATCTCTTAACCTAATTTTTTGAGGATCCAGTTTCCGTTTTCTAAAACAACAGCCCGATCGCAATCGAATTCGTCTTGATCACTTTCATGTCCAGGTAAGACCTGAATGACTATCTCTCCGGCCTTTCGTAGTTCGTCAATTTTAACCTTTAAAAAATAATCACCACTCCAAGGAGCAAAAATCGCTTGCTTTCTCTTCGCCATCGGTAACAATCGCGCCAATTCACGTAAATCCATTGAAAACCCTGTAGCCGGCCGTGCCCTCCCGAATGCCTCGCCAACATGGTCATATCGGCCACCGCGTGCTACTGCGTTCGGTAAACCTGGAACGTAAGCTGCAAACATTATTCCACTATGGTAGTGATACCCGCGTAAATCCGCTAAATCAATTGTGATATTGTCAGCACCTACTAGCGCGATCAAAGAATCAAGTTCATCCAGTGCTTGCGATATGTTGGGCAAGCAAGGTAGAACGCCTCGTGCGCGATCAATTACCGAAATATCGCCATAAAGAGTTGGTAAGGCTAACAAGGCATTTCGTGTCACCACAGAAAATTCTGTTGAGATTGACATTAATCCAGGTATGTCCTTTGCAGCAAGCAGTGCGAAGAGTTCGGCCTCATGTTGGATTGCACGTTCATCATTTTTTAAAAGTGCCCGCAATACATCAACGTGACATAAATCTAGACGTACTTGTGTAATTCCCGCCAGTTCGAGAGATGCCAAAACTAATTTTTGAATTTCAGCATCGGCTTCGAGTCCGGCATGCCCAAATAATTCAGCACCAATTTGCAAAGGTTCGCGCGTTGCATGCAGACCAGAAGGACGGGTGTGTAAGACACTTCCTGCATAACACAGTCGAGTGACAGAGGCACGATTCAGTAAATGCGCATCTATACGTGCAACTTGGGTAGTAATATCAGCGCGCACACCCATGGTCCGACCTGATAACTGATCGACCAACTTGAAGGTTCGCAAATTCATCGCCTGACCAGTTCCACTCAAAAGAGATTCGATATATTCCAATAAGGGTGGCATGACGAGCTCATAGCCATATAGACGAAAATTATCAAGCAGCGAACGTCTTAATTCTTCGATTTTGCGTGCTTCTGATGGTAAAACATCAGCAATGTGTTCTGGAAGAAGCCAATTAGGCATAAAAGGAAGGATACTTAAAAAAGAAAATGCGCGAGACTATTTAAATCTCGCACAAAAATAACAATCAGCCAATGACTAGTTATGGAATCGCATATATACATTAACGTGATGCAATTTTCTCAGACTAACAACATCATGGATTCAGCTTTACTTTTGCCCCATAGAACTTGCACTACCTGGGTTTTTGAAATACTTAAAAAATTCAGAACTTGGATCCACAACCATCATATCATTACGATTTTTGAAGCTAGCACGATATGCTTCCAGGCTACGGTAGAATTTATAGAATTCCGGGCTTTTACTGAAAGCCTGAGCATAGATTTGTGAAGCTTTCGCGTCGCCTGCGCCCTTGATTTTTTCCGCATCACGATAAGCTTCAGCCAAAAGAACTGTACGTTGCCTATCAGCATCAGCACGAATCTTCTCCGATTCAGCAAAACCCGTTGACCGCAACTGGTTAGCTACCCGTGCGCGCTCGGATTTCATTCGATCGTAAACTGAATTACTGATTTGTTCTACATAATCGACTCTTTTCAATCGCACATCAACAACTTCAACTCCAATTTCTTTTGCTTCATTACCTACTTTTTTATGAATAGCATCCATAACTTTGCCACGCTCTCCCGATATTACCTCTCGTACAGTACGCTTCGTAATTTCTTCATTCAGTGCCGCCTTTACAATCTGGGACATCCGGTCTTGCAAGCTACGCTCATCACCTCCAAAGCTAATAAAATATAACCTTGGATCTACAATTCGCCACTTTACGAATGCATCCACCAGAATATTCTTTTTTTCTGCTGTTATGAAACGATCTGCGTCAGGAGTGTCGAGCGTCAGGATCCTGTTATCCATAAACAAAACGTTTTGAAATGGCGGCGGCAACTTGAAATATAGTCCAGGCTTTTTAATAACCTGCTTAACCTCTCCAAGAGCAAATACAATTGCGAATTGTCTTTGGTCGACCACAAACAGCGTCGATGATAAAACCCAAAGAGAAATTAGCCCAACAAAAACATAAGAAATTACACGATTCATTATCGAGTCTCCTGACTACGGGAATCACGCGATTCACGACTCCGGGAATCCTTTTGTTGAGTACTCCCACTAGATTGCAAAGAATCTACAGTGGGAATAGGAGTAGTCGTTGTACTGGAAGCACTATTTGGATTAGAGGCAGAAAGTCCACTCGCATTTGTTTGTCCAATTAATTTATCCAATGGCAAGTAGAGCAGAGAATTACCATTTTTCACATCTACCATTAACTTGGTTGTGCCAGTAAAAATTTGTTGCATGGTATCTAAATAAATACGGTCTCGCGTAACGGCCGGCGCTTTTTGGTATTCTGCATAAACCTGATTAAAACGAGAGGCATCACCCAAGGCATTTGCCTCTACTCTAGCGCTATATGCTTGAGCTTCTTCCATTAAACGTGAAACAGCACCGCGCGCCTTTGGAATAACATCATTTGCATAGGCTTGGCCTTCATTTTTTTGTCTTACAAGGTCTTGACCTGCTCTAACAGCATCATCAAATGAAGCCTGCACCTGCTCCGGCGGCTGCACACCCTGCATCGTTACATTTGTAATTTGTACGCCTGACTTATAGCTATCAACGATATTTTGCATCAACTGAGTGACATCAAATGCGACCTTTTCTCGGCCCTCGTAAAGCACAAAATCCATCTTACTTTTACCGACAATCTCACGAATAGATGTTTCAGCAACTTGTCTGATCAACTCTTCCTTATCACGATTATTGAAGATCCAATCGGAGGCGTTCTTAAGTCTATACTGCACCGCGAACTGGATATCAATAATATTCTCATCCTCAGTTAACATCAGCGCCTCTTTTGGCTGTTTATTTCTGACACTGGATCTATAGCCCACCTCAATCGTGCGCACCTGAGACACGTTTACTATTTCATGACTTTGAATCGGAGTCGGCCAACGCCAATTGAAACCAGCGGGAGTCATGCCACTGTATTTTCCGAAAGTCATCACGACACCCGTTTGACCCTCCTGAACAATAAAAAACCCGCTCACCAACCACAAAAAAATCGCAATAACAGCAATTATTCCTATCCCAATGCCAGCACCTTTGGCATCAGGCTTGAAACCGTCACCATTAGAACTACCACCACCATTTTTACGGCCTAAAAAACGATTTAGTCGTTGATTAAAGTCACGCCACAATTGGTCTAAATCGGGCGGTCCATTATTAGGATTTTTATCATTCTGCATATGATTTTTGTTTTCATCGCTACGAGAATTCCGACCCCACCTGGGATCATTGAGTGAGAATTTTAAACCAATTTTTTTCAGTAAAAATACAGGCATTTTTTCCAAATCCAGCGTTATAAAGGAGTGAAAGCGCTTATTCGATTCTATTCAACATGAATATCACTTGATTGATTTACCGACGAATATTCTGTCAGAACAGTCATACGCGACTTAGAAAAATCGTCAAGAGCATGCCGCAACAAATCTAGTCCAACGCCTGCCCTAGCGCTAACAAAAACCCTTTGGATTTTACCATACTCATCCAACTCCACCGATTGCTGCAAGCCCATAATATCAATTTTGTTCCAGACCAATATTTGCGGAATATGATCTGCACCGATTTCCTTAAGGACCATATTGACTTGCTCGATTTGATCCATCCTCGCTGGACTTGCCGCATCGACGACATGCAACAATAAATCCGCATTAACTGTCTCTTCCAAAGTTGCCTTAAATGCTGCAACTAATTGATGAGGCAGTTCACGGATGAAGCCAACGGTATCAGAAAGTACCGCATTGCCGGTATCGTTAAGATAGACTCGACGCGAAGTCGTGTCTAATGTTGCAAAAAGTTGATCCGCTACATAAGTGCCAGCATTGGTTAGCGCGTTGAATAAAGTAGACTTGCCCGCATTGGTATACCCTACCAGCGATATCGAAAAAGTATTTCCTTTGCCCCGGGAGCGACGCTGTGTTTCACGCTGACGCTGTAACTTTTCGAGCCGCACACTAAGAGATTTAACTCTCTCGCCTATCAAACGACGATCTGTTTCCAGCTGTGTTTCACCAGGCCCCCGTAATCCTATACCGCCTTTTTGGCGCTCCAGATGCGTCCAACCGCGAATTAAACGAGTAGACAAATGTTGTAACTGAGCAAGTTCAACTTGCACTTTTCCTTCGTGACTTTTGGCGCGTTGTGCAAAAATATCAAGAATCAGTGTAGTTCTATCAACCACACGCACTTTTAATAATTTTTCAAGATTACGCTGCTGAGCCGGCGTCAGGATGTGATTGAAAATCACGATATCAATCTCATTTTCAGCTACAGTAAATGCAACTTCCTCTGCTTTACCAGAGCCTATGAATAAGGATGCATCCGGCCGTGAACGCTTTCCCGTAATGACAACCACAGGGTCAGCTCCCGCAGAAGATGACAGCAAAGATAGCTCTTCTAAACTTTCAGTAAAAGTAAAACCTCTTTTACCAAAATCGATCCCAACTAACACTGCACGCATTGAAGTAATCTCGCGTTAAGTTGTGGAGATAAAAAGAATCATTGCTCTTCTTGTTCAATATTTAAGTTAACTGCGCGTGCCGGTACGACAGTAGAGATTGCATGTTTGTATACCATTTGTGTAACAGTATTGCGCAGCAAGACAACATATTGATCAAAAGACTCAATGTGCCCCTGTAATTTAATGCCATTGACGAGATATATTGAAACAGGTACATGTTCTTTCCGCAAGGTGTTGAGGAAGGGGTCTTGTAACAATTGCCCTTTGTTACTCATGGCAGCTCCATTCTGTTATTGTAATTAAGAGTTGGTGACGACTTGTAAATTATCAAGCGATACTGGTTAAAAGTTGTCAATTTGAACGCATTAATAATTTGCTTTTTTTCAGCGATACAGCAATTTTAATTTCTGGAAAATGGATTCTTACTCGACCGAAATTCAATACGTAGGGGCGTACCTGTTAGCGAAAAAGTTTCTCTGAAATGTTTTTCCAGATAACGTTTATAGTTATCTTCGACAAAATTGAGCGCGTTTCCATGAATGATAACAATAGGTGGATTCTGACCACCTTGGTGAGCGTATCTTAATTTCGGCCGAATTGAGCCTTTACGCCGAGGTTGCTGATGCTCTACCGCTTCGATTAATGCCCGTGTTAATTTAGGAGTAGTCAAATCGGCCATAGCCGCAACATAAGCAGCATCAATTGACTTCATCAAGGGACTAATGCCAGTCGATTTCAAAGCAGAAATAAAATGAAATTTAGCAAAAGACAAAAAACTCAATTTACGCTCTAAATCCATCTTGATTTCCTCGCGTTTATCAAATGTCAAGCCGTCCCATTTATTAACGCCTACGACTAAAGCTCTACCTGTTTCAAGCACAAAGCCAGCTATATGTGCATCTTGCTCAGATATATCCTGTTGTGCATCGAGCAATAGCAATACAACATTAGCCTCTGAAATTGACTGCAATGTTTTAACAACTGAAAATTTTTCAATCGCCTCGAAAATTTTTCCACGTCGCCGTATTCCAGCAGTATCAATCAATGTGTAATGCTTGCCTTCTCGTTCGAACGGAATTTCGATGGAATCCCGCGTAGTTCCAGGCATATCAAAAGCTATAACACGATCTTCACCCAACACGGTATTTACTAAAGTTGACTTACCCACGTTTGGGCGGCCTACGATTGCAATTTTAACGCCACTCTGAGAGATGTCCTGTTCATGTTTGTCGTCAGGGCGTTGCACTAATGCCAGGCTCAAGGATTCATCTACCAAGTCCATTACACCATCGCCGTGCGCTGCTGAAATAATATAAGGATCGCCTAATCCAAGTTCATAGAACTCGGCGGCAACAGAGGTGTACTTCATGCCCTCAGATTTATTGACAACCAACATGACTGATCTACCGGATTTTCGTAAAAAATCCGTAATGGTTTTATCATGTGGAGTAAGTCCTTGACGCCCATCAACAATAAAAATAATGATATCGGCTTCCGCTACTGCCTGTTTAGTTTGCTTGGCCATCTGGTGCATAATGCCCTCCTTGGCCACAGGCTCAAATCCGCCTGTATCAATCACTAAAAATGGCCGCTCACCCAAGCGCCCTTCACCATAATGGCGGTCCCGGGTCAGTCCAGGCAGATCAGCTACCAGTGCATCTCTCGATCGGGTAAGACGGTTGAACAGCGTGGATTTACCAACGTTAGGTCGGCCTACTAATGCAATTACCGGCTTCATCAAATTGTTACTCGGTCGCCAAAGCGACCACTGCCCCTGATTGGGTTTGAAAAATCAAATTCACGCCAGCAACGACCGGGGCGGATAGTATCGCACTCCCGTCAGTGCCAACGCGACCTAAAAATGCGCCATTTTCACGAGAAAGGAAATGTACATAGCCTTGACTGTCTCCTACGACCACAGCGCGTCCAAAGGATGTTGGGGTGGAAAGACGACGATTCGCCAGTTTATCGTTACGCCACATATTCAATCCAGCATCACGTGTATACGCCGTCACTGCCCCACGCTCATCGGCAGCAAAAACAAAGCGTTCATCTATTCCTATCCCGACATCACTCGATAGCGGTCTAGCCCAACGCACAGAACCTGTCGACTTATTAAAACACGCAACCTTACCTTGGTAAGCAACCGCACATACATCTTCCCCGGCTATAACTGGTGCGCCGGAAATGTCTGCTATACGTTCAAGTTCTGTCGTCCCGCGTGGGTCTCCCACTGTAGCCTCCCAGCGCGCGCCGCCGTTATTCAACTCTAAGGCTAATAATTTTCCGCCGGGCATACCAACGAAAACACTCGATCCGTCAATAATTATCCCCGGCGCTGTATGTAAGGTCAAAGAAAGAACCGCTCGTTGTGCAATCCAGCGACGCAATCCAGTTCCCGCATCCAGCGCAATAATACGGTTATCGTGACTACGGATAATTACTAGTCCTTGGCCTACTGCCGGGACGGAAAGTACTTCACTGGAAGCTTGTGCTTTCCAACGCAATTTTCCATTGGAATCAAATGCTAAAATTACACCTTTTTCGCCTGCTACCACGATTGTATTACCATCGCTACCAACACCTGCCGTTAATGACATTCCTGCTTTAATGCGCCAAACTGGATTACCCGTGACCGCATCCAAACGTGCAATTGACCCATCTGCGGCAGCGACGAAAACATCATTACCGATAACAGCCGGGGAAAAATAAAACATCCCAGCCTTGCCTATTGCCACAGACCAAGTCTGGCGAATGGATAATGTAGGCTGAAAATTCACTAACGCTGCTGGTTGGTTTCTTGGCTCCACTTTGCTGGAGAATGGGTTCAACGAAGAGCACCCAGACAACACAGCTACTATGCTGACGCACACAAGCTTAACTGCAATTCGCATTATTTCCTCTAATTTTTAACCTGCATCCTTAACTGGTGAGCTACCCAACGCGTCCAGCTTCATTTGAATTAATGGGCGTATCGGGCTATCTTGCTCTATTTTTTCTAGCGCCAATTTATAGGAGGAACGCGCTTTATCATTTTTATTTTGGGAAACAAGAATATCTCCCTTGCGATCAGCAACCAAACCAGAAAACTGTGCAGGAAAGTTTGTTTCTAGTAGCTTTAATGCCTCATCATATGATTTGGTATCCAATAAAATTCCAGAAAGTCGAAGCTTGGCAATAGCTTTGTATTCTTCATCATTGCCATAATTGGTTGCCCATACCAATTGGGACTTTGCCACTTTCATGTCATTAGCATCAAATGCGCTTTTTGCCGCAGCTAATGCGCTCATTTGTGCATAGGGAGTCTTGCCAAATTTCGTTTGCAAGTCTTCTGCTATGCGCAAAATCTTTACATTATCCTTAGCTACAATAGATTTTTCCAACTTGTCATAGAGTAGAGATGCTTGTACTGACTGCTTACGCTGATAGTAATTCCATCCGGACCAGCCCGCATAAATAGCCATAACAACAATGAGGAGCAAAGTTAGCAGGTTACCATATTGACTCCACCAAGCCTTAATTGAGGCTAGTTGCTCTTCTTCTTCGTGATCGTATGCCATGTGATGTTAGTGATGTTAGTGGTGATAATGAATATGCTCGTGATCGTGTTCATCTTCGCCGACTACTTGATCAACTAGATAATCCACTACCGCATCGAATGTGACCCTAACCTGTTGTTGATCAGTTTCGGCTACACGGAGCGCCTTGATTGCAGCTACCCCGTCATCAATCTCGTCTTTGCCAATAATGACAGCGAAGGCCGCCCCGCTTGCATCAGCGCGTTTTATTTGCGACTTAAAACTGTTCATAGAATTGGCAGACGCGCAATGTAGCACAACATCCAAGCCAGCATCACGAATTCGCTCTGACAGAACGAACGCTTGCAGCTGTGCATCGTCACCTTGGTGGAGAATATAAACATCGCAATGGTTTGGTGGTAAAAATTCTCCGCTTGCCTTCATAAGCTCCAGAATGCGCTCAACACCTATTGCAAAACCGCACGCCGGCGTTGGTTTACCGCCGAACACTTCCATTAAAGGATCATATCGGCCACCGCCACAGACCGTGCCTTGCGCGCCAAGCTGATCAGTCACCCACTCAAACACAGTGCGATTATAGTAGTCCATGCCGCGCACTAGTCGCGTGTTAATGGTGAACGGGATACTGTTATGGCGGAGTATTTTTTGCACACCATCGAAATGAGCACGCGAGGCATCGCCTAAATAATCCAGTAATTTGGGTGCTCCATTCACCAATGCTTGCATCGCAGAATTCTTTGTATCGAGTATCCTTAAGGGGTTTGAATACAAACGTTTTTGCGCATCAGTATCAAGCAAGTCCGCATTTTTTTCGAAATACGTTACAAGGTCGACCCGATGTTTATTGCGTTCGTCTGCATCTCCGATTGAGTTCAATTCCAGCCTTATACCTTGTAACCCAAGGTCGTCCCAAAGACGCTGGCACAACATGATGAGTTCTGCATCGATGTCGGGGCCAACAAACCCGAGAGCTTCTGCGCCAATCTGGTGAAACTGGCGATAGCGTCCACGTTGCGGCCTTTCGTGACGAAACATCGGACCTGCATACCACAAGCGTTTCGGGCCATCGTATGTCAGGTTATGCTGCAACGCTGCGCGAACCACGCTTGCAGTACATTCGGGACGCAGCGTCAGTTGGTCACCATTCATCGAGTCAGTGAACGAATACATTTCTTTCTCGACTATATCAGTCACATCTCCCAATCCGCGAGAAAACAAAGCGGTAGGCTCAACGATTGGTGTGCGAATCTGTTGAAAGCCATAACTCTTCAATACCGACTGCACAGTATTTTCAAACAATTCCCAGAGCGGGGCGTCAGTCGGAAGGATGTCATTCATGCCTTTCACGCCAACGATTTTTTCAATTTTTTTATTTTCAGACATTCTATTTATACATTTATTAACGGTGGGCAGCCGCTCGAATAATCATATTCAAACGGCAATAGTAGTGTTGCCATAGTGTGTTTTGACATAATCCAGTACGATCGCCTGGAATTCTTCGGCAATGTGATCACCACGCAGAGTCACAATCTTTTCGCCATCTACAAATACAGGGGCAGCGGATGATTCTCCAGTTCCCGGCAGGCTAATACCTATATTTGCATGCTTGGACTCACCAGGGCCGTTTACGATACATCCCATAACAGCGACATTCATGCCCTCAACACCAGGATATTCTTTCTTCCATACTGGCATCTGATCGCGCAAATACGTTTGGATTCCATCAGCCAAATTCTGAAAGACCGTCGAAGTTGTACGTCCGCAACCTGGACATGCGATCACCATCGGAGTAAATTTTCGCATCCCCATTGTCTGCAAAATTTCCTGTGCCACGATTACTTCTTTGGTGCGATCCCCACCTGGTTCCGGTGTGAGAGAGATACGAATAGTGTCACCTATTCCCTCTTGTAGTAATACAGAAAGCGCTGCAGTAGAGGCGACAATGCCTTTACTCCCCATACCCGCTTCAGTAAGGCCCAAATGAAGCGGATAGTCGCAACGGCGGGCGAGCTCACGATAGACTGCAATCAGATCCTGCACACCCGAAACTTTACACGACAAAATAATCTGATTGCCTGGCAACCCCAGCGTTTCTGCCCGTTGCGCGTTATCAATGGCAGAAGTAACCAAAGCTTCATACATGACACCACTGGCAGACCAAGGCTCGGATCTTTTGGCATTCTCATCCATGATCCGCGCCAACAATGACTGATCCAGGCTTCCCCAATTGACGCCGATGCGCACCGGCTTGTCATATTTGCAGGCGGCCTCAATCATTTGCGCAAACTGTGTATCTCGCTTGGCGCCCTGCCCTACGTTTCCAGGATTGATGCGATATTTTGAAAGTGCCCGCGCGCAATCAGGATAATCGTTTAAAAGCGTATGGCCGTTATAGTGAAAATCCCCCACCAATGGCACGTCAATACCCATCTTATCCAACTGCTCGCGAATTGCCGGTACAGCAGCGGCAGCTTCTGAATTATTAACGGTGATGCGCACTAATTCAGAACCGGTACGGGCTAAATCCTTGATCTGAATTGCCGTGCCGATTACATCTATGGTGTCAGTATTAGTCATTGACTGAACCACTACAGGGTGTCCTCCACCGACAAAAATTTCACGCATCCCATAACGGATGACAGTTGTCCTAGTGTTACGCCGGGAAGCGGGGCCTGATGCTATAGGCGTATTTTTAACCATAACTGATTATTTTAAATTAATCCTGGCAACATTGCCATTGACGCCTGTCTTGGCGTTTAATGCCGCACCACGCAAAGTGACGTCCACGCCGGCAACGTTACCGATGGTCAATAAAACCGGTTCGTTTATTTCAAATTTCTCGATCTCACCTGCCTTCAGAATTCGGGAAACTGCAGTACTCTTATCGGCTCTTTTGATCTCAATCCAGGAGTCTTCATGGGCTTGCAGTACTAATTGATTTTTTTCCCCGACAGCTGTAAGTGCTGCCGGGTCTGCGATAACAGGAACATCGACTGTCTCTTTAACCGCTGTAATCGGTACTGTTGTCAAAACAGGAGTAATCGCCGAGTCAGCCTTGCCCACTTGCGGAGAAAGCGCCTTCACATCATTTTTTGGAAGGATTGAAATTTTCCATGGCATCAAAACATCTCGATTAACTGGCGAAGCAACCATCATTTTAGACAAATCTGGCAACCATTCCATTTTTTTGGCTAACAATGCCGACATAAGTAGCAGTATCAAAAAAACAATGCCAATGCTCCATTTGGACAAGATGCCATTTCTTTTTCCCATCAAAGGAAATCGACTCTCAGAAAAATTCATAGGAATCGCCCGACGTAATAGCGGCGCATCAAACTTTGGGACATCCTTTAGTTTGATCATTGCCAATATCGGAGTCACATCCATTTTTAAGCATTTTGCATAGGTGCGAATAAACCCACGCATAACAACCATCGACGGCAATGCTGCGTAATCATCGCTTTCAATAGCAAGAATTTGACGTGGTGAAAGTTTAATTTGATCAGAAACTTGCTGTATAGACCAACCTAAATCTTGACGTCTATCTGACAAACAAGTTCCAGGTGAATCAATGCAAGTCTCCTGCAACTCGTGCTGAGGCGGCTCTTCAATAATGTTTTTAAATTGCTCACTCATCATATGCCCCGCGTTTATACGCAGCATATTCAGGTGAGTCAACATAGCGGCGCCGCAATTGTGTCACTAAGCTGCTTTCAGCGGCACGATCTCCTAATTTATGTTCAACTTTTATCGCCAGCCATAAAACTTCAGTTGTCAGCATGTCGGCTTTAATAGCGCGTGAAATGTAAAAATGGGAGCGTTCATAATCTCTGTGATTAAAGTAAATACTTGCCAAATTAACTGTGACACTGAGATTATCTGGTTCGATTTTAAATGCCCGCAGGAAATATTTTTCCGCGACATTTTGTTCATTTAATTTAAGACTGCACACTCCTGCGTTATGCAAAGCTTTTACGGGAGATTGATAAGAACGACTCTTGAGCGCAGTTTCAAAATAAGAGATCGACTGATTCTCGCGCCCGCTTTGACATAAAAACCAACCATAGTTATTGCTTAAGTCAGGATTATCAGGCGCAAGTTTAATTGCCCTCAAAAAATTTTCTTCAGCAAGAGGCATTTGATCCATTTCCATATAGACCAATGCACGCATGCTGTATGCCTCAGCAAAATTGGGGTCAGCTACCAGCGCCAGCTTGACCTCATCAAGCGCGACTTCCAACTGGTGTTGTTGATAATAACCAACAGCCAATTGCAATCTGATATTAGCTCTTTTCTGATTACTGGTTTGATCCGAGCTAGTAGGTAACTCTGCCAACGATCCACCAGATTGACTTGATGCACAACCGAAAAAAGACAGGACGATCAACAGAAAAAAAGCTCGAAACAAGCCATGCCAAGCTATGCTCACTCGATAATCTCCACTAAACGGCCAAAATTCTTACCAAATTTTTGCTGGTATTGCGCAATATTCTCCATGCGCTCATGAACGCGGGTACGATCCTGCACCTCACCAGCCAGTTGACCACAGGCGGCATCGATATCATCACCCCGAGTTTTGCGAATGGTTGTTACGAGACCTGCATCCATCAAGATTTGCGCAAACGCCTTAATCCGTGGGTTCTTTGAGCGAATCAATCCAGATTCTGGAAAAGGATTAAACGGTATCAAATTAAATTTGCAAGATACTGGCCCCACCTCGTTTTGCACTAAGGCAACCAGTTCCCGTGCATGCGCATCGGAGTCATTAACGCCATCGAGCATGCAATACTCAAAAGTAACAAAATCACGTGGCGCATACTCAAGATAGCGCCGACATGCGTCCATCAACTCGCGTAATGGGTATTTTTTATTTAATGGCACAAGGCCATCCCGCAAGGCATCGTTTGAAGCATGCAAAGAAACAGCCAAGGCAACCGGACAATCTTGCGCAAGACGATCAATCATCGGCACTACGCCAGACGTTGACAGTGTCACACGTCGACGTGACAAGCCATATCCGTTATCGTCCAGCATTAACTTTAACGCTGTCACTGTCGGCCCATAATTTAATAGCGGCTCGCCCATTCCCATCATTACGACATTTGTGATCTGACGCTCGCCCTTCGGGCCGGGCTCAATACCTTTGGTGCGCCGCAATTCAAACTCTGCCATCCACAATTGCCCGATTATTTCGCCGACCGTAAGATTACGACTGAAACCCTGTTTCCCGGTGGAACAAAAGCGACAATTGACTGCGCAACCTGCTTGCGTCGAAATGCACAAAGTGCCGCGATTTTCTTCAGGGATGAATACGGTCTCTACTGCATTGCCTTGCCCCACATCCATCAACCACTTTCGCGTTCCATCAACGGAAGTGTGATCGCTAATTATTGCTGGCGCAGCAACCATCGCACGCGTAGATAATTTATCCCGCAACGATTTCGCCAAATCGGTCATCGCATTAAAATTACCAACGCCGAATTGATGAATCCAACGCTGCAATTGCTTGGCGCGAAACGGCTTCTCACCCAACTCACCGCAATAAGCTATAAGTTGCGCAGGATCCAAGTCCAGCAAATTGGTGAGTTGCGTCATAACATCATTCCATCCAGTTATTCTCGCGTGAATAAACCCCACGCGAAAAATCGCATCAATTAACGCGAATACACATTCAGTGCGGGAAAGTAATAAGCAATTTCCACAGCTGCGGTTTCAGCGGCATCAGAACCATGCACTGCATTTGCATCAATAGAATCTGCAAAATCTGCTCGGATCGTGCCTTTTTCAGCTTTTTTAGGGTCGGTTGCACCCATCAAGTCGCGATGCGTCAGGATAGCATTTTCACCTTCCAGGGCCTGAACGATGACAGGGCCGGAAATCATGAAATCAACTAAAGCATTGAAAAAAGGACGCTCGCGATGCACTGCGTAAAAGCCTTCCGCTTCTGCGCGCGACAATTGCATCATGCGGGCAGCAATAATTTTTAGTCCAGCGTTTTCGAAACGCGAATAAATCTGACCGATAACATTTTTTGCAACTGCGTCTGGCTTGATAATTGACAGGGTGCGTTCGATTGCCATCTGTAAAAACTCCAATAAAAATAACGGGTTAGGGTTGGTAGCTGAGATCCCAGCCAATTGCGGATTTTAACATAAAGCATTCTCGAATAAAAACACGGCTTCACCATCTCTCAGAGCTCCATCAGAGTTTGTGAAAATCGTCAAATATTGCGCAGTTGTATATGAAATTTAATATACTCCCGTTATTTTTTACAAAAAACCATACTTACCGCATTAAATTAATGCTGTAAAAAATAATACACATCCGTGTATATTACCACAGTTGCAAATTCGGCCCATCTAACTTAGTTTCTGATTTTGTCTAAAAAAATGACCGCACAGGCCAGCCACCCACAAGCTTTCAACAGAGTTTTTTCTGGATATGATGCCGAGAATAGTCCAGCATGCATGTGCACCAAATGACCGTCAGCTTAAGAAATAGATGCGAAAAATTTGATGCCGTAATTCTATGGCATAACGCGCTTGCGCATGGCTGGCGTCATTTGCACATTTTCATTAGTGTCAATCAACAAAACTTCTTCCAGCCCAAGGCGCTCTGCGAACGCTTTCCAATGTAGTGGACCGGCAATAAATAACGGTTTGGAATTTCCGTCAGAGCGAGTACCTGCATCAGTGCCGCCAGACGTGATGATCGTGACCGAGGCTACCAGATCAGTGGTTTCTCCTGTTCTCGGGTCAATGATGTGGGGACGACGCTTGCCATCCTTCATGAAATAACGCTGATAATCGCCACTAGTGCCTATCGCTTCATTGTCATGCAGTTCCACGACTGCAACTGTGCCCTCGCCGCGCGGATTCTGGATGCCGACTTTCCAGGGATGCGCTCCGGGTTGTCCTATTGCCAGCAGGTTGCCGCCTATATTGATGAGTGCCGCCTTGACGTGCTCGGCGTGCAGAATTTTGGCTGCCTGATCAAGTGCATATCCTTTGGCATACCCCCCCAAATCCAGCATTACGGCTTTATTGCGGCTGGATATAATGGTGCCGTTATAACTTAGATCGGTCATGCGCGGATTGGCATCGACCCATTGTTTAATTTCGGCGGGTGACGGCCCATGCGGCGTGATATCGCTGCTCTGAAATCCCCAAAGTCGGATCAAGCCGCCAATGGCAGGGTTAAACAGATTGTCCGAATTTTCTGCCAGGCGGGTTGCCGCCTTCAGCATGCCCACCATTTCAGCGTCAGATTGATAGGGTTCACCACGGGCGATGCTGTCATTGAGCGCAGTCAGCGCACTGGGCTGCCAAGCGTGGAATTTATGGTGCAGCCTGTCGAATTCACGCAATACTTGCGCACCAAGCAGGTTCGCGCGCGCTTCCGATTCACCGTAAATACTTATCTTCACCAACGTACCAAACACATTGCCCTGGGTAATGTATGTAGTTTCAACAGTTTTGCTGGTACAGCCACTCAGTAGCACCAATAGCAAAATACTGAACAGGTGGTAGTAAAAATTACGCTTGATCATAACGCCGGATTCCAAGGGGTTTTACACAATACGCCGGCATCAGTACGAGGCTAATCTTGCAAGGACACGAACGGCTCATCTGTTTTGGGCATTAGTTCGAGTCCCTGAATCATCAGCTGGCCTTGCTGACCATGTAGTCGACTGCAGCCTTAACATCTTCATCCTTCAGGGCTGCATTGCCACCTTTAGGCGGCATCATTCTAATGCCGTTGATTGCATTGGTGTGCAGCGTATCAATTCCCTGTGCAATGCGTGGTCCCCACAATGCCTTGTCGCCAAATTTCGGCGCACCTAATACTCCAGCTCCATGACAGGCGACACAAGTGGCGGCATAAACCTGTTCGCCCTTGACTAAGTCACCAGCCGTTGCTGCACTCGCAACAGGAGCTGGCGCAGCAGAAACTGCAGGTGCTGCAGGTTGTGTGGGTGCAACAGGTGCAGGGGCCGCAGGAGCAGTTGCCACCGCTGGCGCCGGTGCCGCTGGCGTCGTCTGCGCTGCTGGCGGTGTCTTTTCTCCGCAGCCCGCTATGACAAGAGCAATGGCGAGTGGCAAGAATTTAAGTGTTTTCATGTGTCTATTTTCCAATATTAATTAAAAATTTTCCGATGCAATGCAATACGCTGCACCACGCGTTTACTCATACCAAGGTATCTCTGGCAACTTACTAATCCGGGCTACAAAGATTCAATACGCTCCAGCAGCGGGTAAAGCAACAAAATCTCCAATAGCCCGGAAAAGCTGTGCCAGCTATCCAGACTGGGGCCAACCATTGGGCCAGCCCTTACACCACTGTTTTCATCATGCACATGCAGCGCAAATGTGGTGCAGGCCACATGCATGGGAGCCGTATCCATGCGTAGCTCTACTTCGCCCCAGCTCCACTTGATGGAATATTCCGCGCTGCTGAAATAACGCACCTCCATCATCAAGCCGGTATCAAAGGAAAGCGTCATGGCATCCTGCGCCAGGCGCACCGGTTCGACCATGCGTTCTGTGTAGTGTTCCTCGAGCATTTCCTTGAATATCAGATGCAGACATACCGCAGGCGCTAAAGTCTCGGCAGGCGTATCGCCAAACTGCTCCATCATCTCTGCGCGTGCCTGCATGCGGGTTTGATCGAGAATCAAGGCGCTCAGATAATGCTCGTAAGCAGGATGCTCGCTGATCTCACCATTCTTGATTTTTCCCAGTAAATCCGCTTCACAGTCAACAACATATTTCCGCAAAATTTCTTTACGCGATTCGCGCAGCATATAGGCTGTTTTTGCATACAGTTCCTGCAGCGTTTCTACATTCACGGAGTCCATCAAGGCGTCCTGTTCCATCACTTATCCTCAATGCGACATCGTTGTATCGTGTGCGGCATCGCCACTCCGATTGAGCATATCTTGTGTGATCTGCTCGAAGCGCAGTATCTTGCCGCCCTCTTTTTTGGCGAAAGCCTCGGCGTCCGCCATGCTGGAAAACGATCCGAAAGTAGGTCCCATCGAACCCAGTTTTTTGCTTCCTGCCACATAAAAGGCGCTCTTGGCATCGATCCAGTTTCCATCGGGGTGCTCCCATGCGGTCTTGCCCATATCCTGCACAAAAACGGCGGTGACCGGACGCTTTTGCTCAGGCATCAACAACATTGAGAACAACTCCATCAGGTCGCAGAAAAATTCGGGCTTGCCTTGCGCGTAATGAATTTGCGCCTTAGGTCCCGGATAATCCTTGAGTATCATTCCGTCGAGCTCACAGGCGGTCTCGCTGGTCGGTTCCAACGCTGCCACTTTGGGTCTAGCCTGAGTGCAGGCAGGCAGCAATATGCATAGCGCCAAACTGCCAATCAATTTGCGCCGTGCCGGGACAAATCTTTGCGAGCCGATTATTTTGGATCTCATTTGAATCTCCAATGTGTAAATGCGAACGGCACCACGATCCAGCCCAGCATGATGCTGACCAATATTGCAGGATTGGTAAGACTTTCCGGCATCACGGTTGCCAAGCCATACATGCTCTGCACTTGATCGGAACTGAAGATATTCAGCAGGCGGAAAACATCGGCTGGATTGAGCATCAGTAATCCGGCAAAAATTGTACTATCCAGTTTTCCTTGGCTGACGACCAATGCACCCATCAGCAGCAGATCAAAGATCAACACAAAAAAGAACCACAGCATAATTGCCGCACCGCTGGCACGCATCCGATCCTGAGCAATGACAGACACCAATAACGACAGACTCAAGAAAGCCATTCCCATCAGAATCGCGCTCAATACGAAGCCGGCATAGTGATACAGGTCGTTCGCCCCTAATTGGGAAGCCAGCGGCAGCAAACCGGCGCCGAATCCGATCACAGTGGCGCTGGCCAGTGCAGCTGACAATCCCAAGTATTTTCCCAGTAAAATCTCAAAACGGGTAATTGGCATCGACAACAGCAACTCCAGCGAGCCGCGTTCTTTCTCGCCGACGATGGTGTCGTAACCCATAATCAACGCAATCAACGGCACCAGGTAAATGACCAGACTAACCAGACTGGCAATCGTGACATCGATGCCGCGAAAGCCGACTGAACCCAGTTGGGCTGAACCGAGGTAGGCAATTGCGAGCGCAAACAGAGCGAATATCACGGCCACCGCTACCACCCACAAATTGCGCAGTCGGTCCCGAAACTCCTTGGTGGCAATGACGCGCACCTGAGCCCATTCAATGCGCTTGGACATGGCGCTCTCCATAACCGAGAAAAAGGTCTTCCAGCGAAGGTTCATGCACAACGATATCGCGCACTGCATCGGACAACGCCATGATCTTGGCGAGTACGCTTACCTTGCTTGCCGCCGGGCAGGAAATTCGCACGCAATCGTTATCGAACTGCCACTCCAACCCTGCCAACTCAGACAACGCACCAAGTGCGGTACGCATATGCGTCTCGTGCCCGGCACGCAACATGACCTCGATGACAGAAGGCAGCACCATGTGGGAGCGCAATTGCGTGAGCGTTCCCTGTGCGACGATTTGACCGGAGTTCAAAATCACCAGGCGATCGACGCGACCCTGAATCTCCGCCAGTATGTGCGAGGTAATGATAATGGTTGCTCCTTCTGCTTGCACATCGCGCAGAATACGGTAAAACTCGTGAATCCCTTCCGGATCGAGCCCATTGGTCGGCTCATCGAGAAAAATCAGATCAGGCTTGCCCAACAGCACTTGCGCAAAACCCAGCCGCTGTCGCATGCCTTTGGAATAACCGCGTACCCGCCGCCTGGCTGCATCTGCCAGCCCAACACGCGCCAGGATTGCATCACAAGTGTTGCGCGGCACCTGCTTCAAATCGGCGAACAGGCGCAACACTTCCAGCCCGGTCAGATTGTCATAGGTAACGAAACTTTCGGGCAAGTAGCCGATACGGCGTCGCATCTGCCGAAAATCGCGGCCGCTGATCAATCCATCGTGAATCCTGATTTCACCACTGGTGGCTGGAATCAGTCCCAACATCAGTTTGAAAAGTGTGCTTTTGCCGGCGCCATTGTGGCCGATCAGACCGAACATTTCGCCTTTCGCAACCGACAGACTAATGCCGTTGACAGCATGTACATCGCCAAAATGTTTGGTAACGTTATTCAGCTGCAGGGGGTTGTTTGTCACTCCACCGTCTCCAATCCTGATTCAAGGGGCGCATGCGCGGATGTTTGTCCACGATGCTTGGGGCGCGTAACACCGGAAACTGTCGGGCCACAAAACGCAATGTCTGCATCGACGGGCTCGATAATAGTAGTTTGATTAATGGGTATTGCCAGTTGAGCAGGTCTACCACATCGTTGGCTTCATAGGCAACATCGCCTATACCGTCGCCATTTTGATCCCAGCCGCTGTAATTACTCCAGTAATTACCCTGTGTGAGACCCCATTCGACATCGCGCGCGGCAACGTACTTAATCTGAGATTGATTGTCGATGAAGTCATTGCCATCAACCTTATTGTTATAGGAGCCAGCAGATAAATGGACTCCGATCCGGTTACCGATCACCAGGTTATTTTTCAGCGTGTTGTACTCGGCGTCATAGATAAAAAAGCCGCGTCCATTGCCTGCCACGATGTTATTTTCAATCACGGAATCCTGAATCGTACGCAGCATAATGCCGTGATCGGCGTTACCCCATGCAATGTTATTGCGTACCGTCAGCCGGCGCACTTCCATCAGCGCCAGGCCGCCGCGGTTGAGATAGGATTCGTTATTCTCCCAAAGGCTATCATCGGTCGTCATGAAATGAGTGCCATAGCGCACGTGATGAATTTTATTACCGCGAAACAGCGCATTCTTGGACACATCAACATAGATGCCGTCACGACTGTAGCTGATGTTGTTATCAATGATTTGCGCTCCAATCGTGTTGTACACTTCGATGCCATTGCCTCTCAAGACTGACTGTAGATCGCGCCTGCCGGTAATCACGTTGTGAACAATCTGTGAATTTTTCGAATTTTCCAACCAGATGCCAAACAGGTTGTATACCAAATCGCAATCCTGCACCGTGGCACGATCTGAACCGGGCTGGATATAAATACCGGCGTTCTGCTTAGTCAGATTAGCGCCACTATCGCGCACGATGAAACCTTTAATTGTCACGTCTGAGGCACGCACACGGATCACATCGCCGGTATTTCCTGCGCTAATGGTCGGTCGTCCGATGCCCTGCAAGGTAAGCGGTTTATCGATCACCAAATGTTCACTGTAATTGCCGCGGGCCACTTGCACAGTGTCACCTGATTTGGCTGCGGCAATCGCCGCAGCGATCGAATGACCTGCCTGCACTTGGAGCACAGCGCCCCAGGCATTGCTGCCAATCAGTCCAAGCCAGGTTGCCAGAATTACGACTCTAACCAGCAGTTTTAGCGAATTGCCTGTTATTGGTCGGATCACGGGTTCTTGGCTACCATTTGTGCAGTTTTTTCAGACAGATTGCGACGCACACTATCGAGAGGAATGAAGTAACCCTTGGCATCGATAGCTGTCAGCGGCAAATGCAGCGTCTCGCGCGTTTTGCGCTCCTTCGCCAGCGGTGGACACGCATGATCGTCGTAATACAACACCATGCAGTCTAGACATTGCATGCATTCGGTTTGATCGATTTTGCCGGCTGCGTCAATCGCGTGAGAACCGCAACCGGTAGCGCAGGCATGGCAGGTTTGGCATTCCGTCTTGCGCTTCAAGCCGAACAGACGCAATTTACTGGGGATCGCCAGACCAGCGCCGAGTGGGCAAATGTATTTGCAATACGGCCGCTCACTCAGGAAAGACAAGCCAAGAATGCCACCAATAAATAGCCAGAAAGGCCAGGTTCGGTTCCATACGCCAACTAAAAATGTAGTCTTGAACGGTTCAATTTCAGCCAAATGCTCCGCTGTCTCCATCGAATAGAATGACACTCCCAGCAGAACGAAAAAGACGCCGTACTTGATCCATTTGAGTTTGTCATGCAACCGCTTGGGCAACAGTCGCTGGAATTTTTTCAGGCCCAGCATCTTGCCGGCACTGAACGCCAGTTGTTGTAGCGCGCCAAACGGGCATAACCAACCGCAAAACACACCGCGTCCCCATAGCAGCACGGTAATGATGATGAACCACCAGAAGATGAAAATAAACGGGTCGGACAGGAACAATTCCCACTTCCACTGGTGAATCAGCGAATGGAACCAGGTCAACACCTGCGTGATGCTGGGCTGGGCCTTCAGATAAAATCCTAGAAAAACAACACTGGCGATCCACAGCAAATGACGCGGCCTGGAAATCCACGGTTTATGCTTGCGGCTGGAAATACGTGTCAGCTTGTCGCGTTGCGAATACATCAGCGCCGTAAATCCCAGAATCAGCACGAACAACACAAGCTCCAGTTTCCGGCCCAGCCAAATTGCCTTCCATACAGCCTGTGGACGTTCGAGCTTGGGACGACCACCCTCCAGATATTGTGCCGGCAGCCACAGTTCCTGATCAAAATGGATGAATGTTTTGCTACCGCTTTGGGCGTCGGTCTTGTTGGCCAAAAATGTCAACTGCCACGGCCATGCAGGATTAAAGTTGGCAGAGCGGATAATAAAAATTCCGGACTCCTTGTACCCCGGCACATCGGCAGGCTGCAGATGGTAAAGATTCAGGTAATCGGTATCGCGAAAGGTAAAAGTCTCCGGGTCCTGGCGTACCTGGATTCGGTCATAAATCCCACCGCGCACATATCCAGACCCTTTGAATGAGCTTTCGCCATTGGCAATAATAAAAATGGCGTGCTCGTCTGGCTTCAAATCATCCATCAGACGCCGATAGGCATGTTCCCCGAGCAGGCTGTTACCAATAGCCGGCACATTCAGGTAACCGAAATACAGATCCATATAGGGTTGACCCAAGTCAGCCACACCGACATCCTTGGCCGACACCAACATATGCTGGACACTGCCTTCCTTTAGCAAATCGCCCCAGTTCAATTTGGCATTAGATGCGGTAAATCGAGCCGGCGGCCTGGGTATGCTCTTGATAAGACCTACCTGCCGACCAATTGCATACGCACTACGGGAAATCACTTGATTTTCGGCAATTGCGGTAACAGTCGCGCCACTGATTGCGTCCAGACTCTGCGCACCATTGTCATCGCGGCCCTGGCCAATTACCAGCTTGGAGTCGGCCGATTTACCGACATATTGATGAATAAATTTGAGAAGTTCGGACTCGGGAATACCTGCAAGCAAGATCGGCTCCGAATGTTTCAGCACCCGCACACCGGTAATGATTCCCTTAGTATCCATGCCAATCAGGGTAACAACCGGTTTGCCAGAGTAGGCAGGAATATCCACCACATCTGTCGACAAAAACACATAACCAACCAGCTGCTTATGTTCACCCTTGCTCTCGTGTTCGCCCCTACTATCCTGGCCGCCCGCATTCTCCACATAAGCCTCTACGTAACTGGGCCGCCCTTTACGCTTGGAGAATTGTGTGGCCAATGGCATCACGTCCCGGCATGCTGCATAGGCACAAAGATCCGGCCCGGTCATGAGTTCCTCCGGTAACTCGGCATCATATACAGTGGCACGTGCGTGCGCCGCGAGTAGCAATCCGGTAAATCCTAACCATAAGGCCAAGATAATGTGTAGCAAATGGCTACGATCAAAAATGTGTTTCATAAAATCTATCGAGCTCTTATATATTGAGTGATGAGCACACTTATTAGCATACGTCATTGACATAAAGTATGGAGTATTCTTAATTTTTTAATTAAAACGTACCGAAAAAACGGCATTTTAATGCATACCCCATAATATAAATAAATTTACCAAAAGCATGATTTGACGTGAATCGACATTATTTTAGGTGGCGGTCAATTAGATCTGCATGGGTTCGAGGAGGGTTGGGATTATTTCTGAAGCAAAATCTTAGGCGTTGCAGTCGTATTTTCACTCAGCAAGACAATGTCTAAAATGGGTAAGGTGTGATAACCACCCGGGTACAGCCGACAAGTTCCGCGCGCTTACTCGCGCGCGGAGTTTGTTCCAACTTTACGCTTCTACCAAAAATCGACTGCGCATTTCGAGGTGCAATGCATGGCAAAAATGGGTGCAATAAACCCAGTAAGCACCAATGTGATCTGCCTTGAAAGTGACCGATTGAGTTTGCTGCGGGTTCACTATAAAGCAGATGTTGTAGGTCGGGATCGCGAAACCATGTGTCAAGTCTTCAACCTTATCATGGTTGGTCAGGGTGATAGTGACTTCATCACCTTTCTTGACCTTGATGACCGGCATGCTGTAGTTCGGCGCCTGCGACATCAGACGCACATGAACCTTGTTGCCCTTGCGTTCAATACCCGCATTCTCCGGCTTGACTGCATTCGGGAAGTCATCGATGTTGTAAATCTGGCGCGTCTTGACGAGGTCGCGGCGCACGATGATGCCGTCATGCGGCTCTGAATACGCTGAATGATCGGCAAGAAGCTTCACTTTCTCTCCGCTGATGTCGAACAGCTGCTCTGTTTCAGGGTGCAACGGGCCAACCGGCAGAAAACGGTCCTTGGAAAACTTATTGCCGGAATTCATATATTTCCCATCGGCTTCTATGGTTTCACCCATTGATGAGTAGATATGGCCTGGCTGGTATTGCACGTCCAACTTTTGAATGATGGGATTTACCGTCTTGTCACCTTTGAACTGGGCAATCGCCTTCTCAACATTCCACTTTGTGCACTGACTATCCAGAAACAGCGAAGTATATGCATTGCCTCTACCATCGAAGCAGGTATGCAATGGGCCTAGTCCGACCTCAGGCTCTGCTACGACTGCGTCGCGTTCGGTTTTCAGTTCACCGGCAAACCATTTATGGACCAAAGACAGATCAATGACGGTTGCAGTCGGTGACAGCTTGCCGGAACAAACGAAGTACTTGCCGTCCGGACTGGCGTTGACGCCGTGCGGGTTCTTCGCTACCGGGACATAACAGGTCACCGAGGTCTTCGGATCCGGGTTAGCTGCCTTGCGGCCATCGACCACTGGCACCTTGGATGCGCCAATATGTGTAAATTTACCGTCCTTGACCATCTTTTCGATACGCGCCACATCGAAAAATACACAGGCATCGCGTTCGGCCGACATCATATCGGCCAAAGTTGCGCCATTTTCCGTGTTGTATTGATTGGAAGCGGCAAGTTTGCCGTCATAGGATGTCGCTACCAGATCCATATTGCCATCGACACGGCATTGCCAACGCACTTCCATGGTGGCGGCATCGACGCAAGAGCACAGGCAGCCCCATTTGCTTGGATCATCAATATCGCGGCCATCGTTCGGCAACGGGACATGGAACTCGTGACCGCAGAATACACGAGTAGTGTAATTGATCTTTTCATCGACTGGGTCACGCTTGTCCGGAAACATGCCGTGAAAACCCATTACGTTAGGCAACACGGTTATCTTATCGCACTCCATCGTATCCATGCGGATGCGCGCCAGACGGGAATTGATCTTATCATTGGTAAATAACCAGCGACCATCGTAGGTGCCGTTCTTGTAACTGCCATGCAAATGGTGCGTATCGCCAACGTTGTAATTCAGACTGCCATCGGCCTTGGTACCAATGACCGCCTTTGATTCATTGGTGATACCCCAGCCCGACATGCAATCGATATTAAATATCGGAATACGCTTCAAGGTACGGCCGGAAGGTATACCCAAGATTCTTACGTCGCCGCCATGTCCTGAACTGAGGAAAGAGTAGTACTCATCCAATTGGCCAGGGGCTATTTCGATACCTCCGGCGGAAACGGGTTTGACGGCGCTCTCTGGTTTCTTCGCAGAGACTTCTTCCTTGCAGCCGCTCAAGCCAAGCGACGCGCCTGCGCCAGCCAACCCCAGTAATGCAGTGCGACCAAGAAAACTGCGCCGGTTTCCGAGCTTCGGCGCATCATCAACCACCAACTTCTTCTCAACGTTATCCATCTGCGCTTTTCCTTTGTGCATGCTATTAAATTAGTTGAACTTCGGGCTGAGCATACTATTTGCCTCTCAGGTGCCGCCCTATGCATTATCAACTTTAGAAACGATAAAAAAAATGATCCATATCAATATGGAAATCCCATTTATCAATTCAAGCGCGTGCACATACACTCAAAGAAAAAACGCCTAAATAAAATTATAATTTCTCGCAACATATTGATATAAAAGAATAATTATCAATAAAATTGTTCTGAAAATATGTATTTTCTTACACTGATATTGCTATTTCTACCAACTACCAATTTCAGTTAAAAGCACATCTAACCTACCCATAAAATGTAGCTCGCGTCACTCAAGCTACTTCAAACAAACACCTCTTCCATCCGTCACGCTTACCTTGATCGGGATTCCTGCCTGAATGCTTTGGGAAACTGTACAAAATTCCTCAAACTGTCCCAGCACACGGTCAAGATGCTTAATATTTGCGCCATCCTGGGCGAACTGAATCATGACGTCTATATGCAACACGCGCAGTCGGTTGTTGGGGTTGCGGTCGATAGTACAAGTCGCTCTGGTCGTGATGCCACCCGCATCCTGCCCGTATTTTTTCAGTGAAAACAGCAAGCTCGCCGACAGACAATTGGCAGCTGCAGTCAATAAGATATGCGCCGGCGCCGGGCCACTCCCCGCGCCCATCGGGACAGGTTCATCCACTAGCAAATTAGGAATTGCATCGCCGAAGTCCACCAGGAATTGATAATTTTCTTTTTGCGTGATGGTAATGCTTACTGTTTCAGTCATTTTGCTTTTCCTTTTTTAGATTATTGACGCCCTAACTTGCAGTCACAGCGCCGTTTACCCGCGTCATTTACAGCAGTTGAAACCACTTGAATGTTACTACTTACACCAAAAAAGATAGTAACCAATTACTCTTTTAAAAATAAAATGCCTCATATATAACGCCAAAATTCAGGCTACCGCCGAAATGCACCATGTCGATATTGTTCAGATTCTATTCATGCCGGCAATGCTCAATAGCCCAGCTAGAATCGCCAACAGGCACCTTGCCAAAGCAATGAGTCTCAGATAGCGAGAAGGTATTTCGCTATTTCTCCACCAACGAATCTTTCTGGAATAGACCGAACAATGCAATAAAAGCAGGGTGTCATTTAATACAAACAAGCGTCTAAAGAACTGTGCCATGAGACGTTTTCGTACTTTTCATATTTTCGTGGATCATGCGTTCCCATTATGAATGGCCGTAACGATATGCGATTAAATTATATAAATTAATATATTGTTTTCTTATAATATGTCTTAAAATATAGTATGCTGAATTTGGTAATCAAATTAAAGAAATTCATGGAAACAACTACTTTAGACATTGCGCAAATGCGTGAAGCCGCCGGGCAAGCGACGACGATGCTGCGGGTGTTGGCAAACGAGGATCGTTTGCTGCTGTTGTGTCAACTCACACAGGGCGAAGCATGCGTGAGCGACCTTGAGGGATTGCTCGGGATTCGCCAGCCAACGTTATCGCAGCAATTAAGCGTCTTGCGCAATGAAGGCATTGTTTCGACACGGCGTGAGGGTAAAAAGATTTTTTACAAACTGGATGAAGGACGCGCGCTAAATTTGCTCAACACGCTGTACGGCCTGTACTGCAAGACTGATAAAAATAGTTCATCGTGATGGTGTATTTCATATACTAGACAAGGTATTTTTACTTACCGCATTGTTTATATGCGAAGAATACATGTTATTAACAAATAACATGGGAGTATCAGAAATATGAAGCAACGCAGCACATTATCGCTGTTCCGTAAGTCATTTTTTAAAACAACCTGGAGTCTGCAATGAAACACAACGTAGGTGGTATCGATCGCAGTATTCGCATCATCGCTGGGCTGGTTATTTTGAGTTTATTCTTTGTACTGGGTGAAAACACACGCTGGTGGGCCCTGGTCGGCTTCGTTCCCTTGCTGACCGGTTTTATCGGATGGTGTCCGGCTTATCTGCCTTTCGGTATCCGCACCTGCAAAATGCGGAGAGACTGATGCAGAATCGCTGCAAGCAATCCCTGCATCAGCGCATTTCGTCGGCAACGCTGAATTTGGGCGCGGTTGCAGCGACGCATTTACTGGGTTCGGTTCTGTTATTCGGGCCCGCGGTAGCTGCAGCGCAGACTGCGGCTTCTTACAATGTCGCCTATCACGACATCCCGGAGACCATCAGCGCCGAGGGCGTGGTCGAAGCGGTGCGCCAATCGACGGTGGCAGCGCAAATCTCCGGCCAGATTGTCGAGTTCAGGGTCAATGCCGGCGACAGCGTCAAGGCAGGTCAGATTCTGGCGCGCATCGATCCGCGCGCCGCAGAGCAAGTACTGTCGGGTAGCAAGAGTCAGGTGGTAGAAGCGCAGGCGAGCCTGACCAATGCACTGCGCAGCTTTGAGCGCAGCAAAAAACTGTTTGGCCAGAAGTTCATCAGCCAAGCCGGGCTAGATCAGGCCCAAGCTGATTACAACGTGGCGCAAGCCAGGGTTGCTGCGCTGCAAGCTGGCGCAGGTCAAGCCTCCACCGCCAAAACATTCACCGTTATTACCGCTCCCTATGCCGGCGTAGTCGCCGCCACGTCAGTTGAAGTGGGTGACATGGCTACGCCCGGCTTGCCGCTGGTGACGCTATTCGACCCTGCCGCGATGCGGGTGACTGCAACGCTATCGCAATCGAGTCTGCGCGCCATCAATCTGCACATGCCGGCTCGAGTCGAGTTCCCTACCCTGAAACAATCGGTCACGTCCAGGCAAATTACGCTGATTCCACTGGCAGATAGCCGTACCCATACCGCCAAACTGCGGCTGGACCTGGGTCAAGTGGCCGGATTGTTGCCCGGGCAGTTTGCGCGCGCCTATTTTGTCACCGGCATGGTGCGCAAGCTAGTCGTGCCGGAGCAGGCGGTGTTGCGCAGAAGTGAAGTGACTGCAGTTTATGTGTTGGGCGGCAGTCAACCGCAACTGCGCCAGATTCGCGTTGGCGAAGCGTCAGCCAACGGGTTTATCGAAGTGTTGGCCGGATTGCGGGCTGGCGAACGTATCGCCCAAGACCCAATCAAGGCGGGCCTGATTTCAGGTACCGACGCAACCGCCAAAAAATAATAATAAGCATGTTTTTTAACTGCAATTTACAACCCTGAAACGTTAAATATTTGGAGGAGAATATGGCTCACATTGTTATTTTAGGTGCCGGTTTGGGTGGCATGCCGATGGCTTATGAAATGAAGCCGCTACTAGGTTCTGGTGACCGGATCACGGTCGTATCGAATACCAATACTTTCCAGTTTGTGCCATCCAACCCATGGCTCGCCGTCAACTGGCGCAAACCGGAAGAAGTTGAATTCGAAGTGTCCGCATATCTGGAACGCAAGGGCATCGCGTTTGACGGACGCGGTGCGAAACGGCTACACCCTGAAAAAAACCAGGTCGAATTAGGTGATGGCGCAATGCTGGATTACGACTATCTGGTGATTGCCACCGGCCCCAAACTGGCCTTCGATGAGATCGAGGGACTAGGACCGGACGGCTTCACGCAGTCGATATGCAAAGCTGAACATGCTACCGCGTCCAGCTTGGTCTGGAATAAATTTGTCGAACAACCGGGCCCCATCGTAGTTGGCGCGGTACAGGGCGCATCCTGCTTTGGCCCGGCCTACGAATATGCTTTTGTCATGGAAACCGATCTACGCCGAAGGAAAATCCGCGATCAGGTTCCGATGACGTTTGTCACTTCCGAACCCTATATCGGCCATCTTGGACTGGGTGGCGTGGGCGACTCGAAGACCTTGATGGAATCAGCCATGCGGGAACGTCACATCAAGTGGATCTGCAACGCCAAGGTTACCCGGGTCGAAGACGGCAAAATGCTAGTGGACGAATATGACGAAAATGGCACAGTCAAAAAACAGCATGAATTGCCATTTTCTTACTCGATGATGTTGCCCGCATTCAAGGGCATTGATGCAGTATTCGGCATCGAAGGCTTGACCAACCCGCGTGGCTTCATCCTGATCGACACGCACCAGCGCAACCCAAAATATCCCAATATTTATGCAGTAGGCGTGTGCGTTGCGATCCCGCCGGTCGAGGTAACCCCGGTGCCGACCGGCATTCCCAAGACTGGCTACATGATCGAATCGATGGTGACAGCAACCGCACACAATATCCAGTCCGCGCTGGCGGGTCGGGAACCAACAGCCAAAGCCACCTGGAACACGATCTGTCTGGCAGACTTCGGCGACAACGGAATTGCCTTTGTGGCGATGCCACAGATCCCGCCGCGCAACGTCAACTGGATTTCTAAAGGCAAATGGGTGCATTTGGCCAAAATCGCCTTCGAAAGATATTTCATTCGGAAAATGAAAAATGGCACGTCCGAACCGATCTATGAAAAGTACGTAATGAAAGTGATTGGCATCAAGAAACTCAAGGATAAATAAATGCACGTCAAAATGGGTATCGCCGGTCGTCTTTCGAAGTTTTTTTTGCACTCGCAACTGACGCCGCTCATTGCGTTGGTAGCGTTGCTGCTCGGTTTGTTCGCGGTGCTGGTCACGCCCCGCGAAGAGGAGCCGCAAATCAATGTAACGATGGCCGATGTGCTGATCCCGTTCCCCGGCGCATCAGCCAAAGACGTCGAAACCCTGGTTGCGACTCCGGCCGAGCAGGTGATATCGCAAATTCAGGGCTTGGAGCATGTGTATTCCGTCTCCAAGCCCGGAATGGCGGTCATCACCGCGCAGTTCAAGGTCGGCGTCCCGCGCACTGAAGCACTGGTGCGGCTGTATGACACCATCCACTCGAATCGCGACTGGCTACCGCGCGAATTGAATGTCGGCGAACCCCTGGTCAAGCCCAAGGGCATCGACGATGTCCCAGTGCTGTCGCTAACGCTCTGGACCAGGGACGCCGAACGCGGCGCCTATGCGCTGGAGCGTGTGGCACACGCAATGGAAGCCGAGTTGAAACGGGTGCCGGGTACGCGTGAAGTCAATACCATCGGCGGCCCGGGCCGAATGGTACGGGTACTGCTCGATATCGACCGACTCAATGCCTACCATCTGGCAATAGGCGATATCCGGCAAGCGCTGCTGGGCGTCAATGCCGCATTGCCATCCGGCCAGCTCATATCCGACAACGCCACACTGGAAGTCCAGACCGGCAATTTTCTAGCCAGCGCCAAAGAAGTCGGCGCATTGATTGTCGGCGTCACCGCCGGCAATCCGGTCTCGCTGTCGGATGTAGCGCAGATTGTCGATGGGCCGGCACAACCGTCGAAATACGTCTGGTTTGGCGTCGGTAAGGCAACCGCCTCCAAGGACGCCAAAGCGGGCAGCGAATTCCCGGCAGTGACGATTGCGATCACCAAAAAGCCAGGCGAAAACGCGGTGCAGGTGGCGCAACAGGTCGTCCAGCGCGTAGGTGAGTTGCGTAATACCGTAATCCCGGCCGGAGTTGAGGTCAGTGTCACGCGCAATTATGGCGAAACCGCTAATGACAAGGCGATGAAGCTGATTCAGAAACTGATTTTTGCAACGTCTGCGGTAGTGGTTTTAGTATTTTTCGCGTTGGGCATGCGCGAGGCGGCGATTGTCGGCATCGCCGTCATCCTGACCTTGGCAGCTACCTTGTTCGCATCCTGGGCTTGGGGTTTTACCTTGAATCGGGTATCGCTGTTTGCGCTGATTTTTTCCATCGGGATTCTGGTCGACGACGCAATTGTGGTGGTTGAAAACATTCACCGGCACCGCCAACTTTACCCGGATAAATCGTTGGCCGAGATCATCCCGGCAGCCGTCGATGAAGTTGGCGGACCGACCATACTTGCCACATTTACCGTGATTGCCGCGTTGCTGCCGATGGCTTTCGTCACCGGCCTGATGGGGCCGTACATGAGCCCGATTCCGATCAATGCCAGCATGGGCATGCTGATTTCGCTGGCGATTGCGTTCACCGTCACGCCCTGGCTGGCGCACCGAATTTCCCAGAAAAATATCACCACAGCCGTGCATGCGACCAACACCGACAGCAAGTTGCAGCGCTGGTTCAGCACCTTGTTGCTGCCGTTTCTGGCAACCAAAAAAGCGGCGCGCAACCGGCGTCTGTTATGGGCTGGCGTGTTGCTGGCAATACTGGTTTCAGTCAGCTTGGCTGCGCTACAGTTGGTCGTACTGAAGATGCTGCCTTTTGATAACAAGTCGGAGTTTCAGGTCGTAGTCGACATGCGGGCCGGCACACCGGTCGAAAACACTGCCGCCGTATTGCATGAAATGGGCGCGTACCTGGCCACGGTAGCCGAAGTCACCGACATACAGGCATACGCCGGCACTGCTGCGCCGATTAATTTCAATGGACTGGTCAGACAATACTATTTGCGCCAGGCGCCTGAATTCGGCGATTTACAAGTCAACCTGGTCGACAAGCATCAGCGCACACGAAAAAGTCACCAAATCGCCGGCGCGGTGCGCAAACCGCTGGAGCAAATCGCCGCCCGACATGGGGCAAAAGTAAAAGTAGTTGAGGTTCCGCCCGGCCCGCCCGTGATGTCGCCGCTAGTGGCTGAAATCTATGGCCCTGATGAGGCCGGCCGGCATGCGTTGGCTAAACAAGTCAGGCAGGCATTTAGCCAGACTGCCGACATTATCGGCATCGACGATTCGATTGAAGACAACGCACCCAAGGTCGTGTTACGGGTCGATCAGCGCAAGGCAGCGCTGTTGGGCATCGCTGCGACCGACGTGGTGCAAACGGTACGGGTTGGGCTAGACGGCGAAGACATCACTGTGCTGCATGATGGGCAATCCAAGTACAGCATACCGGTACGCCTGAACCTGCCGCCGGAAAAACAGGCCAGGCTAGACACCTTGCTGACGATGACGGTGAAGTCCGCCAACGGCGATAATGTGCCGCTGTCCGAACTGGTCAAAGTACAACCGACCACCCGTGAGAAAACGATTTACCACAAGGACATGCTGCCGGTGACATACGTGACGGGCGACATGGCGGGCAAGCTCGATAGCCCGCTGTACGGCATGTTTGCAGTACGCGGCAAGCTGGATAATCTAACTGCGGCACAGGGTGCGCCGCTGGGCGAATACTTCATCAAGCAACCGTCCGACCCCTATCGCCAGTTCGCGCTGAAATGGGATGGCGAGTGGCAAATCACCTATGAAACCTTCCGCGACATGGGCCTGGCCTATGCGGTCGGTCTGGTGCTGGTATACATCCTGGTGGTGGCCCAATTCGGCTCCTACCTGACGCCGCTGATCATCATGGCGCCGATTCCGCTGACGATCATCGGCGTGATGCCGGGCCATGCGCTGCTCGGCGCGCAATACACCGCCACCTCGATGATCGGCATGATCGCGCTGGCTGGGATCATCGTGCGCAACTCGATCTTGCTGGTTGATTTCATCAATCTTCAGGTGGCGCAAGGGATTGCATTTGTCGACGCCATCATCCATGCAACCGCAGCACGCGCCAAGCCGATTGTGCTGACCGGTTTGGCTGCGATTATCGGCGCGTTGTTTATTCTGGATGACCCGATTTTCAATGGCTTGGCAATATCGCTGATTTTCGGGATCTTTGTCTCCACCGTGCTGACGCTAGTGGTTATTCCAGTGCTGTATTACACGGCCAACCGGAAAAAGTTTGCTTGATCTTGAGCTTGATTTATATTTTTTGAGAAAGAATTAACTATGAATACCAACCGCATGGTACGCATTTTTGCCGGAATTTTTATCCTGATTTCATTGGCTCTGGGCGTGCCGGAGAGCCCATTTTTTATAAGCAAATATTTTTTGTGGTTGACAGTTTTTGTCGGCGCCAATTTGCTGCAAAGCGGATTCACCCAGTTCTGCCCGCTGGAAATTTTCCTGAAAAAAATTGGTGTGCGGGAATCTTGAAACACACTATGAAACAGACTATTTATCGGAGAATGTCATGAATACCAAATATGGATTTGGCAAGAATGTAACGCACTCGTTTGAGGCTACTGTTGAAAGCGTCACCCTCGCTTTACAAAATGAAGGTTTCGGCATACTGACTGATATCGACGTCGCCGCCACCATGAAAAAAAAACTTGACCTGGATATGCCGCCCTACCGCATCCTCGGCGCGTGCAACCCCGGCCTGGCGCACCGTGCGATTGAAATCGAACCAGCTATCGGCCTGCTGCTGCCATGCAATGTGGTGGTAAGACAAGATAGCGCAGGCGGCATCCGAGTCGAATTCATGGACCCGCAAGCGGTGCTTGAACTGGTTGACAAGCCCGCCATCACGCAAGTAGCGGAAGAAGTACGCCAACGTCTGGAACGCGTAATGGCAGCTATCCAATAATTATTGACTTTGACCATTAACAGATTTTGTATATTTTGATGGGGTATAGCATAAAAAGCATGCTTTACCGCATCATTATATTGCCATTTTTAAAATACCCGGGCCTGTTTAACGTTACGAGGCAATACATTAAACAGGCCGGCAGGTTTTTGGCAGTGCTACCTCCTACTTTCAAACTCTCTGGCTTGACTCCAATGGAGACTGTAATGCGCAAAACTCTTCCCGCCTCGTTTCTGGCCGCTGCTTTCCTGGCGCTGGGCGCGCATGCGGCTGACCTGCAACAAATCTATAACGATGCACGCGTCAATGATCCGCAATATGCAAGCGCACGCGCTGCGTTGGCTGCCGGACAGGAAAAGCTGCCGCAAGGACGCGCCGGATTGCTACCCACTCTCGGCTTATCGGGCAGCAACACAAAAAACGAAATCGACAGTGGCGGCAACTTCAATGCCAGCAATTATGCATTGACCCTATCGCAGCCGCTTTTTCGCTGGGGAAATTGGCAGCAATACGAGCAAAGCAAGTTGTTGGTGGCTGCGGCCGACGCACAGTTTTCCCAGGCCCAGCAAGACTTGATACTGCGCGTGTCGCAAGCCTATTTTGACATCCTGGGTGCGCAAGACACACTGACTTTCTTACAGGCGCAAAAAGTCGCCATTACGGAACAACTGGCTTCGGCCAAACAGAATTTCGAGGTCGGCACCGCCACCATTACCGATACCCACGAAGCGCAGGCCCGCTTTGACCTGGCAGTGGCGCAAGAGTTTGCCGCCCAAAATGATCTGGCGATCAAACGTGCATCACTGCAGCAGATTATCGGCAAGCCGCCCGCAGAACTGGCACCGCTACAACTGGGTCTGACCTTAAGCATGCCAAAGCCGGCACAGATCGAAGCCTGGCTGGACAGTGCACAGCAACGGAACACCGGCGTCATAGGACAGCAACTCGCGCTCGAAATCGCCCAACGCGATATTTCCCGCACCCGAGCCGGCCATTACCCAACAGTCGATCTGGTGGCCAGCCGCAACTACACCAAGCAGCCAAGCAACACGTTTAACGGTGCAATTGTCGCCACCAACAGCAACTCTATTGGCGTGCAATGGAACATTCCGCTGTTCGCAGGTTTTGCCGTGACCAGCCGGGTACGCGAATCGATCGCGCTAGAAGACAAAACTCGCTTTGACCTGGAAACCGCACGCCGCACTGCGATGCAAAGCGTGCAGCAATCGTATTTGGGGGTTAATAGCGGCCTGGCGCAAGTCAAGGCGCTGGAGGCCGCTGAAATCTCCAGCCAGTCGGCACTAGACTCCAATAAACTTGGCTATCAGGTTGGCGTGCGCGTAAATATCGATATCCTGAATGCCCAACAGCAGCTCTTCTCTACCCGCAAGGATCTATCCAAAGCACGTTACGACACCATCATCAATGGCCTGAAACTGAAATCCGCAGCCGGCACGCTAACGGAACAGGATGTGTTGCAAGTCAATGGCTTGCTGCAGCAATAAATTGGGCGAAAAACTGCAGCAAAACAGGGCTCAAACCTGAACTACCAGTGTGGGATCAAACCCGGCATTCTCGGCAATCCCATCACGCGCATAGCCGCGCGAATTACAAACGATGCGGGTATTTTCAACCTGATAGTCATAGCTGTCATGGGTATGCCCATGCACCCACAGCGCCGGGTTCCAACGTGCGATGTGCGCGTCAAGATCGGAAACAAAACAGGCATTCAACAAGGAATCTGCGTATTTCGGATTGATGCTGCCGCGGGACGGTGCGTGATGCGTGACTACCACGGTGCTGCCGTTAAACGGCTTGGCGAATTTCCGTTCCAGCCAAGTCACGGATTGATCGAATACCTGACGCGAAACAGCAGGGCTGAACAAGGCATCGGCAGTATCGGCACTATCGCCTACCGTGATCCGGCTGAAATCCCTGTTTGACTGGCAAGCTTCGGCAACCGAAGCGGCGCGCATTTCATCGGTCGGGAACAAGCGGAAATCGGTCCACAACGTACAGCCCAAAAAACGTACGCCATCAATGCAGATTGCATCCAGATCCAGCACATGAACATTGCTGCCGCGAGCCTGCTGCCGCAATGCCGATAAAGTTCCGCTCAAACTGGAGCCGTAGAATTCGTGATTGCCGGGAACGTAAATCACCGGTACCACCAATTGCCGGGCCCAGTCGATGGCCTGCTGCGGTCGCGCCACGTCGCCGGCCAGAATCAGAACATCGCAATCGCTATCCGGCACCGGCATCGGCGCAACTGTCAGGTGCAGATCAGAAAGAATGGCCAGACGCATTATTTTTCTCGCTCAATCAGGTAAAGCCGGTCAAGGGCTTGCTAAATTTTATACCCGACGCGCTTTTTCGCTGTTGTCCTCTGTTACAACTGACATTTTCCTCGCCGGTTTCGCACTGACTTAGTTCGCCGTACCACCGCGGGCCAGCGATCTCCCACCCCGACACGGATCGGATCATTCGAATAACCGGAATTGCGGCGCCAAACAAGATCAATTTGAGTGGGAATTGAAATGCGCGTGATGCTAAGTAATATCCTGGCCGCCGATGCCAACGGTACGCACATTGGCTTCAACCTTTCAACTGACTGGCGCAATTTGAAAATTGAATCGGGTAGACGTAATAGTCATCCTGACTGAACACGTCGACAACACAAAAACACTCATCAGACAAAGTGGCTAAATCCTTGAATCCATGACTTTTTGCAGCAAGTTTTACTATCCTGCATAGCGATAGGACGCGAATTCCGGTCCCATTTCTGCCACCTATGAATAATGTAGCTTGGCCATTAGCGTTCATAGCGCCCTCTAGCGCGGGTTTTAAGCTATCGGAATCGCCCATAGGAGTGATACTGGCCAATAGCATTCGGGCCTAAAACGGGAAATCTTGCGTGGGTAACGCCAAAGCTCCTGACAAATATCATAACAAGCCCAATAATAATTGGTCGTGTTTTTAATAACGCCTGTTATAATACTTGACTGATTTGATTTTAAAATAAAAAAACAAGCCACAATTCCCTGATAGCTCAGTTGGTAGAGCGACGGACTGTTAATCCGCAGGTCCCAGGTTCGAGTCCTGGTCGGGGAGCCAGAATACATGTAGTAGGAAATCAAGCACTCACGAGAAATCGGAGTGCTTTTTTTTCGTCTCCCTGATCCTGAGTGACTGGCAAAAACTGGCTTTTCCCGGAAATCTGCCGGAATGAAAAAATCCAGACCAAGCGCCTTATAGTAAACATTAGAAACTGGAATGGCATTCACCAAAGAATTTGGGGCGCAGTGGCGCGCAGAAGTCCGCCGCTATCGAAGAACCGCATGATTTGACGGCTACTAGTCGGGCGCAGTCGAACCCGCCAGCGCTGCAATGATTGGGCAGACCTGGGACTGGCCGGTCGCTGCACATTCATGGATCAGGTGACTCAACGCAGCTTCTATCCGTGCCAGGTCGGCTATCTTGGCGCGGATATGCTGCAGCTTATCGGCCGCCAGTTCGCGAATCGCCGCCCGGTCGCTGCCGTCTTCCAGTTGCAGCAATGCCTCAATTTCATCCAGTGAAAACCCCAGTTCCTGCGAACGTTTGATGAAGCGGATACGATCAACCAATGCCACAGGATAGGTCCGAAACGCACTGTCTTGGGCAACCGGCAGGGGCAACAACTTGCGGCGCTGATAGTAGCGCACTGTCTCCACCCCGACTCCGGCGGCACGCGCCAAGCGTCCTATCGTAAAATTATTTTTAACTTGCATGTATTTTGTCAAAATTGACTTTACCCTGTTGTTTGGTACGGGGTCTATACTAATGTCAATCGGCTAATACCACAAGACAAGGAGCAGTAATGAACCAGCGACAAGACCCCACGCAAAACCCCGCCGCACACCAAGATTGCTGTTGCCATTCGCAAGATAAAGAACCGTCAGAACAGCCGGCCCCAATCCAAACTAATCAGCAGCAGTACACCGATCCGGTCTGCGGCATGTTGGTGAGCGCCGATCCGGCTAAAAAGGCAATTCATCAGGGTAAAACCTATTATTTCTGCAGCACTTCCTGCCTCGCCAAATTCAAGGCCAATCCGCTGACGTATGTGCAACCGGCCAAACTATTGAAGATTTCTGTGACAGGAGCCGTGCCGGCAGGATCGCTCGTGCCGATAACACCTGAGAAAGCGATCGACAAACCCTACACCGACCCGGTTTGCGGTATGAAAGCTGCTGCCAATCCAGATAAATCGGCGACGTTCAACGGCGTCACCTATTATTTCTGCAGTACTTCCTGCCTCGCCAAATTCAAGGCCGATCCAGAAGGAATTCTCGCCCATCCACCCAAACCGATGACGCCAGCCAAACCCAAGGCTGTAGCTGCAGCGGCAGATGCGATCTACACCTGCCCGATGCATCCCGAAGTACAGCAAGTCGGCCCCGGTACCTGCCCCAAATGCGGCATGGCGCTGGAGCCGATGGAAGCCAGCATGGATGAGGACACCAGCGAACTCGACGACATGACGCGCCGCCTGAAATTCAGCGCCGCGCTATCGCTGCCTTTGCTGCTGATGACTATGGGTGACATGATTCCCGGTGCAGATATCGGACACCGGATCGGCATGAACGCGTTCGGCTGGCTACAGGCCGTACTCGCTACTCCAGTGGTGTTATGGGCCGGCTGGCCACTGTTTAAACGCGGGTTTGACTCGTTTCGGAGTTGGAATCTGAACATGTTCAGCCTGATTGCCTTAGGCACTTCAGCCGCGTTCCTGTTCAGCGTGATCGCCCTGCTGTTTCCCGGTGCATTACCGGAAGCGTTCAAGATGAACGGCATGGCACCACTGTATTTTGAAGCTTCGGCAGTCATTATTACGCTGGTGCTGCTGGGTCAGGTGCTGGAATTGCGCGCTCGTTCGCGCACCAATGGAGCAGTGCGCGCGCTGCTGGCGCTGGCACCGAATACCGCGCTGCGGGTCAAGCCTGATGGCAGCGAGGAAGAAGTCCATCTGGATCAGGTACAGGTCGGCGACATTCTGCGCGTCAAGCCGGGCGACAAAGTGCCGGTCGATGGAAAAGTAACCAATGGCCACTCGAATGTCGATGAATCGATGATCACCGGCGAGCCGATGGCAGTCACCAAAACGCTCGGCAGCCAAGCCAGCGCCGGTACAGTCAATCAGACTGGCACCTTCCTGCTGCAAGCGCAAAAAGTCGGTGCCGACACGCTGCTGTCGCAAATCGTGCAAATGGTAAATCAAGCCAGCCGCTCACGCGCACCGATCCAGAAATTGGCCGACCGAGTTTCCGGCTGGTTCGTGCCGGCGGTAATGGCTTCGTCGGCACTCAGCTTTCTGCTGTGGACTTGGCTCGGGCCAGCACCGGCGATGGCGTATGGGCTGGTGGCTGCGGTATCGGTGCTGATCATTGCCTGCCCTTGCGCATTGGGGCTGGCGACACCGATTTCGATCATGGTCGGGATCGGCCGGGGTGCCGGCGAAGGCATCCTGATCAAGAATGCCGAAGCGCTCGAACGGCTAGAAAAAGTCGATACGCTGGTGGTTGATAAAACCGGCACCCTGACCGAAGGCAAACCGAAAGTCCAAAGCGTGATCGCAGCCGACGGCTTTAACCAGGCCGAAGTCTTGGCCGCAGCGGCCGCGCTGGAAAAACTCAGCGAGCATCCGTTGGCGCAAGCAATCGTCGATTACGCACAAGAACAGAACGCGTCGCTGCAAGTGGTCGAACAGTTCAATTCCGTCACTGGCAAAGGAGTGCAAGGTCATATCGACAGCGCACTGATTTCGCTCGGCAACCAGCGTCTGATGGACGATGCGGGAGTGGATACCAGTACACTGCGCGATAGCGCGCAGTCTTTGCGCGAACAAGGTCAAACTGTCATGTTCATCGCCAGCGAAAAACGGCTCGCCGGTTTGATCAGCGTAGCCGATCCGATCAAGGCTAGCACCGTAGAAGCACTGCATTTGCTACGGGCTTCCGGCCTGCGCATCATCATGCTCACCGGCGACAACGCCGCCACCGCAGAAGCGGTCGGCCGCCAACTCGGGCTGGATGAAGTCAAGGCGGAAGTATTGCCGCAGGATAAATTCAAGCTGATTGAGGAATTGAAGCAGCAGGGCCGCATCGTTGCGATGGCCGGCGACGGCGTCAACGACGCGCCGGCGCTGGCGCTGGCTGATGTCGGCATCGCCATGGGCACCGGTACGGATATTGCAATGAACAGCGCCCATGTAGTGCTGGTCAAGGGCGACTTGCGCGGTATCGCCAAAGCCCGGCTGCTGAGCCAGCACACGATGAAGAACATCCGGCAAAACCTGTTCTTCGCCTTTATCTATAACTTCGTCGGGGTGCCAATTGCCGCCGGTGCGCTATTTCCCTGGTTCGGCATCGTACTCAGCCCGATGATCGCCAGTGCAGCAATGAGTTTCAGCTCAGTATCGGTAATCGCCAACGCACTGCGGCTACGCAACACGACGCTGTAAACGGGCCCAGCAGAAACATCCTTGCGAAACAGCACACTGCTTCATGTATTTTTAGTTGCCGCATGCATAGTCCCAGACAGGAGTCCCAGACAGGAGACCGGCAGAATCATTGTAAAGATGGGGGTTTGCAAGTGGTTTGCTGAAACTAAGATTTAAAAAAATCTGGAGATATTCGATCAAATGCACAAATGATTCAGGGAAAAACTGGACATTTTGCTTCACTTTGTAGCAGCGCCTAGTGCGAATAGAACTCAAAAACCACCGGCAAAGCCGGTGGTTTTTTGCGTCAAGCACGCGGGATCTGGCGCCTTTTCTAACTGCGCCTTAGTTGGACATCAGAACCGGTACTGTCATGTGTCGAAGTATGTAGCGGGTGCCTGCGCCACGGCTAACAAACGGCAGCCCGATATGGCCATGAGCACCCATAACCAGCAAGTCGGATCCGAAGTCGGCGGCCCGGTTGAGCAACATGTCCATGATGCCAATGTCATTGACCAGCATGATTTCTGATTTGGCCTTGATGCCGTGACAGGCTAGATGACGAGTTACTTCATTACTGCTGCTGCGGGCCTCTTCGGCGCTAGTGGAGAACGACATTACAGTGGCGTCATCACAACCTGCCATTAATGGCAGGGCATCATTGAGCGCGCGGGCAGCCTCGCGGGCATTGCTCCACGCAATCAGGGGACGCTTGGCCACTTCATGGAAAGTTCCGACGTAAGGCAGGATCAGTACCGGCCGGCCAGAATTGAGAACTACTTCCTCGACCAGATCAGCCGGCACATAAGACTTGGCCGTTTCATCATGCTGGCCCATTACAACCAAATCGGAATGACGCGCCAGGTCGGTAATGTGGCGCAGCACTTCGGTTTCGCTACCGCGATTTATGTCATGCCATTCGGCCTGCGGCAGGCCGGCAGTTGCTTTCTCGAATACCGCCTTGCTGGCCTCGGCAGCTTCCGTGTATGCCGCAGTAGGCCAAGTCGATACCATACCCACTTGTTGCGACGGAGCCAGTTGCCCAAACACGCCTATCAGGCGTGCCTGATGCTGGCGCGCCAGCGATGCCGCGAGTTCCAGCCTTGATGCAGTGCGCTTGCCTTGGTCCAGGTGAACCATCAAATTCTTCAATGACATTTTTTATTCCCCACTTTATCAAAAAACTATTTTTAAATAACCCTAGTGATTATCTTTCATCGGCCGGTATCGAATCTGCATGTTCTTGTTTCGCACAAAGCATCTTGATTCCTCTCCCGGCTTGGATGTATCAAGTATATGCAAGTTCTACGATGCGGTGAAGTTAAGTAAGTCTATACAACTAGCTTTAAAATATTTAAAAGCTGAAACCTTGCCCCAGACATCAACCTTGCGAACCATTGCCAGTGCAAGGATTGCTCAAATTTGACGTGCGCCAGCCCAGTTTCGGCACTTGGGCCAATAGTGGCCGGCAGCAACACCCATGAAAACATGGGGCAAAGTATGTGACGTGTGCGACTTTAGGTGCGCCTGGCATCGCAAGTCTCTGTTAAATCAATCCTACATCCCGCATCCGGTAAAATAGCGCCTTAATTTCATTTGCAAAGCACATATCATGAGTCTCCAATGCGGCATCGTCGGCCTGCCTAACGTCGGTAAATCCACACTTTTCAATGCGCTCACGAAAGCCGGCATCCCGGCTGAAAATTACCCGTTTTGTACTATCGAACCCAACGTCGGCGTAGTCGAAGTGCCGGATCCACGCCTGAGTGCGCTGTCGGCCATCGTCAAGCCGCAACGGGTACAAAATGCGATTGTCGAATTCGTCGATATCGCCGGCCTGGTGGCGGGCGCATCCAAGGGCGAAGGCTTGGGTAACCAGTTCCTCGCGCACATCCGCGAGACCGACGCGATTGTCAATGTGGTGCGTTGTTTCGAAGACGATAATGTGATCCACGTCGCCGGCAAAATCAATCCGCTGGACGACATCGAAGTAATCCAGACCGAGCTGGCGCTAGCTGATATGAGCACGGTCGAAAAAGCGATTCATCGCGAACACAAGAAAGCCCGTTCCGGCGACAAGGATGCCGCCAAGTTGGTCGAATTGCTGGAACGCATCATGCCGCATTTGAACGAAGCGCAACCGGTGCGGGCGATGGGGCTGGATGCAGAGGAAATGCTGCTGATCAAGCCGCTGTGCCTGATTACCGCCAAGCCCGCGATGTATGTAGCCAACGTGTCCGACACCGGCTTCACCAACAACCCGTTGCTGGATCAACTGACTGCTTATGCAGCATCGCAAAATGCACCTATCGTCGCGATTTGCGCCTCGATCGAAGCTGAAATTGCCGATCTGGAAGAAGAAGACAAGGCTGCCTTCCTGGGTGATATGGGGCTGGAAGAACCTGGCCTGGACCGGCTGATCCGTGCCGCTTACAAGCTGCTCGGTTTGCAGACTTACTTTACTGCCGGCGTAAAGGAAGTGCGCGCCTGGACCATCCACGCGGGAGATACCGGACCCCAGGCAGCCGGCGTGATCCACACCGATTTCGAACGCGGCTACATCCGCGCCCAGACCATTGCGTATGAAGACTTCATCACTTACAAGGGCGAAGCGGGCGCCAAGGAGGCCGGCAAGATGCGCGCCGAGGGCAAGGAATACGTAGTCAAGGATGGCGATGTGCTGAATTTCCTGTTCAACGTCTGAATCGAAACACGCGTTTCAGTCGATTTCCTGATGCTTCAAAAATCTCAGGAAATATCTTTAAAGCCCAGTTTTTACTGGGCTTTTTTAATAGGGTTAAAAAGTTACAGATAAAATTCGGTATAGACCAGAGATGCTTAATAGCAAAATAACAGCAAAGCAACAGCATCCAGCCACAACGAAATTTGGACCAGAAGGAAAGTCCCTTATGACCCGTGATACTTCTGCATATAGACAAGTGGTTGTCGAGTCCTTCATACCGGCAACTTCAACCGGAAAACGTAGCCTGGTGCAGATACGGCCGATCCAGGGGCAAGCGTTTTCCAGCACGTTGTTGGTGCAGTGTTCCAGACGGTTAGCTGACACCGGTCGATTTCCGCTGGGTACCCAATTTTTGTTATTGGCAAAAATGACCGATCGCCTGGGCGGTACGCCTTATTTATATGCGTACCACGGTGACCTGGATATTGTCGTCACGCATGCGCAAGCGACAGCATTCATATCCGAATTCAAACGAGGCCGTATCTGATTTCCAAGAGTTTGAAATAATGGAAGTTGGAGCCGGCACAATCCCGATAAGTTAACATACTCCCTATAAAAAATTTAAAATGCAGGCTTCTCCGCATATATATAATGCGGAACTAAAATTTACTACACACCAGTATATTAATAAGTCTACTGGCGTAAGGCACTCGCCGCAGCCGCCAACGTGGTGATGCGAGCCCAGTCTCCGGACAACATGGCGTCTTTTGGCGTCAGCCACGAGCCACCTACGCAGGCCACATTTTTGCAGGCGAGGAATTGCGCTGCGGTCGCAATTGAAATGCCGCCGGTTGGGCAGAACGTGATGTCCGGCAACGGCCCGTAAATCGCATTCAACATGCCGATGCCGCCGGCCGGCACTGCGGGAAACAGCTTCAATTGCTTAAAGCCCAGCTCACGCGCGGCCATCGCCTCGGATGGCGTCATGACGCCGGGCAGCAAAGGCAAGCCGCTTTTCTGCGCGCCTTCGACCAGCGCCGCAGTCAATCCCGGCGATACGCCGAATACTGCACCGGCGTCGCGAGCCGCGGCAAATTCCGATGCTTGCGTCAATGTGCCCACGCCAACTATCGCTTCCGGCACCTGCTCTGCTATGGCGCGAATCGCAGCCAGCCCGTGCGCGGTGCGCAACGTTATTTCCAGTACGCGGATGCCGCCGGCGATCAAGGCACGCGCCAGCGGTACCGCGTGGGCCAGATCGTCGATTGCGATGACCGGGATAACGGCTGAAGTGCGCATGATTTCAAGAATGGTAGGCGACATTTTCATATTGGTTTTTTGATCAGGTGATCTTCATCATTGAACGGTTCGGCGTCCAGAACGTCGGGTTTATGTTCACTGGCAACTTGCAACAACGGCAGCGGCAATGGAATCGGCAAGCCGAAAGTAGTTGCGCCCTCCTCCGCTGCGCTCACCGCGGCACGGAACATGCTGAACAACTCGCGCCCCATGCCGATATGATTTGCCGATAAATCTACGCTGGCTTGGGCCCGCGCCGACCATTGTTCAGCTGGCACCAGCGCCTCCAGCAAGCCGTTTTCGGCATCGATGCGGATGATGTCGCCATTGCGAACGCGACCCAGCGGCCCGTCGGCCAGCACCTCGGGCGAGACGTGGATTACGGCCGGCACTTTGCCCGATGCGCCGGACATGCGGCCATCGGTTACCAGCGCGACATGACGGCCGCCATCCTGCAAATTTGCCAGTGCCGGCGTCAGCGCATGCAGCTCCGGCATCCCATTGGCGCGCGGCCCCTGAAAGCGCAGCACCGCAACAAAATCACGATCCAGTTGACCCGCCTTGTAAGCATGCATGAACGCTTCCTGCGAATCGAATACGATTGCAGGCGCTTCTAGCGAGCGATGCTGGGGCTTGACTGCGGACACTTTCATCACTGCCCGACCGAGATTGCCCGACATCAGCTTGATGCCGCCATCGCTGGAAAACGGTTGATCAATGGCGCGCAGCACATCCTGGTCACCGCTGACAGCGGCAGCGGGTTTCCACATCACCGTTTGATCCGGCTGCAGAAATGGCTCGCTGCAATGGGCGCGCAAGCCATGACCCAATATCGTCGTCACATCGTCGTGCAACAAGCCAGCATCCAGTAATTCGCGGATCACGAAACCAGTTCCGCCGGCGGCGTGAAAATGGTTGATGTCGGCGTCGCCGTTGGGATAAATGCGGGTCAGCATCGGAATCACGGACGACAACTGATCAAAGTCATTCCAGTCGATCACGATCCCGGCCGCTTTCGCGATGGCCACCAGATGCAGGGTGTGATTGGTCGATCCGCCGGTTGCCAGCAAGCCGACGACGGCATTCACGATGGATTTTTCATTCACCACACGTCCTACCGGCGTGTACTCCTTGCCGTGCTCGGCGATCTCCACTGCACGCTGCCCAGCAGCCTTCGTCAGCGCATCGCGCAAGGGCGTATTCGGCGTGATGAAAGCTGCCCCTGGCAAGTGCAAACCCATCACTTCCATCAAGAGTTGATTGCTGTTGGCGGTGCCGTAAAAAGTACAGGTACCGGCTTCGTGATACGACTGCGACTCGGCTTCCAGCAGCCCTTCGCGGTCAATTTTTCCTTGTGCGTAAAGTTGGCGAATACGGGATTTTTCAGGATTCGACATACCGGATGTCATCGGCCCGGCCGGGATGAACACCGCCGGCAAATGGCCGAAATGCAATGCGCCGATCAGCAGTCCAGGTACGATTTTGTCGCACACGCCGAGATACACCACCGCATCGAACATGTTGTGCGACAGCGCAATCGCGGTCGCCATTGCAATCGTATCGCGCGAGAATAAAGAGAGTTCCATGCCGGGCTGACCTTGCGTGACGCCATCGCACATGGCTGGCGTGCCGCCGGCAAATTGCGCCACCCCGCCGGCAGCCCGCACCGCATCCTTGATCAATTGCGGGAAACGCTCGAAAGGCTGATGCGCCGACAGCATGTCGTTATAGGCGGATACGATCGCCACTGAAGGTTTTTTCTGCTGTTTCAATACCAGTTTGTCATTGGCCGGGAACGCGGCAAAGCCATGCGCCAGGTTAGTACACGACAAACTGCTACGCTGGACAGTGTCCTGGCGCGCCGCCTCCAGTCGATCCAGATAGGCAGTTCGGTAAGGCGCGCTGCGCGCAATGATGCGCTCGGCAACAGCAGATACAACAGGATGTAGTGGCATGATGTAATCCTTATAAACCGCACTAAGTAATATTACTACAATAAATAGGGTCGAATGCGCGAAGATTGGACACTAAAAATTACCACAAAATGACTTGAGATTCATGCAAAATATTATGGATTTCTACGCTGAATCTGTCTTCTTTTAAGGTTTTACGTAGTGCTCTACACCACTAAATGCCATGCAAACACCAGGTAGAATTTTGCCAGCTATACATTAGTCAAATACATAATTTATGTAGTAATATTACGTTAAGTTAATGTATAGTTCAATTTCTTAACATTTTATCTATTTCATATTCAGTCAGATATGTTTCCTCGACCACACATTGCAAGCACAGCGTTTCAGGCATTCCGCTCTGGGCAACTTTTTGTGCAAGACCGGCCGTCATGAATCCTGTTCAGGTCGCGTTTGAACAGCCGATGCAAGTCGGCGAATGTCCGCTCTGGCACCCGGATGAGGCGGCACTGTACTGGGTCGACATCGCCGGCCATGCGGTACACCGGCTGAATCCCGCAAATAATAAGCACAGTAGTTGGCAAATGCCGTGCGAACCAGGCTGCATTGCACGCAACGCGACGGGTGGATTGATCGTCGCGTTACGCACTGGATTCTTTCATCTGAACACGGCCGATGGCACATTGCAGGCAATTGCACCCGCGCCTTACGACACAGCGACGACGCGATTTAACGATGGGCGTTGCGATGCTGCCGGGCGCTTCTGGGCCGGCTCGCTGTATGAACCGCGCGACCGGCAATTGGGCGCCATGTATTGCCTTGATCAAGGCAGAATACATACGCATTGGAGCGGCTTCACGGTATCGAATGGCCTGGCATTCAGCCCGGATAACCGCACGCTGTATCACGCTGACACTACCGCACATGTGATACGCCGTTATGCATTCGACCTGGAACACGGCACGGCCAGCGCACCGCAGGTTTTCAGGCAATTTTCCAGCGACAAGCTGCACAATTACGGCGGCCGCCCCGACGGTGCCGCAGTCGATAGCGAAGGCGCTTATTGGTGCGCGATGTTTGACGGCGGACGCCTGCTGCGACTGTCGCCGGAAGGTGAAATTCTGCGCGAAATTCCGTTACCTTTGCGCTGCCCGACCATGATCGCTTTTGGCGGTGCGGATTTGCGCACCTTGTATATCACCAGCGCACGACACAATCGTAGGGCGGCAGAACTGGCAGAATATCCATTGTCCGGCTGTGTATTATCCATGCGTGTGGATGTGCCTGGGCTACCTGAATATGCTTACTTTGCAGGCCGGGCTAGCGGCTGCATCGCGTAACCCGATATGTTCGGGCGAGAACGTCGGGTTACGCTACGCTAACCCGACCTACGATACTTATGAATTCCGAAGAATTGATCCGATTAACTTACGCAAACCACAAAATGATTCTTAACGATTTCGACTTTGTTCTGTTTGGTGGCAGCGGTGATCTGGCAATGCGAAAATTGCTTCCCGCTTTGTTTTCATGCAGCGTTGCCGGCAGTTTTCCAGACACCGCACGCATTATTTGCATCGGCCGCAATGACTGGGAGCAGGAAGATTTCCACCGTGAAATCGACAAGAAGGCAAAAATTCACCTCAAAAAAAATATTCCAGACACGGCCTCCTGGCAGACATTCCTCAATCGGATTGTCTACGTCCGACTAGACGCCGACGACCTTGGCAGCTATCCAGCGCTGGTGGCAGCGGTGCGCGACGATGCGGCAATCACTCGCGTGTATTATCTGGCTACGCCGCCGGGCCTGTTTTCCAAGATTTGCGGCAACCTTGCCGCATCTAACTTGGTACACAAAAATTCCCGCGTCGTCCTCGAAAAGCCGCTCGGCCGCGACCTCGCGAGCGCCAAACAGATTAATGCTGAAGTCGGCTGCGTGTTCTCGGAGTCTCAGATATTTCGCATCGATCATTACCTGGGCAAGGAAACAGTACAGAACCTGCTGGCGCTGCGTTTCGGCAACGTATTATTCGAACCGTTGTGGCGGCGTGAATGGATTTCCGACGTGCAAATCACTATCGCCGAAGATTTGGGCGTAGGCACTCGCATGGATTATTACGATACCTCCGGCGCATTGCGCGACATGCTGCAAAACCATCTGCTGCAGTTGCTGTGCATCGTCGCCATGGAACCGCCGACATCGATTGCGCCCGATGCGGTACGCGACGCAAAACTACAAGTGCTGCACTCCCTGCGCCGCTTTACGCCGACCACACTGGCACAAGATGTGGTGCGCGGCCAATACCGCGCCGGTTACATTGAAGGCGTTGCTGTACCCGGTTATCGGGATGAAGCCGACGCCGACCCGCATTCGCGCACCGAAAGCTTCGTTGCCTTGAAAACGGAAATCGATAGCTGGCGCTGGGCCGGCGTACCGTTTTATTTAAGAACCGGAAAGCGCATGCCGGATCGCCTGGCTGAAATCGTGGTGCGTTTCAAGCCGATTCCCCATTCTATTTTTGCTCAGGACAGCAACAGTTTTCAGCCAAACGTCCTGGTCATCCGGCTCCAGCCGGATGAAGGACTTACGCTGCATTTGATGGCTAAAACACCCGGCGACAGCATGCGCTTGAAGCCGGTTGAACTGGAGATGGATTTCCTCGAAACCTTCCGCGCACCGCGCATGGAAGCTTATGAGCGTTTGCTGCTGGATGTATTGCGCGGCCAACTCACACTGTTCATGCGCGGCGATGAACTGGAAGCGGCATGGGAATGGATCGAACCGGTACTGAACTACTGGGAGCAGAACGAAACCGAGCCGCTTCCGTATACTGCGGGCACTTGGGGGCCTCCTGCTGCCAGCGCCTTGATCGGCCGCAATAGCTTGCAGTGGCGCGAAGAAGTCTTGCCGCAATCCTGAAAGAACAGCATGCTGCTTGAATCGATACGAACCCAGTTCGATGCGCTCTCCAAATCGGAGAAAAAAGTCGCGCTCGCGATACTTGCACACCCTGAAGCCACGGTCGCTGAAAACATTACGGCGCTAGCCAAAAACGCGCAAGTATCGGAACCGACAGTAGTGCGTTTCTGTCGCTCGCTTGGCTATGAAGGCTGGCATGCGTTCAAACTCAAGCTGGCACAAAACATTGCGCTGGCAATGTCGGGCACACCCGAATCGCCAACGCAAGATGACCTTGCGTCCGATCTCATCAACAAGATCTGCAGCCGCTCGATCCACACTTTGCTCGACTTGAGGAACCATTTGAAGCCGGATGTGATTCAGCGCGCACTGGATATATTGGCGCAATCCAACAAAATAGAATTTTATGGTCAGGGCAGCTCCGGCATTGTCGCGGCCGACGCCCAGCATAAATTCTTCCGCTCCGGCGTACCAACCGTCGCCTATGCCGATCCGCACATTCATAGCATCGCAGCCACGCTACTTAAAGAAGGCGATACGGTAGTCGCCATTTCGCAGCGCGGCAACAGTACTTCCCTGCTGCGCAGCGTGGAATTGGCGCGCAAAGGCGGCGCCAGCATTATCGCACTGGCCCCAAACGGTACGCCGCTTGCCGCGCTGGCAACAGTCCTGATTCCGATTGACATCAGCTTCAATGTCGACCCCTATACGCCGATTTCCGCACGATTGGCGCACCTGGTTGTGATTGACATCCTGGCGGTGGGACTGGCGCTAAAACGGGGGCCGGAATTCCGCCAGAAAATGCGGGGAGCGCAACAGGCCTTGCAGGAATTCGAGATCCGGTTTGATTCATTCGTCAACTAAAACCAGCCAACAAAGAATCTGACAAAATATGCCGACGCTAACCGAACTGAATTTTTACCCCATCAAATCCTGCGGCGCGATTGCATTGACCGAGGCGACCTTGACGCCTGCCGGCCTGATGCACGACGGTATCTACGACCGCGAGTGGATGGTAGTGGATACACAAGGCAATTTCATGACCCAGCGCGAATATCCGGCAATGGCGCGAATTCAGCCCAGTATTTATGCCACCCGGCTGCAACTGCGCGCCACCGGGATGCCGGACCACGAGATTCCGCTCGACCTACCCGATGCAGAACACGCGCCCACCATCACCGTGCAGGTCTGGGACGATAGCCTGACGGCTTACGATTGCGACGCCGTTACGGCGCGCTGGTTTTCTCAACTATTGGAGGTGCCATGTCGATTGGTGCGCTTTCATCCACACGCCAGCCGCGTCACCAACACCCACTGGACGTCGCATGCCGATGTGCCGGCGCTGTTCTCGGACGGTTATCCATTCATGCTGATTTCACAAGCATCGCTGGCCGACCTGAACCAAAAATTGGCGGCACAGGGTCGCGCCCCACTGCCGATGAACCGCTTCCGTCCGAATTTCGTGATTGATGGCGTGGAAGCGTTTGAAGAGGATTACACAGAAAGTCTGCGTATTGGCCAGGCCACATTAAAACCGGTAAAGCCCTGTGCACGCTGTCCGATACCGTCGGTCGATCAAGCCACCGGCATTGTCGGCCCAGACCCGCTGGACATTCTGCGCAGTTATCGCGCCAATCCCAAGGTCGATGGCGGCATCACATTCGGCATGAATGTGATTCTGCAGCAGGGGAAGGGCCAGAGCGTACGGTTAGGACAGGAAGTCTATATCACGCTGGCGTTTTGATTCTTTACTTTTGTGATAGCGGCTGGCATAAAAAAAGGAGAGATTGAAAATCTCTCTTTTTTTCACAGCAAGCGCTGGCTTTTAATCCGGAAACGTTTAATTCGTCTTCAACTCCGCCTGTAGTCGCTCATATTTGGCTTGTAGCTGCTCTTTGGTCTCGCGCCGATCCGGGTTGAACGGGATACAGCTTACCGGGCAAACTTGCTGGCATTGCGGCTCTTTGTAATGGCCGACGCACTCGGTGCATTTGTCAGGGTCGATTTCATAGATCTCCGGCCCCATGTATATCGCTTCGTTCGGGCACTCGGGCTCGCACACGTCGCAGTTGATACAGTCATCCGTTATTAGTAATGCCATAAAACACCTCTTTTTACCGCTGGAATTCGATTTGTGCCGCAGCGGTCTACGACTCAATCAAACTCAATCAGGCTCTTGCTTCTGTTCCGTCAATTTGGATTGTAGCCATTTCTCGACCGAAGGGAAGACGAACTTGGAAACGTCGCCGCCCAAGGTCGCAATCTCGCGCACGATGGTGCCGGAAATGAACTGGTACTGGTCAGACGGCGTCAGGAACATGGTTTCGACATCCGGCAGCAAGTAGCGATTCATGCCGGCCATCTGGAATTCGTATTCAAAGTCCGACACTGCGCGCAAACCACGCACGATGACGCGCGCGTCGTGGCGGCGCACAAAATCTTTCAGCAAGCCGGAAAAACTCTCGACCTGCACATTCGGGTAATGGCCCAGCACTTCGTTGGCAATTGACAACCGCTCATCCAGGGCAAAAAACGGACTTTTGTTTTTGCTGTCGGCAACCCCGACAATCAGCTTACTGAATAAGCTCGATGCACGGCGCACTAGATCTTCGTGACCGCGCGTGAGCGGATCGAATGTTCCCGGATATACAGCAATAACCATCGACTTTCCCTCGAAATATCAACCAAATTGAACGCGCATTATGCATCATAAAACATGCCAAATTGGTCTTTCTGGCGCTTAATTCTTGCGTTGCAGCAAATGATAGAACACCAGTCCCGCCTCCCCTTGCCGAATTACTTGCCACGGCGCCAGCCATTCTGGCGGGCTATCCTGTGTTAGCGCGACCTCGGATTCGGCATAAATGATACCGTTTTCGGACAATAAATGTTCGCACAGCGGCAATATGCGCGCTAGCCATTCTTGCGCATAGGGCGGGTCGAGGAAAATCAGGTCGAAGCGCTGAGCACCATCCGGCGCGCTGCAGGTCAACTTGTGCGCCACCGAAATTGCATCGCCGCGCAAAATGCTGACTTGCGCGGCTTGCAGCTTGTCTTTGGTAGCCTGAAGTTGTTGCGCCGCCGGGGTGTGTTCTTCCACCATCAAGACGCTGGCCGCGCCGCGACTGGCCGCCTCGAAACCGAGCGCGCCAGTACCGGCGAATAAATCGAGGCAATGCAACCGACTCCACGCACCATCCTGCAAAAAATGCAGCCAGTTGAAGACCGTTTCGCGCACCCGATCCGGGGTCGGGCGCAAACCTGCCGCATCCAATACTAAAAGTGGTGTGCGTTTCCACTGACCGCCAATGATGCGCACTTGTTGCGCCGGGCCGCCGCGAGGACGGCCGGGTGCGGTTTGTTTGGTCTTCCCGGAATATTTTTTCTGTGGCAGCATGTATGGTAGGTATTAAGGAGTATATGAATAAATAGTGTCATCTCCGCATTATTTCATTGAAATAAAATAAATACAACATTGAGTATAGCCTTACGGAATACGTTTCGAGCTATTTTTTCTGATCCACGCCGACCACCACCGTGACCAGTTTGTCGAGTGCCACTTTGCGTGCGAATGCAGCCCGGATGTCAGCCGTCGTAACTTTGGCAATGTTGGCAGTCCAGGTATCGAGGTAATCCAGCGGCAACTGGTAAAAGCCGATTGCAGCAATATTATCGAGAATCTTGCGGTTGTTGTCGATGCGCAAAGCAAAGCCCCCAATCAGATTATCCTTGGCGGCCTTCAGTTCAGCCTGGCTCGGGCCATCTTGCAGAAAAGTGGTCAACGTGCTGCGCACTACTTTGAGCGCGTCATCGGCCTGCGCCTTACTGGTTTGTAAGCCGATCTGGAACGGCCCAGGCTGCAACATCGGGCTGAAGTAACTGTAAATACTGTACGACAAGCCGCGCTTTTCGCGCACTTCGCGGGTCAGGCGCGAGACGAAGCCGCCGCCACCCAAAATGTAATTACCCACCGTCAGCGTGAAATAATCCGGGTCGTTGCGTTGCAGCGCCGGCGCACCGATGAGGATGTGTGCTTGCGAGGCTGGATGCGGGATACGCAATTCTTCTGCGTGGGCTGGCGGCACGTCCGGCATTGCCGGCAGCGCCGCAGTGCTATGTGGCAGACGCCGCGTTAACTGCTGTGCAATTGCATCCGCTTCGGGCCGGGATATGTCGCCGATCAATGCGATCACCGCACGATCGGCAACGTAATGACTGCGATGAAATTCCAGCACATCGGCACGGCTGATGGCAGCGACCGATTCGACGCTGGCTTGCTGCCCGTAGGGATGGTTGCCATACAAAGCCTTCCAGAACGCCTTGTCGGCAATCGCTTCCGGTTTGGTCAACTCATCCTTCAGATTGGCGATAGTGCGCGCCTTGTCACGCGCCAGAATGCCCTCTGGAAAGCTCGGCTGCGCCAGCAAACGTGCTAGCAGCGTTAGCGAGGCATCGCGCTCGGCCGGGCTGGACAAGGTACGTAAACTTACGCCGGCGCGCTCGCTGCCGGCAGCGCCGCTGCGCTGGGCTGCGGTATCGGCGAAGGCGTCCGACACCTGCGCTTCGGACAGCGCCGGCTCAGTTGCCACCGCCAGCACGCCGCGCGCCAGCATGCCGTTGGTGAACGCCGCCAGACCGGCTTTGCCCGCTGGATCGCGGCGCGCACCCGCATCGAACTCGACGCTGACATCGAGCATCGGAATGGTGCGGTTTTCGACAAACAGCACGCGCGCTCCATTTTCCAGCGTCCAGTTCTGGATCTGCAGCGCAGCGTAGGCGGGAACAGTACCAGTCACGAAGCAAATGGCGATCCCTATTGTAGATAAAATGCGTGTCATATTTTTCTCAAATTTTTTCGGGTTGGGTCGTGCAAGGCAAGCGGTTTCTCAGTGACGCAGCCCCTTCATCTCGGTGACTTTTGCCGGTTTTTCCGTTAGCGGCAGCGGTTCTAGCGTGGCTATCGTTAGCGCATCGTCGCCGAAATAGCGTTGCGCGACTGATTGGACCTGTTGCGAAGTGACCGCCCGCAGCTTGTCGATGATGCGGTCGATTTGCTTGTACGACACGCCGGTCATTTCCATCATGCCGATTTCCATCGCCTGACCGAATATTGAATCGCGCTTGTAGACCTGGCCGGCAATCAGTTGCGTCTTGACTCGTTTGAGTTCATCTTCGGGCACGCCTTCGCGGGCGATGCGCGCGACTTCGGCGCGCAATCGCGCTTCCAGTTGTACGGTGGTGGTGCCTGCGCTCGGCGTACCTTCCAGAGTAAATAGGACCGGGCCGCGGGCGTTGCTGGAATAACCGGCGCCGACTGTGTTGGCGACCTTATCGACACGCACCAACTGCGCATTCAGCCGCGCATTGTCGTAGCCGTCGAGCACCGCCGACAACACGTCGAGCGCATGCACATCGTCATCTTTTTCCACATCGCGCAAGGTTGGCACCTTGAAGGCCAGCACCACGAAAGGATTTTCGGCGGGCGCCTTAACGGTCACGCGCTTGATGCCACGTTGCAGCGGCTCTTGTTGCGGCTTGCGCACCGGCAATACCTTGGCTGGAATTTTGCCGAAATATTTCTCGGCCAGCTTGACCACTTTGGCAGCATCAACATCGCCAGCAACCACCAGCGTTGCATTATTCGGCGCATACCAGCGGTCGTGCCAGGCTTTGACGTCCTGCACCGTCATCTGCTGCAAATCGTCCATCCAGCCGACAATCGGATGGTGATACGGGTGTGCAACGAATGCGGCGGCGTCCAGGGCCTCGCCCACCAGCGCCATCGCCTGATCGTCGGTACGCAGGCGGCGCTCCTCCATCACAACCCGGATTTCTTGGGCGAACTCCTTCGGGTCGAACACCAGATTGGCCATGCGGTCGGCCTCCAGCGCCATCACCGTTTCCAGCTTCGATTGCCCGATTTGCTCAAAATACGCAGTGTAATCCTTGCTGGTGAAGGCGTTTTCGCGCCCACCCAACGCAGCTACCTTGGCGCTGAATTCGCCCGGTTTAAGGGTTTTGGTGCCTTTGAACATCATGTGTTCCAGCGCATGCGCGACACCGGTGGTACCGTTAAATTCATCCATCGCGCCAATTTTGTACCACACCATTTGCGCCGCTGTCGGCGCCCGATGATCTTCCTTAACAATGATTTTCATGCCGTTTTTCAGCATGAATTCCTGCGCCGGCTGCGCCAGTGCGAAAACTGGCGACAGCGCCAGCAGCCCGGCTGAAACGAAGAGTCGAAATTTCATAATTGTCTGCTCTGTTAGAATGCGGTTGATTGTATCTCCTTGCATGCTCCATCGCTACAGACCCCCATTCCCATGTTTAGTTTCTTCAAAAAAAAACCCAAACCCGAGACCGTCGAAATCCAGGACTCGACATTGCCGCCACCTGCGCTAACGCCCATACCAAAGTCGGAACCGGAGCCAGTCTCTAGCGCCAGCTTGTTTGCAACGCCAGAAGCGCAGCCGGAAGCCAAGCGTACCTGGCTAGCCCACCTAAAAGCCGGCCTGTCGAAAACCTCCAACAACCTGACAATGCTGTTCGTCGGCGCCAAAATCAACGACGACTTGTACGAAGAACTGGAAGCGGCACTGCTAATGGCTGACGCTGGCATGGAAGCGACCATGTTCCTGCTTAACGCGTTGAAAAAGAAAGTCAAAACCGAAAAGCTCACCGAGGCAGCGCAGGTCAAAACTGCTTTGCGCGGGCTCTTGATCGAGATGTTGACGCCGCTGCAAAAACCGTTCGAACTTGGCCGCCATCAACCGCTAGTGATCATGATCGCCGGCGTCAACGGGGCTGGCAAGACCACCACCATCGGTAAATTAGCCAAGCATTTACAGGCCAACGGCCAGTCGGTGTTGCTCGCCGCCGGGGACACTTTCCGGGCCGCGGCACGTGAGCAATTGACAGTCTGGGGCGAGCGCAACAATGTCAACGTGATTTCGCAGGAATCCGGCGACCCGGCCGCAATCGCATTCGATGCGGTGCAATCGGCGCGAGCGCGCGGTATCAATGTAGTGATGGTCGATACCGCTGGGCGGCTGCCGACTCAGTTGCACCTGATGGAAGAACTGAAGAAAATCAAACGCGTGATCGGCAAGGGAAGCGAGGGCGCACCGCACGAAATATTGCTGGTGATCGACGGCAATACCGGCCAAAACGCGCTGACTCAGGTCAAAGCTTTCGACGATGCACTGGGCCTGACCGGCTTGGTAGTTACCAAACTGGACGGCACCGCCAAAGGCGGCATAATCGCTGCGGTGGCAAGAAACCGCCCGATCCCGATTTATTTCATTGGGGTGGGCGAAAAGATTGAAGACTTGCAACCGTTCGATGCCCACGAATTCGTCGATGCAATCTTCAGTTAAGCATTACCGGAATCAAGTCCGAAACAAATCCGAATCGCACCCAAGCAGGCACTGCGCACAATCATGATCGCGTTCCAGCATGTTTCCAAACGCTATGACCACGATGTTACGGCACTCAGCGACATCACCCTGACGATCAGCAAAGGTGAACTGGTGTTTTTGGCCGGCCCGTCCGGCGCCGGCAAATCGACCCTGCTCAAATTGCTTGCGGCTATCGAACGCCCGAGCAGCGGCCAGATCACACTAAACGGCCAGGATATCGGTAAGCTAAAACGTGCCGGCCTGCCTTATCTGCGCCGCAATCTGGGCTTGATTTTCCAGCAACAACGCCTATTGCAAGACCGCCACGTACTGGCCAACGTGATGCTGCCGCTGATCGTTACCGGTGCATCCTCGGCAGAAGCCGAGAAGCGCGCACTAGCGGCGCTGGACAAGGTCGGCCTGCTGGAGCGCGCCAGATCGGAGCCGCAAGCGCTGTCCGGCGGCGAACAGCAACGGGTGGCGATTGCCCGCGCAATCGTCAACCGGCCGCAGCTGATTCTGGCCGACGAGCCAACCGCCAATCTCGACCGCGACAGTGCCAACCAGGTACTCGAAGCCCTCAAGGCGTTTCACAGCGCCGGCGTAACCTGCCTGATTTCGACTCACGATGAACAATTTCTCGATAGCGCCACGCGTGTAATTTACCTGTGCCAAGGCCAACTAATTGAAACTTGGCGTAAGGAGATAGCATGAAAATCTGGCTCCGGGAACATCGTTTCGCGCTGAATGAAGCGCTGCGCAAACTTGTCAGGTCACCCGGCAGTTTCGTCTTCAATGTGCTGGTGGTGGCAATTGCACTAGTCCTGCCGATCGCCGGTCTGACCCTGTTCGAAAACATCCAGCCGGTTACGCAACAATTGGCGGTGGAGCCCGAAATCAGCTTGTTCCTGGCGGTCGGCACGCCGGCCGATCAGACGCGCGCACTGGCATCCGGCATCCGCAACACGCTACCGCCGTCCAGCAAAAAATCCCGGATTGAATTCGTCTCGCGGACACAGGCGCTGGACGCCCTCAAGAAAAAAACCGGGTTGGCCGATGCGCTATCTACACTGGGCCAGAACCCTTTACCCGACGCCTACATCATCCGGCTATCGAATACCGATGTTGCGGCAGTAGAGGCGCTGGCCGAGCGCCTGAAAGCGTTGCCGGGAGTCGAGACGGTACAAATTGATTCAGACTGGGTCAAGCGGTTGGCTGCGATGCTACGGATTATGCGACTGGCTCTGCTACTGCTGGCGGTGACGCTGGGCGTGGTAGTAATGGCAGTGGTGTTCAATACGGTGCGCCTGCAAGTGCTGACGCAGCGCGAAGAAATTGCGGTATCGCGTCTGCTCGGCGCTACCGATGCTTTCATCCATAGGCCGTTTTACTATACCGGTGCGCTGCTCGGCCTGTGCGCCGGCGCGGTGGCGCTGGGAGCGGTGGCGCTGGCACTGCAACCGCTTAACGACGCGATAACAGAATTTGCCCGGCTCTACGCATCGGAGTTCCGCCTTACTGCGTTGGACTTAGTTACCACCCTGGCACTACTGGTAATCAGCGCCGCGCTAGGCCTGTTCGGCGCCACTCTGTCTGTGCGCAGGCATTTAGCCCAACTTTCTTAATACTTTTAAAATATACTGAATACTGTATTTTTTAACTACCTTTTTATATCATAGTGGAAAAAGCATATAAAAATGATATACCCAAAATTTTTATGATTTATGTGATTTTTAAAAACATAAATCGAACAAAAGTATTTGATGCAACGCAATTAGCAGAACTAATTCGTCTCTATACTTTCTAACAACCTGATCGCCTACCCAATTGTCAATAAACATTGACACTCCATGCAACCGAAACGCAATTTAGCACTCTCTTATAGAGAGTGCTAAGATATAAGCAGAAGTTGATAAGCATGCCACCTAGCAATTTCACTATCAGTAATGTGAGGAGAAAAATGAAAGTACCAACCACTCAGTCTCAGTCTGTCGCGCCAGCGTTGTTTGGTAATAACAATAATGCACTCGCGCTGGGATTTTCGGGTAGCTTGGGCAATATTGACGCGTACATCTCGGCAGTCAACCGCTTGCCTATGTTAAGTCACGAAGAGGAAATGTCTCTAGCGCGTCGCTTGCGTGAGCAAAACGATCTGGCTGCAGCGCAGGATATGGTGCTATCACATTTGCGCTTGGTAGTATCGATTGCGCGCGGCTACCTAGGCTACGGCCTGCCGCATGCTGATCTGATTCAGGAAGGCAATATCGGCCTGATGAAAGCGGTTAAACGCTTCGATCCAGACCAAGGAGTGCGCTTGGTGTCGTACGCGATGCACTGGATCAAGGCCGAAATGCATGAGTACATCCTGAAAAACTGGCGCTTGGTCAAAGTTGCAACCACCAAGGCGCAGCGCAAGCTGTTCTTCAATCTGCGCAGCCACAAGGAAGGCTTGGGCACGATGACGCCGAAGCAGATTAATGCGCTAGCTGAAACCTTGAATGTCAAACGCGAAGAAGTCATTGAAATGGAAACGCGCCTGACTGGTCGCGACATTGCGCTGGAACCACTGACCGACGATGACGAGGACAAGTTCGCGCCGATTGCCTATCTGTCTTCGGAAACCACTGAGCCTACCAAAGTGCTGGAAGCGCAACAGACCGATCGTCTCCAATCTGAAGGGCTGCAAACGGCACTGGGTACATTGGACGCCCGTTCGCGCCGCATTGTCGAAGCCCGCTGGCTGGCTAATGACGATGGCTCCGGCGCCACACTACACACACTGGCCAACGAATTCGGTGTTTCTGCCGAGCGAATTCGCCAGATTGAAGCTGTAGCACTGAAAAAAATGAAGGGTGCGCTGGTAGCGTACATCTGATCGGCCGCTCCAGCTTTAAGTCCCCAGATTTAACATTTAAAAAAGCGCTCTTACGAGCGTTTTTTTTCGTTTAAACATGCCTTATTTCAGCAGCAGTTTCAAGTCGCTGACAATTGGTGCCGCCCCTTGTCCGTGCCGGATGAACAAGCGCATCCGGCCTTGCGGATCGAACACATAGCTGCCGGCGGTATGATCCATCGTGTAAGTGCCTGGCTCCTTGCCCGGCACTTTTTGATAAAAAATACGAAAGTCCTTGGCTATTTTTTCAGTGGCAGCTTTGTCGCCAACCATGCCCAGAAAGCGTGAATCGAAAGCCGGCACGTATTGCGCCAGCAATGCTTGTGTGTCGCGTTCTGGATCAATCGATACAAACAACACTTGCACGCGGTCTGACAACGGGCCTAACTCTTGCATAACAGTTGCCATTTCTGCCATGGTGGTTGGACAGACATCGGGGCACTGCGTGTAACCAAAGAAAATCACAACGGCCTTGCCCTTGAAATCGGCCAGGGAACGAGTTTTACCATGATGGTCGGTCAGCGTAAAATTCTTGGCGTAATCAATCCCTGTGATGTCAGTGTTTTGAAAGGCAACCTTGTCAGGAGATATCAAGCTTTGCAAACTTTCCGACAGCGATTTGTCGCCGCAAGCGGTCAGTGTAAGAACCGCAGCAACAAGCAGCGCGCGTGATATGCAACATACAAAAAATAGACGCATGAATTTAAAATGAAAAATAGTGATCGACCAACAAGGCCGTGAATAATAGAGACAGGTAAATAATCGAATAGGCAAATGTCTTACGCGCTAACAAGTCGTTGTAGTGGCGATAAATTTGCCACGCGTACCGCAGAAAAATAGCACCCAATATCAGCGCGCTAAGCAGGTAAATCAAGCCACTCATGCGCACCGCATACGGCAAAGTAGTGGTGGCGACCAGCACAATTGTATACAACCAAACATGAAAGCCAGTAAATTCCATGCCATGTGTAATCGGTAGCATGGGTAATCCTGATTTTGCATAATCATCGCGCCGGTACATGGCAAGCGCCCAGAAATGCGGCGGCGTCCAGACGAAAATAATCAACACTAGCAGCCAAGCCTGCATCGGCACATCATTAGCTATCGCGGCCCATCCGAGCGCAGGCGGCATCGCACCGGACAGGCCGCCGATGACAATGTTTTGCGGCGTCGCCGGCTTCAGAATGATGGTGTAAATCACTGCATAGCCAACGAAAGTGGCGAAAGTCAGCCACATCGTCAACGGGTTGACCAAATTGTATAAAACCAGCATACCGACGCCGCCCAGAACACCAGAAAAAACCAGTGTTTGCGGTACCGTAATGGCACCGTTAGCAGTCGGCCGGCGCGCAGTGCGGGCCATACGCGAATCGATTTCACGCTCCACCAGACAGTTGACAGCGAATGCCGCACTTGCCAGCAACCAGATGCCAACAGTCGCAGCTATGACGATTTTCCAGTCCGGCAAATCCGTGGTGGACAGGAACATGCCGATCACTGCGCAAAACACGGCTAGTTGCGTTACACGCGGCTTGGTCAGCGCTAAATATTGTGTGAGACGGTTTTGAGAAGCAATAAGGGTTGTCATTAGTGTGCGTTTAAAAGGATGATGACCGTATATGCGCGGCGCTCAGCGTGACTTGGGAAGAGCTGGTCGTCTTGTAGTTTAGCATCACCAGCAACAGCACGAGCAGCGCCGCGCCGCCGTTGTGCAGTACGGCAATAGCTAACGGCCAGTTCAGGAATATGGTCGAAAGTCCTGTCACAAATTGTAAACCCACAACAATCAGCAGCCAGCGTGCGATTTGGTGCAAAGCTGCAATTTGCAGAGCGCGATATCCAACCCAGGCAATGCAGCCGATAACGATAAAAGCGAAGTTGCGATGCACCCAGTGGATCGCGGTCAAAGCTGGAAATGGAAGATAATCGCCGGCTGCAGTCTTGCCAAGATGCCGCCACAGTGTAAATCCATGTTCGAAATCCATCTGCGGTATCAGCGCGCCATGGCACAGCGGAAAATCGTTACAGGCGAGCGCGGCATAGTTGGTGCTAACCCAGCCGCCCAGAGCGATCTGGCAGAACAATAACGCCAGCGCAATAGCTGCTGACAGACGCAAGCCAGGCAGACGCAACGTTGCCGCTCGCGGGCCGGATACAACTGGCGTGCTTTGGCGCGCTGCCAGCCAGGTCAACAAGGCCAATAGCGTCATGCCAAGTAAAAGATGGATGGTCACGATCACCGGTTGCAACTTGAACGTTACTGTCCAGGCCCCAAACGCGCCCTGCAAGCAGACAAAAAATAGCAGCCAGGTCGGCAAGTCAGGCCGAATAGCACCAGAAAACTTACGCTCAGACCGAAGCCACAAGCGCCAGGCAACCAACATAAGCGCAATGATCAGTACTCCAACACCCATCGCAAGATAGCGATGCACCATCTCAACCCAGGCTTTCAATACGGTTACTGGGCCGTCTGGCATCAAGGTCTGGGCCGCATGAATGTCGGCATGCGCCAGGAATGGATTAGCTTCGCCATAACACCCCGGCCAGTCGGGACAACCCAAGCCGGAATCGGTCAGACGGGTAAAGGCGCCGAACATGATCAGGTCGAAAGTCAGGAAAACGCTAACCCAAGCTAGCTTGCGATATTTATTCGCGTCAACCGAAACCCAAACCAGCGTCAGTGGCAACAGTGCCACCAGCAGCCCCATGATGCCAAGTTGAATCAACATAGTATTGAGTCAACCAACGGCTGACGCGCTTAGCAGCTTAATCAGATCCCTCTTGATCTTGTTCGGATCGGCGTCTTTTGGATAGCGCATCATCAGATTGCCCAACGGATCAATCAGGTAAATATGATCGGAAACAACTCCACCCTGCTCCACCGGCAACCAGGCTTGCAAGACTTGCGGCGACACGCGCAAATAACGCATACCGTCGTATTCTCGCAGCAAGATAGTGTCGAGCGGCTTGTTGTCGGTAATGAGCCAGACGCGTTCAATGCGATCCATTTCTTTGCCTTGCGCCAGACGCAACTGGCGCATATCGTTAAGCCTCTTTTGGCAGGAAGGCTGACAATCAGCGCCATTGGCCTGCACCATCAGCCACTTGCCCTGGTAAGCCTGCAAGGAAAGCTGGGAGCCATCCAGCCCGGTACTGTTCAGTGCCGGCATCGGGTAACTTCTCGGATCCAGTAAAGTCCCATAGTTGGTTCGGCTCGATGGCTTAACTACATAATACGTAAAATAAGAGGCGATCAAAGGTGCAGCACAAACCGCCAGCACCAAGAATAATTTGCCACGCCCAGTGCGTTGTTGCTGTTGTTGCTGTTGTTGCTGTTGTTGCTTATTTTGTTCCACGTCGAAATCCTGTCACCACAAAAAATATAAATGCCACCGCAGTCAGTGCGAACCATTGAAACGCATAACCCCGATGTTTGTCTATGCCGATTGACGGCAGCGGCCAATCCCGCTTCAAGCCATCCGGTAGCGCGCTCGACTGCTCCAACAGGAAAGGCTGCATCTGCAAACCGCTGGCTTGCGCAAAACGGGCAACCTCCAGATTTTGCAGGATGGCGCCTGGGCGCAATGCGTCCGGTTTCCCAAGTTGCAATAGCTTGCCTGGATTGCGTCGGGCCATACCTTGCACAGTAATCATGCCTAAGGGCGTCGGTATTACCGGCAATTTTTTCCGGTCAAGCGGATTACGCGGCACCCAGCCTCGTGCAACTAATACGTGCATCCTGGACCCATCAATCCTGAACGGCATCAAGACATATAACCCGGCGACGCCCTGGTAAGGACGGTTGTCCAAATAGATGGGCCAGTTGGGGACGAATTCTCCCTTGATACTCATCTTGCGGTATTCCAGATCAGCTATTTCAAGCGGCCGCGCGTCGATGGCTAGACGCGGCGCTGTCGCACGCTGTGCCAACTTTAGTGCAATCGCGGTCTTTTCTGCAGCACGCCGGGTTTGCCATTGCCCAGCTGTAATCCCGATCGCCATAACCAATAAGGTGGCAATAAATGGAATCAGCCTGAAGCGAAATACACTAGGCATTACAATGTCACCTCCCGGTGCGCCGCGTTGCTGACAATGCGCGTACCGTAATCGAAACACTTTCGCACATGACACCCAATCATGAAAATAATCATCGCAGTCGGATTCATCCTGATTATTGCTAGCCTCGCATCTGCGCTGGTATTTCTGATGAAAGACAAAGGTAAAAGCAACCGTACCGTCACGGCACTGGCACTACGGGTCGGATTTTCAATCGCGTTATTCGCATTACTGCTGGCGGCGCATTACTTCGGGCTGATACAACCGACCGGGCTTCGCTAGAAAATTACCATAGCAGTAACTGCAACTGCCATTCTTTTCTCGTAAAAAACCGCACCGAAGTGCGGCTTTTTTGTTAGTTCGTATAGCGCCAAAAGGTTTTATAACCAGTAGACCACTACATACAGGCCAAGCCAGACCACATCTACAAAGTGCCAATACCAGGCAGCACCTTCAAATGCAAAATGCTGTTGCGGCGTAAAGTGCCCTTTCAGAACGCGATACAGAATAACCGACAGCATGATCGCGCCTACCGTGACGTGAAAGCCGTGAAAGCCCGTAAGCAAAAAGAACGTCGAGCCGTAAATGCCTGAAGTCAGCTTCAGGTTCAGTTCGCTATATGCATGCATGTATTCATAGGCCTGGAAGCCCATGAATGTAGCCCCGAGCAATATTGTCGCAAACAGCCACATTGCAGTCTTGGCACGCTCGCCTGCACGCATCGCATGGTGCGCAATCGTCAATGTCACGCCGGAAGTCAATAACAAAGCAGTGTTGATGGTTGGAATCGGGAACGGCCCCATGGTCTGGAACGGCTCAACCGTCCCGGCAGGGCCGGCATTACCCCAGTGGGCGCTAAAGTCCGGCCATAAAAGCTTGTGATCCAAGTCTCCGAGCCAAGGCATGGTGATGCTGCGCGCATAAAAAAGAGCACCGAAAAATGCCGCAAAAAACATTACTTCCGAAAAGATGAACCAACTCATGCTCCAACGGAACGAAGTATCAATGCGCTGGCTGTACAAGCCACCTTCAGACTCGGCAATGGTGTCGCCAAACCATCGGTACAGAACGGCGATCAGCATCAGAATGCCTGCGATATTGGCGTACGAACCCCAAGCCAGATCGTTCACCCAAGCTGCTGCGCCGAACATCGTGATTAATAACGATACGCTTGCAAGCGCAGGCCATTTTGAAGGGCCTGGGATAAAATAGTATGGTGCGCCTGACTGCGCTTTAGCGTGCTGAGAACTCATTTAAATCTCCCGATACAAATATTTGTGTGCTATTTTGCGACAACTATCTTAACGATAATCACCAGCATCGTAATAAAAATCAGGAATCCGATGACAGCGGCGATAACCACGTGCACAGGATTGAGTTGTGCATCTTGTTCGTAACCGCTCTTTTTCCGTACTCCCAAAAACGACCATAAGACCGCCTTCATGGTCGCTAGAAACGATGACTTGCGCTGTTTCTCCTGTTTTAAATCCTTCATCAACACCCTTTTAGATCGCTTTTTGTAGCTGACCGGCAACTTCGAAAAAAGTGTATGACAAGGTAATTGTCTTCACGTTTTTGGGCAGCGCTGGATCAATATAAAATACTACCGGCATTTGTTTTGCTTCATTGGGCTTCAGCGTTTGTTGCTGAAAGCAGAAACACTCCACCTTCTTGAAATACGCCTGGGCCTGTTGCGGCGCATAGCTTGGAATCGCCTGTGCATTAATGCTGCGGGCCTGGGTATTGACCACTTCATAAATGACTTGCGTCATTTCACCTGGGTGCACCTGCAAACTGTTTACGGTCGGCCGAAAACGCCAGGGGCCTTGCGCGTTGGCATCGAACTCGACCGTAATGGTTCTGGTTTTGTCTACTTGCGTATTACTTACCACCTGCTGACTATCCTCTTGGACGGACAGTATGTTACTACCGGTTATGTCACAAATTTTTTTATAAACCGGGATAAGTGCAAAACCAAAACCAAACATCAACCCAGCAACTACCAGCAATTTACCCAGCATTTGCTTATTCAATGCTTTCTCAGGTGCCACTTCAGAATCACCGTTTGTGCGCTTATCCATTTTCAGCGAAACCAGGCTTGTTTGATGATTACGCCTAGAAAAAAAATCAAAGCAATGGAGGCAAGTATCAATGCCATTTTGAGATTATTGGGTTTTTTTGACTCTGGCATTTGCTTCGTCTGGCGGGCCTGTTCAGCCCGCCACCTCTTTATTTAACGATTGGTGGAACTTCAAAAGTATGGAACGGTGCCGGGCTAGGCACTGTCCACTCCAGACCTTCAGCACCATCCCAAGGCTTGTCTGCTGCTTTTTTACCGCCCCTGACAGTTGGAATTACTATTGCTAGCAGAAAGTACACCTGCATCAACCCAAAACCGAGGCCGCCAATTGATGCGACCATATTAAAGTCGGTGAATTGCGCCGGATAATCTGCGTAACGACGCGGCATTCCAGCCAGGCCTAGAAAGTGCATCGGAAAAAAGGTGACATTGAACAGAATCAACGAACCCCAGAAATGGATTTTTCCACGCAATTCGTTGTACATGAAACCGGTCCATTTTGGACTCCAGTAGTAGAAGCCGGCGAACATGGCAAACAGCGAACCGGCCACCAGCACATAGTGAAAATGCGCCACTACATAATAGGTATCCTGCAACTGGATGTCGATTGGAGCAACCGCTAAAATCAGACCGGTGAACCCACCCATAGTAAACACGAAGATGAATCCGACTGCAAATAGCATCGGGGTCTCGAAGCTCATCGAACCGCGCCACATAGTGGCTACCCAATTGAAAACTTTAACCGCGGTCGGTATAGCGACCAACATGGTTGCATACATGAAGAACAGCTGGCCAGTGACCGGCATGCCGGTGGCGAACATGTGGTGCGCCCAGACAGTGAACGACAGGATCGCAATCGCCGCAGTCGCGTAGACCATCGACGCATAGCCGAACAGCGGTTTGCGAGCGAAAGCAGGGATGATATGCGAAATAATCCCAAACGCCGGCAAAATCATGATGTAGACCTCAGGATGGCCAAAGAACCAGAAAATATGCTGAAACATTACCGGATCGCCACCGCCGGCCGCATTGAAAAATGAAGTCCCGAAGTGACGATCAGTCAGTGTCATTGTGATCGCACCAGCTAGCACTGGCATCACCGCAATCAGAAGGTAGGCAGTGATCAACCAAGTCCAGCAAAACATCGGCATTTTCATCAGCGTCATGCCGGGTGCGCGCATGTTAAGTACGGTGGTAATGATATTGATCGATCCCATGATGGATGAAGCACCCATCAAATGGACAGCAAAAATTGCCATGTCCATGCCAGGTCCCATTTGCGTGGACAACGGCGCATACATGGTCCAGCCGGCTGCACTGGCGCCACCCGGCACTAGAAAGGAAGTTACCAGCAGAAGGGCCGCCGGCGGCATCAACCAAAACGAGAAGTTGTTCATGCGCGCAAAAGCCATGTCGGCGGCACCGATTTGTAGCGGAATCATCCAGTTGGCGAAACCCACGAAGGCCGGCATGATGGCGCCGAAAATCATGATCAGACCGTGCATTGTGGTCAATTGGTTAAAGAATTCCGGCTGCATCAATTGCAAGCCTGGCTGAAACAGTTCTGCCCGAATCCCCATCGCCAGTACCCCGCCTACCATCAGCATGGTGAGCGCAAAACACAGGTACAAAGTACCGATATCCTTATGATTGGTGGCATATAACCAACGACGCCAGCCATGCGGATGGTCGTGCTCGTGGTCGTGAGAATGGTCCGGTGCGTGATCTACTGCAGTTGTACTCATCTCAATATCCTAACGATTCATGTTATTTGCGCGCAGCAAGGACTTCGGCTGGTTGAACGATGTTTTCCTGGGCCTTATTGGACCAATTATTGCGGGTGTAAGTGATTGCTGCTGCTATGTCAGTATCAGAAAGCATCTTCCAGGAGGGCATTGCATTTTTGCCACTCAACACCAGCTTGATTTGATCAATTTTAGGTCCCGCCACAACTACAGACCCATCTAGCGCAGGAAATGCTCCCGGAACACCTTTGCCCGTTGCCTGATGACAGGCAATGCAGTTTGTTGCATATACTTGCGCGCCGCGCTGTTTGAGTTCATCCACGGTCCAAGTCTTGTTCGGATCATCCGCCTTGGCCGCCAGTTCTTTCTTTTTGGCATTAACCCATTGGGTATATTCAGCATCTGTTACGACCTTGACGACGATCGGCATGAACGCATGTTCCTTGCCGCACAATTCAGAACACTGACCGCGGTAGGTACCCGTTTTTTCCACCTTGAACCAGGTGTCGCGCACGAAACCGGGAATAGCATCTTGCTTTACGCCGAATGAAGGAATCGCCCAAGAATGAATCACATCGTTGGCGGTCAGGATAATGCGCACCTTCTTGTTGACTGGAACCACGACTTCGTTATCGACTTCAAGAAGGTAATTGTCGCTTTTGATTTTGGTCGGATCGACCACTTGCTCGCGTGGTGTGGACAAACTGGAAAGAAAAGAAACCCCTTGACCTTCACCCTTGATGTAATCGTAGCCCCACTTCCATTGCATGCCCGTGGCCTTGATGGTGAGATCCGCATTGGAAGTATCTTTCATCGCCACCACTGTCTTGGTCGCCGGTAATGCCATGCCGATCACGATCAGAAAAGGAACCACTGTCCATGCGATTTCGACTGCTGTACTTTCGTGGAAACTGGCTGCTTTATGACCCTTGGATTTGCGATGCTTGATAATCGAGTAGAACATCACTGCAAATACGGCGATAAAAATTACCAGACAAATATATAACATTAAAGTGTGCAGCGAATAAATCTCGCGCGCGATCTGCGTCACGGGTGTCTGCAAATTCAGTCCAAGCACGGCCGGGCCGCCCGGGCTGTCTACTACGGCCCACGACGGCATTCCTGTTGCCAGAAGCGCAGTACCGACAATCAACGATTGAAGTCGTTTCGCATTTTTCATTTTGTCCCCAACAACCCTACATTAAAATTCAATTCTTGTGATTACCTGCCAGTGCACTCTTGTCTTTGCTCTCGCGCAAACGTGCGCCTTTTGCTTTCGATCAAAAAACCACCTTATTGCCGTTTTTTATATCAATAGAAGTATAAGTTGTAATGCGAAGTATTATCAAGTGCTAATACGCCCTGAATGTGCGCAGAACATGTTGGCCAAAAATTGGCAGCCTAGTCTTGATCGCCAGCGCTGACGGCGACACAAAATTGCTGCCTTATTTGCGATTGGGGTTGGGCTCTATCCTGATAATGGATTCACCGCTACTAGTTACTTTGGGCGCTGGTCTGAATGCGTGACCGTAAATGATCTCGAATGTCAAGGGGATTTTGCCATCGACCTGGCGCAATTGCTCCAGATGATCGACGATTCTGCACCAATCGCCTTTTCCCAGCAGGCCGCGCCGACGGGTTGATAGCGGGTTGCCGCCAAGTGCGCGCACGTCGGCCATCAATTTTCCCACACTGGCGTAGGTGACCGTGATGTGCTCCATGTCCATCACTGGAGTCGAAAATCCGGCGTCCACCAACATGTCGCCCAAATCATGCATGTCGACGAACGGCAGTACGTGCGGTGCGGCATCGATAGTGGCAAATGCGCTGCGCAATTCCTTGCAGGTGTCGGGACCGAAACAGGAAAACATCAGTAACCCGTCCTGTCGCAGCAATCGACGCCATTCGCGAAATACGCGGTCCGGTTGCGGGTGCCAATGCAGGGCCAGATTCGACCAGACCAGATCGACCGCATCGCGCGCCAGCGGCAACTGGGCGAAGTCGGCGCACAACAGGAACGCATCCAGCCCGACACCGGAGCGGCCCTTGCCGGGAAAGTATTTTGCCAACAGGCGATGCACCGAGGAGCGCGCTGCACCCAGCCGGCTCCCGGCTTCCAGCAGCATCGCATCTGAGGCATCCGCGCCCAGTATCTGCGCTTTGGCATACTGTTTTTTCAGTAACGCCAAATCGCCGCCCGCACCGCAGCCGGCGTCCAGCAGCCGTTGCGGTTCGATTTTTACTAACTCCAGACGCTCGAACATTCTGGATGACACTTCGCGGCGCAAGAATTCGGCATCGGCAACCCGCGACGCAGAAGAAAACAAATGCCGCACACGAGCCAAGTCTATCGGTGCGCTCAAACGGGACTCGGAAGAGGAAGGTGGTGTCGTCACGGTAATATCGCTTCAGCAATGAGATAATCGAGCTTCAGTTTACACGCTTGAGAACAGCACCACCGCATGAAAACCCGAATCCACCATTGGTCTCATTTGTTGCGCAGCCGCATGTTGGCGCTGCTGCCGTCCTCTTGCGCACTGTGCGGCTGTGCGGCGTCAGACGCGATCTGCAATGATTGTTTGCTACAGTATGGCCGTCGGCGGCGGCAACGCTGCCGACAATGCGCTTCGCTACTGAACAACAACGAAGCATCGTCGCCGGTCTGCGGCGCCTGTCTGAAAAACCGCCCGGCATTCGATGCCACGGTGGTTGCAGTGGATTACGCGGCACCGCTGGATCAACTGGTGCTGGCGTTAAAATTCGGCAGCCGACTGGCGTTAGCGCCGCTTTTTTCGGCAATGCTGCGCGACGTAATGCTGGAACAATGCGACTGTGCGCTTCCCACGCTATTGACAGCGGTTCCGTTAAGTCGGCAAAGATTGGCCGAACGCGGCTTCAATCAATCGCTGGAAATCGCCAAGCAGCTATCGCGCGCATTGGGAATCGAATTACTTCCTGCTGCCGCATATCGTCTGCGCGATACCCAAGCACAAGCCACGCTACGCCTGCAACAGCGCGCCAAAAATATCCAACATGCGTTCAGTGTGCCGGCTGACGCAATCGATCGCATCCGAGGCCAGCACATCGGCATCGTCGATGATGTAATTACTACTGGGGAAACGCTGAACGAACTAGCCGCAACCCTAAAACGTTTTGGTGCGACACGCGTCACCAACCTGGTCTTTGCGCGCACTCCAGCGCATTAAAATCTCTTTCAATTATAGGAGAACATCTTGTTCCATGTTGTACTGGTTGAACCAGAAATCCCGCCCAACACCGGCAACATCATTCGCCTGTGCGCCAACAGCGGCGCCCAATTGCACCTGATCGAGCCGCTCGGGTTTGCGCTCGACGATGCAAAAATGCGCCGCGCAGGACTCGATTATCACGATTATGCAACGATGCAAGTACACCGCGACTGGGCCGCCTTCCTTAGCGCCGCAAGACCCGACCCAGCCCGCATGTTTGCCCTCACCACGCATGGCTCAACCCCGTTCGGCGCGGTTTCTTTCAAGCCCGGTGATTTTTTCGTGTTCGGTTCGGAAACCAAAGGACTGGCCCCGCAACTGCGCGCCTCTTTCCCGCTGCCGCAACGCATCCGCCTACCGATGCGCCCGAATAATCGCAGCCTGAATTTATCCAACACGGTTGCAATAGTGATCTATGAAGCGTGGCGGCAGAATGGCTTTACAGGCGGAAATTGAGATACTGAAAAAAGAAATTAAATGGAGTATATGCGAACATAGTGCATTTACCGCAATATTTGAGTGCGTCTATAAAAATACACTATTTAGTATATAAAATATAAAAAGACCGTATTGTACGGTCTTGTGATACTCAGAAAAGCGCAAATTATTGAACCGGTTCCATCCGCAATATCGTATAAGCGCCCTTGACGATGTTGACGTGAAAACGGATTTTCTGACCCGCCTGCACCTGCTCCAGCATGGCTGGGTCCTTGACACGGAACATCATCGTCATCGGCCCCATGCCCAAATTCTTGATCGGGCCATGCTGGATCGTGATCTTGCCGGTATCTTTATCCACTTTTTTGACCACGCCTTCCGACAACACCGGCGCTGCAGGTACGATAGCGCCGGTTTTGGCAGTGTCGGCAACCGGTTCCGGCTCTGCCGCCAAAGCCAGCGGCGCCAACGCGCAAGTCAGCGCCAGGATCAATGTAGTTTTGATCGTTACGTTCATCGTTCTTCCCTATTTTGATGTGCCATTGTAATGCTGGTACACCGCGTATCGGCCGTCGGCGCTGAACGCCAGCACATCGTATGGATCGCTGCGCGGTCCTTCCATGCCGGGCGAACCCTGCACCATGGCAGGTACCGCCAAGCCTTTCACCTTCGGACGTTCAGCCAGCAAGCGCTTGATTTCGCGGGCTGGAACATGACCTTCCAGCGCATAGCCGCCAACCGTGCCAGTGTGGCAAGAGGCCAGCGCTTCGGGCACGCCAAATTTTTTCCGGTAACCGGTAGTGTCGTCCACGTCATGCGCATTTACGGTAAACCCGTTGCTGCGCAAATGTGCGACCCACAGGTGACAACAGCCGCAAGTCGGGGTTTTATATACTTCAATGGTCGGCGATGCGGCTTGTGCCTGCAAGTGCACGCCAAGCACACTTGCCAATATTGATTGCAATACCATGCGACGCTTCATACTGTACCTTTCATACATCTCTCATACATTTTAAAAAATCCGAGGCGATCCCGCATTACCTCTCAATTTCCCGAGCGAACTTTGTGCAGCAACTGGGTGGTTGATCGGTCGTGTGCAAAGTCGATTGCCACCGCCTGCCCGCCATACGCCAGCACGGCCTGCCCTTCTGGTATTGCGGTCATATCGTAATCGCCACCCTTGGCGTAAATCGCGGGACGCGCCTGCTGCACCACTTCCAGCGCAGTGTCCTCATCAAACGGCACCACCAGACTGACCGACTCCAGCGCCGCCAGCACTGCCATCCGGTCGGCGCAGGAATTCAGCGGGCGCTCGTCGCCCTTACCCAGACGCTTGACCGAGGCATCGGTATTCACCGCCACCACCAACGACGCTCCCAACGCCCGCGCCTGCGCCAGATACGTCACATGGCCGCGATGCAGAAGATCGAACACGCCGTTAGTCAAGACCACCGGCTGCGGCAATGCTGCCACACGGGACTGAAGTTCGGTGCGCGGGCAGAGCTTGGTTTCAAAGAATGGCGGCAGAGCAGGCATCAGATTTGCGACAGAATTTTAGTTAATTAAAAATTACCTGGAGTATGGCATAGAACATGCCTATTTCCGCATGTATATAGGGTTGTACTAAAGATACCCTGGCAAATTTAACATTGCGCGACACTCGGGCAATGCACTTAAACCACTTCTGCGGTGGCGGCCAACCGTGCTGCGATTTCTTTACGGTAATGATTCAAATCCTGCACCGAATCGAAGCTGCGCTCCAGCAGCAGCGACAGATTGTGCAGGATGCGCTCGACCACCTTTTTTTCCCAGGCGCCATCGAACTGGATCTGGTCGTCCAACCAGTGTTCCAGCCAGCCCGGGTCAGGTACTCGCGACTGCACGGTATCGTTCGGATACAGCGCATGGTTGACGTGCAGATTGGTCGGATGCAATGGCTTCTCGGTACGGCGGGCCGACGCCATCAGCACACCGATCCGGGCGAAAGCGCCGCGCGCTTTATCGCCGTTGGCTAGCAATGCCTTCTTCATGTAGCGCAAATAGGCACCGCCGTGGCGTGCTTCGTCCTGGCTAATCAACTTGTAAATATGCTTGATGACCGGCTCGTTATGCCACTCAGCGGCGCAGCGATACCAGTGATTGAGACGGATTTCGCCGCAAAAATGCATCGTCAGGGTTTCTAGCGCCGGCGCTGGATCAAACTCGAAGCGCACCTTGTCCAACTCGTCTTCAGTCGGCACCAATGCGGGCCGAAAACGGCGCAGATATTCCATCATGGCCAACGAATGCTTTTGCTCTTCGAAGAACCAAATCGACATGAAAGCGCAAAAATCGCTGTCGTCGCGATTATCACGCAGGAACATCTCAGTGGCCGGCAACGCCGACCATTCGGTAATCGCGTTCATTTTGATGGTTTGCGCCTGTTCGTCGGTGAGCAGGCTAGCGTCGAAGCTGTCCCATGGAATATCCGTCTCCATATTCCAGCGCACTTGCTCGAGCGATTTAAACAGTTCTGGATACAGCATACGTGCCTTCAGACTTGTGGAGTTTAGTTACCGATTTTAGCAGAGATGCCACTTCGGTTTCAGGCCTGGCGCATTCCTGTTTTAGATTCGATCGTGGACTCTTACAATCTGCCAATATCATGGGAGTATTTATCAAAATGGCCATATATTAACAACATTATATCTGTTATTAAAATATACAAATACGAGTATAGCAAGATGAAAAGAAAGAAAACTAGCTTCCTCCAACTAAAGTTTGGAGTAATTTTGCCGTTGGCATGTATGGAGTTCATTTCAATATATTTGCGGATAAAATCATGCATACAATAATCAACAACATTCGCAACTGGGGCATCGGTACCAAACTTGCACTCGCAATATTTTTATTGGTCGGCGGCCTGTACACCTGTTTTACGATTGCGATCGGATACTCGAACACACAGTTAATGCAAGCCCAAACGTTAGCTGCGGTCAAGACGCAAAGCAAGATGGTGGTCGACATGATCGAAGTGGTCGGCAATACTGCCCACAACGAGACCAACCGCTCCGCACTATTATTGAAAAACTATTTCTCTGGTGAGTTTGCGGTCGATACTGCCACTATGGTCGATGTCGGCGGCACCCCAACGCCAACACTGAAGAATGGCGACACCCCGCTTAATCTTGATTTTTCGGTAGTGGACAAATTCCTCAGCCAGACTGGAGCAACTGCGACGATTTTTGTCAAGTCGGCAGAAAATTTCATACGGGTTTCAACCACAATCAAAAAGGAAGATGGGCAGCGCGCAGTAGGCACGCTGCTCGACCGCAACCATCCCGGCTATAGACGCTTGATTGCAGGCGAATCGTACAGCGGCCCAGCGACGCTGTTCGGCCGCCAATTCATGACTCAGTACGATCCGATCAAGGATGCCAGCGGCAAAGTCGTCGGCATTCTGTATGTCGGCGTGGACATTACTGATGTACTGAATGCACTGAAAAACAAGATCAAAAGCATCAAGATAGGCCAGACCGGCTACTTCTATGCCGTCGACGCGAAAGAAGGCCAGGACTACGGCAAAATAACTATCCATCCCACACTGGAGGGAAAAAACATGCTGGAGGTGAAAGACGCCGACGGGAAAAATTTCATCAAGGAAATATTGACCAAAAAGCAGGGCACTATCACTTATCAGTGGCAAAACAAGGGCGAAACGTCAGTCCGAGAAAAGGTGGCGATATACGACCACATCAAAGGCTGGGACTGGATTATCGTCGGCGGCGTTTATACGGATGAAATTACCGACGCGGCGACATCGCTGCGCAACAATTACGCCATCATCGGCACCATCCTCAACCTGATCATGGCCGGCCTTTTGTTTCTGGTGATACGCCAGATGGTCAGCCGGCCGCTTAGTGCTGCAATCCGGGCCGCACAGCAAATTGCGGCGGGCGACCTGACGACTTCGATCAAAAGCAATGGGCGCGACGAACTCGGCCAGCTCGCAGAAGCCATGAACGGCATCAGCCAGGGACTGGCTAGAGTGGTCGGCAATGTCCGTCTTGGTACCGACACCATCGCTGTGGCCTCGCGCGAAATTGCCTCCGGCAATGCCGACCTGTCGTCGCGCACCGAATCCCAGGCCAGCTCACTGGAAGAAACCGCCAGTTCGATGGAACAGCTGACCG